>CAZSGP010000009.1:0-13198 GCA_964606485.1 uncultured Planctomycetia bacterium | reverse complement strand
CGAGTGTGACCGTGCCGCCGTTTGCCGCGAAACTGCCTCCTTGAATGTCCCAATTACCTGCTACCGTAAAACTTCTTCCGGCCTGAGGAGCGGTAAAAGACCCTGCGGTCATGGTGAGATTGCCGTTTAGATCAATATCTGCACTCGAAGAGGAAGTAACGGTGCCTCCGGAGATGTTAAGCCCGGCAAGTGTAGCGTCGCCAATATTAAAAGTAGTGCCGTTTGAAACGGTGGTGAGTCCGGCAACGTTTGTGATTTCGCCGCTTCTCGTGAATGTGCCGTTTAAAATATTCAGCGCGCCGTTAATATTAATAATAGAATTGCCCGTCGACGAGATGGTGTCATTGGCAGCATCCACCGTAAAGTTATACACGTCTCCAAAACCTGAGATGTCGATGGTATCGGCTCCGGCGGTGGTGCCATAGACAATCCAGCTGCCCGAGTTTGAATCCATCTTTGAACCACTAAAAGATTCATTGCCCATAAAGCGAACGGTACCCTGGTTTTCGAATGTATTTGCGATAGAGAAATTAAAACCGGCTAGATCAATTGTTCCTGCAGATAAAGTAAGATTGCGGTTTACTGTGAGATTGCTATTTAAAGTATCCGTTCCCGCGCCTGTGAAAGAGAGGTCATAGTAGGTGTTGCCCCCCGCAAGACCGGTGTAGCTTCCGGTTCCGTCGTACTGAACAAGACCTGAATTGGTGTCCATAGTGAGATTGGTGAGCGTCTCTGTGTTTTGAAGGGTGAGCGTGCCGTCATTAGAAAAAGTTTTTCCAGTTTGCAGCGTCAAACTATTGCCGTTTAAATCGAGATTGGCGTTTGAACCAATTGTGAGATTTCCATAATTTGTGACAGCGTTGTTCATGTTGTAAACGGTGCTAGCGGCGGTGGCGTTTAGAGTAAGATCCGCCACTTCCGTAAGCGTTCTAAGAGTATTCGTTCCCGATGATGTGATGGCTAGATCGAATTTATTCAGATCTATCGAGGTGCCTCCGGCCATGGTGACCACCCCATCTCCGTCGGCGTTGTTGTCGGCGTTTAAAGTAAGATCGTTTCTTCCGATCAGCACATTGGAATTAATATTCACTCCGTTCTCACCGGAGAGAGTGGTTGCTCCCCCACGGCTTAAAGCGCTGTCGACTGTGACCGATCCGGCTGTGCTTTTAAGCGTCATCGTGGAAAGTTCGGTATTGTGATCTCCGATTAAATAAGTAAAGAGACTGCTGGTAGTAAGACTTCCTGCGGATTGCACAGCCACGGTGCTTGCCGAATTGGCTGAAGCATAATTCACGCTTGCCCCTGCTCCAAAGACAATACTGCCGACTCCGCTTAAGTCATAATCGGCGGTTAAATTAAGGGTAGTTGTCGTGTCTGACACAATCACATCGCTATTAAGAAAGATGCTGTCGTCAGCTCTGAGAGTGAGATCTTTGAAGAATTGATTTTGATTGATTGTGATATCTCCTCCCGTCGAAATAATCGTCGTATCAATCCCACCGAAGTAATAAACGGCATAAATATCTTCTAGAATAAGATCATTGGCGCCTTGGAGCGTGACTGTTGTGGCATTTGTTTCCTTATTCCTATATTTTTTCCCACCGGAGAAGGTCAAGTCACCTAGATTATTGTTATCTGTATCGGCTTGAAGTGTAACCGTAGAGCCATTTCCCACGATGTCTTGAGATATGGAAAGATTTCCGGCGGCGTTTAGGGTTAAGGCTTTACTTGAAGCCATGTAAAATCCGGTGTCTGAGGTAATGTTTCCGGCGGTTGAGGTGAGACTTAAAGGGTAAGCTTTACTAAAAATCACATCACTGGAAAGTGTGCTCACCGTAAAGTCATTGGCGCCTTGCAGAGTGAGAGCCGTTATGCCGGTACCCGCCAGTACTTTGGCTCCTCCCGCAAAAGTAAGATTTCCAGCTCCGCTAGAGTCTGAGTCGGCTTTTAGAATAATAGAGCCAGAGTTTGTGCCCACCGAAGTATCGACAGTCAGATCATCCGAAGCATACGCGTTAAAGTATTTGAAGGTGGCATCGCTAAGATACGTGGAGGTGGTTAAATCACCGGCCGTTTTAAGATCAATCGTTCCGCTATTTGTCGCATCCAACGTCAGGGATCCTACTTTAATCAGCGTTCCTGAATTGTTAGAATCCATATCTGCGTCAAGCATAATGCTTCCCGTTGAGCCGGCCTTCAAGACGATGCCATTATTCA
This sequence comes from uncultured Planctomycetia bacterium, assembly GCA_964606485.1. Taxonomy (GTDB): domain Bacteria; phylum Omnitrophota; class Gorgyraeia; order 2-02-FULL-51-18; family 2-02-FULL-51-18; genus CAZSGP01. Next base: position 10,981 of record CAZSGP010000009.1, on the reverse strand, counting down.
AAGTTAAATTACCATTCGACCAGAATTGCATAGAGCCAGAAGCAATCGCTGATTTGTCATAGGATTGATCGATGGTGATATTGGCGTTTCCGTTGGTGGTCACATTAATACCCCTAGTTACCGAATTATTTAAATAATCACTAGTCGTAATATCTGATGCGGACTGAAGCGATATGAATCCATTCAATGTAGTTCCGGTAGTAAGCAGTGTGGTCCCTGATTGAGAGAGAGTGCCAATCCCGTTGGCGTCGAAGTCGGCTCTGAGACGCAACTGGTTTTGTGTTTTGAGAGTCAAGTTATTGCCTAAAGTGAGATTATTATTCGAAAAGAAATTCATAACGCTCGAAGAAATCGCTGATTTGTCATAATCTTGATCAATGGTGATATTGGCATTGCCGGTCGTTGCAACAGTAAGGGTCTTGAACACTGAACCGGTCAGATAGCTGCTCGCCGTAATATCCGCCGCCGATCCGAGCGTGATAGAGCTTGTGCCGGTCGTGTTCACATCTAACAGCGTCGTGCCCGATTGAGAGAGAGTTCCTATTCCGTCAGAATTGTTATCGGCCTTGAGCGTGAGAACGCCGTTGCCTGTTTTGAGGGTTCGGTTATTTCCTAGCGCCAAGTTTCCGTTCGAGTTAAAAACAAGAGAGCTTGTGGCCGTAGCCGATTTGTCATAATCTTGATCAATCGTAATATTGGCATTGCCGGTGGTGGAGGCCTGGAGATTATTAAACGTAGAGCCTGTTAAGTAACTCGAGGTTACATAGTCTCCGGCGGATTGAAGCAAAAGCGTTCCCGTTCCGGCATTAGCAACGGCTGTACCCGAGAGACTTCCGATGCCGTCACTGTTATTGTCAGCGTAAAAATAGATGCTCCCCGCCCCGGTTGTGGCCAAAGTTGGATTAGCATTAAACGTTAGATTACCGTTGGATCGAAGATAAAGATTGGGGCCAGAAAGCGCTCGATTCCCACTATCCCAGGTGAGATTGGCGTTGCCGGTGGTGAAGGCTTGGAGACTATTAAACGTTGAGCCGGTGAGATACGAAGAGGTGGAGTAGTCAGAGGCCGAGCGAAGATAAAGTGTCCCCGTTCCGGCATTGGCAATAGCGGTTCCGGATAGACCTCCGATACCGTCTGAATTATTGTCAGCGTAAAAGTTGATAGTCCCCGCCCCGGTTGTGGCCAGTGTGGGATTACCATTAAATGTAAGATTGCCGTTTGACCAAAGCCAGAGAATTGTGCCTAGCAGTGCTTGATTCCCACTATCCCAGGTGAGATTGGCGTTGCCGGTGGTGAAGGCCTTCAGATTATTAAATGTTGAGCCGGTTATATACAAAGAAGTGGCGTAGTCGGAGGCGGAATTGAGGGTGAGCTCTCCGGTCCCTGCATTCGCGACAGCAGTGCCCACCAAGCTTCCAATGCCGTCAGAGTTATAGTCGGCGTTGAAGTAGATGCTTCCCAATCCTGTTGTAGCGAGTGTGGGATTTCCATTAAAGATAAGATTACCGTTTGATAGAAGGTATAAGTTTGTCCCTAAAAGCGTCCGGTTACCACTGTCCCAGGTGAGATTGGCGTTGGCGGTGGTCCTCGCATCTAGATTATTAAACGTAGAGCCTGTAAGATAACTGGATGTTGAGTAATCTCCGGCGGATTTAAGCAAAAGCGATCCCGTTCCGGCATTCGCTACGGCAGTGCCGGACAAAGATCCAATTCCGTCACTGTTATAGTCGGCGTAGAAAGTGATACTCCCCGCTCCGGTTGTGGCAAGAGTGGGGTTTGAGTTAAAGGTGAGATTGCCGTTGGATTGAAGCCATAAGGTTGTCCCCAAAAGAGTTCTATTGCCACTATCCCAGGTGAGACCCGCGTTGCCGGTGGTGGTGGCATAGAGATCATTAAACGTAGAGCCTGTGAGATAACTTGAGGTGGCATAGTCTCCGGCGGATTGAAGATTAAGCGTTCCCGTTCCGGCATTGGCTACGGCAGTACCGCTTAAAACGCCTATGCCGTCATTGTTACCATCAGCGTAAAAATAAATGACTCCCGCTCCGGTTGTGGCGAGAGTGGGGTTTCCGTTAAAGGTGAGATTGCCGTTGGATTGAAGCGTTAAGCCTATTCCCGAAAGAGTTTTATTGCCACTATCCCAAGTCAGATTGGCGTTCCCGGTGGTGTAGGCTTCGAGATTATTAAAGGTTGAGCCTGTTAAGTAACTCGAGGTCACATAGTCTCCGGCGGATCGGAGAATAAGCCATCCCGTTCCGGCATTGGCCACGGCCGTGCCGGAGAGGCTTCCAATGCCGTCCTCGTTATTGTCGGCGTATAAATAAATAGTTCCCGCACCGGTTGTGGCGAGAGTAGGGTTTGCGTTAAACGTGAGATTGCCATTGGATTTAAGAGTTAAGGTGTCCCCCAAAAGAGTTCTATTGCCACTATCCCAGGTGAGATTGGCGTTGCCAGTGGTGCGCATGTCAAGATTGTTAAATGTGTCTCCGGTAATAAACGTGGAGCTAGCATAATCAGCCGCAGATTTAAGTCTCAGTGTTCCGGTGTTAAGGTTCAGCGTTGTACCCGTAGTCGAAAGCGTCCCAACCCCATCCGCGTCAGCATCCGCATAAAGATTTAGAGAACCCGTGGTGATTCCCGATCCCATAATATTTCCCTGGATAGACAAGTTGTTGTTAGCCTGAATAGCGCTGGTTTGGGTAGTCGAGTTCAGAGTGATATTTCCCAAGAGATCTATATTGCCATTAGCGAATTTATTATTATTTACAGTGAGCGATAATACTGGCGTTGTAGAGCCGATGGCTTGCAATGTGGCTGTCTCGGCGGAGTTGATGGTGAGGCCAAAGTTTCCCTGAACCGAAGATCCCGATCCCATCTGAAAATACCCAAACCCATCATCATTGGAATCCGCTGTAAAAGTTGTGGTGCCGGTCAGTGTGATCACGGCATTGTTATTGACGATAATATTCCCCACGTCGGAAGTCGTCCCCGTATAATTCCCAGTGCTCAAATTCACAGCGCCGTCCAAATTTTGAACGAAAGCATTTCCCACAGAGTAATTTCCACCGATATTAAAACTGGCACCTGATTCTCTGAGCAAATCCGCCTGCAATGTACCGAGACTTTCAATTCCCCCTGTCGCCGTTAGAAAAATATCCCCGCCCTCCAGCGTCCCCGTGGATCGAATCGCTCCCGACGCCACAAACTCAATCACCCCGTTGTGCTCCACCACTTGAGTCGCTTCCACCACCCCTTCGTTATTGATCAGCGTATTCAAAACATCGTTCAACGTTTTAACTGTTAGGTTAATTTTTCCTCCGTTAGCCCGTAAAAGCCCCGCATTCTGTAGGGGCGCGGTGCCCGCGCCCAGACTGGATGGATCTATCCCCCGATCAATCACAAGATTAATAAGACCATTGTTATCGAACGAAATCGTTTGTTTTTCTCCCACACCCAAAACCACCGAGCCTAAGTTGGCGGTAATAGTTCCAGTGCTGGTCACGCGCTCGGATAAAAGAGCAATATGTCCATGATCAGCGGCCATCATCTGAGCCTCGTTTAAAATGGACCCCGGGTCAGAGCCTTGCAATTTTTCAAACGTAAACTGATTGGCCAAATATAGCGACGATTGGATATCCAGCGTGCTCGCGATCAAACTTCCAACTTGGACATTGGCAGTGTCATGAAATGTAATTCCATTCGAATTCACAAGCACGAGTTGGCCGTTTGAAAATAACGATCCGAAAATATCCGAACTTCCACCCCCTGTGACTCTGGAGAGAACTGAGGAATCAAAACCTTGCTGAACAAAGTTCACCATTTCGTTTTGAGCGATATTAAAACTTCCAAAGTTAATGATGGCGTTGTTCGAGGCATTGATCGTAAGTATGTTGTTATCTTCAGAGACATTGAAGCTAACGTCTCCTGATTCCACAGACCAGTCTTGGGGAAGAGCGTAGAGAAGTTTAGGGCCAAGAACAAGATAGGGAAAGATAATGGGGATTAGAAACGCTGAGACAATCTTTAAGAGATGTCTCTGTAAAAGTCTTAAGGTTGTGATTACAGTTAGACTGCTTTTTTTACCATTCATACACACCCCACTTACCTAATAAGAAGTTTACATGGGAAATAATAAGAATAATAGAGGATACTTAAAAATACTTAAATATGATTAAATTTATAACCTATTGAAATTAATATGGTTACAAAGATTACAGACGGCGGGCTTAGTTTTTAGCTAATTCTTCTAACTTTTGGGTACATTCCAGCCACTGGCTTTCACTGGCTTCAATCAAACGCGTCAATTCTTCAAACCGGTGATTGCGCTCTTGGGACCAGGAATCGGGGTGATTTAAAAAATCGTTGTGAATTTTTCCATGCTCATCTTTGTAGCTTTCGATTTGCTCGGTGAGCTTTCGAATTTGCCCAGCTAGTTTTCGCTTTTGAGATTCTAATTCTTTTTTGGCATGCCAATCGGACTTATTCGATTTTTCGACCGTCTTTTTTTCGGGCGCTTGAGGCGCATCTTCCTCAAGCTCTTGGCGAAGGGCCAACTCAAGGTGATAGACATAATCTTCGTAACTGCCGGGATAACGCTTCACCGAGCCGTTATTGACCTCTATAATTTCACTCGCCACGAGGTTCACGAACGTGCGGTCGTGGCTGATAAAAAACAAGGTGCCGGAGAATTTTTTAAGCGCATTCCCGAGCGCTTCCACCGTTTCAAAATCCAAATGGTTTGTCGGTTCGTCGAGCATCAAAACCTGATTTTTGGCAAGCAGGAGTCCCGCTAGACAAAGCCGCGCACGTTCCCCTCCGCTCAACACAGACACTTTCTTGCGGACATCGTCACCTTTAAATAAAAAACTGCCCGCTAAATTTAAAATTTCCTGGCGCCCCACTTCCGGAGCGGCAGAATTAAAAAGATGCGTGTACACGTCTCCCTGGGGATCGAGCGCCGTAAAAACATGCTGGGCATAATAGCCGACTTTTAAATTGTACCCCCATTTGAATTTGCCGGCTTTGGGCTTTAAATCTTCGGCGAGAGTGCGTAAAAAAGTGGTCTTCCCCTGCCCGTTGTCCCCCAGCACCGCGACGTGCGCGCCCTGGTCAATTTCCATATTAATTCTGTCGGCCACGAGTTTTTCGGGGTAGCCGATCGCCAAATCGTCACACGTAAATGCAATGCCGTTTCGCTTCTCCACGGCAGGAATTTTAATGCTCACATTGCTTAATGGGTGATCGATTTCTATTTTCTTTAATTTTTCAATCTGCTTCATCTTAGACTTGGCTTGAGTCGCCTTCGAGGCTTTGGCGCGAAAACGGTCGACGAAAAGCTGAAGCTGCTTGGCCTTCGCCTCGACGTTTTTGTTATAACTCATAGCCTGCTCTTTTTGCTCATCTTTAAAAATTAAATAATCGTGCACTCCTCCCGGAAACAACGTGCAGGCTCCGTTTTCAACTTCGAGCGTGTGTTCGCAGGTTTTCTTTAAAAATTCACGGTCATGTGACACGATGAGAAACCCACCGTCGTAACCCTGTAAAAATTCTTCGAGCAAAATCAGGGTTTTTAAATCTAGGTAGTTGGTCGGTTCGTCGAGAATGAGAAAATTGGGATCCGACAAAAGCATGGCGGTGAGTTTCACGCGGGTGCGGTACCCTCCCGACAGCGCGCTGATCGGCGATTCTAAAATTTTATTCTTGAGCTGGAAGCGGCCGGCCATTTTTCCGCACTGCCACTCTTCTTTTCCGGTGTAGCGCATGAGAAAGCCGATGACGGACTCCTCAAGCTTGTAGGGGTCGTGTTGTTCGAGATAACTTAGGCGAAGATCCGAGCTCTTACTCACCACGCCGGAGTCGGCCTCTTCCTGACCGATAATGATTTTACAAAGCGTGGACTTTCCGGCACCATTTCGGCCAATAACGCCGATTTTCTGATTTTCCATAAACGACACCGTCGCCCCGTCTAAAATGACGTGCGCGCCATAACTTTTATGGAGTTCCGATACTGCCAGGAGAACTTTCATGGCCACATGATAAGCGTAAGCTCCAATAAAATCAACGTGGTATAATCCGCTCACTATGCAACCCCTAAAAGTCACTCAAGCGGCCCCACTTCTGGAATTCCTTTTCCAGAACCTAAAAGCCATGAAAAAATTAAAAGTGAAACAACTTTTAAAGCATGGTTCGGTGCGCGTGAATGGAAAAATCATCACTTTGAATAGCTATCGGCTAAAACCCGGTGACGTTATTGATTTTTTAAGCCGCGAGGGTGCTTATGCCGAGCGCTTGAAAGCAAATCTCTCATTCAAAGTGTTGTACGAGGACGACGACATGATCGCTGTCGACAAGCCAGCCGGGCTTCTCACCATGGGAACTGAGGACGAAAAAGAAGACACGCTTTATTTTGAGCTCACCGAATACATTCGCGCGAAAAGCTTTAAGGGCGAGGGGCGGGTTTACATCGTGCATAGGCTCGACCGCGATTCCTCAGGCATTGTGATCTTTGCGAAAAACGGCAAAGCCAAGGAAGCCTTGCAGTCTCAGTGGGAAAAAGCGATTAAAAAATACTACGCCATTGTGGAAGGCGTTCCGGCTAAAAAAACAGACATTCTGGAAAGCTACTTGAAAGAAGATAAATTTCGCCGCGTGTTTAGCCAGAAAAGCGAAAGCTTGGGTGCCAAGCACGCAGTCACGCGCTACCGTGTGGCTCGAGATGGCGGCGGGTACGCGCTTCTGGATATTCAAATTGAAACCGGACGCAAAAATCAGATCCGCGTGCATTTGTCCGACATTGGCCACCCCATCGCCGGTGACGCGAAGTACGGCGCGATGACCAATCCCATTTACCGCTTGGCGCTCCACGCCTATGAGCTCTCCGTGCCGCACCCCACGACAGGAGCTATGATCACGTTTAAGTCGGATATCCCTCAAACATTTAAATCGATTTAAACAGGGTTAAACTCAAACTCGCCTGTTTTTTTATCAAGCGCAACGCTCACTGTTTGGTTTTCTTTAAAAGCGCCTTTTAATAACTCGAGCGCCAGTTTATCTTGAATTTCCCGTTGAATAAGCCGCCTCAAGGGCCGCGCGCCAAATTCGGCGTCGTACCCTTCCTTGGCCAATTTTTCTTTGACGGCTGGTTCAATTTTAAGCGTGATGTTACGTGCGTTTTTTATTTTTTTCTCCAAGGAAGAAAGCTCAAGGTCCACGATTTTTCCGATGTCTTTAGGAGTGAGCGGATTAAAGGAAATAATTTCATCAATACGGTTTAAGAACTCGGGTCTAAAAATTTTACGCATATCCTCTTTTGGCGCGTTCGACGTCATAATGATAACGGTGTTTTTAAAATTAACGATTCTTCCTTGACCGTCGGTCAAGCGCCCGTCGTCCATGATCTGAAGCAATACATTTAAAACATCGTGATGAGCTTTTTCAATTTCATCGAGCAAGATTACGGCGTATGGCCGGCGTCGGATTTTTTCGGTGAGCTGGCCCCCTTCCTCAAAACCCACATAGCCGGGAGGCGCACCGATCAAGCGCGAAACCGTGTGTTTTTCCATGTATTCGGTCATGTCAATCCGGACCATTGCGTTTTCGTCATCAAATAAAAACCAGGCCAGTGTTTTAGCAAGATACGTTTTCCCGACCCCCGTGGGCCCTAAAAATAAAAAGGAGCCAATGGGCCGTTTTAAGTCAGAGAGCCCAGCTCGAGAACGACGGACGGCGTTTGAGATCAGCGTGACGGCTTCATCCTGACCGACCACGCGCTCCTTTAAGCGCGTCTCCATATGAACAAGCTTTTCTACTTCCCCTTCCATGAGTTTTGAAACGGGAATTCCCGTCCATTTGGACACGACTTCCGCAATATCCTCCTCATCCACCTCTTCTTTTAACATTTTTCCTTTTTTCTGCAGTTCCTGAAGAGCTTTATTTTCCTTCTCGAGTTCCTTTTCCAAATTTTTTAAAGTGCCGTAGCGGATCTCCGCAACTTTTTCGAGCCTGCCCATTTTTTCATAGCGCTCTTCATCGAGCTTTGTTTTTTCGATGTTTTCTTTAACTTTCCGGATGCGGTCGATAATTTCCTTTTCGCTTTTCCAGCGCTTTTTCATCTCCTCGGATTTCGAGCGCAAAACTCCCAATTCCTCGTCGATTTTTTTCAAACGTTCCTTCGAGGAGGGGTCTTTTTCTTTGGAAAGCGCCTGTTTTTCAATTTCCAATTGCATGATTTTCCGCTCAAGCTCATCAATCTCGGTCGGCATGCTGTCGATTTCAATGCGAAGCTTAGAAGTCGCTTCATCGATTAAATCGATCGCCTTATCCGGTAGGAAGCGGTCGGAAATATAACGGTCCGAAAACACCGCTGCAGAAATAAGTGCCGCGTCCTTAATGCGCACGCCGTGAAACACTTCGTAGCGCTCTTTTAAGCCCCGCAAAATGGTGATGGCTTCTTCAACGGAAGGCTCGCCGATGAATACCGGCTGAAAGCGCCGCTCAAGCGCTTTGTCTTTTTCAATAAATTTCCGGAATTCATCGAGCGTAGTTGCACCGATGCACTTGAGTTCTCCGCGGGCAAGGGCAGGCTTTAGCATATTGGATGCGTCCATCGCGCCCTCGGCGGAACCGGCTCCCACGAGCGTGTGAAGCTCATCAATAAATAAGATAATATCGCCGGACTTGGATTGAATTTCCTCAAGCAACGCTTTTAAGCGCTCTTCAAATTCCCCGCGAAATTTCGCTCCCGCAATCATGGCGCCCAAGTCGAGCGCCACAATGCTGCGGTCTTTTAAAGCACTTGGCACATCTCCGCCGGCAATGCGTCGGGCAAGTCCTTCGACAATGGCTGTCTTTCCCGTGCCGGGGTCTCCGATGAGAACAGGGTTATTTTTGGTACGGCGGGACAAAACTTGAATGGTGCGGCGGATTTCTTCGTCGCGTCCGATCACAGGGTCGAGCTTTCCCTGCCGCGCAAGGTCGGTTAAATTCCGCCCGTATTTTTCGAGCGCCGGGCGCTGATCTTCTTCCTGAGGCTGGAGCTTCATGCGGCTGCCTCCTTTTTTGGAATGCGAATCGTCAACACGCCATCCTTACTCTCTGCTGCTATTTTATCACTATCCGCGTCCGCCGGCATGGGCATTGAACGCGCAAACGATCCAAAACTGCGCTCCATGCTGTAGAAATTATCCTGATCGCTCGATGATTCTTTCTCCATTTGCCGCTCTCCCGAAACGACAAGCTGACCAGCGTCAACTTTGACACTGACCTTGTCCTTATCAATTCCAGGCAGATCGAGTTTAATCACATATTCGGAAGGCGTTTCTTTTACATCCCAGTCCGGCTCATAACGCATGGCATGCCCCGTCCCAAATCCACTCCCCACGCCACGCGAGTAGCTTTGACGAAACATTTGGTTCATGGCCTTTTGCATTTCTTCCATTTCCTGGAAAGGATCCCATTCATTAGGATCTCCGCCGCCAAACGGGTTGTGAACCGTATTGCCAAAACTCACACTAAAACCAGGCGTTGAAAATCCCGCAGGTGCAGTTTGTTGAGAAGCAGTATTGGGCGCGCTCGTAATAGGTCGGTACACATCTGATGTCCGCGCTTTAAGAGATTTGTCCTGATGCATTTTATAAATGTACCCAGCCTGCAACCCGACAAAAAGAACGAGAATTAAAATAATCGTAAAAAGAAGTTTATTGTTCATATCTTTTAGTCTCCTTTCGATGAGGTTAAATGGTGAAAATATTATAAAAAAATAGTTTAATTTTTTCAAAAATCCGCCCCTTTTCGCGGCTAGCCAGGAGTATAATAAAGGTGGTAGAGGGTGCCAAAACGGAGGGCTAAGGCCATGAAACGCTTAGGCTTTCTCATCGTATGTTTGGCGACGCTGCTCGTTGCGCCAATGAGTGCGCTCTGTGCCGAATCAACCCCGCTGTCGATTGTTCTGAGGTCTCTCCACGGAAACGACGGTTTTAAAGATGCCGTCGTTACCCTCCAAGGCAAGGTCATTCAAAAGGTCATCGTCGATATCAATCATGACGGCAAGCCCGATATGGTCATCCATTATAAAAATGGATTCCGGGACTATGCCTCAGGGGATATGGACGCGGACGGAAAAATGGATACCTGGGTGAATTACTATTTCACCGGGGTGCCTTGGAAAATTGCCGAAGACTACGACCGCGATGGAAATCCCGATTACTGGATCTTCCTTAAGAACGGGGTTCCCTACCGTTGGGAGCAAGACCGTAATGGGGATACACAGGTTGATATCGTCACGATGCTAGATGAAAAAACCGGAAAAGTCGTTCTCCAAAGATTGGATGACAACTTTGACGGCGTGCTGGATAAGCGGTCACCGCAGGCCGGTTGGACCGGACTCAAACCGCAGGCACTTCAACAGGCGTCAACGAGATAGGCTAGATCTTTGAGGTGCCAAATTGGAACCTCAAAGATGGTTTTTTGCCAATCAGGTTTCTAAAGAAACGAGTGCCCTCTTAGGGGCGTCCGGCGGCTGGGCCTGTGCCGGATTTTGAATCTTGCCGTTATTCGCAATCAGAATGAGAGCGTAAGTTAAGGGAATTTTTTCATTCCGTTCTTGGGAATAAAAAATATCGAGCGCTTTCACCAAATCCCCAAACGAAACCCAAGGTCCATATTGTTGATAAGCATTCTCAGGGTCGAGCGCGTAGGCTCCCTCATAAACACCGCGAACCAAATAAACTTTGATCATGCGCGTGGAGTCGGAATTGGCTTCGGCTATTTTCTTCCAATTCGTTCCGTTGAAAATAGAAACCGGGGTGTATTTTTTTTCGGCAAATGCGGAACTGCTAAAAATAAAACAAACGATAAAAGCGAGACTTAGAGAAAATATTTTTTTCATGTGAAGTTAAATTTCTAAAAAATCGGGTAGTCGTGGACGCCAGGCGAACCCTACAACCCCTTGAAATACCGCTACTTATAAAAATTTATCGCAAAC
>CAZSGP010000008.1:0-36721 GCA_964606485.1 uncultured Planctomycetia bacterium | reverse complement strand
TGTGAGTTCGAGCGGGTAGAGAGCTCACCGCCATTCATAGATTCGAACGTCGTGCTACAAGCGGGGACGTCGGAGTTCACGGCGTCCCCGCGCAGCCCAACCCTGGCAGTTTTCAACCGGATCCCAATACCTTTTGATTTTTATAGAATTTAGATCTAGAAGTGGGATAATAATGTTTAGTTGTAACTTGCTCTTTTAGATTTTCCGTAATTCGGGCGGCATGTCCTCACCATTTCTTGCCCGTTACTCCCAGTCGAGCCCACCTCGGCGAAAACCTTGACAATCTAGCACCGCTTCCAAAAATCAAACCAACAGAACTATTTTCAAAATAACGAAAGGGTCTAAACTATGTCTAATAAGCATCACCTTGCACTTATTCCACCCAAAACAATTGAATCAAAAATCTATATCCTTCGAAATAAAAAGGTAATGCTTGATAGGGATCTCGCAGAGCTCTATGGAGTACCTACGAAAGTGTTGAACCAAGCGGTCAAGCGCAATCCAGATCGGTTTCCGGAAGACTTTATGTTTATCCTTACCAAGCAGGAAGCGGAAAATTGGAAGTCACAATTTGTGACTTCCAATTTAAAGCTCAAAATGGGCTTAAGAAAAAGGCCTTCTGCATTTACGGAGCAAGGCATCGCCATGCTTTCGAGCGTTCTTAATAGCCAAAGAGCCATCCATGCGAATATCCAGATCATTCGTACCTTCACTAAAATTAAGGAGATGCTTGCTGGGAATGAGATGTTACGGCAAAGAATCGAGGAGCTCGAAAGAAAGTTCGAAAAACACGACAAGCAATTTAAGCTTGTCTTTGACGCGATTAGGGAAATTCTAGAAACTCCGAAACCTAAACCCAGGAAACCCATCGGCTTTCATGCCAAATATTAAGGAGCCTAACCCATGAAAAAATGCGCCATCTACACCCGCGTTTCAACCACTACGCAAGCTGAGAAAGAATATAGCTCCTGCGAAGCCCAAAAAGACCGGATCACCTCCTTCATCCAAAGCCAAGAGGATATGGAGATCTTCAAGGAGTACGCCGACCCAGGGTTCACAGGGGGTGATCTGGAAAGGCCCGCTTTAAATGAGCTATTAAGAGACATTGAATCGGGCAAGGTTGATTTAGTCCTAACCTACAAAATTGATCGACTCACCCGCTCATCAAAAGACTTTTATGCTCTAATCGAGTTCTTTGATAAGCACAAAGTCTCTTATATCTCGGTCACCGAGCGATTTGATACGGCGAGTCCTTCCGGAAGACTGCTTCGCAATATCATGCTCACCTTCGCCCAGTTTGAGCGGGAAATGACCTCTGAGCGAATCAAGGATAAGTTTGAACAGCGGGCGATTAAGGGTTTATGGAACGGCGGCATTGCCCCATTTGGCTATAAACGTGAAAACAAAAAACTCGTTGCTGATAAGTCTAATGCAAAGTGTTTAAGGGAAATCTTTGAAACCTTCGTGGAGACGGGTTCATTTAAGTCCGTGATGGATGTGGTGCGTCAAAAGGAATTTAAAAATACCAACTCAAAACATCATTTATCCGAATGCGCCGTTTATCACATCCTAAGAAATCCCGTCTACATCGGAAAAGTGGTATGGAATAACAAAGTTTACGAAGGAATCCATGAGCCCTTGGTGTCGGAGGAGTTATTTTCAGAAGCTCAAGGTTTAACCCGTGAAAAGCTTAAGAAAAAAAGGCTCTACAAGGAGTATCAGCTAGCACGGCTTGTGAAGTGCGGTGATTGCGGCTCTTCCATGACCAATACTTTCACCAACAAAAAGACAAGAAGGTATTATTATTACAAATGCATCAAGGTCGTTAAAGAAGGCTCTGGGAAATGTTCTCTTAAAGAAATTAACGCTGAAAAATTAGAAGCGTTTATTTTTGAGAGCTTGGAGCGGGTTTCAAAAGATCGTCCATACATCGAAAGTTTGGTCTATAAAACCCTAAGAACTTCCCCCGACAGAATAGGATTCGAACTTACACCAGAGTCCGAGAAAAAGCAGGTTGAAACGGTTGTATGTGTGCTCAACAGGTACGCATCTTTATATCGATCAGGATCCCAACTTGAAAAACTCCTCATCAACAAAAAGACCATTCAAAAAATAAATCTCTCGAAGGAATCCTTGGAAGTGATTGTATCTCTTATAGATACATCAACCCCTAAATTAACGGAAGGTCTTGGGACCCGGTTGAAAACTGCCAGGGTTGGGCTGCGCGGGGACGCCGTGAACTCCGACGTCCCCGCTTGTAGCACGACGTTCGAATCTATGAATGGCGGAGAGAGTAGGATTCGAACCTACGGTGCCTTGCGGCACAGCAGTTTTCAAGACTGCCGCAATAGACCACTCTGCCATCTCTCCTCAAACCGTTCGGTTATCATCCACGCAATACTAGCCGAGCGCAAGCGAGGACTAGTCCGCCAAGTCTTGTGGCGGAGACCACTCCATGCCTGCCGGCAGGCAGGTGCCGTCTCTCCTAAAATGGATTTTTAATCAAAACCCCTGATATCCGCTGGCCATCCTGCATATCTTCTGAAAAAACAATCTTACACTCACTTTCAATTGCCGAAGCCAAAATCAGAGAATCATAAAACCCATATCCTGTCTCACCTTTAAGATCTAAAGCCAGCTGATAAAGTTCTGTGCTCGGATACACTTCACAAAGGACACCTAACACTTCATTTAAATAGAGCTTACTGTCTTTAATATCAAACGGCTTTTTAAATTTTCTAGATGCGACATTCAAGAACTCTTGAACCACTTGGTAGCTCGTAACGCCTTTTTTTTGGCTCAGCGCCTCGTCAATCAGTAACTGCGATTTCTTCTGCTTAGCAGGATGAGAGTGGTCAAACGAATAGACAAATATATTCGTATCAAGAAAATACCTATCTTTCATTCAGCTCATCTCTTGTAAATTTTCCGCCTGAATCAACCGAAGATAGCTGTCGCATTAAGAATCGATAGTTATGAGAACGGTTCTGTTCGCCAGCGTACTTCTGCATCCATTCTCTAAAAAGCACATTTAGAGACTTATGCTCAGACTGAGCTTTCATTCGCGCTTTTTGAATGAGCGTCTCTTCCGCACTGAGAGTGATATTTCGAATCATACACTAATCTCCACACTTATATAGTGTACACTAAAATAGTGTAATTACCAGTTAGCTTTTTTTGAGGTGGGACTGCCCACCCATGTAAGGGCGCAGAATTTCAGGAATCACGACGGACCCGTCGGCGTTCTGATAATTTTCCAAAATGGCAATCACAAGTCTCGGAAGCGCCACTCCTGAAGCATTCAGCGTGTGAACGAATTCTGTCTTGCCCGTGTCCTTGCGCTTATAGCGAATGTTCGCGCGGCGCGCTTGGAAATCCTCAAAATTACTGGCTGATGAAACCTCGAGCCACCGGTTGAGGCCAGGCGCCCACACTTCAATGTCGTAGCACTTGGCCGCCGAAAAACCCATGTCTCCACTGCAAAGCAGAAGCACACGGTAAGGCAAATTAAATTTTTGCAAAATTTTTTCCGCGTCTTTTAAAAGTGTCTCATGCTCCGCGTACGACGTTTCGGGCTTCGCAAATTTTACGAGTTCAATTTTATCAAACTGATGCACGCGCACTAAACCCTTGGTGTCTTTTCCGTAAGAACCTGCTTCGCGGCGAAAACAGGGGGTATAGGCCGTGTATTTTACCGGCAATTCTTCTTCTTTTAAAACTTCATCGCGGTGAATATTGGTCACTGGCACTTCGGCCGTCGGAATTAAAAATAGCTCGTCGTCTTTTAGGCGGTACAGATCTTCCTCAAACTTCGGCAGCTGCCCCGTCCCCGTCATCGTGGCACGGTTCACTAAATACGGCGGCCAGTACTCCGTGTATCCGTGCTCCTGGGTGTGAATATCGAGCATCAAATTAATCAGCGCCCGCTGAAGCTTCGAACCCTCCCCCCGGAACAAGGAGAAACCACTGCCGGATATCTTGGAAGCCCGGGCCATATCGAGAATCCCGAGGTCCTGTCCGAGCTCCGTGTGCTCTTTCGGCTTAAAATCAAACTTTTTGGGCTCGCCCCAGCTAGAAACCACAGTGTTTTGGGTGCTATCTACCCCCTCTTTGACTGAAATATGAGGTATATTTGGGATTATATAGAGAGTTTCTTTAATTTTTGACTCAATTTCTCCCACTTTAGACTCAAATTCGCCTATTTTTTGGGAAATTGACTTCATCGCTTCTTTGACGGCCGTAATGTCTTGCTTTTCCTTCAGAAGAACCGATATCTTGTCATTCGCCTGGTTCTTCTGGGCCCGGAGAGCGTCTAGCTCCTGTGAAAGGGTGCGGCGCTCGGCATCAAGGGCCAGAAAGGCGTCTAGGTCGAGTTTTGGCGCCCTAATCTTAAGGGCGGCTCGGATCCGGTCTTTATTCTCACGTATAAAATTAAGTTCTAGCATAGTGGCTTTAATCTACTTAAAAATGGGTCACTTATCAAGAAAACTCTAACGCGCTTCTTGGGCCTTTTTATGGAGACGCTTATAGGTAAGTAATGCAGCGGTAAAGATAATAAAAGGCAATCCGACTAGTAGAACGATGCTCCAGTAGAATCCTTCAATCACTCGGCCTCCCGCGCTCTCCAAAGACTGGCGGCACAACGCGCAAAGCGCCCATGCATTTGCGCTAGTAGTAAAGGTAGAAAGAAAAAGGACGCTTAGAAATTTCCGGTAAGATGCCATGCAATGTCCGGGAAAAGCCCGAAAACAAAAAACGCGGCACAAAGAAGCGGGATGCCCGGCAAAAGCCAGACCCACGGGTTTTCAAATTTTAAATGCATAAAGTAGAGCGCGATTAAAATCGCTTTTCCTAGGGCCGAGGCAACCAGCACACTCACGAGCACAGGCCTTGAGAGCCCCATTGCTACAGCAATGAGCTCAATCACCGTAAAAGCAATGAGCCAGATAAAAATAATGGCGTAGCGTTTGAAAATAGAGGGTTCCGCGCTCATAAAAGACACAACACCACGAAGAGAATCACCCACACGATATCAATAAAATGCCAATAAAGGCCGCCCGCTTCCACGCGCTCATGATGCTTTGCTAAAAAGCCGGGTTTTCCTGACGCGGCCCACAAATATAAAATAAAAACAACTCCCGACAAAACGTGCAGCCCATGGAAACCGGTCAAAAGATAGTAGCACGACCCAAAAAGATTTGTGGAAATCGTAAATCCTTCGTGCCACAAATGAACATAATCAAAACCTTTGATCACTAAAAAGGTGGCGCCAAGTCCCGCTGTCGCTAAGAGCAGACGCCGCGTTTTAACAATGTCTTGGCGCTTGGCAAATTCGACGGCAAGCGCAAACGTAAGACTCGAGCAAATTAAAACAAAGGTGTTCACACCCAAAATACCGGTACTCAATACTTGTACGGGATTAGGCCATGAATTGCTCCCCATACGAAGCACGACGTAGGCTCCGGCAAAACTGCCAAACAACATGATTTCAGAAACCAAAAAGATCCACATGCCAAGCTTGGTGAGCGAAATCCACTCTGAAAAATCGCGCACCGGTAGAGCGCGACCGCACGGTTTATCTTGAGGGTAAAAATCAGTTCCATCTGCCGCGATGACGCCGTATTCGTGCGGACCTCCGTAAACAATGGGGGTTTTTTCAAAATTATCATGCGGCGGCGGAGAAGCTGTGGCCCATGCCACACCGGCTGCTTCCCACGGGTTTGAACTGGCCTTCTTTCCAAAAAATATTGACCATAAAATATTAAGGAAAAACAACGACTGGGAAAGAACTAGGATAATAGCCACGACACCCATGTATTCATTTAAAAATTGAATGGGTTTTAAAAATGGATACTCGGTCGGATCGGCAAGCCGTCTCAAGTGCCCATGCAAACCCGCCACCATCATGAGCGCAAAAAGAATATTGAGTGAAGTAAAGGTGATCCAAAAATGAATTTTTCCAACCACATCGTTGAGCATTCGCCCAAACATTTTTGGAAACCAGTATGTGATGAAAGCAAATACACCCAAAAGCACGCTCGCGGCCAGCGTAAAATGAAAATGCCCCACCACGAAATAAGTGTCGTGAATGTAAACGTCAAAAGCCTGCATGGCGTGAAAAAGTCCGGTCAAGCCGCCGATGCCAAACACAAAAATAATTGCCAGTGCGTAGTGCATCGGCAGTGTGAAACGAATAGACCCACGCCACAGCGTGGCGAGCCAATTAAAAAAGAACACCGCCGTTGGCACGCTGACGCTGATGGTTAAAAACATAAACATTTTCCCAAGCAGAGGGTTCATGCCAGTCGTGAACATATGATGTCCCCACACCACTCCGCTCACCGCGGTGATAATGGCCATCGACAGAAGTGTCGCCTTGTATCCAAAAGCGGGCTTTCGTGAAAATACGGAAATGAGATCTCCGACAAGACCCCAGACGGGGAAAATTAAAATGTAAACTTCGGGGTGTCCAAATCCCCAGAATAAATGTTGAAACAAAAGCACCTGTCCGCCGGCGCGCGGCGCTAAAGGCCCTGCGAGGAAAAAGGAGGTATCCAGCCGCCGGTCCATCAAGACCATGAACAGCGCGACCGCTATGACAGGCAACCAAAGTGTGTTGAGAACGGATGAAAAAAATAGTCCCCACGAGGTGAGCGAAACGTCTGTCAGCTTCATTCCCTTGGCGCGGCATTTTAAAATTGTCGCAATGTAATTAATGCCCCCCATCAGCAGCGAAACCGCGTCGAGCGCCAATCCAAGTATAAAAAGATCGATCCCAAGATTCGGTGAAACTTTCATCGAAGACGAAAGCGGTGGGTAAAGCGTCCAGCCCGTGTCGGCCGTGCCGCCCGGCACAAAGAGCGAAGCGATGACGAGTGCACTGCCCACAAGAAGCGCCCAGAACGAATACATATTCAGACGCGGAAAAGCCATGTCATGCGCGCCGACTTCAAGCGGAATTGTAAAATTTCCAAGCGCGCCGATAATAATGGGTGTAATCGCAAAAAACACCATGATGCCGCCGTGCGCTGTAAAAAGTTTGGTGTAAATTTCGGGCATTACCGCTCCCCCGCTATCGGGGAAAATCCACGGTCCAATCACCGGAACCGGCTGCCAGGGGTGTGCTAGTTGCCAACGAATAATAAACGCCATCATCCCACCAATGGCCATGAATAAAAGCCCGACCGACAAGTACTGTTTGGCAATTACTTTGTGATCTGTGCTAAAAAATTTCGCGATCATGCACTCTCCTTAGTCGCATTGTCGGTGAGCCACTTTTTGAAATCTGCTTCCGTGTCGACTGTCATTGTTCCGCGCATGCGGTAGTGACCCAAGCCGCAGTGCTGGGCGCAGGCAATATCAAATACGCCCGTTTTTTTAGCCTCAAAGCTCAACATGGTTTTGACTCCGGGAATCGCGTCTTGTTTAATTCGAAACTGAGGCAGAAAAAAGGAATGAATCACGTCCTGCGACTCCAAACTCACCACAATCTGGCGACCCACAGGAATATGCAAATCGTTTTGAATTTTGACGTCATCCGCTGTCCCAAAAACTCCGTCTGAGCCCGCGTACTCCGCGTTCCAGACAAATTGCTGCGGCTTCACATGAATTAAAAGAGCGGTCTCGAAATTCGGCTTCTCCCAAATCTTCTCCCACGCCTCGTGATCATGAAGCGCGAGATTGACATCCAAACCAATGAAGACGACGAGCGCTAGGAGTGCTGTAAGAAGGTACGCTTTAGGGCTATTTCCGCGGGTGTAGTAGGCCTTGTGGCCCTCGCGGCTGCGGTAGCGCACTAGAAAATAAATTAAAAGGGCCAGGACAATGAGAAAGGTTGTGGCCGTCAGCCAAAACGCGAGATAAAAAAGCTGATCGATTAAAAACCCGTTCTTCGAGGCATCAACCGGAAACCACGTCACTTTTCACTATCTCCTATAAAGGAGATATTTTATTGATTTCGTGTGAAATTAACTGTGACGAATGTCACAAATTTGAGATTCGCTGGCTTCGCAAGCCTCAGAGGTGAGACTTTATGCGAACTCTAATACTTCCTGGCTTTTTCTTTTTTCAAAATGAATCTTCATGCAAACTCCAAAGAGATCCAAGAATTTCACAAGCGTCTCCAGAGTTAGATTGTCCGAGCCGCTTTCTACGCGGCTGATCAGTTGCTGGGACACGCCCATTTTCTTGGCTAGCTCCACTTGGGTGAGATCCGTCTTTTCTCTGATCTCTGCCAGTTTATGGGCAAGCTTGAGCTTTGCTGTTTCGATGTCAAAAGCAAGTCTAAATTTCGCGCTTTTTTTGAGTTCATTCTCCAAGTCAGGGCTGAACTTTTTAAATTTATATTTACCCTTTTTCATATCGACCTCCTCGAGGTTTTACGTTCCTTCGAAATCCGCTTCGTTAAATTTAATGAGCACCTCGCAATTTTCCTTCCGGTCCATCGCGATCTTCAGTTCCTTTTCAGGAATTGCTTTCGTCTTCTTGAGAAATGCGTGAAGCAACACTATTTTATTTTTGTGATAAAAGAAATAAATTACTCTATTGGGCTTGGGTCTTATTTCATAAAGCCCTGTTTGATCCCCTAGGTAATCTGCAAACGGTCGCCTTACCTTATAACCTTCTTCGGACAGAAATTTTATAAACGCAAATGCTTTGACTCTTTGGCCTTCTGGGAGGCCTAGTAAATACTCTCTTGCTGGGGCCGCCCCCTTTTCATCAATATAATAATAGATTTCAAAATGAGCTTCAGTCATAGGCCATTTGAACTATTTAAAGTATACAACATATGAGTTGTAT
This sequence comes from uncultured Planctomycetia bacterium, assembly GCA_964606485.1. Taxonomy (GTDB): domain Bacteria; phylum Omnitrophota; class Gorgyraeia; order 2-02-FULL-51-18; family 2-02-FULL-51-18; genus CAZSGP01. Next base: position 27,922 of record CAZSGP010000008.1, on the reverse strand, counting down.
ATTCAAGGGGTGAAAAAAGAGGGCCTTACTGGACGTACTTTTAGGCCGACGAGCCAGTAGTTGTGAGCTGGAGATAAGCTTGGTACATTTCTGCACTGAGCTTGATGACGTGGACCACAAGGCCCTCTTGGATGAAAATTTCGACGGTGGCGTTGTCCGGAACTTTTTGAACCATGGCGCCTTGGCGAGGACCAATCGAACGGGACTGCGTAATCGTTTTCAAAGCCTGCAAATAATCTTCGTTGGAAGAATCCACAATCTGCCCTAACACCGCAGTTTGAATTCTAGGAGTGGTCGCGGCAATCGTATAGGAATCGGCACTGGCACTCACGGCCTCGGTTGGAAGATAGCCAGCACCCGCTGCAATGGCGGCTGTGACTAAAGCACTGCGAAGAACGCCCGTGAACGTTCTGCCAAGACGCGATCCGGCCAAAACTTCTTTAGTGGGAGCCGCATCCGATCTAAAACCTTTATAAGATTCAATCGGCGAACCCGACTGATCAACAAGCTGGATATAAACCGAGAGCTTTCCTCCCGTATCTTTTTGAAGTTTCAGCATTTTTACTCTAAGCCCCGCCAAATCTTGAATCATCTTATCGTCCGCGCCTTTTACGCCTTCAACCGCTACAGAGACCATCACATGCTTATTCTCACGAAGCGCGAGTGCCGCCTTTTGCAATAATCGGAACGTTAAATTTTCTTCGGCCGCAACATCCCGCACCGCGTCCAGTGCGGCTTGATTTTTTGCAAGTGCCGTAACAATCTTTTCATTCAGAGCTTTTTGATGAGCATCAAATTTCCGTCGCACCTGGTCAAGTTCCGCCCGTGAAAAAGTAAAAGTGACCGGGTTGTCTATGGATTTATCAGGATCCAGCGGATCGACGAGCTGCACCGAAACGGATCCATTGACGCCGGAAACACTCTTAAGTCCCGCAAAAATTTGAGGAAGATCCGTTTGAATAAAAGTCGTCCTATCTTGATGGCTTGCCGCGACGAGGGCAATGAGATCGAGAATGGAATCGACGTCCTTTGACAACCGCGCAGCAGTCACAGGAAGAATATCTTTCACACCTAATTTGGTTTGAATTGATTCTATAGAGGGTTTTTCCTCCGCCATCCGGGCGCCGGAAGCGATTTTGGGAACAAATTGAACTCCATCTTTCAAAACCAAAAGACCGAATGGTTTTTTGAAATATTCGGTCTCACGGTCGAGGAGTCCCTCTGAGTCCGCCATCACTCTAACCGTAACGGCATTGCGTGTATCTAACTTTGAATCATGAACCGGGCCTCCCGGAGAATATCTAACAGGCTGAGGGGTATAAGAGCGTTGCTGCGGAATTCTCTTGGCGGCCGCTTGCCTGAATAACTCATAAAAGTCTTTTGCATCAGAAGTCTCATTGTCCAGAAGAACTCGCTTAATTTCGACCCCACCCCATGCGGTCCGGCTCAGCGCTACTTCATTTTTTTCTATAAAATCCACGAATGCAAGGAAAACATGGGTCATTTGTCCGGGATCAAATTTTCCCGCGTTTATTTCGGCTCGGGTCTCATCAATCGATTTGGTATCAGCAGATTCAAAAAAAGCATCTATCGCCTCGTCCAACTGTTCGGGTTGTATATAAATTGGGGGCAGGTCGTTTTGTTTTGAAAATTTGTTGAGAATTTCATCGGCATCGGTAAACTTTTTGGTTCCGGTCATAATCACAATGGAATCTAAGCGGGTTTTCACATAAGCGCCCGAAAATCGATCCGGAACATAACTTTGACCGTCCCACTGGATGCGAAAAGGTTGCTCGCCAATGTCAAAACGACCATATTCTTCCACTTCGGTTTCGTCCAAGAACCTATTTAGCACTCTAACAATCGAATCAGAGTGAGCGGCAACGTTTAATACGGATACAGCTATGCTTTGCCTTTTATCGGTTCTTTCGTTGGTCATATAAATAAGCATGCTACCCACCAATGCTTTGTATTTCGGAAAATCGGAGGCATTTTTTAGATAACCCATTTTGATAAAGCGCTCGACAATTTTTGCAGATGATTTTTGGATTCCATAAGTGGACATTAGTTTATTGGCCTGCGCAACGAATGCTTCGTTTTCCTTCAGAGCATCTTCAAAAGTGACAGCTGGTTTCTTTATTTTCGGTGCAGGCACAGACTTTGGAGCTCTTTCACGTACTTGCTCATCCGATCCGAAACTTGGTCTAGCGTGCTCCTTATTTCCAGGATTTATTTTATCCATCATTTTAAACAACAAAAAGGTAGGTCCTCCTACAAATAATCCCATAAGAGATATACCCAGGAATGCAATTGGGTCATAAATTAAAATTGCAACTGTAATGATGCCGACTGCAATTGTGGAAATCGTTTTAATGCTTAACGCCATCCGCGCGCCGGCGGATTTATTTTTAAGCGCCAAATGACCTTCCCAAAAAAGGGCTTCGCCTGCCAAAAGTTGTTTCTTGGTGGCCTCGTAGTCTGATGTATAGAGACGCGGAGAATTTGCGGTTCCTCCAATCGCAAAAGGAAAGGCCCGGCTAAAGGCCGCTTCCAGAGAAGTGTCGCCAGCAATAAGCGCTTTCTCGGTAACCGGGTCGTTATTGAGAATCGCTTGAACCAGATCCGCAACCTTTGGATTGTAAGCTCTTATTTTTTGGAGATCTGATTCCGCCATCCGGGCGCCGGCCGAAATCTCGTATCCCTTTAATCCAGAGGTAAACACAAACTGGGGTAAAGATGGCCCTCGTGTTTCTTTTTTAACGGCCTTAATTGACCCATCCGCCAAACCTTTTCTCAAGTCCGCCTCTGATAGCAGTCTGGCATCTTGTGCGTTATCTTGGTTCATCCACGGCATCTTCTGAACGGGTACTTTTTTGATTCCAATACGCTCCATTCCATCCCTGATCGTTTTGTCGATCTCATTTTGATTGAGAGTGACTAGAAAACCTCGCGGGGCTTCTTTTTCCGGCGTAGCCTGCGATGGTCCTTGGGCTGGATTTATTTCTGTGATCCTATTTATATAGATACCTCCAAATTTTCCCTCCAGCCAAATAATGGGATATCCGGTTTCTTGATTCGTAATCCTCGCAATCCTTCCTGTTTCAGTTTTTGTAGTTCCATAGTCGTTGTACGTTACCGAGATCTCGGTATTTTGCGCTATGTAAGTTGCATAAGGTTCCGGGAGATTGCCAGACGCTTTCTTGGCCGCTTCCATTTTCTGTTGCTCGGCAAATCCGGGATCGATCTTTATCCGTGCTTCATTTAATTTTTTAATCGTGTCCAAAACGACTCTATCGATCTGCTCGTTATACCCAAATCCTTTTTCAAATCTTTTGTGTCTATCTTGAAGGGTGTTCGTCGTTTTCTTGATGAATTCAAGCAATGCTTCGGGCGTCTGATACGCGGAGCGGCTCATTTGAAAAATATACCCCGCGTTGCGCGGGTCTAAGGTCCAATAAGAATTTAAATGTCCCACATATTTTTCGTGGTCATACAAAGCTGTGTGAACTAAATCTTGAACGGCTTTTATATCAACCGCCTCCGCCATCCGGGCGCCGCTTTGCATGGATTTGGCCATGTCCTCGAGAACCTGAGATGCGCTCTTCAACTTTTTTTCGGGATTCATCAAAATCCGCGAACGGGAGCTGCGTGCCTTTACGATATGCAGAATCGAATTTTCATCGAATGAATCACCATTAACAAATGGGCCGTAGGCTTGAAGATACCATTCCGTGACGGCGACTTGAATCTCGGGTTTTGCAAATCGATAAGCATCTTGCATGTCTGAAGCAAGAACAAGGATGTCCAAATACTGATCCATCGAGCTAATCCCGAGCTCTGCTTTGAGCCATTTGAATTGAGTATAAACCGAATCGTGGCCAGAGTAATTGCTGGGCTGTTGTTCAAAGGGACGGGTTTCCTGGGCAAGACTTACATGTCCAAGATCGATGCCATACCCGGTCAACAACAGCGTCCCAATTTTTCTCCGATCATCCGTGCTTCGCTCGGCATAGGATGCTAGGAAAGCGTCCAGAACACTCTCCATTTTTTCGTCGGATGCAATAAAACGCTCAACCCAATCTTGATTGCCTTCCTTCAAAATCTTGAAATGAAATGGTTTAAACGCTTCTTTCCGGAGTTTGGCGATAGCGGTAAGGGCGTTTATGATCGGCAAGCCCACCTGGGATTTATTCCGAGTCATCAACACCAAATCGGTCAATGCTTGGGAGGCGACAAGTTCGGATTTGGCTTCGGTGGCGATAGAGACGTAAAGAGAGGCAACTTCTTTCGATAACGACCGCACGGCATCGACCTCCGCTTCCATTTCCATGAACGGCCTCAAAACATCGAGAGCGCGAAGGGCGACCGAGGAGCGCTCACGGGCCAAAGCGGCCAATCCCTTAGCGGCCGCGACACGCTTTTCGAGAGGCAAATTACCGTTTCTTAAGACCAATGAAAGGTTATCCAGCGAATCTTTTGCGTACATGTCGCTGATGTACGCAGGTTCAGGCGTGGAATGATTCCAAAGGGGTTTCTCCTGAGCAACCACAGTTTCGCCGCTAAGACCCAACACCGCCACGATCGCCATGGCCTTTTTCGAAAATGCCATCCGCGTGCCGGCGGGCGCATGGGTGCGTAGCCATGAATACAAACCACCCTTTCGAACGAGTTGTTTATAAGCATTGAATTCTTCTTTGGTTTGGGCTGAATTATTAAACGCTCGGTCAATATCTGTGTCCGAATAGTAAGTCCCTGTTTTCGGGTTACGCCCGCTATTGGTCGATGGGAGTTTGAGAACACTCAAAGATTCTTTGGCTAGACGGCCATAATGCCTTCTGGTCTGGGCTTCTGTCCAGGTGGCCTCCTCGACACTCGCCATCCTTGAGCCGGAATTACTTTCATTCAGAGCAACCAATTTCTCAACAAACTTTTTTAAGTTACTTAGTTGTGCATTCTCAACTGAAAGTCCGATGTCATAGCCTTCTTCTTCGTTACCCATAACGCTCCAGCCAGCAATTTCAAAAAATTGAGGGTCATCTGAATATCTGTCGATATAAACCTCAACCTTACCGTCTCCCCCTCGCGAGTAATAGCTGGCGCTTGCATCAGCGTCTACTTCAATCTGATAATCTTTCAATGTTTTGCCGGGTTTCGCGCGTTGCAATAGCGCTTCTAGCTGCTTAGTTAATCCTTCTTCAAAAACACGATGAAGATTTTTGTTTATTTGACTGCTGTAGTCCCTATCTTCGTAGTCCTCTATCCAATCGATCAGTAACTTGGTAATCGTTTCAACATTTTCAGCATTAAGAATGATGGTGTCGAGCGTTCCGGCCATCCGGGCGCCGCCGGGGCCCATCATTTTATAATTCCATGCCGGATTTCCATCAAAGGTCGGTGGCTTTCTGAGACCCCGGGTCGCTCCTCTGTTATCCCGAATTCTATTCTCAAATGAAAGGTCGATTTTAAAAGAATGCTCCTCCGTATTTACAACGGTCGAGCCCCCATCTCTCATCATGTATGCAGAAGTCACAGGTATCTCTTCATACCCGACGTATTCGTCGCCATCGTCGGACCTATCAAAATCCCCGACCAGAACACGGTATGCATCGGCATCCCATTTTTCCAAATCAACGGGGTTCGAAGGGATTTCTCTATGCAAAACAACAATTGTTCTAAGGATCCGGTCCGACACGAGATAATTCATCATCACAAACGGTTTAAAAGAGGGGTAAAGCACTTGAAATTCTTTTGATAAGGCTCCGAACGATCCTGCTCTGGTTCGATGGATTATTTTTGGCGAGGCCGCAGTAGGAGCTGTAGTAGGGTTGTTGCTAAGCTTATACGTCACGCCAATCGCTCCGGCTGCTGCCATAGCGGCGACAAACGCAACAACTTTCCTATCTAGCAGAGACATCCGGGCACCCTGAGGCGCGGCTGTAGTCACAGCGGTCGCCGCGTTAGACTCACCCACCACGCTCCCCGTTAACACACCAGAAAAATTGACAGTTTGATTTTGAACGCTCGATTCAGTACCCACTGTCCCCGAAAGATCCGGCCTTCCTGAAAGATCCGCGATGATCTGGGCGACGTTAGGATCTGAAACATTCGCTATCTCTTGAACGAATTGATAAAGCCCCGCTTCGTTCATGACAAGCGCTTGTGCTCTCACATCACTGGAACTCGCCCCTTTCAAGCTCCCGCCACTCACCTCAATCTTTTTTTGGTCTTTGCGAATGGGGCTTAGAAGCTCTTTCTCATACTTCGCCTGATTGGTCTCTTTCGTTACATGAGGCGTCAATACAATGTACGAATACCCCTTCTCCTTATATAGGTCCGTCAAATGCTGAGTGTGATAACCCCCCGAAATCAGAAACGCTACCTTCTGATTTTTTTCTTTCATGATGCGTTCGGTGTTTTGGAGAAACGCCAAATCTCTTTTCGAAACGGATTTATAGAACTTACCCAAGCTCTCCTTGCCTTGCTCCAAAAATTTCTCGTACGAAACCACTTCTTCGAAGTAGCCCAAGTCCGCTAGTTTTCGGTTGATAAAAGCTAAGTAGGGAGCGGTTGGAAAATCAGGAGCATTTACGGCAAATTTCTCAAAATCATCCGTGGTCATTTGAATGTGATAGGCAGTCTCGAGAAGCGTCACATACTGATCAATGGCTCGAGTCATACGGGAGTCTTGATCCTTTAAAGCTTGGACATAAACCTCATCCTCCAGCATTTTTAATTCCTGCAGCACTAAACTGAGGTCAAGAGTCGAGAATTCTTTCAGATAATCCCTATAAAGAGAAAGGCTTGGAAATACTGATAACTGGACGCCCTTCTCTTCGGCGATATTGAAAGTTTTTTGGAAGAAGGAAAAAGAAGACGCTTTGTTGAGCTTGGACTCTTTCATTTCCTGTGAAAGAGCCTCAAAATCTATCTGGCCTCCCTTTTTATTTATTTCATCGAGAAGAGCGGCTTGCTCGAGATTCACAGCATTAAAATCAAACTTGGATTCTCTCTCCTTAAGGCTCTTAAGAACTTCAAGATTCGAATATTTTTCTAAATTGGGCGAAAGTTTTGAAAGAAGTTCAAACCGTTTATCAAAGCTTTGATCGTCTTTTATTTTTTCAAGTTCCAAAAGATCGTTTGGATAATATTTGGTTTTGAGTTTATCTAGCGCTTTCTCAATTGTTCCAAGATACGCCAGCGTCGCTTCGCGTTTATCGGCGAGTGCCGCGTAGTTTTGAACACTGTCAAAATAAAGCGAGCGGTCCTCGAGCCCCATGATCTTCATGGGCATGTCGCAGGTGAGATTCAAATACTCTTCTCCTGAGATCTTGCCCTCCATCAAAAATTTCTTGGCGGCCCGCTCAAGTGTCGTTTTGGAAGGAGCAAGCTTCTTTAGGGGATCAAGCGTCGAATCCTTAGAACTTCCCTCAACCATCACAAGCGACACACCATACTTGCCCATGGTCTGACAAAGGGCTTTAGAGATATTTTCTTGGCCTGAAAAGTTAGAGTGCGGATCCTCGATGTTAATAATGAGAACATCTTTGGTTCCCTTATGGACTTCTTTTAGAGTGCTGAAATTAAGCGGTGCTTCAAATGAATGAGGGTTTTGGAGCAAGGCCTCAATGGGTAGCGCGGCAGGGGCGACTACGCCCATAGGCGCTGCAAACGAGGCTTCCTGGAGCAAAAATGCCCCGGCTAAGACCAGCGAAATTAGCCTTATATTAAGATTATTCTTTCTAAGCATAAGTGAGCTGAATGAGAACCATACTCAAAGTTTACCCGAGATTTTGAGGATTTCAAGGGGGGATAAAAAATAGCCCCAGATGCTAGGCGACCGGCTCATATTTTAGAGCCTATGAGGATCGGCGCCTACGTGCCGCAAAGCGCCTCGCTAGCTCGCTCACGCTCGCGATCGAGTCTGCGGCACTCCGGTCGGCCAGCCGCCACCTCGTTAGTGAGCCGATGCTCCTTTGGGTCGCATCGGCTTTTAGAAATGCTCGGTGGCTCCTGTTCGATCCGCGCCCGGCTCATATTTTTCGCTAAGACTAAAATATTTTTCGGCATAAAGCCTTAGATGCGAGGAGTGAATGAGCGAACGCGGAGGCGTAGTAATAGCTACGCCGCACAAGTGAGCGATTGAACGACGAAGCAGATAAGACTTTAGGACGAAAAATATGAGCCGGGCGCGGATCGAACGCGCGACACCTTCCTTAAAAGGGAAGTGCTCTACCAACTGAGCTACCGGCTCTAGAATGTGTTTAGTTCTTTTTCTTTGGCTTCTTGCGACTGATCAACTTTTTGAATGTATTGATCGGTGAGTTTCTGAATATCCGTTTGAAATTTAAATCCTTCATCTTCAGAAACTTTTTTGTCTTTTTCTAAAACTTTTATCCGCTCATTGGCGTCACGACGAATGGCGCGCATGGAAACACGGCCTTCTTCGGCCACCTTCTTCATGATCTTCACAAGCTCTTCGCGGCGTTCACGAGTCAGCGTTGGAATCGAAAGGCGGACACTTTTTCCATCCACGATGGGCATAATGCCGATGTCTGATTCTAAAATTGCTTTTTCAATCGCTTTGACAGCAGAGGCATCCCACGGCGCAATCGATAGCATCTTAGGATCCGGCACGGCGATATTCGCCAACTGCTTGAGCGGTGTCATGGTCCCGTAGTAATCCACTTTAATGTGGTCGAGCATAGCCGGATTCGCGCGGCCCGAACGAATGCCCGCAAAATGACCCTGGAGCACATCGATCGACTTCTTCATCTTTTCTTCCGCGTCGTGCATCACCGCTTTGCCTGTATCCATATTAGTTTGACACCGTTGTCCCAATGTTTTGTCCGCCCACGACGCGTTTGATGTTGCCGTCTTTTAGCAAATCAAACACGATGATCGGAAGATTGTTGTCCATGCAGAGGCTAATCGCCGTCGCATCCATCACTTTTAAACCCTTTTTCAAAACGTCGATGTATTTCAATTTCTCAAAACGCTTCGCTTTTTTGTCTTTTTTGGGATCGGCTGTGTAAATGCCATCCACCTTCGTCGCCTTCAAAATCACTTCGCAGCCAAGTTCAATGGCGCGCAGTGCCGCCGTGGTATCCGTCGTAAAATAAGGATTTCCCGTGCCGCCCGCTAAAATCACAATGCGTCCTTTTTCCAAATGACGCAGCGCCCGGCGGCGAATGTACGGCTCGGCTAGCGCTTGCATCGCAATGGCCGTCTGAACGCGCGTATAAACGCCTTTGCGTTCGAGCGCATCTTGTAACGCCATCGAATTAATCACGGTGGCAAGCATCCCCATGTAGTCCCCGGTCGCGCGATCCATGCCGCGGGATGAACCCGAGAGACCACGGAAAATATTTCCTCCGCCGATCACGACAGCCACTTCTAAACCAGTCGACTTCACTTCTTTCAACTGGTTGGCAATCGAATCCACCACTTCGGGGTCAATGCCGTATTGCTGACGGCCCTGAAGCGCTTCGCCGCTTAATTTTAAAAGAACGCGTTTATAGCCTTTTTTAGGCAATGTTTTCTCCGAGCTGAAAACGAACAAACTGCTGAATGGCGATAGACGTCCCGGTTTTCTTGGACGCTTCTTCCATCAATTTCTGAACAGACATTTTATCATCCTTAATAAACGGCTGCTCCATTAAACACGTATTTTGATAAAACTTCTCCAATTTTCCTTGGATAATTTTTTCAATGATGTTTTCAGGTTTGCCTTTTACTTCTTCGCGGTACACCGATTTTTCACGTTCCACAAGTTCCGCCGGAACTTGTGAGCGCGTGATGCAAATCGGGTTCGACGCAGCAACCTGCATGGCTAAATTTTTTCCAAGCTCCTCATTCGCGGAAGTGAGCTCCACCAAAACGCCGAGCTTGCTGTTCGCGTGAATGTACGAGTAAACCGTCCCTTGAGAGTTGAAAAGTTTCGCGCGTTTGACGAGCATCTTTTCACCGATTCTTCCGGAAAGCTCGGCTACGCGTTTTTGAACGTTTTCGGATTCAATTCCCTTTTCGCCGTGAGCAAACACTTCGTCGAGCGCCAGAGTCCCTAGATTTTTGAAATCATCGGTGCGAGCCACAAAATCTGTTTCGCAGTTAATTTCAACAATCGCGGATTTATTGCCCTGGGTTCTCGAAAAAATTAAACCTTCTTTGGCGTCGCGACCGGCGCGCTTCGCAGCGGAGGCCATGCCCTTTTTACGCAAAAAATCGATCGCCTTCTCGATGTCTCCGTTGTTGGAGTCGAGAGCGGCCTTGCAATCCATCATTCCGGCGCCTGTGCGGTCGCGGAGATTTTTAACGAGTTCTGCGGGTGCGGCCATGACTAGTTCTTCGCTGCTTCTGCAAGTTCACGGTCTTTGGATTCGGCCGCGTCTTTGCCTCTCGAAACTTTTTGAGAGCCTTCAATAATGCTGTCAGTGATGATCGAGGTTAAAAGCTTGATCGAGCGGATCGCGTCGTCGTTTCCAGGAATCGGGAATTGAATCAAATCCGGATCCGAATCCGTGTCCACAATGGCCACGACGGGAATTCCCAGACGATTCGCTTCTTTGACGGCAATGTCTTCATTTTTGGCGTCAATCACGAACATCGCGCCCGGAAGTTTGCCCATATCGGCAATACCCGCCAGGTTCTTTTCGAGCTTGTCCATTTCCTTTTGAATCATCGAAATTTCTTTCTTCGTGAGAGATTCAAAAGTTCCGTCCGTGCTCATGAGTTCGAGCATGCGGTAACGGCGAATGCTGTTTTTAATCGTCGCGTAGTTGGTGAGTGTTCCACCCAGCCAACGGTTGTTTACGAAATACTGTCCGGCGCGTTTAGACTCCGACGCGATCACGGGTTGGGCCTGAGGCTTTGTTCCCACGTACAAAATAGGCAGGCCTTTTGAGGCGATGTCTCTTAGAAAATTGCAAGCGCGGGTCAAATGCGCCACTGTTTTTTCAAGATCAAGAATGTAAATGCCGTTTTTTTCTCCGAAAATATAAGGCTTCATCTTCGGATTCCACTTGCGAGTTTGGTGGCCGAAGTGCACTCCGGCTTCGAGTAGGCTTTGAACGAGTTCTTTGGACATGATGATTGACTTTCCTCTCTTATTTTTAAGGGAACGCGCAGGTTTTAGGGACCTGCGTACGGAAATTCCGTTACTCCCCGCTTCACCGCGAATGGCGGCGAACCCCTTCGTGACTTCAAGGCTTTTGGAATCCCCATTGGACCCCACAAACCTTTCAATGAATGAGGCGGTATTATACCAGAGATCGCTTTTGTGGCAAGAAAAAGAGCTTTAGGCTTTAGCGGGTAAAAACAATCAATAAGCCGACTAGGAGGAGGCCGAGGGCTAGCAGAACAAACAGGCGCTCGTCACGATTCAAGTTAAACGTAAGGTATTTTCCTAACTTTTTTAATTTCAATGAGTTATACCACGACTCCACTTTAGACTGAAGAAGCAGCAGTTTCTGCCGGCTGGACTCCGGAACCTGAACTAGCTCCCTTTTTTGCTCAGTTTCAAGCGCAATTTGGGCCGATAACTTTTGACCGTGGGCTAGCTTTTTTCGAAGCTCGGTCATCCGGAACTTCATGTCACTGGAAACTTCGCAGGTATTCAGCAGTGTTTCCAAAACATTCAAAGCTTTGGGAAAATCCGACGCCTTCACTAAACGCTCGAGTTCCTCGGACGCAAGACTCGTAAAATTTTGACGTTCGCGCAGCTCAGCGCTCAACTGCCGCTGTTCGTTCTCCGTTTGAATGATTTGTTCTGTGGTACGACTCGTGAGCCTGTCGAGAACCTGTGTCCAATTTTCTGGAAGTGGGGTTTTCTCATTAATAAAGAGGTTTTGAGCATTCACGAGCTCGTCTTGCTTCGTCTTTACTTCACTTTTTAATTTCGCAATCGTTTGTATCCCTTCGCGAATTTTGTCGGCCCCAGCCATCAGCGAAATGGGCGGAGCCTCGAGCTCTTGGTGCGCGGATTCCGTCAAGCCGTCTTCGAGTAAACGACTAATCCGCTTCATCTGTTCTTCTTCCTCATGGCGCAAATCTTCCAATGATTTCTTCGCGTTCTCGAGCGTCTTCCGCTCTTGGGTAGTCTCGTCAATCATAGTTTGAACTTTTTGCCGCCACACTGCGGGGAGCGGAGTCTTTTCATTGCGTAAGCGGTTTTGAACATTCACGAACTCATCTTGCTTGGCCTTCACTTCACTTTTTAATTTCGCAATCGCTTGCATCCCCTCAAGAATTTTGTCGGACCCATCCATCAGCGAAATGGGCGGCGTTTCCAGTTCCTGACGCGCGGAGTCCATTAAACCATCTTCAAGGTAACGGCTAATCCGTTTCATCTGCTCTTCTTCCTCACGGCGCAAATCTTCCAATGATTTCTTTGCGTTCTCGAGCGTCTGCCGCTCCTGAGTGGCTTCCTCGATCATGGACTGGACTTTCTGGCGCCATGCTTCGGGGAGCGGGATCTTTTCATTGTGAAAGCGGTTTTGGGTGTTTACGAGTTCGTCTTGTTTGGCCTTCACTTCATTTTTTAATTTCGCAATCGTTTGTATCCCTTCGAGAATTTTGTCGGACCCAGCCATCATTGAAATGGGTGGCGTCTCAAGCTCTTGACGCGCGGACTCCGTTAAACCGTCTTCGAGTAAACGGCTAATCCGTTTCATCTGCTCTTCTTCCTCGCGGCGTAGGTCTTCGAGCGATTTCTTTGCGTTCTCGAGCGTCTGACGCTCCTGAGTGGCTTCCCCGATCATGGCTTGGACTTTTTGGCCCCACGCTGCGGGGAGCGCGTATTCGGTGCTGTGCAATAATTTTTTAAACTCTTCTAATTGAGCGGATTTGACTAAAATCTCTTCTTTTAAATTCATCCACTCGCGAAGTCCAGCCTTGAGCGCCACGACCCCATCCGAAGATGCAAATAAATTCGTTTGTAAGGCCCGCAACGCCTGTTCAATCATTCCACCCTCTAAAAAACGTTTCATGCGTTCAGCTTCATCTTGAACGTCTTTATTTTTCTGCTCAAGCACCCGGAGAACTTTTTGCTTTTCGAACGCCAAGGCGCGCAACTCTTCGTTTAATTTAAAACGCGCGGCCATGAGCGCGCTTTCCAAATGGTCTGGAATGCCCGAGGGCTTCGCGATTTCATCATCTATTTTTTTAGATTCTTGAAGAGTCTGCTCGATGGATTCATTTATTTTACGAAGGACCGCAATAGCGCCGAGAGAAGCGTCAACATCCGAAAAAAGTTCCGGACTAAAGCGGATCATCTCCTCGGCCATGGCCCAATTACGGCTTTGCACAGCGCCTTCAAACTCTTTGACTTTATTCTGCCGAGACTCGTTTAGATCCTCGAGTTCTTTGTGTTTTGAAATGAGTTCTTCCTGGGCGCTCGTCAGTTCCTGGCGAAACTCGTTCGACACAGAATCTAAAATGGCTTGAGAGGCCACGCCTGCAAGTGAGGATGGACGGGACAATTGAGAAAGGGAGTTAAAAAGCTGTATCTGGGAGTGCTGCGATTTTAAAATGTCGGCTTGGCAATCATCAATCCATTTTAAAATGGCCGTTTTATCAGGAGAAAAGTGTGCAAAGTTCCGCCACTGCTCCAATGCTTTTTGATAGAAACCCTGCTCAAAATACATTTTCCCGCGGTAAAAAAGGCGAGTCGCTTGTGCAGCGCCTTCGTCTTGGGGGAGTCTGTTTTTAAGTGACGTGCCTTCGAGAATTTCCATTAGCGGAAATAAATCATGATTCCCGCAAAAAAGAGAACCGCCAAAATTCCCGCAAACCATAGTGAGGAAATGATGCGATCCGTTTCATTTTGAGGCTCAGAAGCCTGGGGCGCCGGGGCAGCTTCAATCGGCGCGATTTCATAACTAAAATGCTCAGGGTTCTCATTGGATGCTTCGACATTTTCGTCAGGCGGCAGTTCATATTCCTTAAAAGAAGGACTCTCCACGATCTTTGCCATCTCTGCGGGTGCCGTCGGTACTTCGGGGATGCTCGTTTCAAACTGAGCATTAATTTTTTCTAGTTCCTGACGGAAGGATTCGGTGGACTTCTGAATCGTCTCCATCAAATCTTCGGTTGCAGGTTCCCTCTTAAGAGAAGAACGCTGGAGATTTTCGAGTTCCGAAGATTTGGACTGCGCATCATCCCTCATCCGAATCATCGCTTGAATGCTTTTTTCGAGCTCTTCGGGTTTTTCGACAAGTTCACTTAAATTTTTTCGGACCACTTCGAGAGCCGATTCATATTGCCCCTGGTTTACGAGCGTGGTGATTTCCTCACATGCTTCCGTAAAGCGGCGGCGGTGATGCATCAACACATCCTGAACCTTGGAAAGCCTCGACTCCACCGTTTTTAATTTGGTTTGATGCGCAGTTTTGGCCTTGGAAACGGCGGCATCTAAAAGATTGGGGGCTTTCATACGGCTTTGCAGGGAAGTTTCCGCCTGCTCCACTTGCCGTTTAAGCGCTACTTCTTTCTCCGCTAGCCCTATTGCTTCCTCGAGCCGCGAGCGCAGGTTCTTTGAATCCTCCAGCAAGGGTTCAAGCGCTTGGAACACGATGAGACTCTCTTTTAGTTTTCCTTGCGATAGAAAACTTTCGAGCTCTTTTAAAGAATTTTGAAAAAATTCCTGCTTTTCTTTGGACTGCTTCTGGATTTTTTCAAGATTTTCAGAAAGCGCATGAGTTTGTGAAGAAAGAGTAAGTTCTAGTTCAGAGACACCTTTTAAAAGCGATTGCGGCGACGGGGGCTTGATGGAACTTTTATTTTTGAGAAGCTCTAACTCCTTCGATTGCAACCCTGTCTTTTCTTCTAAGCGGATAATGCTCTCAAACGCGTTTCGGATCAATTGAGAATCTTCAAACTCCTCGAGCCGGGGTTTAAGAATTTCAAAGCTCTGAGCAAGCTTGCCTTGGGCGAGCAAGCTCTGAGATTCGGCTAACACTTGAGCGCGAGTCGATTCTTTTTTCTCAAAACTTGTTCTCTCTTCTTTTAAGGACTCTTCGAGCTCGCGCTCTTTTTGATGGAAATTTTCATCTAACTCACCTAATCGGTGCTCGACAGCCGCAGGAAGCATCGCCTTTGAGCGGCCCGCTTCTTCCAAAACTCCTTTTTCATGACTGAGCAAACTAATTTTGGACGAAAGTGCCGCAAGCCCGCTTAACCGGGAAAGAACCGCCTCTGAATTGGCAGTAAACGGCGCGGCTTTTCTAAAACAATCAACCGCATCTTCAAAACGGCCCTCGGCAATACTCGCTTCGGTCTCGTCCAAATGCGTCCGGCAGAGCTCCTGCTTTTGATGATTGCGCCGCTCCAGATTTTCGATCTGCTCAAGCAAAGTCCGTTTTTGAAAATTAAATTTCTGCTCGTAAGAAACAAGCGCTGACGCTAAAGATTCCGGAAGATCATGAAGTTCGGCTAATTGTTTTTCTAGACCAGCCGCTTTTTCGGCCTCTCGGCTCGTCTGTCCTTCTAAATCAAAAAGAATATTAAATGCTTCTCTCAGGCCTTCGGCGTTTTCGATTAATCCTAGCTCAGGCTCGAGACAAACAAGTGCCGCTCTCAAGTCTCCTTTTTCAATAAACGCCTGAGAATCCGAAAATGCCTTTTGAAGGATCTGATTTTTTTGAGCGAGTTTTTCGCGCACATCGGAAAGAGCGTTTTGAATTTCAAACTGCCTGCGGACAAATCCGGTTTCCGCGTCAACGAGCTGAGCCTCGAGCGATTCAGGCAATTGACCTTTTTTAAGGAGCGCCTGAGATTCGGCCTCCAACAGTTCACGAAGACGGGGAATTTCACGGTTTGTGAGCTCAATGGTTTCTAAGCGCTTCTGAAGTTCGGGGGCGTTTTCAAAATGGCTTTGAATAAGCGCAAACACTTTTCCCGCCTCTTCAAAACGGCCGGCCGCCAAATGAACATCGAGTTGATTTAAGCCCTCGATTAAGCTCTGATTTTTTTGCTCAATCGATCGGCGGGTTTGGGCAATTTGAGCCTCCAAATCGGCGGACGCCGTCGAAACAGAGCTGTGTAAATTGGTAATTTCCTGCTGAAGCTTTACCGGAACTCGCCAAATTGAGGCAAGCTCTTTACGGAGATCACCTAGATCTTCACTTGAAGAACGAACCTGTTCTTCTTTGGCTAAAATGTCTTTCAGGAGATTTTCCAAAGCTTGGGAGTTGTCAAAAAAATGAGCAATATTTTTCAGCGCTTCGAGACCAGCTTGAATCTGGCGGTTTTTAATCTGGGTTTCAAGCTCCGAAAAACCGCGATAAAAATCGGCATTTCTTTGATCGAGCTCAATTTGTGTCTCTTCGAGTGTTGTCTGAAGTGTACGCAGCTCAAGTGAAAGCGTTTCCCGTAAGTGCGTGAGTTCCGACAGCATCGCGGCAGGAATCTGCGCCTTGAGAGCCAGTTTCTCCTGAAGCTCGGAAAGAGACTTCGATTGTTCGGTAGAGATTCGTTCAAGCTCGATGACCTTTTCGAACGCTTCCTTTATAAGAGAGGGGTTTTCGAAGTCACTGAGAACGGGTGTAAGAGCGGAGAGGCTTTCACGGATCTTGCCTTGAGCCAAAAAGCTTTGGGATTGAGATAAACCTAAGACGCGGCGGTCGGATGCGTCATTAATTTGAGTTTTGACCTTCCCGATCTGATCGGAAAGAGCCTCAACCTTTAGCGCCAGAGACTGATGGAGTGCGTCGAGATTTCGGACAAGATCCTGAGGGGTTTGAATTTTTAAACCCAATCGGGACTCCAGATCCGCGAGAAAGCGCGAGAGTTCCACGGACTTCGATTCGAGTTGAATCACTCTCTCATAGGCCTCTCTCACAAGAGAGGAGTTTTCAAATTCGTTCAGAGCCGGTAAAAGAGCTTCGAAGCTTTCCCGTAGTTTTCCTTGAGCCAAAAAGCTTTGCGCTTGCGCGAGACTTTGCGCGCGGTGCGATTCTTTATTTTCAAATTTTTCGCGTGTTTCAGCGAGTGTGCGGTTTAACTGCGCGTGGTTTTCTTTGAGACTTGCTTCCAGATGAAATAAATTGCCTTGAATGGAGGCTGGCATCAGTAATTTCTGAGTCAGCGCTTGTTCAAGTCCTGCGATGGACTCTTTCAGACGGAAACTTTTTGCTTCCACTTCTGCCATCTCCTCAAGGCGCGTGCGCAGGACTCTCGAGTCTTCGAGAAGTGGCTCTAGTGACTGAAATGCCGCAAGACTTTCTTTGAGCTTTCCTTGCGATAGAAAATTTTCTAATTCCTTCAGCGTGCTTTGAAAGAAAAATAGTTTTTCTTTGGCTTGATTTTGGATTTTTTCAAGATGCGCCGAAAGATCTTGAGTCTTCAGCGTCAGTGTATCTTTTAGTTTCCCTAATCCCTGAACCAAACCTTGAGGAACAGCCGCCTTGAGAGCCAGTTTCTCCTGAAGCTCGGAAAGAGACTTCGATTGTTCGGTAGAGATTCGTTCAAGCTCGATGACCTTTTCGAACGCTTCCTTTATAAGAGAGGGGTTTTCGAAGTCACTGAGAACGGGTGTAAGAGCGGAGAGGCTTTCACGGATCTTGCCTTGAGCCAAAAAGCTTTGGGATTGAGATAAGCTTTGCGCACGGTGTGACTCTTTTTGCTCAAAAAGCGTACGGACCAATCCCAAATCGTCTTTGGCCAGTTCAAATCCGGACTGCAAATGCCGGCGGGCTTCTTCGAGCACCATGACGAGCGGCTCCGGTAAACGCATGCGACTAGAGAGAGAATCTTTAAATGAGGCGATCTCTTTTTGTGCCTTTTGAATGCCGCTCTCAAAAAAGAGAATTTCACGAAAGCGGCCGGCAACCTCAATGGCGTTATCCAGAAGTGGTGCAACACTCTCAAGCGCTAAAAGCGCGTCGTCCCAGCGGCGTTTTTCAATATTCACTTTGATCGCTTCAAGACTCTGCGAGATTCCCGTATTGCGTTTCTCGAGGGCTATCTGAGCATTCTGAGCTTCCGCCTCCATGCGCTGAAGCTCACCCGCGAGTTCCTTTGAGACCGCATTTAAAACCTGTGAAATATTTTGTGGGAACACCGTGCCAAGATTCGCCTGGCTTTCGACTTCCCTTAAAGCCTCTTTCAATTGAGCAATTTTTCTCTGGCGCGTTTGATTTTCGTGAATCTCCGCGCGAACAACTGCAATCTCGGAACTGGGGTTCTCGATGGAGGAGCAATATTCCATCGCCGCGTTAAAATCGCGGCTAATCAGCGCTTGGCGGACACGGTCGAGATCTTTTTTGAGCGCTTCCTGGCGCTGGGCAAGTGAGACTTGTTTGCGGGTAAAAAATTCTTCGGCGAGAGCCAATTCTCCCTTTAATTCCTGTGACAATGAATAAAGAATCCGCTGAACATGGTCGCTGGGGTGCACACTTTGCCGGGAAACGACGCCGAGCGTTCTCTGAAGTTCGGCCTGAGCGCTCTTATTGCGTTCAAAATTATTTTTAACTTCTTCGACCCACTGGCGAACCAGCGTCGGGTTGTCGGTGTGTTCGGCGAGCTTTCTCCAGGACTCGAGCGCCTTGTCGTAAAAGCCTTTTTCAAAATAAAGCTTCCCCTCTTGAAAGAGGCGCTCGGCTTCGTATCCGCCGGAATCGATCGAATCTTTGAGCTGGCGGGTCACATCGGCTTCTAAACGGTTAGAAATTTCGGAAACCGTGCTCATCCCCTCAGACGCTGTGTCTTGGGTTAGAAAATGCTTCACCATAAACTCCTTCAAATCCGGACGCGGCCGGTTCTCGATGGAGTCGAGTAAATTTTTAAGTTCTGGGTTGCTATTTAGGGGAGTTTGCAAAGGTTATAGGCCTCAAGCAAGGTAGTTTACATGCCAAATCGGGAAATTTCAAATTTACTTTGGATTTATTTTAGGGCGTTGTAAACCCCGTCCCAGAGCTTTTTACGCGCCTCTAGAGCCACGCGAGCGCTTTCCAGCGCTTCGGCCCACCGCTTCGGGTTGTCCCCACAGAGTTGGTTCAGCATTTTAAAGGCCAGTGGTGAGTGTTCGCGCTTATCTAGGCCAATGTGACGCTCTAAATAGAAGCGAAAAAGCTTAAGGCGCCCCGGGTGTTTCATTGAAAGCCTAGACACAATTTTGCGGAAAAGATCTGGAATTAAATCTTCGCGGCCAAAAGTAAAAGCAGAGGCCACCGCATGCGTGCGAGAGTCCAAAACCCGATCCCACGTCGAGGCCACAAACGTCCTGGATCCAATGGGGATATGATTGGACGTCGGAATGTCCAACACGCCTTTGCCGGATGAAATTTTTCTAATGAGGCCGTCTATCCCCTTCACTGAAGCGCCGCACTGGAGCATCGCGTCGCGGTAGAGTTCAAAATGACTAAAAACCCCCAATACAGTTTTGTCACTTTCTTCTGCCAGAACAATTTCGTTGATGAAACGCCGCAAATGCGGGTGCTGGCGCGGAATCCACGGAACGGTGGTGCAGGTTAAATCATTTTGCAGGCGCTTGAGAAGAGACATAAAGTCCCAGACCGCAAAAACGTGATGCTCCATAAAAATGGACAGGTCTTCAATCGAGCGAATGCGCTCATAAACAGGATGAGTTAAAATTTGCCGGCGAAGCGGTTTTAAATATTGGCGGATGGTTTGGACGGACATGAAAAACCTTAAGCCGCTTGAAGCGCCATGCGCGTCATGAGTTCGTAGGCGCGGTAAATCGCGTCGACGGCAACGGCCATGGGCTGGTAAGCGTACTGCTCGATGATTTCCGGAAGCCGCGCGCCGTCTTGAATGTCACCGCGGATAAGCTTGGCAAATTCAACAGGGCTTTTGGCTTTTATACCGGTTAAAATTTCAAAACGGGTGACCCAGGCCATGAAGCGCGGATTAGAAACCGAAATCTCCCCCGCACGGCCAAGTGAAATCTGTAAATCCAAAAACACATCGGGGTTTGTCACGCCGCGGTTCAAGTCCCCCACAAAAAAGCGTCTGAAATTTCCCGGAAGATTCGCCCGCAGGGTTTTAACGGTGACCGCGTCTTTGACTAGCGGCAAATCGGAATTCACGAAAATTTGTCCGCGCACTTTTTCGATTTCGTCTGCCGGGATCGATGCCAAAAATTCTGCGGCACGGCGGCCACTCACCCCTAGACGCAGTTTGGGATCGCGTTTTAAAACATGGGGTACCCGAAGTGCTAATAAGTGCACAAAATCGGCTGAGTAGCGGTGTTCGAGCAGATCCAAATCCATCAGGACATCTACCGGCATCTGTAAGAATTGCGCATCGGGATTTTGAAATTCACCCAGACGAAACTGCATTGCCGCATAACCCGTACGAATATCCACAAGTGTCGAAGCGAGTCTCGCGCCGCTCGCGGCGCTAACAAGTTCCCGGCTCCCTATCGACACAGCCGCTGTCGCGCGCGGACGCTCGTCAGCCTTCATGCGATTGATTACGTGGCGGGCGTAGGCTCTGAGCCACTTTGGTAATTTTTCATCGGCTGTGTACTTCAAGAGCAATCCCTCGGCAAGTTCAAAAGGCAAAAGCTCAATCGTTCGAATGGCTAGATCCCCGATGCCCGGAAATTTACCGATATTTTGACTAGAAAAGTTTTGCAGCGTTTTAGCGGCGAGTTCCGGATTTCCGAACTCGATCAGCCCTTTTGCGACTTCAAATTTAAAGGTGTGTAAGAGCGGCTTGAGATCGATTTGTCCTAGAGACTCGAACAAACCGCCGACGGTATTGCGAATCGCAACGTCATGATCGCGTGCGTGCGCAACTTTTCTTAAAAACGCCAAGAGAGGCACTGATACGCCAAAATCCATTCGGTTTTTCGCTTGAATTTTAAAAAAACGGCTAATCCTCTCCACATCCGCGGCAGAAACAATTTTCAGAAAATCGTCGTTATCGGCTAATTTGCTCAAGTACGACGCCGCGACCTGACGCTGGGCGAGTGCCGGTAGAGGTTGCCCCTTTTTATCCATGAGCTCAAATGGTGATTTTTCAGTTGAAAGCGCGCGAACCAGCACCGAGATATCTCCGGTGCGCGGCGCATTCTGGTAGGCCTCGCGAAGTTCGGAAAGTGCTGCATAATCCAAAACACCTAAACGCAACGTAATTTGATCGTCGATTACTTTTTCGGCGGCATCACCCTCCACTTTTTGCTGACGCGCCTGCAGAATAAAAATATTTCCGCTCGTGTCGAGCGCCCATTCAATGTCCTGCGGGCGGTAATAGCCATCTAAGCTTTCGATTTTTTCGGCAAACTCCTTGAGCCTCAATAGAAGGCCGGGTGACAGAATGGTTTCTTTTCGCATATTCGGTTTATCGGAAGGGACCGGACGAATAAAAATGGGCCCTTCGGCTGATGGCTCCGGAAACGAATCGTAAGCGCCTGGCATAAGAAGCCCGGGCAAATCTTCCAAATTAGAACTGGAGCGCGTGTAGAAAAAACTATCTGGGTCGTCAATCACACCCATGTCGTCTACCCAGGATTCCGGTTGGAAACCGTCTTTGAAGGGCACGCCGTTGATTTTTTCAATCACTGCTCGGGCCGGCTGACCGATTCCGCTCACCACCGCCGCTCCCTGGCCGTGAGACGCCATCACCACAATCACGTTGCGACTATAATCCACCGTGTCGGCGGTATACATATTTCCGGCATAGCGCGCCTGAATCGGCTTTTGCACAAACACCGAATGCATGGCGTCTTTCAAAGAAAGGTTGAGCCTAATGCGCGTTTTCACCGGAACGTCATTGTATAAAGATGCCAAAGTTTGTTTGACTTGAAAAATAACTGTTTCAAAATGTTTATCTTCCAGAACTTTGGAATTTGGCGCAAGCGCTTTGGAAGATTCATAAATTAAATCTCTTAAATCGGCCGGCATCGGTGTTTCGATAATGAGTGTCCGGATTTGAGATAAAATGTTCTCTAATTCCGCCGGGCTCATGACGCAACGCGGTCCTTCGGGTGTTTTTTCGATCACGATTTGGTCGAGGAGAGCGTCGAGCTTTGGCTGAATTCCCGATTTTTCCTTGAACGCTTTCCAAAAAGCAAATGTCAGCGAGAATCCTTCCGGAACGGGAATCCCTGCATTTTTAAAACGCCCGATTTCAGCAGCCTTTGGCCCCATAAATCCAATAAAATTTTCATCTACGTCTTTTGAGAATAAAACTAGGGGTCCGTCCGTGCGCGCAGCGGGAACTTGAATTTTTAATAGAGGCCGCGTTCTCGGTAAATTTTGATGGCTTTCTTCGGCGAGTCTAAATTCAACATCGCGCGCTTCTTGCCCTACGCGGAAAAAACAGGTTTTGCCGTTAAAACTTTTGAGAAGTTTTACCGCATTTGGCACAATCGCGAGCGGAATGCACTGCTCTTTGGCCATATCGATGGCGTGGCGATTTCCGGCGACGCTGACGATGAGTCCGAGTCCCGGAATCTCATCACAGCGATCCGGCAAATACGGCACAACCCAGAGAATATTTTTATTTTTTTCTTTGAATGCTTTTGCAAATTCGCCCGCCACGTCTTCAGGGTTTTTTACGACGCGCACTTCGCCCACTGCCTGACCCCATTCCTCCGGCTCCAAATTGTAAACGCCATTTTCAGACACGTAGCGGTCTAACACCGCTTCCAAATGGACGCGTGCGGCGTTGGCCCCATGGGTCTCAAGAAATGCCATGTAGTTTGCCGCGCCCGCATCGCTTGAAAGCCGGTCTAATTCGTAAGTGACAAGTCCCCAGAGATGAACGGCGCTATGCCAATCAGAGTGCTGCACTGCCCAGCGGAATTTCTGTGCGCGCTCAGCATTAGTGAGCGCCGGCGAAAAATTGGGAAATTCTAAAACGGCTTGGCTAAGCCCCTCCACAAAACTCGATAATTTTTCAGGGTCTAAGCGATAAGCATTATTAAGTTCGTCTTCCCATTGATGCGAAGCCATCATGTCTTCTTTGACGATCGGAAGTGCGCGGAACTGATCAAGCAGAGCTTGAGCTCCTTTAAATTCCCCGACCGGATAAGATTCTTTGGCGTTCCACGCCGCATAACGCGCCTGGGCCACACGAAATTGATTCTTAAGCAGCCTGATGACATCCTCATTATCCAAATCTAAAAACGCAGCGCGCGTCATGTAAATAACTTTTTCTTTTCCTTGATTCGTCTTGGAAAACGCGATCTGAAAATCATTTCCGCGCGTGGTGAGGAGATGGGGTGCTGCCGACTCTTTGGAATTTGGAGCATGCTCCAGCAAATAAATTTTTAAATCGTTTAAATCCGAACCTTGAAGCGCTGCCCATTCCTTCCACTGCGGCGTTTCGGAAAGCTGATTGATTTTTTGATTCACCGCATCCGCGTTCTCGGCGTCTCGGCCGACGGCAGTCACGACCAGCGATTGAGCAAGATCTGAAAAAGAAAGCTTGGTGTACCGGCTGGAAAACTCAGTGTCGTTTGAAATTCGGGGACTTGTTTGCAGTTTATAGTACATATGATTCATCGTGCCGGATGTCGCTACATCCGTTGTGTCGAGTGAAGTGGCCAAACGCGCTCCCTCGGTTCTCGTCATTTTGAATTGCCTTGAAGAAACTCGCTCGCTTTTTGCGGGAAATGCAGGAAGCGCGCTTTGAAGTGTGAGCACACAGCACTTCACGCTGCCACCGGATTTTAAAAACTCGGACATCGGCGTTTCCAATACACGCCAGCCTTCATGAGCCAGCTTCGCTTTCAAGGCATCACTCGCTTTATTGACCACAATATTTCGGCCAATGGAGACGCCGTTGCAAACAAAATATTTGGCGTCTTCTTCGCTCACGGCAATCGGATGCTTAACGTGCTTTAAAATTTTTTCGATGCCTTTTGGCGAAAAAGCACCCGGGAAATAAATAACAGTTTCGCCGTCGGATAGCGGAAAAAAACAAGTATCCAAATGATAAAACCGGTCGTCCACAAGCTCAAGCACTGTCACGCCTTTACCTAAGAATTTGGCGACTTGCTTGTGAGCTTTAATTTCCGAGCGGTGCCCATAACCGCCAAAAAGTCTTGGTTTTCCATTTTTGGCGTTGGCCACAAGCAGCATATCCCCCTCGCCTTCCCAAGATAGGTTAGGGTCAATCGGATCTTCGGTGCGATAACCAAGATTTCTAAGATCCACACTGTTGTGCGGCACTTCTTCTTTTCGCTCGTCATGCGTAAAATGCGCCGGGATAAAAATCTTTCGCTCCTGGTCAATAAAACCGGCATTGGCCGCAAAAACCATATCCGGCACGCCGCCTCGTTGTGGATAAGGGTTCACCGAAATCCCCAAATCCTGAAGGGTGTTCACGACATTTTCCCATTGCTTCACCGCGAGCGCCGAGTCGGCCTGATTCGCCATTTTCATATGCGCATTAATTTCATAAAAAATTCCGTAAACGCTTCTAGAGGGCTTGACCATATAAATTTCTTGGGGACCGTAAACGCCGCTTCCCGCAAGCCGCGCGCCGAGGTGGGCTCCCGTTAAACCAAAGATAATCTCCTCTAGCCGTCCCGGAGCTGCGAACGCAGCCGCCGGCGCGACGGACCAGTCCGATTCAGAATTTCCGGAAACGGTTATTTTTGGCTCAGAGAAACCGAATGGCTCTAAAAGTCGTTCTTCGTACCGCTGACGATTGGTTTCGGACTCCACCTGCGGAGTGATTCCAATGAATGAAAATCCGTTTGCTCGCGTTAAGGAGCGAAGATGTTCGGTGTGATACCCCCCGGCGATCAGCACGACGGGTTGAGTGCCGCGATTTTTTTGGACGTGATTTAAAAAAACCCGGTCTCTTTTGTGAGCTAGGTGATAAAAGTAAACTGCACGTGCGATGAGATGACGCATTGAACTTGAGATCCATGTCGAACCCTCCTTTTGAACCGCCTCTTTAGCCGATAAAAACTCCCGCAAATCTCCGGAACGCATTTCGAGTTGCGCCAGATGATTGAACGAACGGAAAAAAATCACTTTTTCATAAATAGATTCCGCGCCCGCTTCGCTTAAGACACGGCGAAACAAACGGTCTTCAACGTCTTCCATTTCTTGAATTAATTTCTCGAGGTCAATGGCTTCAAATTCTTTGAAATACTGACTATATACTTCAGCGTTCGGCGCTCCTTTCCAATCCATCTGTTTTTCTTTTTCGAGCAGCTTTAAAAGAAGTTGTAACTGCGTGTCCCCGAGTAAACTCACCTGATAGCGGCGGCACAAATCAACGAGTCTCACGCGGTAATCCGTAAAATTCTCCTGTCGATTTTCAAATCGTTTTAGAAAGGAGTCAAATTCAGTGAGATCTGTTGGGTAAAATTGCCGTTTGAGCGATTCGAGATACCGGAGTCTCGTTTCCGCATCACGAAGCGCCTGCGTTTGAAGACCCACCACCTCGGCGTAAAGCCGTACATTTTTACGGTAAAGCGCGGCCTCTTCCGCCGGTTTGATGGAAAAATTCAGATCGCTTGCCAGACTCAAATATTCAGCGCCGGTGAGTTTAGCGTCGAAGAGAAATTGTCCGGCCACTGATTTTCTTTTGGCCAGCGGCGCAAGCGTTCGTAAAAATTCAAGGGACGCGTCTTGTGTGGCCCCCTCCGCGACAATGGTGTCTACTCCGTACTGAGCAATCAGTGTCTCTAAAATCCTTGAAATGTTTTTTTGCGCACTGGGATTAGAGTGAACATCTTCGATTTGAATGAGCAGCGGTTTATTGGCAATAATTTCCTGAAACCGGACACGGCCTCCGGGAAGCGTTTGTGAAAAATGCGGCGTAGAAAAAGCGGTTGCACTCAAGACTGTTGTTTGCGTGGGCAAAGACCATGCGAGGGGTGTACCAGCGGTTTGAAGGATCAGGACCGTCGCTAGAATTCGTTGAAGCGCGTGCAGTCTGTTTCTCATAATCGATATGAGAACTATAACCGCTGAATGTTACGGTGAAATTAAGAACGGGGAAAAAAGAGGTGACGCGCGTTAAGCGCGAAACTGCAATTCGTAGAGATGCTTATAAAGCCCCGTGCCCTGGGCCATCAATTCTTCGTGCGTGCCGGTTTCAGAAATCTTACCGTCACTCACCACGACAATCCGGTTGGCGTGTTTGATGGTTGAGAGCCGGTGCGCGATGACGAGCACGGTGCGGCCTTGCATGAGTTTATGAATGGCGTCCTGCACTAAAATTTCCGACTCAGAGTCGAGCGCCGAGGTGGCTTCATCTAAAATTAAAATCGGTGGATTTTTTAAAACCGCGCGCGCAATGGCAATGCGCTGACGCTCACCGCCCGACAAACGAAACCCACGGTCCCCTAAAACGGTTTGGTATTTCTGAGGCATTTTCACGATAAAATTATGCGCGTTCGCAATTTTAGCGGCTTTCTCGATCGCTTCCTGGCTCGTGTCCGAAAGACCGTAGGCGATATTGGCGCTCACGGTGTCGTTGAATAAAATATTTTCCTGCGTCACAATGCCGATCTGACTGCGAAGCGACTTGAGTGTGACATCGCGCACGTCTTTGTCGTCGATTAAAATTTTTCCGGAGTTGACGTCGTAAAACCGTGGGAGCAAATTCATGAGACTCGTCTTCCCCGCGCCGCTTGGGCCCACCACGGCGACTATTTCGCCTGCTTTTACCTTCAGCGAAACACCGGTGAGTACATTTTTATCAGCGCTGTAACCAAAGTAAATATTTTGGAAATCGATCTCTCGCTTAAACGGCTGCAGATCAGGAGCGCTTTCTTTTTCTTGGATTTCACTCTTCGTATCTAAAATATCGAAAATACGCTCGGCCGCGGCCATGGCGTGTTGATTGATGCCGTACACGCGGCTCAGTCTCTTGAAAGGTCTGAGCAGAGAAAATAGAGCGAGTAAAAATGCCAAGAAAGCTCCCGGCGACATGTGGGCGTCAATAACTTGGCGGCCCCCAAGCCAGAGCACGACCCCAAAACAAATAAATCCGATAAATTCGGTGAGCGGACTCACCACAATCATGCGACTAATAGAAAGCATCATCGTCTGATACAGTCCGTGATTCTGACGTTTGAAGCGGTCTTTTTCGTAGGCTTCCATGCCAAAACCCTGAACGATGCGAATACCCGAAATCGTTTCAAACAGCGTGGAATTAATTTCAGCAACTTGTTCTTGGCTCGAACGGCTAATTTTTTTAAGCCGGCGGCCAACACGAAGCACCGGGTAAATAATGAGTGGTAAAAGTACGAAGATAATAAGAACGAGCGACCATGGAATCCCAAAAATAAATTTTACTGATAAAAGCACGACGATGTTGACCACGATTTGAACGGGCTGAAACAAAAAGTCAGTGAGTCCTTCGGAAATGGCGTCACGGATAACACCAGTGTCGTAAGTGATGCGCGAAACGAGCGCACCTGTTTGCGAGCGGCCAAAAAAACTTAAAGGCAGGTCAATAATTTTATTGTAGACGGTGTTTCTCAAATCGCGGATCACGCATTGACTTACGTCATTCATGCAGTAGGACTGGAAATATTCAAATACGAGACGAACAAACGAAATGGCCACTGTCCAAATAATTAGAAAATTAAGTAATTTCCAACGCGGCATGGCGTTCGCCTGCTCAATAAATCCGAGCACAAACGCCGGAATGTGTTCCTGGTGCGGCACCACAATCGGCTTGCCCGCCAAAATCGTATCCACAAATGGGATCACGAGCCCTACGATGGGCAGGCCGCTCATCACCGAATTCACAATCATGGAAAAAAAGGCAAAGCCCAGCATGCCCAAATGCGGACGGACCAGGCTAATCATGCGGCGGTAGTGGCTCATAGGACAGGAATCATAGCATAGATTGGGAGTGACTGTCATTGCGAGCTCTTGTCATCCTGAGGCGTTCGTCGCCGAAGGATCTTTTCTACACGATTTATTTAGACAAGATCCCCGCTCTTATGTCCCCCAATGAGGACTTCGCTGGGAGCCGTGCCGGT
>CAZSGP010000007.1:53659-56811 GCA_964606485.1 uncultured Planctomycetia bacterium | reverse complement strand
TTTATCGGGAAAGTGCATCACATGGATGCGCGTGTGGGTGGTGGTTGTAAAATGTCGTTTACGAATTTTGGCACCGGAAAAAGTCATTCATTTGGCTGTAAGTACACCGAGCTTGTGCCGGGCGAGCGGCTCCGCTACGTCGACAAATTTGATGACCCTAATTTGCCGGGCGAGATGCAAGTTACCATTACTCTTCGCAAGGTTCTCTGCGGGACTGAACTTTCGGTCGTTCAAGAGGGAATTCCCTCTGTGATTCCGGTTGAGATGTGTTATCTCGGCTGGCAGGAGTCGCTCGCGCAGTTATCGCATTTGGTGGAGCCTGAAATTCCGTGAGCACATTCAAAAACCAGACGCCGCCTACTAGGAGTGACCAGTAAATTTATTACCCTGATAGCAGATTAAGACCTTCTCCTGATGTTGTGATTCCCGCCCCCGCTTTATAATGATTCTAAAAGGAGAAGTTGATGCCGCGCCGACCTAAGAAGTGGACACCGCTTGTCGTGGCAGTGTTATTTGCCCTTGTATTTCTCGCACCCTATCTTTATTATAAATTTATGTATCTACCTTTTCACTCATAAAAAGGTTTGCAGTTGAATTGGCATATCCTTGACCCCTCAGCAATCTATGATCATCTTAAATCCTCAAAGCAAGGTTTAACCCTCCAAGAAGTCCAAGCGCGTCTAGCTAAAGATGGTTTTAATGAATTGAAGGCGGCTAAAAAACGGCCGCCTATTTTAATTTTCTTCGCGCAATTCACCGATTTTATGATCGTGATCCTAATCGTAGCGGCAGCTGTCTCATTTTTTGTAGGAGATCTGAAAGACGCGCTCGCTATCCTCGCGATCCTTCTCGTCAATGCGATTATCGGCTTTACTCAGGAGTATCGAGCGGAAAAAGCCCTGGAGGCTCTTCAAGCGATGACATCGTCCACCGCCAATGTTTTAAGAGACGGAAAAACAGCGGTGATCCCCGCGCGTGAATTGGTTCCTGGAGACGTGGTGCTGCTGGAAGCAGGGCGTATCGTGCCGGCGGATTTAAGGTTGATCGAGCAGGCGAACCTAACGATTGATGAGTCCGCACTTACCGGCGAATCGATCGCTGTCAAAAAAACCACAAAAAACTTGATGACGGAGAATCTCGCCGTAGGCGACCGGACCAATATGGGCTACAAGGGAACGATTGTCAGTCATGGTCGCGGGACGGGGATTGTTGTCCTGACGGGTTTAAAAACAGAGTTTGGAAAGATTGCCGAACTTCTTGATGAGCAAGTTGACAAAAAAACACCCTTACAAAAAAGATTGGCTGGTTTAGGAAAGAAACTGACCATTGCAGCGCTCCTAATTTGCGCGGTGATATTTATTTCTGGAATTATTCGCGGCGAATCCGCGCTCACTATGTTTATGGTGGCAGTTAGTGTGGCTGTCGCTGCCATTCCTGAGGCTCTGCCCGCCGTGATCACCATATCCTTGGCGCTGGGCGCCAAAAAAATGGTTCAAAAAAAAGTACTCATCCGAAAATTATCTGCAGTCGAAACTCTAGGTTCTGTAACCACAATTTGCACCGATAAAACCGGAACGTTGACCCTAAATAAAATGAAAGCCGTAAAATTTTATGTAAATGGCGTTTTAACCGAAAAACTCATGAATGATGAGACTTCTCTAAAGTTTATTCAAGCGATTGCTCTGTCTAATGATGTGGTCCAGAACGAAAAAGGAGTTTTGCTCGGTGATCCCAGCGAAACCGCGCTTTATGCGGCGGCACATGAGGCGGGTCTCAAGAAAATTGATCTGGAGGTGGAGTTTCCGCGTGTGGCTGAAATTCCGTTTGATTCGGATCGAAAATGCATGACGACTCTGCATCAAAAAAAGGACGGCAGCATAATCTCCTTCACAAAGGGAGCCGCAGAAACTCTTGCGCGTTCTCTCGCGCCAGAGTCGAAAGAAATATTGAAGGCCAGTGAAGGGATGGCCGCCGAAGGCTATCGCGTGATGGCGTTTGCCCATCGCGAGTGGGCGTCATTGCCCGAGGCTACTGCTCAACTCGTCGAAAAAGATCTTCATTTTCTGGGTCTTGTTGGCCTCATGGATCCGCCCAGAGAAGAAGCGAGGGAGTCGGTGTCGCTTTGTCGGTCTGCGGGGATTCACCCCGTCATGATTACCGGTGATCACCCTGCTACGGCCATGACAATTGCTAAAACACTTGGCATTTGGACCGGAGGTGTTGTGATGACGGGTCCAGAGCTTGCGGCTATTTCCGACGACGAATTTAAATCAGAGGTCGAAAAAATTGAGGTTTATGCGCGGGTGTCTCCCGAGCAAAAACTAAAGATCGTAAAAGCACTGCAGGACCGGGGGCAGGTTGTCGCGATGACGGGAGACGGAGTTAACGACGCGCCTGCTTTAAAAAAAGCGGACATCGGAGTGGCTATGGGAATGAGCGGCACGGATGTTGCCAAGCAGTCGAGCTCCATCATTCTTTTGGATGATAATTTCGGTTCGATTGTCCGCGGGGTTCGTGAAGGGCGCAGGATTTATGATAATCTAAGGCGGTTTGTGAGATACGCCGTGACGACAAATACGGCGGAAATTCTCATCATTTTAATCGGTCCATTTTTGGGGCTTCCCATTGCTTTTTTACCGATCCAACTGCTATGGATTAATCTTTTGACGGATGGGTTGCCCGGTGTGGCGCTTGCCTCGGAAAAAGAGGAGAAAAATGTCATGAGCCGTCCACCAAGACCGCCTTCTGAAGGGATATTCGCACAGGGGATGGGCTGGCATATTCTACTTGTAGGGTTTTTGATGGCGGCTATCACACTGACGGTTCAGCGAATGAATTTAGATTTAGAGGAGTCCTATTGGCGCACCATGGCATTCACTGTGCTTTGTTTTTCTCAGCTTGCGCATGTTTTGTCGATACGATCTGAAAATGAATCTTTATTTAAAACAGGAATTTTTTCAAATAAGCCTTTATTTATAGCGGTTTCCGTCACCATTCTTTTGCAATTAGGAACGATTTATCTTCCATGGATGAACGCTATTTTTCACACGACGCCGCTGAGTGCAAAAGATCTTTTATTAGTCACAGCACTCTCATTTCTTATTATTGTAGCGGTCGAACTTGAAAAATGGATCAAACGGAGAGCTTGAAGT
>CAZSGP010000007.1:48390-53559 GCA_964606485.1 uncultured Planctomycetia bacterium | reverse complement strand
TCTTATTATTGTAGCGGTCGAACTTGAAAAATGGATCAAACGGAGAGCTTGAAGTGTTGGCTTTCATTTCTCTCGCGTCCGACACCGAGGGAAATATCATCGGTCTTCATTCGATGAGATAAACCACCAATAACACCTCGAAACCATTTCTTATTGACTAATTTGACATATCGTACGTGATATGGTACGCTTTTGACGAGGGCATACACATGACTGTATTAACCGCGAGTAAGGCTAGAGCGACTTTGTATAAACTAATGGATCAGACCGCGTCATCGCATCATCCGGTGCAGATCACGGGAAAAAGATCAAACGCTATCCTGATCGGCGAAGAGGATTGGAGGGCGATACAAGAGACGCTTTATCTTTTGTCGATACCAGGGATGGGAGAATCGATACTTCGCGAATCAAAAGCGCCTTTGTCGACGTTTAGCAAGAAACTAAAGTGGTGAAATGGACGCTTATTTACGGTAAGCAGGCCCGAAAGGATGCTAAAAAACTGGTAGCCGCTGGTTTAAAAAAAGCGGCAGAAGAATTACTGGAAATGTTGGAAAGCAATCCCTATCATACGCCACCATCTTACGAAAAACTTGTTGGAGACCTTCAAG
Organism: uncultured Planctomycetia bacterium; assembly: GCA_964606485.1. Taxonomy (GTDB): domain Bacteria; phylum Omnitrophota; class Gorgyraeia; order 2-02-FULL-51-18; family 2-02-FULL-51-18; genus CAZSGP01. The sequence goes on along the minus strand of CAZSGP010000007.1, from coordinate 52,951 downwards.
GATTTTATTCCCGCCGGATAAATATTCAGCATAGACTTATTTATCAAGTGATTAAAGACCAAAAAATCGTGAAGGTGCTCCGCCTATGGACTCATTATGAGTAAGCCTATAGATTCTCAAACCTATAATGACATCCTTTAACACCTCTCATGCAATCTAAAGATTTTGGCGGACGGCTCACCGGTGTTTTTGGTGAACTTCTCGTTCGCCGGTTTTCTGTGCGCGAACCGGAAATGTTTCGTGTGATTGAATCGGTTTCATCACAAAAGCTCACCTCAATCGATAAGTCTGCGCTCTGTGAACTCGCACAGACGGCCATGGACATTGAATTCGACGGACTCGACGGTGATTTTGTTCAAGCCGGCTGCGGAATGGGAGGGGCTGCGATTGTGATGGCACACGCCAAGCGCCGCAACCGGCCTTTAACCGTTCATGATCCGTTTCTAGGTTCGCCCGATGCTGAAACAAAAGCGCGCCGCGAACTTTCTGCCCACGGCGCAGACGAGCGCCTAAATTTAAAACTCATTTCTGGACCGTATGCGGAGACAATTTCCTCAAGCGGAGAACTAGCACTCGCGCATCTGGATTGCAGCAAACATGATTTGATGCGAATTTTACTCGAGCATCTAGCGCCACGGCTTGTAAAAGGCGGACAGCTCATCATTGACGACTACAAGAACCGAAAAGAGTGTCGAGAGGCGGTGGACGACTATTTCCGCGGCAAAAGTGGATTTAAGTTTGTCCGTCAGAGTCGGCTACACGTGATTCGAAATTAGAATGGTATATTAATCGTATGTCGTTTAATCTTCATTGCCGCGCCTGTGGCGAGCCTGTGAACGAAGCCGATCTTGAAGAGGGGAATTGTCCCCACTGCGGCGCATCATTTGACGACGAAGTTGAGTGAGTTTCACCCTATATCTTTTTCAGTAAACCCCCTGATTCCACTATACGCTTCCGTCCGCTAGGATTAGTCCAAGGAGAGCTTATGTTGCGAAGCAGAGAAAAGATTATAAAAATTCTTACTGGTATTTTGTTTGTTCTAAGTGGCTGGAGCATGGCTTTTGCTGAGGAATATAGCGGATCCAATGCATCAGTTTCCAATAAAAATTCGGTGCGCGGACGCGTTATTTCCATTGATAAAGAAAAATCTCAAATAACCGTTCAAGATAGCAATACCGGCACTGCCAAAACTTTTACTTCACCAAATGCCATGATGCTAAATACGCCTAAAGAGGGCGAGCAAGTGGAAGTTTATTTGACGTCGACCGGCCTTGTCCAGAGCATCATCGAAAAATAAAACGTCCCACCGTTGATTCGCATCTGATTTAGCACTACTTTTTTTAAAGCGCTTCGGTCCTAGTTTCGGGTAGGGCGCATTTATAAACAGGGGGTTCAAGGCATGGAAGGTAATGAAACGGCGCATGAGCGTATGCTAAAAAAACTTCAGTTGTGGGTTGCCGTTCTGGCAGGCACCGCGACACTGATCGTCGGCGCTTATAATGTAAAAAATATTTTTTTCCCAAAAAATGAGCCCGTGAAGGTGGAGACACCTTCTAAAACGGCAGAGCCCCAATCCAGCCCTCTGAGATCTGCCGCTGAAGAAGCCGCTGCGTCGTGGCTTAAAAAGTACGCCAGCGCTAAAACGGATAAAAGTTAGTTTGCTCGAGCATAAACGCCAAAAATTAGCCACGCCTCAAGTCTTTATTGGGCGAATGCTCACCCATGTTGGAATCGCGGGTTTGCTCATCGGTACGGCACTTTTAATCGGAGTAACCGGCTACCACAACCTGGCAGGCCTTGGCTGGGTCGATTCTCTTCTAGAAGCCTCCATGATTTTAAGCGGCATGGGTCCGGTTTATCCACTCAGCAGCATGCAGGCAAAAATATTTGCATCGGGCTACGCGCTTTTTAGCGGACTTGTGTTCATCGCGGTCATGGGCATCGTTTTTGCGCCGGTGCTTCACCGGATTCTGCATAAATTTCACATCGATGAATAAGAATCAGATTTCAGCCTAGACTCAAAAAAATATCCCCTCTGACTTGATATTCTTAATTAGTAATGTATATTATAGTTAATAAGTAGTTAATTATACTTATTATCTAGAACCGCAGGAAGCGGTTCAATACTAGGAGGAACAATGAAAAACAAGTCGTTCATTATCGGATTATTTGTCATGACTGCGGCCGTTGTTTGTACAAATGCCTATGCGGCAGAGTCTTGCGCGCTTAGCAGTTTCTTTGGCGGGGTGGGCGGTGTGTTGTACAACGCGCTTCCCTGGAACTGGGGAAGCTGGATGGGCAAATAAACTGCCTATTCTTCGCAAATAGGGGCATGTTTTTACATGCCCCTATTTTTTTGCCTATCGTGCAGTCCTCCCTATTCTAGTGTTACAATAGAAGTCTTTCCTAGGAGGGCGCTTTATGAAGTCACTACCTACTCGTGGCGTTGCGGTATCGGGCCCCACTTCCAAATTCACCGCATTTTCGTTTAACCGAAGAGAACCCGGACCAAACGACATTCTGATCGATATTCATTTTTGCGGGATTTGTCACTCGGACATTCACCAGGTTCGAAACGAATGGAAGGGTTCCAGTTACCCCATGGTTCCGGGTCATGAAATTGCGGGCATTGTGACACGCGTGGGTTCGAAAGTTAAAAAATTCCGTGTCGGAGACCAAGCGGGCGTGGGCTGTTTTGTGGATTCGTGCCGCAAGTGCGAACCCTGCAAAAGTGGTGAAGAAAACTACTGCGACGGACACGCGTCCTGGACGTACAACGGAACCGAACAGGATCAAAAAACGCCGACCTATGGCGGGTATTCTTCGCAGATCACGGTCGATGAAAATTACGCTTTAAAAATTTCTAAAAGTCTTCCGCTCGATAAAGCAGCACCGCTACTCTGCGCCGGGATCACCACGTATTCACCGCTCAAACATTTTGGGGTTAAAAAGGGTGACCACGTGGGTGTGGTCGGAATGGGTGGGCTTGGACACATGGGTGTGAAGCTTGCCGCGTCGATGGGCGCCAATGTCACGGTGTTTAGCACCTCGAAGGCCAAAGAAAAAGACGCTAAGCTTTTTGGCGCTAAAGAATTTGTGTTGTCGAGTGACGCAAAAAAAATGGCGGGGCTTGCCGGAAAATTTGATTTTATTTTAGACACGGTCGCCGCTCCCCATGATTTAAATCTGTATCTCGGTCTCTTAAAGCGCGACAAGACGATGGTGATTGTGGGTGTTCCCGACCAGCCCGCGTCTATTCACGCTTTTACACTGATTGGCCGCCGCAAACGGCTCGCGGGCTCAGTGATCGGCGGTATCAAAGAGACTCAAGAGATGCTCGATTACTGCGCCAAGCACAAAGTGACTCCTGAAATTGAAAAAATTTCGGTAAAGGAAATCGAAAAGGCTTACGAGCGCACCATTAAAAGCGATGTGCGCTACCGGTTTGTCATTGATCTTAAAACGCTCTAAAAAAAAGAGGAATTTGTATGTCAAAATTATTATCTCAATTTAAATTGGGTCCATACACTTTAAAAAACCGAACGGTGATGGCGCCGCTGACGCGTTGCCGCGCGGATATGGCGACGCGCGTTCCGACGTCGATGATGACCGAGTATTACCGTCAGCGAGCAAGCGCCGGACTCATTCTCACAGAGGCGACCGTTGTCACCGCGAGCGGAGTGGGGTACCCGGCAACACCCGGCATTTATAGCGACGAACAAGTAAAAGCTTGGAAAGAAATTACTCAAAGCGTGCATGCGGCCGGTGGGCTGATTTATTGCCAGCTCTGGCACTGTGGACGCGTGTCGCATTCTTCATTTTTGGGAGGGGAGACTCCGGTTTCATCTTCAGCGGTTGCAATTTCGGGCCAGCTTTATACGCCGATCGGCATGCAGGCGTACGAAACGCCGCGCGCTTTGACACTTGAAGAAGCGAAGCAAATTCCAGCGCTTTACGCAGGCGCCGCGCGACGCGCGCTGGAAGCCGGATTTGATGGCGTTGAAATTCACGGAGCCAACGGTTATCTCATTGATCAGTTTTTAAGAGACGGCGTCAATCGTCGCACCGATGAGTATGGTGGAAATATCGACAACCGTGCGCGGCTCTTGGTGGAAGTGATTGAGGCGGTTTGCAAAGTGTGGGGCAAAGAGCGCGTAGGACTGCGCCTGTCTCCGAGCGGCACGTTTAACGGGATGAGCGATTCGGATCCAACGAGTCACTTTTCAACGATTGTCAAAAAAGTTTCGGATCTAGGTTTAAGTTACTTGCATGTGATTGAGCCTGATGAATCTGACATTCGTCACGGCGCCAAAGTCGTGGAGAGCGCACTTTTAAGAAAATTATTCAAAGGAACATTTCTATCTTGCGGCGGTTACACCCAAGCATCTGCCGAAGCAACACTCGTTTCCAATAAAGCGGACCTCATCGTATTTGGAAAATTATTTATCGCGAACCCTGATCTGCCCAAGCGCTTTCAGGAAAATAAACCACTGAACGCGTGGGACGAAAGCACTTTTTACGGCGGCGGAGAAAAAGGGTATATCGATTACGCGCTTTTAAC
>CAZSGP010000007.1:0-48290 GCA_964606485.1 uncultured Planctomycetia bacterium | reverse complement strand
TCTTATTGGACGCTTCTTTTATTTATTGGAGGCTGTCTTGCCATTGGCGGAGCGGGGAGTTTTGCAACCGCCTCCAGTCTCCAGAGTTGGTACTCCACAATCCAAAAGCCGCCGCTCAATCCACCCAACTGGATCTTTGGTCCGGTTTGGACCACGCTTTATATTTTGATGGCGATCGCAGGCTGGCGGATATGGAATGCGCGCGTCCAGCAGGGCATAAAGCTCTGGGCCCTTTTTTTAGCCCAACTATTTTTTAACACCAGCTGGTCCTTTTTATTTTTTGGTCTGCGCAGTCCGTTTCTCGGGCTTTTGGATATCGCTTGTTTGTGGACCAGTTTATTGATTTTGGTTGTTTTTGCATGGAGCAAGGATAGGGTTGCTGCTGCACTCCTGACACCTTATATTTTATGGGTGAGCTTTGCGTCGTATCTAAATTCAGCAATTTGGTGGCTGAATCGATAAATTTTAGGCCAAAGGAGAAATGATGAACGCCACTCAGTTAAAACTTAATGCCTCTTACGCGGAGCACGTGAACCCTCGATGGGTCCGGCTGCTTAGCATTCTCGCATTCAATCTATTTCTTTTAACAGGCACTGCATCTGCGTCCACCGATACGTATATGCTTTCTTCAGAACAATCGAAGTTGAGTTTTAAGGCGAAGTCCACGCTTCATTCTTTTGAGGGGGAAGCGCCCTTTTTGCATGGACTCGCATCTTGGGATTCTCAAGCAAAAGCCATCACGGAGCCGGCGACGCTTGAAATACCCGTTTCTAAATTAACGACTAAAAACGCCGAGCGCGACGAACACATGCGCCAAATGTTTGAAGCCGAGCAATTTCCTTCGATTGAACTGGAAGTGGAATCGATTCAACCCCAAAAGGATGGCGCGCCCAACGCGTATTTGCTAGAAGGAAATCTATCGATGCATGGCAGCAAACACGCTGTTTCGATTCCTGTTTCCGCGGAAATAAAAGAAGGGCAGATTTTTATAAAAGGAAAAGTGAAAATTTTGACTACTTGGTTTAATCTAAAACCCCCGTCAGTGATCGGGATTGTCCGCGTGTCACCCGAGATTTGGGTGAACTTCGAAACCGTTTGGAATAAAACGAGCGCGTGATTCATTTAGAAGGAAGCTCTCCAAAACTAGTCGATCCAGATCGATTGTTTCATTCTTCCACACCTTTTTGGGCGAGGGCACTCTACCGTTTGCGCTGGATCACCGCACTGTTGTCCGCGGGGCTGTGTCTTTATTTGGTGCTGGTTGCCAAAGGCGTTGGAGTGGATTCCACCAACCACCCTTTCTTTATACGTGACGATAAAACCTGGTACGAGTTTGAACAGTTTAAGCGCAAGTTCGGTGCTGCCGATAACATCGTTGTTGGCGTAGAACTACCTGACGGCCTTAGCCCTGATGCAGCGCTTCAGCTAGACGCACTCGAAAAAGAGCTCGGAAAAATCCCGGACGTCGCCGATGTTTTAGGCATTTCTAAAACGCAAGAATATGAAATGGGGTGGTTTGGCCAAATCAAAGAAAAAGCGCTTCTTGGGCCGCTCCTTGAAAAAAAGGAATCTACTGACGCGCTGTTCGCGCGCCGAAAAGAGTGGCCTCCGCAAGCTCAGCATCTACTTTCTTCTGACGGCCATTTGGCGGTGATGGTCTTATCCGTGCGGTCCGGCGCGAATGCAGCCGATGGCGCGCTCTCCGTCACGCGTCAGACGCTTGAAAAAAATCTAGCTCCCGGAACGCGATTTATTCTGACGGGAAGCGCGGTTGAGCAAAATGTTTTCACGGAAAAAATTGAAAAGGATCGCCGCACCTTTGTTCCGCTTTGTGTGGGCGTCATCATTGTCCTGCTTCTTTTATTTCACCTGGATTTTGGAACGTTGATTTACGGCCTGCTCGTCATGGGAGGGTCGCTTGCGGCTACCGAAGCGTTGATGGCTTTACTCCATGTAAAAATGCACGCGCTCACCTCGCTTTTAGCGCCGGTTATTTTAATCGTGGCGGTAAGCTCAACGGTTAAAGTTTCGGGTGTTTTCAGTCTCACACGGGCTACGCTTTCGCCGAGTTTGAGACTAGCCAATGCGTTTCGCGCAATGTTTCTGCCGTGTTTTCTGGCAAATCTGACAACGTTCATTGGATTTTTGGCGCTCACGGTTAGCCACATTCCCGCGGTAAAGGATTTTGGTTTGTTTGGAGCCATCGGAACGACAGCGGCATGGCTTCTCACCATGCTATGGGCGCCACTTTTTGAAGCGTGGGCGCCGAAACCAAAGCCGCATCGTATGAACATTTTTGAAAAAGCAGGCTCCGGGATTTCCTGGCTTGCCCGAAAGGCATCGTGGGCCATTCTGCTCGCAGCCGCGATGTTCATTACTTTTTGCGTCGTAGAAATTCCGCTTATCCGAACTTCTACCGAATTTATAAAAATATTTCATTCTGACGACCCCTTTCGAAAAGACACGGAGTTTATGCTCGAGAAAATGGGGGGAATTTACCCGCTAGAAGTGGTGCTTGAAACTCCAAGTCTTTCGCAAATGCGTTTGCCGGAAACGTGGAATAAGCTCGACGCATTCGAAACGGCCATATCCGCGCTCCCGGGTGCTTCGCACGCAGTGGGGCTCACAAGCTTCGTGCGCTATTTCGAAAAAGTGGTGCGCCGTCCGCGTGATGAAAAAATACTCGGAAAAATATTGGACGAGCTTCCCAAAAAAATGGGGGATAATTTTAAAGAGCTCGCCACCGAAGGCTGTGAAAAACTGCGGTTTACTTTATTCATGGAAAATACCGATAGCGGCATGGTGGCAAATCTTGCCCGGAACATTCCGGAGCTTGCGCGCCAGAAGCTTGGAGAAGGTTGGGAAGTGGTGGTGACCGGGGAAAATCGGCTTCTGACCGAAATGTCCGAACGCTTAGTGCGGGACGAAGTGATCAGCGTTTTAACTGCTTTTGGAATCATTCTTATTTTAATTGTCGTGATGATTCGCTCTGTGCCGTACGCTTTGCTGGGAGTCGTGCCAAATTTTGTTCCAATCGCCGGGCTTTTTGGCGCGATGTCCTACTTAGGAATCGGACTCAATACTGCGACGGCCATGATTGCGAGCGTCGCGATTGGCCTTGTTTTTGATAACACGGTGTATATTTTATACGGTTACCGCGAAGCGCGCGCTAAGGGACTAGATGCGGACAAAGCGGTTACCGAGGCTCTTTCCACACGCTTTAAGCCAGTGATCGCCTCGTCGCTGATTTTAGCCGGCGGTTTCGGAGTGACCACGTTTGGTCACATGATTCCGACGGTTCAGTTTGGACTCTTAAGTTGCATCACGATTGGCCTTGCCACGCTGAGCGATTTGTTTGTTCTCCCGGCACTACTCCATATCTTTAAACCAAAATGACCTCACGAGAATGAATTGAAGCCTTTAATACTCCTCACCGGCGCCACGGGTTATGTTGGCGGCCGTCTCTTAAAAAAGCTGGAATCTGAAGGTTGCCAGGTTCGCTGTTTGGCGCGCCATCCTGAATTTTTGCAAAGCAAAGTAGGCGCTTCAACGCAGGTTATGCGCGGTGATCTTTTGGATTTGCGGTCTTTGGAACTGGCCATGACTAAAATGGACATAGCCTATTATTTGGTTCATTCAATGGGAAGTGCGGGCTCTTTTGAAGCCGAAGAGCTGCTTTCGGCTGAAAATTTTGCGAGGGCTGCAAAAAAATCAGGCTTAAAAAAAATTATTTATTTGGGAGGGCTAAGTCACGGAAGCGACCTTTCCGCGCATTTAAAAAGCCGTCAGCGTGTCGGCCAAATTTTAGCCCAGTCGGGCATTCCAGTGATTGAATTTCAAGCGTCTATCATCATTGGTTCTGGAAGCCTCTCGTTTGAAATGATTCGCGCCTTGATGGAGCGCTTGCCAGCGATGACGACTCCCAAATGGGTGAACGTGCTCGCACAGCCCATTGCGATCGAAGACGTTATTTCTTATTTGAGCCAGGCTGCGACCTTGCCGATGTCAGAGAGCCAGATTTTTGAGATCGGTGGTCCGGATAAAATGTCTTACCTCGATCTCATGAAAGAATACGGCCGTCAGAGAAATTTGAAACGATGGATTATTCCGGTTCCAGTGCTTTCACCAGGGCTATCGAGTTTGTGGCTAGGTCTTATCACGCCGCTTTATGCGAGAGTGGGGAGGAAACTCGTCGAGAGTATTCGCCATGAGACGACGGTTCATGATGACCGAGCGCTTAAAATTTTCAACATCAAACCTCTGCCCATTCGGGAAGCTATTCGAAAAGCGCTGGCGAGCGAAGACCAGCAGTATTCCGCCACGCGTTGGTCCGATGCGCTTTCGTCCTCTCGCTCAAAATTGGTTCTAGGAGAACATGTCGCCGGACCGCGTTTTGTTGAGAGCTTGTCGGTGCGCATTGAAGCACCCGTCGAAAAAGTTTTTTTGGCCGTTACGTCCATCGGCGGCAAGAACGGATGGTATGGCGCGAACTGGATTTGGAAAATCCGAGGGTATTTTGATTTAGTAGTGGGTGGGGTAGGTTTGCGTCGTGGGCGAAAAGACACTCAGCAACTATTGCCCGGCGACACACTCGACTGGTGGCGCGTTGAGGCGGTTGAGCCGAACCGGCTTTTGCGCCTAGTCGCTGAAATGAAAGTCCCCGGACGAGCTTGGCTTCAATTTGAAATGAAATCGGATGAAGGGAAAACCTTGCTCGTTCAAACGGCGTTGTTCGATGCTCATGGGCTACTCGGTCGATTGTACTGGTTTTTGCTTTATCCTATCCATCGCATTGTGTTCATGAGGCTATTGGATGGAATCCGTAAAGCTGTCTTTTTCTCATCCAAAGAATCTGCTACAATACGCCGCATGCATTCAAGCCATAAATTAACGCCCATCAATTCCGTGCAGGATATCCCCAAAGCTCTGCTGGGGACTCCGGCCGGGCTTTTGCTCGAATACCACAATCTCGGACGCGAGTTCGATAGTTATACTCAAGCTCAGCTTTTGATCGGCATGTGCATGGACAGCCGAAAACACCTGCATATCCCTGATAATTTTGCCTACATCGTCCGTGCGGCCGGCGCCAATCTGCGCTACAGTGAATTCAAGGTCTCGTATGCCATCGGTGTGGGCGGGGTTCAGCAGGTAGCGCTAATTGGCCACACCGAATGCGGCATGGAAAACCTGGCCTCCCGCAAAGAGCAGTTTGTGAAGGGACTTGTGGACCGCGCAGGCTGGGACGCCAAGCTTGCCGAAGATCATTTTTTAAATTTTTGTATGATGTTTGAAATTGGAGAAGTCACTCAGTTTATTTTAAGCGAAGCCCTTCGCATTAACGCCCGCTATCCTAAAATTCCAGTGGTTCCCATGTTGTACAAGGTGGAAGACAATCGCATTTACTTGATTGACGCCCCCGCTTGACCGCTGAAACGGTTATTCACCGTAAGCAGAAAATCCGCTGGGCCGGAGTGCTTTTTTTATCCATCACAGCACTCGCTGGATTTGTCGGCGTCCCGTTCTATTATCTCAAATTTGGTTTTTCAAAGGTCGAATGGATTTTATTTTGGGTCTACTTTTGCGGCGCGCTGATGGCGATCACCGCCGGGTACCACCGTCTTTACGCACACGCCGCCTACAAGGCGAACCCTTTTTTTCAGTGCTTGGTTTTATTCTTTGGGTCGGCGGCGTTTGAACAATCGGCGCTTCGCTGGGCATCGCTTCACCGCACCCATCACCGGTATGTCGACACTCAGCGGGACCCCTACAACATTAAGCGCGGATTTTTTTATGCTCACATGGGCTGGATTATCTTTGAAAAGCCGGTGATGGAGTATGACAACTCACTCGACCTTCAAAAAAACAAACTTGTGATGCTTCAGCATAATTCCTACCAGAAATGGGCGCTTGTTTCAGGGTTAGTTCTCCCGCTTGGAATCGGCGCGCTGACCGGACACTTTTGGGGGGTGTTGCTCTTGTCGGTGGGGGCGCGAATGGCGCTCGTCCATCACTGCACCTTTTTTATCAATTCCTTTGCCCATACGTTTGGGAGCTCTAACTACGACCCGGACTCTTCGGCCCGCGACAATTGGATGGGGGCCATCCTGACAAACGGGGAAGGGTATCATAATTATCACCACCGCTTTCCGTCGGACTACCGAAACGGCATTCAGTGGTATCACTGGGACCCCACCAAGTGGCTGATTTGGACGAGCTCCAAGCTAGGAATGACATCTGACCTTCTACGGACGCCAGTAGAGAAGATTGCCGAGGCCCGGACTTACGCTTTGGCGCGTCACACCACAACTTGACTTTTAGGCCCCTGTCAGGTATAGTTCCCCTGTAGTTCGAAAGTGGTTGTTTTTGAAGCTTACGAGAAATAAGAATTAAAAACCGCGAACCTACTTCAATTCGCGGTTTTGTTTTCTGTAGGACCAAAGACATTTGTTCATCCGAAGGTAGTTAAAAACAAAAAAGGAAATATGGCAACAATGGCAAAAGGCACCATCAAGTGGTTCAGCGATCAAAAAGGCTATGGATTTATTACTCCTGAAGGCGGAAAAAAGGACGTGTTCGTCCATTTCTCAGCTCTTCAAGGCGAAGGTTTCAAGACCTTAGCTGAAGGCCAGTTGGTATCGTTTGATATCACACAGGGTCCCAAAGGCGAACAAGCCGCCAACGTTGTAAAGCTCTCGTAAGAAGCTTCTACACCAAGGCCTCCCCTGCCCGTGAAAACGAGCAGGGGAGTTTTATTTTTAAGACCGTTATTTTTGAGGTAGAATACTTTCAAATAAGGGAGAACCTCACTTGAAACAATCCATTCTTTTTTCGGCGATGATACTTGTTTTGGTGTGTTTGGCTGGCTGTGAAACCGTAAAGGGTGTTGGGCGAGATATCACCGGCGCCGCGGACTCTGTTCAAACCGGATTTAAAAAACGCTAAACTCCTTTAAAGGCTCTCCGGCGATTGTCGACGATTTGAGGCTGATCGTCTGACGAGAGGGTGTTCGAACCAATTTTTTTCTGTCCGATATTCTTTTCGATGGTTGAAATATCTTCTAGTTTTCCGGTGCGGCCGGAACCTACCACGGTCTCCACTGTCTTTTTAATCCCAGACTGAATCGTCAGACCGCTTTCTTTTTCATCAGACGCTAGAACTTTTGGGAGAGAAGGAACGGCTCCTGCTTTCGGCACATCGGTTTTTTCAAATTGCTTGATGATGATGGGTTCTTTTTGGCGGTTTCCGCTGTCATCGAGTCCGTAGACGCTAACAAGCGACGTTGAAAAATTAAGCACGTCCCATGAATTATTTTTAGAAAGCACCTGAAATTCAGTGCCGCGAACCGCAGCGACAGCCGTGGGGGTTTGAATTTCAAACGAAGAATCTTTCGGGAGTTGACCCAGTTTTGCGTAAGCACCCCCGGAATAGCTTCGAATATTGGTCGGATGAATCGCCGCAATTTTCATCTTGGAGCTAGCGTCAATGTGAAGAACGTTTTTCCATTCTTTATCGAACGCAAGATCAACAGTGCTTCCGGAGTCGGTTTCAATGGTGTCCTTTACATCCAACAGATCACCTTCTTTTAAAAGCTGACGCGTGACCTTTTCATTGGTGCGGTAAGCCGAGCCTTCCAAATGCATCACCTCGCATTGAAAATCACCAGCGAATAGGGGAGTAGTGACAAGAAAAAGGACTCCAAATAAATAAGTCTTAAAGGACTTCACGATTGTAGACCCTTCTTGGCTGTGGTTGCCGGTTGAGAGTCTTTGGGTTTGGAAGCCTCTGCTTTTCGTTCTTTAGCTTCGGCAATGACGGGAGCAACCTGTGATTGAATAGAAGGATTGAGTGAGGCCGCTTTTTCAAGATCGGCAATGGTTCCATCGAGATCTTCTTTTTTCCAGTGTGCGGCGCCGCGATTATAGAGCGCGTCAAAGGAGTTGGGCTCCGCTTGAATCACTTGGGTAAAATCCGCAATCGCTCCGTCTAAATCACCACTTCCAGCTCGCGCGAGTCCACGGCTATAGTAGGCCTTGGTGTAGCCGGCGTTGAGACTAATCGCTTTGGTGTTGTCGGCCATTGAACCTTGCAAATCGCCTTTTTGGCCGCGAGCGATGGCACGATTGTAGTAAGCAGCTGCGTTGTTGGGTTCGGCGGAGATGACTTGGGTAGAGTCTGCAATAGAGCCATCTAAATCCCCAGTCTGTTCGCGCGAAAGACTTCTATTAAAGTAAGCAGCGGTGAAGCTTGGATCCATTTCAATGGCTTTGGTGTAATCCGCTGTTTCTTTGACGGCATCATTTTTGTAACCGTAAACAAGCGCGCGGTCGTAATACGCTTTGGCGTACTTGGGATTCAGTTCAATGGCCTTCGTGTAATCGGCAATTGCGCCTTCGGTGTCGCCTTGCTTCCAACGCACAAAACCTTTATTGAGATAATCAATGGCATCTTCTTGAGTTTCGGCAAATACGGGAAAAGACGAGCAAAGCAGGGAAATCAAAACCAGATTTAGGATTGTTCTTGAATGAAATCTCTGAATCATGCTGTAAGTATACCACAAAAAAAGCTAAAATCTATTGAAAAATTAATAGGTTCTGTTAAACTTAGTAATACTTAGATAGGGGTTCGTGATGAAAAAAATTGCAGTGGTCGAAGGCGTTCGCACTCCATTTATAAAGGCCTGGTCTTCTTTTGACAGGCTTTCGGCTCAGAAACTAGGTTCGCTCTGCGTGACTGAGCTTTTACAAAGAGCGCATTGGGATCCGAATCAGGTCGATGAAGTGATTATGGGCTGCGTGGGTCAGCCCATAGATGCGGCGAATGTCGCGCGGGTGATCAGTCTCCAGGCCGGAATTCCAAAATCCAAGCGCGCTTATTCTGTGAACCGCAACTGCGCCTCTGGTTTTGAATCCGTGACGAGCGCGGTTGAAAAAATTTCGATCGGCCAAGATGAAGTCGTGATCGCCGGCGGGGCCGAGTCGATGTCCAACGCGCCTCTTGTATTTTCAAAAGAATCCGCCGGGCTTTTTATGAAGCTTGGGCGCGCCAAAACACTTCCCGAAAAATTGGGAGTCATTTTTCAATTTCGCCCGAAACATTTTGCGCCGGTTGCGGCATTGCAGTTAGCGCTCACCGACCCGACTTGTGGTCTCAATATGGGACAAACCGCGGAAGTGCTCGCCAAAAAATTTGGCATCTCGCGTAAACGCCAAGATGAATTTGCGCTCGAAAGCCACCGGCGCGTGATCGCGTCCCGTGCTAAATTTAAAGAAGAAACGATGACGGTTTTTATCCCTTCAAGCTACGAAAAAGCGATTTCCGAAGATAACGGTGTGCGCGAAAATTTAACGATCGAGCAACTTACGAAATTAAAACCTGCTTTCGATAAGCGAACCGGCACGGTGACGGCGGGAAATTCGTCGCAGATCACCGACGGCGCCTGCGCTCTATTATTAATGGAAGAAGAAAAAGCAAAGAGCATGGGCCGTGAAGTGCTGGGGACGGTTGCGGCATACGATTATGCGGGTCTTGAGCCGAGTGAAATGGGACTCGGCGCAGCCCTTGCCATGGAAAAGGTTTTAAAGAAAACGGGCCTCGGGTTAAATGACATCGATATTTTTGAAATCAACGAAGCGTTTGCGGTGCAAGTGTTGTCGTGTTTGGAATATTTGTCGAGCCAAAAATTTGGGACTATTGATTTTTCGAAGCTTAATGTAAATGGCGGCGCGATTGCGCTCGGCCATCCGGTGGGTTCAAGCGGGTCACGCCTCATTTTAACGGCACTGAAGGAATTAAAGCGCCGCGGCGCAAAACGGGCACTGGTGTCGCTCTGCGTGGGCGGCGGACAGGGTGGAGCATTGCTCCTCGAGCGCTCATGAAGAGTCCATTTTCCTTAACCGTTCGAGACGGCATCGGCAATCTCGTTTTTGACACGCCGGATTCCGATGTGAATATCCTTACTTCTGAAATTATCAAAACACTCGACGCTGTATTTGAAGAAATTTCGGCACGCGCGGATTTAAAGGCGCTTCTGGTGACGAGCGCCAAACCCAAAATTTTTATTGCCGGCGCAAACATTAAAGAAATTGAGGGGATTCGCGAGGAAAAAGACGCGTTTGAAAAAGCCGAGTCTGGAAAAATCATTCTCAAAAAATTAATGAATCTTAAAATCCCTACAATTTGCGTGATCAATGGCGCATGCTTGGGCGGCGGATATGAGCTCGCCCTCGGTTGCCAGTACCGGATCACATCATTTTCTCCGAATGTCAAAATTGGTTTACCTGAGGTGAATCTCGGAATCCTTCCGGGGTTTGGAGGAAGTATTCGTTTGCCAAGATTACTTGGCCTTCTTAAAAGCATGCCGCTTATTCTCACTGGAAAAATGGTGTCCGGTGAAGATGCATTTAAAATTGGCATGGTGGACCGCGTCGTTTCTGAAAAAACGCTGCTTGAAGATGCATTTTTATTCGCACAAGAGATACTCGCCGGGAAATTTAAGCGCCGCGCGCAAAAAACGGATTTCATGACCTGCTTTTTGGAAAACACTGCTCTCGGTCGGATGATGGTGTTCTCCAAAGCCAAGAAGGACGTGCTCTCAAAAACCAAAGGTCAGTATCCAGCGCCATTAGAGATTTTAAAATTACTTTCCGCGACTTACGGAAAAAAATCAGACTTGGTTTACACAGCTGAAAGTAAACACTTTGCACGTTTAGCCGTGACCGATGTTTCAAAAAATTTAATTCATGTATTTTATTTGAGTGAGAAATTTAAAAAAGCGCACTTTACTTCTGCGGAACTAAAGTCTGACGGCATTGAAAAGTGCGGCATTGTCGGAGCGGGCGTGATGGGCGGAGCGATTGCTCAGCTTGCGAGTTTCCGAGATATCCCTGTGCGCGTGAAAGACGTAAACGAGAAAGCGCTTGGGGGTGCTCTCAAAGAAGCGGATTCTCTCTACAAAAGTTTGCTTAAGAAAAAAAGAATCAAAAAGCATCAGATGGAAAACGGCATGGGGCGCATTTCGGTGGGTCTCACGGACGATGGACTTCAAAATTGTCAGATGGTGATCGAGGCCGTGGTCGAAGATCTTTCGATTAAACAAAAAGTGTTCAAGTCGCTTTCAGAGGTGGTTTCGCCGAGTGCCATTTTGGCATCGAATACGTCTTCGCTTCCAGTGACGAAAATGGCCGAAGCCTGCAAAAACCCGGAACGCGTGGTGGGGCTCCACTTTTTTAATCCGGTCAGCCGCATGCCGCTCGTCGAAGTGATTCGCGCAGCGAAGAGTTCGGACGAGGCAATCGAGCGCACGGTGCTGTTTGCGCGCCGTTTAGGAAAGACCGTGATTTTGACTGCGGACACACCGGGGTTTTTGGTGAATCGATTGCTGTTGCCGTATTTAAACGAAGCGGCCTATTTGCTCCGCGAAGGATTTTCTCCGGTTCGAATTGACGCAATTTGCGAAACCTTTGGAATGCCCATGGGTCCGGTGGAATTGGCGGATCAGGTGGGAATCGACGTGGGTTACAAGGTGGCGCATATTTTACAGGATGCGTTTGGGGACCGAATGAAAGTGGCTCCTATTTTAGAAGAGGCTAAAGCAAAAGGGCTTTTAGGAAAAAAATCATCCAAGGGTTTTTATGAATACAAGGGTGGCGGAAAAATTAAGACCCCGAACAAAGAATTAAATCTAGTTACGGGCCATGGGAAAATTTCAGATCAAGATGCTTTGAAGCGAATGATTTATATCATGATCAACGAAGCGGCGCGATGTCTCGACGAAAAAGTGGTGGATAGCGCCGCCACGGTCGACATTGGCATGATTATGGGAACAGGTTTTGCGCCTTTTCGCGGCGGTCTCCTGCGCTTCGCGGACTCCGTTGGACTGCCAAATATTCTCAAAGATATCGAGCGTTTTCAAAAAGAGGTGGACTCCAAGCGTTTCGAGCCAGCCGCCTACCTTAAAACACTTGTTGCTTCCGGGAAATCCTTTTACGTCTAAAACTTTTTCGAGTGAGACATGATTAAAATAATGAGCTTGTTGTCCGGAGGTGTGCTCGGCACGGCCTGCCGTTACTATCTTTCAGCTTGGGTGCAAAAAGTGAGCAATCTTTCGTTTCCAGGCGGAACTCTTACTGTGAATACACTGGGCTGTTTGGTGGTGGGGGTGCTCGCCTCGGCGATTACGGGGCGCTGGAGCTTAAGCGAAAATCAGAGAATTTTTTTAGTCAGTGGTTTTTGCGGCGCATTCACCACATTCTCAGCGCTCATTCTTGAAAGCTCGAATCTTTCCATGGAAGGACATGGGCTAAAGGCATTTATAAATGTAGCGCTGAACCTGGTTTTCGGATTTGGCGCTTTTTACGCCGGACTTTACTTGGGTTCTCGCATTTAATTGAAAATCATTTTCGGATTTTACGGAACAAAATCTTCCCAGATTAAGCGCTTTTTTAGACCTGAAACACTTTCTCTTTTTAGCGAATACCAAAAAAGAATCCAAGCATTTTCCGACTGTACGACCGCGGCTATTGAACCTAACTTTCAAAAACCAGCCGGCAGTCAGATTTGGTTGTGTGATTTTTCGAAGAGCGCCAAAATGTTTTCATCGGAGGATTTGTCAGCGCGGGTCAGCGGATTCCAGAATAACGGAACTCGGGAGTGGTGGATTATCATTGGTCCGGCGAGCGGTCTCTCAAAAGAAGAAAAAGAAAATTTAAAAGCCGATTTTTTGTGGTCGTTTGGCCCGCAAACTCTGCCGCACGATTTGGCTGCGGTGGTCGCGGGTGAGCAAGTGTATCGGGCTTTTACGATTCTCAAAAATCTTCCGTATCACTGCGGGCACTAGGGGCGTATGAAAAATTTCTATGGGTTTTTATGGGTGAGCGTCCTTCTTTTTCAGGGGGCCGCATTCGCCTCACCCGTTAGCAAGGAATCGACCCGAACCTACGACGTGCAAGGCGAAACCATCGAGCAGATTTTGCAAAGCATTCAGCAGAACGGCATCGAGGAAAGTGACGGAACCGTTTGTGCCGCGCACACGGAGTGGAATATTCATTGGGATCTGCAGTATTTTCCTAAGAGCGAAAGCGCCTGTGGTTTGAACTCCTACAAAGTTTCCGTGGACACGGAGTATCAGTTCCCGCATTTGGCGACTCAAAATATTTCATCCCCGGTGGGATTTCAGTGGCAAAGATTTATGGAAGCGCTCACACTCCACGAAAAAGGCCACCACGACTTAGGGCTACAAGCCGCGTCAGACATTGAGGGAATGTTCGAGCATCTGGGGGATTTTCCTAATTGCAAGGAGCTTGAGCTTTCAGCTAATAAAGAAGCGCAGAAAATTATCCGCGCTTATCGTAAAAAAGAAAAAATTTATGACGAAGAGACCCAGCATGGAAAAACTCAGGGCGCTGTTCTTTAGCTTTCTTTTTTTAAGCCTCATTCATTCCGGCGCTTGCGCCGAAGAAAAAATCCACTGGCAGCCGTGGTCGCCGGATCTTTTTGCGCAGGCTAAAAAAGAAAATAAATTTGTTCTACTGGATCTCGAAGCGGTGTGGTGTCACTGGTGTCACGAGATGGACCAGACCACCTACAGTGACCCCAAGGTGATCGAACTGATCGGTCAAAAATTCATCCCTGTCCGTGTGGATCAGGAATCAAGTCCCGATTTGGCTCTGCGATATGAAGACTGGGGTTGGCCGGCTACCGTTGTTTTTTCGCCGACTGGCAGTGAAATTGTCAAACGCCGCGGGTATCTTGAGCCGGTTGCCATGGCGTCGATGCTTCAGGCGATTGTGGATGATCCGACACCCGGCCCGTCGGTCGCGCCAGAGCCAAAATGGATTCCATCCGAAAAACCTAGTTTAACGACCGATCAAAAGCGAACACTCGAAGAAGAGCATTTTGGAATTTTTGATTACGAGTTTGGGGGATGGGGCAGTGTTTACAAGCTGATCGACCCCGATAACATGGAATACGCCATCGAAAAAGCCCAAGGCGGCAATAAAGATGAAGAGAAAATGGCCCGCCAGACACTCGACGCGGCACTCCATCTAGAAGACCATGAGTGGGGAGGATTTTTTCAGTACTCGGACGCGGCGAACTGGAAATCTCCACACTATGAAAAAATTGCATCGATTCAAGCTATCAACATGCGGCTTTATGCATTCGCCTACGCGCTCTGGGGCGAACCTCGGTATCTTGCGGCTTCCAAAAAAATAGCGCAGTACCTTCAAAACTTTTGGACAAGTCCCGAGGGAGCCTTTTATTTAAGCCAGGACGCGGACATTGACTCTGTGCGACGAGGCCAGTCTTTTTACAGGCTGAGCAAAGAAGACCGTAAGATCGCGGGGGTGATGCCAAAAGTTGATCGGCATATTTACTCGCGTGAAAACGGATGGCTTATCCGCTCGCTGTGTGAATTGTATGGAGCGACCGCTGAGCGGCAGTATTTGGAGATGGCAACTGCCGCGGCGTATTGGATTTTAGAACACAGAAGTCTTGAGGGGGGCGGTTTTCGTCATGATGAGACAGATTCCAGGGGCCCATTTTTGGGGGATACGCTGTCTATGGGACAAGCTTTTTTTAGTTTGTACACGGCGACCGCAGATCCGAAGTGGCTAGCCCGGTCGGAAGAGGCGGTTTTGTTCGTCGAAAAAAATTTTAAAACGAACGATCTCGGGTTTTGTTCGTCAAAGTTTCCGGAAAGCGGCGAGGGCGTATTTTTAAAACCAGTGGTGAAGGTGGATGAAAACTTAGCGCTGCTCAGATGGACAATCCGGCTTTATCACACGACGGGCCGGGAACCCTTTAAAGAGATGGCGCTGCATGCCATGCGGTTTTTGGCATCGCCGGCACTCGTGGGGCAGAGACGATTTTTAACCGGAATTCTCACGGCTGACCAGGAACTGGCGGTAGAGCCGCTTCGCATCACCGTGGTCGGCCCAAAATCAAATCTAACCGCTCGAAAACTTTATTTAGAAGCGCTTAAGGCCCCGCTTTTCTATAAAATATTGGAGTGGAGAGAGTTTGATGCAGATTTTAAAAGCCCCGCATTATTCACCTGCCAAAACAAAACCTGCGGAAGGCCGATTTCGGATCCTAAGCAGGTTCAAAAAGCGCTGAAACTTAAAAAATAAATTAGCGACCGCTAAAAATTGAACCCAAGATTCCGCGCACAATTTGCCGGCCGATTTGAGTGCCGACCGAGCGCGCCACACTGCGGGTGGTTTGCAGGAGAATGTCTTGCCCCATATTTTGAGCTTTTGGAGCTCTTCCGACGCTCCGGGGAGCGGGTGAGGGAGACGATGTGTCGGCCGGCACACGGATATTGTCCAAATGCCGGTTCGTTCGTGCAGAAATTTTCTCAAAAGCTGACTCGCGGTCAACCCCGTTTTCGTAGCGACCGTAAAACGAAGAGGAGCGAATTTTATTTTGCCGGTCAGATTCTGAAATGGGACCAATCTGGCTTTGCGGCGGAAGAATCCACGCGCGTTCCACAATTTGCGGCTGACCGGATTCATCCAAAAACGAAATGAGCGCTTCTCCGACTGAGAGCGTTGAAATCACCGCTTCCGTATCGAGTTTTGGATTTTTGCGGAACGTTTGCGCAGCCACTTTTAATTTTTTTTGTTCGATCGGCGTAAAAGCGCGCAGGGCGTGTTGAACGCGGTTCCCCAGTTGAGATAAAACATTGTTGGAAACGTCGGCCGGGTTTTGCGTCACAAAATAAATACCGACCCCTTTGGAGCGGACAAGGCGAACCACTTGTTCTATTTTATCAAGCAGGCTTTTGGGAGCGTCTTCAAATAAAAGATGCGCTTCATCGAAAAAGAAAACGAGTTTGGGTTTATCGAGATCGCCCGCTTCGGGCAAATGCTCAAAGAGTTCTGACAGGAGCCATAAAAGGAAGCTCGTGTACGCTCCGGGGGACTGAATGAGTTTTTCGGCGGATAAAATATTCACGACGCCTTGACCGGAACTATCGGTTTTGATCAGATCGTAAAGATCGAGTGCGGGCTCTCCAAAAAAAGAACCGGCACCCTGTTGTTCGATCACAAGAAGAGAGCGCTGGATTGCGCCAATCGTTGTCGGTGAAATATTGCCGTACTGGTTGTTTAATTCTTTTGCATTTTCCCCGGCAAATTGCACCATGGCGCGCAAGTCTTTAAAATCTAAAAGCAGCATGCCGTTGTCGTCAGCCACTTTGAAAACCAAATGTAAAACAGCCGTTTGAGTTTCATTTAAATTGAGAAGCCGAGCCATAAGAAGCGGACCCATGTCTGAAACGGTTGCGCGGATCGGGTGGCCTTTTTCGCCGAATAAATCCCAAAAAGTCACGGGGCATGCGCGGAACGCGGGATTGGAAAGGCCTAAACTTTTAAGGCGTTCTTGGATTTTAGGGGTCAGGCTTCCGGCTTGCGCAAGACCCGTCAGATCGCCCTTCACGTCGGCCATGAATACGGGAACGCCAATGCGGCTAAAATTTTCAGCGAGCACCTGCAGTGTAACCGTTTTTCCGGTGCCGGTGGCGCCCGTGATCAAACCATGGCGGTTCGCCATGGAACTTGCCACGGAAAGTTCGACAGTTGAATTTTTAGCAATCAAAAGGTTTGGCATAGATCGAATTTGCGGTATTATAACACAAATGATGAAACCCACTAAAGTTGCCGCGGTTACAGCACTCGTCGTATTAATATTGCTAGCGGCACTGACGTTTTTTCTAGGAGCACCCTCAATGGCGACCGATAAAAATATTTACGCATTTTCAGCAAAAACAATCGATGGTAAGGATTTAGAACTTTCCCAGTTTAAAGGCAAGACGCTTCTAGTGGTGAATACCGCTTCGCGTTGCGGGTTTACGCCTCAGTACGACGGGCTTGAAAAACTATACGAAAAGTACAAATCGAGAGGCTTTGAAATTTTGGGTTTCCCGGCGAATAATTTTATGTGGCAAGAGCCCGGAAATGACGCCGAGATCAAACAGTTTTGCTCGCTCAAATACAAAGTTACTTTTCCCATGTTCTCTAAAATCAGCGTCAAAGGAAAAGACATTCACCCGCTCTATCAATTCCTGACCAAAGAGTCCGGTTTTAATGGAGACGTTTCCTGGAATTTTAATAAATTTTTAGTCGACTCCTCCGGAAGCGTGGTCGCGCGCTTTGATTCAAAAGTCGACCCCATGAGCCCAGATCTTATTAAAAAGCTCGAATCCATTTTACCGTCGTGAAAATTCTCGTCGCAGATGATGAAAAGGCATTCACCGGTATGCTTCGGGATTTTTTAACCCAGAAGGGTCACGACGTCGATGTTGCCTCGGATGGCAATCAAGTCATTGATCTTTTAAAGCGCGAATTTTACAACGTAGCGCTTTTGGATATGACCATGCCCGGTCGAACCGGTCTCGAAATTGTGGAATACATCCGCTCAAAAAATTTACCCACCAAAGCGTTTCTAGTCACCGCGTATCTTGGGGCTGAAGAGGATCTGATTTTAGCTTCTGGTGCCACCGGCCTTCTTCAAAAGCCAATCGAGCTTTCCCAGATCGACACCCTTCTACAAAGCCTTCGCTAGTCTCTTCATCATAAATTCATAATCTCTTTACGGGCGCTTCATGCGCTTTCTTTAGTCTAGTCCTGTGGATAGATCCCAGATAACTAGTCAAGGAGCTTCGATGAAGAAAATTGCATTACTCGTTCTTACCCTATTTTTAGTTCAAAGTGTTCCGGCTTTCGCCGACTCCGATTCCTCGCAAGAGGTTGCGCAAGCACTTGCGAGCATGAAACAAGAAATGCGCAAAATGCAGGATTTGATCCAAGCACAGAACGCGCGCATTGCAGAATTAGAAAGCTCGCAAAAAACAGAAATTCAGGCAGTGCCCGCAGCTCCTATTCAAGCTTCCTTGAGCGAAGCGGATTGGCAAAAGGGCATTAAAGACAATATTGGCGAAGCCGTTCCGTGGCTCAAAGGCGCAAAATTCTCAGGAGATTTCCGCCTGCGAATGGAAAATTTTGACACTTACAATAAAAACAATGACGCCGGCTCGACAGGAACCGTCAACGACCGCTCGCGCAACCGTTTTCGCGTTCGTCTGCGTTGGGGCTTCGAAAAAGATTTCGGAGACGATTGGAAGACCGGTTTCCGATTGGTTACCGGAAGCGCCACCGATCCGAATTCTACGAACGTAACGCTCGGCAATCCCGGCTACTTTACTTACAAGGCCGTTTTTGTCGACCGGGCGTATGCAAGCTATGAGCCCAATGGCCTTAAAGATTACGGAGTTCTCAAGGGTGTAAAAATTAGCGGCGGAAAAATCGAAAACCCGTTCCTACGATATTCAACGTCCATTGTTTGGGATTCAGACGTGACACCCGAAGGTTTCATGGAGCAGGCCAACTGGAAGCTTTTAGAAAATGAAAATAACCGCTTGAGCGCACAGACTACGCTCGGACAATTCATCACCAACGAAAACGCAGGTTTGGATTTGGATGCAGAGCTCTTTGCGTATCAGCAAGCATTTACGCTGGCAACGTATGCGCTTAATCCGGATCACACCACCGATTTTACTTTCGCGGTGTCCTATTACAATTACACGAATTGGTCTCAAACGGTTCTAGCGGCCAACAACACTGCAGCGACGAGTTATTTACGAACCAACTCACTTGCGGCGGACGACTTCCAGGTATTTGATTTCTACCCAGAAATCGTGTTTTACGCCAAGGAAACTCCTGTGACGCTGTGGTACGACTATGCGGTGAACGCAGGAAACGAAGGCACATCCAATGCGCTGAGTCTCGGAAATAACATTCATGATGCCGATGACGCATGGGGCGTTGGATTTAAAATTGGAAAAACCAAGAAAAAGGGGAGCTGGGAAGCCTCTTACGGTTACTATGAAATTGGCGCAAACTCCGTTCCAGCGGCATTTAACGACAGCGATTTTGGCGGCCCGAGCACACAAGGCTTCACCAATCGTAAAGGCCACAAGCTGGGCTTGGGTTATATGCTCACCGACAGTATGACGGTTAACTGGACTGTGTACTTTGTGCGCCCACTAAACCCTTTTAACGGAACTGCGGCAACGGGTCTGCAGAATGCGACGAACGAAAGCGTGTTCCGTTCGCAGCTTGACGCGGTTTATAAGTTCTAGACGATCCGCAGGATCGGCTAGTCCGCCGAGATCTATGGCGGATTCATCAATAAAGGAGATATAAGAATGAAAAAAATATTAATGGGTTTGATGGGGTTGGCTGTTTGCGCAACCGCAATGGCCGCTCCGAAGCTGATCAACGGCGCGGGCGCGACGTTCCCGTACCCGATTTATTCCAAATGGTTCGATGTGTACTCGAAGATTAATTCAGATGCGCGCTTTAACTATCAATCCATCGGTTCGGGCGGCGGCATTAAGCAGATCACCTCTAAAACGGTCGACTTTGGGGCAACCGACGGACCTATGACCGATCAACAGCTCTCCGAAGCGCCGGGACGTATTTTTCACATCCCGACGGTGATGGGAGCGGTAGTCCCAGCTTATAATCTGCCGGGTGTTTCGAAGGGGATTAAGCTTACGCCTGAAGCGCTTGCGGGAATTTATTTGGGAACGATCACGAAATGGTCGGATCCAAAAATCACAGCGGTGAATACCGACATAGCCATTCCGGATGTGCCTATTATCGTGGCTCGTCGTTCCGACGGCAGCGGTACCACTTACATTTTCGTGGATTATCTGTGCTCGGTGAGCAGTGAATGGAAATTAAAAATCGGCAAGGGAACTTCGGTGAATTGGCCGGTCGGTTTAGGCGGTAAAGGAAATGAAGGGGTTGCCGGGATTGTCAAGCAAACGCCGGGCTCGATCGGCTACGTGGAGTTGTCCTACGCCATTAAAAATAATTTGTCGTACGCGTTCATACAAAATAAATCAGGAGCATTTATAGAGCCGAGCATCGAAAGCACGTCTAAAGCCGCGGAAGGCGTTTCGATTCCGTCTGATTTTAGAGTCTCGCTTGTCAATAGTGCCAATCCCCAGGCTTACCCGATTGCCGGATTTACCTGGCTTCTGATCTACAGAAATTCGGACGATTTGGCAAAGAGCAAGGCCATTGTTGATTTTATCAAGTGGGCCGTTCATGAGGGTCAACAGTACGCCCCAGAACTCTTGTACGCCCCGCTTCCGGCTAATGTCGTCACCATGATCGATAAAAAGTTGGAGGAAGTGAAGGTTTAAGTGTCTCGACACGACCGAAGCGATTCTTTATTTCAAAATGCGATGATGGCTGGACCGCTAGCCATCATCGCGATTTTGATTTTAATGATCTGGCAGCTTGTTAGTGCTTCATTTTTATCAATGAAGACATTTGGATTTTCATTTTTAGCCACGTCGACCTGGGATCCAGTTTTCGAAAAGTTCGGTGCACTTCCATTTATTTACGGAACATTGCTCACTTCTTTGTTGGCGCTTTTAATTGCGGTGCCTGTCGGAATAGGAACAGCGATTTATTTGGCGGAGTACGCGCCGCCCTTTTTACGAAAATCAATTTCGCTTTTAGTGGACTTGCTTGCGGCCATTCCTAGTGTGGTTTACGGGTTGTGGGCTATTTTTGAGCTCGTGCCGCTGATGCGCACGCAGATTCAACCGTTCCTTGCAAAATATTTTGGATTTCTGCCCTTTTTTAAGGGGCCAATGTACGGACTTGGATTCTTATCGGCGAGCCTAGTGCTTGCGGTGATGATTGTTCCATTTATCGTGGCGGTGACCAAAGAAGTGATTTTGGCAGTACCGTCCGTGTATCGCGAGGCGGCCTATGCACTGGGCGCGACGCGCTGGGAAGCGGTGTCGACGATTATTCTGAGTTACGGAAAAGTGGGTATTATCGGCGCTGTGATTTTGGCGCTCGGCCGCGCGATTGGCGAGACCATGGCCGTGACGATGATTATCGGCAACAACGTAACGATTTCAGCATCTTTATTTTCGCCGGGGTATACGCTTGCAAGTGTCATTGCCAATGAATTTACAGAGGCGACCGGTAATTTGTATCAATCGGCTTTGATTCACATCGGGTTAGTTCTGCTTTTAGTGTCAGTGCTCGTTAACGTTATCGCAAGGATACTCATATGGTCCGTACAGCAACCATCGCTAGCCGCCAAAACCAAAAAAATAGCGATATAACAGTTTCTTTTGAGCGCACCCGGTCCCGGCGGCTTTGGGTGGACCGTCTTGCGGTTTATGGTTTAAGTTTTTGTGCGGCTCTGCTGCTTTTGCCTCTTTTTAGCATTCTTTATGATTTGTTGCGCGAAGGAATTTTTGCGCTCAACGTTGATTTTTTCACCAAACTTCCAAAGCCGGTCGGCGAAGTGGGTGGAGGCATGGCGAATGCCATTGCGGGAAGTCTGATTCTTTTGGGTTTGGCGCTTGCGGTGGGTGTGCCCATCGGTCTTTCGACGGGAATTTATCTTTCCGAATATGCAGGTTCTCGGTTTGCGTTTTTTGTGCGCTTTTTGACGGATGTGATGAACGGAATCCCATCCATTGTTTACGGTATATTTGCTTACGCGTTGTTTGTACTTCCGATGAAGAGTTTTTCGGCGCTGTCCGGCGGTTTTGCGATTGGGATTATGATGATTCCCATCATTGCGAGGACGACCGAAACATTTATCCAGATGGTTCCACACACGCTTCGGGAAGCAGGTTTGGCGCTCGGCATTCCTCGCTGGAGAGTGGTGAAGGACATTGTGCTTCACAGCGCGCTTGGCGGCATTATGACGGGGATTATGGTGGCACTCGCCCGTGTCGCGGGAGAAACAGCGCCGCTTCTTTTTACGGCATTTGGAAACCGTTTCTGGCACAGTTCGCTGAACGAACCGATCGCGGCTCTGCCGATTCAAATTTTTGCGTATGCCATTTCTCCGTTTGAGGACTGGCACCGCCAGGCCTGGGCGGGAGCGCTTGTTTTGATTTCGCTTATTTTTCTGATCAATTTAGCCTCGCAGTTTTTCGTGTGGCGTTCGAGTAAAATATTTAAAACGGCAAAATAATAAATGGGAGGTCTTCTTGCAGGAAGCCTTAGAAAGTCATGAAGTGAAGCCTCAGAGCAGTTCGATGCCGAATCCTGACTCCGCAAAAGATTCGGTAAAAATTAAAATTAAAGCGTCTCGCGTAAATTTTTATTACGGCAACCGCAAAGCGCTGGAAGATGTTTCGTTGAGCATCAGCGAAAAAAAAGTGACGGCGTTGATTGGTCCTTCCGGTTGCGGAAAGTCTACGTTTCTGAGATTGCTCAACCGGATGAATGATTTGGTTCCCTCGCACCGGGTGGAAGGGGAGATTCTTCTGGATGATCAGAATATTTACTCTAAATCCACGGATGTCGTGGCTTTGCGGCGAAGAGTCGGGATGGTTTTCCAAAAGTCGACACCGTTTCCCAAAAGCATTTACGAAAACTTGGCTTACGCCCTGCGTGTGACCGGTTTTAAGGAAAAAAAGCGGCTGGATGAAATCGTAGAGCAAAGCTTAAAGCACGGAGCGCTTTGGGAAGAGGTTAAGGACCGGCTCCATCAGTCCGCGCTGTCACTTTCTGGCGGACAACAGCAGAGGCTTTGCATTGCGCGGGCTCTTGCGGTTGGGCCAGAAGTGCTGTTGATGGACGAACCGTGTTCGGCGCTGGATCCGACCGCGACCGCTAAAATTGAAGAACTTATTTTCGAGTTAAAAAAGGACTACACCATTGTCATTGTCACGCACAATATGCAGCAGGCAGCGCGCGTGTCGGATGAGACCGGGTT
The DNA here is from genome assembly GCA_964606485.1 of uncultured Planctomycetia bacterium. Classification (GTDB taxonomy): domain Bacteria; phylum Omnitrophota; class Gorgyraeia; order 2-02-FULL-51-18; family 2-02-FULL-51-18; genus CAZSGP01. The sequence continues at coordinate 25,523 of CAZSGP010000007.1, read as the reverse complement.
TTTATTTATGGGAAAACTGATCGAGTTTGGAGATACAAAGAAAATTTTTACAAAGCCCGAAAAATTTATGACCGAAAGTTACATCACGGGCCGATTTGGCTAAGCTAGAGATATTTCTCTCGGTAAATTTGAACGAGCGCAAAAAAAGCAGACAGAACCATGGGAGCTAAAAATGCTCCAACTACCCCATAAACCTTTACCCCGCCAAGAATGGCCAAAAACAAAAGAAAATAGGGGAGTTTCGTCTTTTCGCCAATGATGACGGGTTTCAAAATATTGTCCACTAGGCTGATTCCAAAAAAACCAAGTAGAAATAGGACCGCGGCCTTTGTCGTATAGCCTTCCGCAAAAAGATAAAGCGTTATGGGCACCCAGATGCAAGCTGTGCCGATGATTGGGATGAGCGACGCGATAAAAGTCGCCAGCGCTAAAAAAATCGGAAGCCGCACGCCTAGCGCCCAAAAAATAATTCCCGCGAGTGTCGCTTGTGCAAGAGAAGTCAGGAGCTGCCCGCGGATGACAGCTGAAAAAGTCTCATTCATTTTCTCAAACATATGCTCTTTACTTTTTTTGTCGAGTGGCGTGATCTTATAGATAAATTGATATATTTTTTCACCGTCGCGGAAAAAGAAAAAAATCAGAAAAAAGGTAAGAAAAATATTTACCGTTACAATGACGACATTCTTGGCGATCGACCCTGCCTGCTGAGCGACCCATTGACCCAGTTTCAATGAAGCATCGATTAACCAGGGCTGAAGATTTTTTTGCACAAATTCCAAATGCCCCAATCGAAGTTCCATCCGATGAATAAACCCAATCGCGCGGATTCTATCGATAAATTGCTCGATGCGCATTGCGCCAGACTGTTCGAGCACGAGGTGATATAAGTCTAGCGTTTCGCGGACTAGATTAAAGATGAGAACGAGTAGAATCGGAAGAAACGCAGCAATGAGCAGAAGTGTCATGCATAAAGCCGAAAGGGTGGCGTTGCCGCCTGTAAGCTTGAGAATTCGCTTATAAAAGGGAAAGAAAGCGAAAGCTAAAACACAAGACCAGAAGATCGCTTGGAAGAAGGACGATAGGATTAAAATCACCTGAAGGCAGACAAATAAAAACAACCCGACGAAAAAGTAGGACAGAAACTGTTCACGATTCATGCAAACACTCTAGCAAAAAAGTTAAAGAATGTTAATTAATTTATTAAACGCGCTTTGAGGCGCAATTGTTAATAGATAAAAAAAAGAGTTATTTATAGATAGTATTTATTATTATTAATAATTATTTTTAACTAATATTGAAAATTGGTAATTCATCAGGCATACTTTCATCGTGATTCTAAATTCACTAATAAGGAGGACGTATGAAATCAGTTTCGATGCTTTTGGTGGTGGCAGCACTCTTAGGTTTTAGTGCTCCGGCCTTTTGTGAATCTAATCCACTGGCTGTGGGCTTAGAAAATGTAACGAAAGCGCCGATGACGCTTTTGCATGATGGCAATGAGAGTCTTTTTACGCCGGTAAAGGACATTGACCGGCCAATTCTCGGCTTTGCCGATAATGCCCGTGCCGCAGTAGTCAGCGTCGGTTTGAATCTTGGTCAGCCCGTCGAAAAATAAGGGAGTCTTACCGTGAAAAAAGTCGCCATAATTATTTCAATCGGCATCGTTATGGCGGCTTTTTTCTCGCCCCTTTTTGCGCAGGGGAAGGCGAGGTTTGTTGCGAGCAATTATTCCGACCGCTACCATTTAGAAAGCTGTAAAGTAGCGCAAAAAATTCCACCGGAGGAACTCGTGGTCTTTGCAGCACCCGAGGAAGCGTTGGCGGCAAGCCTAGTGCCCTGTAAGAAATGTTATCCGCCGACGTCTAGCAAAATGGGAGACTAGGGTCATGAAAGAGTTTCTTTATAAGGCGTATTCAAGAGATGAGCTTTTATTGGACACGAAGTGGATTCTCCTATTTGCAAGTGCGATGTATTTTCAATCTGGCATCAAAAATGCCATTATCTTGACCGCTCAAGAAAGCGGATTTTTAAATCCTGAGTTTATATTTATGGGTGTTTCAGGGGCCGTGTTTTTTATTTTGGCGTTGATTCCTTTGTACTGGTTTCGTTTGGCGGTTGTCCTGGCGTGGCTTGCAAACATGATCGCCTTAAACATTTTCCTGCGCTTTAGTCTAGCCACAGTTTTTTTTATCCCACTCGCGGTCTATTACACATATAAGATGGCGAAGTGCGCAAAGGAAGTTCCTAAGTCAGCTCAGATCGAAGACGCTCCAAAATCCATTAACAAATGGTCACTCACCCTAGTGTTTATGGCTTTGCTGGTGGGGCAATTATGGACCCAATCGGCGTTTGCGAATGCTAGCGAAGTGATGGAAATTAAGGGGCGTGGCGTTATGAATGTGGAAGTCTTAAGCGAGGACGATAAAACGGTTCGCCTAAAAAACCCAGCTGGCAACGTAGAAACTATTTCAAAAATTAATATTTTGTTTCGTGAAGAGCTGAGAGCGTCACAGCCCAAACCAAAATCAAGGCCCGCTTCGACAGCCAAAAATTCTTCCTCGGGGTCCAAGAGTAGTTTCGAGGAAGGTTTTAAAGCATTAAAAGATCCGAAAAATGAAAACGCAAAGGCAATCCAGGAAAAATTTAAAAAATTAACGGGTGGCGGCAGTGGCCCGAGTCTCGATCAGGCCATGATTTTGTCCTTAAAAGACAAAATTGAACAACGTGTTAAAAATCCGACTCAGGGAAATCAGCTTTTGGGTATTGTCGGAATGCTTCTTATGGCGGCAGGGGGTCTCGCAACACTTTTTTTCGGAATTAAGATTTTTATATTCGCATTGAGTGAAGGGTTTGCCAACGCACTTTGGTTTGCCGGTATTCCAGCCTCAGGTTTTCTTATGGTAAGCAGCCCGCTTTATGGGGCGATTCTTGCGGGGCTATGTTCGATTATGATTATTGCTTTTATGATCCGTCAATGGACCATCGTTCGAAAAATGTACGTCCCTCAAATATTTGCCGTAAATTTTGTGATGCTGGGAGTTTTACTTTTAATCTGAAAAACCTTCGGCGTATTTTTTTATCCACTCACTCGCGGCCGCTTCCTCGCTGATTTCTTGTCCGCGCTCCTCGGAAATTTTTTTCCGGTAAAGCAGGATCTCGATAGTCTCTTCAGCAAGTTTTGCATGAAAAGCACTTGTGTAGTCCACGAATGCCGCCCCAATTCGAAAGAAGCCGGAGGGGTTCATTTTTTCTGTGTAGGCCACACGCGCTTTAATTTTAAAATTTTTATTTTTTACAGGAATAGTAATGAAAATCGGCGAGCCTTTTGAAAGGTTTTCGCCCCAAAGAAAACACAAGCCTCCCTGAGACAAATCGATGGATCGGGATGTATTTTCAGGAGTACGGGGTTCAGTCTCCACTTCCAGCGGCACGCTGATCGGATGCCGTAAAAAATTTCGCTTCTCTCGAAACTTCATCTGGCTTTTTGAATCCATAGGTAGTATTGTATCGTAATCTATTTTGAAATATAAGGAATATTTGAGATTTATAACGTTGACAAGATAGGGCGTGTTTGCTAGCCTTATGTGCTATTAATCTTTAAAAAAGGTTTCATGAATTGAGAAAACTCCTTAATTTCTTTATAATCTTTTTTGCAATTTTCTCTTTGGTTGGATGTTCGAATGAATCCAATTTGAAGAACGCTGAGACTATTACGGTATGGCATTGGATGTCCGACCGTGATGACGCGTTCAGAGAACTCGCCAAGCGTTACGAAGCTGAAAAAGGCGTGAAAGTGAAGTTTGACCTTTACGCCCCTTCCGAAGCCTATACCCAGCGCGTCAAAGCCTCTGTTCAAACGCAAACGCTTCCAGATGTTTACGGAGTGCTTGGAGAAAAGCGCGATTTAGCAAGTTTCATCAAATCTGGTTTTGTGGCTGACCTAACACCTGAACTTGAAAAATCTGCGAATGGTGCCGTCTGGAAAGATTGGTTTTTTAGCAAGGCCATTTCGGTGAGCGAATTTTCAAAAGAGAATGAGTATTCGGTGAAGCCTGGTTTTTACGGTGTGCCGCTTGATGTAACCACTATTCAAATGCTCTACAATAAAAAAATTTATTCGCAGGCGGGACTCGATCCCAACGCACCTCCTCGGACTTGGGAGGAGTTTTTAGATCACACCAAAACATTAAAGGAAAAGGGCTTTCCTGGTTTTGTGAGTGGGTTCGGAGAAATCTGGATGATCGATGCGTTTGCTACTAATCTTGCCATGAACTTAATGGGTGAAGAAAAAGTTTACGACACGTACCGCGGAAAAGTAGCCTATACCGATCCTGATTGGGTAAAAGTGCTGACCGCATTCAAGCAAATGGCAGACCGCAAGATTTGCGTCGACGGCGCTGTGACGATGGTGAATAAAACGGCGGAGCAGACCTTTGCAAATGAACGCGCGACGTACGCGTTTAACGGGTCCTGGTGCGTAAACGTCTACAAAGGAATGAACCCGAATTTGGATTACGCAGCCATTCTCCCACCTAAACTTTCGATGTTTAATTCCATGAAAATCTGGGGCGGCGCCGGAACCTCATTTGTGGTCAATGAAAAATCACCCCGCAAACAAGCAGCTATTGATTTTCTGAAGTGGCTGACCGATGCGCCTCAACAAGCGTACTTCGCACAAGAAACCCAAAACTTACCAGCCAACAAAAACAGTCTTACTCAAATTTCTCCGGTTCTATCAGAGTTTGGCGATGACACAGACAATTCGGTGCACCCCAACACGTACCCGGTTCACGAGATTCCTTCGGTATCGGAAGCATTTAATAAAGGTATTCAGTCGATTCTGATTGGTGAAAAAACTCCTGAGGCGATTGCTCAGGAAGTTCAGAAGTTGAAGGAAAAGGAACTCAGAAAACGTTCCAAATAACCCCAGTGTTTAGAGGAGATTAAATAGGGGTGAATCGCTATTACCGCATCCGGAACTTAATCGGAAATTACGTTTTCATTCTCCCGGCGCTGATCTTATTCTGCGTCTTCAGTCTGTATCCATTTCTCAAAGTGTTCCAGTTGTCCATTACGGATTGGGACGGCATTTCTCCCTCACTGCAATACATCGGTCTCGAAAACTTCAAGGATCTTTTTTTTGACAACCCTGTTTTTTGGGCGTCGATGAAAAATGCTTTATGGATCACGTTGCTCGCGCTTTTTCTTCAAAATTTTTTGGCGCTTTTTTTGGCGATGCTGTGTGACCGGGATATCAAAGGTGGAAATATTTACCGCGTGATCTTTTATTTACCACCCGTTTTGTCCGGTATCGTCGTGGGTTTAATTTGGAACTGGATCTATGACGGAAATTACGGTTTGCTAAACCACTTTTTAGGTTTTATTGGTTTGGGAGACTGGTCACGTGCGTGGCTTTCGGATAGCAAAACCGCTCTTGTTGCTGTATCGGTGATTCACATGTGGAAAGGTTTTGGTTGGGGGTTTGTGATTCTGCTTGCGGGACTGCAAAGCATTCCGAGGGAATTGTACGAAGCCGCAAGAGTCGATGGGGCCAATGGCTGGGTGGTGTTTAAAAACATCACCGTTCCTTTAATGATTCCTGTATTTATTTTAGTTTCCATTCTAACGATTTTAGGAACCATGCAGGTGTTCGAAATTATTATTGCAACCACCGGCGGCGGACCCGGTTATCACACCGAAGTTCCGATTACGCGTATTTTTACGACAATGATTGGCTCTTCGCGCTTTGGCTATGCGTGTGCGATGGGAATTGTATTTGGTGTTATCTTACTCGTGATCTCGATGGTGCAAATTCGCGTTTCAAAAATGATGCGGCAAGTCTAAGAGGCCCAGATGCAGTCGAGCACTGAAATTAACTACGAAAAAGTAAAGCGGACAACGATTAGTTTTTTTGTTCACCTTTTTCTGATACTCGTCTCATTCACTTGCTTGTTTCCACTGTGGTGGGCTTTCTCGTCCAGTCTTAAAACTCAGGAAACCGTTTTCAATGACTTAAGCCTTTTCCCGGCCTTCCCACACTGGGAAAATTATATCAACGCCTGGACGAAGGCGGATTTCGGCCTTTATTTTCTGAACAGTCTTTTTTACACGGTCACGGTGGTGATTGGAGTTTTGCTCGTGGCATCGATGGCGGCGTACGCGTTTTCACGGCTGCAGTTTAAGGGTAAGAACGCGCTCTTTTTAGTGCTCATTTCGACCATGATGATTCCGATTCCAGGGTCTTTCATCGCGCTGTACGTTCTGCTCAATAAATTGCATCTTGTGAACACTCGCCTTGGATATATTTTGCCTCAAATTAACGGCGGCTTGGCGCTCGGAATATTCCTGCTTAAAACTTTTTTTGACGATTTGCCTAAAGAATTAGAGGACTCGGCGCGCATCGACGGATGTGGTCGTTTCCGGGTATACTGGCATATTGCGCTTCCACTGGCGCGGCCAGCTTTGGCGGTGCTCGCTATTTTTAATATTTTAGCGGTATGGAACGAATATCTTTTGGCAACATTGGTTTTGGCATCTAAAGAGCTGATGCCGCTACAGAGAGGTCTTATGGTGTTTCAAGGCGCGCATATCACCCAGTACCCACTTCTAATGTCGGGAATTGTGATCACCATTTTGCCGGTGCTCGCAATTTATCTCATGCTCCAAAAACATATTATCAAAGGAATCACAGCGGGAGCGGTGAAGGGATGAAAAAACCTATTTACGTTTTACTCGCTCTTTCTTTTTGTTTGGCACCGATGAACTCATATGCCTGGGCGGCTGAACCCAAGACCGAAGGCACGCGCGTGATGAATGCGCATGGCGAGGAAATGGAGCTTGATTTCAAATTATACGACCCCGGAACCGAGTTGATTGTGGACTACGCGAAGTACGGGACCTTCCAAGGAATTGGGACGGACAAGTACGTTTATAAAATTACAGATCGTAAAGGGCTTGCGGCGGCCGTGGGCGAGGGAATCGACCCGAATAATTCGATTTACAAAGACCCTGTGTACCGAATGCTCGTCCCGAAAGGGAAATTGGCAGGTAGCCAATGGGACTATGTGAATATTGAGAACCAACAGCTCGCTTTTTACAAGTGGGCGGCAGCGCACGATACGCCCGCGGTTCAGCAGTTTTATTTGGCTGTCTCCTTGGAAAAGCTTGGCGAGTATAACCATGCGATCAAGGCGTATTACAACTTGATCATTCAATACCCGCGGCAAGTGGGTTGGACATTTTGGCACACACCGCTTTATATGTCGAAACTCGCTATGGACCGAATTGATTTCATCACACGCAAACATCCCGAGCTTGGCCTCCAGTTGCAGGGCGCTGAAATTCGTATAGAGAATGGTTATAACGCAAGCGTCCAAGATGATATTTTTTACGTGAATCCTGGAAAAATCGCAAAGGTGGACCCTGAAACTTTAAAGCCTAAACGTGAAAATGTTTCCGAGTTAAACGTAATCAAAACCATTGGCACAGGATCGACGCAGCTGGTTCAGTACGAAAATCATCACTGGCAGTTGTTGGTGGATGGGAAGCCATTTATGGTCAAGGGAATTGCGTACGCTCCGTCTCCGGTTGGTCGTTCACCCAATGAAAACGGTTATGATCCCAATAACGGATGGTTTTCTTCCGATGTGAACAAAAACGGAATCATCGACGGGCCCTTTGAAGCATTTGTGGATAAAAATAAAAATAATGTTCAAGATCCAGACGAGCAAGCGGTGGGTGATTTCCAGATTATGAAGGAAATGGGAGTCAATACTATCCGTATGTATCACCACGCCGCTGATAAAGAAATCTTGAGAAAACTTTACAAAGATTACGGAATCCGCGTGGTCATGGGAGATCTTTTAGGGATGTATGCGGCGGGCTCTGGCGCAGAATGGTATAAGGGGACCGATTATACGAATCCCGAGCATTTGGAAAACATGAGAAAAAGCGTGCGGCAGATGGTTGAGGAGTTTAAAGACGAGCCCTATGTGCTGATGTGGATGTTGGGCAATGAGTCGAACTACGGCGAGGTTGGAGACCCGGATCCTAAGTCGTACAAGGCCGGAATGGGGAGTAATGCTAAGGCGCAGCCGGACGCTCATTACAAATTTGTCAATGAAGTTGCGGGTATGATAAAATCCATCGACCCTACGCGACCCGTCGGCTATTCGAATGGGGAAGTGATTACCATCGATATTTTGAGCAAAAACTGCGACAATATCGATGTATTCGGAGCCAATGTTTACCGTGGAGCGTCCGGCTTTGGGAAGAGTTTTTGGGAAGACGCTAAAAGACATTTAGATAAGCCTGTTCTTTTTACAGAGTATGGTTGTCCGGCCTATGTTTTAGGAAAGTCGCAGGACTTTGCCGAAGCCAAGCAGAAAGAATATCACCAGGGAAACTGGGAGGATATTCTCTATAATTCTGCGGGTTCTGGTGCTGGAAATGCGATCGGCGGATTTATTTTTGAATACGTCGACGAGTGGTGGAAATCAGGTTTGCCGCCAAAATTTAGCTCGAAAGAACATGAAACGATCGGCGATTTTGTCGCGGCGTTTCCGGATGGATACATGCACGAAGAATGGCTGGGAGTCGCAAGCCAAGGCGATGGCAGCCAATCGCCGTTTCTGAGGCAGACCAGACAAGTTTATGATTACTACAAAAAAGTTTGGAACGAGTCGTAGTTGTTAAAAAGGGGAGAGTTTCAGTGAAGCGTTATCTTACGGTCTTATTGTTAACCATGTTGATTCAAGGTTGTAACGCATCCTCTCAAACGACGACTCCTCAGGCTGCGCCGGCTAAGGATAGCAGTGTTTCAGAGCCTACTTCGGCGGCTGAAGCTGTAAAGGTTGAAGAGAGGGCTCCGGTTGCCGCACCTGCAGCCGAGAAAGTAGCAAAAACTAAAGGCCCATTTAAGCCCTTCCCAATTTACACGGATGCGAAAAGCCCGGACAATCATTATATCCCCTCGGGTTGGATGGGGGATTACAGCGATCTTAAGTATGACGATAAGTACATGACGAACCCTCATGGAGGCACAACCTCTATTCAAATCGCTTATGGTTCAAAAGCTACGCAAGGCGCACGCTGGTCCGGAATTTATTGGCAGAATCCTCCGAACAATTGGGGTTCCAGGCCTGGCGGATACGATTTAACGGGCGCCAAAAAAATCACCTTCTGGGCTCGCGGTGAAAAAGGCGGAGAAAGAGTCGAAGAGTTTAAAGTGGGCGGAATCACCGGGGAATACGCAGACTCAGACGTTGCCGGTATCGGTCCTGTGGTCCTGACCAGCGATTGGCAGCAATTCACCATCGACCTCGAAGGAAAAGATCTTTCCTCGATCAGCGGTGGTTTTTGTTGGGCCACGAATCTGGATGTGAATCCGGAAGGCTGCACGTTTTATTTGGATGATATAAGGTACGAATAAGATTTAACTAAGGAGGCAATTCCTAATGAAAAAGAAAGTAGCAATGTTCCTATTATTAGCGGCAATGAGTTTGCCGATGAACATGGCCGCGTTTGCGGAAGCCGCTGAGGAAGCGCAAGCTTCGGAAGCGACACCCACGATGTCATTTAAACCGTTTCCGGTTTATTCTGACGCAAAAAGCCCGGACAATCATTACATCCCCTCGGGTTGGATGGGTGATTATGCGGATATCAAGTTTGATGATAAATACATGACCAATCCGCACGGCGGAACAACGTCTATGCAAATTTCCTACTCCTCAAAAGCCACTCAGGGTGCTCGTTGGTCCGGAATTTATTGGCAGAATCCTCCGAATAACTGGGGAACTCGTCCCGGCGGATACGATTTAACGGGCGCCAAAAAAATCACCTTCTGGGCTCGCGGTGAAAAAGGCGGAGAAAGAGTCGAAGAGTTTAAAGTGGGCGGAATCACCGGGGAATACGCAGACTCAGACGTTGCCGGTATCGGTCCTGTGGTCCTGACCAGCGATTGGCAGCAATTCACCATCGACCTCGAAGGAAAAGATCTTTCCTCGATCAGCGGTGGTTTTTGTTGGGCCACGAATCTGGATGTGAATCCAGAAGGCTGCACGTTTTATCTGGATGATATTCGTTACGAGTAATCAATAAGCAATCGGCAATAAGCATAGGCGAAATTAGCAGCCTACTGCTTATTGCCTATTGAAACCGAGGTGTGTGTTGCAGAAAAAAGTAGTCGCAGTCCTTATTCTTCTTCTCATGTTTGCCGCAATTATCGGAATCCCTTATTTTTATAATAAATCCGGAATTGGAGGCGCTAAGCTTCCCGTTGTGACAATCGATAAAACCAACGGATATAAATTATTAATTGATGGAAAACCCTTTTTGATCAAGGGAGTCTGTTACAGCCCAATTCCAATCGGAAAAGATTACGAATACAATTTTTGGGGAGATCCTAACAAGCCTTGGATTGTCGACGGAAAACTCATGAGGGAAATGGGTGTGAATACCGTGCGCTTCTATCGTTTGGGGAAAAACCCCACAGAGGTGAAGCAAGTCGTAGATGACCTTTATCAGCAGTTTGGTATTCGTTCTTTGATGGGCACGTATCTTGGTTTCTGGGATTGGCCTCCGCCAAATTATGCCGATGCAGAGTTTACCGAGAAGGTAAGAACGCAGGTGCTCGAAATGGTTAATCTTTACAAAGATAGCCCAGGAGTGTTGGCGTGGGTGTTAGGAAACGAAAATAATTATAGTTTTGATCAGAACGTTCAGCGTTGGACCACAGATGCAATTGATGCCATGAGCCCTGAGGATCAGAAAAAGGAAAAGGCGAGGATTTATTATTCTTTTGTGAATAGTCTTGCCAAACAGATTAAGGCGATCGATACACGCCATCCTGTGGTGATGGGCGTCGGCGAGACAGCGAGTTTGCAGTACGCAAAAGATAATTGCCCGGACATCGATGCGATCGGAATGATTGCTTATAGAGGCCCCGGTTTTGGAAATTTATTCAGACAGATCAAGCAGAAATTTGATGTTCCGGTGATTATGACCGAGTGGGGCTGCGACAGTTTCAATGCGGCAACTCGCGAGGCCGATGAAGCATCGCAAGCTGATTTTATTAAACTGCAGTGGAAGGATATTGAGCGCAATACTGCGGGAGGCAAGGGAGAGTCTAATGTTTTGGGTGGAGCGGTGTTTGAGTGGAATGACGAGTGGTGGAAAGGAAATGAAAATCTGCCGCATACTTGGTCGGTTCACGACGAAGCCGCACACTGGCTAAATGCCTCTTATCACTTTGATGCGCAGGCTGCTGAGCGCATGAATATGAATGAAGAGTGGTGGGGAATGGTTTCCTTGGATCCCAAAAATATTGTTGGCGGCAACAACGAGCGCGTTCCTAAAAAAGCTTATTCTGTTCTCAAAGATCTTTGGGCCGAAAAGAAATAGCGAACTCTTCTTCCGAACGCCGCCGGTACGTGCGCATGAGCACGGTATTCCCGGTTGAGCTAAGGCTTGTCTCCGAGAATGCAAAGTCTTTAAATTCTTCCACTATTCTACAAGCGTTCACTCGCGACATCAGTAGCGGCGGAATGTGTCTGGAGCTTAAAAGTTTCGGACAAAAGACAGAATCTGCCATTCTATCTCCCCGCGCAAAACTTTCACTGACGATCAACACCGCATTTTCAAAATCTCCCATCCAGGCGATAGCTGAAATTGTGTGGCTCGAAAAAAGCGACGATCAGCCTATTACCCAATACATGATTGGCATCTCCTACCTTCAAATAGATCCAGTTGCTCAAAAAAAGATCGTGGGGTACGCTCAAAAATTAGTATGGATGCCGCGTATGATTATTTTATTTGGGATCTGTTTGGTGACAGCGTTAGGCGCTTTGTACATGCACGACCAATCCATGATTCGTAAAAACCAAGAGCTTGTTACAAAGCTTGTGGAAGAGGCAGAGAAAAAGTCTGGCACTTTATTTAATTTGTATGACACGCAGAAGGAAAAAATAGCGCTCGAGCAAGACCTCGCTAAAGCGCGTGATCAGATTGAACAGCTTCAGAAATCTTTTTTATCCTTGGAGTTTGCCAATGCCGAGCAGAAAGAAAAGTACGAGAAAGACTTAGCTGACAGTAAATCAAAGCAAGTTTCTTTGGAATCGGCCGTTGCGAAGTTAAACGAAGGTAAAGAAAAATTGCAAAGCGAGTATCAGAATCTCAAGCGCTCGGACCTTGTGACCGATGAAAAGATTCTGCTCAATTTAGCGGGCTGGTTGCGAGCGCATCAAAATCTAAGAACGGGCCTTGTGGCAAGTTTTGAGGGGGATGAAGCGCTTGAGGACTGGGCCTTTTCGTACGACCAATCGCTGGTGTGTCAGGCGTTTCTAGTGCTAGGCGACAATGCGCGTGCTGCCCAAATCCTTTCATTTTTTAAAGATAGAGCGGAAAAAAAGGACGGCGCTTTTTTTAATGCGTATCACGCTGGAGACGGTAGTGCTATTGAAAGCACGGTTCATTGTGGCCCCAATATTTGGATTGGAATCGCCGCGTTAAAATATCAAATGGCCACGAAGGACGCGCAGTTTTTAGGTCTTGCTAAGGGAGTGGCCGACTGGGCGATTGGTATCCAAGATGAAGAGGGCGGCTTAAAGGGCGGACCTGATTTTAATTGGTATAGCACCGAGCATAATTTGGATGCATACGCATTTTTTACGATGATGGCGCGAGTGACGGGTGACGCTAAATATACCGGCCATGCCGATAAGACGCTAGCGTGGATCCAAAAGTATGCGTATACGAATAAGAGCGGATTTGTAGGCCGAGGAAAAGGGGACTCTACCATTGCGACCGATACGTTTGCGTGGTCGATTGCGGCCATTGGTCCTGCGCGTTTGGCCCAGATGGGCTTTGACCCGGAAGCGATTGTCCAATTTGCCGAAGATAACTGTTCAGTGACCGTCGATTATGTTCAGCCGAGCGGTCATGTTGACAGGGCGCGCGGGTTTGATTTTTCAAGGAGTGATCATCTTGGGCGCGGAGGCATTATTTCCGCAGAGTGGACTTCTCAGATGATCGTCGCGTTTCAAATTCTAGCAGATTATTACGGTGTTAAAGGGGATAAAGCCAAACAAGATCTGTACGAAGAAAAAGCACAAGCTTACTCCAACGAACTTCATAAACTCATGATTACAAGCCCTTCTAAAACGGGACAAGGACAGGGTTGTTTGCCGTACGCTTCCATTGATAATGCCGATACCGGTCATGGCTGGCGCACTCCTAAGGGCAAGCGCACAGGATCGCTTTCTTCCACAAGCTATGCACTTTTTTCGGGAAAACGTTATAACCCCCTTGGAACGGACCGGTAATGCCTCATTATTCTTCGAGTGAGAAAGTGATTCACGGAATGCCCGTGGGTTCGCTTGGTTCCGGAAAAATGGAAATCAATTCTCAAGGTCTTATCAACGCGATCACCATTCAGAACAATTGGTCCCGACCTATTGCGGGTGACAGTGTCTACCCAGGGGTCTTAGGGTACCATTTTGGATTTTATTATAACGACGGCCGGTCCAAAAAAGCAGTTCTGCTTCAAACCGTTCCGGTTCTAGACATTCCGCTCATTGATAAAATCGACTCGGTGGGAAATTTTCCCGAGTCGACGCTTCGTTACCAGCTCGCCAATGTTCCGGTAGAAATTTCTCTCCGGTTTTTTAGTCCGTGGGTTCCAGGGAACGCGCAATCCTCGTCTTTGCCGACGGCATTTTTTGAGTTTTCGGTGAAAAATTTATCCGCCAAAAAAGTAGAGGTGGGTCTGCTTTTTATCGGGCGAAATACAGTAGGCGACTGGTGCGTTGGAAGAAAAAATACAGTTTCCCAAACGACAAGCGCGCTGAATGTTCATTTCTCAAACCAAGATCCTAGTCCCGAGCGCGATCCATTAAACGGAGAAATTATTTGGAGCTTCGAAAAAAAAGGCTGGTCTCTCAGCTTTGAGGAATGCTGGAACTCTGTCACAAAAAATTTTTCGTATAACGCCCAAAATATCCGCTTAGACGCTTGGGATTTTTTTGCAAAAAATGGGAGTCTGACGAATACCCCCAATAGCCCCGTTGCTCCCGGAGAAAATAGAGAGTATTGTTCGGCGGTTTCTGCCAAGGCGACGCTTAAGCCCGGGGAGAGCAAGGCGCTACCATTTTCAGCGTCGTGGCGTTTCGGAAACCATGCTTTTGGACATCGCTACGAGAAGGATTTTAAAAGTGCCACTCAAATTTCAGAAGCCTCCACAAAAAATAGAGCCGTTCTCGACCAAAAGCAGAGACGATTTTCCGAGCTCGTCAAAAGCCTTCCGTTTCCGGACTGGTTTTGTGACGCGCTCTTAACGAATCTCGCGCCGTTTGTTGCTTCGAGCTGGTACACGCGCGATCGACGGTTTGCGTTTTACGAGGCGCCTCAAGTTTGCCCACTCTTAGGAACGTTAGATGTCGGATTTTATGGATCCATCCCCTTAAGCTACTTTTTTCCGGAGCTCGCATCGTCTCAAACGACTCAATTTGCGAAAGCCCAGCAAAAAGACGGTTATGTGCCGCATGACTTGGGGCGCAATCGTCTCGATTGCCCGTCCAATGGAACGACGTTTTATTTCTGGAAGGATTTGAATCCTAAATTTGTGCTCATGGCGTACCGGGACACTCTCTGGTCGGGTGATGAACGGTTTTTAAAATTCGTCTACCCGCACGCCAAAAAAGCTTTGGAGTGGTCTTTGGCGCAGGATCACGACGGAAACTTGCTTCCGGACCACGAGGGACAAGACCAGACATTTGACCTTTGGGATATGAAAGGCACAAATGCCTATACCGGGGGAATATTTCTAGCGGCACTTCTTGCCGGTGAAAAAATGGCGCTCTTACGGCGCGACGGAACGGCCGCAAAAAAATTTAGAAGCACTTTCGAGCAAGCAAAGAAAAATTTTGAAACTGAACTTTGGAACGGAAAGTATTTTGGCTCGGTTTGCAGTTTGTCTCAGCTGAACGGCCAGTGGTATAGTCGGTTACTCGGGCTCGAACCGATCGCGCAGACCGCAAAAATCTTAAAAGCACTAGAGACGATCGGGGTTTTGAATGCAAAATCATCCCGTGTGGGGCTGATCAATGCCGCGCTTCCTGATGGACGTCCGGACCAGTCCAATGACCACGCCCGAAACGTCTGGCCGGGCATGAATTATGCCTATATCGCCCTAGCCTTGGCCGAGGGGTTGCCACTGAAGAATCTATTGAAACCCGCCAAAGGGATATGGGATAATGTCACCTCTAAGCAGAAAAGCCCCTGGAATCAGGCCGATACCATGGATGCCAAGACGGGGGCGTATGTTTTTGGTGATTTTTATTATAGAAACATGGCGATATGGTCAATACCGATCCTACTCGCTCAAAAAGATAGAAAAACAGCCGGTATTCTTCATTCTTTAAAGCGACTTTAAAGAATTAATTATTTTCAAAAGGAACCCTTGATAAAAAAAATAAAATTAGCCAGTTTTCTTTTGATAGCCTTCTCATGGCCAGCACTCGCATGGGATGAGCTTCCTGTAAAAGTTGGCGTAGACCCCAAAAAAGCGGTCGAGCCCGGAACTCAAATTAGCGGAACTTACCGCTTGTCCGCGGGCGTCGGCGACGACGTCATGCTTAATAAATCCAATGTTCTAAGAGACCAGTTTGGACTTGAAGGCCCCAACTCCCGCTACGTGTATGGCGAAGGTCTCTATAACAATTTTGATGAGAAAATTTATCAGCAAAGTGTACTCAATTTAAAAGTCACTTCCGGCAACGGTTGGTCGGTGGCAGGACAAGTGGTCAACGACCCTTGGTCGCTAGTGGGTACGACGGGAGATCAGTACCAGAGCAACGATTTGGGCGGCGAGAACGTCCGTTACAATTTGAAATATTTTGGTGCGTCGAACTCGACGATTGCGGAAACCTATCGCGCCAATACCGGCGATAGAATCAATTTCCCTGAGATAGAAGTGCACAATGGGCATACGGCTCGCACTCCGGTAGAGGGATTTGATGATTTTGACGGCGTACCTGGAAATAACCGGGGACTTGTGTTTACGATTCCAGAAAAGGATGTGGACTACGAATACCGTCCGATTCGAAAATTATGGGTCGAATACAAACAAGAAGATCTCTGGAAAGTCCGCCTTTTTGCATTTGCCGACGAGAAACAGGCGATGACGACAGACGATCCGCTGGTTCTTTCAAACAACCATGCCTACTGGCAGTGGAGCCCTTGGCTTGAAAATTATGAGCCACTTCAATATTTTACGGATGGTTCCGTGAAGCGCGGGTATTATTCGAACACCACTGCGTACTCCGCTCGGGATAGCCAGGGAAACCGCTTGGTTTTACTGCGTGGCGCAAGCGTTCAGGTGGACAATGGGCAAACTTTTTTTGGTGGCACGGTGGCGGCGCCCTGGACTCCTTGGGATGAGCGTTATTTTACGCCGGATAATATTCCTGGCGCGTTTCGTTTGAAACACCAATTCACCGAGCAGTGGATGCTCGGCGGTGTTTACACCTTTCGCACCGGTTTTGTGGATTCGAGCGTCGCAGATTCGAACCAAGTTTTTGCAATTGACTCGGCTTATAATTTCAACGAGGCCGTTACGTTAAAGGGTGAAGTCGCGACTTCGCATCAAGAGCGGGATTTGCTTTCAGGTGACCGCTTAAATCAAACCGATAACGGTGGCGCTTACAAGTTAGTGCTCGATAACAATTACTCACATGATTACTGGGGCGGCGGGGAAAGCGCTTGGCAATTTAGCTTTGCGATGATGGATAAAAATTTTGAACCCGCTCTTTCGCGGTACAGCAATACCCGCGATGATTTTTTCTGGGGTCAGCATATCTCCTTCGATAAAATTAGTGACGATCTAGAAGCGGTGAAGGTGGGCGACGGTCTCGACAAAAATCGTTACGTTTTACGTGCCCGTTGGAAAGAAAAGCTTTTCAAGGACCGTTTTGTGAATATATTGGATATCCGAAATGTCCATAAGGCCGAAAATACAGCCTACAAGGAAACCGTTCTGCGCGATGAGGCTACTGTTCAGATTACCGAAAAACTGGCGGCCAAGGGTATGTTTCGCTGGCAAGGGCTTCCGGCAACCACGCCAAATGTGGACCCCTTTCTGTCTAATTTCTATTTTGATACGGGTCTTGTGGATATTTCTCAAGCGACTTTCCGCAACACGTCTGTTGAGGCAGATAAAGATGCAGACCGATATACCTTTTCGGGGGGCTTACAGTACGTTGTCAATCCTCAGTGGACGGTGGAGGGTGTTTATGAGCGCACGAACAATATCCCCGATTTTCCGAGAGGTCTGCTGCTAGATACTTTTCGCGATGCCAGCTCTCGCGTTGAGGGTATTCTGCTCGACCGGATCACGCCCTTTCTCTACAACCAAGGCGCATTTGATGCGCCTCCTTACGATTTTTTTAATATTTTTAGAGAGCGCATTCTCTTTAGACCTGATGACCATATTCTGGTGACGATGCACGCCGCTCAAAATGGTTACAAATTTGCGGGTGGCTGGGATGACAATATTAATCACGAAGGGGTTAGCCTTCAGTTTACAGCGACTGAGAAGCTTAGCTTCTTTGCCGATTACACGCATTCGCGGCAGATTAATGTTTCAAGACTGATATCCTCCGGTAGCGCCCTGGAAGACTATCAGGACCATCACAATGTCTATCTCAGCATGGATTATAAACTGAACTCCAACAACGTTTTTAGAGCAGAGTACGGGGTGTTTGGATTAGGTTCAAATGCCGGCGTTTCCAACCCTTATTCGGTAAGCAGCTTTACGTTGCCGACGCTAGACACCGAACATCTCTTAAGACTATCCTTAAACGGCGATTTCTAAAATTGGCACAGAACGAATCTCCTTTAAAACCAAACGGATCCTTTGTTATTGAAGGGTACAACGATCAGCGCCCATTCAGTAATTTTTTGCCGGGTATTGCTGGACTCTATGGAACGCCGATGTGGGTTTTTTACACGAATCGCGGACAAGGGATCTCGAGTTTTGGAACTCGCAATAAAGATTCGGCTATTTTAGAATTTTTTCCTGCCAACAAAGCCTATCAGACTACGTCTTTGCTAGGTTTTCGTACCTTCGTAAAGGCGGGGAATAAAGTTTATGAGCCTTTTTCTCACCCAAGACCCGACGCCAAACACAAAATTCATCAGTCTTTAGAAGTGAGCTCGCATGAGCTCGTCCTGAATGAGCAAAATAACGAGCAAGGTCTTTCGTTTTCCGTGTTGTATTTCACCGTGCCGGGTGAGCCTATCGCGGCACTGGCGCGACAATTGACGATCACGAACACCTCTAAGCACGCGCTGGAGCTCGATGTTTTAGACGGTCTTCCAGTGATTCAGCCTTACGGAATGAATGAATTTTTGGTGAAGCAAATGAGCCGTACCATCGAAGCGTGGATGATGGTTGAGAATTTAGAAAAGCACGCGCCTTATTTTCGTCTCAAAGTAGACCCCGCGGATCGTCCGGAGCTTGTGGAAATTCACGAGGGAAACTTTTATTTTAATACAGCTTCAGCTGAAACGGTTGTTGATCCTGAAAAAGTTTTTGGATCGGTGACGGACTTTAGTTTTCCGCTCGGATTTAGCCAACCACATTTTTCGAAAGAAATCGCTTCTCAAATTACTTCCAACAAAACGCCGTGCGCGTTCACGTATTCAAAAGTAAAGCTTCAGCCCGGCCAGTCGAAAATTATTCGTTCATTCTGCGGACATGCGGATTCCGTTGAAATGTTGAATCGTTACGTCAAAAAAGCCAAAGAGAGCGCTTACTTTGACAATAAGCGCTCTGAAAATAAGGCGGTTGTCGATGGGCTCAAGTCGCGCACATTTTCGGTGACAAGCTTTGATGTGTTTGACCAGTATTGCGGGCAAACTTTTTTAGATAACGTGCTTCGAGGCGGTTTTCCGTTTCTCTTGGGAGATCGTAAGGACCCGCTTGTGCACTACGCGTATTCCCGAAAACACGGGGACCCCGAGCGCGATTACAACCGCTTTTTGGTGGAGCCCTCCTACTTTTCAGAGGGGGACGGCAACTACCGGGACGTCAATCAGAACCGCAGAAATGACAATTGGTTTAACCCTAAAGTCGGTTCGGCCAATATCCGCACATTTTTAAGTCTCATCCAACTTGACGGTTACAACCCTCTTGTGATTAAGGGCGTGAAATATCATTTTAAAAAAGGTGCCGAGGCTGTCAAAATTTTGAACCGCTGGCTCGGCTTGCCACTTGCCAAAAAAGCTGAAAATCAATTTAAAGACGGTTTTTCAATGGGAAGTTTCTACCGGTTTTTGGTAGATGAGAAAAAAGTAAACGAATCTTCATTCGCAAAATTACTGGGAGAGCTTAAGCCTTATTTAGATCGTGAGCAAAGCGCGGAGCATGGCGAAGGTTTTTGGGTGGACCATTGGACTTACAACTTGGATTTAATCGAAAGTTATCTCGCCATTTACCCTGAAAAGCTCAAGACTCTTTTACTCGAGGATAAATCGTTTACGTTCTACGACAACGATCATATCGTCGAGCCGCGTGCTTCAAAATACGTTTTAAAGACACCATCCCAGCTACGCCAATACAAGTCCGTTCTTTCCGATTCCCAAAAGAAATTGGCTTTATCCACAAGACTAAAAGATAAAAACACAGTCCATACGCAGTACGGAAAAGGCGATGTTTACCGCACGACGCTACTCGTGAAGCTGCTTTGTCTTTTTGCCAATAAGTTTTCGTCGCTTGACGCGTTCGGCGTGGGCATAGAGATGGAATCCGACAAACCAGGCTGGCTTGACGCATTAAACGGGCTTCCGGGGCTTCTTGGATCGTCGCTGTGTGAAAGTTTTGAGCTCAAGCGTCTGAGCCTGCTCATTCTGCAGTGGTTGGATGAGTCGGGGATGGATTTGAATACTGAGATTGTGATGATGGCGGAACTCGCCGATTGGATCGAGAAGCTTGATTATTTGTGCACTCAGTTTTTCAAGAACTCCAAGAATGCGAGTACGCTCGTGTTTTGGGATGAAGCCTCTAGTCTCAAAGAATCGTTCCGGGCCATGACGCGGTGTGGTGTTTCCGGCAAAGAGAAAAAGGTGAAACTGTCTCACATTAAGCTGTTCTTAGAACATGCCCGTGAAAAACTGGAAATAGGGCTTGAAAAATCCTTCGACGAGAAAAAGAAGCTTTACCCGACCTATTATGAAAATGAAGTCACTCGCTTCTCAAAGATTAAAAATCGCAACCAAGGCATTTTAAAGCCGACGACCTTCCATCAAAAAGCCATGCCGCTCTTTTTAGAAGGCATTGTGCATGCGCTGAAGGTCGAAAAAAATCCCGCACGGCGTCGCATGCTCGTCAAAGCAGTGAAGGAAAGCGAGCTTTTTGACAAAAAACTCAAGATGTATAAATTAAACGCGCCGCTTGGAGAGGCAAGTATTGAAATTGGACGGGCGAAGGTGTTTGCGCCGGGCTGGCTCGAGAATGAGTCTGTTTGGCTGCACATGGAGTACAAATACCTGCTTGAGATTTTGCGCAGTGGCCTTGTCGAAGAATTTTATCAGGAATTTAAAAACGTACTCATTCCGTTTCAGGATCCGGCGCGGTACGGGCGCAGCATTCTGGAGAACTCCTCCTTTATTGTCTCGAGCGCTTTTAATGACGCAAAGCTTCATGGAGCGGGTTTTGTGGCCAGATTATCCGGATCCACTGCCGAATTTTTGCACATGTGGCTTCTGATGAATGTTGGACGAAGACCCTTTAGTCTTGGGCCGGATGGGAAGCTTGCCTTGCGTTTTGAGCCGGCCCTGTCGCACGATCTTTTCACCAAAGATGAGGTGACGAAGCGCTACACGGATCTGGACGGCGTCGAGCAGACGGTTAAAATTCCAAAGAACGCGCTCGCATTTTTATTTTTAGGAAAAACACTGGTGGTGTATCACAACCCCAGAAAATTAGACACGTTTGGAAACTCTCGAGTTTCTGTTAAAAGAATTGTGGTGAAATTATCGCCATCAAAATCTGTCGAGTTTAAAGGAGATACTGTGCCAAGCCCCTATTCCTTAAAAGTTAGAGACGAATTTGTTCCGCGCATTGACGTGGAGCTCGGATAATTATGGCCGAAGTCCGCGTTCGTTTTGCCCCAAGTCCCACTGGATATCTTCATATCGGAAGCGCGCGCACCGCTCTCTTTAACTGGCTGTATGCCCGTCACGAAGGCGGGAAGTTTTATTTGCGCATTGAGGATACGGATCTTGAGCGCTCAAAGCCTGAATTTTTGGATGAAATTCTCTCGAGTCTGAAGTGGTTGGGGCTTGATTGGGACGGGGATCTTACCTTTCAAAGTAAACGCACGGACATTTACCGGGCCGCCGCCGAAAAATTAATCCAAGAAGGAAAAGCCTACTACGAAGAAAAGGCCATTCGTTTTCGTATGCCTAAAACTGGCAAGCTTAGCTTCGAGGATTTGCTTCACGGGAAGATCGAGTTTGATTTGACACAGCACGTGTCACTTGCCGAAGACCTCGTTATTTTTAAATCTGACGGAAGTCCGACTTATAACTTTGCCGTAGTGTGCGACGACGCCGGGATGGGAATTACTCACGTCATTCGCGGAGACGACCATATTTCCAATACACCTAAACAGCTCCCATTGTATGAAGCGATGGGCTATACCAAGCCCATTTTTTGCCATATCCCGCTTATTTTAGGCGAAGACCGCTCGCGTATGTCCAAGCGTCACGGAGCCACTGCTATTCGCGAATACCAACACGCTGGATTTTTACCGGACGCACTCGTGAACTACCTCTCGCTTCTAGGTTGGTCGCCTGGAAATAATCAGGAATTGATTGACCGCAAAGAACTCATTCAAAAATTTGATCTAAAGCGCGTGCTTAAAACCGGAGCGGTGTTTGGCCACGATAAATTGGAATGGGTGAATGGTCAATACGTGCGTAAGCTCACCGTACCCGAGCTCACCGACAAAGTAATGCCTTATCTTTTGGAAAAGGGTCTCTGGAAGAACGACGGCGGGGATCGGGTGTGGCTTGAGCGTCTGGTTGCTTTATTCCAGGAGAGAATTTTTGCGCTCAGTCAGTTTCCGGCCTTGGCGGAATTCTTTTTTACGGATTCGGTTGAAATTGGCGCCGATGGATTAAAAGAAATTCAAAGTGACCCGCGTCTTAAGAACGCTTTTCTCAAATTTGCTGAAACATTAGAAGCGCTCCCTACTTTTGACACGCCTACGGTCGAAGCGGCGAGTCGCTCGCTAATGAAAGAACTAGGTTTGAGCGGGAAAGAATTCATCCACCCCTGCCGTGTGGCGATTACCGGGCGGACGGTGAGTCCTGGATTTTTTGAAACAATTTCGCTGACCGGAAAAAAGAGAGTAGTCGCTCGTCTTCAAAAAGCAGCAAGCTTGCTGGCCTAAATTTTTTTTAACCAAATAAAAAAGAGCAGTCCAATTGGACTGCTCTTTTTTTTGTGGCTTAAAACGTGCGGAAGGAGGGATTTGAACCCTCAAGCCTTGCGGCACATGCCCCTCAAACATGCGCGTATGCCAGTTCCGCCACTTCCGCAAAAATTTTCTAGTGCTGTAGTATATCAAAAAACTGCCCCGCTAGGATTCGAACCTAGACAAGCAGCTCCAGAGGCTGCCGTGCTACCATTACACAACAGGGCAAAACTTTTATTCAGGGCCCTTATTCTAGCGTGACAACAATTTGGTTCAAGGGTTTTTTTGCTTGCCCAAGTAGAACGTCTCTGGGAATCAAAACATGCTTAAGATTCAGGGAGAGTCCTTTTAGTTCCTTGCCGTTTAAATCAACCTTGCAAATATGATAGTGCTCGTAAGCCATTTTCTTAGGATTTTGGTAAACAATCTGCAGTCGTTTCCCCGCAAACTCGGTGACGACGCTAACTTGCGAGCCGCCCCGGAAATCCTCTTTGATGAGCTTTGGCTCTAAAAGCAAGTCTCCAAATTTCCCGCGAATCCCAAAAGTTTGGGTGAGCAGCGTTAAAATAAACCAGCTTGCCGACCCTGTTAGATAATGATAAAGCCCGCGCCCTTCGGAATTGAAATACTCCGGAAGTCCTGGGTAAATGCCGCTTTGCTCGGTGCGCACGCTCATTTGATAAATGGAGTTAAGCACTTCGCGGCCCTCATATACGAAGCCGCGCTGGTAAAGCGCGCTCGCAAACATCACGGCCATGTGCGAAAAGAAGGCGCCGTTTTCTTTTTCGCCGTACGCAAAGGAGAACGCGCGTCCGAGATCGGGCCGAATTTCGTGGAAATTGGTGTTGAGTCTAAAACCACCACGCTCGGGATCTTTCAGATATTTCTTAGCGGATTTAAAAATTTCTTTCACCTGATCGTTTGTTGCCACATTTCCCATGATCGCAAAAACTTGGCCCGCTAGGGTCATGTGAAGGCCTTTGGGGAAATCGCCTTCGACGCGGCGGCCGTGATTGTCGTAGTAGCCGTTGTAAAAAGCGTCTCCGGCGTGCGTTTGGAGCCACTCTTTTTGGCGGATGTGAGACAGAATGAATTCGCCTTTCTGTTTTAAATCATCGACTAATTTTTTGACGGGGATATCTGTCTTTGCTCCCGAGAGTGCGGGCTGGACGGCTAAGAAATAGCGCTCGAGTGTTTTTTGTTTTTGGTCGATTGAGCTGTAGTTCACTTTTTTCCCCGAGACGCGGTCTAGAAGAATAAGGAGCTCTTTTGAGAGAGAAACTTTTTTGATGGGTAAATGCTTGCACGCTTCTTCAAGCAGGGTTGCTATCTTTAAAAGATTGGACCCGTAGAGCGCAGTGAATGCAACGCTTTCGCCGCGCTCGTAGGCCATATCCAGGCCGTCGTTCCAGTCGGCGTTTTCGAGGCGGATATGATTGTGTTCGCCGACATTGTAAAATTGGACCAGGTGTTGAACGAGCAGATGCTCGAGCACGGTCGCTTCCACAACTGTGCCCTTCTTAGATTTTAAATTGCGGCCGTCTGCTTCGCTCCAAGATGCGTCCTTGCGTCGGGCGCGGGACATTTGACGATCTCGGAAATATTTGGCATTTTCAAACAAAATTCCAAAATCACCGCTCTGATGAATGTAAAGCTCAGTTGTCAGATAAGGCCAAACGCCGTGATCCATCCACACACGGGTGATATTGTTGCGGTCTGCGATAAACTCGCGACCATCCGAACCGATAATGGTGGCGTTAGAGCCGTCAATGCGGATGCCGTTAAAATTATGCAAAAGCAGCCGCCGCGTTTCGTTGGGAGTAGTCAGAAGAAGGGCTAAGCAATCCTGCCACAAGTCTCTCCAGCCGCGTCCACCCCGGCCGTAATCAAAATCGGGGAGGAAGGAGCAACCAAACAATTTTCTAAGCGTAGGTTGAATCGTTACCCAGCGGGTCCAGCCATTGAAATAGGAATCAGGCGTCGAAAACTGCAGAGTCGACGAACTGGCAGACCAATGTTTTTTTAGATTTTCAAAGGCATCCGCGCATTTTTTGGAAGAGCCGTATTTTTGAATCCAGGATTCAATTTTTGATTCTTTGTCGGCGATGCCGAGAATTAAAATAAACTCCGCTTTTTGCCGGGGCGCCAGCGTAATGGTTTTAAAGCGGAGAGCACCGATGGCTGATTTTCCCTGGTAAAACTTTCCATCCTTTTTTGGAGGGGGGAGATTTTTAATGATTGAAAGAGGCGCTTCAAAACTTCCGCCTTCGCCGATGAACTCCGGGACTGTGTAAAAGGAGCCAACCGGAAGTTCGCCGCTTGCGTCTGTTCCGACAACGGCGTAAAGGGTTTCGTTGACTTTATGGCCGCGCTCATCAAAGGACATGGTGGGTCGCACGACCACGCCCGCTGGATGAGAGATAATGCGGTGAAGCAGGCTTGTGACATGATGATGATCTCGCAAGTTGTCGGCCGAGCGTCCGAAAATGGGGATGGCCGAGGTGGGCGTAATCTTTAGCGAAGATTTTCCTGTGTTTCGTACGGAAACCACCATGAGTTCAACGGTGTCATCACACGCCGGAACAAAATTTAAAATTTCAGATTCCAAACCCCACTCTTTATTTTCCCGGCGTACTTTATGCCAGAGAAGTCCCGCTTCTACGGAAGCAGTGTCTCGATTTTGATGGTGGAATTTTTTAGCCTGTTGTTCGGCCGAGACGCCGGTGAGAGACAGGCAACCTTTGCCTTCGACGTGTAACCAGAAGTTGCGGCTCGATTTCGAGTTATGTAGATCCTCAATCGTGACAGGAATCATCAAGAACGAATTGTGATTGGTCTTGATGTCGCCATGCAGATCCGGTGTGATGCTGGAAAGAATGCCCGCTTCATTGGCGAGCGGAAAATAAAGACGGCTGACCGCGTCCGGGTTTGTGACCCGGAAACTGCCGCTCTCATCAATAAATTGCCACAGAGTATTCTTGGTCATAAATAGTTGGTAGCCCGAAAGTACCCCTTTCGAACTTTAGCCTTAATTTACCGCATAGTTTA
>CAZSGP010000006.1:0-164235 GCA_964606485.1 uncultured Planctomycetia bacterium | reverse complement strand
ACCGGCACGGCTCCCAGCGAAGTCCTCATTGGGGGACATAAGAGCGGGGATCTTGGTTAATTCCGCCAGAATTGACAAAATTTTAGCTAATCGATAGTCTACCGTTCATGACCGCTCTGCCGATTCTGGTTGTAACCCTCTCCGTTTTTGCTATTGCCTATCGCTATTACAGCGCCTTTTTAGCAACAAAAGTGTTTATGCTCGATGCTCAAAAACAAACCCCCGCTTTTTCTTGCCGCGACAATCAAAATTATCACCCCATGTCGAAGTGGGTATTATTCGGCCATCACTTTGCCGCGATTTCCGGAGCGGGCCCGCTGATTGGACCGGTGCTTGCCGCGCAATTTGGATTTTTACCAGGGCTTTTGTGGATTGTGGTGGGCGTGGTGCTCGGGGGCGCGGTTCAAGATTTTGTGATTTTAGTGGCCTCCACGAGACGACAAGGTCGTTCGCTTGCGGAAATTACACGCGAGGAAATTGGAAAGCCGGCGGGCCTGGCTTGTGCGATTGCGATTTTATTTATCGTCGTTGTGGCCTTGGCGGGACTCGGATTTGTCGTCGTGAATGCCCTCGCCGAAAGCTCGTGGGGTACGTTTACGATTGCGGCGAGCATTCCCATTGCCATGGCGATGGGACTCTACATTTTTCAAATTAAAAAAGGGGATTCGGGCGCCGTCAAATGGGCCAGTATTTTTGGCGTCACGTTTTTACTCGCCGCGGTCGTGTTTGGACGTTTTGTGCCGGACATTCCGTGGCTCAACTCCATTTTTTTGATGGATAAAAAAACCATTCTCATTGCGATGGCCATTTACGGATTCTGCGCGTCGGTGCTTCCGGTGTGGTTGCTCTTAGCACCCCGCGATTACTTAAGTTCCTACATGAAACTCGGCACAATTGCGCTGCTCATTTTAGGAATCGCGATTGTGAATCCCAAACTTCACTTCCCGGCGCTCACGCCGTTTATTCACGGTGGCGGACCGATTGTTCCCGGAAAAGTGTGGCCGTTTTGTTTTATCACGATTATGTGCGGAGCCATTTCCGGGTTTCATGCACTCGTCTCAAGTGGCACGACGCCAAAAATGATTTCCAATGAATGCCACGCGCGGCCGATTGGATTTGGGTGTATGCTGCTCGAAGCGCTTGTCGCGGTGGTCTGTCTCGTCGCCGTGTCGTCGATGCATCCGGGAGATTATTACGCCATCAATGTTTCCGCTGAAAAATTTGCGACACTTGGAATTCCAATCGTCAATTTAAACGAGCTCACGCGCCAAGTGGGGGAGACGAGTCTTGTGGGTCGGACCGGAGGCGCGGTGAGTTTAGCGGTCGGCATGGCCCAAGTGTTTAGCGCGATTCCGGGCCTTAAGAGTCTTATGAAATACTGGTATCACTTCGCCATCATGTTCGAAGCGCTGTTTATTTTGACGACGATTGATGCGGGGACACGGATTGCGCGCTTTATTTTGCAGGAATTCCTCGGAAAATTTTACAAACCGTTTGCCGAGCCCGGCTGGCTTCCTGGAAATATTTTATCGAGTTTCATCATCGTGGTTTCGTGGGCAGCGCTCATTTGGAACGCCTCCATCGGTACGATTTGGCCGATGTTTGGCATCGCAAATCAGCTTTTAGCCGCCATTGCGCTCATGATTGGCACCGTGATTTTAGTCAAAACCGGCAAGAGTCGCTATGCCTGGGTAACCCTTTTGCCAATGCTCTTTGTGGTGGGGACAACAGGGGCCGCGGCCTGGCAAATGTTCCCCAAACTTATCTTGTTAAACCAAGCGCTGATTGGGGTTATGACACTTTGCTCAATTTTTATATTCGCCGGCGCTTTCCAGTGTATAATTAAATTAAATAACTCTAGATAGGGGGAAACTCGAATGAAAAAACTTCTAGGCTTTTTGGCACTACTTGCAATATTCGCGCCGGTTTCGGCGTTTTCAGCAGAAATCAAAGGAACCGTTGATTCAATGGATTCATCCACCGGGCAAATTCAGATTCTAGATAGTCAGACGGGCCAAAGGCATACCATTAAAGTGCATCCGAATATCATCGGCAGTCTTTCGAAAGGATCTGTGGTGAATGTTTCGGTGCCGGAAGGATCCAACACGGCCGACACTGTTGCGGTCGAAATGAATTAAGCGGAGGCTATAAAGGAAATGAAAAAAATTCTTTCGTTGGTGCTTGTCGGAGCGTTTTTAATTTGTGGCGTTTCAAAATTTGCATTTGCCACGGATGAAGACCCCAATAAAAATATTTTAAAGCAGGGAATTCTTGGCGCAATCACGGGCGGCGTGGCTGCGAAAGCCTCGGGCGGTAAAGCAGGTAAAGGCGCGTTGATTGGAGCAGGAACAAACGTGATTGGTGGAGCGCTTCTCGACACGTTGACTGGCCCAAGCCAATCGCAGTCTCAACAACCTCAATACGTTCAAGCCGCTCCGCAATATGTCGAGCAGCAACCCGTTTATTATCAGCAAGCTCCCGTTCAACAACAGCAATATGCTTACCCGCAACAACAGCAAGGTTACGGCGCGCCTCCCGGATATCAAGCCGTGGTGGTGCAGGAGCCTGTTCAGCAGGAAGATCCCAATAAGAAAATTTTAAAGCAGGGGCTTTTGGGCGCGGGTGTTGGCGCGATTTCAGCCAGTGCTTCGGGTGGTAAGGCCGGAAAAGGGGCATTGATCGGTGCGGGGACAAACGTTATTGGCGGCGCGCTGCTCGATACGCTAACCGGACCTTCTCAGCCGCAGACACAGCAGAAGGTTTATTATCAGCCCATTCCACAAGCTCCCGTTCAGCAGTATCAGCAGGGCTATGCTCAACAACAAGCTCCAACGCCGAAGAAAAAGATTATTCGCAGTTACGACAAGGACGGAAACGTCACCTCTGAGACAGAGGTTTGGGAGTAAAGCTTAGAATCAGACCTTTTGAAGCCCAGTTTGAAAACCACTCGGAGACGGGCAGGTTTTGCTGGGCTTCTTTTTTGGTCAACGCCTCAAAGGCCTGACCCAGCGTTTTTCCGGACTGAAGATTTAAAAAAATCTTTGCTTCCGGCGCCGATAGTTTTTCGCAAAGCACTTTAAAACCACTCCGATAAACCAATACATCCTGCGGCGCCTTTTTAACCTCTAAATTTTTTTTGGCGTTCCAAATGTCCCCAATGGGCCACTCTGATGAAATGATGGACGCGGTCGGCTGAAACTCAAAGCGCAAATTTTCAAAATGTTCCGGATTTATTTTCGATAAAGACGTTAAGTCCGCAGGATTTTTAAGAGCGCCGTGAAAACTTTTAGCGACCTCCCATTCCAGTGCCGCTAGATCTACAAAATACGGAAACTTTTTAAGGATTGAAGATTTTTTTAGAAACCCCGGAAAATATTTTCCAATCCAGGTCAGGTTGTAATCTTGCGAAATAAAAATCTCCGCATAATTTTTAGAAGCGTCTGCAAATATTTCATCTCCTAGAATTTTTCGGATGGTCGGAAAGCCTTCGGAGAGCGATTCCTGAAAGCGGGCGATATACCCTTCGGAGTAAACGCCGATGCGTTCAATGCCTCGGTCGCCGCCCTGTGGATTTAGAAGCGCTGAAAGTTTCCGGTCGCTTTTTTTTGGGTGATCGGGGTGCATTGATTCAGTAAATAATTTTTGGAGATCAGAAAGCTTCGGAAAGTGCACATCGCCGTAGGGGCGCGATTTATCGCGCCCATTGTCATCGTGTTTATCGGATGGGGCGCAATGAATTGCGCCGCTACGAAGGTTTTTTGATTTTTCATAAAACCCTCTCGCTCTTTTTGCTTCCTTCGCTAACTCTTCAAACACCGGGATATTCGCGTCCCATTCAATCAGCGTCGTTGTTTTTCCGAAACGAGCGAGCGCTTCTTCGTACAATTTCCACACTGGTTCAATCGTGTAGTCGTTGTGCGTGTCGAATAAAAAATTTCCGCGACGGGAGTGGCCCGCAAGATGAAATTGTCCCACGGCTTCAACGGGAATACTTTGAATGTAAGTGCTCGCGTCAAATTTGTGATTGAAAGCGTTCACGTAAATGTTATTGATGTCCAAAAGAATGCCGCAGCCCGAGCGCCGCGCAACTTCCGATAAAAATTCCCACTCGGAAAGCGTCGAGTGTTTATAGGTGACGTAAGACGAAACATTTTCGAGAAGAATGGTTCGTTTTAATTTGCTTTGCACAACGTCGACGTGACGCACGACGTGGTCGATGGCTTCTTCGGTGAAGGGGAGGGGAAGCAGGTCGTGTAAATTTTCACCTCCAATTCCTGTCCAGCACAAATGATCCGATATAATCGCCGGCTTAATTCGCTCCGCTAATTTTTCAAGTTTTTCGAGGTAGACGGGGTTGACACCGTCCGCAGAACCGATGGAAAGTGAGACTCCGTGGAGACCGATCGGGTAACGAGCTCTGATTTTTTCGAGGATGGCAATCGGCTGGCCTTCCGAATCCATAAAGTTTTCGGTGATGGCCTCAAACCAATCCATTTTCGGCCAGTGGTCCAGAATGGATTTATAGTGTTCGCTGCGGAGACCGACGCCGCAGCCTAAGAGAGGTTTTTGCATAGTCTTAAAAGAATCGCGGGCCCGTGCCTTCCGGCAAAGGCCCGCGAATTTTCTAATCTAAAATATTTAGACTAGGCTTAGGCGAGTTTTCCGCCCATTTTCACGCATTCGCCTTTAGCGACTTGGTTCCAGCCAGTACCTTTGCAAGCGTTCTTACCCGCACAAGAAACACCTTTTCCGCCGCAAGCGCCCATGCCTTTACAAGCATTTAATCCGGCGCAGTTCTCGAGTTCACCGGTTGCTGCTTGAGCTGAGCCCATCATGGCCGTCGCGCTAACCGCGAGCATGCCCGCGATGGACGCGGCCATTAACATTTTCTTTTTTGAGATTGCCATTTTTTCCTCCGTGCTCCGCCGATTTTTTTAGTGGCGGTGGGTTATTGACAGTGAGACTGCTTTCGAAGATTGCTAGCAGGCTCGGTTAAATAAAAATTAAGACTTCTGAATGCCCTCAATTTCCAAAGTAATCGCAACCTCTTCGCCGAGCATCAGTTGTCCTTTATCCAAAACCTGGTTGTAAACGATTCCAAAATCTTTGCGGTTAATTTTGGTGGTGGCCGTAAATCCTGCGCGCACATTTCCCCACGGATCATTTCCGGCGCCGTGAATTTCAACGTCGAGTACGATGGGTTTGGTGACGCCGTGCATTGTCATTTCACCTTTGAGTTTCGCCGAGGTTTCGGTAGCAGATTCAACCCCTGTGCTCTTAAAGGTAATCTTCGGAAACTTTGCCGTATCAAAAAAGTCGGCATTCTTTAAGTGTTTGTCGCGCTCGGGAACGTTGGTGTCGATCGAATCCACATCGATAGAGCCGGAGGCGCTCCACGTTTCAGGTTTGCCGGGTTCGTATTCGATAACGCCGTCAAATTTTTTAAACGTTCCTTGGGTTTGAGAAAAAAGATGGCGCACTTTAAAAGTCACCGCCGTGTGATCCACGTCCACGTTGTAGGTGGCTGCAAATGCAGATGAAGTGAGTAGTGCGGTTGAGAAAAGCAGGGTAAATAATGATTTGAATTTCACGGGTAAGCCTCCTTGTAGGGTCTGATAAGCGAGTTATTCTAACACAAGCCGTCCACTAAAGATCAACTCTGCTATAATGCAAGTTATGCAATTCAGTAAAGTCGCAGGGATTTTTTTGTTTCCGATTCTTCTAAGGTTGCCGTTTGCGTATTCTGCCGAAACACTGACCTTGCCGGAGGCCGCACGAAGCGCCGGTTCCAGGAACCTAAGTACGATGCTTGCGAGCGAGCGGATTCTCCAAGCGGTCGAGCGCGAAAAGCAAGCCTACACCTTATTTTTACCCCAAGTTTCCGCCTCTTTTTCCCAAAGCCGGCAAACTAAAAATTTGCAGGCGTTTGGCATTCCGACGATTGGAAATGCGAGTCCGCTGGTTGGGCCGTTCAACTCCTTTGACGCGCGCATCAAAGTCCGGCAGGTTGTGTTTGATGTGGCGGCGATTAATCGGCTTTTGTCGGTGCGCACAGCTAAAGACGTTTCCCAGTTTGATGAAGAAAAATACCGTCAAGACGCCATGGCGCTTGGCGCCTCTCTTTTTTTAGATGCCCTGCGCACCGAGTCTAATCTCAAGTACTCAAAAATTTTAGTGTGGCGCGACCAAAAAGCGCTTCAAATCGCGCATCGACTCTTTCGCAGTCAGCAGGGCACCGTGACGACAGTGCTTGAAGCGAAGGCCGCCTTTAAAAAATCAGCAAGCCAGATGCGGCTTGCTCAGATCGAACGTTCTCAAGCGCTCGGGGATTTGAAAATTGCGCTGGGTTATTCATTAAAAGAAGAGTTGACGCTTGATTTCGTGCGCTTGCCTTTTAAATTCGATGTGCCAGCGGAGTCCGAGCTTGAAAGTTTGGTCGAGAAAAATCCTGATTGGGAAATGGCGCAGACACTGGTGCGTCAGCGCCAGGCCGAGCGGCGCATCAGTCTTGCGGAGTATTTGCCTAAGTTGTACCTGGGTGCGGATTATGGATTAAGCGGCAAAGATCCTTCGGAAAATGAAAATACTTACACCGCCGGCGTTGAAGGCCAGTGGAATTTTTTTGATGGTGGGCTCTCACTTTTTAAATCCAAAGAAGCTGAAAGCCGTTTAAAAGAAAGCGAACTTCAGCTACAAACGATTCGAAAAAATTTAAGTTTGAGCGCGCAAACATCTTTTGAAAATGTACTCCAGGCCGAAATGGTTTTAGAAAGTGCCGAATCTTATTGGATTTCTCAAGAACGCCGCGCGAAAGATGAAAAATTAAAATGGGATTCCGGCTCCGGCTCCGAATGGGCATGGGTCGAGGCTCAAAGCCAATTTGAAAGCGCGAAGCATCAAAAAAGCGAAGCCGAGTTTTTATTTTTAAAATCAAAAGTAGGATTTTTAAGGAGTCTTGGGAGAATGGACGATCTTGCGGGGAAATCTAAATGAAAAATATTCTTAAAAGTGCCGCTTTTTTTCTAATACCTTTTTTAATTTCCGGATGCCTGGGGTTTGGTGAGAAAGCAGGCCAATATTCCGGAACGCTCGAAATTACTGAGCACGCGGTGGGTGCCCGCGCTGCGGGGCGCATCGGAGAACTGTTGGTTAAAGACGGCGACGCGGTGACAAAAGGTCAGCGTCTAGCGGTGCTTGACCGTTATGAGCAATTCAAAAAAGAATACGAGCGCGCGCTCATGCTTTTTAAAACAGGCGGTGTCGACCGGCAAACGCTAGAGCACGCGCAGATTGCTATGGAAGACCAGGAAATTCTTTCACCGGTTGACGGGGTGGTGCTTTTAAAAGTTCGCGAGAGTGGTGAAGTCGTGGCGGCGGGGTCCGCGGTGGTGGTGATTGGCGACACGTCGCAAAAATGGGTCAAAATATTTGTGCCGGAGGGCGCGGTCAATCGGATTCATTTAAACGACACCGCAGAAATTCATTTTGACGGCATTAGCCAAAAAGCTCAAGGACACGTGAAATATATTTCCACCAAAATGGAATTTACGCCGCGCAATGTGCAAACCGCTGAAGAGCGGGTGACACAAATGATCGCCATTAAAATTTATTTGGATGATCCGACAGTGCCGGCGCATCCGGGTACTTTCGCGGATGTTATTTTAACAAATAGGGAATCATAAAATTTTTCTGGCAGGACCCGTCGGAAAAATTTTATTCTAATGAGCGACATCGCAATTAGCGTTAACGGACTCACTCGGAAATTCGGCAGCTTTGTAGCGGTCGATCATGTGAGCTTTTCGCTAAGTTACGGAGACATTTTCGGATTTCTCGGACCCAATGGCGCCGGAAAAAGCACGACGATTCGCATGCTCTGCGGTATTTTAGAACCGACTGGAGGCACGGCGACGGTCGCGGGATTTGATGTGGTCAAGGACCCCGAGCGCATTAAAGAATCGATCGGCTACGTGTCTCAAAAATTTGGTCTCTATACGGATCTCACGGTCACGGAGAATATGGAGTTCTACGGGAGCGTTTACAGTTTAAGTGAGAATGTGCTTCGCAAAAAAATCGACGAAATTTTTGCGCTGACGGGTCTTGGAAAATTTAAAAATAAAATCGCCGGTGAACTTTCGGGCGGTTGGAAGCAGAGACTGGCACTTGGAAACGCCCTGCTTCATTCGCCAAAGATTCTCTTTTTAGATGAACCGACGGCAGGGGTGGACCCCCTTTCGCGCCGCGCGCTCTGGGAAGTGCTCTACGCACTCAGTGATCAAGGGGTGGCGCTTTTTGTGACCACGCATTACATGGAAGAAGCCGAGCGATGCAACCAGCTCGCATTTATTAGCGGCGGAAAAATTTTAAAAATTGGAACACCCAGCGATTTAAAAAATCAGGTGACCGGAAAATTATTTGAAATCGAGTGCAAGCCTCTTATGAAAGCGACGAAGATTTTTTCAGAGTTGCCGGATGTGATCGGCTTAACGGCTTACGGGACGAATTTGCACGTGAACGTGGCCGACGAAGAGAAGGCGCGCCGGGCCATCGAGGACGTTTCTAGGAAAGAGGGAATTGAGATTAAATCCATGATTCCCATTTCAGCATCGCTAGAGGATGTATTTGCGACCGTTGAAAAAGAAGCGGGGGAAGAATGACGCGCATCTGGGCCATTGCCCGCAAGGAATCGATTCACATTTCGCGCGACAAGCGCACACTGTTTCTTATTGTGCTGATGCCGTTTATCCAGCTTTTGACTTACGGATACGCCATTAATATGGACGTCAAACATTTGCCGACGGCGATTTTAGATCAGGATAAAACCTATTTAAGCCGGCGTCTTACCCAAGCCTTTGTGCAATCCAATTATTTTGATCTTAAAAAAGAAGCAAACTCATTTGAAGAGGTGCAGCACGCGCTCGATAAGGGCGACGCAAAAGCGGGTCTTGTCATTCCGCCGGACTTTACGAAAAATTTATTGCAAGGCCGCGGGTCGAATCTTCAGCTTTTAATTGATGGCTCTGATTCAAGCCCCGCGAATGCTGCGCTCAACACAAGCCAAGCCATTGTGACGGTTTTTATGCAGAATGAAAAATTGGTTCCAATCAGTGTAGCGCCCATCGATTTTAGGCCGCGGCTTTGGTATAACCCCGATTTAAAAAGTTCCTTCTTTATGGTGCCGGGTCTTGTGGGGCTCTTGCTTCAGCTTCTTATTCCGATGATTACCGCGACGGCGATTGTGCGCGAAAAAGAAAGGGGGACTATTGAACAGCTGCTTGTGACTCCGATCAAGCCGCATGAACTGATTCTCGGAAAACTGATTCCGTATGTGGGTATCGGGTTTCTGATTGCGGGGATCATTATTGCGTCTGCGGCCATTTTATTTCACGTGCCCATACGAGGAAATCCAATCACACTTTTCCTCTTAACCTTTTTATTTTTAACGGTTTGTCTGGGAATCGGGCTTTACGCCTCGACAGTCGCAGAAAATCAACAACAAGCCGCACAAATCGTGATGTTTTTTGCGGCCCCATCCATTCTACTGTCCGGTTTTATCTTTCCGCGCGAGACCATGCCGTGGATTGTGAATGGGATCGGTTATTTCATCCCGCTAACCTATTTTTTAGTGATTATTCGGGGAATTATCTTAAAGGGGCTTGGGTTTATGGATTTGTGGGCGCAGATTGTCCCGCTTTTTTCAATCGGCGTATTCATTTTGTGGTTTAGCATCAAGCGTTTTCATAAGCGGCTGAGCTAGTGTGGTAAACTACCTGGCTATTAGAGACGGTCTTGGAGGGGTAACGTGAAAGATAAGATTTATAAAAGCAAGCGCAAGCTCATCGAAAATTTTAATTTCGGAAAGAATACCGCCAAAGTTTTTGATGACATGCTCGACCGTTCGGTGCCGTTTTACTCGGAAACCCAGCGCATGATCTGCGAAATGGTTGGAGAGTTCGCTCAAAAAAATACGCGCATTTATGATCTGGGCTGTTCGACCGGCACGACGTTTGTGGCGGTAGACCCGGTCGTTCCCGAAGGCGTGACTTATGTGGGAATTGATTCCTCCAAGGAAATGCTCGACCAGGCGCGCAAAAAATTATCATCCCACCACTTAAAGCACCCTTATGAGCTCGTCTGTGCAGACATGAATAAAGGCGTTTCCATCTCAAACGCTTCTGTCGTGGTCATGAATCTCACTCTGCAATTTGTGAGACCGCTTTACCGGGAAAAATTAATCAAGCAGATCGCTGCCGGCATGAATGAGGGAGGCTGCCTTATTCTTGTTGAGAAAGTTTTAGGACTGAACTCCACGCTCAACCGGATGTTTATTAAATTTTACTACGATTTTAAAAAGCGGAACGGTTATAGCGCCATGGAAATTGCCCAAAAGCGCGAAGCGCTTGAAAATGTGCTCGTGCCGTATCAATTCGACGAAAATAGAGAGCTTCTTCTGAAGAATGGATTTAAGGGATGCGACATTTTTTTTCGTTGGTATAATTTTTGTGGGATTTTAGCCATTAAATGAGTAGCGAAAAAAAATTCATAGTCCGGGCTGGTGATTTTTTCTTCAAGTACCGGAACGCCATTTTTCCGCTCGTTCTTTTTTCAATGTTTTTTATAACGCAGCCTTTTTTTGTGTCCCATCCCAAACGGAACGCTGCGATTCTTTTGATTGGAGCCTTGCCGGTGTTGTTTGGCCAGCTTTTTAGACTCGCGGTGATAGGGTACGCCTATATCAAAAGAGGCGGCAAAGATAAGAAGGTTTATGCGGACGATCTCGTGATCCGTGGGTTTTACGCGCATTCGCGTAACCCCATGTACGTTGGAAATTTGGCAATTGTCATCGGATTTGCGCTGATGTTCAGTTCGATATGGTCGTACGTGTTTGTGATTCCATTTTTTATTTTTGCGTACCTTGCAATCACCAATGCCGAAGAGTTTTATCTTGCCGAAAAATTTGGCGCGTCTTACCAGGAATACGTCAGGACCGTTCCTCGTTTCTGGCCTTGTTTCAAAGGACTTTCCAATAGCTTGAAAGATTTTCGTTATGATTTTAAGCGGGCTATTCGCAAAGATTACGGAAATGTTTTTGAAAATGGACTTTGCATGATTGCTATTTGCGCATGGAGATTTCATTTAGTAGGGGAGAGTGTAGCCGTACAGCGGAGCTTGTGGATGCTCGTGCCATTAACGATTTTTTACCTCATTGTCCGAATTTTAAAAAAGACGGGCCGGCTCGCGACGCCCAACTCTTGACAGCCATCCTTTCGGTCGCAACGGCTTTACCAGAACAATTAATCTCACAGGCTGATTCCGTGGAGCTTGCCAGCACATTTAGCCCTAAAGGAAAAAATGGCCCGCGCACTTTAAAAGCGCTTTACCATAAAACACGGATCAAAACTCGCGGAAGCGTGCTTTTGGAATCTCCTACTAAGCCCGCTACTTATCAGCAGTCTTTTTTTGAACCTGCTTCCAATGGCAAAAGTTTTGGTCCCACAACTCAAATGCGCATGGAGCGCTACGCCCAGGAAGCGCCGCGACTTGCCCTCAAGGCTTGCCGCCAAGCACTGGACGAGTCCGGTTTAAAAGCGGGGCAGATCACGCATCTAGTGACCGTATCCTGCACCGGTTTTTATGCGCCAGGCTTAGACATGGATTTGATTCGGTTGCTTGGATTTTCACAATCCATTCATCGCACGAATGTGGGTTTTATGGGCTGTCACGGCGCGCTGATTGGTTTGCGCGCGGCCAAAGCGCTTGCCGAATCCGATCCCAACGCACGGGTCCTTTTATGCGCAGTCGAGCTTTGCAGCTTACATTTTCAGTATGGTTGGGATCCTCAACAAGTTGTGGCGAATTCGCTTTTTGCCGATGGCGCTGCTGCGTGTGTCGTGGTTCCGGGTTCAAAAGCTCCGAACAAGGCTTGGCGGATTGCGGCTTCCGGCGCGGGCATCTTTCCAAAGTCTGAAAATGAAATGACCTGGAAAATCGGCAATAATGGTTTCGTGATGACGCTATCGGCGCAAATTCCGGATCTCATCGCCACTCACTTGCCGCTCTGGTGTAAGACTTGGCTCAAAGAAAAGGAATTAAAAATTTCAGACGTTCACTCTTGGGCGATTCATCCAGGGGGTCCTCGGATTTTGGATGCGGTGACTGACTGCCTTCATCTGACTCAAGAAATGACCAGCGTTTCCAAAGATATTTTATCTTCTTGTGGCAACATGTCTTCACCGACGGTGCTTTTCATTCTTCAGCGTTTAATCAAAGAAAATGCCCCAAAGCCCTGTGTGGCGCTGGGGTTTGGGCCGGGGCTTTCGGTGGAGTCGGCTTTATTTATTTAAGAACGGAATTTTTTTACGATAAATTCCTTTTACGACGCAATTATCGTGGGCGCAGGTCCTGCCGGAAGCGCGGCGGGCCGCGCGTTGTCGCTTGGGGGCTTACGCGTTTTCTTAGCCGATAAAGAGTTGCCGGGCTCTAAAAAAGTCTGCGGCGGCTTCATGGGTCCGGAAGCAGCGGGCCTTTGGAAAGACCTGAAGCTGGAAGACGAATTCCGAGCGTTTCCCAAAAAGAAATTATCCCAAACCACATTATCGAGTCCCTTCACTCTGCCGAAAACGGCGCCTTTCAAAGAGACATTTGGTTATTCCATCGATCGAGAACAATTTGATAAATGGTTATTTGAAAAAGCGGGCGAGAGCGGTGCCACTTTAAGTCCTTACACCGCTTTTTTATCCGCAAGCTTTGAGCAAAAAAAATGGACGGCCTGGTTTAAAAATTCTGAAGGGCGGGTCCAGAGCGTTTCCTCTGAGATTTTGATTTATGCCAACGGCCGGCGCGCGCCGCAACCGGGCCGGCTTTCAAGACAGAGAAATTTTTTTGCCTGCAAAACGGTTTACGAAAATATTTCCGAATTCAAAGACTCGGTTTCGCTTCATTTTGTCCGCAAAGGACATGTGGGTTTTAATCCGCAAGAAGACGGAAAAACGGCAATGTGTCTTTACGTAGAAGGACGCTATTTTCAAAATTGCAAAGGTAAGCTCGATGACATGATGACCGCTCTGTCGATCGAGAATGCGACACTTCAAAAAATTTTAAAAAATGCGCGGCGGGTCAGTGACTGGCAGGTTTGTTTGGCTGAGCCCGATGGACAAAAAATATTTTTTAAAGACCATGCGTTTTACGCGGGTGACGCTGTGACGATGATTGAGCCGATGATTGGCGGCGGTATGCCAGTGGCCATGAGTGGCGGGATTAATCTTGCCAACGCTCTTTTAGAAGGACGCGCAAAAGGCTTGGGGTGGGAGGAGATAGCTGCTCAGTATGAGAAGAATTGGAAAGCGCAGTTTATGCCGCGTTACCGATTCGGACAGACATTTGGACGGGCTGAGCGGCACCCGGTGATTGCGAGTGGGATTTTTCGCGCCATTCAATTTGTGCCCGCGCTTTTTCCTGCGCTTGTGCGCTTGTCACGACCCGCTGTTCGACTTGCTGCCTAGAATTTCTCGTTCCACTCGTTACGGGAATATTGCCCTTCAATCAGGCCTCGAGTTATTTCCTTCGGCCAAGCCGTTAAGTGAGTTTTAGCGCCCCATTCTTTTTGAAGCGCTTTTTTAATTTTCTCTCGAGACAATTTTAGATTCATCACAAAATCCGAATGCCCGCGATTTTCACGGTAACAGGGTTGTTTCGGGGGGATGAGCAGCGCTTTTTCAATCAGCCCTAAATCAAAATCCAGCAAAAACGTTCCGTGGAAAAGAATAAACCTGCGTTTGCGGCGCTGGGCGTTGCCGGAGAATTTTAAGTTTCCAAGTGTAAGATCCGTATGACCCTGAACTCGTACTGGTTTTTTGAGCACGGATTCTAGCGCCTTGCTATTTTTTTCCATCACAAAACGGTTTGTTTCGGTGATGCTCGCTAAATTTTTACGCTTGTGCGTGTCGAGCACGAGCGCGTAATTCAAACAACCCGGGCCTTGAAGAACCGTTCCGCCGCCGCTTGGGCGCCGGAGCACCGGGATGTGGTGTTTACGGCAATAAATTCGATTAACCTCACTCGAAATTTTGTTAGAATACCCCAGCACCACGAAAACTTGCCGGGATTCCCAGAACCGGATTACTTCGGTTTGGCTGTTTTCCTCACAAGAGTCCAGTAGCGCTTCGTCACAAGCGAGATTGGTTTCAGGGGATGGCAAAGACAAGTCTAGGACTTTCATCGGTTTTAGATTATACTATCCCGGATTTAGAAATGCTTAAAATGAAATCTGTACACAAAAAAGCTGTAACCCAGCGAAAAAAAGTTGTGCCCATCGAACCGGTCGAGATGAGAGATCCTCTATCATCGCTCGAAACGGTTCTCGAATATTTTCTTAAGAATAAAACGTCCCAAAGCCCCAAGCAATTACTCGACCGTGTGATCTCGCGTTTACGCAATAGCGGCGTGGATGTTCCGCCCCTCACAAGCACCCCTTACGTGAATAGTATTCCGGTGGAAGATGAAGTTCCTTATCCGGGCAACCGCGAGATCGAGCGCAAAATTAAAAGCTATATCCGTTGGAACGCCATGGCCATGGTGGTTAAGGCCAACCGCGAAAGCTCGGGTCTCGGCGGACACATTTCGACCTACGCGTCGCTCTCTACCTTATATGAAGTAGGTTTCAATCACTTTTTCCGCGGCGGAGATGACGGCGAACAAGCAGATTTGGTTTATTTCCAAGGTCATGCGTCGCCGGGCAATTACGCGCGCGCGTATCTGGAGCGCCGTCTAAACGAAGAACATTTGCATAATTTTCGTCGGGAACTAGCACCTACGGGTGGTCTTTCATCTTATCCGCACCCGTACCTCATGCCCGAGTTCTGGCAGTTTCCGTCTGTCTCAATGGGGCTTGCGCCCATCATGTCGATTTACCAAGCCCATTTTTTCCGTTATCTCAAAGCGCGCAATCTTCTAAAAGGAAGAGAGCCCAAAGTGTGGTGTTACGTTGGCGATGGCGAGTCCGATGAGCCCGAGTCGCTTGGCGCGCTCACCATGGCGGGTCGTGAAAATCTCGACAATCTCATTTGGGTGGTCAATTGCAACTTGCAACGTCTCGACGGTCCCGTGCGTGGAAATGGAAAAATTATCCAGGAACTTGAAAGTCTTTTCCGCGGCGCCGGTTGGAACGTCATCAAAGTTATTTGGGGTTCGGATTGGGATGCGCTGATCAAAGCCGACAAGACCGGGCTTCTTTTGAAACGCATGGAAGAATGCGTTGATGGCGAGTATCAGAAATATTCGGTCGAGCCCGGAAGCTACACCCGTAAACATTTTTTTGGCAAATACCCCGAGCTTTTAAGCCTGGTGGATCATCTTTCCGATGATCAAATTCGAAAGCTTCTTCGCGGCGGTCATGACCCCCTCAAAGTTTATAACGCCTACAAGCAGGCCACTGAACACAAGGGCCAGCCGACGGTGATTTTAGCGAAGACGATTAAAGGCTACGGTCTCGGTGAAGCGGGTGAAGGCCGCAACGTCACGCATCAGCAAAAAAAATTAAATGAAAAAGAGCTCCGCGAATTCCGCGCGCGTTTCAACATTCCCATTTCCGACGAAGAAATTGCTGAAACGCCGTTCTTCCGTCCCGACACTAAGAGCCCTGAATATAAATATTTAATGGAGCGCCGTAAGGCTCTCGGTGGATTTGTTCCAAAGCGTCAAAATAAAGCACCACTTCTACCGGTTCCCGATAAAGCTTTCTTTGAGGAATTTTATAAAGGATCCGGGGAAACCGAACTTTCGACCACAATGGCATTTGTAAGAATTCTCACAAAACTCCTCCGTCATCCGGAAATTGGAAAGCAAGTTGTCCCGATTATCCCAGACGAAGCACGCACGTTTGGTATGGACGGCCTTTTCCGGCAGATCGGAATTTATTCGCCCAAGGGTCAGCTCTATGAACCGGTCGACCGCGAAACGCTTTTGTATTATCAAGAAGCCAAAGACGGACAAATTTTAGAAGAGGGCATTAACGAGGCGGGCTCGATGGCCGATTTTATTGCCGCGGCAACGGCGCATTCGACGGCCGGAACGTACATGATTCCGTTTTACATTTATTACTCGATGTTTGGGCCTCAGCGCGTCGGAGACATGTTCTGGCTTGCCGGTGACATTCGTGCGCGTGGGTTTTTGCTTGGCGGAACCGCCGGTCGCACCACGCTCAACGGCGAAGGACTCCAGCACCAGGACGCGCACAGCCACCTTTATATGAGCACGATTCCAACCGGGCTTTCATACGAGCCCGCATACGCGTATGAACTTGCCGTGATTATCGAAGACGGTTTAAAGCGCATGTACCGCGATAACGAAGACGTGTTTTATTACATCAGCGTTCAAAACGAAAATTATAAACAAGCTCCAATGCCCGAAGGTTGCCGCGAAGGAATCCTGAAGGGAATGTACCGCTTTAAAAAATCAGCAGCGTCGGGAAAACTAAAAGCGCATCTATTTGGAAGTGGCTCAATTCTTGTTCAAGCGCTTAAAGCCCAAACCATTTTAGAAAAATACGGTGTTACTGCCGATGTATGGAGTGTAACCAGTTACAAGCAGCTTCGTGTTGACGCTATGCAAGCCAAGCGTTGGAATATGCTGCACCCTCAAAGCGCGCCGAAAAAATCATACTTAGAAAATTTGCTCGGAAAAGAAAAAGGCGTGTTTGTCGCCGTGTCCGACAATTTAAAAGTTGTGGCCGACCAGATTGCGCCGTGGGTTCCCGGAGGACTGATGACGCTCGGCACCGACGGATTTGGCCGCTCAGAAACCCGCGAAACCTTGAGACGTTTTTTTGAAATCGATGCCGAGTCTATCACGGTTGCGACACTTTACCAGCTCGCCGAAAAAGGACAAATTGAGAAGTCTGTGGTGCAAAAAGCCATCCAAGATTTGAAACTCGATCCGGAAAAAGTGTTTCCGGAACTTAAATAAGGAAATTAAATGGACATTCGTATTCCACGTTTGGGAGAGGGTGCTGATTCTGGCACCGTGGTTAACATTCTGGTCAAAGAAGGCGACCGCGTTAAAAAAGATCAAACTCTGCTAGAAATTGAAAATGAAAAAGCAGTGGCGCCGATTCCGTCTACTGCTGATGGTGTTGTTTCGAAAATTTTAATCAAGGTGGGCGACAAGGTATCCGTGGGTCAGGCCGTGGTTTCGCTCGGCGGCTCAAACGAAAGTTCTGTGCCCCAAGCCTCTACTCCTCAACCCGCAAAGTCTCAGCAAGCGTACACCGTTCCTACGGTTCAGCCCATCATGCAAGTCGCTCCTGCGGGACAAGCGTTTAACGCGCAACCCGCGGCCTCGCCATCGGTCCGGAAAATGGCGCAGGATCTTGGAATTGATCTTCGCCGCGTGCAGGGAACCGAAAGCGGTGGACGGATTTCACTCGCCGATCTTCGGAATTATGTTTTGGCATTGCAGCAACTCGCGCTTAATCCCCCAGCGTCTGTGGCGCAAGTTTCTGCGCCCTCAGCATCAAAGCCGGCGAGCGAGTCGATCGATTTTTCAAAGTGGGGTAAAGTTGAAAAGAAAGCGATGAGTTCGCTTCGCCAAAAAATTAGCCAGAAAATGCTTGAGTCGTGGACGACGATTCCACACGTGACGCAATTTGACGAGGCGGATATTACAGGCGTGATGGCTCTTCGCAAAAAATACGAAGAAAAGTACGCTAAAAAGGGCACCAAGCTCACACTCACCTCTTTTGTTTTAAAAGCGTGTGTTGCCGCACTAAAAAAATATCCTGAAGTGAATATTTCGGTCGACGACAACACTCAAGAAATCGTCACCAAGAATTATTACCACTTGGGCGTCGCGGTTGATACCGAAGCCGGTCTCATCGTTCCAGTGCTTCGTGACGTGGACAAAAAATCGCTTTTAGAAATTTCCAAAGAACTCGAAGTGTTGGCAGAAAAGACTCGCGCCCGCAAAGTTTCGGCCGAGGAATTAAAAGGCGGCTGTTTTACGGTTTCAAACTTAGGTGGCATCGGCGGCTCGCACTTTACGCCGATTATCAATAAGCCTGAAGCCGCCATTTTAGGAGTGGGCCGCGGCAAGGGGACTCTGCCCTTAAGCTTGTCTTACGATCACCGCGTGATCGACGGCGCGCTCGGTGCGCGTTTTATCCGCGAGATTTCGATAGCCCTTGAAAAATTTAAAGAATCGGACGTGAAAATTTAATGTCTAGAAGCGAAAAAATTCAAACTCAGATCGTTGTTTTAGGAGCGGGTCCCGGCGGGTATGCGGCGGCGTTTTATGCGGCAGAACTCGGAAAAAAAGTCGTTCTTGTTGAACTTGAAAAAAGGCTCGGCGGCGTGTGTTTAAACCGTGGCTGTATTCCCTCCAAAGCATTTTTACACGCGACGAAGATGATCAAAGAAGCACAGTATTCCACCGCGCGCGGCATTGAATTTTCTGAGCCTAAGATTCATCTGGATAAACTACGCGCCTGGAAAGAATCGATTCTTGAAAAGCTGTCTCAGGGCATTGCGGGGCTTGCCCAGCGCCGCGGCGTGCAAGTCATGAGCGGTCGAGGCTATTTTGAAGACTCGTCAACGCTTCGCGTGGAGACCCAAGAAGGCC
The DNA here is from genome assembly GCA_964606485.1 of uncultured Planctomycetia bacterium. Taxonomy (GTDB): domain Bacteria; phylum Omnitrophota; class Gorgyraeia; order 2-02-FULL-51-18; family 2-02-FULL-51-18; genus CAZSGP01. The sequence goes on along the minus strand of CAZSGP010000006.1, from coordinate 145,626 downwards.
AGCGTTTCGTGTCGTTTGAAAAAGCAATTATTGCCGTGGGTTCACGTCCGGCGCTTCCGGCAGTTTTTGATTTGGGAAATCCCCGTGTCATGACGTCCACTGAGGCGCTTGAGATTGAAGAAATTCCGAATGAACTGCTTGTCGTTGGCGGCGGGTACATTGGCATGGAGCTAAGCACGGTGTATTCCGCACTTGGCAGCAAAGTGACGGTGGTGGAAGCCATGGATTCGATTTTGATGGGAGCCGACACTGATCTTATTCGCCCCGTGATGAAATTTGCCGAATCGCATTTTAAAGAGCTTCGCTTTGGCGCCAAGGTGACGAAAATGTCGACAAGCGGCAAACAAATTAAAGTAGTGATGGACTACAAGGGTCAGAAAAAGGAAGAGTTGTACGACCGCGTACTTGTTTCCGTCGGGCGCTCACCGAACTCGGCCGACATCGGACTTGAAAATACCAAAGTTCAAAAAGATGAAAAAGGATTTATTAAAATTAATACCCAGCAGCAAACTGCGGACCCCAATATTTACGCGATTGGCGATATCGTTGGGGGACTGATGCTTGCCCATAAAGCTTCCAAAGAAGCACGGGTAGCGATTGAAGCGATTATGGGAGAAGCCACGACGTTTGAAAACGTGGTGATCCCGGCAGTGGTTTTCACCGATCCCGAAGTCGCTTGGTGTGGACTCACGGAAAATGAAGCCAAGCAAAAAGAAATTCCCGTTGAAGTCGTGCGTTTCCCATGGGCGGCTCTTGGTCGCGCGGTCACGATGGACCGCACCGACGGCGTCACAAAGCTCATCGTGGATCCTGACACGGAGCGAATTTTAGGGGTGGGCATTGCAGGGCCGAATGCCGGGGAGCTTATCAGCGAAGGCGTTCTCGCTGTTGAGATGGGCGCTACGGTTAAAGATTTGGCGCTATCGGTTCATCCACATCCGACGCTTTCCGAGACAATGATGGAAGTCGCCGAAGCGTTTTACGGTCACTCTACCCACATTCAAAGTCGCAAGAAAAGCGCTTGACTTGCCGCGCCGCTTGGCGCGACAATCAGTCTACGAGGCTTACCCATGCCGCAGTCAGACCGTCGTCGCATAAAATTTTCCTCTCCCCAAAAAATAAAACCTCCGCAGAAACTCGTTCAAAAATTAAAGGACTACGAAACGCTCACAGAGGGCCTTAAAGAAGAAATTCTGGAGCGCCGCCGCGAGGAAAACACCGAGCGTTTTCGCGCTAGACAGCTCGCTTCCCAACAAAAAGTCCTGCTGGAACTTGCGGGTATGAATGAAATTCATTTTGGTTCCGCGCTTCAGCGCATTTTATCGATGGCGGCTAAAACACTAAACGTGGAACGCGTAAGCTTCTGGGCTTTTAATGCAGCGCGTACCGAAGTGATTTGCCAAGACTTGTACCGGCTTAGTCTCAATGCACACGAGAGCGGCGCCAAGCTTTCCGCGAAAGATTACCCACGCTATTTTGCAGCACTTGAAAATTCAAGAACACTTGCCGCGACTGACGCTCAGCGCGATGCACGCACTGCTGAGTTTACGGAGGGGTATCTTGTGCCACTCGAAATTGTTTCGATGATGGATGTCTCGGTGCATCTTCATGGAAAAATGATCGGAATTATTTGTCACGAGCACATCGGAGTCAAGCGGGAGTGGGCCCCAGAGGAGCAGAACTTCGCTTCGTCTTTGGCGGATTTGACAGCACTCGCTATTGAAACCTCTGAGCGAAGGCGCGCTGAAAAGGAGCTCCAACAAAAAACGCGGGAACTCATGCGTTCCAATGCGGACCTTGAGCAATTTGCCTACGTGGTTTCCCACGATTTAAAAGAACCGCTTCAAAAAATTATCGGGTTTAGCGGTCTCTTAAAAGAAGAAATTCGCTCGTCCAGTGACGATAAATTTAAAAACTACGTCGAACACATTCAAAAAGCATCGGAAAGTATGGGCGAGCTTATCGAAAGTGTTCTGGCATTGTCGCTAGCACCCGCTAATGTGTCTGCTTTCCAAATGACTTCTCTGAACCGGGTTGTGAAAAAAGTTTTATCGGATCTTGAGTTTAAAATCAGAGAAAAAAAGGCCCTTATCGAGTGTGGCGATCTTCCGGAAGTTTATGCCGACGAAAGCTCAATCGCGCGGGTATTTTTAAATTTGCTCTCGAACGCGCTTAAGTTCCACGCGCCCCATCAAAGCCCGGTGATTACGATCAAGGCCAGCGTGATCGACGGCATGGCACAAGTGGTGATCGAAGATCGCGGAATTGGATTTGATGCGAAGGACGCTACTCGGCTATTTAGCCCGTTTGAGCGACTTTCGCACGAAGAGCGCTATGAGGGGCACGGCGTCGGTTTGGCCATTTGCAAAAAAATCCTCGAGCGTCACCACGGACAGATCCGCGCGGAAAGCAAAGCAGGTAAAGGGGCGCGGTTTATCATGACGCTTCCCATGCGCGCATGAAAATTTTAGTGGTGGATGACGATTCGGGTATTCGAGAGCTCATCAAGGCCATTCTTTCGAAGGAGGGGCACGAGGCTTTCTTAGCGTCCGATGGGCCGGACGCGATCCAAATTGCGAATAAACAGCCAGTGGATTTGATTTTGCTGGATATTCGAATGCCGAATTTTTCGGGTTTCTGGTTTTGTGATGCTTTTCAGAAGAAGGAAAATACAAAAAAAATTCCGATTATCATGATGTCGTCCTCATCGGATCCGTCCACTCAACAGCGAGCTTTAAAAATGGGCGCCCGGCTATTTTTACCCAAGCCTTTTAAACCCCAACAGCTAGTCCAGGCTGTCAAAAAAGTAGTTTCTCATTGATTAATTTCAATAATTTGATATAAAATACAAAATCTTAATCAAAAATTTCAAACGCATGGAGGTTCTATGAAGGTCATTTTTCGTCGGCTAATGGTTGTAACCGCGCTTTTGACAGCGCAGGCGTCGGCTTTTGCCAGCGAAGCGGATCTTAAGATACCGGATCTTCATGAGGGGCATTTCGCTTTATTTGGTGGTTTCACAGGCTTCCAGATCCTTCTGTACGGAGCCATGGTGATTCTAGGGACGGTAGGACTGTCTCTTTATCAGTTCGTTAAAATCAAGGGCCTTCCGGCCCACAAGTCGATGCTCGAAGTGGCAGAGACAATTTTCCAAACGTGCTCCACTTATCTCAAGCAGCAGATGAAGTTTTTGGCGATGTTGTTTGCCATCATCGCGCTTGCCATGACGTATTACTTTCTTGCGCTCAAACACGAACCTCTCTCAACCTTAGGCCTCGTGCTCCTTTTCTCGGTGGTCGGTATGGCTGGCTCAACGCTCGTGGCCTGGTACGGAATTCGCGTGAACACTTACGCCAATGCCCGAACCGCTTTTGCTTCGCTTCGCGGTGTGCCATGGGACGTGGTCAACATCCCTTTGCGCGCGGGAATGTCGGTCGGACTTTTCCTTATTTCTGTAGAGCTTGTGATGATGGTGATCATTTTGCTCTTTGTGCCTCGTGACATTGTCGGTTTTTGTTTCTTAGGATTTGCGATCGGGGAGTCGCTTGCCGCGAGCGCTTTGCGCATTGCGGGGGGTATTTTTACAAAGATTGCTGATATCGGCTCCGATCTCATGAAGATTGTCTTCAAAGTAAAGGAAGATGATCCACGCAATCCCGGTGTTATTGCGGATTGCGCAGGGGATAATGCCGGAGACTCCGTTGGTCCAACGGCCGACGGTTTTGAAACGTACGGCGTTACTGGCGTGGCACTTATTTCATTTATTACGCTTGCAATTAAAGATCCAACGCTTCAAGCCAAGCTGATTGTGTGGATTTTTGCAATGCGTTTCTTGATGGATTTTATGTCGGGAATTTCATACTTTATCAACAAGATCATTTCCGAGAAAAAATACAAAAATTTAAAACAATTTAATTTTGAAGAGCCGCTCACGCGCCTCATTGTCATTGCAACTGCGCTTTGCATCTCAACCTCTTATGTAATGTCTTATTTTCTAATTGGTGATCTTGCAGATACAACGTTGTGGTGGAAGTTAGCCTCTATCATCGCCTGCGGAACGATGGGCGCATTTCTGATTCCGGAATTCACCAAAATTTTTACGTCTTCTCACTCCAAACACGTTCATGAAATCGTGACGGCTTCGCGTGAGGGGGGAGCGTCGCTAACGATTCTTTCGGGAATTGTAGCCGGTTCTTTTTCCGCGTTTTGGAAAGGGATCCTTATCGCTGGTCTTATGTTTGTGGCTTACCTTATATCGGGAATGGGGCTTCAAAATATCATGCCGCACGCTTCGGTATTTGCGTTTGGTCTTGTTGCGTACGGCTTTCTTTGTATGGGGCCTGTCAATATCGCGGTGGATTCCTATGGTCCCGTCACCGACAACGCCCAATCGATTTTTGAATTGTCTCAAGCCGAGTCCATTCCCGGCATTGAAAAAGAAATCGAACGCGATTTCGGTTTTAAGCCTGATTTTAAACAGGGTAAGCATTATCTCGAGGCGAATGACTCCGCTGGAAATACTTTTAAAGCAACAGCGAAGCCGGTTTTAATTGCCACAGCCGTCGCGGGTGCAACGACGATGATTTTTTCGATTATTCTTTTACTTCAAGAACATCTCCGAGAAGGGGCTGTTGCCGCAGCAGCGGGAGGACTCGTTCCTGATAACATCGGCGAAGTTCTCCTTCATGAAAAACTTTCGCTTACGGCTTCGCCTATTTTACTTGGGTTTCTCTGCGGGGGCGCCGTGATTTATTGGTTCTGCGGTGCTTCGATTCAGGCAGTTACGACCGGAGCTTATTCCGCCGTCGAATTTATTAAAAAGAATTTGAATCTCGATAAAAAAGAAGCGGACCGGAAAGATTCCGTTACCGTGGTGCGCATTTGCACCGAGTACGCCCAGAAGGGGATGTGGAATATCTTCCTTGGTCTTCTTTCGTTCACACTCGCTTTTGCGCTCTTTGACCCGTATTTTTTTATTGCCTATCTCATGGCTATCGCGGTGTTTGGTCTTTTTCAGGCCATGTACATGGCCAATGCCGGTGGTTCGTGGGATAACGCCAAGAAACTTGTCGAAGTTGACCTTGGAGAGAAAAATACACCGCTTCATGCCGCAACCGTGGTGGGGGACACTGTCGGAGACCCTTTTAAAGACACGACGTCGGTATCGCTTAACCCGATTATTAAATTTTCCACGTTGTTCGGAATGCTCGCCGTTGAAATTGCGCTCAAGATGAGTCCTTTTGCAACCCGGGCCGGCGGCATCTTCTTTTTTCTGGCAGGTCTCTACTTTGTCTGGAGATCCTTTTACGCCATGCGAATCCCCGAAAAAGTGAAGGCCTAGAACTCACTTTAGTTTTTATTGTTTCGTAATATTTCTGTAACATTCAAAGTTAGAATTGAGTTGTTCAATTCAAACGGAGGTTCATTATGAATTCAGGCGATACGGCATGGATTTTGACCAGCGCAGCACTCGTGCTGTTCATGACACCAGGCCTTGCATTCTTTTACGGAGGGTTGGTTCGTAAGAAGAATATTCTTTCGATTTTGATGCAGTGCTTCATGATCATGTGTTTGATCACGCTGCAATGGGTGATTTTGGGCTACAGTTTGTCGTTTGGCCCGGATATCAAGGGCTGGATTGGTTCTCTTAGCTGGCTCGGTCTAAAAGGCGTCGGACAGGATCCTAACGCCGACTATGCCGCAACGATTCCTCACAATGTATTCATGATTTATCAGTGCATGTTTGCGGTGATTACGCCGGCTCTGATTTTGGGTGCATTTGCTGAAAGGATGAAGTTCGTCGGGTTTTGCGTATTTTCACTTTTATGGGCAACTCTGGTTTACGATCCAGTCTGCCATTGGGTCTGGGCGGTCGGCGGTTTTGTGCGCAACAGCGGAGCCCTGGATTTTGCGGGCGGAACCGTGGTGCATATTAACGCGGGTGCTGCCGCTTTGGCAGCTGCGCTAGTTTTAGGTAAGCGCCAAGGATACCCCGATAAAATGTCTCCTCCGCACAGCTTGCCATTTGCAGCACTCGGCGCAGGAATTCTTTGGTTTGGATGGTTTGGATTTAACGCGGGCAGCGCGCTAGGCTCCAACGGTTTGGCTGGCAGCGCTTTTGTCGCGACGCATGTCGCCGCAGCCGCCGCAGGTTTAACCTGGGCCATCATCGATTGGGTGATCAACAAGCATTGCACTATGCTGGGTATGATTACCGGTGCCGTAGCCGGTCTTGTGGCTATTACGCCTGCCGCAGGGTTTGTAGGACCCATGGACGCCATTTGGATCGGTATTGGCGTTTCTATTATCTGCTACTATTTCGTGGCGGTTCTCAAGCCGAAGTTTGGTTACGACGATACGCTTGACGCGTTTGGCGTGCACGGAATCGGCGGAATTTGGGGAGCGCTTGCCACAGGGTTGTGGGCTTCAAAGGCCATTAATCCAGCAGGCAACAACGGATTATTTTATGGAAACCCTGAACTCTTGTGGATTCAGGCAAAAGCCGTGCTCATCACTTTTGTCTATTCGTTTATCATGACGTTTGTGTTGCTCAAGATCACCAATGCGCTGGTCGGCTTAAAGGTATCTGAGCAAGATGAGCGCATCGGTTTGGATCTGACTCAGCATCGTGAAGCTGGGTACACATTGTTGGATTAAGGAGGCGGATCATGAAATTTATCGTAGCTATTATTCAGCCGGATCGCCTGGACGAAGTCATGAATCTCCTCGAAAAAAAAGAGATTCATTTGGTAACCGTTTCCACGGTAATGGGTCGCGGCCGCCAAAAGGGAATTTCGACGGTGTATCGTTCGCATAAAGAGGCGGGAAGCCTCTTGAAAAAAGTGAAGCTCGAAATTGCGGTGAATGACGAATTTGTCAAGCCTGCGGTGGAAGCGATCACTCAAGGCGCGCGGACCGGAAATGTTGGGGATGGAAAGATCTTTATTTTGGATCTGAAAGATACCATTCGCATTCGTACCGGAGAAACCGGACACGTCGCAATCGGTTAAAAAGAAAACACTTCTTTCAAGGGCAAAGGCCTTATGGCTTTTGCCCTTGTTTTTTTATAGAATAAGCGCATGACAAATATTTTCTCCGAGAAAACGATGGTTTTTTGCCTGGAAATTTTAATAACATTAGGCGTTGTCGTTTTCGTTGATCGCGTGGTGCGTCAGATCATTGAGCGCAACTCCAATCGCGCATTTTTCCACACGGTTTCACCTCGGCTCGCCAAAGGCCTCGCTCGCGGATTCATTTTTGGAATTGGGCTGCTTATATTTTTGGACTCGGTGGGTGTGTCTATTACACCGGTGCTTGCGTCGTTGGGTATTGGCTCGCTTGCCGTGGGTCTGGCCCTTCAAGATACGCTTTCAAACTTTTTTTCAGGTCTTTATGTAGCCATTGATAAGCCTGTTCAAGCGGGAGATTTTATAAAATTAGAATCCGGAGATGAAGGGGTTGTGTCGGAGGTGGGTTGGCGCAGCACACGCGTCCATACACTTGCCGGAAATATGGTCATTATTCCCAATTCCAAACTCATGGGGAGCGTGATTACCAATTTTAATTTACCCGCCAAGGATCTGGCACTCACCGTTGAAGTGGGTGTGCATTACGACAGCGATCTTTCGAAGGTTGAGCGGGTGGCGCTGGACGTTGCGCATGACGTTCTAAGATCAAGTCCAGCGGCTGTCACAAATTTTGAGCCGATGATTCGTTTTCACACCTTTGCAGACTCGAGTATTAATTTGACGGTTGTTTTACGAGCTAAAAATTTTCCGGATGCGGCGACACTAAAGCACGAGTTTATTAAAAAATTACACGAGCGTTTTAAAAAAGAAGCCATAATAATCCCTTATCCTATTCGAACCCTCGAATTTGTAAATGAGCCCACTCTCAGACGCTGAAAAGTGGAAGCTTCTCGCGAAATTTGATCTCAATCAGGCCGCTAGCTCTTTAGGCGCGGAGTCGAGAGCCAAGGCAGAAGCCATGGCCGAAGCGCTAGGAGTGTCTTATATGGCCGAAGTCGTTTCGCAACTCGGAACAGATGCGGCAGCGGACCTTCTCCAGAATCTTCCTGAGGATTTTAAAAATAAAGTCCTTTCTCAAATTCGCACGGAACACTCTACTAATTTAAAAGAAATTTTAGCCTTTCCTCCTGGCACCGCCGGGTCTCTTATGTCCAAAGAGTATTTATCGGTATCTGACACGGCGACAATAGGTGAGGTGGCTGAATACCTGCGCTCGGTCGCAAGTTCCAAAAAAGGCAAAGTTTCGTATATTTACGTGGTAGACGCGAACTGCCGCTTGGAAGGCGTGATTCAAATTCGCGATTTAATATTTCATGAACCCCAAAAAACGGTGCGCTCGATATTAAAGTTTCCGGTGGTTCAGGTTGAGGTGGGTATGAGCCAGAACGACGTGGCCACTCTGCTCAAGAGACACCGGTATTTGGGGCTTCCGGTGGTCGACGCAGCGCAGAAGCTGGTGGGTGTGATCAGCGCTGATAACGTGCTTCAGGCGATGGAAGAAGAAGCAGCGGACGATATCGCCAAGATCGTGGGTACGAGTGCCGAAGAAATTAGAACGCACTCCGTTCTTACGGTGCTGAAGCTACGCCTACCTTGGCTGTTAGTGAGTTTGGGAACCGGAATGCTTTGTGCCTATCTCCTCGGGATGTTTGAAAAACACTTAGAAGCGGTGGCAGTCTTGTTTCTTTTTGTCCCTGTGATTTTAGGAATTTCCGAAAGCACCGGCGTTCAGGGGGCTACGATTGTCGTACAAAATATCGCCCTCGGAAATGTTTCGTTTAAGGATATGGGACGGCTTTTTTTTAGAGAGGTCGCCGCAGGTGTTTTGATTGGACTCATTTGTGGGGCGGTGGTGGGGCAATTCGCGTCGCTCTGGCAAACGAGTTCGAGGCTCGGAATCGCTTTGTCGGTTTCGATGGTGGTCACCGTGTTTATTTCCGGGATCATCGGTTTTTTACTGCCTCTTTTATTTCGGAAATTTAAAGTGGACCCCGCAATGGCATCCGGGCCACTTGTGCTCGCGGTGTGCGATATCCAAACCCTTGTTCTTTATTTCACAATTTCGGGTTATATCCTGTCCTAGGCGGGTGCTCTTTTTTAGATAATTTTTGATCGTACATCAGACGGTCTGCGCGCCCCAAAACCTGCTCTAGCTGTTCCGGGGAATCTGCCTCGCAAGGCGTGATTCCGACGCTTAAACTCAAAGGATAAAGTCTCCCTGACAGTGCGTTGTGGGTGGAAACTTTTTTATCTAGGCGTCTTTGAAGAGATTCTGTTTCATCATAAGGGTAGTCTAGAATAGCCACTGCAAACTCGTCCCCGCCAACTCTTGCGATAATATCCGATTCCCTAAAAGTTTCTTTGAGCACATCAGCCGCTTCAAGAATGGCCTGGTCGCCGACGGGGTGACCGTACCGGTCGTTGATGGGTTTGAGTGCATCTAAATCAGAAAATAGAATAAAATGGCGCGCTCCAGTTCGTTTGGATAGAAGGATTTGACGTTGCACGAGCTCCATAAAGCCTCTTCGGTTATAAAGACCCGTGAGCTCGTCGTGAATAGACTTTTCTTCAAAAAACTTTTTCTCCTTTTCAACTTTTTTAGCTGCAAGCACATGTTCGGTGACATCGTGGCAGGTTTCAACGATCTGAAAAACTTCTCCCGATTCGTTGAGCACCGGGGAAGCGCAGACTTCCGTGAATATTTCTTTTCCATCTGCGCTAAAGTGACGGTGCAGCACTGTCTGCGGCTTCTTTGTTTCAAAAGCTTTGGCTAAAGGACACAGATGTCGGTTTCCTTGGCAGTGATTTTTTCCGGGTGGGTATAAATCATAACAATTCAGTCTTTTTCCACGGCACGAGGATTCATGTAAACGATTTTGAAGTACCGCATGATTTGCCGAAATGACCTCAAACTTTCGATTGATCACCGTAACCGGGTCAGTGATTGCATCGATCGTATTTTTTAAGAAATCTAGGGACTTGGAGAGCCGTTCTTCTTTTTTTTGATGCTTTTTATCTGTTTCCTCGAGAGCAATCATCCGCGCTCGAACAGGATTAATGTGCTGTTCTATTTTTTCGGCTGGATTTCGGGGTGTTTTTAAAACGCGGTCCGGTTTAACGGCAGCTGCCTCTTCGGCCATAAAGCGTGTAATTACAAAATTAGCCGGGATCGTAATTTCAGATTGCCGGGTTGAAAAAATACCCTTAATGCGTTCGATCATGCGGCTTGTTTCGTAAGAAACAACTCTTTGGTCCCAAACTTTTTTAATTTTATCAAACTCTTTTCCGTGCTCAAGGAACTCGGAATGGCCCTTTAACCGAAAGCCAGTGAAGTATTTATCGTCCATAAAAGACAATGATATGTTTGGGTTTGAACTTATGTTTTGGTAGGTGCTAGAAAACTTAAAGTCGATGTAATAAATCAGATTCGGTGGGGAGACATCGATAAGCATTTTGGGGGAGCAATTGGGATTTCCGAGCCAGTCGCTAGAGGCAACAAAAACGACTTTAAGATTGGCTTTCCGGTCCAAAAACTCCTTGAAGATTTCAGTGAAATCCATGGAGCACCCCCACTGGAGACCTACTAAGAGTATACGCCGAGCGGACGGTTATTTCAATAATTCTAAAAAAGTTAAGAAAGAATTTTCGAAATGGAAGTGTGAACGAGTTTAACGAAGGGACCCTGGAAAATGCCCATCACAAAAATGGAAACGATGGCAAGGTATTGCATGGCTTTTTCGCTCGCCGAGATTGAATAAACCGTGTCATTAAGCGGTTTCTCAAGATACATCACCTTTACAATTTTGAGATAGTAATAAAGAGACGTGATGACGTTTAGAACGCCGATCAAGACAAGCCACAAAAGACCTTGTTTGACGCCAGACCACAGAAGATAAAACTTCGCAAAAAATCCTGCTAGTGGCGGCACGCCTGCAAGCGACAAGAGTGACAGCATCATGCCAGCCGCTAAGATTGGCGACTTTTGAGAAAGGCCCGAGAGCTCTGAAATTTCATCTGATTTAAGATAGCGAGACAGAGCCGCTAAGACTAAGAAGATTCCTGCCGTGCTAAAAAGATAGCTGAGAAGATAGTAAATGAGCGCTTCGTTTCCAGAGTTTTGAAAAGCCGCAAGGCCAATGAGCAAATAACCCGCGTGACCGATGCTTGAGTAACCCAGCAGTCTTTTGATATTGGTCTGAGGGATGGCACCAAGATTTCCGTAAATGATGGTGAGCGCCGCAAGCACAGCAAAAAAGAGAACGAGCTCCTGTTGGAGCGGGAAAAACACCGTCGAAAATAACCGAACGAGCGCTGCAAATCCAGCGGCCTTCGAGCCGATGGCCAGATACGCCGTAACCGGTGTGGGCGCACCTTCGTAAATATCGGGTGTCCACAGCTGAAAAGGCACCGCTGCTATCTTGAAACCAAGCGCGGCAATGATAAGAAGCATGCCAAATTTAAAATAGAGCGGTGTCGATGAAAAATTGGCAAGGCTTGCTTGGATTGCCGGATAGGACGTGTGACCAGTGGCGCCGTACACAAAGCTTAAACCAAACAGAAAAAAGGCGGTTGAAAGTGCGCCAAGCAGCAGGTATTTGACGCCCGCCTCAATGGAGCTCGACTTATCGCGGAGGTAAGCCGTCATCACCACCATCGAAATGGTTAACGTTTCAAGTGCCACAAAAAAGATTAGAAAATCGTTGGCCGAGACGAGAAAGACCATGCCAATCAAACTAAAGATCGCAAGAAGCGAAAATTCCTCGTGACCTCTTTTTAATTTTTCCTGGTAGGAGCGTGACATAAACAAGACAAAGAAGGCGGCGAGTAAGAAAATATTTTTAAAGTAAAATGAAAGCCCGTCTTGAACAAAGCTTCCTCTTAAGGCGACGCCAAAGTGACCCCAGGAGCAGAGATTGAGAATAAAAAGGCCCGCAATGCCAGCCATCGAGAGATCCGCTAGCCGCAGGCCGCGCTTTAAGGTGTCCGGCGAGAGAATGTCATAGACCAGACAAAAAAGAGCCAAAGCCACAAGGCCAATTTCAGTCATGAATAAGTGGATGGGGAAATTAAACATTGTTATCCGCCGCTAAATTGTTCGCCGCTTCGATGCGGTCTAAAATGGGTTTGGTGCCCGCTTCAATCTTTGGAAGAAGCAGCGATGGTAAAAATCCTGCCAAAATTAAAAGCACGATCAAAATTAAATAAGGAAGCTTTGCCCAGCCCTTGGCGTCTTGTACATCCGCACATTTAGGATTGAGCGGGCCTTGCATGGTGGCACGAACCGTTTTAAGCATGTAACCTGCAGTGATGACTAGCCCCGCAACCGCACAAATCGCGGGGATGCGGTATTTGTCCCACGCGCCCAGAAGAATCATCACTTCACCGATAAAATTAGCAAAGCCGGGCAGACCGCTCGAGGCCATGGACATCATCACAAACAGTGTTGCCGCAAACGGGATTTTTTTACCAAGACCACCCCAGTCTTCAATATTCCGCGTATGTGTTTGCTCGTAAATCAAACCCACCAATGCGAAACCGAGGGCCGCCATAATGCCGTGCGCGAACATGAAAAAAACCACGCCATTTAAAGCGATGGGGGTGAGACAGGCTAGGCCCAAAAGAATGTAACCCATGTGGCTGCAGCTTGAGTACCCCAAAATGTATTTCAAATCTTTTTGGGTATAGGCGACGAGGCCGCAGTAAACGATGTTCATCACGCAAAGCCAAGCCACGACCGGCATCCAGATGCGTGCCCCGTCAGGCATGAGACCAATTCCTAAACGAATAATGGCGTAAGCTCCAAGTTTCTTCAGCACCCCTGCGTGGAGCATGCTCACGGACGTTGGAGCCGCGGCATAACCCATGGGCGACCAGGTGTGAAGCGGCCACAAAGTGAGAATGACACCGAAGCCTACCATGATGAGCGGAAAGGCCCAGGTTTGAAAATCGATAGGCAAGGGATGCGCGGTGACAAATTGTTCAATAGCTGGCAGGTCAAATGTATTTAAGCCCGTCACAAAATAAAGCGAGAGAAGGGCTACGAGCGCGAGCACAGCACCCAGTGTGAGATAGAGTGTTAATTTCATGGTGGCGTAGGCTTTGTTGCCTGAACCCCAGACGCCAATCAGCGGAAACACCGGAACGACGGCCGTTTCATAAAAAAAGTAGATAAAGAAAATATTCAGCGCGCTTAAAACACCGAAACAACCGGTGATCAGAAAAAGATAGAACACTAAATATTCTTTTAATTTATCTTTGACCGAGCACGACACGATGACGCCGGTAAAAGCGAGTACCGCCGTCATGAACAGCAGCAGAGCGTTGATCCCGTCTACGCCGACGTGATAGGAAATTCCCATCGACGGCACCCAGTCAATTTTATCGACAAACTGATACCCGGCGCGCGTGACGTCGTACTTTAAAAATACAAAGCATGCGAGTGCGAGTGAAATAGTGACCGATAAAAGCGCAATTCGTTTAAGCCACTCTTTTTGATCTTTGGGAACAAAAAGAAGCAATAGGCCGCCAATGGCTGGCGACAGTAGTAGATAAGAAACAGGACCTAACATGTCACAATCTTTCTTTAAAAATTACCGAATTAAAATAAAGTAAACAATGATGACAACACCAAACCCAAATACCATTGCATACGTTTGCAAAAGTCCGGTTTGCGCGCGTCTTAAAAACGATCCAAAGCCGGCGGTGAGACTAGCTGTTCCGTTTACCCCTTTTTGGATCACAATATTCACATCAAACCAAAATAAAATCGAAGCAATAAATTTTTGAAACACATTCGCGAGTGCCACGAAAACTTCGTCGAGATAATATTTGTTTACGATGAAACTATAGAGGCCCCCCAGCGCTTTTTTAACGGGATCTTCCTTCGATCTTAAGCGGGCGTAGAGAATAGTTCCGAGTGCAATACCTGACAGCGCCACGAGAGTAGAGGTGATGGCGACATTCCAGTGAAACACTTCAGGGCCGTGCTCACCCGTAATGAATTGGGGAATGCCCATAAACCCGGCTAGCATGGAAAACGCGGCGAGGATAAGAAGGGGAAGCTGCATGACAAACGGCGCGTCGTGAAAATGATCGTGGTGGCCATGTTTTTTGTGGTGGCGCTCAGGACCGAGGACTGCAATCCATACCGCACGCGTCATGTAAAACGCGGTGAGGGCTGCGGTGGCGAGCCCCAAAACATACAACACGCGGTTATGTTCGTAAGCAAGCGCCAAAATTTCGTCTTTTGAGAAAAATCCTGAAAGCGGGGGAACGCCACAGAGAGCGAGCGTGCCAATTAAAAAAGTAATTCCAGTGACCGGCATTTTTTTAACCACGTCACCCATTTCCCAAATGTCCTGCGTGTGAAGCGAGTGAATCATGGCACCCGCTCCCAAGAAAAGAAGCGCTTTAAAAAATGCGTGTGTGGTGAGGTGATACATTCCGACAGTAGAACTTCCAAGGCCAAGCGCCATCACCATGTAGCCGAGTTGGCTAATCGTCGAATACGCTAAAATTTTCTTAATGTCGTTTTGAACGACGGCTAAAATCGCCGCTAAAATGGCGGTGGTTGCGCCAATATAAGAAATAATGTGAAGAGCTTCTTCGACCGGCAGCACTAAAAAGAAACTGCGCGTCATCATGTACACGCCCGCCGCCACCATGGTAGCCGCGTGAATCAAAGCGCTGACCGGAGTGGGGCCTTCCATAGCGTCCGGAAGCCAAATATACAGCGGAAACTGTGCCGACTTGCCAACCACGCCGCAAAAAACAAGAAGAGCCGCAATCATCATCGAGTGCTTGGACACGAGGCCCTGAGCTAGCGCATCGGGAAGAATTTTAGAGAGCTCCGAGAAAACAAAGGTGCGTTCGCCGGCGACGCCCGACAGCATCCACACATAAAAAATTCCGAGCACCATTCCAAAATCAGCTACGCGATTGACGATGAAGGCTTTGTTTCCCGCGTCGGCCGCCGAAGGTTTTTCAAACCAGAAACCGATCAGAAGATAGGAACTCACGGCGACGAGCTCCCAGAACACGAAGAGCATGAGGAAATTGTTGGCAAGTACAATGCCGATCATTGAGAAGGCAAAGAGCGACAGGTACGCAAAATAACGCGAGAAGCTTGAGTCGCCCGACATGTAGCCGATCGAGTACAGAAAAATGCAGGACCCGACGCCTGTCACAATCATGAGCATTAAAATGGAAAGCGGATCAATCAGAAATCCAAAATCAACCGTGATGGCCTGCGTTTGAATCCACGGAAAACTAATTTCTATGGGGAGAAGCTGGGGATTATGTCGCGCCGAGAAAAATAAATAAAGCACGCAGGCAAGTGATCCTAAGATCGACGCGAGAGCCACCCAGCCCGATAGTTTAGGTTTAGAGAGTAAGAAAAGCGTAATGAATACGGCTGAACCCAGCGGTAAAAAAAGAATCAGCCAAGGGATAAACGGGGGGATTACCATTTGAGCTCCTTCAGGGTGCTCGATTCAGTAGAACCCGTTTTGCGGAACAGTAAAATCACGACTGAAAGTCCAACGGTGACTTCTGCGGCCGCGACAATCATCGAAAAGAAGACCATGATTTGGCCGGATAAATTTCCCCACTGATGCGAGAACGCTACAAAAGAGAGATTGGCCGAATTTAAAAGAAGTTCCATCGACAATAAAATCATCAGAATCGAGCGGCGTGTCAAAACGCCAAAGAGGCCAATGCTAAAAAGAATAGCCGAGAGGACGAGATAATGCGCAGTGGTGATCATTTGGCCGGTTCTTTCTTGGCAAGCACCACCACACTCACGACAGCCGCTAATAATAAGAAAGAAGTTAGCTCGAACGGCAGAAGGTAGTTCGAAAAAAGGACGCGGCCAATGTTTTGTGCGGTTCCTTGCGCCGGTTCCAAGATCTGGCTCGCCCCGGAAGTTGCGCGGACACTTCTGAGAAGCCAAACCACCTCGGCCAAGAAGCCACCAGAAAGAAGAAGCGCGAAAAACCAGGGCACTTTAAACCCCTGCCAACCTTCGGAGAGCTTGCGAAAATCAACCATCATGACCACGAAAAGAAAAAGAACAAGAATAGCCCCCGCGTATACCAGGATGAGCACAACCGAGACAAAGTAGGCTTTTAATAGGATGAAGAGCCCGGCCGTCATGGCCATCGTCCCCACAAGATTGAGCACGCTGTAAACGGCTGAGCGCGAAAGAATAACGCCTAGCGCGAAGATTACAGCGCCCGTGGAAAAAAGATAAAAAAGTGCGGTCTCAAGCATTGGTTTTTGAATGAATAATTGGGGTATTTTAGAGAGAGGGGGAGAGCTTGTCAATCCCAATTGTTTTGGTTATGATACCCGGCATTATGGAAACTTTTTCACCCTTCGTAATCATCATTTTTGGTCTATTTATGTTATCAGCCTTCTTCTCGGCCTCAGAGGCGGCTCTCATTGCTCTCAATAAGATCCGCTTAAGGCATATGATGGAAAAGAAAAAAGTAGGCGCCCGGCGCGTGTACGGCTTGGTTTCCCGCATGGACAAACTGATTGCGACGATTTTGGTGGGGAATAATATCGTCAACAGCGCCATCGCGTCGATTTTTGCCATTATTTTCGCGCATTATTTTAAAGAAGGCCAGGCCCTGCTTCTCACAACGGTTGTCACCACCGTCTTTTTGGTTATTTTTGGAGAATTGGCTCCCAAAATTTTTGCCACGAATCATCCGGAAGGGGTGGCGTTTTTTGGAAGACATCTCATTTCTTTTTTTATCTGGATTCTAACCCCCGTGACTTTCGTGCTGACTAAAATTAGCAATGCGGTGATCCGTTTAATGGGCGGAAATCCCCACCACCGCTCCCCCATGATCACTGAAGAAGAAATTAAGATGATGATCACGATCGGTAAGGAAGAGGGTTTTTACGGAGACAATGAACGTAAAATGCTCGAAAGAGTGTTCCATTTTGATGAAATTGAAGTGCGTGATGTCATGACGCCGATTGACGATGTCTCCGCTGTTCCCATTGACACCGACGAGGAAGACTTGGAGCGCGTTCTCATGGAGGAAGGGCATAACCGCATCCCGATTTATCACGGCGTGAAATCCAATATCGTTGGCATCATTTACGTTCGCGACATGCTTTACTTATTTAAAAATAGTTCACTCATTCGTCTATCGGATTTAATGAGCGCGCCGTTTTTTGTGGGGCCTCACAAAAGAGTGAACGAATTATTAAAGGACTTTCAACGCCAAAAAATTCAAATTGCCATCGTCAAGGACCTTCCAACCGGAAAATGCCTGGGGCTCGTGACACTCGAAGATCTTATTGAAGAGATTGTTGGAGAGATCGATGAGCAGGATTCCAGCCGCCCAGTCTAGTGCCGTCTATTTTTGCTTAAATAAATACTAGATTTGTCTATTGTTTTTCGGTGATTTCCGAGTACACTTATATCATATGAAAAAGACGCGTAAGATCCTTTCTATCATATTGTTAAATACATTTATAATTGAGTATTGTATTTCAATCAAACCTGTTCAAGCCAGTGTAGTTATTAACCCCTCAGAACAGACGCTATCGTTGCTCAGCACACCTATCCCTAGTTCAGCGGCTTTTATCGAAACACAACAGCTTGTATCTAAAAATAAGCTTATTTATATGATTCAAGACGCCCATACCAATCCTTCGGCCCAGGAAAATATTGCTAAGACGCTGGACACACTGCTCTCGAGCGGAAAAATCGACAAAATCTTCGTGGAAGCAGGGTTTGGCAATCAGTCGCTCTCATTTTTAAGAAAATATGGCAGTTCAAGCCAGCGACTGAAGGCGGCAAAACCATATTTAAAAACCGGTGAGCTTCAGGGCGAGGAATATCTGGATTTAATTTCCGATAAATCCTTTACCATTTGGGGCGTAGAGGATATGACGCTTTACCGTGAATCCATTGAAATCTACCGCCAGATTGTTCAGAAGCGCGAATTTTTTAAAAATTATCTTTCGCGAATCAACACGACACTCACGACACTTGAAAGTCATTTTCTAAATCGCCGGCTATTGGATTTGCTGTCCAAATCTAAGCAGTATCATTCGGGTGAATTGGCGCTGACCGAATATCTCGATCTCCTTTCCCCAAACCAGAACGCAGAATTTTTTCCGTACTTACAGGCACTCGCGGAAATCAAGACGCTTGAATCTAAAATTAATTTTCAAGAAGTCAACGTTGAAGCAAAACTTGCTATGGAGACGCTTTCCCCGGAAGACCGCGAGACGCTGAGTGCCGCGCTTTCAAAGCCCGCTCACAAATTGATGGGTGACAATCGATTCGAGCAAGCCGCGTTTACTTTGATTTGCGAAAAACTAAAAAAAGAAAAATTTGAAGCGCTTTTTCAGTACGCAAGCTATCTTCAAAAAGTTCAAAATCTGGATTACCGGGAATTGAATGAAGAATTGGATCGCTTGGAAAAGATTCGAACCGATGAACTGAGCACCTCGCAAGAAGAGAAGGATTTTGTGGCGTGCCACCGCGTGCTTGAGCGCTTAAATCAGCTCTTTTCGCTCGAAGCGACACCTGATCAGATGGCGGACACTCGCGCTTTATCCCTTCGCTGGGACCTGGAGCATCTGACCGGCTTCTTAAACGGAAAGATCGCCGAAAAAAATCAGTATTACGAACGCGTTCTTTTCTTAGATGAAAATTTTTCAGAATTTGTTGGGCTTTGTGAAAAATTCTACGCTCTGACTCAAAGTAGGGATGAGGCGTTTTTAAGAAATATTCAAAATAATTTAGATGAGCGTGCGGTATTTATCGTCGGTGGGTATCACGCGCCTTCTTTACAAAAACTTTTCAAAGAAGCAAAAATTTCTTACGTGTCAATCGTGCCGCAGGTTTTGCGAGAAACGAATCAGAAAAAATATGAAGAACTATTGCTTGGCGCAGATTCCAAACCAGTGCTTGTTACGGCAGGAGCACGCTTTGTAGACGTGCAGCCTCTTTTAGCGGTTGCCGGTTCCGGAGCAAGATTAGGCCGTTCGGCGCTGCTCGAGAACGTTTTCTCAGGCGTTGAAGGCGCTGATGCTCTGAAGGTTGCGCAGGACATTGCGGCGCATCAACAGGGTGCAAGGTTGGCAGGTAAAACGCAAATCGAGCGCCTTCATCAAATCAGAAATGTATTTGATTTTGAAAAGAACCGCCGGTCCATTCTGGATAAATATCCCGCGGCGTATCTCATAGAAACCGCTGATATCATCCAGCAATTACAAACGAGCCTCGAAGAGCTTGAGTCGAAAATCGAGGTTTCAATTTCCGAAAATACCCGTCGAATCCGGGAAGAGCAAGGAAGAACGATTCAATCGCTCGCCGATCATTCGGATATTGCTTATATGACAATTAGCAAAATAGAAAGGAGAACTTCTAACGGAACACCATCTTTTGAGATGCAAACCCGGCTTGCCAAAGTCTTGAAGGTGCGCGTGGAAGATATTTGTCCTTACCGCACAAGTGAAGTTGACCCAACAGTTATGCTCAAGCAGGCCATAGAGGATGGAAAAAATGTGTTCGGAAAAATTTTATGGGTGGTCTGCGACGCTTACGATCTTTCGGAGTCGCAGATTGGACGCGAAGCGAAAGTAAACCAACAGCATATTTCCAAGGCGGTGACGGGCCGTGAGGAGCTGGCGGTTGCCTCGATCATTCGAGTATCCGAGGCCGTCAAAAAGCTAACCCATCAGGTAAAGCCATTTTATGTTTGGAAATCTTTAGAGCAATATCGCTTGAGGCGCGTTGTTCGGTTTATTGATCAAAAGGTTGGGCAATACATGCGGACTCGAAGAGAAAAAATCGGACAAACCCGCAATAAAGTTGCGGCAGGAACTATTCTAAAAGACAGTGGTTCTCTTTACCATGTTGAGGCTGGAAACGCAGGATACCGGTCGGATCGTACCCTTACTTCGGTCGCGGACGCTTTAGGAGAAAGCGTTGGAAATATACTGGATTCTGCCAGACCACTTTTTGAGGACGAGAAACGGATTGAGGAAAAAATTAAAAAGAACCGTTTGTATGCAAGAAATGCGTTGATTGCAGCGTTGGACGGAAGCGATTTGAATTTGCCCCAGATTTCCGTTGAGATGAATGATCTAAACGGCGAACGCGGACTTTCCGCAAGCATGCTTCACAACATGAAATCGAAAGAAGATGTTCATATCACACCCAAACACGCTGTTTGGTTTGCCCAAGTGTTCGGTGAGCCCATTGGATCCTTTTGGCCTGAGGAGGATCTTATCTATGTGAGTTGGCCGTTGGTTGTCGGTGCGCGTTTGGCAGAAGAAGATCGCTCTGAATATGAGAGTCCGGCCAAGTACGAAGAAGCGGTGAGCCCCCGAAAGTCTCCAAAATTGGTTCTACGGGACGAAGCTTTTGCGGAATTTGTAAAAAATAATGCCGCAACTATTTATTCGAGTTTTAAAAATCCTCAAGAAAGAATGCGCGCAGCAAGCACGATTGCGACAGCTATTTTTGAGTCTCAAATCTCTCCGGAACAAGCCTTCGCCGTTCTAAAAAGCTTAACACAGGCTTTAATCCAAGCCGACCTCACCGATGCGGAGCTTGTTCAAATGCGTCTAATGGTTGCCGATGGAATTGAAAAGAAATTGAATGAAGAAATGTCAAAAGCACCGGCGAAGTCCCTTATTTTCAGCCGCCACGGCGATCGTGGGTTCATCATCAAAAAAATCGCGCAATGGATGCTGGGTGAGGACGAGAAAAAATTGGCCAATGACGAAAGAAGCTCCGTACTGTTATTGCCAACACTCTCCCTCAAAGAACTACAATTTTTAGCTGGACGAAAAAATGAAGAAATCGGGATTTATACGTATCGCGCGAGTTCCGGAAAAACGTTCGTTTCCGTTTGCCGTGGCGTGGACCTTTCCAATTTGGACGAAGAGAGCTGGACCGTTTCTCGCACGGACCTACAGTTTTTTGCTCAAGGTGCTTATCACACGCACGGCATCTTGAAAGACAGAGAGGGTTTGAATTTTTCTGAGCTTCAAGCGTCAGGGGATTTTGCTGGTACCGGGGACATTTTTCATGCGGCGGTTAGTTTGGCGGCTTTAAGGCAGAGTGTAGGTGTTTTGGCTTTTAGAAAGAACGGCGATTTTCAAGTGCTCTCTCTTCCAATTGAAACCATCGATCCGAAGGTAATTGCAGAGCTTCAAAAAGGCTGGATTATCGGCGGCAACATTCAAAATTTTATGGGAGCGGGGAAGGGAACCGTCATCAAAACGGCCGCAGCGGTACAGCGCTATTCCAGAGGAGTCGGAGAAGAGAGCAATCCCAAGCTCTTAGTGGAGATGGGAATTCTTGCAGAGTCAAAAGTGGTAAGCGCCGCGCGGCTTTCTGAGATTTCAAAACCGCTTACTGATGAACGAGCTCTGAAAACTCAGTTTAACCTCCGCGTCAAGCGGGCTATGATTGCGATTCTGTCGGCCGATATGAATGAAAACCCAGCTGACTTTTTAAGGGTTCTTGAAAAAACCGATATTGATATCTATGGTCAAATGAAACGGCTTCATGAAAAAATCATCGGCAACATAAACTCAAGCCAAACAGATTCGAAGGCCACTGATATGTGGGTTAGCCAAATGGAGAGCCTGAGTGTTCCTTTTGTTCTATATTTTGACAATCAAATAAGCCGGATCGATTGGACATACCGGCGCTACGAAGACATTAAAGACTTAGACACTCAAACGCTCATCGCATTAATTTTGACAGCCATGAATGCTCCCCAAAAAACTGTTCCACAAACTTTTATATCGGCACAAGAAATTGATCCAAAAATAAACAGGCTTGCCGGGTTTATTTGGAGGCAGTACCAGGAAACGAATCGAAAAAAAATTCAGTCCATTCAATCCGCCGCGCGGCTTTCGGAAACGACTTATTCGTTCAAGAAGCCTGAGGGTTTTAGTCATGAGGAGGCTAGAAAATCGGTGTTTTTGAAAGAGTTCTCGGAGAGGCTCAGTCATATCGTCTCCCAATTGGACACACCCATTCACATTCTTGCTTTTGCTCAAAATCGCGGAGGAAATTATGATTCAGTAATGGAGGAGGCTCAGTTCCAGCTGGGAGAGTTATCGAATCTTATACATAAAAACATTGGAAGGGAGGCGGATCTTCAAGTCAATCTGAGCGAAAGAGTGATTGTCGAAACTTTGAGAAGGAATAGGGGGGGATCTGGAAAATACGAGCTTCCCAATAAAGCGATGAATTGTCTCGCCTTGATTGCGGAGAAACCTCTTAGTGCTGATGACCGGGAACTTCTCCTTAGGGAGTTTAGCGCCATTCAATCCATTTCTCACAGCCTAACGTTTTATTTGAATTCTGGTATTGATTATCCG
Organism: uncultured Planctomycetia bacterium; assembly: GCA_964606485.1. Taxonomy (GTDB): domain Bacteria; phylum Omnitrophota; class Gorgyraeia; order 2-02-FULL-51-18; family 2-02-FULL-51-18; genus CAZSGP01. The sequence continues at coordinate 123,223 of CAZSGP010000006.1, read as the reverse complement.
TTTGGTGAAGCGGAAGGAAGAAAGTTTTTGGTGCTTGATTTTGACAATCCACTGGCACAGTTAAGTGAAATTATCGGAGAAATGAGCATTCTCTCTGGGAAACTTGAGATGGGCGAGACCTATGAAAATCAAAGAGATGTTGTAGGGCCGCTGCTTCTTTTGTACAGACGTGCTCTCGTGCAGAATGAACAATTAATACAGAAGCTTTCCGGTGTTCGAGACGCCGAGATTCAATTAGCCCTTCTGGCGAGTGCCCTAACGGGATTCGGTTTTCTTGAGTATTCAATGATGCCCGCTGAGGTTCTGAGCCAACAATCTTATCAAGCGATTGTGAGCTCGGCTATCAAGGCTTCCTCGGCGCTTAGAAATCTTGAAAGAAAAAATTCGAGCAATCCATTTTCGCCGGTGGTGCCGGCAATGCCCTCTGTTGAGCGGCCGATAGAAAGCGCGCCAAAACCTGCTGTTACGTTTAAAAAAGTGCTAATTGTTGATGATGAAGAGCCTCTTCGAAGGATTATGAGGATGACTCTTGTGAGAATGGGCGTGAAAGATGGCGATATCGTAGAGGTTGCACATTCATCCGAAGCGCTAGAGGCCCTTAAAAATTCAGAGCCATTCGATCTAATAATTACCGATAACAATACGAGGGATTCTAAAAAAATCGAAGGTAAGATTTACATGGGTTTGGACGTCATCGGTGTTTTGCGCCAAGGGGCGATGGGCATTCAAACTTCTTCGCGAGTACCTGTTATTTTTATTTCAGGGGATACAAGCAACCCTGAATTTAAATCAGCTCTTGGCATTAACACAGTAGCGCTAGCAAAGCCTTTTAGCCCGGGCGATCTTCAGCGGTACGTCAATAAGTTGGCGGCGGAATTGGCTTATCCAGAACTCGTGTCCGGTTTTAGTCAGCGGGTATTTGAGCATTTTGGAGATTTGGTGGCTGGTAAAGCCGTTGCGGTCACCTTAAAAGAAAAAACATCTGTTGTGGTTTTTGAAGAAAAGGGAAATCAGATTCAAATCCGCATTCAAAGCGATCCTAAAGCTTTGCCCATTGAACTTGCAGATCCGGCAAAGAAACGACCTAGCTCACTCGTGGTTTTGTCCGCGCGTCAGGCGGATTTTGCTCTGCAAACTATGGAAAATGCAGTGTCAAATGCGTTGGGACAAAGAGTTCCTGAGACACTTACAAAACCATTAACCATCGGTTTTGATTTGGATGCGCTAAGAGCGGACAATGATCGAACTTTGGAAACGAATCTTGAATTAAGAGCACTGGCCTTGCTTCGGATTAAACTCAGCTCCCCCAAACTTCCTTTAAATGCGGTATTGAATTCGTCCGATGAAGTTCTTAGGGCTAGGGCCTACGCTTATTTGGCAACATACAAAAACAAAATGCTAGAGGATGCCGAAAGCTTTGGTGTCCGAGGGGATAAGATCCCAATTTTCAAGAAAGCGGTGGGTGAAATTTTAAACCCGGGCGACAAAGCCTTCGAAGACCAGATTTGTTTTACAAATAATTTTCAAAAAATAACTCACCCTGATCCAAATTCAAAGGTTTTGTACCTGCCAGTTGAGAAGCTTTCGGAAGGGCAGGTATTTGCTTACTACTCTTTGGATCAGTTGGCCATTGCGGTGCATAATTCAGAAGGTCGTATTAGTGACTCGACGATTAGTGCGTGGAAAGTTATTAGCGCGAATACGTTTATTGATAATCAATTTCTTTATAGGATCGCCGTTAAGGCAGGTCTGGAACTCTCACAGATAGAAACCATCGTTCTCAAGGCAGCCTTTAAGGTGAGCGTCGACGAAGCCGTTTCGGCTGCGCGGCTTGCCGAGCGCCACGTGCTCGCCTCCGCCTAATCCGACAATACCTTAGTTTAGGGTGGTATAATGTCGTCTTATGATTTTTCCTTTTAAGGGCAAAAGCCCAAAAATTCATCCATCTGTTTTTGTAGCGCCGGGGGCGCACGTCGTTGGCAATGTAACACTCGCCAAAGACGTGAGTGTCTGGTTTGGCGCGGTGCTTCGCGGAGACATTAACAAAATCAGCGTGGGCGAGGGCACGAATATCCAGGACAACGCTGTCGTTCATGTCGACACCGACAAGCCCTGCGCTCTCGGAAAAGGAATTATTTGCGGGCATCAAGCCACGGTTCACGCTTGCACAGTGGGGGATGGAGTGCTGATCGGGATTGGCGCGCGGATTTTAAGTGGTGCCGTGATCGGAAAATTTAGTTTGATAGGCGCGGGGGCAGTGGTGCTCGAAAACGCCAAGATCCCGCCCTATTCATTAGTGCTCGGAGTTCCCGGAAAAGTGGTGCGCACGTTGTCTCCAAAAGACGTGGCCGGCCATAAACCTTGGGCAAAGCGCTATTCGGCATTGGCAAAAGAATATAAAGAGTTTTTAGGATAAATATGACACGTTTAATAATTGTTCGCCACGCTGAATCCGCCTACAACGATCTCGGGCGCATTCAAGGGCATCATGATTCGCATTTGACGAAAAAGGGCGAGTTTCAAGCGAAGCAGTTAGGCTTACGTCTTAAAAAAATTAAAATCGATAAAATTTATTCGAGCGATCTTGGCCGCGCGTACTCCACGACACTTGCGATTAGTCACCACAAAAAAATTCCGGTGATCAAAGACCCGCTGATCCGGGAAATTCATTTGGGTATTTGGGAAGGCAAAACCCCCGAGGAAGTCGACCGGTTGTATGACCTGGGGTATCAGAAATGGCTCAAAAAACCCTCTTCGATTAAAATTCCGAAGGGCGAGCTCTTAAAAAATTTTAGAAACCGTGTGACAAAGCGCGTGAATCAGATTTTAAAATCAAACCACGGAAAAAATGTTTTGATTGTGACGCACGGCGGCGTGATTACGGCGCTCTTGTCCAATTGGCTGAAGGCCGATTTTGATAATTTGCTTTTAAATTTACAGATTGATAACACGAGTCTCACGATGATTGAAGAAAAAGACAAACGCACTCGACTTGTGTTTATAAACGATGCGTCTCACTTGGCGGACCGCTGTCCAGCGGCTTAAAAAATGATCTCGATTCTTAATTTTGTTCCCACTGAACTCAAGAAAAAATTCACCGAAGCGGGCATTGAAGGCTACCGCGCCGATCAGATCTTAAACTGGGTGTTCGAAAAAGGCGTTTATGATTTTGATAAAATGACGAATCTTTCGGTGGAATTGCGCAGTAAACTTAAGGAAAATTTTACAATTGCCTTTCCGGAAGTGGTTGAGCGGCAAAAATCAGCAGAGGACAAAAGCCAAAAACTACTTTTAAAATTAAATGACAAGGATTACGTGGAAACTGTTTGCATGGTCAACAAAGACCGGTACACGACGGCATGGCGCACAACCGCGTGCATATCCTCCCAAGTAGGTTGCAAGTTTCACTGCGCATTTTGCGCGAGCGGCCAGGACGGATTTTTCCGCAATTTAAAATCAGGTGAAATTTTGGCGCAGGTGCTACTCGCGCGCGACGCATCGCCCTCTAAAAAAATCAACAACATCGTGTTTATGGGAATTGGTGAGCCGTTCGATAATTACGTCGAGGTTTTAAAGACGATCCGGATTTTAAATTCCAAAAGCGGGCTTAATTTTGGCGCGCGGAAAATTACGATTTCGACTTGCGGAGTGGTTCCAAAGATTGAAGCGCTAATGAAGGAAGAGCTTCAAGTCGAGCTTTCGGTGTCACTTCATGGGGCCACGAACAGTGTACGCGATGCGGTGATGCCGGTGAACGCTGCTTATCCGGTTGAGGATCTGATGGATGTCTGCCGTCGCTACGCTAAAAAAACGAAGCGCGCCATCACATTTGAGTACATTTTAATCAAAGGAATCAACGCCGGCCCTAAAGAAGCGCGGGATTTGTGCAAGCTTCTGAAGGGGATGTTGTGCAAGGTGAATTTGATTCCTTATAACCCCATCCCAGAATTTTCGCACGTGGCACCGTCCTACCCGGATGTGGTGCAGTTTCAGCAAATTTTGCAAGACTCTGGAATTAAAACGACGGTGCGCTTTTCAAAGGGGCAGGACATTCAGGCGGCGTGCGGACAACTAAGATCGGTGAAGCTTAAAAAATAATGGAAACTCTTTTCTCAAACATTGAACACATCATCGCGAGTAACCCAGTACTCGCGTTCCCGGCGGTATTTTTAGCAGGGATCTTGGTGAGTTTTACGCCCTGTGTGTATCCGGTGATTCCGCTCACACTTGGATTCATCGGCGCTCGCAGTGCAGGGTCACGCTGGAAAGGTTTCACGCTCTCTTTAGTCTATGTGCTTGGCATGGCCATTACCTACGCCGTTCTGGGAGCAGTCGCCTCACTAACGGGAAAATTTTTTGGACAAGTGGGTTCGAGCCCCTGGTCGTATTTATTTGTCGCGAATATTTGTCTTCTTTTAGGTCTTTCGATGCTTGGTGTTTTTAATTTGCCTCAAATTTCACTCGTGGGCAACAGCGCTCCGGGTCGCGGCAAGGGTTATTTGAGTGTTTTTTTAGTGGGAGCGGTGTCAGGCCTCATCGTCGGTCCTTGCACGGCGCCCGTGCTTGCGTCGATTCTCGTCTACGTCGGAACGAAGCAAAATTTGTTGTACGGCTTTTCACTTTTATTTGTGTTTGGATATGGCGTCGGATTTTTGATGCTCGTTCTTGGCACGTTCACCGGGCTTTTGGCATCAATGCCGAAGTCAGGTCTTTGGCTTGAACGCATAAAAAAATTTTTTGGATGGATTTTAATTTTTGCAGCTGAATATTTCTTGATCAAGATGGGGGGATTGTTGGTATGAGACACCGAATTTTGACGGGTTTATTTTTATTTTCGCTCATGATTTGCAGTTTTGGTTGTGGGGGAGCCAATGCCACTTACACCGAAACAGCCGGCAATAAGCTCACGGAAGATAAATATTTCAGTCTTAGGGATTTAAACGGGAATGAAGTTAACCTGAAGGCGGAGCTCGCCAAGCATAAAGCTGTGGTGGTGAACTTTTGGGCCACGTGGTGCCCGCCTTGCCGCGAAGAAATTCCCGATCTGATCAAGCTTCAAGAACAATATGGCGCCAACGGTTTTACGATTCTCGGCGTTGATATCGGGGAATCCCATAAAAAAGTTTCCAATTTTGCGAAGAAAATGAATATGACGTACCCAGTGCTTTTGGACAGCGATGAATCTGCAGCTTCTGCCTACGGAATCGTTGGTATTCCCACGAGTTTGCTTGTGAAGTCTGATGGCACGATTGTCGGAGAATATCACTCCGTGTCGAAGAAAATGCAGGACGACGTCGCTAAAATTCTCGCGTCCTAGGTTCTTGCTCTGTTTATGAAGTTTGAAAAGGGATCTATTCGCCGCAGTCTTCGCTATTCTTTAGCGGACGGGCTTTTCACCGCCATGATGGTGGGGGTGAGTGAGTCATATCTCATCCCTTACGGCATTGCGCTCGGCGCCTCACCCTCTCAAGTTGCTTTTTTAGCGGCCATTCCCATGCTCGTGGCCACGATTATCCAAACCCAATCGGCTCGCGTTACCCAAGTCATGGGGCATCGGACAAAACTCATTAATATTTCTGTTTTCTTTCATGCGGCTTCCTGGCTTTTAATTTTGGCCGCACCCTTACTCGTCTTAAAGACTCGATTTTCTTCTTGGGCTCCTTGGGCGCTTCTTGCAGCGGCTACGATTTTTACTACGATTGGTGCTTTTTCGGTGCCGGCCTGGCAAAGCTTGATGTCCGACTACATCCCCGTTAAAAAAAGAGGGCGGTATTTTGGGTTCCGAAACAGGCTTCAGGGATTTTTCACAGTGACGGTTTCGGTGATTGCCGGTCTTCTGCTCAATCACTACGGAAAATTGAGTCTCAAAGGTTTCGCCTGGATCTTTTTATTCGCCATGGTTTGCCGTTTCGCGGCATGGGCCTGTCTCTTAAAAATGAAAGAGCCGTTTCGGAAAAGTTCGCACGACGTCTATTTTAGTTTTTGGGCGTTTATCAAACAATTTCGCACGAGCAATTTTGCAAAGTTCGTCATCATGGTCTCCATGATGAGTTTTGCGGTGAATATTTCAGGGCCGCTCCTCGCAGTTTTCTTACTCAAAGACCTGGGCTTTAGCTACGCCTATTACATGATTGTTGTTTCGACGGCGGCCTTGTCTGGATTTGCGGCGCAGGGTTTCTGGGGGCGTATGGCAGACCGGCGGGGAAACATCACGACGTTTAAAGTCGTGGGGTGGGGGATTGCGCTCATCCCATTTCTATGGATATTTTCCCATCATATTGCCTATTTATTTTTTGTACAAATTGTGGCGGGAGGCTTTTGGGGTGGGTTTAATTTGCTGACGGCTAATTTCATCATGGAAGCGGTGAGTCCGGAAAAGCGCATTCGCTGTTTTTCGTATTTCAACGTGGTCAACAGTGTCGCGGTTTTAGGCGGAGCGGCACTGGGAGGCTTGTTGTTTCACCGCCTGCCGGCGGCATTCAGCTATTCCTTCTTAACGCTCTTTTTGTTATCCTGTGTTTGCAGGATTTCGGTGATGTTGTTTTTGGCTCCACGCGTTCAGGAGATTCGACCCGTCTATGAATGATTTTTTTCTCGCCTTTGTTCCTATTTTCGTCGCAGTCGATGCGCTTGGCATGCTTCCGGTTTTCATTGGGCTTACGAGCAAAATGGGGAAGACTCAGCGCCAAACACTGGTTCGGCATTCGGTGATGACAGCACTCATTGTTTCCCTTTCATTTATATGGGTTGGAAAGTTTGTGATGCAGTGGCTCGGGATTACCATTAGCGATTTTTTAATTGCCGGCGGCGCTATCTTATTTATTGTGTCGATCCGCGATTTGCTGGTGTCTGCCAAAACACTCAAAACAGCGCCGGAGACGGTTGGCGTGATCCCCATTGCAGTGCCCCTCATCGTGGGCCCCGCGGTTTTAACCTCCTCTCTCGTTCTTTTAAATTCTTTCGGAGTTTACCCGACGGTTTTTTCGATTGTTTCGAATATTCTTCTCTGCGGCGTGATCATCAGTTTTTCAGGTGAGATCTCTAAACTTTTAGGGGACACAGGCTCGCAAACGCTTTCCAAAATTTCCAATCTTCTTTTAGCGACTATCGGCGTGATGCTGATTCGGCGGGGACTCCAGGAAGTGATCGGGACGTTGGTGAACCGCTAAAAAAATTTGATTTGACATTGAGACTAAGTCTCAATAAGATAGGATCTCAATTGAGAATTAGTCTCATTAATAAGGAGCTGAAATGATTGTTCAAAACGTAACCCCTAAAAAAGAAGCGGCGTTATTTTACGCCGTGGTTTTCATGACTTGTTTTTCTAGTTTGGCTCAAGCGGAGGAGGTCTATACACTCACGATTAAGGACCATCAGTTTTCTCCCGCCGAGATCACTGTGCCCGCTCATCAAAAAATTAAATTGACGGTTGATAACCAGGACGCCACGCCCGAAGAGTTCGAAAGTTACGAACTGCGGCGCGAGAAGGTGGTTTCAGGGCATTCAAAGATAACGCTTTTTTTGGGGCCACTGCAACCGGGCCGGTACACTTATTTTGGGGAGTTTCACAAAGATACAGCTGTAGGCACCATTGTGGCTAAGGAGAGCGCCGCGTGATTCAGATAGCGATTATCCTTTTTCGAGAAGTGTTGGAAATTGCACTCATTGTCGGCGTGGTGCTTGCGACAACCCGCGGAATCTCAGGCCGGAAGCGCTGGGCGCTTGGAGGATTGGCGGCGGGAGCAGCACTCTCAGGCTTAGTTGCGCTGTTCGCGCAAAAAATATCCGAATGCGCCGAGGGCATGGGACAAGAAATTTTTAATGCAGGCATTCTCATTTTAGCGGCCCTTTTGATTATTTGGACCGTCATTTGGATGAAGCATCATGGCCGTCAGATGACCGAACGTTTTAAATCAGTCGGCCTCGCCGTTCAGTCCGGTGAGAAGACATTGTCGGCACTCGCTGTGGTGGTGGCACTCGCAGTCCTAAGAGAAGGCTCTGAAATCGTTCTTTTTACATACGGCGTGATCGCCTCCGGAGGCCAGGCGGCCGAGCTATTGCTTGGGGGAGCTATTGGTTTTGGGGCGGGTGCGCTTGTAGGGGTGTTGATTTATTATGGGCTCATTAAAATTTCTCCCAAACATATTTTTTCATCGACGAGCATTCTTTTAAGTTTTCTAGCGGCCGGAATGATTTCGCAGGCGATCGGTTTTTTAAACGCAGCCGGTCTTGTTTCCTTTTGGAGCGAGCCTTTGTGGGACAGCTCGAAACTGGTCGCTGAAAATGGATGGCTTGGCCAGGTGCTTCATTCGCTTTTAGGCTACACGGAACGACCAATGGGGGTGCAGGTTTTATTTTACGGATTAACGATAGGAGGAATGATGTTGTTTTTAAATTTAGGAAAATCTGTTTCGAGCAAGAAAGTTCTAGCTACTGCTTTAATTTCACTGAGTTTGATCAGCGGCTCAACAAATGCATGGTCATTTTCTCAAGTTTATTCTCCACTGGTCGAAAAAGGGGAGCTGGAACTGGAATATAAAGCTAGCGTTGATTTTGATAACAATTCTAAAAAAGACGACAAACAAAAACATAATTTTGGCATCGGTTACGGATTCACCGATTGGTGGTTTTCTGAAATTTACGGTGAATTGGAGAAGGTTCCTCAAGGAGACACCGAATTTGAGCACGTCAAATGGGAGAACCGGTTTCAACTTTCGGAGCCCGGCGCATGGGCTCTGGATACTGGTTTATATGCGGAATACGAATTTGCGGCAGAAGATGAAGCCAATGATGAGATTGAGATGAAGATTCTGCTCGAAAAACAAATCGATAATTTTGTCCATACCGCTAACTTGAATCTAGAAGCAGAGTTTGGCGACGAAGATGAAGTGGTGCCGGGGCTTTCGTGGGCTTCTCGCTATCGGTGGAAAGAATACCTGGAGCCCGGAGTCGAGGTGTTTCTAGAGTTTGACGAGAAGGGTAAGGATTTTATCGGACCCGTGATTAGCGGAAAAGTATTTCAGAGTTTAAAATACAATTTAGGTTACCTTTTTGGCGTGAGTGATGATGCGCCGGATGGCCAGCTCAAGTGGATTTTAGAGTGGGAGCAAAGGTTCTAACGCTTGAAGCGAGACGCTCGGGGGCATACAATAGTATCTGAAGATATCTGGAGGGGCATTAGATGAAAACCAACATTGGAATAGCCGACAAAGACCGCAAGGCCGTTGCCGCCATTTTAAACCGCACATTGTCCGACGAATACGTGCTGTACACGAAAACGCGTAATTTTCACTGGAATGTGACGGGAACGGATTTTTCTGAGCTCCACAAATTTTTTGAAGCCCAGTACGAAGAGCTGGATGGAATTATTGACGAAGTCGCTGAGCGCGTTCGCTCGCTTGGTGAAAAATCGCTGGGGACTCTGGTAGAATTTTTAAAACACGCGACGCTCAAGGAAACTCCGGGAACTTACTCCGCGGCCAATAAAATGATCGGCGCGCTTTTAGCGGATCACGAGGCGATTGTGCAAAATTTAAGAAAAGATCTCGTCGCCTGCGCTGAATCCCATGAAGATGTGGGAACCAGCGATTTTTTGACCGGCATCATGGAACAGCATGAAAAAATGGCCTGGATGCTGAGAGCGTATTTAGAATAAGGATTTTTAGTGAAACGATTTGTTGGATTTTTTAGCGCGGTCTCTGTACTTCTGTGGGTTTTACCGCTAGGGTCGTTTATCAAGCCCTCGCAGGAAAAATCCGCTTGTAACGGAAACCGCGCGTTTCACATGTGCTCGATGATGAGTCCGGACGCCCCGCCCGAGACGAAGGTCTCGAAAGAAAATTCCGGAAAAGTTTCCATGGATAACGCTTCTGCAGCCGAACGTCAAACCAAGTCTTCTGCGGGCGGGGGAAGTGATTGGACGCTACGTGCCACCCCTCAGAATTTAGCTAGTTTGGAAACGCAATTGCTGGAAAGCAATGCGCTGAGTAATACCTTTTACTTAGCCCGCTCTACTTTTCGCCCCCCTGAAATAATTCTCCACTCATAACAAATTGTCATTCCCGCCACCGCGGGAATCCGTTCATTTTAATCCCCGCATTAGCGAGGGATACTGCTATTTTTTGGAGATATTTATGTTTAGTAAGCCATTTTATTTTAAATTTATTACGAGTCTTATAGTAGCGGTGTTTTGTATTGAAAATTTTGCATATTCATTGGAAGTAGGCGGCAAGAATCTATCGAGCCAATCTCCGAATCAGCCGAGCGTATGGTTAATTGAAGATATCCATTCAAGCCTTGGGGGGCAGATTCAGATTGCTCAAATTGTTCAAACCATTCTTGAAAATGAACCTAAAAGCCTGATTGGCATCGAAGGCGCTTCGGGTGAACCTGAAATTTCATTTCTCAAATCATTTCCGGATACGGAAATCCGAAAAAATGCGGCCTTTGAACTGCTGCGCGAATCTAAAATTTCGGCCGCAGAATATGCGGCGATTACGACTGAGGCTGAAGTTGAAATCCGGGGCGTCGAAGACCCTAGACTTTATAGCCATAACTGGAAAGTCTACGCGCGCTTAAAACGAGAAGGTGTCCAGCTCAACCCGCAAATTCAAAAATTCTCAAAAATGGTTAGTGCGATGGAAAATGAAACGCTATCCTCGGGAGTGATCCGCTGGATGAATGCCCTAGACCGGCCTGAGACAACGACCGGCAAAGAATTTTTTGAGGATTTGAAGCAAGCTCTGCATAAGCTTGAGGGAACCGGTTTTAGCGCGCCGAGGTTTAGTGTTCTATTTGAAAAAAATATTCTCCCTGAGGGCGTATTAGCGGAAGATGTTGCCGATGAAATTCAAAGGCTGTCGGAGCGGATGCTTCTTTTAGAAGCGTCGTCCACAGATGAGCTTCGTGCGCTCGAGTCAGTGCGCAGGCTTAGACGTATTGAAAGAGTTATGGCGCTAGAAGCGTCTCGTGAAGATGTTTTTAGAATAGCAAGTCTTGAAAATCCAAACCATTTTCTTTCGGAAAGCGAATTTAAGTCGCTTCAAGCTCGTCTCAAAGCCTGTTTGTGTTTCTATGAAGGTGTTGTGGCGCGAGAAAAGCCGATGGCGGAAAATCTTTTGGCCCAAATGCGCCGCCGCAAATCTCCGGAAGCCGTTTTAGTGGTGGGTGGGTTTCATACGGCGGGCCTTGTGAACGATTTGAGGCTTCGCGGATTGAATGTCACGGTTTTAAGGCCAAAGCTTGAGAAACTCGATTCCAAGCGTCTCTATGAATTCCGGGCTCTCAACAGTCAGAGCCGCCGCGCGATTCAGGCCCGTATGACCGAAATGCTTTATGCGATGTTTGGCGCCGCGGTGTTCAACGGTTACGATTTAAACCTGCTAAAGAAGCAGTATTTGGGTTTGTTGGATCAAAATGAAAGTTCAAAAAAAATTATTGAGATAAATCCTATCGGAAATTCAAAAATTTATTCTCAAAATCATGGCCCATCGACTGTCAGCGCGCCGACAGTGCTGACGCGTCGTTTTCTTCCTGGCGCCGAAGCCGTTTCTTCTATTCAGCTCGTATCAATGAGTCCCGATGGGGTTCGATTGGATACACCTCTGGGCGCAAGACTTGTCACGCGGCAGCCAGATGGCGGTATCTTGATGGCGGCAGCCGGCGCCTTGATTTTGGCATTGCCCGCGTGTTCGATTCAAAGCGCAAAAGAAACTCAAACGCCTCCCAAATCCGAGCTTAGCCTGCCGAGTCTTTCCAAAAATTTTGATTCTGCTGTTCCGACCGAAGACGATTTGTATCAGGTTGCTAGAAGAATGACCTCTGAGATATCCATCATAAACGGCAGATCCGCCGTTTCAAGAACAGCGGACATTATTCCGGTCGAGGATTATGGAAAGCTTCCGCGTATCCAAATCATGAGCCCCGTATCCAAAATGGATTCTTGTCCGCTATGCAACGAAATGACTTACAAAGAACTTGAGAAGCTCCAAAATTCTGGCGCTATCGGTAAGATTGAGGCCTACGAGGACACTGATTTTAAACCCTCAGCGCTTGCGGTCTTGAAAGACAGATCAAGGCCTTGGGCGGAGCGTTATGTTGCAATGATGCACCTTATTTTTAACCGGAAAGCTGAAGGGATTCTTACGGCGCATGAAATGCTGAGGCCTGACTCCGGAAATGACCCGTATGGTTTTTGGAATAGGGAAGGCGTGAGGATTTTGCGGGCCCTGGCTGCGCAGTGGCTCGTGATGATCGGACCAAACCAGGCTGACATCCAGATTTTGATTCAATACGGGTTGAGCGACCCGGATGATCTGGTTCGCTTTATGAGCGCGGAAGCTTTAAGAAAGGCAGCTTTAGCGGACCAAGCAAATATTTTTTCAGAAGCGCTTCGAAAGGATGCCGCCATACGAATTGCTCAAATGACTCAGGAAGATCCGAGTCTTTTTGCGCGATACGCCGCTTATCTCGCTTTGCCAAAAATTGCCGGCGCTGACCGCGCAACATCATTTGTTCGTTACGGCTTGGAAAATGAAAAAGATTACTACGTCCTTAAGGCGGTATTGCAGTCGGCTTTAGCGAATCCCACAGAAAGTTACACGGAAGGCTTGCTCGAACTTCTCAAACGGCAACCTCCCGAAAAAACACCGGCGCTTGTCCGTTCTTATGAAGAGCAGAAACAGCAAGCCCGCCAAGTCCTAATCCAATTACTTTCGACTAAGGAATTTCATGACGGCGTCAATAACGCCATTTTAAGAAAGATCGCCCAGAACGACATGTATACCGTTACGGTTGGCATGAAAGGAGCTCTTCATCAATACGCGATGGTTTTGATCGAGTCTGACGGTCCCGAAAAAACTGCCATAAATTTGCGGAGCTGGATCGAAGAAGGACGGAATCTCCCGATAAAAAAATTTAACCCAGAAGATCCCGCGCTTTCGGTGATCTCAGATTGGGATAAAGAAGATGATCGGGCGTCCTTAGCGCTCAAAGCGAGCGACGCGAAACAATTTGAGAGGGTGATTCAGAATATCTTCCGATTGGATGAAGCCACTAAAGGAAAGAATGCGAGATTGCAAAAATGGTATCTGGATATTGCTTATGCAGGAGAGCTTGCCCTCAGTTCGGGCATTGAAACCAATTACCGTGTGTTAGCCATAAATTTTATTGGTCGCAAAAAAGTCATTTCCGCTTCGGACTACCTCATCGCTGCCGCAAAAGACCCGAATAAAGCGATTCGGGTAGCGGCACTTAAAAATTTAAGGAGGATTTGGAAGTGGGAAATGCAATCAGGTTTTGCTGCGTTAGACGGTGAATTTGCAGGAAATCTTACGCAGTTTTTAACTCTTGGGCTAGACGGAAAAATGACACTTTCTTCCAATTATGTTAATTTTTTACCAAACGCAACACTTGTTTCGCTAAATTGGAGTGATGAAGAAAAGAAACTAGCGTCGGAACTGCTAAGACTGGTTCAAGGTGATGGCGCAAGACTCGCTCATCGCAAACCATTTGCACTGGCGTCGCTGCTGAGTCTTGCCACGGTTGTAATAATTCCGTCCTGCGCAAGCGCGCCTTGGGAGCCTATTTCGCCTAAGCCAGCGCGGCAAATACCAGAGCAGTTCAAACCCGGAAAGATTCTTTTGAGTGTCGATGATCTTTGGCCGTTCATTGAAAAAAATTTAAACGTCAAACTTTCGGGACTTGATGTTTGGCGACAGGAAGCCGCGCAGGGAAGACTGGAGCCCGGATGGGCTATCGAAATAACCGGGGGGTTCGAGGGCAATAAACCGGTTGTTAGTTCGGCGGTATCCTATATGACCCCAAGTGGGGCTATTAATTTGTCGGCGATCTACGGGAGTAACGGTTTGTCCTTAGCTGCCGATTTTGCGGGAGCGCTTTTACGAAAACTGCTGGGTGCCGACGAAGAAGCGCGCCTTATTCAGAGCCAATTGGTTTTGGCGAGTTTTCACCGTTTACAGGAAACCGTTTTAGCTCAAAAAAACCAAGCGGCCGATCTTTTGATTGAACTTAATTTGACACGTCAAAAAATAAAGATTTTGGAAGGGCGGCAGGTTTCCTTAAAACGGCTGACTCAACTTGCTGTTCCGGCAAACCAGAAAGCGAGGCAAAAAGCGCAAAGAGAAATCCCCGCGTTGCAGGCCGACATCTTACAACTTCATATAGAAGCCAATGAACTAGAGTCTAAAATACTCATGCTGCTTTCCGGTTCACCGCTGGATCAAGGAAAGGAGATAAGTGTTTCTTTGGATTTTGAAACCAGCTTTAACAATGCGGTGGCGATCTTGAGGCGCGGTAATATTGCGTTTCAAGAAGCCGCCGCGGCAAACCCCGCGATCTTAGCAGCCGAAAGGGATTATGAGGCCGCGCAACACGCTTACTCGTTTGCCGAGCGCACTCAAAGAGCGTCTCTCAATATAGGCGCTTTTTGGGGAACCAATCCTAGACCCAGTGACATGCCGGGGCCATTTTTTCACGAGCTCGCCGGCCGGCCGCTCGAATCTTATGGCGCTGTGAGTCGTGAACAAACGTTTCAGCTGAAGGTTCCGTTTGGCGCGCCACTTGAGGCGGATTTGGCTTTGGCCCAAGCCAATGTCAAGGAGGCCGAGCTTCGCGTTCAAATAGCGCGCAGTGAGTTTGCCGCGGCTTACAACCAAGCTTTTATATCGATGCATCTTTTGGTAAAGGAGTTGGAGCGTCTGGATCAGAGCTTGGAGCAATTTCAAAAGATATTTCCAGGGGGAGTTTGGCGCAGTCCCAATGAAAGCTTAGAATCACAGATGGAAAATGAGCAAAAAATCGGCGAATTATTGATGCGGATTGAAGATGCCAAACTTAAAATTTTTAAGACCGCACAAACGTTAAACCGACTCGGCGCCAATCCTTACCCGTGGGAAACAAAACCGCGCGGGGCAATGAAAACCGATAAAGATAGTAAGGGCGCGCGGCTCACAAGATTGTTGAAAATTTTGGATTTGGAGAAAAACCTCTCCAATTGGCCGGTTTTTGTGCCGCTGCCGATTGAAGCAGCGGGTCAGCGTCGCGTCAACATCGTAGACGCCTCTCTTCTTGAAACGCGCGAACTTACCCGGCTTGTTTCTGGGATGCCAAGCGCTTATTGGCTTATTTTATTGGATCCGGGACCGAATTCCCAAAAAGAAGCGCTCAAGAGTTCTCTGGAGGCCCTGCCAAAGTTTCAAGGCCAGCTCATCGAGTCCGCGAGCCCCTATCGGGACACGATAGATATTCTTGAGAAACTCGGCGACAACACATTTTGTATTGCCGCCGGGATGGACAGCCGCGTGAAAACACTGCCTGCAGAAAAAGTAGCCCTGCGTCTTGAGGCTGGTTTTCAGTTTTGGATGAGCCAAGTTCGCACGCCCGAGGATCGCCTGGAAGTGTTGAAGCTTGTATTTGGAAGCAACCCTCCGAAAGAAATGTTGAATGGATATTATGATCTAAAAAAATATCTGAGGAGCGCTTTTGGGTACTGGCAGTCCATTCTTGCTTATCAGCAGTTAGCGGCTAGCGCTTGATTGGATTTTCATGGTAGTATTTTCCTATGGCTTTGATCACCGATATTTTTGCGTCCAAAAAAAAGACGTTCTCGTTTGAGGTTTACCCGGTTACCACGCCGGAGGCCACCGCGAAGCTTCTTGTTTCTCTAAAAGAGCTTTGCGCGCTCAAGCCTGATTTTATTTCCTGCACTTACGGCGCGGGTGGGGGAAACCGATCGAAGACGCTCGACATTGTAGAACACATTCAGAAAACTCATGGCGTTACGGCCATGGCGCATTTAACCTGCGTGCTTCAAGGTATTTCTGATATTCAAAATATTTTAGACGAATTTAAAAAGCGGGGAATTCATAATATTCTCGCCCTTCGTGGAGATCCCCCCAAAGACCAGGCTCCGGAATCCGCGCCGCTTGGTGATTTTCGCTACAGCAGTGATCTTGTCCGGTACATTCGTTCCAAGCTCAAAGAAGCTGTGGCGATTGGCGTGGCGGGTTTTCCGGAGGGACATCTCCTGGCGCAAAGTAAAGACGCGGATGCTAAGTTTCTAAACGAAAAAATTTTAGCGGGTGCGGATTTCGTCATCACTCAACTTTTTTTTGACAATAAACTTTATTTTGATTACGTGGAACGCTTAAAGCGAATCGGCGTGACTAAGCCCGTAATTCCCGGAATCTTGCCGATCACCGACTACGGTGCACTGAAGCGATTTTGCGAGCGCTGCGGGGCTTCGATCCCGAAAGAAATTCACGAAATTTTCGAACCCATTTCTAACAATCCCGAAGCCATGGTCCAAGCGGGGATCGATTTTGCGGTCACGCAGTGCCGTGAACTATTAAAGGGCGGCGCTCCTGGGATTCACTTCTACGCACTCAATAAAGCTTACTCTGTAAGCCGCATTCTTCCGCAGATTCGATCCATTTGATAAAATACGCGCTATGACCAACGTCATTCAGTGCAAAGAACTCATCGTCGACTACAAACACAAACGCGCGCTTGACGGACTAACCCTGTCTGTCAAAAAAGGCGAGATCTTTGGTTTTTTAGGACCCAACGGCGCCGGAAAAAGCACGACGATTAAAACTCTTTTAGGGCTTTTGTTTGCCTCGAGCGGAGAAGTGTTGCTTCATGGCTTTTCGCCGAGCGACCCGAAAGCACGCCGCCTGGTCGGCTACCTCCCCGAAGAAGCCAATTACTACCGGTTTCTGACGCCGATGGAGATTTTAGAATTCTATGGATCCGTTTGCGGGGTTTCTTCAAAATTAATCAAGGCGCGCTCCGCCGAGCTTTTAAAAATGGTTGGACTGGACCACGTTAAAAATAAATTCGTTGGCACCTTTTCAAAAGGCATGACGCAGAAGATCAGTCTCGCACAATGCTTGATTCACGATCCTGAAACGCTCATTTTAGATGAGCCAACCTCCGGCCTCGACCCGGTTGCCCGCATTGAGCTGCGTCAACTTTTAAAGACTCTAAAAGAAAAGGGAAAGACGATCTTCTTTTCCTCCCACGAGCTGTCTGAGGTGGAAACCGTTTGCGACAGCGTAGCGGTGCTAAAAGGAGGCCGGGTTGTGAAATCAGGCTCCATGTCGCAAATGATCGGCGCGTCTCACCAGCATCTCGAAAAATTATTCATCGAAATCGTAAAGGGCGAGTCATGAGAACGATCTGGGCGATTGCTAAGCTTTTAGTTCTCGAGATCTTTAGAAAAAAAGATTTTTATGTCGCACTGATTCTAACCGCAGTGATTTTGTTTTATGCCTCACGCCTTCAGTTTTATAAAGTCGACAGCGCATTTCGGTATTTACTCGATATCGGCTTAGGACTCGCGGTGCTTTTTGCGGTGATTCTCACGGTTTCTCTTGCAGCTCGACAATTTCCCTCGGAAATGCAAAACCGGACTGCTCACGTTTTGCTTTCGAAGCCGCTGTCCCGAATGGAATTCCTGCTTGGAAAATTTCTAGGATCGTTTTTGTCGGGGGTTATCTGTTTTCTCGTATTTTTTGGAGTGCTTTTATTTTTCGCATTCACGAAAACAAACGAATTATCGCTACCGGTGGCGATTCAAACGGCTTACCTTTTTTGTTTAAATTTAATGGTGCTCACAGCGCTTTCTACATTTTTTTCAATTATTTTGACCACCAGCGCCAACGTTTCCTTAAGCCTTATTCTTTATATTGCGATTAGCCTCTATGGTTATGGTCTTAAATTATTTGTGAGCAAGGCTTTTCCGGTGAGCCGCGTGATCGGTGAAGGAATTTATTACGCCATTCCTCATTTTGAATTTTTTGACATGCGCCAGCGCTTGATTCACAACTGGGGAGCGCTCTCTTTCAAATTAACGAGCTTTCTTACGTTCTACGCGCTTTTATACACGGCCGCCTTTTTAATCCTGGGATTTCTTTTTTTCCGCAAAAAACCAATTGTATGAGAACGCCGAGCCTGGTGATTCTGTTTTTGGGAATATTGGGGTGTGGAACGCTTCTAGCTTTTACAATTGATCAAAAAATTTCGCCGCTAAATCCTGAAATCACTCAGCAAGATCCGCTTTTTCGATTGATGGGAAGCGCCAAAGAGCTCGTGGGGGATATGGTTTTTTTAAAAGCGGACTCTTACTTTCATGCGGGACTGCAGTTTGACTTGCTTCGTTACGTGCGCGAAAAGCATGAAACTGAGGAAGTGGATGAGCATGAAAAAGCCCTGCCTCTTGAGACCTTGATTGGAAGCGATTGGGTCGCGAAGGTGAATAGTCGCGTGGGGATTACCGAGCACAAGCATATGAGCGATAAAGACGTTCAAGAAATTTTACCACTGCTTTACGCGTCGACAAGCCTTAACCCGCATAACGTCAGCGCTGCACTCACGGCGGCTTACTGGGTAGAAAGCCAGTCTAAAAATATGGATCAAAGCATTCGCATTTTGGAGGATGCGCTAAAAAATAACCCGGACTCGTGGGAGCTGGATTTAAAGTTAGGTGAAATCTATCTCACCAAAAAACCGGAACCTGCTAAGAGTTTATTTTATTTGGAGGGGGCTGCGCGTCTCATAGATCCCAAAACAGCAATGGCCACCGAACAAAGACTTGTTTATTATCTTTTAGGGCAAGCGTACGAAAAAAATGGTCGCTCAAGCGATGCGGTTCAAAGCTACCAGAAGGCTTTGACATTTTTTGGGCCAAGTGAGAGTATCTTTGTGAAGTCTGACATTGAATCAAGACTCAAGGCTCTTCAATTATGAAAAAACTTTTCATTTTATTTCTAACGGCTGCCACTGTTTCTTTCGGGACGATGGGCGCGCTTTCATTGCTCCCACACTCCCATGGCAACGATTTTAATCACGCTCAGCACGAAACTTGCCCAGTCTACCAAGCGGGGATTGCCGGTAAGAATTTTACGGCGACCATTTTCGTTTGGACGATTTTTTTAGCCTCAGCGCTCTTCATCGAAAAAATTTCTCCGGTATTTATTTATTTCAAACAACCCCGGTTTTCTCCCTTAAGGGCTCCGCCCGCTTTTTCCTCCCGCTAGTTTTATTCTAATTTCCTAACGTTACTTTTATTTTTTAAGGGAGCAATATGCAAAAAATTTTATGGATGGGGTGTTTTTTTCAAGCCATTATTTTTTTAAGTCCTGCGTGTGCCGAAATGCCGGGCTTGGAATCTCAAGTCGCGGAATTATCTAGGCAAGTGGCTAGACTCACAACACTCGTGGAAGAACAGCAAAAAGAAATAGCGGCGCTTAAATCCAATGGGCCTGTTCCACCTCGAGAGAGCGCTTCTTTAGCGGCTCCGCGACCGGTCTCTGCGAAGATTCTTCCAGAAATCGGAGTGGTGGCAGATACGGTTTTGGCGCTTGATAGTCCAAAAGAAGACGCTGAAGGCGCTGATCGTATCAGTGTGAGAGAACTTGAAATCACCTTTGGAAGCGCGGTGGATCCGTACTCGCGATTTGACGCAACACTTGGAATTTCCGATTTTGAAAATATGCAAATCGAGGAGGCGTATCTGACTCGGTATGAGCTGCCGCTGGGGATCACCGCTCGGATCGGGCGATTTTTGCCGCTGATCGGCAAGGCGATTCCGGTTCACCGAGATAGTTTAGACACCGTGGATGAGCCCATGGTGATTGAAAAGTACTTTGGGCATCACGGGTACAATAAGACAGGCATTGACTTAAAGCGCTCGCTAGATTTACCCACGCCGCTGACACATCAGTTGACGGTCGGTGTGCTGGAAGGCGGCAACGGCGAAGAAGGGACATTGTTTGGAAATGCTCGGCGCCATCCGACGCTTTACACGAATTTGAAAAATTACCTGGATTTAAGCGACAACACCGGTCTGGAGCTGGGTGTCTCTCATTTGGCCGGTTCGCGTGATGACGATTCAACGTTTGAGGTGAATGTCATTGGTTTTGATCAGACGCTGATCCATCGTTATGCCGACCAAAGACATTTGAAGATTCAAGGAGAGCAATTTTTGGTGAACCGTTCTGAATCGTTTTATGAGCTTACGGATGAGGTAACGGGAGAGGTGACAGAGCAGGATCTGGACGATGCGCGTCACTTATGGGGTGGATATTTCCTGGCGGATTGGCGCTTTCATCCGCAATGGGCGACCGGGTTGCGCTATGACAACGTGCAGTTGATAGAAACGGTCGATAATTTTGCCAATGCCAGCCAAACCGAGCGTGGCGTTACAGGCTACCTGACGTTTTACCAAAGTGAATTCGCGCGGTGGAGGTTTCAATACTCGCACATCGATACGACAGATGATACGGACGATAATCGCCTGTTTGTTCAGGGCGTATTCGCTATCGGCGAACATAAGCATAAAATTCAGTAAAAGGGAGAAATGAATATGGTGCCTAAAAAAATAATTCTGACAGCGCTTTTTTTAGTCTTAGCCGTTCGCCCACTTTTTGCGGGGGATCAAAAATTAAACATAGTCGCTTCGCAGGCGCTATACGCGGATCTAGCGCGAAGAATCGGAGGGGAGCGCGTCGAAGTAAAATCGATTGCGTCGCCGAAGTTCAACGTGCATTTTTATCAGCCTAAACCCAGCCACGTGAGGGCGGTGGCGAAGGCGGATCTTGTGATTTATACGGGATTGGATCTGGAGGCGTGGTGGGGATCGCTCGTAGAGGCGGCAGGAAAGCCTGACTTATTTCCGGGAGGATCTAAAAGCGTGGATTTGTCCAGCGGGATCCGGCTTTTGGGAATTCCGGACGCTAAGCTAACGCGGGCGGAAGGCGACATTCATTTGTACGGAAATCCGCATTACGCCATGAACCCCGAAAACGCCGGGATCATGGCGCGGTCGATTAGCAAGGCGCTTCAAGCCTCCGATCCGGCGCATGCGGCCTTATATGAAGAAAATGTGCGGAATTTTCTGAGGGAGCTCGAGCTTAAGATTTCTGTTTGGAAGGCCGAGTCCAGTCACTGTTTGGGGCAGGAAGTGATTGCGTATCATGATGACATCCGTTATTTGGCCGATTTTTTGGGTGTACGCTCGGGGCAGTTTTTGGAGCCCAAGCCCGGCATTCCCCCGACCCCGAAACACTTAGAGAGTTTGGAAAATTACATCAAAGAGAATAAAATCAAAGCCTTAGTGATGCAGACCTACTACAGTCCATCCGCCGCTCAACATCTTTCTGAACATGCGGGGGTTGTTATCGCTGTGATCGGCTCTAATCTTGGAGAGCTCGAGGGAGTAGCGAGTATATTTGATTTTTATGATTACAATATCAGGAAAATCTGCGAGGTTTTGAAATAATGGAATCTTTTTGGCATGTGATGACTTGGCCATTTTTGGCCTGCTTGATTTTAGCGGGAATTCACGCTTATTTGGGGCTGCATGTGATTGAGCGTCAGGTTATTTTTGTAGACCTGGCGCTTGCTCAGATCGCGGCTCTCGGCGCCGGAGCGGCGTTGGCGCTTGGAAACGGCACCGACAGCGCGGTCTCCTACTGGATGTCACTGGGTTTTACGCTGGCTGGCGCTGCGGTGTTCTCGCTGACGCGCTTTCAAAAACAGCGCGTTCCACAAGAAGCTGTTATCGGGATCACCTATGCGGTTTCTGCCGCGCTTTTAATCCTTATTTTAAGCGGTTCAGGAGAAGGGGACGAGCATATCCGCGAGACACTGGTAGGAAACGTGTTGCTCATCCGTCCGGTAGAAGTGATGAAGATTTTTATCATTTATCTGACAGTCGGAATTTTTCACATGATTTTTAGAAAGCCGTTTTTAAGAATATCCCAAGATCCAGAGGGTGCTTTTAAGGAAGGAGTCTCCGTCCGGTTTTGGGACTTTTTATTTTACGCATCGTTTGGATTTGTGGTCACAAGTTCGGTGAAAATCGCCGGAGTCCTACTCGTTTTTTCATTTTTAGTAGTTCCAGCCGCTGCCGCCGTTTTGTTTACGGACCGGTTAAAAACCCGCCTGTTCCTGGGTTGGGGAATCGGTTTTTTAGCGAGTGTTGCCGGAATGGCCGTGTCCTACTTTCTGGATTTTCCAACAGGCGCCAGCGTGGTCTGCGTGTTTGGCTTGATTCTTGCTATTTGCGCTCTCGTGAAAAAAGTTTTTTTATGATAAGATTTTTGAATGATCGCTGAAGCAGAAAAAATATTCACAGAATTTTTAGCCAAAAAAGACTTAAAGCTCACGAGCCAGCGGCGCACCATTTTGCAGCAGGCCGTCGAGGCGAAGCATCATTTTTCCGCGGAAGAACTGCTTAGTCTTTCAAAGAAAAAAGACAAAACGATTTCAAAGGCGACGGTTTACCGCACGCTCACCCTTCTAAAGGAAAGCGAAGTTCTGGAGGAGCAGGATTTTGGAGATGGTAAGAAAGTGTATGAGCGTGCTCAAGGGCGCAGGCATCACGATCACTTGATTTGCATCAAATGCAGTAAAATTATTGAGTTTGAAAACGACCAAATTGAAGCGCTTCAGGATTCCGAGGCCCGCAAAAATTCGTTCCGGATAGTCTACCACTCTCTCAAGTTGTTCGGGTTTTGCAAGAACTGCGCCTAACCTAACAGCCTAACCCCTTTATTTTCAACAGCTTATTTCAAATTTAATCATATTTAAGCATATTTAATTAACATCTACTATTTCTATTAATTACCATGTAAACTTAATAATAGGAGATGGAGTATACATGGAAGTTAAAAAGAGCGGTTTAGCTCTAATCACAACCTTAAGACTTTTACAGAGACATCTCATAAAGATAGTCTCAGCTGTCTTAATCCCCGTCATCTTCCCATACCTAATCCTTGGCCCTAAACTTCTCTACGCGCTTCCCCAAGACTGGACCGTTGAAAGTGGAGACGTTAGCTTCAATGTCTCCGAAGATAACAGCATGCTTACGATCAATGCCTCGAACAACGCCATCATTAACTTCGGAAGCTTTAATATCGGACAGGGGGAAATGGTTCAGTTTATCCAACCCGGAATGGATAGCTCAGTCCTCTCAAGAGTCACGGGTGGAGGAAGCTCAGACATCTTCGGCTCACTCTTCTCGAACGGACAGTTAGTCCTTATTAACCAAAACGGCATTACCTTCCACGACACCGCTAATGTTCAAGTCGGAAGTCTCATTGCCTCTACGCTCGACAT
This sequence comes from uncultured Planctomycetia bacterium, assembly GCA_964606485.1. Lineage (GTDB taxonomy): Bacteria > Omnitrophota > Gorgyraeia > 2-02-FULL-51-18 > 2-02-FULL-51-18 > CAZSGP01. Next base: position 100,081 of record CAZSGP010000006.1, on the reverse strand, counting down.
TCAATCAAGTCTTTATCTCTCAAACCAGTTCACCTTTGAAAAACTAAACAACTCTAACCCTGCCTCTATCTTTAACGAAGGAACCATTACAGCTCGAGACGGAGGATCTATTGCTCTGTTATCCGACCAACAAATTCTAAACTCAGGATCCATCACTGCAAACCTTGGAAGCATCGCCTTAGGTGTTGGTGAAAAACAAACCATCTCCTTTGATAACAACGGTCTAATAAATCTAATTATCGAGTCACCTATCACCACCTCCGGGGTGGGATTAGGTATCACAAACGCTAGTACGGGTCTTCTACAGGCTAACGGGGGAAGAATCAATCTCTCGGTTAAGACACTCAATGATGTGCTCGATACACTCATTAATAACGAAGGAATAATTGAAGCCACGCAGGCCGTGGAGAGAGATGGGCGAGTCGAATTTATTTCCAATGGTGCCGTGGTAAATGCGGGAACACTAAATGCGAATGATATTTACGAACAAGGCTACACATTTAGGAGCACAGGCGCAGTGATGGGCGGAAAAATTTATCACGATAATTTAGATGGAGCCGCTTTTTACAGCGGGGATGTTGGTTCAAATATCACGGATGCGGGCAATATTGAATTTAGCAATAATATCCGACTAACGGCGAACAACCTTATCTTTGAAGCTACTAACGGTCTTATCGATATGCATGGATTTCAACTAAACGGTAACGGCGGAAACAATGTGACTTTTTCGGCCTCGAACCTGGGCGGTAACAACCAACTAGGGTCGTTTACAGACGTTGGAACATTGACGTTGACTAAGTCCTCGTTTGGTTTTATGCCGACGTACGCACTCACGCAGGACTTAACATCCGGCGTTGCCAATCTCACCGTCAGCGGAGCGGGCAACAACGTCACACTAAACACAAGCGGCTACGATTTTTCAATCAGCGGAAATTTTACGAATTCAGGAATCATTACTCAAGCCGCCGGCTCTTCTATATCCATTGGGGGAAATTATTCTCAAACTGCCGGTAGCTTCACCGCCGCAAACGCCGCTAGCGATACCTTTAGTGCTGGCGGGAGTTTTTCGGTTTCCAGCGGAACGTTTAACCGCTTTACGGGTGCTGGAACGAGTGGTAATCCCTACACGATTTACGATGTGTACGGCTTGCAAGCGATGAGCCGAAATTTATCTGCGTCTTATGCGCTGGCCAATGATATCAATGCTGCGGGCACCTCCTTGTGGGGAAGCGGATTTACGGCGGGCTTTCTACCGGTTGGAGACAACACCACGCCGTTTACCGGGACTTTCAACGGGAGTAATCACGTCATTTCTGATCTGTATATTAACCGACCATTCACAAACTATGTTGGCTTGATTGGTTATGCATCCGGAGCTAGTTCCCAAACAATTTCTAATGTGGGGCTTGTCAATGCCAACGTCTCAGCGCAGAGTAACTCCGCAATACTTGTCGGTGACAACCAAGGTTTTACGATTTCAAATACTTTTACGACTGGAATTTTTAGCGGAACCGGCGGAGTTACGGGAGCACAGGGTGGGCTAGTCGGCAACAACGTCGGAACCATTCAAAATTCTTATTCGACGGCCAGCGTGGGCGGTGGTTTTAACGGCGGTGGCGGAGGATTGGTGGGCAATAATTCAGGAACCATTACAAATTCCTACTCAACCGGAAACGTGACGAATCTTGGGGGCGCAGGCGGCCTGGTCGGAATTAATAGCGGAACGATCAACACTTCATTTACAACCAGCGTCGTGTCGAATGGGTCAGGAGGCTTAGTCGGTACGAATAACGCCGGGTCCTACTCCAATAATTACTGGGACTCCGATGTAAACCCAGGGCACACCGATACCGATGATGACGGAGACATTGCGAATATTACAAGCTTAACCTCCGCTCAAATGAAACAGGCGGCAAATTTCACGGGGTTCAATTTTTCGGGCACCTGGACTATGGCTGAAGACATCGCTGGACCTTATCTAGATTGGCAGTCGGTGGTCTATGGGCACGCTAATACGGATTTGGGTTTTGGAATTTTTGGTTTAGGGGCGGGAGTGAGCGTGTCGGTGCTTGTGAATGGTGCGTCGGCAGCCTCGGATGTAACCACTGACGCGAACAGCGCTTATTTTTTCCGTTTAAATAAATTCTTGCAAAGTGGCGACAAGGTTCTGGTTTTTATGAACAGCGACATGATGAGTTTTGAAGGAAGTACTGTTGCGGTGGCAGCAGGGTCCTCGGTGACTGGTCTCGACATGTATCAAAATAGTGTCATCGTTCGCTCAGAAACAGGAAGCGTGATTACAAATGCCACCTTGAGTGCCGCTAAGGGTTCCGCGAATGATGCGGACATTCTTTATTCGGTCTCAGGGTCAGATTTGACACTCACCGCAGGATACGATTTGATTGTGTGGACCGGAAATACCTTTACGCCGGGCGGCAACGTCACCACTCGGATGCTCGGCATTCAATCCGGTGCTACGGCGAATGCAGGGTCGAACACCATAAACGTCTCTGGAAATTTTACCAACCAAGGAACTTTTAACGCGGGTACTAGCACTGTTAATTTTAATGGGACCGGCGTGAGTGAAATCCGTGGCACGGGAAATAGTTTTTACAACTTCACCGTTAGCGGGAGCGGGGGCCAAACCGAAACCTATAATGACTTTAGCATTACCCATGATTATGTGCAAACGGACGGAACGTTTAGTGATGGTTCTCATGACATTAGCTTGACCGGCGACTTCACCAAAACGGGTGGTACTTATAATGGCGGCGGCACGTTTACTTTCAACAAAACTTCCGGCACACAGACCATCACCTCGGGTGGCGCAACTTTTAGAAATGTGGTTTTTAATGACACTAATGGCGCGACCGGTGGAAAAACTACTTTTCTTTTGGAAGACACTTTAACGACAAGCTATGACATGACGCTAACGTCCGGTATTTTGGATGTAAATGCCGCTGAAAATAATTCACTCGTGATTGGTAACAGCTGGTTTGTGTCAGACACCTTTTTAGCCAGACAAGGCACAGTGCAATTAGGGGGTGGAAACTCCTTTGCGGACCGAGAGATGAAAACCAATAGCCAAGCTTTTAATAATCTTTCTCTTGCCGCGGCATTTGGTGCTAGTAATTTTGTCGTAGATGGAAGTTTTGGAGATTTGGATGTAAACGGCGATCTCTCAGTGACCAACGCGGTTCTCGTTTTAACAACGAATAATCCCAATATGACGACTGCTGGGAACGTGACTTTCGGAAATAGCGGTTCGCTGACTCGCGGCTCGGGTTCCTGGACTATGGACGGAACAGGAACCTCGACTCTCACATACAACACTGCCGATTTTGCGACGTTTGGAGACGTCACCATTGATGGAGATTCCAAAACGGTTCAGCTCTCAACGGATCAGGCGGCAGTGCCGTTTGACAATCTTGTGGTGGGGATAGACGATACCCTAGATGCTAACGGAGCGCTGTACACCTTCACTTCCTACACAAAACTCACCGCTCCATCAGCGGCGCCCACCGGCCCATCGCTAGACTTGGGGATTCAAGATAGCCAGAATCAACCCGCTTTAGTTGAACCACAGCCGGCTCAGCGATCGATTGAAAGCTCTCTTTCCACAAGTCCGGTGCTTTCGACAAATTCCGAGCCCGCTCAAACAAGCTCTATTCAATCGACTGAACTTTCAGAAAATGAATCCCTCATCGATTCTTCGGAAGATAAGAAGAAAGATGAAGAGAAGAAAGATTTAAATCCGGAGTCAAAGACATCCGAAGAGAGCTCCACAGAAAAAGCAGCCGAAGGTTCTGTGCAGGGCTCTGTAGCGACAGTAAACTTATCTTTGCCAAATTTACAGGAATCAGTCTCGCCAAATGGCGCTCTTAACAATACCGCGCCCATCGTCGCTAAAAGCACGCTCGAAGTTGAAGAAGGCGCCGTCGACTTTAATGGTCGTATGGTCTATGACGGAGAAAAAGCTCAAAGCCGAGCGTTGCTGGATGAGAATAAGAAACCTTTATCCTCTCAGACTTCTCTCAATATGAGAGGTGTCTACGTCCTGACTAAAGACGGACTGAACGTGAAGCGCGCAAAGGTGAATGACTCTATTCAAGATATTTCAATAAAAGAAGCTCCTGCGGATCTGGTTGCCGCAAAAAAAAGCGATAAAGTGTATCTCTTCTCTCAAAATGGAAAAGTTTCTTCAATTGACACCAATACTTTTAATACCAAATCAAAGACCGTATTTTCAGAAGGTTCTTCCAACGCGGTTTTGAGCCCTGACGAACAGAAAGCTTATGTGACGAATTCACTCACCGACAGCGTTGAAGTGCTGGATCTTGCGACCTCAAAAACCCAAAATTTTCCAACACATGGCTCAATGCCCTTGAAAGCGGCCATGACTCAATCTGGAGACACGCTTTTTATTTCCAATACGCTAGATGGTACGGTTTCAAAAATGGACACCAAATCTGGGAATATTATGAATACCTTCAAAGCGGGCGACCAACCTTTGGGGCTTCACCTTTCAAGAGATGAAAAAACACTTTACGTCACCGATTATTCCAAAGGAGTTCTCAAAGCGCTCGACACCCAATCTGGAGATCTCCTAAAAGAAATCAAAGTAGGAGATGGCCCCTATGCCATTGAAATTGATCCTAAGGAATCAACTCTGCTTGTCTCAAACCGCAACGACAACACCATCTCCGTGATCAATCTTAAAAATTTTGAGGAGAGAGCCCGCATTCAGGTGGGGACCCGGCCCATGGGAATCACCATCACTCCCGAAGGAAACAAGGCTTATGTGACGAATCAACTGTCATCCAATGTCAGCCTGATTGATTTAAACAAGGACAGCGTGCTTCAAACCATTCCCACCGGAACCGCTCCGAGCGATGTCTTGATCAGTGGGCATAAGAGCGGGGAACTTAGGTCTTAACTAGATTAATCTTGAAATCTTCGCATGTGCCGCTGAAAAAGGGTATTTTTTAAAGTCCTCTTTTGAAATCCAAACAGATTCCCAGTTATTTTTGAGTGAGAGTTTTTGATTTTTCGAAACAGTTATCCGAAAAACGTTTAACGTTTCATTATGGTGAGTGTAATTGCGTTTAATCTTTCCGAGAGAATCTATTTTCTTTGGTTCAATCCCAAAGTCGTTTTTGAGACAGCTCGATAGCTCTTCTTTTGAAATTTTCCACTCTGGAAATTCCCATAAGCCGCCCATAATTTTTCCGACCGGTCGCCTATGGATAAAATATTTTCCGTCCTTTTCAAGAATGGCGGCGCAAGCCTCAACTTTTACGATGATTTTCTTTTTTGATTTGACCGGGTAAGACTCTTGAGATTTTTGCTTGAAGGCTTTGCACTTACTTTGCAGAGGGCAGATCAAACAGGATGGATTTTTAGGTGTGCAAATAAGTGCCCCGAGTTCCATCAAAGCTTGATTAAAGAAGCGGGCTTTGCCTTTTGGAATCAGTGATTCTTGAAGTGCCCAAAATTCTTCGCGATACTTTAAATCATCAATTGGTTTTGAAATCGCAAATAGGCGCGCGAGTACTCTTAAAACATTTCCATCCACGATCGGCTTATCTTGATTAAAGGCAATGCTCGCAATGGCGCCGGCCGTGTAGCGCCCCACGCCCTTTAATTTGAGAATCGATTCGAAATCCTCTGGAAATTTTCCGCCGTGATCTTTAACGATTTGCTTCGACGTTTCATGGATATTTCTCGCGCGGGAATAGTAGCCTAGCCCCTCCCAATGCTTTAAAACTTTTTTTTCGTCACTCTCGGCGAGGCTCCGAAGAGTCGGAAATGTTTTGACCCAACGTTCAAAATAGGGAAGAGCAGTCGCCACTTGAGTTTGTTGAAGCATGATTTCAGACACCCAAACTTGGTAGGGCTCGTAGGTTTTGCGCCAGGGGAGAGGTCGCTGGTTTTTTTGAAACCAGTTTAATAATTTTTCCTGAAAGCTCACCGCTTAAGGGATGGTTTGCGGATCGGAATGCGGCTTGCCATAAGGAGCGCCAAGGTGAGCATGGAGCCCGAAAGAATAGCCCACTGGTAAATGTGATAGGGCAATAGAAGAACTTGCAGACTTAAAAATCCGCCGCTGAACGTGATGGGAACGCCCTCAAAATGTTGGGCACCGGATTCGCTCTGAATCATTCCATTTTGGTGAAAGCGCAATAACCGAAACGCGGAGCAAGCAATGTAAAGCGCAGCACAAATAAGCAGAATAGGGTTTGTTCCCACGCCTGGAACATTGAGCGCAATAAACGCCGGGGCGAGTCCAAACGATACGAAATCGGAAATGCTATCAAACGTTTTTCCAAAATCTGTCTCACAGTCGAGTAATCTTGCGCTCCATCCGTCCAGAGAGTCTAAAAGCACTCCCCAAAATACGAACAGACAGGCCTGGTGGATTTGCCCGTTCATACTAAAGAGAATCGAGACAATTCCCGCTGATAAATTAAGAAACGTTAAAAAAGAAGGCAGAAGAAACATGCTTATTCCTTAGTAGCCATCACGGTTATTCCGGCTTTAACTTTGTCACCCATTTTAACGCAAATTTTATACCCTTGCGGCAAATAAACTTGAGTGCCAGAGCCGAGAAGGATTCTCCCGAACACGTCACCCTGTTTAAGCGCGTCGCCTTTTTCACTTGAGCACACAATTTTCCGGCCTAAAAGTCCCGCAATTTGGCGGACCACGAATTTTTTGCCTTGCGCCGACAGAAGAAGCCAGTTGCTTTCATTGCGTGCGAAATTTTTTAAATCGGTAGCGAGTTTAAAATCTCCCGGCTTATAGCTCACCGCTTCGACCGTCGCTTCCAGCGGCGAGCGGTTGATGTGCACATCCCAAATGGATAAAAAGATTGAAACGCAGGGCCATGCGCGGTTGTCGAAGGGATCCGGAATTTCTTGGCCCACGCCAATGATGGTTCCGTCTGCCGGCGAGAGAATGTGATTGGGATTGATGGTAATTTTCCGCGCGGGGTTGCGGTGAAAATAAATAAAAAATCCGCTTAAACCCAGTGTGAAAATTGAAAACACTTGCGCGTGGGTGAGGCCGTTCCAAAAAATTGGGTTTGTGCGGACAAACTCAATTCCAAACCGATAAATCGAATACCCAAACACGCCAAGCCAGAAAACTTGGCTGTCGTACTGTTTTTTCTTGCGGTCAAAAATGAGTAGAGCGACCCAAAGAGCCGTTTCCATTGCAAACATGTAGATTTGAGGTGGAAACGCGCCAGCTTTCCCGCCGCAACAGCCTTGAAGAAAACAGCCAATGCGGGCGATGGAACTGACAATCAAAATAGTGATGGCAAGGTCATCCAAAATAGGACGAGAGGGGCGTTTTTTGGCGGCTGACCAGATGACCCAAAACGCAATGCTCGCAAGGGCCGCGCTGTGGAAATACCGGCCCGGCGATCTTTTCCAGATGTCCACCCAAAGCGCTTCATGAAGGTAGAGTGAGTGATACATAAACGGAATGATCATGGAACCGATGGATTGCACCCAAAAGGCAATAAAAAAGGCGAGCAGCTTCTGACTAGCGGACACGTCTTTCAAGCTAGGAGAATTCCATAGATAAAATGCGCCGGCGATCAGGCCTGCGGCGGTGAGTAGGTCGTAAGCGTGCATGACTAGATATTCTTTAAGTGCTGGTAAATCATCTTTTCAACTTCCTTTATATTCGAATCGTTAACTCGAATGGGTTGGCTAAAATGAGCCTGGGCTTTTGTGAAGGGTAGCGGCACTTCAAATTGATCCCAGCGCCATCTTAAGCGAAAACTATTTTCAATGCAAACATCGACTGCGATGAGCGGCCGGCCAGTTGAAACTGCAAGGCTTAAAGCCCCGGGCTTCATTTTTCCCACTGGGCCTTTCGGGCCGTCTAGTGCAATTCCAACCGAATGCCCGTTCTCAAGCAGATTTCTAAGAGAAAGTGCCGCCGTCGGGGCATCGTTAGCTGACATAGTCTGGTAGCCAAAACTGCGGCAAAGCGCGTCGTAAATTTTATTCTTCCAATCGCCTAGCGTCAAAATTCCGATATTGAGTTTTCGCGCTGCTGGAAGAAGGATGAAAGATTTTGAATGCCAAAAAACGTAAATTGCATTTTCCGAATTCTTTTTCTGACGCGGATCCCAAAGATTTGGTGCATCCGCTCTCTCTTTCACGGATCGCGCGAATGTTAGGTACAAAAACCCAAGCACTCTACCCAGAAATTCGCTCACGGCTAGCGCATTTTCTCGACGTCATTGAAACGTAAGATTCTTAAGCACGAAAAAAGAGCGCTTACAGAATAAGCGGGATCCCACTCGGATTTTTTGATGGCAAAATTCGGCCGCCGGGGAAAGGCATGGTGGTTGCTGTGAATGAATTCCCCAAGGCCTATGAGATCAATTTTTAGTACGTTGCCCGCAGTGCCCGAGCGGTGAGTTACCCAGTTGGTGATCGTTCCGCCGAGTGGGCCCATCAAAAAATGAATGGGCAAAAGAGCAAACATCCAGGGCGCTGTGGCAAAGCGCACGTAAAAGAGCGTATAACCCAGACATAAAACGACCCGCGCGACACTGTTGCCAAACCACCGTTCAAAAAACGGCCATTCCGGAAGATCTCCTAAAAACCGACTTTCCGCGAACCCGGATTTTTTGAGGGATAAAAAAACTTTAACCGTATTTCCGAATAACCGGAACGGATTTTTATAAATGATCGGTGAATGAGGGTCTTTGACGGTATCTGCATACGCATGGTGCATGCGGTGCATTAGCGCGTATGCTTTGGGGCTCATGTCCAGGAAGCCCATGGATAGATAAGTCAGAAGATAAAAAAAACGTTCCCAAAAAATCGGAAACACATACATTCGGTGGGACGCGTAACGGTGCAAAAAGAAACTTTGGCAAAATGTTGCTAGATACATGTGACTAAAAAAGAAGATAAAAACCGCCATGGGGTGTCATTATACCCCTCGGCCGGCCATTGATTCACTTCAAATTGCCTGTTACAATCAAGCCCATGAATTTACAATCCGAAAATAATCGTCAAACCCTTTTAGCGCTTTGTCTCATTTGTGCCGGTATTGCCTTAAGAGTGGCGCCGCATCCTTCAAATTTTACGCCCGTGACGGCCATTGCTCTGTTTGGCGGGGTTACGCTCAACCCGCTTATTTCTTTGACCGTTCCGCTGATTGTGATGATCGCAAGCGATCTTTGGATTGGCCCGCACGAGCTTTATTGGCTGACCTGGGGACTTTTTGTGGTTGTGAGTTTACTGGGCGTTCTTCTCAGAAACCGAGTGAAACTCGGAACACTTTTTTTTGGTACGATCGGCGCGTCAGTTTTATTTTTTATCGGTTCGAATCTTGGCGTATTTATTTTTCAAAATATGTACCCCAAAACAGCGGCTGGGCTCGTGCAGTGTTTTGTGATGGCTCTGCCGTTTTTTAGAAATTCACTCGCCGGCGATTTATTCTATAGTGCCGTGTTCTTCGGAATTTTTGCGGCTTTCAAGAAAACCGCAGGGATTTTACTCCGCGTAACTCGCTGACGAACTCGGCGTTTCCCAGAAAGTAATTTTCGAGACAGGTAATTTTTTTGACTTGGCGTATTTAAAAATCAGTTTCGCCAGGCTTTCCGCGGTAGGATTTTCGTCCATTTCAAAATAAGGCTCATTCATTTTTTTGAGCACCGCCACAAGCGGGTCGCCCTTTTTTAAAATCATCTGATGGTCCAGCTTTTCATTGATCCACGCCTGCACAATTTTTTTCATGTCGCCAAAATCAAAGACCATGCCGCGATTGTCTAGCTTGTTGGAGGTGAGTTCGACATCGACACGGCCATTGTGGCCGTGAGGGTGGGCGCACTTGCCGTCATAATTCATGAGGCGGTGGCCGTAACAAAAATGGATTTCTTTAATGACTGTGTACATCGGTTCTCCGTTTCACCCCTCCGTCCCCCAAAGAACGTGGGGGACACCTCCCCTTGGTAAGGGGAGGAAACCCGCGCTACTTTCCCCTCCTTACCAAGGAGGGGTGGACACGAAGTGCCGGGGAGGTGGTTTAGATTCTAAACGATCGATCTCCCACCGTCTACTGTCAGCACGGTTCCGTTAATGAAATCATTTTCAAGTAAGAAGAGGACGGCGTTTGCAATGTCAGCGGGTGAGCCAACGCGGCCGAGCAGTGTTTTTTTGACGACAACCTGTTTTTCTTCCTCGGTGAAATCTTCTGGTAAAAGAACGGGGCCGGGGGCGACGGCGTTGACGAGCACCTGAGGTGCTAAATCGCGTGCGAGTGCTTTCGTTAGCGTTAAAAGCGCGCCCTTTGACGCGCAGTAGGGCGCGTAATCTTTGTAGGGGCGGTAAGCGCTCCAGTCGACGATGTTGATGATTTTTCCTGAGCCATTTTCAATCATTTTAAGTCCAAATTTTTTAGACAAAAGAAAAGGCGCTTTGAGATGAATGTCGGTGAAGGTATCGAGATCAGTTTCAGAGGCCTGTTCGAGTGGAGTTTTATAAAAGATGGATGCGCTGTTGACCAGAATATCGACATGCGGATTTTCTTTTTCGATCAGGAGCATCATTTTTGAAAGTGCACCCACGTCTTCCAAATCGGCTTGATAAATTTTGCAGAGCGCGCCGAGCGATTGGATTTCCGCCGCGGTTTTCTCTGCGTCCGATTGGGACTGGTTGTAGTGCAGCAAAATGTTTGCCCCGTTTTGGGCGAGAATGAGTGCAATTTCGCGTCCGACCCGCTTAGCGGCACCCGTGACAAGCGCTGTTTTTCCATTAAGTTGCATGCTATTATCTTAGCCTAAGTTATGGAGAGGTATGGAACTTTATTTTTTAAGACACGCTATTGCCAAGGAAAATGGCGAGTTTGAGGGAAGAGATTCTGAACGCCCTCTAACCGACGAGGGTGTCGAGAAAATGAAAAAAGCAGCTAAGGGCATGAAGCAAATGGAGATTGCCCCAGAAGCGATTCTTTCGAGCCCCTACAAGCGAGCATCACAGACGGCTGAAATTGCCGCTCGCGCCCTAGATTTTACCCACCCGATTCAATACGAAGACTGCTTGGTTCCAAGCGGAAGCCCCAAAGAACTTCTAAAGCTCCTCAAAAATTTTCCAAACAAAAGTAAGCTTTTAATCGTTGGGCATCAGCCAAGTCTTGGAGAGTTTGTGAGTGCTTTTGTTTTTGGAGAGCCGGCGCTCACCATTGATTTTAAAAAGGGCGGTCTTTGCCGAGTGGACTTGCCCGGCCCTGAGGCGGGGGTTCGCGGCGAGCTCAAATGGCTTTTGACCAATTCGCAGCTGCGCGAAATGGCGTGAGCTTCTTTATCAAATCTTCATAGATGTCCGATACACTTAAAAACATGAGAATTGCTGTTTTTGACATTGGCACCAACACCATTCACATGCTGATTGCTGAAATTCATGTGGATGGTTCACACTTGATCATCGATCACGAAAAAGACACGACGCGATTAGGCGACGGAAGCTTTAAAGACCATTTTTTGGACAAAGCGCGTAAAGCGCGCGCGTTTAAGGCAATTAAAAAATTTCATAAGATTGCCAAGAAATATCAGGCGGTTCAAATGATTGGCGTGGCGACGAGCGCTGTCCGTGAAGCGCAGAACGGCCCGGAGTTCATTTTTGATATTTTTAAGAAAACGAAGGTGAAGGTCCGGATTATTTCAGGCGAAGAAGAGGGCCGGCTTGTTTTTTTGGCGTCCCACTCGCGGCGCGATATTCAAAAGGGAAATGTGCTCACCATCGACATCGGCGGCGGGAGCATGGAACTCGTGCTCGGGAATAAAAAACAAATTCTCGTCAACAACTGCTTTCCGCTTGGAGTTGCGCGCTTAACTGATCTTTATTTTAAGAAAGATCCGCCGACGCCCGGCGAGATCCGCCGCTTGGAGCGGCATATTCTGGAAGAAATTAAACCGGCCATCCGGAAAATCCGTAAGCACGGATTTTTAAGAGTGATTGGGACTGCCGGGACGATGGTGAACCTGGCTTACGCGGTTTATTTCGACTCCGAAAAGCGCCCGCTCGACTGCGCTAATCATTACGAAATGTATTTAGAGGATGTTGAAAGTGTTTACAAGAAAATTTCAGTTTTAAGCTTAAAGAAACGTCTTCAATTTCCGGAGCTTGACAAAAAACGCGCCGATATCATGATTGCCGGATGCGTGATGGTGAAGACGTTGATGAAGGCGCTTAAAATTCGTTCGCTCACAGTGTCGACCCAAGGCATTCGGGAAGGCATGATTTTAGACTTTATTCACAAAATTAAGACTCATCAGAAAGTGTGGTAAAATTCGGCCATGGGCGTCTTTGATAAAAAACACGAATTTCCAGGAAAGTTGATTATCGTCGAGGGGATCGACGGTTCAGGAAAGAGCACGCAGGTCGGGCTTCTCAAGAAATGGCTCGAATCCCAGGGTTTTTCGGTTTTCTTCACCGAGTGGAATAGTTCGGAACTTGTGAAGGAAACGACCCGTGAGGGAAAAAAGAAAAATATTCTTACCCCTAGCACCTTTTCTCTTTTGCACGCCGCTGATTTTGCAGACCGTTTAAATTATCAAATTATCCCGCCGCTCAAAGCCGGCATGATAGTGCTTGCCGATCGCTATGCTTACACCGCGTTTGCGCGCGACGTGGTCCGCGGAGTAGACGCTCGCTGGGTACGGAATTTATACAATTTTGCAGTAAAGCCGGACATCAGTTTTTATTTCAACGTGCCGATTCAAGTTGCTTGCGAGCGGATCTTGACGAATCGCGCTCAAATTAAATTTTACGAAGCGGGAATGGACTTGAATCTTCACACCGATATCCGCGAGAGCTTCAAAATTTTCCAATCCAAGATTCTCGACGAATATTCCAAGATGGTGGGGGAGTTTGATTTGACCTCGATGGACGCCACTCAGGAAATTCATGAACAACAGGACCTGATGCGCGGATACGTCAAAGACATTCTCAAAGGTTACTCGAAGAAAAGGACGATTTATGCCAAACGACCCAAAGTATTTTGGCGAAGGTTTACCGTATCTTAAGCCGTACAAGTTAAAAGGAAAGCTCATCTGCATCGAAGGCACCGATGGATCGGGCCGCTCGACTCAGGTGGATCTTTTAAAATCATGGCTTGAGGTCCAAGGGTATGCTGTCGCAGAAACCGGCTGGACGCGCTCAAATTTGATGAGCAAATCCATCGAAATGGCCAAAGCCGGCAACATGATGGACCGCATGACGTTTACGTTACTGTATGCCACGGATTTTGCGGATCGATTGGAAAATCAGATTATCCCAGCTCTTAAATCGGGCCACATTGTTTTGGCGGACCGCTACATTTATACGGCTATCGTGCGCGACGCTGTGCGGGACCCGAACCAACAGTGGGTGCGGAATCTTTTTGGATTTGGCCTTGTTCCGGATCTCACGGTTTATCTTAAGCTTGATATCGAAGCGCTGATTCCACGCGTGATTGAGTCCGGTGGCATGAATTACTGGGAAGCCGGCATGGATCTTCACATGGGCCAGGATCTTTTCGACAGTTTTGTGAATTACCAATCGACGCTGATCACGCATTACGACAAACTCGCCAAGGAATTTGGATTTGAAGTAGTGGATGCGCGCCAAACGGTAGACGTGATTCATGAAAATATCCGCCAGAAGGTCAAAGACATTCTCGACAAGCCCAAGAAATAACCATGGCTAAAAAAAACCTTTTAGTCATTGATGACGAAAAGGATATTCTAAAACTCCTGCAGTACAATCTCGAAAAAGAAGGCTACAGCGTTTTCACCGCTGAAACCGGAGAAGCCGGCCTGGAGATTGCTCAAGCCAAGAAACCCGATCTCATTATTTTGGATCTTATGCTCCCCAAAATGGACGGCCTTGAAGTGTGCAGGCTTTTGCGGGCGCAATCGGCGACTAAGCGTATCCCGGTCGTAATGCTTACCGCCAAGGGGAGTGAGATTGACCAGGTGGTCGGTCTTGAAATTGGTGCGACGGACTATGTTTCGAAGCCATTTAGTGTAAAAGTTCTCTTGGCGCGTATAAAAAATATCTTTCGAAATCAAAGCGCTCCATCAGGAGAACCTAAAAAAATTATTTCGGCAGGACCGCTTGAAGTTGATCGCGAAAAAATGATTTTTTCGATTAAGGGAAAACCCGTTCCCCTCACAAAGTTGGAGTTTAATATTGCAGCGTATCTTATGGAAAATCGCGGTAAGGCATTTTCGCGTGACCAACTCTTGAGTGGCGCCTGGCAGGGTGAGGCATTTGTGGTGGACCGCACGGTAGACGTGCACATCAAAAGCTTACGAAAAAAACTCGGCAAATACCGTGATTTGATCGAAACCGTGCGCGGCACCGGTTACCGGTTTTCTGAAGCCAATGTGGTTTAAAAAAAATCCACTTTCTTCTCATTCAAAGAGTTCGTTGCCTCAAGAGCTCACTGATCTACGCGATCTTTTTCAAAAAACATCCCGGGAGAACGAGCGGCTTTTAGCTATTTTGGAGAGCATGGCCGAGGGCGTCGTGGTCATCGACGCGAACCAAAAAATTCTTCTTATCAACTCCGTTTTATGTGAGTCACTCGAATTTAAGAAGGAAAATGTGATTGGCCGCGATTACTGGGAAGTGTTTCGTGACTCGGAGCTCAATGCCATGATCCGCCGCGTGCTTGAAGAAAAAGTACATTTTGAAAAAGAGCATAAAATTCAACTTTCCGATCTGGTTTTTCAGGTACACCTGTCGCCGGTGGCCAGTGACAGCGAATTTCTGGGGGCGATCGCTGTTTTTCATGATGTGACACGCCTTAAAAATTTAGAGCGAATGCGTTCGGAATTTGTAGCGAACGTTTCACACGAACTCAAAACCCCGCTCACGTCCATTCTGGGATTTGTCGAGACGCTTAAAGAAGGTGCAGTCGATGACGTCGAAAACCGGATGAAATTTTTAAACGTGATTGAAGAACATTCGCACAAACTCCATCGTCTCATTGAAGATTTGCTCTTGCTTTCGAAACTTGAGTCTGCCGAAATTCCCGTTCGACTGGAAAAAATAGATCTCGAAGCACTGGTTCATAATCTTTCGGAAAGCCTCGCACCACAAATGAAGATCAGAAAAATTCGATTTCATATCCGAACGGATAACCACCCTTTCTGGGTGAACACTGACAGAACGCTGCTTGAGCAAGTATTGACCAACATTCTTGCGAATGCGGTGAACTATAACAAAGAGGGCGGGTCTATTGCGATCGAGCTAAACGCAAAGACGGATGTTTTCCAAATTCTCGTGAAAGATACGGGTATCGGTATTTCGAGCGCGGATCTGCCCCACATTTTTGAGCGTTTTTACCGTGCCGACAAGAGCCGCTCACGTGAGACCGGTGGCACGGGGCTTGGTCTTTCCATTGCCAAGCACATGGTTGAAAAGCAGGGCGGCCGCTTGAGCGTCGAAAGCCAAGAGGGCCAAGGATCGACGTTTAAAATTGAACTCCCTCTCCGGTAGCGTCTTCATCAAATCTTCATAATTTCTTCATAGAATAGAGTCTTCGCATAGAGGAGGAATCCATGAAGAAATTGATCGCTGGTTTAGTTCTAGGTTTCGCTACACTCGTTTTAAATACCCCAGGCGCTTTTGCGGCCAAACCCAATTCTATTCAAATTAAAGGTTCGGACACCATGGTCAATTTGGTTCAGGCCTGGTCGGAAGTGTTCATGGAAAAACAGCCTGAAATTTTTATTGCCGTCACTGGTGGTGGTTCTGGAACCGGAATTGCGGCGCTGATTGGCTCCAGTTGCGATATTGCGGCTAGCTCCCGTGAAATGAAGCCGAAAGAGATTGATCTGGCCAATCAAAAAAAAGTTTCTCCCAAAGAATACAAAGTTGCGCTCGACGGCCTAGCGGTGGTGGTGAGTCCAAAAAACCCTATTTCAAAGTTAACGATGGAAGAGTTGGCTGGAATTTTTACGGGGAAGATTAAAAATTGGAAAGAGGTCGGGGGAAACGACGCTAAAATCGTGCTCCTTTCCCGCGAAGTCAACTCTGGAACACATGTTTATTTCAAAGAGCATGTTTTGAGAAAGAACGACGCTTCTTCTAAGGAAGAATTTTCACCCGAAGCCTTGCTTTTGCCCTCCAGCCAAGCGATCGCCGATGAAATTTTGCAAAACGCCGATGCGATTGGTTATTACGGCATGGGCTACATTGGAAAAGACCATAAAGCGATTGCAGTTGCTAAGGATGCCAGTTCTGAATTTGTATCGCCCTCGATTGCTGACGTGATCAGCGGGAAATATCCGATCTCGCGGCCGCTTTATTTTTACACCAATGGCGAGCCGAAGGTTGAGGTTCAAAAGTTTTTGGATTTTGCGTTGTCTCCTGAAGGCCAAGTGATTGTCGAAAAAACGGATTTTGTTCCCGTTAAAAAATAAGTGAAGCGTTTTAAAGAATTCTTTTTTGAATCTCTAATCAAGGCCAGCGGCTTCGCGTCCATTCTCTTTGTGACGCTGATCTTTCTTTTTCTTTTAAAAGAAGGAATCCAGCTTTTCAAAACCGAAAGCTTGGGTCATTTTCTAGGCGGAAAAAGCTGGTACCCCATTTCAGAGCCCGCCGAATTTGGAATTCTTCCTCTAATTTTAGGATCGCTCCTTGTGACCCTTGGCGCGTCGATCATCGCGATTCCTCTCGGAATTGCCTGTGCGGTGTACATCTCGGAAGTCGCTCCTAAAAACCTAAAAGAAATTTTAAAATCAGGCGTGGAGCTTTTAGCGGCTATTCCGAGCGTGGTGCTCGGATTTATCGGCATGGTGACAATTGTGCCGTGGGTGAGACTTATTTTTAAAACCCCGACGGGGCTTACGGCGCTTTCAGGCTCCATCATTTTAGCGTTCATGGCCATGCCGACCATTGTGTCGATTGCGGAAGATGCGCTTCACTCGGTACCGAAGTCCTACAAAGAAGGCGCTTACGCACTAGGTGCTACGCAGTGGCAAACCATTTGCCGTGTTATTTTGCCGGCGGCGTCGTCCGGAATTGTAGCGGCGGTGATGCTCGGGATCGGCCGTGTGGTCGGAGAAACCATGGCGGTGATGATGATTACCGGAAACTCGCCGTCGATGCCGCGTGGGTTTTTGTTTCCAGTCCGCACACTGACCGCGACGATTGCCGCGGAAATGGGTGAGACCGTGCAGGGAAGCGATCACTACTTCGCACTTTTTTCGATCGGAATCGTTTTATTCTTAATGACGTTTGCCGTGAACATCACCGCAGACATTTTTCTACACCGGAAAAAAATTTAAATGTTAGTTCTCTCACCTAAACTCAGCCAAAAAATCGCGTTCTCGATTTTACTGATTTGCTCGGTGATGGTGATTTTGCCGGTGCTCGTGGTTTTGTTTGTGATTTTAAAAAACGGGCTTCCGGCGATTAATCTTGAATTTTTAACGCAGATGCCGAAGTCCGGCATGAAAGCGGGCGGGATTTTACCCGCCATTGTTGGAACATTTTGTCTTGTGACCGGTGCGCTTTGCGTGGGGTTGCCGCTAGGACTCCTCGCGGCAATTTACCTAAGCGAATACGCCAAAGAAAATTTTTTAAACCGTGTGATTCGTCTTGCCATTATCAATCTCGCCGGTGTGCCGTCGGTGGTGTATGGATTATTCGGGCTTGCACTTTTTGTTGGTTTTTTTAAATTTGGTTCGTCAATTTTAGCGGGCTCACTGACATTGGGTGTCATGATTTTACCGGTGATCATTACGTCGTCTCGCGAGGCGCTTGACTCGGTGCCGCGCACGTTTCGGGAGGTGAGTCAGTCACTGGGGGCCACCAAGCTCCAAACTATTCGCTATGCGGTGTTGCCACACGCCTTGCCAGGAATTCTCACCGGAACGATTTTGGGGATCGGCCGCGCGGCAGGAGAAACAGCGCCCATTCTTTTTACCGTCGCCGCATTTTATTTGCCGCGTTTGCCGCACAGCGTGTTCGATCAGGTGATGGCTCTGCCGTATCACTTATACGTTTTGTCGACACAGGTGCCGAATGTGGAACCAAAAATCCGCTACGGAACCGCCCTTGTTTTATTATCGATTGTTTTATTTTTAAATTTAATTGCCATCACCATCCGCTCGTATTTTAGGAGCAAGAAAAAATGGTAACGGCCAAAATGGAAGTTCGTAATTTAGAAGTCGGCTTCGGATCGGTTCAGTCTCTGAGAGGAGTTTCGCTTTCCATTCCGTCCAACGAGATTTTGGGCGTGATTGGGCCCGCCAACTCCGGCAAAACCACTTTTTTACGATCACTCAACCGCATGAATGAAAACACCTCCACCTTTCACATGAAAGGAGAGGTGTTGCTTGATGGGAAAAATATTTATAAGGATCTTGACGCGGTGCTGCTTAGAAGAAAAGTGGGAATTATTTTTGCGCTACCCATGCCGCTTCCCATGACGGTATTTGAAAATGTGGCGTACGGACCGCGGCGCCAGGGGATGAATGACAAAAAGAAGCTAATGGAAATTGCCGAACAATCCTTAAAAGACGCTTATCTGTGGGATGAGGTCAAAGACCGCATGGGGGAACTCGCCACCAAACTTTCCGGCGGTCAACAGCAGCGCCTTTGCATTGCACGCACTTTGGCGCTAGAGCCGGACGTGATTTTGTTCGATGAGCCCTGCTCGGCGCTTGACCCGATTTCCACCGCGAAAATTGAAGAAGCGATGGGAAAGCTTAAAAAACGCTACACCATCGTGCTCGTCACCAACAACACGAAGCAGGCTGCGCGCGTGAGCGACAAAACTGCTTTTTTTCTAATGGGGCAACTCGTCGAAATGGACGTGACCAATAAAATGTTCACCGCACCCTCCGACAAACGCACGGAAGATTATATTTCCGGAAGGTTCGGTTAAAGATGAATGAAAATGTAATTCTTGAAACAAAAAAACTGAATCTTTATTACGGAAATTTTCACGCTCTAAAGGACGTTAGTTCCGCTATTTCTAAAAATAAGATCACGTCTATCATAGGTCCGTCGGGTTGCGGGAAGTCGACGCTGCTGCGCGTGTTTAACCGCATGAATGATTTGGTGGACGGCGTTCGAACGAACGGAAGTGTTTTATTGCAGGGGCAAGATATTCTGGCGGCGCAAACCGATCTCTTGGACCTTAGAAAGAGAGTTGGGATGGTGTTTCAGCGGCCCAATCCATTTCCGCTGTCGGTATTTGAAAACGTGGTGTTTGGGTTAAAGATTCAGCATTTGTATAAAAGAGACAAGCAGTGGCTCGAACAAGTGGTGGAGCAGAGCCTGCGCTCGGTGCTTTTGTGGGACGATTTAAAAGATCGTCTCGATGTGATGGCGACCGGCCTTTCTTTGGAGCAGCAGCAACGGCTTTGTATTGCGCGCGTACTGATGGTGAAGCCGGAAGTTTTGCTGATGGATGAACCTTGTTCCGCACTCGACCCCATGGCGACGGCTCGCATTGAAGAATTGATGCAGGAACTCAAAAAAAATTACACGATCGTCATCGTCACACACAATATGCAGCAAGCCGCACGGGTTTCAGACGAAACCGGTTACATGCTTTTAGGAGAGCTAGTGGAATTTGGTCCGACTCAAACCATTTTTACGGCTCCCAAGGACAGAAGAACGGAAGATTACATTACGGGTCGAATGGGGTAAAATAACCAAACTTGTACAAAGGAAGGTTCAATGGAACGGCATTTTGATGAAGAGTTAAGACTACTCAAGCAGAAGCTTCTGCAGATGGCGGACACCGCTCAGAGCATGATCGGAATTTGCGTGCAATCCCTGGTCGAGCGCAAAGAGTCGCTCGCGCAGGAAGTGTTTAAGCTCGAAGACTCTGTGAACCACATGGAAATTGAAATCGAAGAAGAAGTCCTGCGGCTTTTGGCGCTTCGTCAGCCGGCCGCGAGAGATTTAAGGCTTCTTACTGCTATTTTAAAAATTAACAACGATCTTGAGCGTGTGGCTGACCAGTCGGTGAATATCGCTGAGCGCGCGCTAGATCTTTTGAAATATCCGCCGCTTAAGCCCTTGATTGATATTCCCAAAATGGCGATGCTCGCTCAGCGGATGATTAAGGGGAGCATCGAAGCGTTTGTTCAGCATGATCCGGCACTCGCTAAACACGTCTGTGAAGACGACGACGAGGTGGATCGCTTGAACGATCAGGTGTTCCGTGAGCTTTTGACGTATATGATGGAAGACCCAAAAAGCATTACGCGCGCCGTGGATCTCATTTTAGTCAGCCGCAACATCGAGCGCATTGCGGATCACGCGACGAATATCGGCGAAGACGTCATTTTCATTGAAGAAGGTAAAAACATTAAGCACCATCTCCAGGAGCCATGAGCGACGAAAAGAAATTACACGCATGCGTGCTGGTTAGCGGCGGAGTCGAAAGCTCCGTTCTCTTAAACGAAGCGCTTAGCCGCTACGAAAGTGTCACGCCGATTTATGTGCAAAATCATCTGCGCTGGGAAGCGGTCGAAATTTTTCATTTAAAAAATTTCGTGCGGCATTTGCGTTCGCCTCATTTGAAGCCGCTTAAAGTTTTGGACCTCACCATGAAAGATATGTACGAAAATCACTGGAGCATCACCGGGATCAAGGTTCCGGGGGCTACGACTCGCGATGAAGCGGTGTACTTGCCGGGACGAAACATCGTTTTACTGTCTAAGGCCGGGGTCTATTGCGCACTGCATGATATTTCAGTGATTGAAATCGGCGTGTTGAAAGGCAATCCCTTCTCTGACTCTAGCAAAGCCTTCTTTAAAAAAATGTCTGAACTGCTTTCGCTTGGCCTCAAAAAGGACATTGTGGTGAAGGCCCCTTTTCAAACTCTCAAAAAAGAAAGTGTCATTATTTTGGGAAAAAAATTGGCACTTGAAACGACGTTTTCCTGCATGAATCCTAAAGGCTACGAACACTGCGGCGAGTGCAATAAGTGCATTGAGCGCAAAAAAGCGTTCTTTGCCGCCGGCGTGTTTGATAAGACCAAATACAAGAAGAGTGGAATATAACTCGGTCATCCTGAGGCGTTCTTCGCCGAAGGATCTTTTCTGCGCGACTCACTTAGACAAGATCCTTCGCTGCGCTCAGGATGACGATAGCATTTTATGAAAGTCCTGATCTTTGGCGCGGGCGCCGTCGGAAGTGTAATCGGCGGATTTCTCACACGTCTCGGTCATGACGTTTCCTTAGTGGGTCGCCCGGACCACATGAACGCCATTCAAAAAAACGGCCTCGTCATCCGGGGGATTTGGGGCGAGTACCGCATCAAGGCTCTCGAAACTTATGTTTCTGCCAGCGAACTTCAAAAATTAAATCCCGAGTTCGATTATATTTTTCTTACTGTTAAATCCTACGACACCGAGCGCGCCGTTTTAGAATTAAAGCCATTCATGAACGAGAAGACCGTGTTGATTTCCCTGCAGAATGGGCTTGGCAACATCGAGACCATTTTAAAAAGCATTCGACCCGAGCAGTTTCTGGCTGGAAGAATTATTACGGGGATAGAGCTAAAACCGGGGGACGTTGAAATTACCGGAACAGCGGCGCCAATCGAGATTGGAGCGCCTCACGCCGCGCAGACTTCCCGTGCGGCAGTGGAGGTGGCGCATCTTTTATCGCAGGCGAAGATTCCCTGCGTGCCTACACAAAAAATAATGGAAGTCATCTGGGCAAAGGCCATTTACAACTGCGCGCTAAACGCGCCGTGCACACTTTTGGAAAAGCCTTACGGCGCGATGCTTGAAAGTCCCGAGAGGCTCAACCAGATGCGAAAAATTGTGGAAGAGTGCTATGACGTGGCTAAGCGAAAGAGCATCTCGCTGTCACCGGAGTCTCCTCAAGAATATTTTAAACTTCTCACCGAAAAATTAATTCCGCCGACGGCCAAGCATTTTCCATCCATGCTAAGAGATCTCACCCAGCGCCGGAAAACGGAAATCAACTCGCTTAACGGCGCGATTTGTGCTTATGGCCAAGCATTCGGAGTTCCGGTGCCCGCGAACGAAGCTCTCACAAAAGCCATTCAAAACAAGCTTTTATCGATTTAAGCCAATATTTTTTTTGAATGAGTCACTTGTGCTTAAATTCACTTACTTCTGATTAAAAATTTTTTTTAACCGAATTTGATTTTACTGAGCAGATTAGGCATACTTTTCCGAGCACTTTTTACTTTAACCCGTTGTTAAATTTTATGTTCAGATTAATTTAAAATATTGGGTGAAATTTATTTTGTTTTATAAATTTAATCTTTTAAAAAGCAGAACCCCAAGCTTTTTAAAGTGCCTATCATTTGCACTCGTTATTTCTTTTTTGGCGCAAGATCTTGCATTTGCCGCCGGTAGTGAGCCGCTTTCTTTTTTTCACCAAGCGAAGCAACCCTTCACTAAAAAAATCTACATCATTCAAGACGCGCACTTGAATCTTTCCGCGCAGAAAAATATCGCCAAAACCATTGATGAGCTTATCACTCAAGAAAAAATTAAGATTGTATTTTTAGAAGCGGGAACCGGTGATGACTCACTGTCTTATCTGAGACCAAAAGCGATCGGCGATCGTCGAAAAGCGAAGCAGATTGCGGACAGTTTTTTACAGAAAGGGACCATTCAAGGGCCGGACTACTTGGACCTTATTTCGGACAAGCCTTTCAAGCTTTGGGGAGTGGAGGATAAAGCGCTTTATTTCGAAGGGCTCGGACTTTATCGTGATTTAAAACTAGAGCGCGATTTCGTCGAAGCGTATCTAGAGCGGGTGGAGCGAACGGCCAGCTTCCTTAAGGCCAAGATTTTTAATGAAAGACTGCTTCGATTCGATACGAATAAAACGCAATTTGATTCCGGACAAATGCTTTCAGCTGACTATTTTTCGTATCTTGTTCGGGAGGCGAAGTCTCTAGGTATTTCATTTGGAGATTTGTCACAAATCCAAGTGCTTTCCAGGCTGACGCATCTTGAAAAAGTTTTAAAGAAAAATAATACGGCGTCTAAAAATTACCTTAAACGCGTGCGGAAACTCGATTTGGATGAGCTGCTTCGCGAAAAATCACTGCTTGAAGATCGGATTTTTGAAAATATTGTCCAGACGTCAGACGAAAGACGGTTGTCTGAGATCGGAGAAACTCTCCACACACTCCAAAAACTAACCCGTCTCAATTTAGAGCCAGGCGACTATAAGGCTATCCGAGAAAACCCCAAGCAATTTTCGATGAAAAAAATATCCGGCGATTTGAACGGCATGATTTCTGGTCTTCACAAGGGTTTTGAGAACGCTGTGTACCTTGAGCCTCGCTACGAAAAATTCGTTAAAAAGGCCAAAACATTTTATGCGCTCACCTTAAAACGCGACCACGTGTTTGTAAAAAATACGCTTTCAAAAATGAAATCTGAAAATGAAACGAAAGCGATTCTCGTCGCCGGTGGTTTTCACTCGGAGCATTTGAAACGGCTTTTTGCGGACAAAGAGGTCGATTGCGAGATTATCCAACCGCGCGTGCTTGCGGAAACCAATGTCCGTAAGTATGAAAATTTACTCCTATCTCAACTTCCGCCTAAAAATGCTGCTCCAATCATTGCCCGTTTCGATGCTTTAAAAATCCAGGCGCCGAGCGCTTTGTGGAATGTGCAGCCGGCAGCAAATTTGGTGTTGTATCCGGCGCAGGGCGGCCGGTTGAGTGTTAAAGAATCTTTGGAAAGTGAGTTGAAAGTTATCTTCTCTGTCGTTACCGACAATACGAAGGCGTCGCGCGGCGCGAGGCTCGGTTGGATGGATTGGGTTCGAAGCAAAATGAGAGCCTACAGAGAGGAATGGAGAGCTATTCAAAAAGAGCGGACCGAATATATTCTCAAGATCGTACAGTCTGATCCCGATATCGTGAAAGTCTGTGAAAACTCGAAACTCGGACTGGCGGCGGATGAGAAAGTTTTGGAGCGCGCCGAGCAATCTCTTTGTCAGCTTCTGGGGATGGTGGTGTTTTTTGGCCTTTACGCTTCACCGGTAAAAACCACGATTCAAAACATTCTCAAGGATATCGAGCATATGAAGCGCAAGGACCGGAGCCGGTCGCCGAGCGAAGGCGCGCGACTCCCTGTCTATATAAACCGTGTCTCCGCTTTAGCACTATCCCTGTTGTTAGCCGCTTGCGGGGGCGTCGCTCCCCAGGATGCGGCAAGAATGCTTAAGAAGTCTTGGGGCTTCGGAGAGTCCCCGTTTGAAAAATATAAAAAAACCGTTGGATTGAAAACCGATGCGTCGACCAAAATCGATATTATTTTGAACGACTATTTAAAAAAATACGATAACTCCGACAGCGATATTCAGAAGGTTCGAATTGATTTTTTTGATGCGCTTCATGACTTGCTGGAAAATGCCAGCACAAGCCAGAAGAGGGAGATTTGGAATCAGTTTTTTATTCACTGGTCGGGTCTTCATGAGGAACCTCTGAAAAGAGAGTCGCTGGCACTCAGCGCATCGTATGCCATGCTGAATGTGGCGTCACTTCTCATCAAAGAAACCGATTTTTCGGATCCGACTAATTTTTATCTAGTGGGGAAACTCTTTGTGGCTTTTGGGCATATTAAAACGAAGAGAAACATTCAGCGCTCTTACGCTGAAGGGGATTTATCCCAATCCGGATTTCAAATGGATAAATTTATCAACGATATTATTATTCCCTTGTCACAAAAAAAGTGGGCGGAAAAAGAATTAACTTCAATATTCAATGCGGTCTTGGCATCGCGTTATCTGGCCGAAGGGATGAGCATGGGAGATACGAGCCGTCGGTGGAATTTGACGGAAGCGGCCTATCAGATGCTTTTAACAAACCCTTTGTTGTTTTCAAAAGATCAGATGGACGAGCTGACCGAAGCCGTTCGTCAAGACATCAGCGGGTTAACAGATGACACGATTTATACTCAAAAAATTAGAAAACGCGCTCGGGAAATTTTGCACAATATTGCGATTATAAGATCTGACGGCGCGCGACTTGCCGCAGCTGAAGAAAAAATGGGAACGATTGAAATAGTTGCGGTTACCGACGCCCAAGCTCCTACTATGGATTCCCTGACAGCTTTGGCAACGAAGAACGCACAGCATTCCGATTTTTTAAAGACACTCCAAAATAAAATTGATTTTGAAAAAGGAAAGCTGGATTTAAAAAATCTAAGGTCCATCATTCCTGATGAGAAGCCAGAAGCTCCGCTTGAAAATTTTCCAGAAAATATTGATTTCAACTTAAGGCGCGTTAAACAAATGCTTATTTTGAACGCGTACGCTAATTGCGGATCTATACGCGGAACCGCCCTGAGTACGGGGTTGGATTCCCAGAGAGTGTCCAACGAGATTCGAGTCGAAGGCGTGGATTCCCAGGCGTCGGCCCGTGAGCGAATTGAAGTCAATTATTCATCGGCTTATTTGTGGATGGCGAAGCAAGAAGTGTTGCAGTGGCGTGAGCTTGAAAAAATGGTGATTATCGGGGCTTTATACTCAACAGGCGACTTCAGAGGAGCTGCTGCCATTCGGCTTGGAATAGACCAAAGGACTTTATACAAAAAATTAAAGCTTTATGAGATTGATTCCTTATCGGATGCGGAAGGCTTCTTAAGGAAGACTCAGGCGGCTCTGCGGTCGCGCAAAGAAAAAAAATTCATAGAAGATGTTTGTAGGTATAAAACAAAATTTATTCAAACTCTTACTCATATGGGCCCAGAATCCATCGAAGCACTTTATCCATTGGTTCAGGAAAAATTTAAAGCAGACCCCACATTAAAAACAAATCCGGAGTTTATAGGTTGGGCTATTGCCATTTTTTCAATTGCCGCAGCGAAGACGGCGAGTGATAAGAGCTTGGATTATGATTCCATACGGACGTTTATCGGAGATCAAAACACCGATCCGAATAGTCTTCCTAACGAGAAACAAATTGAAGCGGCTTTACTTCTCTTAGAGAATCGAGCGCTCGTGACCATGCGAATGTCCGAAGGAAAGTCACTTTCGCTGGTTCTAGCGGCGTATTTAAAAATGCTTTTTGGTTACCGAGTTGAAATACATGATTTTAATATCCCGCTGGCATCCAGAAATTCAGCGGTTGCCGAGGCCATCTTAAATCGTCTAGGTTTTAAAACGGCCTCCTTAACGGAGACGAATGGCGCCGAACTAGCTCGAAAGGCCGATTTTATTCACGGGACCTACGATCAATTTATGTTTAGGCATATGATCGACAGATTCTCTCTAAAATATTTTGGAAAGAGTCAAAGTTCTGACAAAAAAAAGTGGGTGTTTTTAGATGAGGCAGAAGAACCTCTCTGGGACGAAGCGTATGAGCCTCGCGTTTTTGCGGACCCCACGGAAGAGATGGATGAGGACTTAAAAGGCATCTATATCGCTGTAAATGAATTGGCGACTCGGCTTTTAGATGAGGGAAAGGTAAAAGTCATTTGGGTGGAAGAGGAGGGCCAATTTCGGAGAAAACTTGACATTGAGCTCGATGAAACTAGGCGCGCTCAGCTGGCTGAGTTGTCCAAAAGAGACGTTTTGCAGAAGTTTTATTCAGACCCCGAGTTTCCGCGCGAGCTTTTAGACATTGCTATACAAGCGCGATTATTTTACAAGGAAGGTGAACAATATTTTTCGACAAGCCGGGCCAAGCATTCGAGTAAATGGGATCAAAAAATTACGCTCAGAAACGAATCTACTGGCGATCGGCAGGAGCACCGTGTTATCCGCTTTTTTCAACCCTTTTTAGAAATTAAAGAAGGAAAGAAGGTTATGGGGGAAGCGGTCGCGCGCGAGCTCTTAACGCCGCATTATTTTTACAGGAACACACTTGAGTTCAGCGCAGTCATAGGAGTTTTAGATTCCAAGCGCGCGGCGGCTTTAGAAGCGCTTTATGGCGCGACGGTTCGGCAAGTTAAGCCCAAGTACCCCAACAATCGAACGGTCATTCCGGAGGAATATTTTTTAAACGAAAAAGAAAAGATCGCACATTTTGTGGATGCAATCCGCGTGTTTTATGAGACCGGTCGTCCTATTTTGCTCAATACCCGTTCGCCGGAAGAAGCCGAAATGTACCGCGATGCGCTCGAGGCCGAGAATGAGCGGCAACCCTTTTTGAAGGGCGGCACGCAGCCGCTCCAACCGATTCGGGTTATTAATGGACGTGATGAAGTGAGCGATGCGCTTAATTGGAATAGAATCGGAGATTCTTTCAGCATCACGATTACAGCTCAGGTGGCTAGCCGCGGCGCCGAAATTAAATTGGACCCTAAACTTTACAAGCCCGTGGAAGCGGAATTCCGCGGGAAAAAAATATCGGTTGCGGGCTTAGTGGTTTTGAGCACCCATTACAGCAAGTCACTGCTCACAGCGCTGCATCTCGAAGGGCGTGCCGGGCGCCGCGGTAAACCCGGCGTTTTTCATTTCGCGGATCATATAAAGGGAAACGTCTTTCTGACTGAGCGTGTTCCTGGAGAGCTTCAGCAATACCTGTCGACGATTGAGGGGAGCGAGTTTGATTCGAAAGACAAAGTTATTCCAATGCTCTTCGAATTGGCCCGCGAGCGAGCACTCAATGAAACCATAGAGGCTCAGGTTTATTTTCAGCCTCTTTATAATCGCTTAATTGATGCGCAAACCGACTTTGCGACGCATGCCAGAATTAAACTCTCAGATCCATCGCTTAATCGTAAAACACGCGCTGATCTGATCAATACATTAAAGTCCAAGTCGGCAGCGCTAGTGAATCACGTCGCTCAGGCGATTAGCCGAAAAAATTTGGATCTTTTTAACATCCTTATGCTGGACTTTGAAAGGGAAATTAAGGAACTAAAAAAAGATGTCGAGAAATTGTCCCAACAAGCAGGTGCGCGTCTTGCCGCCTGGGCAAATTTAATTTTTAAATATTTATTTTATGACGACTTAAGAAGCCGATTGAGAGGCAAAAAAATGCTTTCAGATCTTGGTTTTGAAGTCATTGATCAAGAGGGTCATATCCGATACAAAGCCGGCTACGAGCCTCCGGTTTTGAAATGTGATCTTGTGATGATTCCGCACGGCAATACTTACGGAAATTCTATGGAGGTGTTCCAGGGTCAGAACGAGGGTCCGCTTGCTCGTTTAGACGACAAAGGTAAATCCCAGGCCTGGCGTGGAGCTCAGGAGTTGTGGCAAGAATACCAGCGTCTCCTGAGTGATGGGGATCCGGGAAAAGGATATGTGTTTTTGACGAGCCCGCTTTTCCGGGCAAGAGAAACGGCTTCATTTCAAATCCCGCGTCTTTATCACCTCGGCTTGAAGCGGGCGATCGATGTGGAATTGGAGATGCGCGCTAAAGAAATTAATTTCGGCGACTGGGGCGGCAAAAAAATAGATGAGCTTGATCCCGCACAGCAAAAAATGGCGCAGGCGTATAAAAATAACAGCGCCCTCATTGCGCCGCGAAACGGCGAAAGTTTTCCTGAGTTTATGGTGAGAGTGCGGAAATTTATCGACGAAATAAACCAGCGCTATCCGGGCAAAACCGTTTTTGTTTATGGACATGGAATGTTTACGCGGGTATTAAAAGTTCTGCTCAAGACTCAGGATGTAGAAACGACACGGGATTATATTCATTTCCAACAGTTAAGGTTTAATCGTGGCTCTCCCAATCCGATTCAAAGCGGCGCGCGCCTCGCGGCCAATGTGCTCTCTGATTCCCGGAACCGGATGATTGGAGCCATCCAGCCGCTAATTGACGAACTGTCTAAAACAGAGCAGACAGCGGGTTTTAGCGGCAAGCCCACGGTTTACGCGCTGCTCGGACACCAAGATCTCAAAGCGTTTGAAGCATTCGCCCAAATGTGGAATAAGCGATTCGAAGCGGGGGACGTGATTCCGATAGTGATCACAGGCGGCATTGGCCGGGCGACACAGGACTTGAAAGATTTAATGCTAAGAAATTATGCCTATTCTTTTAAAAGCCGCGACCGCGTTATTTTTAAGCGGCTCTTAAAAAATGAACAGTCGACCGAGTCGGAGTTGATCGAATTTATTCTGACGCATACTTTTAATATGCCCACCGAATTTCAAGGAAAGCCCGTTATTTACCGCGACACCACGCCAACGCCCAACACGGTTGAAAATTTGAAGATGAGCCGTCATCTCATTGCCCAGGCGGTATCGGATTACAAGCTTGATCACACGGCCGTTTCACTTGTCACCACGCCGCCCCATAACCGGCGGGCATTTTTGACAGCGCTCAAAGTATTTGAAGAGCAAATTAAAAATGAAAAATGGAGTTTGATCGCAGAGCCGGTTTATCCGCCGGACTTAAACGGTTTCTTTGACGACGCGGAGCTCGAGCGGTTTGTGGGATTTGCGCTTGGCTACCCAAAACGCCTGCACCCAAAAAATCAATGGAGCGAGTTTGACCGCATTGTGGAATACGGAACGAAGGCCAGTCCGGATTTAATTTTTGAGCGATTTGATGCCGGCGAGTGGACGCCTGCGCGGACGCGCGCCCTGCGGGAAGAGGAATTTAATCAGTTTCTAAGACAGCGCGAAGGAATTGCCGCGACACCTCGGTTCCGGGTGGACACGTCCGCTCTCAACGATGAGGAATTGAGTAAAAAAGCGGCGGACCGGTTTATAGAGCTTGCCATTCAAAAGCTAAGAAGCAAAAAAGACGCCAAGTTTTTTGTAGCGCTTGCCGGAGGCGATACCCCGGTGAAATTTTACAAGCTCCTCACCAAAAAAGAATACTACACTCGATTTAAGCCCGGAGAAATGCAGAGAATCGTATTTTTCCTAGGGGAAGAGCGCGGACCCGGGGCGGATGAGCCGGGTGCCAATGAGGCGATGGTCCGGTCCTGTTTTAATTTTTTAAGCATTAAGGGCAAAGACCGCGCGATCGACCAGCCGAAATTTTTTAGCTTTTACGATGGGAATTGGGTGGACGTGGACGCTCAAAAATTTAAGGAGCTTGTCGCTTCTTACGAAATAAAACGCCGTGAAGTGCTAGCCGAAAACGGCAACCGGTTTGATCTCACGATTTGGGGTATCGGTAGCCAAGCCAATATGGGCGCGATTTTCCCCGGAAGCGAGCTGTTGAAAAAGCGGTATGACCCCGGGTATGCGGTGACTGGAAATCTCATGTCGCTGACGCCGGAAGCTTTTTTTGACTCGAAACACGCGATGGTGATGATGTCGGGCCGGCATAAGCGAAAGCCTCTTTATCGGGTGCTCAAAGATTTACGCTCGGAGCCTGAGCGTAAGCAGTACTGGCTCACTCAAGCGCCTGCGCGGCTTTTATGGAAACACCCCGAGCCAACCCGTGTTGATTTTTTTGTCGATAAAGAAGCACTTCGCTGGCCGCAGGTAGAATTAACCCGGACGCTGGCAGGATCGGACGGAAGGCCGTTTCAGGATCATGCGGGACAAGTCATTGAAACCCGTTTTAAAGTGGATTTACGTCAGGGGCCATCCAATCAAGCACCACTTGCCGTGCTCGTGCACGGATTTGTGGGCAGAGGCACCTGGGAAAATCAATTAGCCAATTTTCCCGATGATTGGACGGTGGCGGCCCCCCACCGGGGACGCGTGCCGTTAGCCATTCGCAAAATGGGTTCCGAACAGATTTTGAATTACTACGTTGGAAACGTTGCGCACACGATTCGATGGGTTTCCAAAGAATACCCCAACCGGCCAATTGTGCTGGTGGGGCATTCGGACGCAAATGTGCTGATTGACACGTTGTTTAGCCAGCCTGAAATCTACCAGGACGTCATTGATAAAATTTCCGTCGAGATCGGCTCCAATCCCTTTTCGTTTAAACACAGGGATCACGCGATCCGGAATATTTTAGATTTTCTGAAATCTGCGTCAGCGTATTTTGGGCCTGTCCGAAAAATTCTTGAGCCGATGCTAACTGTTTTAAAGTGGCCGGTGTCCGAACGTTTACCCTGGCCTGTTGTGGCGCTAAGAGAAAAAGCGCTTGAGAGGTATTCGGGACTGTTTTCCCAGCTTGCGTCTTACGCGCCGGCTGCAGCGACGTTCTTTGTAGCGCCCTTTTGGGGTTCTTTTACTCAAGGCAAATATTTTTTCAAAATGCTCAAGGAACTCGGCGTGCCGGAAGAGCTGCACTACGCGATTAGCCAGGACTACGAAAACATGTCGACGCGCGATGTGCTCGAAGAGTTGCACGCGATTTTGACTTATCCGTCTGACATGCACGAAAAGGCAAACGCGGTCCGGCGAAAAAACGGCACAAAAAAACTCATCGTGACAAGCACTCACGACCGGCTCGTGGACATTCACAATCTGCGGGAAGATGCACGGGCAATGTCTACCCCCCTTGAAATTATTGACGAAGGAAGCCAGGAGCACTCGCTGCTGCGTTCGCATTTGCCTCAGTATCTTGATGAATGGAATCAGGTGGTGGTGGATTTTGTGAGGGGCGCGCGGCTTTCCGGTGGTGTGATGCTAGATGAACAGCTGATCCGTTTTGAGAAATGGATGCTGGATTTATTCTCGTTGTCAGGCGAGCCGCAACGGCTATCTGATGAGGGTTATTACTGGTATTTTCTTTCCGGAGAACGCGTTTATGATTTTCTGATCTTAAGTCGGCTAGTGAACCAGGCGAAGCGCGTGATGACGGGTTTTAATCCGGATCGAGTTTTGTATTTCCGAGCCAATCGTCCTCACGGAAATAGAAGCAGACTGGTCTTGTATTTGCAGCCGTTAAAAATCCGGACGAAGTTAGTTAAAACCCAGCCCGACGGAACCGTCTTTTTGCGAATAGACTTGATCAACGACGCGAAAGAGCCACTCGCACGAATGATTTTATCGGCGAAACCCTCGCGAGTGGATGAGAAATTCGACGAGTCGCCCTCAAAGAAGAATTTAGATTCGCTGTTTAAGCGCGACACCCATTTGATGGGGCAGATGCCGTCCGCTTTGGAACCGATCGACCGCGGACCTATTACAAAACGGATGCGATGGAATTTTAGTCAAGAGTCGTTAGACGCTCAAAAAATACTCAACGGCGTTATGGATGAAAATTGGGCACGGCAAATGATCGGGCTTCGTATCTTGGCGCGCGCCTCCAATTTTTTTGCCGGGGGTTACCGGATTTCTAAAGTTGAAAACCTTCATTTCGGCGTCAATCTTGAAGTGGGTGAAAAACTGGTTGCGTTGGCAGCTGTCGCAAACAATGAAATTAAACGCGATGAATACCGGAACCAATCGCTTCTTCCCATGGACGTGGCTGTTTTCAGGCCTAGCCAAAATATCGAAGCTCGTTTAGAGCAGTCCGCCAAGGATCTGGCCTGGTGGTGGGACAACATTGAGACTCCTGAAAATGAGCGCTGGTGGCAGAATCCCTCCGTAGAAGCCGGCGCGGTTTGGGACCATATGTGGCATCAGTTCAATGTTGCCATGGAAGTAAACCGTCAAAAACTTTGCAGAGAAGGAAAAATAGTCCGCGTTGAGGGTGACCGTATTTTTGATGAACCGGTCGAAACGGTTGTGCGGGCGCGCATTTGGAAAATAGCTGAAAATCTTAAAGCGGAAGGGCCTGCGCCCGATGCCCATAAAATAAATTTCTCAAACTTGTTAAGGGCTGCCATTTTCGGAACGGACGCTGAAAGAGACGCTGCTATCTCTGAACTTCAAAAAGCACTGCTTATAAAGCCCAATTTATTTGACGATCAAGTGAAGGAGGTATGGGTTTCCTTGGCTAAGGAAGTGATTGATCCCGGCATAGTTCGGCGAGCCGTGATAGCGATTCAAACTTGGGTGAAGGGTGCTCAAAGCACTCCCGAAAATAATTTAATCCAGCTTCTGGAACATTTTATCCGTATGGGATTCCCCGAAGCCAGCGGAATTGCCCGCAGGCTTCTCGTGTACGTTCAAAAAGTTCAATCCGAAACCGGTGGGGCGAGGCTTTCTTTAAATGTCAGCGATACGGATACGGAACGAGCAAAGCGCGCACAGGATGTCATTAAATTTTATAAGGAATATCAAAATCAGTATCGCCCCTTTGGTTCGGGCGGGGCGTTATTTGATATGGCAAATTTTGAGCATATTTACCGGTCGTTTCTTGCAATTGAAAAGAGGTACGGGTGCTTAAAAGATAAACGCTTGCTTGATTTTGGCGCCGGAGATCTCCGGGTAGGAATATTTGCAGAATACGTTTTTGGAATGAAGGTCTCTTCTATTGAAATTTCTAAGATGCTCTCCAAAAAATCGGAAGCTCTGCTCGAGAATGCTCGGGCCAAAAAAATTGCACAGCCCGACTTTAAGTTTTATCCCGAAACGGACGCGTTTAATATTTCCTGGAGCGATGCGGATCTCGTTTTTTATTATTACACCGAACCCGAGGGGGACGAGGCCGTTCATTTTAGAAGTAAATTTCTAGAAAAAAGATTACAAATGAAAAACGGATCTTTAATTTGCTTCCTTGTTTTAACGGGCATGTTCGAAGAGCTGCCGGGTCTTAGGCCCGATAAAGAATTTTTAATCGAGCGCTCGTTTTTCTCAAGTGAAAAATATACTGAAGTTCGCCACTACAACGCAGAGTGGTACCTGGCTTGTTTTAGAAAAGACAAAGCGCTTGAGGTTTTGCCTGCCGCCGCGCGGCTTTCAGGTATTACCTTGGGCACGCTGGCGGTGCTTGCTGTTGCCGCAAGCATTGCAAATATTCTTTATAAAAAGTGGCAAAAGAGCCAGGAAGCCGAAATCCGCAGAGAGGCTTTTATTCACCGGCTCGAACGCAATTTTAAAGCAAAATTGAAAGCAAAGATAAAAAGCTTCAGGAATAAGATTCCTATGACGGCTATTTTTAGGCTGGCCGAGGAAACCGTTAACGAAGAACTGCGTTTGGCTTCCAAAGAGAATAATCACAGAGATCTGCGTTTATTAAGGGGCATTCTTGCGAAGATGGAATTGCTTAACGCAGAATGGAGAGGCAATGACCACGAAGACGAAGAAGATGTGATTAAAAAGCTCTGCCAAAACGGAAGAATCGGGAACACACTTCGTTCCCCTCAAGGAATTGAGCTTATCCGCACGATTTACCGCATGCGGGAGCGCATTGATTTTGGAGAGACTCGTGGCGCGCGGCTTGTTCAGAAATCCCAAGAAACCGAGGTCGAGGTGAGACCGGGTTCTTCGGAGGATGACCTAACGCTTGGTCAAATGATCCGGATTTTGATAATTTTAGTAAGCGTACCGATGAATACTTATATGGAGCGTCTCTATTTTTCAAGCACCCCATTTTTTTATATATGGCCAAAGGTTTTTTCGGATCGCGGACTGGCCTACTATGAAAATTTATCCAAAGAAAATCAAAAAACACTGGTTTTTGTCACGCCTCACGAGCTTCTGCACAATCCGCCTCCGTTTATTGTGTACGCCGCGCGTGATCCGTTCTGGATTCTGGGTGCGGCCTTTCTAATGGCATGGGCGATTGGGACAGGTTATCTCCGTTTAGTTCTCGAAGAGAAAGGGTATTTAAAACTTAAAAGCGCGCTTGATCTTGCCATCTGGTTCTACGTTTGGGCGGCGGTATTGGCGGCGGTTGACGTGTGGAATTATGGGGGAACCTTCTCCTGGATTCATTTAGGAGATCCCGTGGTGCTGAGTGCTGCTGACAGCGCAATGTACGCAGGACAACTCATCACCGCGGGTGTTGCTGCAACTTTTGCTTACATCCATTTGGAGAAAAAATTTAAATCAAATGGAGCGCGGTTAACTGAAAAACCCTCTCATCTGATCAGTAATCCTATCTCCGAATGGGAATTCGGCTTGGGACCTGACGGCCATCCGGCTGTTCGGTCTCCTCTGCAAAGAGCCGAAGATGAATTAAGAATAAAAAACGAGTTTCGAGATCGTCTTGAAGCAGGCTTCGCGAAGAAGAATCGCTGGTTTTCAATCGGGTTTTACCAGGACACGCCGTCAAACGGCCGCGTTCGTTTTTTTGCTAAAACCCGTAAAGAGGAAATCAGAGAATACTCCTACCAAGTGGTGGGCGCGGGCCATTTGCGCGAAGTTTCTGACGCGTTGGCACGAGGCCTGAGTCGGTCAGGTGTGTCGCGCACGATGGCGCTGGCCGGTCATTTTTACCGTGTGGACTTTCAGCTTGTTCCTGGAAATGGGGCTTTTGGAGACGAAATTCAAATTAAGGTGACCGGTAGTTTTTCGCGTGACTCCGAAGCGATGTTCCTAAGAATTCTTGAGGAGCATCAAAAAGGCTTCTTAGCAATTATCCATTCCAACCTTGCGAATAGGAGAGAAGATTTTCGCGAGTTTAAGCAGACGTTAGAAGAAAAGTACGACCGATTTTTTAGAGCCGAGCCGGAACTTAAAAATTTTATCGATGAGATCCATTCGGATGCGGGAATAACCGAGCCTTCGGACGAAAAGGAGTTTCTCGCCTATCTTCGTTACTTATCGGAAAGAATAAAGATTTTGATTCAAAATTCAGCGGGTGATTCTCAGCTTGCGCTCAGCCGCACAAAACAATTAATCCGTGTTGAGGAAGATCATAAATTTGCCTCTTCCGCGGCGATTGCGATCATTACTAAAATCGAATCTCTCCAGAAATCTGGAAAAAGTGTAAACATCGTTTTTGCCACCGGAAATACCATGGTACAAATGTTGGATTATATGGCTCGATTTAGCCAAGACATCGACTGGTCGCGTGTTCAGGCCTATCATCTTGATGAGTACGCGGGCCTTTCACCCAGTCACCCGAGTTCCTTCGCAGCATTTTTAAGAAAGCATTTATTTTCGAGAGTAAAGATTCCGGAAGCGAATATTCATTATATCGACGGCTCCCAATGGAATGTGCCGGGCCACTTGGAGCGTTACATGAAAAATTTAAAGGACAATGGCGGCGCGGATATTGGAATTTTAGGAGTCGGTCTCGACGGTCACTTGGCTTTCAATGAGCCGCCGCGGTTTTCCGGGTTTAACCAGTCCATGCAGATCGTCGATTTAAATGAGTCTACGATCGCTGCGAATGAAAAAGATTATCCGGAAATCCGCAAAGCGCCTCGTGCGATCACAATGGGTATGGCGGATATCGCAGAGTTCAAAAATATTTTTTTCATGGCTAACGGCGAAAAAAAAGCGGAGATTGTGGCTCGTGGTTTACAGGGCCCGGTCACGGAGTCCGTTCCGGTGTCGATGCTTCAGCGCATGGACAGCGTGATCTACATGTTGGACGAACCCGCCGCATCAAAGCTGAAATTTTCGATGGCCGGTGCGCGACTCGCGGAAGTGGAGACGCTTCGGTTTCTTGAAGGTGTCCTAATGTTTTGGCTGGTCATAGAATCAATCGTACTGCACGAAGTGGCTCACGCTTATGCGGCGCTCAAGGCGGGAGATGTTTCTGCATGGATGGCCGGTCAGATTTCATGGAAGCCGTGGCGTTTCATGAGCGGCGCTTCGGCCCTGACGCTTGTCATCACAGGACTTTTAGGGGTTCCCGCGACTTTATTTTTTGCAGTTTTTCAAAATAAGCTTTTTAATCCCGGAAACGGTGAAAATAAAATAGCCTTGGCCAAAATCGCGCTGGCCGGGCCTATCATGAATTTAATTCTTTACGGGGTTTTCGCAGGCCTATACTTAGCCACCGGTTACTGGATTTTTCAAACAGTGGCGCACATTAATTTAGTTTTTGGTCTCGCCAACATGCTCCCACTGGGACCCTTGGACGGCCAAAAAGTATTTCGAGCGTTGGTTCCCGACCGTTTCATGCGGTTTTTTGATTATGGATTCATTTTTTCTGGAGCGCTACTGCTTTTAGGGCTCATTATTTATGATGTGTCCACCAGTGTGGGTCGAGTGGCCGGCGGTGATTTTGAACGCACGGTTTTAGGCAGTAAAAATAATAATCCTTTCGCTTTAGGAATTTTCGCGATGACGAGTCTTGTCTGCGGCGTGGCCATGCGACCCTGGTTCAAACGCATTTATACGGATTTGAGCCGATCCCTTGGAAAAGATAGCAGATCTGGCGACCGATTTGAGTTTGAACTTGAGTTTGCGAACGTCGACGGCAAACAGCCGCGGCCTTATGTTTTTAAGAAATTTATCACGGTTTCTAAGCAGACGATTTTACCGCCTCTTGAATCCCATCATTTAAAAATGCTCTCCAACAAGGAAATGACAGATTTTTTTGAAAGCGGGCCTCCAGCCAAGGTCATTTATATAGAACCGAACCAGCAAAAAGGGATGAACGCCAAGACGCGGAGCCGCATATTGAACGGCGAGCTCCTGGTTTTGAAGGGTTCATCCACGGCGTATTATTTTATACTGCCCTCCGAATACGTCGGAGGAATCGGTGAAGCACGCATGATGAGCGAGCGCCAATGGGTTGCAGGCACTTTGGGGGAAAATTTGGAGGGCCGCAATCTCTTGAGCCCAAGCGAGGCAGGGCTCTTGATGGCGTTGTCCAAAATCCTTCGCGCGCCCGTTTACGATTTGGAGATGCCGCTCGGCAAAACGCTTTGGCCTCATCGTCAAATCGGAAGTCTTGTGATCGATCCGGATGGCCGGATGATTTTTTATTTGAATTACAAAGTACTGAAGGCGTTGGGCCGTCTGGACGAAAAAGAGGCCTTCTTGCATCTTCAGGCGCTCGCCAGTTTCTTTACAATACTTTGGCCCCATTTGAGCGAAGATGGTTTATTTTCGTCCGAGCATTTTTATGATTATTTTTTAAAGTTGCAACCTGCATTTGCCGTGCGGATCAGCGAGGGCGCGCGGCTGGCGGCTAACGATGAAGATTATATCCGTCAAGCCAAAGCCGCATACAAAGCGGCATTGAGAGAAGCGTTGGCTGACCCGAAGAAGGCCGATGCTCTTGAGCCGCTTCAGCTTAGACTGATAGCCGCTTATGTTGCTGAGTTTGTGCGCAGCGCGGCTAAAACAACGGCGCATGACATCGTGAATAAAATCGTTTACGTCCACCAAACAGTAGACCGGTCCGGACGAGTGGCGCTCAATCGAGCGGCCTTACTCAAGAAGGTCGAACAGCTTTTACCGGAAGACGCCATGGCTAGCGATTTAAAAGAGCTCTGGCATGTTCAGAAGAAGGATCAAAATGTCTCTGGCGAACTGCCACTTTACACTGCTCACAAAAACCGCCTGCCTCGAGCGGGCGACTCGGATTATGGATTTGGCGCTGATGCAAATATTTTATCGCTCCCAAATCCTGAACTCATCAAAGCTAAGGCAAAGATTTATCACGATGCCCTATTGAGAGCTAAAGAGATCTTGAGTTTTTCAAAAAGTCATCGGGACGCTGACTTGCGATTTGAAACGTTAAGATTTTTGGGTGAAAAACGCCATGAGTTTATCGTATCTACTATTTCAACCCTTCCGAAATGGAAGCAAACCGAGCCATTGGTGCTCAAAAAGTGCTTCGAGTTCATTGAGCGCTCGATCGTGGATACGGAGGAGCTGACTCGGCTTCAGAGAGATATCCGAAATATTCTAAAAAATTCAGGGCCTCCTGCCGCCGCTCGGCTCTCCGGTTCGATCAGGCAACCCGTCACCACCTCCGGGGTGGAGTTAGGTGAGCAAAATCGTGGAGCGCGTCTTTCCCGATTCTTCGAAGGCGTGGCTTATGCCGAACCGATTAAGGGCCGGAAGAAACTTGTGATCGGCGAAGCGCTTTATACGGTTTCATTCGATGGTCGGCGTTTTAAAGCCACTCCGCAGAATCCAAATTTGCCGACGGTTATCATTCACGATGTAAAAGCTAAAAATGCAGACGAGCAAGTTGCTCAAAAAATCGAAGCCGTCGTGATTCGAAAAGTAAATGCAGCGCTCGGCGCGTCTTCGAAGGCGGCCACTCAGCCAAAAATTGTGGATTTTGATCTGGCTCTATTTGCCGATGATTCATTCGAGAGAGACTGGAAAAAAATTGCCGAACAAATGGCGTTACCCGAATACGCTCACTTAAAATTTATTTTGTCGGATTCTTCGGGCAGCTTTTCCAGAATAGAGACAGCGAAGACGCTCGCGTTATCGGTAGGAGTCGCCGGAAGCCGGTTTGCGGATCGGGTTTCCTCGGTTAACAACGAGCCGCTCGTTCATTTAGCTGTTTTAGAACCCGGTAAAAAAATACAGCGCGCGCCAAATGGTCTTTCGGTGCCGTTTCTCAAACTCGGAAAAGGCGACCGCGTTTCGGCGGAGCTCACACTCAAAACTTTAGACGCCGCGACCGATGCCCATAAGCTTCGCGAAATTTATAAAATTATTTTAGGGGAAGAGCTTTCGCTAGAAACGTTAGAGAGAATTCTAAAAGGTGATGTTTCGGACGCGCTTTTACGCCGCTACGCGATGTTGCCGGTTTTACATCTCGAAAAATCACTCGCCGCAAGCCGTCTAGCCTCTCAAATGGCCGATCGGGCCGCCTAATATTTCCCATTTGTAAATAATGGGATCATCAGGTATACTTTCAGCAAGAGGAGAGTTCTCTATGAAGCATAAAGGGATTCATATTTCCGACGATTTCTTTGAACTAGCGGCGCGCACGATTGACGAGCGTCAAAGAGTGTGTATAGGCGATATCATGAAAGGATTTTCAAGGGTGCAGATCTATCAAAATAAGTCCGGCGAAATTCTAATCAGACCAGTGGTTGAAATCCCCGCCTCAGAAGCCTGGCTGTTTAAAAATAAAAAGGCTTTGGAGGATGTGCGTCGTGGGCTTGAAGCAGTAAAATCCGGGAAAGTTTCAAAGCTGGATCTTGGAAAACTTTAAATAATAACAATGTTCGAGATTATTATTTCCGATCCGGCCATGGAACGGTTGGTAGAGCTTCGTCGGGATAAAGGGTTGCATAAACGCTATCAAGCTGTTACAAAAGCGGTTAAGCTTTTGGCACAAAATCCTCGTTATCCCGGACTTCACACCCATGAATTTAGCTCCTTTCACGGTCCAAACGGGGAAAAAGTTTTTGAAGCTTACGCTGAACAATCAACGCCCGCGGCGTATCGAATTTTTTGGTTTTATGGACCACTTAAGAATCAAATTACTATTCTAGCAATTACCCCTCATCCCTAAAGTTGAGTCTGGGTACGCTTTGTAGTAACATAACTCAATTAAATATAAGGACTTGGCGAATATGAATCTTAGAAGCTCCATCATCACCCAAGGCGATAAACGCGCTCCCAATCGCGCCATGCTGCGCGCCGTTGGTTTCAAAGACGAAGATTTTTCAAAACCCATCATTGGTCTTGCCTCGGCGTGGAGTGATTTGACACCCTGCAACATGCACATCGATAAATTAGCGCTGCGCGCGCAATCAGGAATCCGTTCTGCTTCCGGCATGCCCATCACCTTTGGAACGATTACGGTTTCAGACGGAATTTCCATGGGAACGGTGGGAATGAAATATTCTCTGGTCAGCCGCGAAGTAATTGCCGACTCCATCGAAGTCGTCTGCAATGCGCAACAAACTGACGGACTTTTAGCGATTGGCGGCTGTGACAAAAACATGCCAGGTGCTTTGATGGCCATGGCCCGAATCAATATCCCCAGCATTTTTGTGTACGGCGGAACGATTAAGCCCGGAAAATACGAAGGCAAAGACATCGACATCGTGAGTATTTTTGAAGCCGTCGGTTCGTTTGAAGCGGGAAAAATTTCAAAAGATCAACTGAAGGGCGTGGAGTGCAATGCCTGCCCGGGTGCCGGCTCCTGCGGCGGGATGTACACGGCCAACACCATGGCCTCAGCGATTGAAGCGCTTGGTATGAGTTTGCCACATAGCTCGTCTCACGACGCTGAGAGCGACGAAAAAGGGGAAGATACTCAGAAGGCGGGTGAAGCGGTTTTAAATTTGGTCAAAAAAAATATCACCCCGCGCCAGATTCTCACCAAAAAAGCTTTTGAAAATGCGATCACACTCGTCATGGCCCTCGGCGGCTCGACGAACGCGGTTCTTCATTTAATTGCCATTGCCAATGAAGCCAAAGTAAAACTCACGATTGATGATTTCAACCGCATTGGTGCGAAAGTTCCGCACTTAGCCAATTTGAAACCGAGCGGCAAATATGTGATGAGCGACTTAAGCCGTTATGGCGGCATTCCAGCAGTCATGAAAATGCTTCTCGAAGCAGGTCTGATTCACAAAGACTGTCTCACCGTCACCGGAAAAACGGTCGGAGAAAATTTAAAAGACGTGAAAGCTTTTTCGTATGAAGAAATGGTGCGGCCGCTGTCGAATCCGCTTTATAAAACCGCTCCGATGGCCATTTTACGGGGTAATTTAGCTCCGGAGGGAGCCGTGGTTAAAATCGGCGGCCTCAAAGTCCTACGTCATGAAGGACCAGCTAAAGTTTACGACTCGGAAGAAGAATGTTTCGAAGGCATCGTCAAAAATAAAATTAAATCAAATGATGTGATTGTGATTCGCTACGAGGGTCCTAAAGGTGGACCCGGCATGCGCGAAATGCTGTCTGTTACCGCGGCCTTGATCGGGAAGGGCTTGGGTGGATCAGTGGCCCTCATCACCGACGGCCGTTTTTCAGGTGGCTCGCACGGTTTTGTGGTCGGACACGTGGCTCCGGAAGCGGCAGTTAAGGGTCCAATCGCAGCGCTTAAAAATGGGGACGTTATCACAATCGATGCGATCAAAAAAACCATCGATGTGAAATTAAGCGCCGCTGAAATCAAGTCACGGCTTAAAAAATTAAAGCCGTACACGGCGAAAATTACGACCGGAGTTCTCGCAAAATATTCAAAGCTTGTGGGTTCCGCTTCACAGGGAGCAATCACGACTTAAATGAGCGACCGCTACATGGTCTTAGACATTGAAACTCAGAAAGGGTTTCACGAAGTTGACCGCAAAAAACTTTATCTCTTAAAAGTCTCGGTAGCCTGCGTTTACGATTCAAAAAATGATTCTTACCACGCTTTTGAAGAAAAGGAATTGTTAAAGCTCGAAGAGCTGCTGAAGCAAGCGGATGTGGTCGTGGGTTTCAACGTGCGCGACTTCGACATGGAGGTTTTGGCGCCGTACTTCGTGACACCGATCAAGAATTTTCCTATACTCGACTTGCTGGTTGAAATCGAAAAAGTCCGCGGGCATCGCGTAAGCCTTCAGAGTGTGGCGCAGTCCACGCTCAAGCTTTCCAAATCCGGCTCCGGCTGGGACGCGCTCAATCTCTACAAAGAAGGCCGCATGGAAGAGCTTAAGAAATATTGTCTCGACGATGTGCGGATCACCAAAGAAGTTTATGAATATGGACTCAAAAACAACAAAGTGTACTTCATGTCCAATCGCGATTATCAAACGCACGAAGTGCCACTCGATTGGTCAAACGCCGTCCAAGCGCTGAGAGATCAGAAGAAATCCGAAAACGCATTTCCGACTAGCTTGTTCTAATGTACATTCGCATTTGGCAAGCCTGCAATATCGAAGAAATCACGAAACATCTTTTAATTGTAGGGGACGTAACGGCTGATTGTGCGAATTGCCGGGAATTGGGAATCCAATACACAAAAGAAAAGAATTGTCCGAAGTGCAACACGGAGTTTATGTTTATTGCCTCGCGCCACACGGGGAAGCTTGATGGGGGGCGGGGAGCGACGGTGAAGCGCATTAAAGATCGCCGCAACGACTTGACATTTATAGACTGGGAAGACTATAAAGAGATCACCGGCAAGCAAAATGCGCGTGACTTTTTTAAGTCATGACGCATCCGCCGCGCTTTGTGGCGGACGCCCGGGATTTTTTCAAATCATAACAAGGAGAATTAAATCAATGAAGAAACTCAGCATGATTTTAGCAGCGGCACTGCTTGTGTCGGCGCCCGCTTTCGCGGTATCGCCTGAAGAAGCACAACAAGCCAAGTATCAGGAAATGGTGAAGATCAAGCAAGCCCAGCGCGAAGCCAAAGAAGCTAGAAAACAGGGTTTGGCCGGC
The DNA here is from genome assembly GCA_964606485.1 of uncultured Planctomycetia bacterium. Lineage (GTDB taxonomy): Bacteria > Omnitrophota > Gorgyraeia > 2-02-FULL-51-18 > 2-02-FULL-51-18 > CAZSGP01. Next base: position 57,138 of record CAZSGP010000006.1, on the reverse strand, counting down.
GGAGCGATCGAAAAGAAAGAAACGTTCTGGGACCGCGAAGGCAAGCGTTCCGGATTTGACCGTTTTAACGGACAAGGCGTCGGAAACGTGTTTAAAAACATGAATCCCGTTCCGTTTTTCAAGGACCAACAAGACCGTTACCAGGCTAGAAAAACAGCGTCGGTAAAATAAAATACGGTAGGCGGAAGGCGGTAAGAGATGAAAAAGAATTTTTTTTGCCTACTGCTTTTCGCTTTCTGCCTACCAGGCTTTTTTTTACAAGCCAAAGACACTCCCTTGGTTGACGTTCAAAAAGTAAATCCCAATATTCGCGTAGAAATTCGTTACGCCACCGAAAATAATTTTATGAAAGAGAGGCTTTATCCTGAAGCCAAGTGCTTGCTTCGTCCGGAAGTGGCGCAAAAATTATCGCGCGTTCAAAAAGCGCTGGAGACTCGAAGTTTGGGCCTTAAGATTTTTGACGCCTACCGTCCATTGTCGGTTCAGAAAAAAATGTGGGCCAAATTTCCAATGGAAGGGTATGTGGCCAATCCCGCGAAAGGCTCCAATCACAACCGCGGCGCGGCAGTGGACTTGACGCTCGTCGACGAAACCGGCAAAGAGATGTTGATGCCGAGCGACTATGACGAGTTTTCGGAGAGAAGCCATCGGGATTTTATGGACGCCAACGTGGAGCAGTTGCGCAACCGTCGAATCTTGCAGGACGCCATGGAGAAAGAAGGTTTTAAAGGTATTTCATCCGAGTGGTGGCATTTTGACGATAGCGACGCCAAAACCTATCCGGTTCTAGACCTTCCTTTTTCGGCTGTATCCGATTGAAAAAAATTCTCTTAAAAATCGCCGGCGTTTTTTTAATTCTCATCGGAATTATCGGTATTTTTTTACCGTTTCTAAACGGAACTCTTTTTATTTTCCTTGGTTTATCGCTGATCGCGCCGCGCGTTGCCGACCGCTGGCGGCACTGGGTGATGCGAAAACTTTTCAAACGAAAACTCGTTCAGCTGGATGCGTATAAAAAGTATAAGGCAAAATTAGGATTCACGACCCGCCACTTTCCGGTCACCATTCACCATAGCCGTGAATTGGATTCGCCCGCCGTGGCAGAAGCCGTGCGAGAGGCGATTGGGCCTTTGACGCGCTTTGCCTACGCCCACCAGGTTCACGGTGACCGCATTGTTGTGCTGGAGGACGAAACACTTTTGAAGGATTCGAAGGCGTATTGCGTTGGGGAAGCGGACGCAATCTTAAGTTCAATTCCAGACCTCACGCTTTTCGCGTTTAGCGCCGATTGTCTCACCGTTTTTTTAGTGGCGGGGGACTGGATTGGCGTGGTTCATGCCGGCTGGAAAGGGACGAAGCTTGAAATTGCACCAAAGGCATTTCAACTCATCTGCGAGAAATCGGGGGTACGGCCTAATCAAGTTGAGGTCTTGTTCGGGCCCTCTATCAGCAAGAAATATTACGAAGTGGGAGTCGAATTTGAAGAATACTTCCCGGAGTTCACGGAATTTAAAAACGGGAAGCGTTGTTTTGATTTAGCTCAAGCCAATCGCGTTCAGCTTTCGCGCATGGGCGCAAACCCGCTTCTCTTGCATTCGCTTGAAATCTGCACCGTCGGAGAAAATAACCACTTCTATTCCTTCCGAAAAGAGGGGGCCTCTGCCGGGCGGATGATTTCATACATCACCAAAGCCTTATAAGATTCCATTTTCGATTGACAAAAACACCGTTACCGGGTGGAATAGAATTTCATCTGCATTTTAAGGAGGATTTATGCCATACGACGCGAGTTTAGACAAAAAGCTTTTTTCGAAAGAGTGGGAAGGGGAAGGCACGAAAATCACCGTGTCCGTATTTTCCTACAACAACGGAGTTAAAAAAATTCAAATAGGCCGCGAGAACGCTTCTGATGGCGAATTTCGTTTTGCGAAGCTCGGACGAATGACGAAAGACGAGGCGCAAGCGGTTTTGCCGGCGATTCAAGAAGCCATCGGGCACATGGATTAAGGAGCAAAAAATATGAAAAAAGGATTAGCCGTTATTTTGATTTTGGTTGGAATTCTAGCTGTTGTTGGGCTAAGTCTAGCCGGTACATACAACTCGCTTGTAAAGATGGATGAAAATGTCGCGCAAGCCTGGGCGCAGGTGGAAAACGTGTACCAGCGCCGATTGGATCTCATTCCCAATCTCGTTGAAACCGTCAAAGGGTATGCGGCGCACGAAAAATCAACGTTTGTCGAAGTTACCGAAGCGCGCTCCAAAGCCGCGGGCTCGATTTCACCCAATATCGTCAGCGATCCTCAGAAATTCGCTCAGTTTCAAGAGTCTCAAGCAGCATTGAGCTCGGCGTTGAGCCGTCTTATGGTGGTGGTTGAAAAATACCCCGATCTCAAGGCGAGCGAAAATTTTCTCTCGCTCCAGGCTCAGCTTGAAGGCACTGAGAACCGGATTTCCGTTGAGCGTCAGCGTTTTAATCAGGCGGCACAGGGTTTTAACACGAAGTTTCGCCAGTTTCCGACGAATTTTGTCGGGGCGCTATTTGGATTTAAGACCAAAGAATATTTTAAGGCTGATCCTTTAGCGAAGACGGCTCCTAAAGTCGAGTTCTGACCTCCCCGGCACTTACGTGTCCACCCCTCCTTGGTAAGGAGGGGAAACTGGTTCAAATTTCCTCCCCTTACCAAGGGGAGGTGTCCGCCTCAGCGGACGGAGGGGTGAAGTATTAGAGCGGCGTATGATCTATAGATCTCTTAAAATAAGCTTAATCGTCCTACCTTTATTTTTTGTTTTTTCAAGCGTAGCGCTGTGTTTGGAAATCCCCGGAAAACCCACCGGATACGTTAACGACTACACGTCTACTCTTTCATCGGAAACCAAGCAGAAGCTCGAGCAAACGCTTTCTGATTTTGAAAAAAATTCCTCCACCCAAATTTTTGTCGCCATATTTAAAAGTTTAGATGGCCAGTCGCTTGAAGATTTTTCAATCAGGCTCGCCGAAAAATGGAAACCCGGCCAAAAAGACAAAAATAACGGCGTGATTTTTTTAATTTTTAAAGAGGATCGTCAGCTTCGCATTGAGGTCGGGTATGGTTTGGAAGGGGCGCTTCCGGACGCGACGGCAGACTCGATTATCCGCAACGAAATCACTCCGCGGTTCAAGGAAGGGAATTTTGATCAAGGGGTGCTGGATGGCGTCAGCGCCATTATGAAGGCGACTCAAAATGAGTACCAGTCTAAAAGCGCACCGAACGATCAGAACAGAAATTTTCTTATTTTCGCTACGATGATCAGCTACTTTGTCTTCCCGCTGGCTTGTTACGCGATTATTTTATGGTTTTTTGTGACAACCTTCGGACTTACAGCAGGTCTTGTTATGGCGTTAGTCATCTCTCTGATTTTGCACTTCTTGAGAGCGGCATTTTTATCGGGAGCGGGCACAAACTTTACCGGTCGCGGGGGTTCGGGCTGGTCCTCCGGAGGTTTTGGGGGCGGTGGCGGATTTGGGGGAGGCAGTTTTGGTGGAGGAGGCGGAGGTGGTTTTGGGGGCGGCGGAGCCGGCGGAAGATGGTAAAACCGATGGATCAAATATCCGAACAGCGAATTGTTCAGGCTATCCGTGAAGCCGAGCATAAAACCAGCGGAGAAATCCGCGTGCATGTGCGCAAAACCTGTAAACAGGATGCGCTCGTCGAAGCTCAGAAAATTTTCAAGAAATTGGGCATGCATAAGACGAAAGAAAGAAACGGAGTGCTTATCTTCGTGGCGCCCCAGTCCCGGGTGTTTGCCATTGTGGGCGACGAGGGAATTCACGCCAAGGTCGGGGTTGATTTTTGGGACAAAACGCGTGATATAATGAGCAATTATTTTAAGAGTGACAAGATTGCGGAAGGCATTGTGGAGGGGGTTTTGAGTGCGGGCCGGGAACTTGCGAAGCATTTCCCTTTAAAATCCGATAACCCTAATGAGCTTTCTGATCAGGTTACCAAGGATTAGGACGTGCAGATTAAACCGATTCTAAAGGCCATGTTGTTGTGCGACCACACCATCGTCGAAGAGGGTTCGCACAAACGCACACTGATCGGCATTTTTGACCGCATCAAGGCTGTTAATTTTCCCACCACGCATCCGGCGATGAGCATTTACATTCAATTCTGTGAGATTGAAGGTGTGTTTGATTTTACGCTCGAACTCTACGATTTGAGCCAGGAAAAAGTAATGAACAAGGCGCTGGTCAAGCAGTACAAGGTTCAAGACCGGTTTCGCGACTGCGAGCTCGTATTCAATCTCATTTCGGTGCGATTCGATAAACCCGGTGATTACGAATTTAGAATTTATGTCAACGACACGATTTTTGGACAGAAAACTTTTAAAATAACGTAAGGAGAATCACTATGGATATCAAGCAAGTCACGGAGCTCGTTGAAAAAGAAGGTCTGCAATTTAAAACCCTTCAAACTGAAATTCAAAAAGTCATTGTCGGTCAAAATTATTTGCTCGAGCGTCTCTTGGTGGCGTTGTTGGCTGACGGCCACGTCTTGCTGGAGGGCGTGCCGGGTCTTGCTAAAACTCTCTCCGTGAAGTCGCTTGCGCAGGCCATTGAAGCAGATTTTCAGCGCATTCAGTTCACCCCCGATCTTTTGCCGGCGGATCTCTTGGGAACCCAGGTTTACAATCCCAAAACCGGTGAGTTCACGACGAAAAAAGGGCCGCTTTTTTCGAGCATTATTTTGGCGGACGAAATTAACCGTGCACCTGCAAAAGTTCAAAGTGCTTTGCTTGAAGCCATGCAAGAGCGGCAGATCACGCTCGGCGGGCAAACCTATAAATTAAACGAGCCGTTCATGGTGCTTGCGACTCAAAACCCCATTGAGCAAGAAGGAACCTACCCGCTTCCGGAAGCGCAAGTCGACCGCTTTATTTTTAAATTAAAAATCACTTATCCTAAAAAATCAGAAGAAATCGAAATCGCTAACCGCATGTCGGGAGCCAAGCCTGCCGCCATTTCGCCGGTAATGAAAACAGCGGACATTTTGCGCGCGCGGGACGTGGTGCGGAATATTTACATCGATGAAAAAATTCGTCACTACATTGTGAATTTGGTTTGCGCGACCCGCGAACCGGAAGCGTACAAAATTAAAAATATGCGGGGCATGATTATGTACGGCGCCTCGCCGCGCGCAACGATTAATCTCAACATGGCGGCCAAAGCCTACGCGTTTGTGAGGGGAAGAGGGTATGTGATTCCCGACGACGTGAAAGCGATCGGTATGGACGTGCTGCGCCACCGTGTGATTGTGTCTTATGAAGCGGAAGCCGAGCAATTAAGTTCGGAAGACATTATTAAGAAGATTTTTGACGAAGTCGAAGTGCCTTAAATTCGAAACGACGGGTGGCCGAGGCGAGATGATCTCGTGCGCAACTGCACATGAGATCGCTCGCCGAAGGACAGGACCCGTCGTTTTGCTAGGTGGACCTTTATGATTCCTAAAGAGCTTCTTAAGAAAATTCGTTTTATTGAGATCACGACCTCGCGGCTCGTGAACACCGTATTCGGTGGCGAGTATCACAGCGTTTTCAAAGGCCGGGGCATCGAATTTGACGAAGTGCGCGAATATGATTCCGCCGACGACCCGCGCGACATCGACTGGAATGTCACCGCGCGCATGGGCCACCCGTTCACTAAAAAATTTGTCGAGGAGCGCGAGCTCACCGTGATGTTTCTGGTGGATGCGAGCTCTTCCGGAGAATACGGCACCAAGGGAAAAACAAAATCCGAACTCATTGCCGAAATGGCGGCACTTTTAGCCTTTTCGGCGGTAAAAAACAACGATCGCGTCGGACTCATTATTTTTAGCGATCAAGTTGAAAAATACATTCCGCCTAAAAAAGGCCGTCAACACGTCCTGCGCGTGATTACGGAAATTCTTCACTTTAAAGCCAAGCACAAAAAGACGGATTTAAACCCTGCTCTCAAGGCGCTCAACTCAGTGGTGACGAAGCGCTCCACCGTGTTTTTGTTTTCTGATTTTTTTGCCGAGAACTACGAAAAGCTTCTAAAAATATCCCACAAAAAACACGACATTGTTGCCATTGCGGTGGAAGATCCGTCCGAAAGAGAGTTTCCAAAAGTTGGAGGATCCATTTTATTGGAAGACGCCGAAACCGGCGAGACGTTTACGCTCAAGCCCCGTGGAAAATTTAAGGATGAATTTAAAAATCAGTGGCAGATCCGAAAAGATGAACGGAACAAAATTTTTACGTCTATTGGCCTCGACCACATCGACATCGAAACGGGGAGCCCGTATATTGATCCGCTAGTTCGTTTTTTTAAAGAACGCTCGAAGAGGCGGCGATGAAAAATACGCAAGGGTCATCCCCGCGAAGGCGGGGATCAGGGCGATTGGCTTGGATTCCCGCATTCGCGGGAATGACAGGACTCGTTATTTTTCTGGCATCTAGCGCGCTTGCCGCAGATCTTGTCAGCGTCCACTCGCGCGTGTGGCCGAAAGAAGTGAAAATGGGGGATGATTTTAAGCTGATCATTAACATCGACCGGCCAAAAAATTATAAAACAGCGCCGCTCTCTCCCCAGATTCCGATTTTTCCATTTGAGCTCAAAAAAATTGATAGTAAGCCCTTGATGGTGGCGGGTGTCGGGGAAGTTCGTGAAGAATGGATTTTAACGCTGACAGTGTTTGAGTTGGGTGATCTAGAAATTCCATCGATCTCGCTTCATTACACCGATGCTGCCGGTGTTCCCGGGCAGCTTCAGACCCAGCCCATCAAAATCAAGGTGAGGGGTGCCGCTAAAAAGGCAACCGACAAGGATGACATTCGGCCGATTAAACCGCCAGTTCATCTAAATGCACAAGCTTTTTGGAATTGGGTGAATGGAATTTTGGCGGGAGTTCTGCTTATCATTTTGACGGTAAAAGTGGTTTTGCGACGGCTGAAGAAACGTGCCGAAGATCTAGAAAGTCTTAAGCCTGCGCATGAGCGGGCGTATTTGGAGCTTGAGCGCTTGCGCGCGGAAAATTATCTGGGACAGGGAAAACCAAAAGCTTTCTACAATGAGCTTGCCGATATTTTAAGGCGGTATCTCGAGCGGCGTTACCAGATCGAAGCGCTCGAACTCACGACCGCCGAACTTTTTCAAAATTTAAAAACGCATCCAATCGAGCGACCCATTTTAGAGGCAGCACGCGAGCTCTTAGAAAAATCCGATCTCGTAAAATTTGCGAAGTACGACCCGCCGCGCCTTTGGTCGACTCAGCTCCCGGAACTCTTGTGCCGGTTTGTTGATTCCACCAAGCTTGAGGTGCGCCCAAAGGACGTTTTGCGATGAAATTTGCCCAGCCGCTTTATTTTTTGCTTCTCATTCCCGCTTTGGCGCTTTTTTTTCTCTACGTGCTCGGAATTATTTCAAGGGAACCCGCGCTTAAATTTTCAAATGTGAACTTGGTTCGCAAGGCGGGCGCGAAACGCGTAAAATTTTCAAGAATATTTCAGGGGCTGATCAGGCTTGTTGTTTTTATCTTACTTATTTGTGCGATGGCTAGACCCCAGGATTCGCTTGGGGAAGAAAAAACGAGCAAGAACGTGATCGATATTGTGGTGGCGCTCGACATTTCCGGCAGTATGGCGACACTGGATTTTCACCCCGATAACCGACTGGTTGCCGCGAAGCTTGAGGCCAAGCATTTTATTGAAGGCCGGCCGCATGACCGCATTGGACTCGTTGTTTTTTCAGGTCAAAGTGTGACTCAATGTCCGCTGACCGTCGACCGGCAGGCGATCTTAGCCTTGCTTGATAAAATTCAACTCGGCATGCTCGAAGACGGAACGGCCATTGGCCTCGGTCTTGCGAACGCGGTGAATCGTCTGAAAAATTCCGAAGCAAAAAGCAAAGTCGTGATTCTTTTGACGGACGGCGTGAACAATGCCGGAGAAATCGATCCGCTCACCGCGGCACATCTAGCCAAGCAGTTCAAGGTGAAGGTCTATACGATTGGCGTCGGCAAAGAAGGGGAAGCGTTTTTGCCGGTGCAGGATCCGCGATTTGGCACGCGCATGATTCGAGTCGAAACGCAGATTGATGAAAAAATTTTAACGCAAATTGCCGGCGAAACTGGCGGGGAGTATTTCCGCGCGCAAGACGAGCGGGCTTTGAGAGAAATCTTTAACCGCATCGATGGACTTGAACGCACGGAAGTCAAAGTGGAAAGTTTTACACATTATGAAGAGAGATACTTTTTATTTTTATGGCCGGCGCTTTTATTGTTACTAGTCGAACTTGTGATAACCAACTTAATTAAGGTGAGAATCCCGTAATGGAATGGGGCGCGAAATTTAATTTCATCTGGCTTTGGACGATTCCATTTTCAGTGCTGCTCTTTTATTGGGCAACGGCACGCAAACGCCGTGCGATGCGCGAGTTTGGCGATTTGGATCTCGTCGAGCGACTCGCTGGCTCATTTAATCCATTCAAGCGCCGCTTGAAACGGATTTTAATTTTAGGAACGCTTCTTTTAATGGTGCTCGCACTCGCCCAGCCGCATTTTCGCCAAAAAGAAATCCTGCTTGAGCGAAAAGGAGTTGATGTCATGATCGCGGTCGACGTATCTCAAAGCATGCTTTCAAAAGATATCTTGCCGAGCCGTCTTGAAAAAACAAAACTCGAGCTTTCGGCGTTAGTCGACAAGCTTAAGCAAAACCGGATTGGGGTTGTGGCCTTTGCGGGAGAAGCGTTTATTCAGTGTCCGCTCACGGTGGATCAGGGCGCGGTGAAGCTATTTATCTCAACCCTCAACCCGGATCTCATTCCTACCCCAGGAACTTCACTCGGAAGTGCGATTCAAGTGGCACTGCAGGCGTTCGCCGAAAAGGAAGGCGGTTATAAGGCAATCGTTCTTCTCACTGACGGCGAGGATCATGAATCCAACCCCTTAAAAATGGCAAAGCTCGCCAAAGAAAAGGGCGTTCGGATTTTTACGATCGGCATTGGGACGTCTGACGGGAGTACGGTTCCCTCGGCGGATCAGCGAGAAGGATTTAAAAAAGACCGTTACGGACGCGTGATTTTATCGAAGCTCGATGAACCCTTGCTCAAAGACATCGCGAAGGCCACCGGCGGCGGGTATTTCCGCGCTTCGCGCGCCGAAATCGAAGTCGATGAGCTTGCTTTTTCGATTAATAGCGAAGCGGGAAAAAATATTTCAAAAGAAAAAATTATTCTGTACGAAGAAAGTTACCAGGCGCTGGTCGTGATTGCTTTCATTCTGCTCTCGCTTGAATGGATTTTGTCCGAGCGAAAAGGGGTGCTATGAAACTAGCCCCACGCAATGACGCTTGTCTGCTTTTCGTTTTGCTAGTAATTCCATTTTTATGCGGATTTGATTCCTATGCTCGATTCAAAAATGAAGAAGGCAACAAAGACTATCAGCAAGGCAAAGTTGGAAAGGCCAAAACCGCCTACGAAGCAGCTTTAAAGGCGAGCCCAGAGTCCCCTGAGATTGCATTTAACTTAGGCAACGCTTATTATAAAGAAGGTTCGTTCAAAGAAAGCCTGAAGAATTACGAAAAGACAGCCCGGAATGAAAAAGATCCTGAACTCCAACAAAAAGCATTTTACAATCTCGGCAACAGTCTTTTCAGGGCTCAGGAACTCGACAAAGCCAAGGAGTTTTATAAGCAGGCGCTGCGTTTAAACCCTAAAGACGAGGATGCGCGGTATAATTTAGAAATTCTCTTAAAGAAGCAAGAAGAGCAGAAGAAAAATCAGGATCAGAATAAAGACCAGAATAAGGATCAAAATAAAGACCAGAAGCAAGACCAGAAGCAAGATCAAAATAAACAGGACCAGAACAAGGACCAAAATAAAGATCAGAGTAAGCAGGACCAGAACAAGAACGGTCAAAAGGACCAGCAAAACCAAGATTCAAAAGGAAGTCAGGGACAGGGTCAGGGCGAGCAAGACCAGCAAGACAAGCAGGACCAGAAAGATTCAAAGGATCAGGGAGAACAAGGCCAGAAACCGGAAGACAAGTCAGGCCAGGAAGACCAGAAGTCCCAAGATAAGGGTGGATCTCAAGAAGAAGAGAAAAAGCCCGAGGATCAAAGCGGAAATGAAGAGGGTGGTCAGGGCAAGGAACAGAAAGAAAATTCTGGCTCCGAACAAAAAGACGATAAGGGACAATCCGATAAGCCCAAAGAAGAGCAAGAGGGATTGGGCGCGGCAGAAAAAGAAGCGGATGGCGGCGAAAAGGAAGAACAGAAGACTCCGGAACAAATTCGAGCCGAACAAATTTTAGACGCGATTGAAAATCAGGAAAAACAAATGATGAAGTTGCAAGGCAGTAAGAACGGCCCGGTTCGAAGGGCTCAGAAATATGTGGAGAAAGACTGGTGATGAAGCGATTTGTTTGTCTATCGTTTATTGCTTATTGCCTCCTGATCCCTTCCTTCGCACATGCGGAAGTATCCATTGAAACGTCTGTGAGCAAATCGAGCGTGGCGGTGGGCGAAGATTTTAAACTCGACATCATTATATTAAACGCGGAGGGCCCGATTTCCCGCCCAGTGATGCCGACACTCGAAGGGCTTTCCTCGTATTCGCAAGGCAGTACGCAAGAAATGTCCTGGTACAACGGCGCGAAATCGTCCCGCAGTATTTTTAGTTATGTTTTTGTGCCCAACACCGAAGGCAAGAAATCTATTGGCCCATTTGAGGTTCAAATCGGCGGAAAAACGTTTAAAGCGCCGGCCGTAGAAGTTCAAGTCGTGGCTGAAAGTGCCGCTTCGCCTCAAACAAGTTCATCTGCTGGGCCGTTTAGTTCGCTGCCCGCGCGTCCATCTCCGTCAAATGCCAACGCTATCTCCTCGGACGATGTTTTTGTGAGAGCGCTGCTCGATAAAGACGAAGCTTTCGTGAATGAGCCGGTTCTTTTGACCTACACAATGTACCAAAGAGTGCCTGCGGCATTTAAAGGTTTCGAAAAAGAACCCGTGAGCACCGGTTTTTGGGTGGAGGATTTTCCGCCGGAAAGAAATCCCCAAAGAACCCAGCAAAATATTAACGGCTCAACTTATCTCGCCACCGACGTGCGCCACATGGATTTATTTCCAACCGAAGCGGGAGATTTTTCGATCGATGCCGGAAAAGTCGTGGCGCATGTGGAACTTCGAAATGACGACCCGTTTAATCGATTTCAATCCGTCGGCGCTTTTGGAGGCCGTCAGATTATGTTCTCGCCCGTTTTAGTTCAAGTGGTTCCTAAAAGCATGGATGCCGGAACTGTTAAACTCAAGGTGAAGCCTTTGCCAACCGAAGGCCGGCCGGCTAGTTTTACCGGAGCAGTGGGGCGCTACCAAATCGAAGGGTCTGTCGATAAAACAGAAGTAGAACAGGGTACGCCGGTTACGTACCGCATTCGGATTTCCGGCCAAGGCAATATCAATACGCTTCAGACCCCTTCTTTCAAAGGGCTCGATGATTTCAAAGTGTACGACTCTTCCAATTCCGTGAATGTGAATAAAAATAGAATGATGGTGGAGGGTGAGAAAGTCGTCGACACGGTGCTCGTTCCGAAAAAATCGGGAACGCTGACGATCGCGCCGCTCAAATTTTCCTATTTTGATCCGAAATTAATGACTTACAAAGAATTGCAAACCGCGCCTCAGACCATTACCGTGAAGCCATCTAGCGAAGCCTCATCAAGCGACCGGGAAAACTATTCGACAAGGCCGGCTGAGCCCGCTGCAAAAGAAGAAGTTCAGGTTGTGGGGCAGGACATCCGGTTTATCAAAGCAACCCCTGAAAAAACGTTTTGGCCTAAAGGCGTGTTCTATAAAAATCCTCTCTATTGGGTTTTGTGCGGGGTGCTTTTAGCGCTAGCAGTGTTACTAGGTATTTTCGGACGCTTGCGGCAAAACGGCGGCTCCGACTCCGGTGGATTCAGAATGCGCCAGTCGAGCCGCTTGGCGCGCTCTAAGCTCCGAGCCGCCCAAAATTTTCTTAAGAAAAATGAGCACGACGCCTTTTATTCGGAGATTTCGAAAGCAGTGTATGGATATTTCTCAGACAAGCTGAATATCCCTGTCACGCGGGTGGACGTGGAAACAATTAGCGCGGCACTCGACGGCGCCGAGCACCACCATGAAATTTTGAAAGAGGTGCGCGATTTTTTTGATGAACTCCACTACGGGCAATTTGGAATCGTCGAAAAAGACGGTGAAAAGATGAAAAAAGTGTACGCCATGGCTCAAAAATTGATTGATACCTTTGAAAAGGTGAAGAGAAAATGAAGATTAGCGTCATCCTCGCGAAAGCGAGGATCTGTCTGATTCCCGCCTTCGCGGGAATGACATTGATTATTTCGATAAATTGCGCGTTCGCTGCCACGACTTTTGAGCAGGCGAATGAAAAATACCGCGCAGGCGACTTCAAAGTCTCGGCAGAGCTTTATGCGAAAGCCATTGAAAACGGCGAAACCTCGGGGGCCGCGCATTATAATTTGGGAAACGCCTTGTTTCGTTTGGGGCAAAAGGGAAAGGCGCTTGCGTCCTACGAACGCGCCCGGAAAATTTTACCCCGAGATACCGACGTGGCGTGGAATATCAACCTCGTCCAAAGCACTTTTTTAGACCGCTTGGATGTGGTGGATGAACCCATTTTTGTATTTTGGGCAAAAAAAATTGCCGAGAGCGTTTCGTTTGCGGAGCTTGCATTTTTAGTTTTGGTTTTTTGCGCGATTTTATTTGTGAGCGCGCTTGTTTCGTTTATTTGGCCGGCCGGGTCCGGACGCTTGAAGGGTTTGCAGGTGCTGACCCTCGCGGTGCTGTTATGTTCAGCGACGTTACTGGGTTTTAAAATTTGGCAGGGTCGGGACGCGCGCGCGGTGGTGACAGACGCCGAAATTTTTGCGCGCTACGGCCCCTCCGGCAAGGAAACGAAGGCGTTTTTGCTGCATGAAGGCGCCGAAGGCTGGGTGAGCGACGAGGTGAAGGACTGGGTTTATGTGACACTCGCAAATAAAAGCTCGGGCTGGGTGCCGAAAAAGTCCTGTGAAATCATCTAAAAAAATTTTAGTGTTGGTTGGTCACGGAAGTAAATTCCCAGGTTTCCAAAAAGACATGGAAGAGATGGCGCGTTCACTAAAAGTTCGCCAAAACCTGCAGGACGTGTTTTGCGCGTATTTGGAATCGTGCCCCCCGTCGATCCCGACCGTGATCGATCACGCCGCAACGCTAGAGCCGGATGAGATTCTTGTGTTGCCCTACTTTTTATTGCGCGGACGGCACACGCAGGAAGATATCCCGAGGATTGTGGAAGAGGCGAGGGTCCGGATCGGAAAAAAAATTAAAATCACGCTCTGCTCGTACATGGAGTTTGATCCGAAGCTCTTAGAGCTCGTGGAACAAAAAATTAAGGAAAGCAGTTCATGAATTCCGAAATTCAAAAAAAACTTCCGGTTATCGCCTGCGGGGTGGCGCTTGTACGCAGAGGACGAGAATTTTTAATTTCCCAGCGGAATGCCAACGATAGTTTTGGGTCGCTCTGGGAATTTCCCGGCGGCAAAAAAAATCAGGATGAATCTTTCGAAGACTGCTGTGCACGCGAGACGCTCGAGGAAACCGGTGTTACAATCCGCGTCGAAAAAAAATTGATGGAGCTACGACGCCAGTACAACGAGCGGGAGATTTGGCTAAACTTTTATATCTGCGCTTACATTTCTGGCGAGCCCCAACCACTGGATTGCCAGAATGTGCAATGGGTAGACGTTCAGAATTTATCCCAGTTTCCATTTCCTCCGGCCAATAATTTAGTGATCGAAAAACTTCTAAAAGAGTATGCCTGAAACTAAGGGACTCGTGCTGGTTTACACCGGCGATGGCAAGGGAAAAACCTCGGCCGCTTTGGGGAACGCCTTTCGCGCGCTCGGGCACGGCTTTAAAGTTCTCATCATCCAATTTTTCAAAGGCGACTGGCCGGTGGTGTTTGGGGAGCTTGAAGCCGCGAAAGCACACGCAAATCTTGAAATTTTACAGCTTGGTAAGGGTTTCGTGAAAATCATGGGCGATAAAAAACCTTTTTCAGAGCACCAAATGGCGGCAGGTGAGGCGGTGAAGCTTGCTAAGGATAAAATTTTTTCAGGGAAATACGACCTCGTGGTGCTCGATGAAATTAATTACGCCGTGGATTATTTGGATGTGAAACTAGTGGATCTAAAAGACGTGCTGGAGATGATTGAGAAAAAACCAGCCAAAACCCATCTGATTTTAACGGGCCGAAACGCTAAGCCAGAAGTGATCGAGCGCGCGGATTTGGTGACTGAGATGAAAGAGATTAAACACCCGTTCCAAAAAGGAATTCAGGCTCAAAAGGGCATAGATTTCTAAAATTTGTATTCCACCCTTTTGTCGGGCATACTTTGCTTAACATTACTTAAAATTGTTAAATGCCTATGCCTAGAAAAAATGGTCTTTTTTTAAGAGTAATTTCCATCTTCTTAATTGGGTCATTTTGTGTCCAAGAGCTCTCTTGGGCGGCTCCTAGCAAAGCGATTGGCATTGCCTCTCTTTCACAGTTTGAGACTCTGCTCCAAGACCCCTCGCGATTTGAAGTGTCCTCTTCTTTCGCTTCGCTAAAAGAATTCCATAAGGGCACAGCTAATACTCTCATTATTCATATCCAAGACCCTCACTCCAATCCGAGCGGCCAAGAGAACCTAGCTAGTACGCTCGATCAGATTATCAAGCAATACGGCATCACCCAAGTCTTTGTTGAGGGTGGAGATCTCAAAGGCAATCTCGATCCTTTGAAGAAAATAGCTTCGCCTGAAGTTACGAAGCAGGTGGCTAAGAGTCTTTTATTGGAAGGGAAGATTCACGGGGAAGAATACTTAAACCTTACAACCGAGGACCCCATCCAAATCCAAGGCGTTGAAGATATGTCTCTCTACCAGGAAAGCGTCAAGAACTACGCCAAGCTCGCCAAACAACGCGAAGAAACAATCAATTATCTCAAGCAGATCCAAAACGCGCTTGAGAAGCTAAAAAATAAACTCTATCCGAAGGAAATCCTAGATTACGAAAAAATAGAGGATAAGAATTATATAGAAAGCTTTGAGAGGCTAATTGTGATTGCTTCGTCGCCAAATGACGCTCCTCGCAATGACATGCTAAACGGTTTTCCTAATCTTCAAAAACTAAAACTCCTTCAAAACAAAGAAAAACAAATCGATTTCAATCAAGCCAATCTGGAATACGCGGCTCTTCTCGAAGAGATTCACAAAAAAGGCGGCGGTCAGGACCTTGAAAGCTCGCTTAAAGACTTGAAGTCTTCGAAAGATTCAAGACTCTCTTTATTTTCCCTCTTTCAAAAAACTTTCAATATCGCTCGAAGTAAGGATATTACTTTAGACCAATATCCCGCGCTTGTTCTTTACGAAAATTATTTGAAAGAATTTTCACGGATTGATATGGATCTGCTTTTGAATGAGAAAGAAAATCTCGAAGAAGAAGTCTATAAGTCTGTCATTGCGAGCGGAGCGAAGCAATCTCGTTCTCAAAGCGAGATTGCTTCGTCGCTTGCAGCTCCTCGCAATGACACCCTCTTGATCTACTCAATCGACCGATACATCCGTCTTCTTTTCAAAGCCCACCAGATTCAAATGACATCGAAAGATTTTAAAACCTTCCAAGCCAATGAACCGGATTTTTCAACGGTTTCGTATCAAGCATTTATCAATAAAAAACTCACGGAGCTTGGGTATTTTGAAGATCTAATTCCGTATAAGAATATTCTGGAAGAGGGCAAGAAAGCACTAACAGATTTTTATGAGTCTGTAGACCAAAGAGATTTGGCTTTTATGAAGAATCTGAGCGATTCGAAGGCCATAGTTTTGATTACAGGGGGCTATCACACCGAGCATCTCAAACAACTCATGAAGGCTAAGGGCTATTCGTATATCGTTTTAACTCCGAACGTAAAGCAAGAAACCAATCAGAAGAGATACGAGAAGCTTTTGCTTTCAACGCTGACGGTGCGGTATAGCCAGGCCGCTTCACGATTGGCGGACGTGGCGGCGGCTTTTACGGCTAGCGCCGGAATTTCTATGAATGATTTGAATGTTAGACAGGCGATAAGTGAAATAGAGGGTCAAAGTAGTGACGAAGCAAGTGGCGCAAGGATGGCCGTACACACAGGAAACATTCCTACCGAAAATCGTGCGCTGATTTTCTCTCAAAATGCCGATGCGCTCGATGCCAAGATTTTTACGGAGGCCAAAAAAGCGGGTCGTCCGTACTTACGGCTGGTGTTAAAGGAGCCGGCGGATTTAGATCGCCTCAAAACAGCCATTTCTTTGAATAGAGAAACCGGAGTGATCAGCACCAGCGAAGGAAAACTAATCCAGATTATCCGAAGCGGAGGTATTCTTCTCATTGATTATAATAGTTCCGATCCAAAACTCGTTGAAGGATTTAACTCGCTATTTGATTCCTACCCCTATTTTGGAAATGTTCAGGCTTCACCTAATCTTCAGGTGATCGGTGTCATGAGCGACCAAAATTTTGAACATTACCCAGTTTCATTTTATTCCCGGTTTAAGAAAACGGTGTCTTTGGAAGAATCCTATAGTAATCCGATAGATTCCATTCGCGCTCCACCTGATTCGGCATTTCAAAACGGCCAGTTCACCGGAGAGACGGCCGAGCTTTTTGAGTCTCCTTTATTCCGTGAGGCGCTTTTAGGACGCTACTATTTGGATGAAAAAGGCCAAATCGGACTTGAAGAAGGGATGCTGGTTCGCGCAGTCCAATCCAAAAAACCTCTACTGGTTAAAGGCGCTCAGTGGAACGATCCCGCGTTTCAATATTTCATACGGCAAATTTTACTTCGCGGTGGTTTTGATTTTAACGGAAAATTTTTTGAGATTCCATCCGATTTTAAAATTTATCGTGTTGAATCAAACTTTGAAAAAGATATTACCCAAAAAAAGATTGTTTTAGCCGGCGAAGCCAAGCTTGGCGAAGACCTTTGGGTTATCAACATAGAGACGCAGGATATTTTATTCAGCCAGACGCATGTGAGTTCGGATGGAAAACTCACCCAACAAAGCGGTCTCTTGGAAAGGCCCACTTTAAGAATCCGAATTACTGATGATTTACCTGACTGGGTGTGGCATCGCATTATGCATGCCCAAGGTCAAATTGAGATTGAAATCCTTCCTCAAGCTCGCGTGCCCGCAATTTATAAATCACTGCGCAGTGCAAAAGCGATAAATCCTGATTCTAAAACAGTCAAAAAGAATTGGGTTGATGTTAAAAATGAAAAAGTCATTTTAGTCGAGGGAGAGGATCTTGGATTTATCCGGTCAAGAATAGAAAATGATTTTAACGGCCAAAATGCCGTGGTTTATCCGGTGACTCTCGAAACAAGCGCTGAAAAGCTGATTGCCTCGATCGAAATTGAGACGACGTCTGAAGCTGGCCGCAAATTTAGCTCAAAATCCAAGGGCGTTATCGACGCTTTGCGAAAAAGCCAAACCGTGATTTTGGAGGGGGCCGATGCTGCGCCTGATCTTTTGCGTGAACTGGAGAGCGTGCTGAGCGAGGAGCCGTACCTGATGGAAAACGGCGAGCGTGTGGATTTGAAAGTCCTTCCCGGAAAACTCGTGATCACCAGAAGGTCTCAAGCACTTGGGGCCATTACTGGACATAATTTTGTAGAGATGCCCGCGACACCCGAAGAAATCGCCCAGGCAATTAAACGGGAATTTCCTCAAAAGTTTAAGCCTGAAGATTTTGATAAAATTCAAAAACTTAAGAAAATATTCTCTAGCATTCCTCCACCGGCAAAGCCGGGGTTGTACCCTGAGCGACTCAATTTTAATCTTTCACGTTTGAGACTTCTCTACCAATTTGACAATTGGTCCGAGGCATTTGAAAACGTGTTTATTTCAAGCTATGCCGAAGATGCTGAGGTGGCGGCGTTTATGCGCACGATGGTGCGCATAGTGTTTCAAGTTAAGGACGTCTCGGAACGCTCAATCCACGCCTCAAAACTTAAGAAAATTCTAAATCAAACGGTCGGAGACATTCCTTGGGACAATCATTTTTGGGAACTAGCCGATGCATTGAGCTTGGACCTTTTGTTACAAAATAAAATTGGAGATTCGTTTGCGGAGCCGCGTGACAAAACGGCGGTTTTTGATTGGGTCCGCCAGGCACTGGTGAAAAAATTTAAAGGCACCCCACGCGAAGCGTTTTACCGCGACTGGCTTAAAATTTCCGGTGATGTCTCCGGCGCGCCGGACATCGATGAGGAAGCTAGAGCGGGCGAAGAAACTTGGGCCGAGCAGGTCACGCGAGCGATTCGCGTTTTGGAAGCGACAGGGGCCGTGATGTTTAAAGGCTCACCCGGTACGGGTAAGAGTTTTGTCACCGACGAGATCGCGCGCCTCATGGGCTACCACAACGGAGAGGTCAAAGGCCCCGTGACAGTCGGACCGGATCTGGGTGAGGCGGATTTAGTGAGCCGGCGCGTGTATCAGGATGGAAACACCAAAAATATGGATGAAGCAATTGCCTCATGGGCCAAACTTCCTAATGGCGGCTTACTCATCGTGGACGAAGCCAATCTTACCAAGCCTCAGTTTTGGAATTTCTTGAAAGGCCTATTCGCTGAAAAGCCTTATGTGTGGATTAACGGCGTTAAACATGATCTCACCAAGAGACATCGCGTAATTTTTACCGGCAATCAGGAATTTCTATCGGGTCGGCAGTTTCAGGAGCTTGTCGGTGAAAATATGGTTTCCATGAATTTTAAACCGTTCGACGATAAATTTTTAAAAGATAAGATTGGCGGCTATTTGGCCAGCCATTGGAAAAAACACACCCAACTAACTGAACTCGTTCTTTCATTGCATAGAGCATTTGAACAGATGGGGCCTGAGCGCGGGTTCTCACTCCGGGATGTTCAGGAGCTATGCGAGAGGGTTAACATTTTTCTAGATGAAAAAACCGAGTGGCAGACCAAGGATGTGATCGAGATCGCTTGGAACCAGTATCAAGGCCTTTTTTCTCCGGAAGAGCGCAAGGCTTTAGAGTTTTTTATGATGCAAAAATTTGGCGTGAGTATTCAAGATATTGAGAAAGAAACTCTTCAAAAAACTAAAGTAAGAGAGTCTAAAAAATACCGTCAAGCAAATATCACGCTTGTGGACTCTGCCGCCAAGATGGAGGCGTCCATCGATGATTTTATGAAAATGCACACGGAGCGCTCCACAAAAGGCCGCGTGCTGCAAGGCAAGCGCGGCATGATTTTTGAGGGGCCTTCCGGCCGGGGAAAAGATGTGCTGCTGGCTCAAGTATTAAAAAACCGTGGTTACAAGTTTTATCATTTGAATGCGGCTTTGGATTACGACCAGATGCTTGCCACCATACGGAAAGCTCAGGCTGAGGGCTCGATTGTGATTATCAGTGAAATGAATCTTTTGCCATCGGCTTTTTTGGAAGGAAAACTCAACGATATTTTGACCGGCCGTGCGCATAAAGGTTTTGCGCTGTTTGCCACGATCAACTCCGTGGATTTCTCAGGCCGCGAAAAGCTGTCCACCGCGCTTCAAAACCGCGTGATTTACGAGCGCATTGATGATTACGCTCAAAATGAACTCTTGGAAATCGCGAAAAGCCAAAGCGACGGCTTGAGCGAAAAAGATCTAAAACTTTTAGTGAATCTCCACGCCTGGATTCGTGAAAATGTCGGACGTGCCGACCGACGACCCACGACACGTGAACTCTCGAAAACACTCTTACTGATGGGTGAAGGCAAATCAAGAGTCGAGGCTGTACAAGAAATTTACGGACCGGTATTTTTAGACCGAGTGTTAAAGGGTAAAACTGTTCCGGCGGACGCAGAGCTTTTAAAATTTGAAGAAAAACTTCCCGAGAACAATATCCGGTCTCTTGAGCTTTTGGCCGGGATGATTATTCCTAGGGCCCTCGGGCCCGTGACGGTTAACTCCGATGCTTCCGACCCCAATCAATCGGGGGGTTATTACAGTCCAGGAAAAAATTCAATCACACTTCGCACCAAGGGTTTCGAATCAGGAGAATGGCGGGATACTTTTTTCCATGAAGCCAGCCACGGACGGAACACGCGGGATTTTAAAGGTCTCACGCCTTCTGGGTTTGATGGGCTAAACGAACTATACCAGGACCTCGAAGATGTTCGTCATGAAGCAGCATTTAAGAGGCAATTTCCATTTTCCTCATTGGGTGTGCCGTCCGATCAAGAGTTGCGCTTTGGCCGGATTGCCGCAAGTCTCGATGTTGATGATCTTTTAAAGTGGGCTAGCCAAAAGCAAGACAGGCTTTCACCCAGAAATATGTTTCAGCGCGCGCTCACGAGTTTCGCTAAAGGAGTCGTCACCAAAGAGCAAATAACCGTCCTTGCCGACGTGATGGATGGATTATTTTCAGTCAATCCTCTCAAGATAGCGCTAGCGCATCTGGATGCGGCCAAAGAATACGGTAACAGTATTCCGGTGAGTCTTGATGAAGAAGAAATTCAATTTCAGCAGTACCGGGCGCTCAAACTTTTACAGACGATGCGTGAAGATTATTTAAAAATTCCTGAAAAAGAAGAAGCGCCCGAGCCGGAAGTCAAAGTGGAAGATCAAAAGAAAGAAGTCGAGGCGGCTATA
Source organism: uncultured Planctomycetia bacterium (assembly GCA_964606485.1). GTDB lineage: Bacteria > Omnitrophota > Gorgyraeia > 2-02-FULL-51-18 > 2-02-FULL-51-18 > CAZSGP01. The sequence goes on along the minus strand of CAZSGP010000006.1, from coordinate 36,430 downwards.
GGCAATTTTCAGAAAAAATCATTAACACCTGAGAAACCAGCTCAAAGCATTGAAACAAAAGCGCCGCCGGTTCGTGTGCCGACCAAAGAAGAGATTGAAGCCAAGAAAAAAGCGCTCGAAGAAAGAAAACGCAAAGCCCGTGAGGCAACACGCAAGGAAATCGAAGTGGCGCTAAAAGTTATTACGGACGATCTCAAAAATCCTTTCAAAGTTGAAGATGAGCGACTGGATGAAATGCTAGAGGAGCTTACGAATGAAGCTTTGCCATTTTCGGTTTTGCCACGCATTAAGCAGTTGGAGAAAAAAGACTCTGAAAAGATTCAAAACCAGATCAAGGTGCTGATCGCAAGGGTCAAACAAGAAATCAAAGATAGAAAGGAGGCCCCTGAAATTTCAGAGGGTCAGGGTTTGCCGGGAGCAGAGGGGGGTGTTTTGAAATGGGTCCGTCAAAGGCTTCCATCTTATTTGGGCGGAGCAGGAGGCAGCGTGGGGGGGACTTCGGGTCGAGGCGGAAGAAGCATTAAAGCTCGTCACCCATCCGTGATGGCTCACAAGAAAGACACGCGTCACAACCCCATTGATGTGACGCCGGAAAAAATCAAAAAGATAGAGCGATCTTTTTTACAATCAAAACCTGTCGTTCGCGATCCATTGGCTGAGCGCGTGACGAGCAGTGTGCAAAAAGAGTTTGAGCGCACGCTTGATGATTTCTTTAACCGTAGGTTGGAGCCCGAGAAAATTTATGGCGCCGAAGGAACGCTCGATGTTCAACGTTTTGCCACAGGTGACCCAACGACGGCGTTCATGAAGTCTGGCGGTAAAGAGGAAAAAACACCCAAAGAACTTGTGATCAGCCATCCGGTCGATACGCTTGATTGGAATCCGATTCTGGATGAGTTATTTCAATATCTTTTTACCCGCGGATTTAAAGTTACCGTATACACGTCGCTTCAAAGTTATGTAGACGGGATTTCTAATCTTTCAGATCTGAAGCAAGCGACGATGCCTTCAGGACTTATTGTGGGCGATCTCAAAGGGGCGATTGAGTCCGATCTTAGCACTCGAAAGAAAAAAGAAGATTACGCGTTGGTTGATTTAAAGGATCTTCAAAAAAAATGCGAAGCGGATTTTCTATACGGCGCGTTTCGATTGGCCAGGCAGGATTCAAAAGCGGAAAAGGATGAAAAAAAATCCGAAGAAAAACCCATCATTGAAAAACCGGATCTGGAGCCTTATCTTAAAGAACTAAAAGACAAGGACCGGCATAGACTCGTCGATGTTCTTACCAAGGCTATCAAGGCCAACATTATTACTCAAAAATCCGATATAGACCCATATCTTGCGTTATTTGCCAGTCAGTTCGATGGTAATTATTATTTCACTAAGATCCTGCTCGCGGCTATCGAAGCCAAAGTAATTACTCAAAAATCCGACTTAGATTCTTGCCTTAAGATTCTGGAAGAAAAATATAATATGGGCGACGCCGCGCTTATTCTAATTAAAGCTTATGAGACCCAGATTATCAAAGAAAAGCCCGACCTAACTCCTCACATAGAGAGTGAAATAAGCAACTTTCATACTGACTATGCGGCACAGATTCTTACGCGTGCTATCGACGCAAAGATCATCAGCAAAAAATCCGAGATAGACTATTTTATCAATATGATCAAATTGAAAAATCAAGTATCAAACAACTTTTCCGATGAAAGCTCCATTTGTAAAGTTCTCATGAAGGCTTATTTATTCAATATTATTCATCAAAAACCAGATCTAGATTCATATTTAGATCTCCAAATGAATTCAACCGATAGAATAGGTCTTGTCGAAAGCGCCATTGATTGTAAATTTATTACCCAGAAAGCCGATCTTGACCGTCTCCTTGAAAAATTAAAGCAAAAGGGCGATGACGACGAAGTTTGGCGCATACTTCTCGCCGCGATTGAGAACGGTATTATTACTCAAAAAAACGATTTTAATCTCTATTTTAAGCAACTAATAGATCGGAATGGAATTGCTCGAGTCCTTACAATAGCCATTGAAGCTAAATTCATCACCCAAAAATCCGAACTAGAGTCTTATCTTAAGAAACTGGAAGGCGCTGGCGAATGGGCGGACATTTCCGAAATTCTCATCAAAGCGTACGAGGCCAAGCTCGTCACCCAACGATCTGACATCGATCCCTATCTTCAAAGGCTGGAGGCCGAAGGTAGCCGGAGTGATTTTAAAATCTATCAAATCGCGGATCTTAAAATCAGCTACTACCAAGCTCAAATGTCATCACGGTCCGGGGTCGAAGAAAAACCTAAGGATAAACCGAGAACGGCCGGCCAAGTTCCTCCCGACGCCAATCAAAAGCATGTGTTGTTGGAAAACGGGGACATCCTCGAAATTGCGACGGGTAAGAAATTACCGTGGGAGGGCCCTATGGTGACTAGTTTTAGGGCTATAGGTAATGGATTTTATATCTTGGGTATTGGGCATATTAATTATGCCGTCAAGATATCCGGCGCTCAATTCGACGATGCCCATGTATTGAATCAGCCGATGGTTGGTGAAGAAATAGCAATCTCCAAAGACCGCCGCTTTGCCTGGAACCGGAAAAAATCCAACCGCGAGGTGATCAGCATGAATGGAATTTTAGACCTCAAAACCGGTGAGTGGATTAAGATGCAATCTTCTAAAAAACTGGGTCCTGCGTATGATCTCGGCACACTTGCGGCAAATCACAGCACAAAATTTTACAATATTGAGCTGTCGGACGATGGGAGATTTATGAGTTGTCTCGTGAAATCTGTTGATGGATCGGGGCAGAAAATTTCTACGGTGAAAATCCTGATGCAGGACGGACAGGAATGGTTCATTGCGAGAGATATTCCACTCCCCGAGAAATTTTCAGATCGTAGCACGTTTTTCGTTTTCCAGAAAGGCGGCATGATTTATGTGGAGGACGATACACTGGACACAAAACTTCTGATAGATCCAAAAACGGGAAGCATCGTCGGAAATCAGGAGGGTTACAAACGCGTCCGTACTGACTCTACCGGTACGTACACAGCGCTGGTCGACGGTAATGGCAAAATGAGCGTCTTTTTCCACAAAAGCGGAAAACTCATTGAAGACTGTAATGGAAAGCCTATTACATTTGTCAGAACTTCATGGCATCGTCAGGAGGCCGGTAACATTGTGCCGCACTTTTCGATTGGGATAGACTTTCAGCGCAGGGCCTCTGCTGAGCTCGACCCGTCGGGGTTGAAAATTATGGCGGCTGATGATACGGAAAATTTTTTGTATGCGGAAAAGTTGGACGATACGGGTTTATCCATTCATGATTTCGCCGGGCGCATTGACGGAGGCCATTATATCAAACATCCGGATTTCCCTTTGTTTATCGACGACTCTGATTCGGGTAACCTCGTGGCGATCGATCCGGAGACCGGCGAAAGGATTCCATTTAAGGGAGAAATTATCAGGTATAGTCGCGGCAATGTAGGATACAAACACGATAACGCTTTTTCTGTCTGGGAGGCGCTTCCGAGGAAGCCGATTCAGCAATTTGAAAACGGTATTTTTGATGCGACCAACCGGCACGCAGTCGCGAGAGTCAATGGTAATTATCGCTGGTGGGACATTCCCGCTGATCGCGTGGGCGGCTGGAAGCCGCTGTCAATTTCAGCCCGCTACTCGGCGACTGATTATGACGGCAAGTACTTTGTGTTTCATGACCCGAAGACCGGAGACACGATTTATCTCGATCCCGAAAAACCGGATCAACCGATTGAAGTGCTTGCCAAAAAAGCCAAGGAAACGCCTCAACCCAAAACCGAAAAGTTCGACGCCGCCTCAACCAAAGCAGAGTTAGATTCTTATCTTGAAAAACTCGCCGGAGAAGGCAAGTGGGGAGAGTATGGGCCAATTGTGATTAAGGCCATTCAGGCAAAAATTATTCCCAAGGGTTCAGGAAAAGGGTCGTTCCCCTATTGGGGAATTTTGAAAGATACCAACCCTTACTTCGCCGCTATGGCGATGATAGAAGCTTACAAGACAAAGACAAAATCCATTTTTGATGTAACGGCCGCTGTTGGCCAGATGCTTTCTCGTTTGCAGAAAGAAGAAAAATGGGACGAATATTTCTGGCTATTAACCAAAGCTATTGAGGAAAAAATTATTACGGGGGCCGGTGACCTTAGTCCGTATCTTCTAACGTTGACGGACAACGAAAAATGGTTTGAACACGCGATGGTCACACTGAAAGCGCGGGAGTTTGGTCTGATAACTGGAAAGTTCGATATTTCCAAAAGTTTTCAGGGGATGGCTGCAATGACGCCGGACAAGATGGCCCTGTTTAATATTGAACGCTATCGAATCGGAGAGTCGACAGGAAAACCGAATACCGCATTGTCGCTTAACCGTCTGGAGGACGCCCAAATGTGGCAGGAATATGGACAAGTACTCGAAAAAGCCATCGAAGCTAAAATCATCACCAGAGAATCCGAGCTTCGTCCTTTCCTTGAAAAATTAGAAGGTCGTTTTGGTTGGAGTGTCTATTATGTGCCCCTGCTTCGCGCGATAGAAAATAAAGTGATCACAACCAAAGGCGAACTTGATCCTTATCTTCAGAAGCTGGCAGAGGCTAAGCAATGGAGTACATATTCATCGATTCTTGTTGAAGCTATAAAATCCAAAATTATTACTGATGATCTAAGATTTTATAGGCGACTTCTTGCGGAAGCGGGATATTTGCATGGTTTGGCTCTAGTAATACTTCAAGCTCGCCAGGCTAATACTTATGTTACCAAATCAGAATATCCCACTTCTGCTGTTTTTGAAGAACTGGCGGATAAAAATGATTGGTTTGCTTATGCAGATCTTCTTTGCGCGATGATCGAGGCTAAGCTGTTAGTTGGTAAGGATCAGCTTGATCCCTTCATCCTGAAGCTTGCACAAAATGATCAGTGGCAATACTGCGCTGAAATTTTAATCAAGTTTTATGAAATGCAAAGCACGCCCGTTCCGTTAGGCGTTACCGGTACTATTGAAAACTTGGATGCGTTAAAAGAGGCGCCTAAAGAAGTAGAGTTATCTTTTGAGGAGCAAGTGAAGAAGGCTAGGGATTATTTATTGTCGCTAGGCGTGGAAGAAGCTGATCCTACGGGTAGGTTAAGAGTGAGCGAGGACGAGATCACCGGAAAAAAAACTTTAGAATTGAATTTGTCACATTTAGAGATTCGGGACTTGGGCCCCGTTGGCCAATTGACGAGCTTAACGGTGCTCTGTTCGGAAAACGTTTCCGGCATTCAGAGACTAGAGGCTTTGAGTAAGTTGGAGAATTTAAGAGTGTTAATTCTGAACCATACGGACGTAAAAGATCTTAGCCCGGTAAGCAATCTTAAAAAACTAGAGCTCTTGGGTATACAAGGCACAAAAGTTCAAGATTTATCCCCGCTTAGAAATTTAAAATATTTGCGCACTCTGCTGGCTCAATACACAGACATCCATGATCTCTCGCCACTTAACGGAATGAAATATCTTGACCATCTTGATCCCAATAATTTTTTTAGTCAAAATTTAGATGTTCTTTCAAGACTTCCAAGCCTAAAAGTTATAAACACGCAGGCCAAGATGGAACTTACAGAAATATATCTTATTTTTACGAGATTCTCTAATCCAGAGGATTTGAAAATTAATGGCGTTGGTTATGAGGATATCCCGAGCGAAAAAAAACCTCATCCAACGAAGCCCACTTTCGAAGATCAATTTAAGTTGGCCGCAGATGTTTGCAAGCTTCTCGATCTTCAGGGTCCTGTGCGTGAGTATGCAACAACTACGAGCATTGATAATAACAATATTGCATTAAACTTTTCATCTGCGAATAAAAAAATTCCAAGTGAAGGTTTGAGCTTCTTAAGCAATATGAGATATGTCACGAAGGTTGATTTGGGATGGTTACCCTACAGCGACGAGGAGCTCTTAAGAATTTTCGAAGGTCATCCCAATCCTTTTAATTTGAGGATCGAATCGAATCGGGTTTCTTGGAGATATGCGACTATCCGTGACAGAGTGGAAGAAGGTGCGGTAAAAAAGAAGGCGGAAGGGCTTGAGACTTCAAAAGTCGAGCCCAAAACAAAAGAATTTTTGTCTACGCTCATAAACAGTCTGGTGGACCGCCAGGGCACGCTTACAGCCGTGAAGAAGCGCTTTCAAGAGGACGGACAGGGTAACGAGTATGTGTCTCTCCTAGAGGCATTAAAAGTGGATGATGTCAGCATTGGAGAGGTGGTGAGTGGTTCTCGGATGGCAGAGAAAAACCTATCTTTCAAATCCCAATTTGGCGCTCCGTCAGAAAAAGAATTATCTGACGAAGATAAAATCACGCTAGCCGATGAAAGATTTGTCGCGCTTCTTTCAGCCGCTAGAAGTCTATCGTCAGGAGCTAGATTTTCTATCCCTTTTACCAGCGGAGTGGTTTTGGCGGCCGAATCTGAGCCAGACACGATTGATTTAGTAAATAAAGATGGAACGCGTTTAGCCCATGTAGTTTTGAGCCCTGAACAAAAGAAGCAAGGCGTGGCAGATTTAGGCGTGTTGAAAGAGAAATTGAAACAGCCAGTCGTCAAAGAAGCGCAGGATAAAACAGACGTCGAGGCCCAAAACGCTGCCACTCAAGTTCAGGCTCTGAATCGCTTTGTTACAGGCCTTTTTGAAGAAAAAGGATTTGCTCAAGTCACCACTAAACAAAAAGTTATTTATCAGGTCAAGCGATCTGACGAAGAAAAGCCGTTTATTGGAGCGGCGCAAAGCCAAGTGTTAGCTCTGTTGAAAGAAAAGAAAGGCGCTGTTCATTTCGTAGAAATAGACGCTGAAGGCAATATTGCCGAAAGCTCTAAAGAAATCTTAGAATCTTTAAAAGGAATTGAATACGATCAAATCTTTATTGCCGAGCCCACAGAAATTCTTTTAAAGAAAGCCAAGTCTTTGAATGCCGGCTTTCTTTCGATTCCAGCTTTTGTGACAGACGGTGGCAAAGAAGCCAATCTGATTCCTTACCAAGCCGTGTATCTGGCCGCCCTGATGGTGCAAGACTCAAAGGTGATGAATGATGCCGTTAGTCGCGTCTTAGATACTCTGATACGCCGGGAATCGGCCCTTAAACTAACTCCAGCTAACTTTCAAGACATTCGACAGGTTACAAAGCCCGAGACTAAGCGTTATCAAGAGCTGTTGATTCTGGCTATCCCTATCAACATTGGAGCGCGGCTTGCAGCGATGGAGCTTTTGACGAGAACTACGGGATCAGCAGCGTAAGTGTAAGTGCATTTGTATTTACATTTATAATATGATATTCTTTGGTTGTGAAAAGCCTCATTTGGAGCCAGGAAAAAGACGGCAGACTCAAAAAAGAACGGGGAGTGACTTTTGGGGAGCTCGTCGACTCCAAATTTATCGGGATCGAGGATCATCAAGCCAGGGTCCATCAGCGATTGATGCTTTTTGAGTTTAAGGGTTATGTGTGGGTCGTTCCGTATGTTGAGGGAGAGGACCATTACTTTCTCAAAACGGCTTTTCCAAGTCGAAAGCATACAAAGAAATATTTGAAGAAGGGGTAAACGATGAAAAAAATAAAATTAGATTCGGAAGAAAAAGAAATTATGTCCGCTATTGAGAGGGATGAATATGTGCCGGTGAATGGAAAGCAGTTACGGGAAGTCGCTGACTCCATTGCCGCTAGAAAAAAAGATGCAGTGCTTACGATTCGTGTAAACCACGGGGACATCCAACGGATCAAGAAATTGGCTCAAGCCAAGAGCATACCTTACCAATCTTATTTGTCTGAGATTATTCATCGGGTGGCATTAGCGATCGCATAGCTAATTTTAATGCCAAAGTACATCCTCGCTTTAGATCTAGGCACCACCGGCAACCGGGCCATTGTGTTCGACCGCAAGCAGAACATTGTTTCCAATGTCTACGAGGAATTTGCTCAAATTTACCCAAAACCCGGTTGGGTCGAGCATGATCCTGAGGCCATTTGGAAAAGTACGCGGGACATTCTAAAGAAAACATTTCAAAAAATTCCTGCGGGTCAAATTGCCGCGCTGGGTCTTACCAATCAGCGCGAAACCGTGGTGCTCTGGGATAAAAAAACCGGCAAGCCCGTGATGAATGCCATTGTCTGGCAGTGCCGGCGCACGGCGCCCTTCTGTGCAGAGCTTAAGAAAAAAGGATTCGAAAAAAAAGTTCACCAAAAAACAGGTTTATTTTTAGATCCCTATTTTAGCGCGACAAAGATTCGATGGATTTTGGATCATGTGAAAGGCGTACGCCAAAAAGTCGAGCGAGGCGAAATTTTAGCGGGCACCATCGACACGTGGATACTGTGGAAGTTGAGCGGCGGGAAATTGCATGTCACCGACTCGTCCAACGCATCGCGTACCCTGCTTTTTAATATTCACACGAAGGCCTGGGACGCGGAACTTTTACGAATTTTCGGAGTTCCAAAAAATATTCTTCCTGTCGTCGTCCCCTCTAGCAGTCTGATTGGCGAAACAGATCTCTCATCCATTGGAGTTACAATTCCGATCGCAGGAGTGATCGGCGATCAGCAGGCCGCCTCATTCGCTCAAGGCGTGTTTAAGCCGGGCGTGATTAAAAATACTTACGGCACCGGCTTATTTCTACTCGAAAATACAGGAGCAAAGCCCCGGTTCTCGAAAAATTTACTCACCACGATTGCGTGGTCGATCGGAGATCTGAGACATACCGAATACGCCGTCGAGGGCAGTGTGTTTGTAGGCGGCTCGGCGATCCAGTGGCTCAGAGACGGCCTAAAAATTATTCAAAAAGCATCTGAGACGACGAAGCTTGCCGAGTCGCTTGCGTCGAACGAAGGCGTTTATTTTGTGCCGGCTTTGGCGGGGCTTGGCGCGCCTTACTGGGACGCGCATGCGCGGGGAATGGTGATTGGGATTACGCGCGCGACACGCCGCGAGCATTTTGTGCGTGCGGCCCTCGAAGCCATTTGCTACCAGACGCGGGACATTTTGGAAGTCATGAAGCGCGACACGGGGCATGCGTTTAAAAATTTGCGAGTGGATGGCGGAGCGAGTATTAATAATTTTCTCATGCAGTTTCAAGCGGACACACTCGGAATCCCGGTTGAGCGTCCTAAAGTTTTGGAAACCACGGCACTCGGCGCCGCGGCCATGGCGGGGCTTGCCGTTGGTTTTTGGAAAAACAAAGAAGAATTTAACCGCTTCCGGCGCGTCGATCGTGTGTTTAAACCAAAAAAATCAAAAGATGCTGCCGAGCGGTATGCGTATTGGAAAAAAGCAGTGAGTCGCTGTCTTTTGTGGGACAATTAGAACGGCAAACGGAGACTTTATGAAATTTTCGAAAAGCATTTTAATTTTATCGGTTTTGCTCGTCGCCGTTTCATTTCGAAATGTGGCCATTGCTCTAGAAACGCCGGCAACTGAGACCACGAAGTGGCGGGAAACAAAGCTCACCCCATTTTTACAGGAAACCATTATTCCGGGAACGACACTGGTTTACTGTGCGGCCTTTCAAGCAGCCTGGAACGAAATTGTCGACAACGTGATCAAAGAAGAATTGCCGCTCGTGGCCGATGCGCCCTCGTCCAATAAATTGCATGACCGGCTGGTGACCAAGAAAGATTTGCCGGCGGGGCAGTTTATGATGCTTGCCGGAACTAAAAAAGAGGGAATCGAAAGCAAATTTAACGATGAGTACAAAAAACGCTTTAGCAAAGACCCTTGGGTGAAGAGCGTGCTCGCCGATCCGCTGGATATTTTGGCGTACGCGGCATTTTCTAAAGAGATCACCTTTTCTGAAAAGTTCGAGCGCTACCGCGACCCCGTTATCTTTAAAGGAAAAGCGGTTCAGGCGTTTGGAATTAAGCAGGTGAAAAATCAGAAAAGAATGATTGAGCAGGTGAAAGTTTATGATTATTTGGATACGGATAATTTTGTGATTGGACTTAAAACGTCGGAGGGCGAGGAGCTTCTACTAGCCAAAATCCCGTTTCAAGAGTCTCTTCAGAAGGTCATTGAATCGGTTTACGACCGCATAAAGTCCGATAAGCCGTTTACCTTGCAAAAAGAAGACAGCCTGCTCGTGCCGGTGATGGAATTTAACGTTCACCACCATTACACGCAGCTTGAGGCTCCTTTTTCACCGAGCGAACGGACGGGGTACTACTGGCTAAAAACCGCGGCAGCGGATGTGAGCTTTAAATTGAATCAGGACGCAGCGTTCTTAGCCTCGGACTCGGCGATTTCCGCCCAAAAATCACAAGGCGGGGGACCAAAGACCTTTGTTTTCGATAAACCGTTTCTCATGTTCTTAAAATTAAAAGAGGCAAAGTATCCGTATCTTGCGCTCTGGGTGGACTCGACTGAAATCATGAAGGAAGCCAAGTGAAAAAAATTTATTTTTGTTCTTTAATTTTTGGAATTTTATTTTTATCCCATCAGGCATTAGCGGAGGAAGTCAAAGTGGAACCCATTAAAAAATCAGATGACCAATGGAAGAAAGAGCTGAGTCCCGAACAGTACGACATTTGCCGCTTAAAAGGCACCGAGCGTCCTTTTACCGGAAAATTTGTAAACAATCACGACAAAGGAATGTACAAATGTGTGGCCTGCGGTTTGGAGTTATTCAAATCCGACACCAAGTTTGACTCCGGAACCGGATGGCCCAGTTTCACCGATCCGGCAAACCGCGAAAATGTGGAATTGCACACGGATAGAAGCCACGGCATGGCTCGGACAGAGGTGACCTGCAAGCGTTGTGGCGCGCACTTAGGTCACGTGTTTGATGATGGCCCTGGAGTTTCTGGGAAGCGCTACTGCATCAACTCCGCGTCGCTTGATTTTGAGAAGCAGTAATTCATGATTTTTCCAAAAAATAAGATTAATATTGCCGCGGTGGTGACGGATAAAACCACGGCGGCACAAATGAACGCCCTCAAAAAACTGGGCATTCGTTTTGTGGAAGTCCGCGTGGATCAATTTAAAACGTCAGAGCCAAAAGCTGTTCTCGCCATACTTGAGCGTTTCCGCGGTTTTAAAAAGCTCATCACGATTCGACTTAAAAATGAAGGCGGTGCGTGGGCGGGCAGCGAAACCCAGCGCTTAACGCTGTTTATAACGCTTCTTTCGAAAGCGGATGCGATCGACGTAGAACTTGCGTCGCCAATTGCGAAGCGTCTTATTCGATTAGCGCATATGAAAAAAAAGACAGTGATCGTTTCGCACCATGATTTCAAAAAAACGCCCACAATTCAAAATCTTGAACAGATTTCAAAAAAAGGTTTTTCTCTGAAAGCAGATGTGGTGAAGATTGCCGGTTTTATTCAAAAACCGGAAGATTTGCGCGAGCTTGTGGATTGGCTGTCGAATGCCAAGAAACCAGTGATTGCTATCGGCATGGGTGCCAATGGGGTGGCCAGCCGCATTCTTTTTCCGATGCTCGGTTCCGCGCTCACCTACGCGTCGACAGGAGAATCCACAGCGCCAGGCCAGTTGGACGTGAAAACGACACTGCTTTATTGCCGGAAGTTTTTAGGTTAAAATACCGTTTATGAAAAAAACCAAGACACTTTCCAAAACTCATTTAAATGGACAAACCCAAGGCCGGGTGGGTTGGGACGAGTACTTCATGAACATTGCCAAAGTGGCGGCAAGCCGCTCCACCTGCGACCGCAAATTCGTGGGTGCGGTGATTGTTCGCGATAAAACCATTCTTTCCACCGGTTACAACGGCAGTATTCGAAAGCTCGAGCATTGCTCGGAAGCCGGTCACATGATGGAAAACGACCACTGTGTGGCGACGATTCACGCGGAGGCCAATGCCATTCTACAAGCTGCTAAAAACGGGGTTTGCATTGACGGCGGAACCATTTACACAACGGCGAGCCCCTGTTGGCCCTGCTTTAAACTGATCGCCAACGCCGGCATCAAGCGCATTTGCTACGGCGAGTTTTACCGCGACCAGCGGATTTTTGACATCGCCAAAAAAGTCGGAATCGAACTCCTTAAAATTGAATAACCTTTATCTCAAACAACTTGAAATTGGCCCGATGGAAAATTTTGTGTATTTCATCGGCGACAAAGACACCCGCGAAATCTTGGTGGTCGACCCGGCGTGGCAGGTCGATACACTTTTACGCGTGGCCAAAGAAGAAGACTTAAAAATAAAAGGTGCTCTGATTAGCCACTACCATTTCGACCACACGAATGGGATTGAGGAGTTGCTCGAGTCCATCGACTGCCCAATTTATGTGAATAAGCACGACGTGTCGTACTTGGATGTAAAGCCATCTCAAATCAAGGCGATCGACGGCGGGGAAAAAATTAAAGTCGGAAAAATTGAAGTTGAGGCCGTTCACACACCCGGGCACACCCCCGGTTCGCAATGTTTTCATGTGAAAAATCATCTGATTTCCGGAGACACACTTTTTATCAATGCCTGCGGGCGCACGGACTTGCCGGGCGGCGACCCGAAAGAACTTTACTATAGCCTCACGCAGAAGCTGATGAAGTTCGACGACTCGACGGTGCTTTGCCCAGGACACAATTACGCCGAAACGCTGACCTCGACGATGGGCGACCAAAAGCGCACGAATCCGTTTCTGCTCTGTGACTCGTTGAATAATTTCCTCAAATTCCGCACGGGTGGACGATTTGAATAAAACTTGCGCCGCTATTTTTCTAGCGGCGTTTTCTTTGATGCTGTCCGGCTGTGTCGTCAAAAGCTACCATCCTTTTTATACCGAATCCTCAAAAATAGAATTTCCGCAGAGCGTGGGCAGTTGGGATTTGACCCTTGATCAAGACAAGCCGGTGAAAGGGGACAAGCCCACTTGGTTCTTCGAAAAAAACCGCTTAACCGCGTACGACACCGAAGGGAAATTCTCCCGCTTCACGACTGTTTTTTTTAAAATTGGGGAAGACGTTTACTGTGATTTTTCTCCCGAATACGAAGAGCACACTTTTAATCTGTACTGGCTTTTTATGAACACGGATTTGCACACGGTTTGCCGGGTCGAGGAAAAAGAGGGAGATCTCTGGTTTTCCATGCTGAATTACGAGTGGATTGTGGATCAAATCAAAGCGGAATCAAAAGATGCCCCGCAGTCTTTCTGGAAAAGTTTCGGGCAGAAACTAAAACCCAAAGCATTTGATCTACCGTTTATTTGGCGGCAGATGGGGCAGGAGGAATCCGATAAGGATTATCTTTTTACGGCAAGCTCAGAAGAGTGGCAGGATTTTTTAAGAAAAAATAGTCGCAACATTTATCTTTTTCCAAAACCGCAGTTTGTGTTGTCGCGTCATCGCGCGCTTGAACCGCTGCCGTGTGTGGTGCCGGACGAACGCACGGCGGTTCTCTTAGGCGAAACGATTTTAACGGCGCGTTACGGCGGCAAGATGACTGGGTACAAACCATTCAAAGCGAAATTGTATAACGATGTTTGGACAGTGAGTGGATTTCCGCGCTCGAGCGGAGATCTTTCGGTTCCGGAAATCAGCATTCATCGCCGCGATGGGCGGGTGACTAGCAAAGTTGACTCTGCGGCCTCGAGCGGTTAAACTTTAGGCCTCATGACACCACAAACTCAAGCAGTTGGCACTACAGGCAAGGCCGTTGATTGGAATAAGTTTTCTAATCAGGCGCTTCTTATTCGCCGCGAAATTATCAAGATGCTCGGCATTGCGGGATCCGGTCACCCGGGCGGCTCGCTGTCGGCGACGGATATTCTCACGATTCTTTATTTCCATTATTTAAAGCATGATCCGAAGAACGGGCATTGGGCGGACCGCGACCGGGTTATTTTTTCAAAAGGCCATGGTTGCCCGGCGCTTTACGCAGCACTCGCATTTAGCGGCTATTTCGAAAAAGAAAAATTATTAACGCTTCGTCAGCTCGGAAGCCCGCTGCAAGGGCATCCGGACGTTCGGCGCATTCCAGGAATCGACGCCTCAACCGGGTCGCTGGGTCAAGGGCTTTCGATTGGGATTGGCTGCGCACTCGCTGCCCGCTTTGATAAAAAAGATTTTACGACCTACGTGATTATCAGCGACGGAGAATTAAACGAAGGCCAGATCTGGGAAGCAGCCGCGTTTGCTTCGTTTCACAAGCTAAACAACATCGTCACCATTTTGGATTACAACAAATACCAATTGTCCGGAGCCACCAAAGACATTCTCGACATGGAGCCGGTTGCCGCGAAATGGCAGGCCTTCGGATTTGAAACTAAAGAAATTGACGGTCACAACCACAAAGAAATTTTTGACGCCATGGCCTGGGCCAAATCCTCGAAGTCGGCGCCGCGCATTATCATTGCGCACACGGTGAAGGGAAAAGGCGTATCGTTCATGGAAAATAATAATAATTTTCACGGCGTCGCTCCCACTAAGGACGAAACCGCGCGGGCGCTCAAAGAGCTCGGCGAAAATGACGCAGAAATTCAAAGAATTTTAGGAATCATTCAATAATGATTGAGAGAAAATTAGGTCCGGCAACGCGCGATGCGTATGGCAAAGCACTCGTTGAAATCGGCAAAGAAAATCCAAACGTGATCGTGATGGATGCGGACTTGTCTAAGTCTACCCGCACCGAAATGTTCGGCAAGGTTTACCCCGAGCGGTTTATCGATATCGGCATTCAGGAAATGAATCTTGTGGGCATTGCCACGGGACTCGCGTCCTGCGGAAAAATCCCTTTTATCAGTTCGTTTGCCTGCTTTTTAATGTGCAAAGGTTTTGAACAGCTGCGCGTGGGTGTGGCGTTTCCCGAGCTCAATGTCAAAGTGGTGACGTCTCACGGCGGAATCAGCGTCGGTGAGGACGGAGCAAGCCAGCAATCGGTTGAAGATTTCGCGCTGGCCTTGGCACTGCCCAACTTTACCGTGATTGTGCCGTCGGATGAGTTTTCGGCAAAGGCCCTTATCAAAAAGTCCGCGTCTCACAAGGGACCGGTTTATGTGCGCACCGGTCGCTCCAAATCACCGTACATTTATAACGAAAAAACAGATTTTCAGATTGGGAAAGCCATTCGCTTGCGTCAGGGAAAAGATATCACGCTGATTGCGACGGGGCTTTTAGTGTTCGAAGCGCTGGAGGCGGCTGAAATTTTGAAAGAAAAAGGAATTGATGCGTCGGTGATCGATGTCCACACGCTTAAGCCCCTCGACGAAGAAATGATTATTGCAGAGGCTAAGAAGACGGGTGCATTCGTGATCGCCGAGGAGCACTTGGTGTTCGGGGGTCTGGGAAGTGTCGTGTCGCAGTGCGTGTCTCAGCATGCGCCGGTGCCAATCGAATTTGTGGGAATCAATGACTGCTATGCTGAAAGCGGTAAACCCGAAGAATTGATGGAAAAGTACGGCATGACGTCCAAAAATATCGTCCGGGCCGCCGAAAAAGTTCTCCCAAAAAAGTCTAGATAAACGTTTTGCCGAAGGGGTATGATTGCCTAAAGGGCGGTCGTACCCCTTAAATTTTTTAAACGGGGTGTAGCTCAGCTTGGCTAGAGCGCTTGCTTTGGGAGCAAGAAGTCGCAGGTTCAAATCCTGTCACCCCGAAATTTTGAAGGTTTCGTCCCCGTTCCGCCAGAATGCGCGGCGGATCAGATCCCTTTCAAGGATTGAATTAGAAGGGGCGGGATCTGAAGCTTTTAAGGAGTTTTTTGTCCCCGTAGCTCAGCTGGATAGAGCAACGGTTTTCTAAACCGTGGGTCGCGTGTTCGAGCCACGCCGGGGACACGATTTTTTCAAGGAAATCTTAGCGGGGCTCGAAGGGACCGAGCCACGCCGGGGACACCATTTTATGCTAAAAAAAATCCTCATTTTCATCATCGTTAGCGCGGCCTTGTTCTCCATGGCCTTGGGCATTGTTGCGCGAAAGGCTCCGGGAATTCTCATCCAGTCGCTTGAGAAAGCGCTGAACAAAAAAGTCTCTATCGAGTACATTGAGTACCATTTTCCGCTGTCGTTCG
The DNA here is from genome assembly GCA_964606485.1 of uncultured Planctomycetia bacterium. Taxonomy (GTDB): domain Bacteria; phylum Omnitrophota; class Gorgyraeia; order 2-02-FULL-51-18; family 2-02-FULL-51-18; genus CAZSGP01. Next base: position 20,416 of record CAZSGP010000006.1, on the reverse strand, counting down.
AAATTCAAGGATTAAAAGTTAAGGATTCCGGGATTTTTTCCGGGGACAACTGTTTCTCGGCGGAAGAAATTCATCTGTCGCTTTCCTGGTTATCTCTGTCACAAAAAAGTTTAATAATCGATAAGATGGAGCTTGATAACGCGTTTGTCTCCGTGCGGCAGTACCATGGGAAGCTCTTGTCTATTTTTTCAGATGCATTGTCTAATGTGAATACAGTCCAAGGAAACAAATCACAAAAACCATCTGCTCAGGCTGAGGCGCGCCGCGAACTTTTAAATATTCACGAAATTATCTTTCGAAAAAGCGCGTTTCAGTTCATCGATTACGATGTAGACTCTAAAGGATTTGTTATCGCCCTTCAGAATGTCGAAGGAGGAATTCAAAATGTGTCGCTTCCATTTTCGGGGGAGCGGATGATTTTTGGGATTCACGCGCGCGTGGCTCAAGGTCGGGATCAGCGCTCGGCAGACTTAAGCTTAAATGCGTGGAGAGATTTTCGAAGAGGCGACTCTGACACGAGACTGGGCATCAAAGGGCTCTATCTGCCGTATTTTTCGATCTACACGAAAAAAGTAACCCCGGCGGTGATTGAAAATGGCTACGCGGACGGTCAACTTCGCTTTCACACGGTTGCCAGTGACATGGAAATGGCGGCGGACGTTGAGATGAGCGGCTTATTGTTTGGATCCTACGAGTCGAACGGCGAATTGTTTGGGTTAAACGCCGAGCGTATTCTTTTATTTTTAAAAGATCGGAATGGAAAGTTGAAATTACCGCTTTCGGCGGCTTGGAATTTAGACGCAAAGGCGCTTAAACCCGAAATGGCGATCCGAAAAGGGATTGAGCGAGCGATGAAGGCGTCGGTATTTGGGAGTGTGGACCACATTTTGGACAAGGCGCTGAAGAAGGGTGGCGATTTGGACGAAGAAAGCTCCGAATCGGGCGGCGTTGAAGGGACTATCAAAAAGATCAAAGATCTACTAAAATACTGAGTTTCTTGGAGGCTATGGTGTAGGGGTAGCACGAGAGATTGTGGCTCTCTTAGCACGGGTTCAAATCCCGTTAGCCTCCCCAGTTTAAAGAGTCGAACTCAGAGCTACAAGCGGGGGCGCGCAAGTCCGAAGCCCCCGCGCTCGTTTGGCCCGCGACTCCTCCCCGAAGACCAGCATTCTGAGCAGGTTCTCCTAAGTCGTTCACATCTTCAATATTTATAATGATTTCCATCACGCTCTTAGAAAATTTTACTTTCTGGATAACTCTCCTAAAGACTAAACTTCTTTCGATTTGAGAGCCATTTTGAATCTGGTTTTTAAAATTAATCAGTACCTGCTGGACCCGGTGGGCGCCGGTTTTTGACGACTCTTGCAGGAGTTCGAATCCCTTATGGGCACCCTCAGTGTGGAGCATTTTAAATACCAAGCTTTCGATGTATTGGCTGTCCAACGCGATTCGTGACAGATTTTCAATCAAGAAGCTTTCAAGTTTCTCTGCGTTCACTTCTTTGATGGGGCAAGCGTGTTTTCCTTCGTGGACTACCTTGGTGCATTTGTAATAGTAATAGCGCCGTTTTTTCTTATTGGTAAAACAATTTGTCATGGAAGAGCCGCAAGTTGCGCATTTCACAAGCCCGGACAATAAATATTCTTTATACAGTCTTTTCAGTTTAATTTTCTTCGTCATCAACCCTTGAGCTTCTTCAAAAAGATTATTTGAAATAAGCGGCTCATGAATGCCTGAAAAAATCCTGCCACTCCAACGCATTTTTCCGATGTAAGTAGGATTTCTGAGAATATTCCAGAGGGTTGATTGATCAAGAGGTCTTTTAGTTACTTGTCCCATTGCATCATGACTTCTGGCGAATTGTAGGGCTTTTGTAAGGGAGCCCGTAGCGACGTAAGTTTCAAAGATGCCCCGTACGATTGGCGCGGTCTTTTTATCAACGATTAATTTTTTGTCCGCCTTTTTATAACCTAGAGGTGTTCTTGGTGCACTCCATAAACCCTTTTTTGCACGTTGGAGTAATTTGTCTTTTGTTCTTTCGGAGGTCATTTCCCGTTCGAATTGCGCAAACGTGAGCATGATATTGCGAAGAAGCCTTCCGGACGGGGAAGAGGTGTCGAAATGCTCCGTTACCGACACATAGGCAACGCCGTATTTTTCAAAATAATCGATCAATGTATAAAAATCCTTTGATGAACGGCTCAACCGGTCGATTTTGTAAGTCAAAACAACTTGAACATTACCAGCGGCTATATCGTTCAATAATTGTTTTAGAGCAGGCCTGTCTAAACTAGCCGCAGAGAACCCAGCATCAACATATTCTTTATGAAATTTCAGGTCTTCCTGGCTTCTGACGTAGGAAAGAATCTTGTCACGCTGGGCTTCGCAGGAATTGTATTCGATGTCTGCCTGGCTACTAGTAGAAACGCGGGTATAAATAGCGGTATTTTTCATAGAAACCTCCATTTAGGCCTAAAAGTAGCCTTTTTGGGCACCTCAAATGCCCAAAAAGGCTACTCAGGACGCATTACTTGTACAATGACCGATTTGAAGCCGAATATAGCTTCGAAGACACAAACAGAAAGGATTTTCCGATCACTTCGAATAGCAAAGATAAAAATCGTAAAAATAATTTAAGTCTACTCATCGAGCTCCATAAATGCTAACTATAGTATGTAGCATTAAAGTTAGCATAATTCTATTATAGAATCAATGGCAAAAGAAAAAATCCTAATCCAATTTGGGAATACCGTTCGAGAGCAGCGAAAGAAGAAGGGGATATCTCAGGAAGAGCTGGCGGAGCTTGCCGGGGTTCACCGCACTTATATCGGCATGATTGAACGAGCTGAAAAAAATATTACATTGCTTAATATCCAAAAAATAGCCAAAGCATTAAACGTACCCACCCATAAACTTCTCTAAAAAAATCTTATAAATATTGAAGATGTGAACGACTTAGGAGAACCTGCTCAGAATGCTGGTCTTCGGGGAGGAGTCGCGGGCCAAACGAGCGCGGGGGCTTCGGACTTGCGCGCCCCCGCTTGTAGCTCTGAGTTCGACTCTTTAAACTGGGGACGTTCACTAAAACGTGACGAACATCCCACTGAGTTAAGGGCCTATTCTAGTACATTTTCATTTACTCTTCCACATGATCTATTGGATAGAAGGCGAATGAGATAGCGCTATGAACCCTATAGACACGGTACGTAATTCGTCCGGCCGCGTAGAGTTCTAGAATATTTTTAGAATTCTAATTTTCCACCGAATGAAACTCGCCAAGCAAAAATAAGTTTGAATGCAAAACCCCGACGGCCGTGCGGACCTTCGAATGTTGAATGCCCATTGCGGCGCTCCTCCCTCGCTGGGGCTCAGTCGTCGCTCCTCCGCCTGCTAGGCCGCAGGCTCATCTGCCCGCTTAGGTCAGCGGGCCCCTACGCTCGGCCGCTCCGGGAAAACTCGTGAAAGCTTTAGGGTGTTAAAGATTGGCTGTTTGCGGAGGGCGCCATCTTATAAGTCTTAGGGACGCGCAAGTCCGAAGCCCCCGCGCGGGCGATTTTTAGATTTTTTTTCCGCCGAAGGACGGATCCGCCTCAGGCGGAGAAGGGATTTTTTGTAGGTTGGGCTCGCGGCCCAACGGGTTTTAGTTTTTTAGAAGGTAATTGAGAAGCTCTTGATGGACAGGAGAGAACGCTTTTCCTTTTCTATAAAGAATTCCCCTGCTTGTTTGTCCGAAGAGATGGGACACATCAATAATCGCCATTTTTTCTTTATCTGAAGGTTCTAAATAGTAATCGCTCATAATCGAGATTCCAAAACCCTTTTCGACGTATTTCTTTACCGCATCTCGGCCTGTAAGCTCAAGAGACACCGAATAGTTAAGGCCTTTCTTTTTAAAGAACTCATCCACGAGGATTCTTGTCTCGGATTGCAAGGGAGGCAAGATTAGAGGATAGGCTGCGATGTCTTTTGCCTTAATAACTTTAGATTTTGAAAGCGCATGACCCTTGGGAAGAAGTAAGACTCTTTTATGAATACGAAAGACTTTGTATTCGATGCCTCTAGGAACTTGATCGAGGGTTGTGACGCCAAAGTCCACTTCTCCGGCCGCTACCATTTGCACAATGTCGCCTTTATTTTTCCGGAAGAAACTAAACTTTAAGTCTTTATGTTTTTTCTTGAAATGTCCCACGATATCCGGAAAAAGATAAGCAATCACGGTCTCATGGCTTGCGATGGAGATCTCAGCCGAAGAAACCTTGCCTCGCGTGTCGTCAAACCTTCTCTTAACCGAGTCAAAGTCTTTTAATAGGGGAGCGGTGATCTCGGCCAGAACTTTACCGTCTTGGGTGGGTTGAACCTTCATTGGCCCAAAGCGCTCAAAAAGCCGAACTCCCAACTCTTCCTCCAAAGCCTTGATCTGTAGGCTGACATTCGGCTGTGTGCGAAAGGAAGCTGCGGCAGCTTTTGAGAAACTGCCTGTTTTTAAGACCCAAAGAAAACTTTTAAGCTGAGGGATATCCATAGGTTATTAGTTAGATTAATAGTATATATTTAAACTATTAATTTTGTAAATAGAATCCAGAGGATTACATTGATCGCAGGGAGAGCGAATCTATGTTAGGCAAACACGGTGACGATTGGTTGATGGGCTTTTGGTTTTGGGCGATGTTGGCCGAAGAAGAAGAGGAAGAGGAAGAAGAGAAAAAAGAAAGAAAACGAAGAGCGCTTGAAGAAGGTGGGGATCCAGATGATGAATAAAAAACAAGTCACAATAAATTTAACCACCTGCTTTGTCTTTTTGCTGACTACCGGAGCTATGGCTGAGCCGGGTCTTGAAGGAAAACTGGATCAGATCTATCAGTCGGCCGCAGAGGCGATTCAAAAAGAAGATGTGGTCTCGGCCGATTTCTGGATTGCGCGTTATCTGGGTTTGAGCCTCGAAGAAGAAACGGATACCGAGAAAAGATCGCTTGAAATGATCGGGCTCGTAAAAAGCCGAAAGGATCTTAAGGGCCCCACGGCAATTCTTTCCGCAAAGTATGCTGAAAGCTTTCTCGACTTCTATAGAGAAGGCGCTTACGAGATGTGGGGCGTGCCCGATGGATGGGTAAATGCCAAAGATCACGAGGTGGTGATCGCCGAAGGAGACCTTGGTCCCTACCTCGTGCAAGTACAAGCGCGTCCCGTTATAGAAGTGTGGAATTTTATGAACGACACCGCCCAGAGGTGGATCGCTTTACCGCTTGCGGACACTAAAAAACCGCCCAAGTTCCTCTTGATTGATAAAAGCCAAAAAAATCCGGTGTTAAGCACTGCGGTTTTGAATACTGAAGAGCGTTTTATTCAATACTTCTGGCCGCTTGAGGCGCACGACCTTGATGGGGATGGTAAGCCAGAGCTCTGGGTGCGATACAACGCGGCTTGGGCTACAGGGTTTTCACAGATCTTAGAGATCTATCGGGTGAAGGACGGGAAAAGCCTTGAACTCATTCAACGTTTTGAAGGGTTGGCCGAAGGGATAGCCCGGCGTTTACCGAGCGGCAAAATCGAAGTAGCAGAAAGCTATTCTTCAACTGGTTCGGGTGCCCACCTAGAGTTCGATAGGCACCGCATCGAGACTTGGGAGTATAAGGACGGAAAATTTGTAAAGATTTCTGAGCGAACGGTCCCGCATATTCTTTTGGACGACAACTGGCAAAATTATTATTTCACGAGAGAGGAATGACAGTCATGAAACGAAACTTAAGTTTAATTTTAGTCTTAGCATGTCTTTTATCAGGGGAAGCGTTCGCCCAGGGAAAAACTTTGGTCCCGATAGGCTCAGCGCTCGATGCTTACATCGATGACATTCAATTTTACGGCCTTCAAATGCACTCCGTTGTCGTCGATATGGATCTTTATATTGGGTGGGACACGACGAACAAGGAGGGAATGAAAGCGGCATCGACTGTTGCCTTAAAACGGATTGATGGTCTTGTGGAAGAGGTGCGTCGGCTTAAAAGTCCTGAGGAGACTCTGTTTTTAAAGGAAGCCTTCTTTCGCACAGCGGCCCGGTACAGGGCGCTCTACAAAGACTTGGATCAGAAAGAGATATCAAGCGTGCAAAAGGAGAGCATTGAAATTCTTAATCAGAACGCAAGCGAGTCTAAAAAGGCAGGTGAAGCGTTTGATTTTACGCCGCTTGCCGAGATTTTAGAAAAAGCCAGGGATTTCCCAATGACGGAGATCGGCACGGATGTGAGTGTAAAGTCTTTAGAAGAAAGCCTATCTAAAAAGTATTCGCCGTTATTTTTTGAAGCGTTTGTGCGGTGGCGGACGCTCACCCAGGAAGCCGAGCACGGGCTGTCGAATTGGTCGGGCATTCCGAACTGGGACTATAACTTAAAGCGAAAAGAGCTGATTGATAAACTGCGCGTTTACTTGCGCGAAAACCCCAAGGACTTGCGCGCCCGCACTCAAGTTGCGGGGCTTGTGAACATGGAGAACATTAACCGCGGGGGCGCCTACGGGAACGAGACGCTGAATTATATGGGAACGCTTTACATGGATTTGGAAAAAGAAAAATAAGTCATGGAGCCGGTAGTTTGGGTGTTTGTGATTATCGCGGGGATTGGGGCTCTTGTGGTGGGAGCCGTGGGACTGGCGGCTCTTTGGTGGGGCTGGTGGTTTTTGATTCCGATTGTCGGCGCATGTGTGGGCGGATGGATTGGGTTTCTGTTTGGGGTGGGACTTGTGGTGGTGATTGGGGTGGTGGTTTTGGGGGTGAAGGCGTAAAATAATGACTTTATATTTAGCTCAAAACGTGAGGAGATTTCGGTGGCTCAAGACTCAATAAAATGTCCTAAATGTGGAGCGGGAATACCGCTCTCCGAAGCTCTGTCTCACGATATCGAAGAGCGAGCTCGTCAGAATTACGAAAAACAATTAGCTGAGACTAAAAAAGAGCATAACAGCGAGCTTAAGGAGCTCGAAAAAGATATTGAGAGCCGCTTGCTAAAACAGCGCAAAGAGCTGGAAACAAAACTCAAGAAACAGGCCGAAGAGGCTGTGAGTGCTGATATAGCGGATCTGAAGGCGCAGGCCGAGGAGAGTAATCTGAAACTTAAGAAGGCTCAGAGCAACGAGCTAACTCTTCTTAAAAGACAGCGCGAGCTGGAAGAAAGAGAAAAAAATATTGAACTCGACACGGCCAGAAGAATTGATGAAGAGAAAATGAAAATTGAAGAAGCGGTGTACTCAAGGTTTGATGAGCAGCACAAATTAAAAGATGCTGAAAAAGACAAGAAGCTAGCCGACGCATTGAAGCAAATGGATGAATTAAAACGCAAAATGGAGCAGGGTTCTCAGCAGATGCAAGGCGATGTGCTTGAGCTAGAGCTTGAGGGGATGTTTAAGCGAGAGTTTCCGTTTGATGTGATTGAGGCTGTTTCTACCGGAGTAAGGGGCGGTGACATCATTCAGACCGTAAAGACGCAATCCGGCCGTACTTGCGGGATAATCCTTTGGGAAACGAAGCGCGTCAAAAACTGGAGCGAGTCCTGGGTGGCGAAATTAAAAGACGATCAGGGTAATGCCAAAGCCGATCTCGCTGTTCTTGTTTCCGAGGCGCTGCCGGTAGGCTTCCATCATTTTCGGCAGATCAACGGCGTTTGGGTCACGGATATCCCGTCCGCATTAAGCTTGGCATTGGCGCTTCGAATGGCTCTTATTCAGACAGCCAATGCCAAAGAAGTCGAGAGTGGCAAAGACGATAAAAAAGATATGATCTATCGCTATGTGACCGGGCCCGAATTTCGTAACCGAGTCACAGCGATCATCGAAGGATTTCGCAATATGAAAGAGGAGCTTGAATCTGAGAAAAGGGCTATGCAAAAAATTTGGGCGAGCCGTGAAAAGCAGATCGAGCGGATTATTTCAAATACCGCTGGGATGCATGGAGATTTGGAGGGATTGGCCGGAACGGCGTTGCCGCAAATTAAAATTCTCGAACTTCCGGATGCTGAGCTGCCTGAGAAAGATGCAAAAAATTAAGGGAGTATGGTTTTTATGAATAACCGAAAATTTAACCGTTTGATACAAAAATAAGATAATGAAATTAAAAGAATTAAAAATAGAAAATTTTCGATCGATTAAGAATGAGAAAATAATTTTCGATGACTATACTTGCCTAGTTGGTGCCAATGGTTGTGGGAAATCCACTCTTTTAATGGCATTAAATGTATTTTTCAGGAATAGCGTGGCTAATGGAAATATTGTATCTTTATCCAAGGAAGATTTTCACCATGGAAATACGTCTGACCCCATTAAAATTACGCTCACTTTTGTAGATTTATCAGAAGAAGCAAAAAATGATTTCAAGGAATATTTTAGACAAGAAAAACTTATCGTATCAGCCAAGGCTATTTGGGATGGAGCAACTCAAACCGCGCCAGTTATCCAATGTGGCTCTAGACTCGTTATGTCTGATTTTAAAGCCTACTTTGCAAAAGACAAAGCTGGCGAAAAAGCCCCAGCCCTGAAAGAATTTTATAAAAGCCTTCGCGAAAAATATAAGGATCTTCCTGCGGCGAATAGTAAGCCAGAGATGGAAGAGGCTTTGAGGAATTACGAAGAAAAACACCCAGAACTTTGTGAATTAGGTGAAAGTGGCGATCAGTTTTATGGATTTACAAGAGGCGCAGATCGTTTGCCTAAGTATGTGCAATGGGTATACATACCAGCTATTAAAGATCCCTCAAGCGAACAAGAGGAAAGTAAAAAAACAGCTCTTGGGCAATTACTGGATAGAACGGTACGAACAAAGGTAAATTTCAAAGATCATATTGATTTATTAAAAAAAGAACTGTCTGAGAAATATGAAAAAATTATTTCAAATGAGAAGGATGCGCTAAGACAATTAGGGGAGTCTTTGGGCGTTAGGTTGAAAGAGTGGAGTCATCCAGGTGCAAAAGTAGAGCTTAACTGGAACTATGATAAAGAAAAATCTGTTTCCATTGCTGAGCCATTGGCGCGTATTTCTATTGGAGAAGGCAATTTTATTGGTGAAATATTTAGACTTGGCCACGGAATCCAACGATCATTTTTAATAGCGTTGCTACAAGAACTGGCATCCTCCGCAGATGCTAATGCGCCAACTTTAATTTTAGGCTTTGAAGAGCCTGAAATATTTCAGCACCCTCCTCAGGCTAGGCACATGTCTAATTTATTAGAAAATCTAGCCTCTTTGAATTCACAGATTATTGTAACCACCCATAGCCCGTATTTTGTTCCAGGCCGAGGGTTTCAAAGCGTAAGAATGATCCGCAAAGATCCAAAGACTTTTGAATCGCATGTTTCATATTTATCTATTGAAGATTTGGAACTAAGAATATCCAAGGCTCTAGGCGAACAGCCAAAATCTGTCTCTGCTCTAGTTGCGGGAATAGAGCAGATTATGCAGCCGTCCTTGAAGGAAATTTTTTTCTGTCCAGTTGCTATTTTAGTTGAAGGAATTGAAGATATTGCATTTATATCAACATATATGAATTTACTTGGTTTTTGGAATGATTTTAGGAAATACGGCTGTCATTTTATCTTGGCGGGGGGAAAAACTAATTTAAGCAGACCATTAGCGATCGCGTCCCTATTTGGGGTACCGGTATTTACAGTTTTTGATGCAGATACTGATAAAACAAAAAAAGAAGAAATAGATAGAAACGTCAAAGACAATAGCTGTATATTAAATTTGTGTGAGCTAAATAAATTTGACCCGTTATCAAAAAGCGTTATCTGGGAAAGAAACGTTACGATGTGGCCGGTAAATTTTAGCGATTCAGTCCAAGAGAGTTATGGAAAAGATTTCTGGGACGCGGCCAAATTAAAAATATTAAAAGAAAATGAATGGGAAGGCGTTAGCGGAAAGAATAGCCTAGTTATCACAGCAACGATTGAGGTCTTGTGGAAGGATGGAAAGCGTTCTGATATTTTGGAACGTCTCTGTAAGGCAATAATAGATTTTTCAAAAATAAGCTAGTTTCATTTTGATGAGTATTAAAATAATGAATCCGATGGACCAAGAAAAACAGGTTGTCTCAAAGAAAAGGGTCGCTGACCACGGCGAAGTTTATACGGCCAAACTGGAAGTGAATGGCATGCTTGATTTGGTGAAACAGGAGACCGAAAGGATAGAATCCCGGTTTCTTGAGCCTGCTTGTGGAACGGGTAATTTTCTGGCGGAAATCTTGGAGAGGAAGCTAAACGTTGTTGAATCTCGTTACGCCAAGAACCAGTTAGAGTATGAACGGTACGCAGTTCTTGCTGTGTCCAGCGTTTACGGTATAGACATACTGGAAGATAATGTTGTGGAATGTCGCAAGCGACTTTTTGACATATTTGACCAGGCATATACGCGACTTTTCAAAGATGCGACAAAAGATGATTGTCGAAACACAATTAAATTTATTCTTAAAAAAAATGTAATCTGGGGCGATGCCCTGGATTTAAAAACAGTAGGTGAGAATTCTCATCCGATTATTTTCTCCGAATGGTCTCCCGTCAACGGGAGTATGTTTAAGCGCCGAGAGTTTGCTTTTCATGGATTGCTTGATCATGCGGCTATAAAAGAATTACCTCTGTTTTCCGATCTCGGAGAAGATGTTTTTATTCCCAAGCCTGTAAAAGAGTACCCACTAGTTCATTTTTTGAAAATTGGCGCCGTTGAAAAGTAATAATTACAATCCCGATGTGTTGACCTGTCTTGCTAATCTGAGCAGCGATGAGGTTTTTACACCGCCCCAATTGGCCAATCAAATATTAGATTTGATGCCCAAAGAAATCTGGAATGATAAAAATATACGGTTTCTTGACCCTGTTTCTAAATCAGGTGTGTTTTTGCGTGAAATTGCTAAAAGGTTAGATGCAGGGCTAGAAAAAGAAATTCCAAATAAGCAAAAAAGAATAAACCACATTTTTAAGAACCAGCTGTTTGGTATTGCTATAACAGAGTTAACGTCCTTACTTTCGCGCAGATCCGTTTATTGCTCAAAAAAAGCTAATGGAGAATATTCTGTTTGTGAGATTTTTGATGATCCACAGGGTAATATTCGTTTCAAGCGTATTGAGCACAGCTGGGGAGCTGGAAAATGTATTTATTGCGGAGCTAGTCGGGAAGAGTACGACCGCGGAGGTGATTTGGAGACCCACGCATATCAATTTATTCATACCGAAAAACCGGAGGAGATATTCAATATGAAATTCGATGTAATTGTTGGAAATCCGCCGTATCAGATTAGTGACAGCGGAGCCAAGGCAAGTGCGATGCCTCTATATCACAAGTTTGTACACCAGGCAAAAAAACTAAACCCTCGGTATCTCACTATGATTATTCCGTCTCGCTGGTTTGCGGGAGGAAAGGGTCTAGACGATTTCCGCAGAGAGATGCTGAACGATAATCGAATACGGAAAATTGTTGATTTCGAGAACGCAAACGAATGCTTCCCGGGCGTAGACATAGCAGGGGGTATCTGTTACTTCCTATGGAAAAGAGATTCTCCCGGTTCTTGTGAGGTTGTGAATGTGAATAATGGGGCAGAAGTCGTTTCGACTAGGGCGTTAAATGAGTTTAAGACATTCATACGCCACAGCCAGGCAGTTCCGATCATAAGAAAGGTACTGGCAAAAAAAGAAAAAAGTATGAGTGACCAAGTTTCAAGTAGAAAACCATTTGGTTTTGCGACGAATGAAAGGCCTAAAAAGACTGGGGATATTATCCTGCGATGGCAAAAAGGCGAGGGACCATTCAATCGAAAGGATGTTGAGATTGGTATTGAAATGATCGACGAGTGGAAGACTATTACTTCCTATGTTGGATATGATCACGCAGGGAATCCTGATAAGGATGGCAAAAGAAGAGTATTTTCAAAAATTGATATTCTCCCTCCTGGGACAATTTGTACTGAAACGTATCTGGTAATTGGTGCGTATAGCAAGCAAGCGCATGCAAGGAATCTCGTCAATTATATGAAAACACGTTTTTTCCGTTTTCTTGTTGCGCAATTTATGTATTCTCACCACATTACAAAGGACTCTTACTTATTTGTCCCGCTTTTGGATATGAGTGTTAAATGGACCGATGATCTGTTGTATAAACGCTATGGATTTACTAGCAAAGAAATAGAATTTATAGAATCCAAGATTCGTCCCATGGAGTCGGTTGATGAGTAAGGATTTTTTTCCTAAACGGCCTGATTCCAAGCCAACCATCTATGCCTATGAAGATACGAACCCTGAATACCAGGGTTTGCTTAAAATCGGCTATACCACGGTAGATGCTCAAGGTCGGGTAGCGCAGCAATACCCGACGCTTCGCCCTGGTAAACTTCCGTACAGAATCGTGTTTGAAGAATCTGCTATGCGGAATGATGGTTCGGGTTTTACCGATCATGATGTCCATCGCTATCTAAGAAATAGCGGGATAAAAAACCTAAAGGGCGAATGGTTTAAATGCGCTGTCAAAGATGTTAAGGCGGCGGTGATAGCGGTCCGATCTGGGCAAATAAACGAGGAAAACCGGTCTCTTGATTTCAAGATGCGTCCGGAGCAAACAGCTGCCGTTGAAAAAACTGCCGCTTATTTTATAAATTTTAGAAAGGAGAGCCCAGATAAGCCGTCTCACTTCTTGTGGAATGCAAAAATGCGGTTCGGTAAAACCTTTGCCGCATACCAACTTGCGAAAAAGATGGGCTGGAAGAAGGTTTTGGTCTTAACCTTTAAACCAGCGGTGCAAACCGCCTGGGAAGAGGATTTAAAATCCCATGTTGATTTTAAGGGGTGGCAGTTTATTTCCCCCGGTGGCATGTCTTATGGAGAGGCGCACAAGAATAAACCTTTCGTCTGCTTTGGTTCTTTTCAGGATTATTTAGGAAAAAATAAAAGCACAAAAGGAATTAAGACTAAAAACGAATGGGTGCATGCAATCCACTGGGATTGCGTAATTTTGGATGAGTATCACTATGGCGCGTGGCGCGAAAATGCCAGAGATCTTTTTGAAGGCGAAGACAAAAAAGAAATGGAGTTTGGAGAGGGTGTAGGCATTGAAGATTTTGATGAAGAAATCATGCCAATCACAACAAACGCCTATCTCTATCTGTCAGGTACGCCGTTTAGAGCCATTGCATCTGGTGAATTCATTGAGGAACAAATTTTCAATTGGACCTATTCCGATGAGCAGCGCGCAAAACAGGAATGGGAGGGTGGAGATAACCCGTATGCAGCGTTGCCGCGTATGGTTTTGCTCACCTATCAATTGCCGGATTCGATTAGAGAAATCGCCATGCAAGGAGAATTTAACGAGTTTGATTTGAATATTTTCTTTTCTGCTAAAGGCAGCGGTGCGAACGCGAAATTTACCTATCAGGATGAAGTGCAGAAATGGCTGGATTTAATTCGTGGCGCATTTCTGGAGACTACCATCGATAATCTTAAGTTGGGCGCTAAGAAACCACCCATGCCGTTTTCGGATACGCGTTTGCTAAATGTTTTGTCTCATACTTTTTGGTTTCTACCCAGCATAGCTAGTTGTCAGGCTATGCGTAACTTACTCTCTCAGAAGCAAAATAGGTTTTACCGCGACTACCGTGTCGTAGTGGCTGCTGGAATTAGTGCAGGACTTGGAGCAGAGGCATTGCCTCCCGTCCATGAGGCAATGGATGACCCCCTTAAAACAAAGACGATCACACTCTCTTGCGGTAAGTTGACCACCGGAGTTACGGTTAAGCCATGGACGGGAATTTTTGTGTTACGCAACTCATCTAGTCCCGAAACTTATTTTCAAGCCTCCTTTCGCGTACAGTCCCCATGGACTATCAAAAATCCCGATAGCACTTCTCCAAATCTGGAACAAATTATTAAAGAGGAATGTTATGTTTTTGATTTTGCGCCTGACAGGGCTCTGCGGCAGGTTGCCGATTATAGTTGCCGCCTTAATATCAATGAGTCAAACCCAGAAAAAAAGGTTGAGGAGTTTATAAGATTTTTGCCCGTGCTGGCGTATGACGGTAGTTCCATGAAACAAATTGATGCAGCGGGTATTTTAGATATGGCCATGAGTGGAACCTCCGCAACTTTGCTTGCCCGTCGCTGGGAGAGTGCCTTGCTGGTGAATGTGGACAATAACACTCTGCAGCGTCTTATGAACAACAAGGCTGCTATGGATGCCCTGATGAGCATTGAAGGATTTCGCAATTTGAATAAGGAAATCGAAACTATAATTAATAAATCAGACGCTGTAAAAAAAGCGAAGAAGGAAGCCAACGAGGAAGAGTTTTCCGATAAAAAAAAGAAAGAACTGTCTAAAGAGGAAAAGGAGTATAAGACCCTGCGTAAACAGATTCAGGAAAAACTTATTAAATTTGCCACGCGAGTGCCCGTATTTATGTATTTGACTGATTACAGAGAGCGCTGTTTGAAGGACGTGATTACGCAGCTTGAGCCGGGACTATTTAAGAAAGTCACAGGATTGACTGTGAAGGAGTTTGAATTACTCGTCGGGCTCGGCGTATTTAACAGTGCATTGATGAACGACGCAGTTTATAAATTTAAACGGTATGAAGATGCAAGTTTGGTTTATGTTGGTGTAAACAAACATGAGGGCGAGGAAGTTGGGCTCTTTGATACTGTTTTGAGTTCGAAGGATTATCGAGCTACATTTGAGGTTGTCGAAAAGAAATGATGGATAGCCACCAACGCCTCGACGATCTTTTTCAGCCGATGCTTCATCGGACGTTTAGCGGGGAGTTGTAATTTTTTATGATCACAGAAGAGCTAGAGCGGGTGCTTGAAGGGGCTTCGGAAACAAGAAATTTAGATTTTAAAGGGGCTTGTTCATGGGATGTGAAGCAGTTTGCCAAGGATATGCTTGCATTTTCTAATGTACGCGGTGGAGGCGACATCATTATTGGCGTTGAGGATAAAACCTTCAAACGGCAGGGGCTTTCGATTGAACAACTAAAATCATTCGACTTTGACATAATGAAGGACCAAATTGCACCATTTGCCGACCCACATGTTCATTTTGCTACATTTTCTGTCTCAGACAAAGCAGGGCTTCAATTTACTGTGATAAGAGTATTTGAATTTGAAGAAATTCCTGTGATTTGTTCAAAAGATTCTAACGATACAAAACAGAGCGTAATTTATTACCGTAGCCAAGAAAAGAGACCTGCCAGCGCGGCTGTGTCGAATGCTTACGATATGCGCGACATTATCGAGCTTGCAACGGTCAAGATGATGCAAAGAAAGAAAGCCCTAGGGTTTTCAGTAGAGGACAGCACTAAGAAAAAACTAGATGCAGAATTGGGTGGCTTGTGAAGCAAGAGCTGTTGGAACAAATTAAATCTCGTGGTTATTGGCGGGTTCATTTTCAACCAGTTACTGCTCAAAAAAAACTTGAGCCATTGAGTATGTGTAAAGATATTGTTGAAAAAACCCAAGTAAAGCTCAGAGGTTGGTATTACCCACATTTTCCAACGAGAATAGATGCAAATTCAAATATAGTCCCATGTGAGAATTGCTACGAGGCCTGGATTGATTGGGGTGCTCATAAGGAATATTGGCGAATGTATCAAAGCAGTCAGTTTATTCACTATTTAGCTCTACGTGAAGATTGGCTGGAGGGCGATTCATGGTTTCAAGAGCTAAACCAAAAAGTAAAAGCCAACGAAACCCTTTTTGTTTTAAGTAGCATTGTTTTTCAAATAACCGAGATTTACGAGTTTCTAATTAGACTGGCAACTCAGGGACTGTATGAAAATGGGGTTAACGTCTATTTGACCCTCAAAAACACCAAAGACCGGAAGCTTTGGCTTGATGATCGTAGCAGAGTGGGTTTCAGTTTTGACCGCATTACTGGAGCAAAAGAAATTATTTTGCCAGAAAAATTTTTAACAAAAAACGATTTAATGAAAGGCTCTCGGGAATTGGCTTTGCCAAGTATTTTATACGTTTTAGAGCGCTTCGATTGGAGTCAACCACCAATCGATACAATCACAGCGGATCAGGAGCGACTGCTAAATCGTAGACTCTGATTATAAAAAGGCTGCAAATACGTTGCATAGCACAAATCGGGGGGACACAACACTTAATTTAGCGTAATTAAGTTGTGTGTCCCTGGAATTCGCAAAAAAGTGATGGGACTTGAATAGACTCTTTTGGACTAAAGACATAAAATATTCCCATGCCCAGAACTGTCACTTCCTCATACAATCTACAAGTAACCAACCCTAAATTAGCTGAAGATTGGCACCCCTCTAAAAACGGTAAACTTACACCTAAAGATGTAAGAGCGATGTCACATAAAAAAGTCTGGTGGCAGTGTAAGAAGGGCCATGAGTGGGAAAGTATTATTAGTAACAGAAGCCAACACAATAGAGGTTGTCCCTATTGTGTTAATCAGAAAGCTTGTGCAGATAATTGTTTGGCCCTTATTAATCCTAAACTAGCCAATGAGTGGCACCCTACCAAGAATGGTAACTTAACCCCTAAGGATGTAACGCCTGGATCCAGTAGAAAAAAATTCTGGTGGCTGTGCAAGAAAGACCATGAGTGGGACGCCATTATTAAGAGCAGGTCAAATGGGTGCGCTTGTCCATATTGTAGCGGCAAGAAGGTTTGTAAGGATAACAGCTTGGCTGCCAAGATTCCTAAACTAGCTAAGGAGTGGCACCCCTCTAAAAACGGTTCGCTGACACCAGATGACGTGACCTCATCATCTGGTAAAAAAGCGTGGTGGATCTGCAAGGCAAGTCATGACTATAAAGCCTCTGTGGACAACAGATCCAGGGGGCAGGGCTGTCCTTATTGCAGCAACAAAAAAGTTTGTCTCGATAACTGCTTAGCTACGAAGAATCCTAAGTTAGCTAAAGAGTGGCATCCCTCCAAGAATGATAAATTAACCCCTGAGGATATTACGCCAGGGACGAGTAAAAAAGTTTGGTGGCAATGCAAGAAAGGCCACGAGTGGAAAGCTGTGGTTGGCAGTAGATTAAAAGGCGTCGGATGCCCTCATTGTAGTCCTCAAACTTCTATGATGGAGTTAAGAGTTTTTGTAGAACTTAAGTATATTTTCCCCGACACAAAACTTAGAGAGCGAATTAATAAGGTTGAGTGTGATATCTATATTCCTTCGCTTAGGGTAGGCATAGAGTATGACGGCGAATATTGGCATAGAAATAAACACGAAAAAGATCTTTCTAAGAATATAGCCCTTGAAAAGAATGACATAAAACTTATACGAGTAAGAGAGACCGGTTTGGATAAGATAACCGAAAATGATGTTGTCTATGAATATACCAAGAAAAAAGAAAAGCAATTGGTCAACCGATTGATTGAAAAAATAAAAAGCCTGTCGGTTCTTTCCAGTTTTGAACGAGTAAGAGCAGAGAGCTATTTAAAAGAGTCCAACTTAGCTAACAACGAAGAGTTTCTTAATTTGTTGGACATGCTGCCATCTCCAATCCCCGGAAGTTCTTTTGCGGATAAGAAACCCCAGCAAGCTAAAGAATGGCATTCCTCTAAAAATGGAAAGCTGACCCCTTGGGATGTTAAGCCGCAGTCTAATAAAAAGGTATGGTGGTTGTGCGATAAAAATCACGAGTGGATGTCGGCAATTAATCAAAAATTTAAAGGTCATGGCTGCCCATACTGTTCAGGGCTCCGGGCTACCAAAGAAACATCTTTAGCGGCGAAGAATCCAAGTCTGGCAAAAGAGTGGCACCCTTCTAAAAATGAAACGCTGACTCCTGAGGATGTTACGCCAGGGTCGAATAAAAAAGTATGGTGGCAATGCAAGAAGGGTCATGAATATCAAAGTAGTGTGTCAAATAAATCCAGGGGTAATGGGTGCCCATTTTGTAGTGGTAGACGAGGCTCTTCCAACCGGATTGGATCCGAGGTACCGGCTTTTGAATTCTACCGTTCATTAATCATGCCGGACGCCGTCCTAAAGGGAGTGGTTAAAATTTAAATGAAAATCATCTGCTCTTGGTGTAAAAAATTCATGGGTGAGAAAGAACCCTATGAAGACCAGTCCGAAACCCATGGAAAGTGTGCCGAATGCTTGGAAAAGCAGAAACTGGAAAAGGTATCAAAAAAATCATGAGTCGGAAAATCTTAAGTGTTATCGGATTATCCTTTTTTCTAATGGCCCAAAGTAGCTTCGCAATCCAAACAGACACCGAATACATCCCCGGCGATAAATACTTCGAAACAGCTCTCACTGAAATCTCTTCCGCCAAATCCTCTATTCTTCTCGTGATGTATCTCGTCTCAACAAGTCCCAACCAGCCGGAGGCTGGCCCAAGTCTTCTTCTAAATGCCCTAGTAAAAGCCAAAGAACGTGGGGTAGACGTAAAAGTCATTCTTGATCAAAACATAAACTTTGAATCAGACAATCTGGATGATGCCGTCCAATCCAACAAAAACCAAAACGCCTACGAGTTCTTAAAGAAAAATAACATCAACGTCTTCTTCGATGAATCTCAGACTTTCACACATACAAAGTGTCTAGTCATCGACAATGAAACCGTACTCTTAGGCTCCACAAATTGGAGCAAGTCCGCCCTTACCCGAAACAACGAAGCAAATCTTCTCGTTCATTCAAAAGACTTAGGTCTTGAAATCACCACCAATTTGAACCAAATAAAACTCCAGGAAAATGTTCCGGCCATCCTGACACCATCCATTCCAGTCCCACAAGAATTTGTAACGAACAAAAAGCTTCTCGGCGAAATAGCCTCGTCGTCGGATGAGAGGACATTTGACACTTATCTATATTTCTTGAAAGAGTTTGATCAGAACAAGGAGCAGACTCTAAAACTCGACTACGACAATCTTGCCAAGTCTCTCAAGATCGACAAGATGACACCCGAAGACTATCGGCGCCAGATCACCAAGGTCTTAGATAAACTTCAAGACAAATACAAGCTGATAAGCTTTGAAAAGCCGGGACGCAATCAAGACACCATGATTAAACTAGCCAAGGCTGGGCAGACAGAAGGAACCATCAATTTTCCCACGACTTACTTTAAATACAACTGGAACCAAAGCCTCTCATTCCCAGCCAAAGCCATGCTTCTCTTGAATCTCTCGTACTCTCAAACGTCACCTAACGGTAGATTCTCAATCTCCCGAGAAGATTTATCCAAAGCTCACGGTCTCTCTGAATCCTTCATATCCGACGGAAACACCGAGCTCAAGAAACTAAATCTCTTAGATATCGAATACGGAGTATTCGACGACAACAGTTTTTCAAAGAGACAACCCAACACCTACACTCCACAAGTGATCTATGATCCAAAGAATCTAGACGACAAGCTCCGAGAGCTTGCCCAGAGAACTGGCCAAGAAAAGTTTCAAAGAGCGCTCGAAAGCGCGAAAGTAGTCTTTGAAGACCGTAATCTCAAAACGATTCAAACCCTGATAGATCTAGAGAATCAATACGGAACACAGATCCTCGAAGAAGCCACAAAGAAAATAGCTGAGAAAAATCCTGACAATCCCAAACGAACGGCAGGCTATCTAATCAATACGATTAAATCTCTAGCCAAAGAAACCACGCCCGTTAGCTAAACACTCAAAGTCGTGGGCCGCTGAAAAGCGGCACAAGCAGCGAAGCTGCTAGATGTGAGCGCGCCGCTCACAACCACGACGCCAGTCGCACTATGATCACCGCTCTTTATCACACCCGATCTTGCTTTTTATATATGTGCCGCTTTCTGGCACACCATGAATCTCTTTACAAAAAATCCCTTCTCCGCCTGAGGCGGATCCGTCCTTCGGCGGAAAAAAAATCTAAAAATCGCCCTTGGACCCAGGAGCCGAGGCGCTGCCCTGAAGGAAAAGAAACTCCATAAAAGACAGACCGACTTAAAGGTCTGTCTCCCCGTGTTCTTTGACGGAAGGGCTGTAGAATACACGAGTCTTTTAGTTTTAAAAACGCTCTGTCCTCCGACCGGATGGGAGTGAGGACTTTTAAAACTAAAAGACTCCTTCCATGTCCCGAGGTCTGGCAGTGCCCCTAATCATCAACCATAACTCACTGCCAGCGACGTGCGGGGGAGAGGGTACCGGTCGTCGCAGTCTCTTTTTTTCCACCCGTTGCTTTTCCACTAATAAAGAAAGAAAAGAGAACCGACGAGGAGCAAAGCGACAGGTACCCTCTAGGTCCAATATCTACGGGTGTGGGGGCCCCGCATTCTAATGACATGCAATGTCACCCCGATCTTTAGGCTGAGTCTTTTCACTACAGCAGCTGGCAGTAATTTTCTAAAAACGTTTTTTGTTTTTAGAAAATTACTGACTGGATCTTTTAGGTTTTCCGTACCTGGACCCTCCGCAAACAGCCAATCTTTAACACCCTAAAGCTTTCACGAGTTTTCCCGGA
>CAZSGP010000005.1:0-206337 GCA_964606485.1 uncultured Planctomycetia bacterium | reverse complement strand
AGAGGCAATTCCGGCATTTCGTTTTGAGGGAAGTGGGCCGGAATACACCGCCAAAGGAGGCATGTTCATTCCTCGCGGGGCGCGGTTATCTTCCGCTCCGGTTGAGCAGGCCTTCGAACTGCATTTTAATGCGCAGTCTCCGCAAATGGAAAGCGATGAAATGAGTTTTGGGTTACTGGAACAAATCCAGATTTCGACAGCCAAATTAGCCCAGCTTTCACGGATTTTCGGCGATGGCGACAGAAAAATACAAAGACCCTCTTATTTTATTGCTTTAAAGAGTGGTCGTCCGGTCGCTTTGGTGCGTAGTTACAAACGAGATAAGGAGCCGGGCAAGGATTCAGGGCCTCCGATTCTCATCGCGCAGTTGGGCAAACTGGACATTGCCGGGCTGACGGGCCAATATGGCCAGTTCAAAAAAGAGATGGTACTGGAATATGTCCGAATTCCTGAAACTGATACATTTGCGGATAGTGTTTGGATGTCGGTTGCTTCTGTTTTATCAGCGAGCCTTTACCGTGCTCTGCCTAGCCGGGCAGTCGATGTCACCACCAGCGGCCGTCTGAAGGGAATCTCGAATTTTGCGAATAAAAATGGAACTGCTTCTCTTACTATTGAAATTTACGCCGCACGGTTGGCTCGTTTGATGCATATTTCGATGTCTTCCCATGTTTCAGTAAATCAACAAATCACGCAAAAGATCGTGCTACCGATCAGCGTGTCGCTGCGCATTGAGCTCGAACAACTGCTGGAGTTGTCGCTGACGCAAAAATTGACCATCGCGCAAAAGATGTTGCTGCGTGAACTTTTAGAGATTTTGACCGGGCCCGAAAGCCGTTTAAGTGAATGGGAAAAAGAGCGCGTGAGGGAAGTCGCCAATCTCGCGATCAGCGATGAACCTAACCCACATCAACGCGCGCTCATAAAAAAATGGCTGCTGCTCCTGGAGTCGGTCGCCAAGGGGAAATCCAAATCAGCCATCATGCAGATGGTGATGGCCATGTCCGCAGACCCATCTCAACCGATATTCGGGCAAAACAAATACATTGAGGCTTACGACCAGGCAAAGACGGCCCTGGCCGAGCAAGGTGCGGTGGGGCTGATCGCCGGTAATATGCCTACGAACTTATGGGGCCGGAACGCCGACGTCAAACCACTTGATGTGATTGTGTTGAGCGAAACGTTCGACATTGCCAAAGCCCCGTCAAAATTGGTCCATTGGTGGGTTCCGACCAGGAACGACTCGCAGCGTCTGTTTCAAAATCAACAAGGCCACTTCATTCAAGCGACCATCGAAATCGAGCCAGCCGTTCTCAATACTGTTCAACCAGGCATTTATTTGCCGCCGGTTGGTTTTGCGGAATCGGTCATGGAATGGTCGGCGAGGGCCTTGCTGCACGGCTCAATTTCCGAAGAGGATGACGGCGAAGCGGAGAAATTTGACCGCTTATTTCAAGAGCGCGTTAAAAAATCAGTGTCTTCTTGGCGGGGTTTCTACCAGGTCTTTAATCCGGAAATCCTGCCGTCCGGAGCGGTCCGCGTCAAAGCGCTTAATCTTGAGGACCATTTTTTGCGCGATCATTTCAACGGGACCGAAAAAAACCCGATGACGGCCGAGGATTTCCGCAGCCAGTACAAACGCGACGAAAATCCCCGGAATCGCGCGCGCATCGTGCGGGCGATTGCTGAATCGCTTCCAGGTTCAAATGAGGCCGCCGGATTTTTAGCCGAAGCCATCGAAGACCGCGACTCTAATGTGCGTCTGGCCGCGATCGAAGAGTTGGTCAAGCTCAAGGTCAAGTTGCCGGCCGCTCTCCAAGCTCTGTATTGGATATCGATTCAAGAATGGAAGCCTATTGTTCGCGAAGCGGCGTTAAAGGCGCTGAAGTATTTCGAAGGCGCGCGGTTTTCATCAATATTAAAGTTTTTTGCTTTAACTTTTCCTTTATTGACGCTGTTGGCCGCCTGTGTTTCCAACCCACCTCAAAAACAAGACGATCCAGGTGCGTTTGAGCCTTCCGATGAAGAATTGGCACGTGTTAAAAGTTCTGACAGTTCTCCCGAAATAGTTACAGCCACTAATGAAACCATGCAGGTTGCATTTGAATTGACCGAGCGTGGCCTTGCGCCATCCAAAGCGAGCACTGAAATCATTCCGACGCGCTTACAAAAAGGCGATCGCATAAAAGTTAAATTTGATCCTCGAATGAAAGGTTTGAATGGAAAACTCCATCTTCTCGCCATTGCTGGCTTGTCTGCTGGAACTAACGTTACGATCATTCAATTTGACGTGAATAATTCTTTATCTTCTTCGGATTGGATCCTGGGAGAGGACAATTGGGTGCAATTGCCCCCCGTTACGGGCTCAATACATAGTTTTGTAATCGAGTGGGAATTTAAAACTGTTAATCCAAACGATGCTGAGACGTTTCAAAATATTATGAACAGCGGTAAGTCTTTGACCGTGACGATAGAGATCGATAAGACCGGCGGCGCACGGTTGGCCGGTACGAGGCAAGAGGAAAACAGGGGAGAGGCAAGAGGAAAAGCTAAAGAAAATTCCTCCTCTCTGCAGTCTTTAGGCGCCCGCCTCCCGATTCAAACCATTTATCAATCCGGTTTCGAAGCATTTAAAGATAAAAATACCTCTTTAGAGCAGATCGGCAGAGCGATTGCAGAGATTATGCAGGACTATGGAGATACGAATGAACAGTCCTTGGCTCACTGGGTTCCTCAAGAGGCAAAGGCCAAAGCGCGTTTTAGTATTAGGATTTCGGAGAAATTGGGCAAATTGCTTCGAGATCCCCAGATTCAAAAAGATCTCGCGGAGATCCTCCCAACTTTAATTTATAAACCAGGCGATAAGGATTACGAGCGAAACAACCCCTTTTCTATTGAACTGCCCTCCAAGGACGGGAGACCGGGTTTTGTGATTGATGTATTTGCCCATTATTTCAAGGAAGAAGGCGGCAAGACAAAAATCCATTCTCACAATGATCCTGCTGTGGTCGTGACAACCAATTCAAACTTCAGTGAAGTAATGTATACGACGGACTCTCCCGAGACGCTAGCGAGCGGCAAGGAAGTGGCGTTAACCCAGGGTGAAACCACTCAATTCCCGGCGTTCGCCGTAGGGTTTGTTGACGCGGGCACGCAGTATATCCACGTCATTTCGGGTCGCGGCGTGATTCTTGAATTTTATTTGAGAGATTTAACGATTCTTAGAACTCCGGCATTCCGGTTTGAGCCTCAAGGGGAAAAATTTGTCGCGGAGACAGGAATGATTTCGACTCCGGCTACAAAGGGCGCGCGGTTGGCGGAAAACCAGATAAGAGGCGAGAAAGAAAATTTTACACAAACAGCAAACCGATACGCCGCTCAGTTAAGAGTTTCTGGGCATCCAAGTGATATTCTTAAAAATGTTGTTCCCTTAAGAAAAGCCTACATGATGGCCGCGTATGCGCTGGTGGACCCTAAGGGTTCGGACGACAAAATAAAAACCGATACTTTGGCACAAATCCAGAATGGGTTTGAGACTACTGATCTTTCCAATCAATCCGAGGCCCCGTACGGACTAACCCAGAAGATATGCAAACGCGAGCTTTCCGAATTAGCCAAGCTTGTCGATCGACGCCTCATGCTTTATATCCACATACCAAATTTGGATGAAATGGCGAAAGAAGGGAAAGAGTATATTAATTCGAGGGCCGCACAGCTTCAGATTGTTCGAGATTGGTATCACGGTCGCGGAGAAGATGGCACTCTGGGTGCACGTCTTTCAACCAGTATTTCGGATATCGTTTCACTGGCGTTAATAGGAATCGGGGGTTTCAGCGCGTTTGTGGCGATTGTTTTTGAAAATCTTCGCGCCGAGAAACGCTCGGAGGAGATTCGGAAAGCGCGTCAAAAAGAATCGTCCAATGGCGCCCGCCTGGCAGCAGATGAGATGCCCTATCGACCTGATCCTAGAACAGGAATATGGGGTGGCCACTGGGAGTCTGATCCGGATGATGTTTTTTCAAAAAAATTAGATGGAATTAACGAAGAGCACCTTGAGCAAATAGCTCGTGAACTCACTCAAGGCCGCACCCAGCTCTTGGCCGTTCAAAAGGTTTTAAAAGACCTCGATCACTTGGTTAACGGTGCCAAGGACGACCACGCTCAATATTTTCGCTCCGCCTTTTTCTCTCTGAGAGCCCGTGCCTTAGGTCCGATTGAAATTAATCTGAGAAGAGCACAGCCCATTTCTCCGAAACAAATCCAAATCTTACGAGAAGAGCTAGACCGCGCCGTGCCGTTTATTTTGGAAGCGACGAGTCGTGTGGGCCCTACGCTCAGAAGGGCCACTCTTTATCATCTAGGAGAACTTAAACGAGGGTTCTGGTTGGAAGGTGAAGGCGCCCGCCTCGCCACCAAAGCCACGCAAAAAAATCTTTCCGTGCTGGATAGAGTCAAAAAAATTGTTTCCGAGCAGCTCGGTGTGCCTGCCCACAAGATTACCCGAAACAGTTTACTCAATGAAGATCTGGGTGCTGATTCTCTCGACGACATCAATTTGATTCAGAAATTAGAAGATGAATTTAATATTCCGGACGAAGTTCAATCTGAGCCATTCTTAAGAGCGCGCTCGGTTGGAGAGCTTGCGGATTTGATTACCACAATACTGAGCTCACAAGGCGCACGCCTTGCGGAAGAAAAACCAGTCAAGCCCACTAGCGAGCAAACGCTTAAAGAAACCCGCACCCACTATTTATTGTTAGCGAAAACCCATTACAAAAAACTTTCTTTAAAAAATGTGGTGAATGATCTGTATAAATTTAGACGCCGTTATGTGAAAGCGGTGTTAGACGCATCGGGTCAAAAGGTAGCCAGTTTATTTATAGCAATTAACGACTTAAAACCGTCATTTGCGGAAATAGCGTTATCCGAAGCCCAAGCGGGTATAGAAATCCGTGCGCTAACGAATCTTGCCAATGATGAGCGTAGAATTGCTAATCGCAAGGCTCAGCGTGAACGAAGATCGGTTCGGGGAGCGCGTCTCGCGGAAATCAAAGCGTCACCTGATCAATTGCCCGCAAAAATTGATCCCTACGTCCAAGAGTTGCAACCGGGTCAGACCTTAATTGTGGTTATTACGGTGCGCGGCATAAGACAACAACACGATGTTGCTATAAGGGTAGGAAAAAAAATAGATGAATATTCTCCGAGGCTTCTGGGAGCGGCTCGTGAATTTGGAATCGGAGCGAATGAAATGTGGAAAGTGAAAATTCAAGAAGGTAAGCGCGACGAGCATCTTAATTATGTAGAAATAAGGTTCTTGGATAAGATGGAAATGGCTGGCACTCCGCGTACAAATAATAACGCCGCCCGCCTCGCCGGAGTAAACAATGCCGAAGGCCTATACGAAAACTTATCTGCCGAAGAGGTGGTTGCTTTGATCGCCGCCAGAAACGTGGACGACGTTGTGATTGAACGTTTGAATGTCCCATCCGATAAATCTTTCCCCCAAAATTTCTTAGAGTTTGCGAGTGTGAGCGGGGAGACTTTGTTTACGTTAAAAATTGAGGACGAAAAGGCTTTTATTTCCGCTGCGCGCTTAGCGAAAGCATCCTCTGTGAATACCGAGTTAGCCCAGCAATTGGTAAACCGAGTCAAGCAAGCGCGTGAAAATGGGCTCTTCGGAGTTTTGTCGGTGGCCATGGAAATGCCGGTCAAAGACAAATCCGGGAATCGTTTGAAACGCATCGGTCCCGGCGGCGGAGGACAAGGTGTATTTATGAATGAACAGCCTTGGGCTATAGCGCAAAAAGGCGTCGCTGCAATGGTAGTGACTCCACTTTTTAGCGCGGATATTGTCGGTGATCCCAAAATTGGAACGCTTGAAAAATATTTGGAAGCGTATGGTGGGCAGCATTTAATGGATCTTGAAATTCCCGTTGGGTCCGGGTCAATTCCGCTAAAAGTATTCACGGTCGAGCAGGACGGGGTACCGGTGATTCAAATTTATGATCCATCCGGAAATTTTTTCAACACGCTTTATGCAGAGCCAAACCCCGATTCGGTCGGCGGCTACATCGAAGGCATTTTGCTTCCTCTTGCGGCGATTGAAATTTCAAGACAGCTTGCCATTCCCTTCGAAAAATTCCAGTTTAACGATTGGCAGACGGCACTCGGACCTATTTTCATGAAAGAAAATTACGCGTCCGATTCATGGCCACTCCGAGAAACTCCAAAAAGTTATCAGGTGATTCATAACTTAGAATATCAGGGTATGTTCCCAGGTTATTTGGCTGCTTCTGATTCTCTCCGTAGCACCTTAATCGAAAGAGGGGTTATTGGGGGGCAATCCGGAGCAAGTATCGACGTTTTCCGATTAACAAATCTCCCATACTGGTTAAGAGATGCCAGAGAAAATAAAGGGTTACAGCATTATTCCACTTTTGAAGGTGGTTCCATAGAGGGCCGTCATAATTTTATAAAAGGCGGAATGATTTGGGCGGATAAAATTTTATTTGTCAGCAAAGGTCATGCGCGCGAAGGAATGACCAAGAATAGAGGTTACGGACTTGACGGCGTGTTGAGTTCCGTGAGTTATAAAATTTCTCCTGTTTATAACCGAATCAAAGCTGAGTCTCATCGACCGGAAAATTTAAAAGCTTTGGCAGGACCCCGTTTTGTAAAGCCGTCCAAGCCGCTTGCCCAAATGGACGGCAGAGCGCTCGCTGATTGGAAACAAAAAAATAAATTAGCACTTCAGCAGGAGCTGGGCTTAGCTCAAGACGCCAATGCCACAGTTGTGGGTGTCGTGACGCGAATTGTTAAGCAAAAAGGATTGAATATTCTTTCGACGGTTTTAAGTGATGGGCGAACATTGCTTGAAGCAATTTTGGATACCCGCAATGATTCCGGCATGAACGTTCAGATGGCGGTGTTAGGGACAGCGGGAGATACTCTCGGAAAAGAACAAGAACAATTTTTAAAGACATTTTTAGAGGCGCACCCTAAATATCAGGGCCGCTTTGTATTTAAAAATAAATTTGATCCGGTTTTAGCGAAGCAAATTTGTGCGGGCTCGGATCTTTTCTTCATGCCGTCCATTGATGAGCCCGGTGGAATCAGCAATCAGGAAGCGGCTTTACTGCTAGATGCTGTCATTGCGACAAGCCGAGGCGGGCTTCAAGATTTTAAAGAAGCCAACGGAACGCCGCTTGAGTTGGTGGATGGTTTTGAAGCAAATACTGGCAAAGAAGCCGACCAACAAAGACAGATTTCTGCACAGCAAATATTAGATCGTGTTGCTGACTTTTTGAACGTCAAGCAAACGGATCAATATTTTGAATATTTGTTGCAAGTTGCCCGTTACAACCCCGACTGGATTGAGGGTGGCGGAGCGGAGGAGTATATTCAAATGTATCGCACATTCAGTGCCGCCCGCCTCGCCGATCAGGAAACAGAGAGTAGGGGTGTCGCCGGATCCCCGTACGGTGATTTCGAGTTTTGGGTCTCACGCGACATAAAGAACGCCCAAGATAAAAATAATATTTTAACAACGGTTACGGTGCAGGTAATACCGGGCCACCGAGAGTCAGCTACTTTTTCGACCAAGTCGTGGCAAGATATTAAAAAAATCACCGATGCTTTGATGAGTTTAGTTCTTGTAGGATTTCCCCCGCGTGGCCTTATCACCTATTTTAAAACTGGGGGTCTCATAGAAGATGTCGACGCTTCGCTGGCACGTCCATCCGGCGCACGCCTCGCGCAAGACTCGAAGATTGTGACTAAGAAAGTAGTAGCCTCGCATCCGGACGGTCGGGAGGCGGAGATTACCGTTTATATCGAGCGCGAGAAAAATGGTTTTGAACACCCGAAACCGCTCGAAACACTCGTTTATTTTGGACAAACCCGGGATCATGTCTACGCACCCATCCATCTGTTAACGCCCGCGTCGGTGCCGACCGAAGAGATTGCTAGACGCGTTGCGGCTACACTCAAAGACAAAGTTCATTTAGCTCAAATGCCGATGGTGAACTCTAAAGGTACCGTTGAAGAATGGCGTTTTGAAATTTCGAATCTCAAGCAAATCGCCTCACTTTTAGAGCATGAGCAAAAGTTGTGGCTTGTTTATTCTGACGAGGCCGAACGAGCATTTTCTGATTTGGCAAAAGCGCCGGAAGATTTAACGGGAATTGTCCGGGTGTTGGATATTTTGGCCATTGATGAAAAAGAATTTGAAGCAATCGTGGCCAAGCGTCGTGAAACACTCGGAGGATACAAACAAGGGATTATTCTTTTTGGTGAAGTAACTAGCGGTGTTTTTGTTAAGGAAAATGAGCCCAGGCTGATTCGAGACAAGACCTTGCAGAGCCGGATCGATAAGGGTCTCAACCCTCAATTTGAAATTGTTCAGGGTGACAAAAAAATTCAGGCACTTTTGGAAAAATTAAACGAGGAACGTCGCGAAGCCAGAAAAGAATTTGAAGCCGGGCGCACGCTCAAGGGAATGGACCATCTGGCCAATTTTAAAGAAGCGCTTCTTGAAATTCAAGCAACGTCAGGCTCCCGTCTTTCGGATTCCGGAAAAATGGAGCGTTCGTCCAAAGCGCTACGAGTGGAAGCAAGGCTAAAGGGTGCTACTCGCCGCCAAGCCGCGCAGGCCTCTAAAAAACAAGGAACAGACGATGCCGCGACCAAAGAAGAGATGGGCTCCCGGCTTGCGCTTTCGCTAGGGTCTCTCCAAAAAGCCATCGTACCGATTTTACTAGCCGGGAAATTAATCCTATTTTCAATTTCTCAAGTTCCTTCTGCGCAGGCGAATGAGATTCAATTTTCTGCAAATGAATTTAATATTTCCAATGCCGCAGCGCTTCGCGCAGATCTCAACACGTTTGCTTCGAGTGAGACCGTTCATCAAGCCAATTTACAGTCAGTGCGCTCCGGGCTTTCTGCGCAAGGCGTGGTGAATCTTCAAGCGCCCTCGGAAATTCTCCCCATGATTTTACCGGCCGATTTAAAGAGCGACCCGGCGAGCATCCAACATGCCCTTCGAAAGATCAGGACAAGCCGGCAGCCCATTCTTCTCGTCACGCCAAGCACTGCCTTAGCAGAGAAAATAGATCGGGAAATCGAACACCTTCGTTTAACGCAGGTTCACACGCTCTGTTTCGATAGGACGGATGGACAAACGTTAGCTCATTCGCTCCTAAAAGCCCTGCGCCGCAAAGCGGGATCAAATCCTTATTTGAATCCTTCAGCACTGAAGCAAATGGTGATCGCGTTTCGTAACGCAGATAACATTGGATACGAAGAGCTTCCTCCAAATTTGAAAGATGGAGATTTACGCTGGCTCGTTTATGGCGTGGAAGGCTCGGTTTCACAGTTGTCACTCGACGATGTCGTGTCGGCGGGTCTGTCTTTGGGATCTGGAAATCGCTTCGGAACAACAGCCGTTAACGTGGGTGGCCGCACAGTGATGGCCAGACTCGTGAAAGCCATTTCCGAACAAATTCGCTCTGCCAATGTTGCTCGCGCGGCGGAGAGAGCGGCGTAACAATTAAGGGTTATGAAATATAAAAAATACCCATTTTTTCTAAGAGCTACTTCACTCATTCTCTGTGCGTCCTTCGGGATCACCGATTTATCAGTGGCCGCACCCGGCGGTCTCTCGTTTTCTATTTCCTCTCCGAAGGCAACGCTAGTTCAAATTGATCCGGCTTTCGGGCGAGTGGAAGAAGTTCACTCTGCATCAGCACCATTCATCATTCACATCCAAGACGCACACACCAACGTCTCCGCGCAAAAAAATATTTCCGCCATCCTCGAAAATTTAATTAAAACCCAAAAAATTAAAACTGTTTTTTTAGAGGGCGGTTCAAAAGATGATTCACTCGACGCGCTCCGAAGTCTTGCGCCTCGTTCGACTCGTCAAAAAGTTGCTGAAAAATACCTGCATAACGGATCCATGAATGGAGCGGAGTATCTGAGTCTAGTTTCAGATTTGGATTTCAAGCTTCAGGGTGTCGAAGACGACCGCTTATATAAGGAAGGTCTGAAAGTTTATTCGGAGTCTGCGGCAACGCGCCAAAAATCGCTCGCAGCACTCAATGAAATGGTCCAGCGCGCACAGTCGCTCAAGCGGAAGCTCTATCCGGCCGATCTTTTAGAATTGGACGAAACTCTAGGAAAAAAAGATGAGCATTTGACACAGATATTTGATCGCTTATCCTCGGCAGCTCAAAAATATTCCTTAAGTTTACTGGCGTACCCTAATTTTTTAAGTCTTCAAAAATTAAAGGAAGCAGAGTCGTCGATTGATTTTGTAAAAGCACAAAACGAACAGACAGCTTGGCTGGCTGAACGAGTAGAGATGGGGGGAGACGCTCCGGAAATTCATAAGCTCACAAAAAGTCCAGCGCTGGACCTCGACGTTTATAAAGGAAGCGATCTTTCTCGTTATCCCAACTTAAAATCTTATGTGGATTATCTAAGCGCCTATGCGACGGTTGATTTTTCGGCGCTTTTGGGCGAGCTCGATCATCTTCAAGACGCCATTTACCAGGAGGCTCTTTCCACCGAAGACGCTCGCGCACTGTACGAAAGTGACCGCATTCTTTCCAAGGCTCAAAATCTTTTAACCCTTCAAATTTCAAGCGCCGATTATGAAGCGTACCTCACTCTTCGAAAGGATCCTCGTTTTCAAATGATGACGATTCTCGGATTTTTAAACCGTGAACTTTATGACTTGGGTCGCGACGACGAAATTTTGCAGGTTGATCCGATCATCGAAGAAAGCTTAAAGACTGCTGAGCGATTTTATGAAGTGGCCAGTAAGCGCGACGAAGCGTTCATTGAGAATATTAAAAAATATTTAGGAGCGGAGTCCGCCACTAAAGCGTCGGCGGACTCCCGTTATAAAAATGAGCCAGTCATTTTTATAACGGGAGGCTTCCACACCGCGCATCTGAAAGAACTTTTTAAGCAAAATGGTTACGCGTACGCCGTCGTTCAGCCGAATGTGCACTACGAAACCAATCAAGACCGGTATGAAAAAATCCTCCTCTCAAAAAATACGATTAGCCCGCCGCTGATTGAGGGGACGCCGTATTTCGAAGGATTAAAACGGGAATTGAGTCCGGATCTTAATTTGGTGCGTCAGAGTGGCGCGCGGCTTTCTATAGTTCCTTACAGTGATTCGCTAGTCGAGGGTGTGGGAGAGTCCACATCGGATTGGCTTAAGATCCATATTGTCGGGTCCTTTTTACTTCATTTGGAAGGCAAACCTATTGCCCTGCGAAAGGTGCTGATGCATGCGGCGCGAAAGTTTAAAGCATTTGGATTGGAGGGGGATGATGAAAGCGCCGAAAAAATTTTAGAACGACTCGTGTCGCTCGGACTTTTGCATAAGCAAGGATCTACCTATGCCTTGGCCGTACGCCCGCGCCTGATGGCTGTCAAAATTGACGATGCAGAATATATTCGCCGTGATTTCGAGAGAATTTTAAAGACCTTGGATTCAGGTTCGGTGGCTTCCCGAAACGAGTTTCGCGTAGCCGTTGAAGAGTATGCCGATGTCACTGAAAATTGGCCGCTGGATCCTGTTGAGAGTCGTTGGCCCGTTTTGAGAGGAGTCTCACTTTTAAGCACCCCAAATCGAGAAAAGCTGCTAGTTGCTTTAGAACAGGCGAATAACGGATTATTGCGACGGCCTTTAGCCGATACCATTCGTCTCATGCTCACTTCAAAAGTTGTGGACAACTGGATTGATTCTCATGCGTCTCATTTAATAGGGCGGACCATTTACTATATTTCTCCGGAAACCTGGCTTTTGGCGGGAGGTCTAGGACGCGTCGGACAGTACCATACCGTTAAAATGAAAGAGTTGGTCGGCGACAAGACCGATATTGTCACCATCGAACCGTATTACCCTAAAAAATTAAACCCAAAGAACGAGCTCGTGCTGGTTGATTACGCCAATCTACCGATTCCAATTGAGAATTTAAAGCATGAAACCTCTTTGGATTTTTCAATTCGAGTGCAGAACGAAGATGTGAAAGTGCATGTTTACAGCGGCAACAACCGATTTGGAATTAAAACTTATTTTATTAAAGATGAGCATGAATTTTACACCAAGCTCCTTTACCGCTATGGCCCTGAGTATGGTTCTGCAAGCTGGCAGGGTTTCACCGAATTTTTTGCGAAAGCATCCCTGCAATTAACGGCTTATTTAGAAAATAGACGTAAGAAAGAATCCCCTAAAAATCTTTTCAAAGACGCGATTTTATTTGCCAATGACGGGCAGTGCGGACTGTTGCCGCTCTATAAGAGAGTTTTGTATGAGCATGAAGGAAGTGTTCTTAAAAATGCCTTGGTTTGGATGACCACTCACACGTACCGCAACCGGGGACGTTATTCCAATGCAGAGCGTTCAACCGTCATGAAGGGGGATGTGCCATATGAGTGGCTGGGGTACATGGACCGGTTGTCGGATATTGATTACACCAGCGGCGGTTTGCGCACAGCTGATGGAACAAATGCCGTGAGCTCTGTGCATCGGGAGGAAGTGGCGCCGATTGATCGAAACATTCGGCTGATCTCCGTTACGAATGGCGACAATCACCAAATTTCAAACGAGTTTTTTAGAAACATCTGCCTTGAACTTTTTGGAGACACGGCGGATCCGGATGCGCCAACGATTGACCAAGTTTTAGCGATTAAAAAAGAAGCCAAGCGCCGCGTTTCACAGGACCCAAAGCTCATGGCACTTGATCCGGAGATTAAAAATTTAAACCCGGACCAACTGGTGCTGGGCTATTACGGAAGATTGGTGGATGAAAAAGCTGGAAGGCTCCGGGCTTTTACCGAAGAAAATATTCGCAAATTGGTTAAAGCCGGCGTTCAAGTTGTGCATTTTGGAAATGTGCAAGCGACCACACAGCACATGCACAATGATCTGCGCAGAATTGCCGAAGACGTGAACAAAGAAGGTCCTGGTCGTCTGATAGTCGCTACGGGCTGGAGCACTCCCGAGCAGGTCACCATGTTTGCCGCCACTGATTTACAATGTCAGGACTCCGATCGCGGCACGGGCGCTGCGGAATACACCGAATCGGATATCTCGGTCAACGGCGGTTTGCAGGTGGGGCCGGTATGGCTAGAGGGCATCATTCAGAGACAAGGACTGGTTGTGGATCGTGACGTCCCTGGGTCTGGAAACACGCTGATCCCGGCAAATGGTTCAGCGGAAGCTTATTTAAACACGTTTCTATGGGCGAACGTTCTTTTTCATAAAAGTCCCAGACATTTTGGCAGTTACCAGGCTGCTTCAGTGCTTTTAAGTCATGTATTCAAAGCAAAAATTACGGCTGCGGAATACTTGCGCCAATTTGACCGGCTCTGTGAAGTCCGTGAAGATCCCTTGGCGGTGTTGCGCAACTATGTCTCCAAAGACCCTATTCTTCAGCAAGACGCTCACCGGACAATTGTGAGCGAGTGGTTTCGTAAGCGGCTCATTAAATTTTTAGAAGCTTATGAGTCCTCCGTTTCTTTGGGTTCGACAAACGCTTCAGTCAAAGTATTTATGGTCAAAATTGACGGACGGCGATTTATTGTGAGCGTTGACGGAAGTTCTCGATTTAATCCGGAAGAATCCGCCGGTACGTTGGGCAAGGGAGACAAGCACTTCGCAGATTTTTTTGAGCACTTAGCCGACGAAGAGAAGGTGGTTGTTTTTGATGCAGCCAATCGGAAGCTTTATGGGAATCATACGAAACTTGATTTATTAAACAACGGATTACCGGTGATCGTTCGAGACCCAGGGATTCAAATCTTGGGTTTGCACTACAGCTCCGGCGCCCGTCTCGCAGAACCCGTCAAATCCTCCAACAAAAAAATTCTCAATGAAATTGGAAAAAATAAAGAACTTCAAAAAGAAGTTCTGCCGCAAATTTTTAGGCACACGGATGGCATTGGCATTGCCTCCACTTTAGAATTTTTTCGCCGTGAAAAGGTGCTAGAGCTTCTAAATGAAACCTACGATTCCCGCAAGACGGTAACGGTGCGCGACATTGCAAGCACACTCCGCCAGGGTAAAGTTCGCGTCAATATGGGTTATCTGCACGGGGCGATCCGAGGTTTGGAAGCCCAAGGGTGGGTCAGGCGCATTGGAAAGCGCGCGACAGGGGCCATGACAATCGAAGTCACTGAACAGGGCCGCGAAGTGTTTGGAGTTGCGGAATCTTTTGAAAAATTTGTGGATTTTATTCCCACACTCAAAAAAATGGATGAATTTTTATTTTCAAATCCCCGCGATCCGCCGGCCGCGGACTTGCTTAAAACTGCGGAATTTTCTTCTTTGTGTGACAGCGCCATTTTAAAATCAACATCTCTTCCATTAATCGGTCCGCTTGTGATCGGAATGCTCACCGGACCTCTCATGATTGAAATCCGCAAAAAGGCCGACCGGGGTCTTATTGATTTAAGAGGTCCTTTTAAAATAAAAGATTGTGGCGGGCAAACTCGGCGCCTTGAAATTGCGTTTAACTTTTTGTCGCGGCTTCATTGGGTTGAAATAAACGACGACACCGTTTCGTTTACTCCGCGCGGGCTCTACGCGCTGTCCAAGGCCTGGTCTTATGGAGTTCCTGTTTCCTACTTGCCGTCTTTTGAATTATCAAATTTGTATTATTTATTTTTTGCAGAGCGAAATTTTATTGAAAAATACTTTGACCGCCGCGGTCCGGACAAAGAAGAGCTTCTCGTCAACCGGCCCATGAACGTAGAAGGCAGTGGCAATTCCCATGAAACTTATTTCCGGGATCTTCGGGAAAACGTGATTAAAATTTTCGGACGCCGCGACGCAGCTCTTTCAGAAGCAGAACTCAACGAACAGCCCAAAGGCATCGCCGACATGGGTTGTGGAAACGGCATGCTCCTCGAATTTATTTACGGCGTGATTAAAAACGAAACCGCGCGCGGGCTTCATTTAGAGGCTCATCCAGTTCGCGTGTTTGGAGCAGATTACAACGAAGAAGCGCGCCAAATTACGCACGAGCGGCTCGTCCAAGCGGATATTTCCCATCAGGTGTTATTTGGCAATATCAACGACCCTGCTCTCTATGAAAAAAATTTGAACGAGCTTCTAGCTCCTTTCGACGCAAAAGCCCAGGATCTTTTACACGTCCGCTCTTTTTTAGACCATAACCGTCCGTTTGTGATACCCAAAGACCGCAAGGCCGCGGCAAGGCGTCGCACCGATTCAAGAGCCATTTACACGCATCGCGGTCGAATTATTCCAAATGGCGTGTTGGAGCAAAACTTGTACGAGCACTTTAAATCGTGGGCTAGTCTTTCATCTCGGTTCGGACTTCTGACAATAGATCTTCTTTCTATTAACCCTCAAATTGCGGCGCGTAACTTAGGTTCTACACTCGAGACCGCGTATTTCATGTCCCATCTTTATTCGGACCAGTATCTGATCGAAAAAGAAAATTATCTAAGAATTTTAAACGAGGCGGGTTTCGAATCCGTCGACGGCTTCCAAAATGATTATCCCAAAAAAGACGGCATGACCACGGTAGTGATGGGGTATTGGAGAGCCAAGAGTGGAGCGCGGTTGGCGGAACGGCCTGAATTTCAAGGTAACGGAGATGAATCATCAAGTATTTCAAAGCCAATTTATGTCTCCGATCAGCGCTCGAATGTCTCACCGGATCATATCGTTCGTCTGATTTTAAAGGCTTTCGATGAGTACCAATCCAGATATGCCGAAATTACAGCAAGAGCTCAGAGAGTATTTGAGCTATCACTCTGGGAAGAGGGCCAAAAAAATGCCAAAGAGCGACTCAATTTATACCGTGATGCGTTGACAAAAGTGATTGCGGAAATTGCCCCCCTAATGGGTGATCGTTTAAGAGACAAAAAATCGTGGGAAGCGTTACAAAAAATTTATAGTTTATGGTTAGGCGAACGACCGGATTCCGATTTGGCTATCATTTTCTTTAACTCCATAGAGCGGAGAATTTTTAAGGACGTCAATACGCCTATTGAGTACGCCAGCGAAGGGGTTATTCACCGTTATTATCGAGTCTACAAAGACTTGAGTCCGGAGACGATCGCAAGAATTCTAAAAGATGCAGGATTTGTGGAAGCGCCGTATGAAAACTTGGAGCGAGACTCGAAATTATCCGCCGAAATGTTGGAGAAAGATATTCGCCGCTATCAAGAGGAAAAGGTTTTTAGGACCATTCGTTCGATTGAAATATGGAAAAAGATTTTTTTTCGCAACAAAGGTGCTTACTTAGTAGGACGCATCCGGACAGACAAAAAAATAGTCCCTTTCGTTATCGCGCTGGTAAAGACTGAAAAGGGGATTGCAGTTGATGCGGTTCTGACGAATGAGGCGGACGTTAGCAATATCTTTGGCTACACGCGAATTGATTTTCATGTTACCGGAATGAATTATTATCATGAATTATTGGATTTCCTCCATTCGATTATTCCAAATAAATCCCCCTCATCCATTTATTCTGCGGTTGGTTTCGCTCATCCGGCTAAATTGGAGTTAGTCCATAATTTGCGGAATCATTTAGAGACTAATCCAGGTGAGAAATTTCAGTGGGCGACCGGCGTGAAGGGGATGGCTCTTGATACTTTTGTGCTTCCTACTTTTGGGTATGTTTTCAAAAATGCGCGAGAGAGCACATCAAAGAAATCCCTGCTTCAGCGAGAGGAGGGGGGCGTTAATATCCGAGAATTTATAAAGCGCATGTACCGAAAAGTGCAGGGGATGGACCGTGTTGGTCGCGCATTAAATCCGATAACGCTTCAAGTTCTAGAATTTAAAGAATCTGACTTTGACCCAGCTCTTTTAAAGGAGTTGATTGAGCACGCGACACCCCAAGGTGAGCGGGAGCCATCCAACATAATCCTTAAGGACGGAAAGGTTATCTTCAAGGAGGTTTTTGCACAGCGTAAATTGGTGCCGCTGGATGTTTTTCTGGATAATCCCGATGTTCCCGAAGAAAAGAAAACAGCAGCTGTCCTAGAATGGGGTTATTGCTTGAAGGATTTAGCTGCTGCCGGAATTTTCGTAATGGACGCGCTTCCAAAAAATTTTGGAGTGACTCATTTTGGACGTGTCGTTTTGTACGATTTTGATGATCTTGAAAATTTGGAGGACATGCATTTTCTCCCAAAAATTACGCGCGTCTCAGACTCTGAGGGCATGTCTTTGGGGGAATATTTTTCGGCTGTTAGCGATGTCGACCAAGGTGTTTCGTTGGATTTTTTCCCGAAGTGGTTTCTTGATTATATTCCGATGGCGTACCGTGCGAGTTTTGTCAAAGAACACCCCGATATCATTCGCTACGGGTATTGGATTAATCTCCAAAGAAAAATTAAACGTGGCGAAATTCCAGATTTTTTTCCTTATCCGCAGCAACGGAGACTAAGGCCCGACAATAACTCTTCTAGTTCTGTTCAATGGACAGATTTGGATCCCAATAGACAAACAGCTATTGAAGAGGCTGAAAAGCGGGTCGAAGACATTTATCGTGTAATTTCAAATGATCAATTTTTTCCTAACGAAGTCCTTGAGCGATCGATACTCACTTTGGCCGCAGTGCAAAGCGACTCAAGTTTAGAAAAAGTAAAAAAGTACTTTGCGCAGTTAACGATGGATGAAGAATTCCGTTCTTTGGAACCGACGGTACAAGCGACTTATGTATTGGCCTTGGCAAAATCCGGTGGTAATTTTGAAGGCGTAAAAAAAATTAAGCAGGAGCTTGAGAAAATTTCTAAAACAGATCCTAAAACCTTGGCGATATACACATGGGCCGCCGTTGAAATGGGCAGCGTCAAGGAATTGGCCCAATGGCTGGATTATTTTATTCAAGGTTACGGTAACCATGCATATTTAATTGATCATTTAAAAGCGGGAGATGCTGCCCCAGCGATAGAAGCCATTGTTAAAATGGACTGCTTTACTTGGAATGTTTTTGACGAAGCCTGGATGGATGTGAATGCTAGTCCCGCCTATAACAATATTGATTACAAATCGACTTTTCAACGCCAATTAGTTTTTCTTTCATTTAGATTGCTTTCGGGGCTAGATGAGATTAATCATGCCCATCAAATGCTTGAATCCTCGGAGATCTTTCGTGATATTCAGCAGAACTCCCTCGAAAAATCATTTTTACTCCTTGCATTAGCATCGTCCGAGAAAACAGAGCGTCTTAAAGCTGTAAAAGGCGCTCGTTTAGCCAGTTTTTCCGAATCAAATCGCTCATCCATCGAATCTTACATTTCTTCTTTAAGAGACAATCCCAAAGAACGCGAAAACGCGGTGAAGGATATTTTGGCGCATACTCAAGGCGCGCGCTTAATTCTTATGAAGGGCAGCGACTTGGAAGACTATATCACTCTTTTAGTGACGGCCGCCTCGCGTCGTCTTTACGTGAAGGGTAGATCCGCGGACGATTCTGATGACAACCAGAATTGGCCCAGGCAAATAGTGTTCAATTTTGACAACGAAGAGCTCATTCGAGTAGACAACCGGATAGACGATGGTTTTGCGCTCGAATTAACGCGAAAGATTTTCCAAGCGCTTAAAGATAAGAAAGGTTTTACGTTAAATCCTAACGCGTTTTATGCGGCTTCTAGCGTTGAAATGGCGCTCGTGGGAAATCAAGCCAAAGATAAGATCAGTATTCTCACGCTGCAATCCAATGCTTACCAGAGTTACGTTGAATTAGAGCCCGATCGGAGAGCCAAGTATGCCAAGATTGCCGTGGATGCTATGGCCTGGGATGGAAAAACAGCATCGGGCAGGCGGTGGCTGCTTCTTCACACCCTTCTTCTCTTCATGCATCCGGACTATAACCCCGAACATTTGATGAGTGATTTAAAGGGAGTGCGCAAAACAGATTATTTGCCCAACGCTATCGAACTGCTGAACCAATATTTACTAGGGGGCTACCGTGTAACCGAGGCAGACCTAAAAAATTTTCTAAAAATTCCCGGTGTGCTGGAAACTGTCAAAGCACACGAAGAAACCATGCAGCGACGCTTAAAGGACAGCAACGCTACAGAATATTATGAAAAAATTATTGAGCAATATGTTTTGGGCGGACTCATTAACCAAGAGCATGCCCTCTCGGTTTTGAAGACAGGGCTCATTGTTCTAGCCGCGGCGCACAAAAACTCATCTTTTTATTCGACCGACGAAATCAAGCGGTTTGAAGAGGACCAGCACGATAAAAAAGCGCGTTGGATGGTAAACCCCGGTATCTTTACGAAAAAAGAAAAAAGTGAAATTGAAGCTTTCACGCCCTGGAAAATAGACGAATTAGCGAAGGGCTTAGATGGAGTTTCTGCGAGTGATTTGTCGGAGTTGATGCGCGTTCTGGATTGCAAAAATCAAAAAGAACTCGTAACCCTTCTCATTCGCAGAGATAAAGTACGTATGGAGAAAAAAAAGTATAAGGGTCAAAATGCCGATTTGGTGCGACCGGTATTTTTTAAGCTGATGTTCGAGCTCAGCGTGCTTCAAAAAGCGAGCGACGCACGTAAGGTTAAAACAACTCCCCCACAGGGGGCTCGCCTAACTTCTCTTCCCAGCTCAACGATTTACTCATCCTGGGTGAGAGCGTCAGATGGGAAAAATCTTATTTGGATAACATTGGAAGGAAAAAAAAGCGGACGCAAAATCGAAAGGTTGCTTATTTGTCCTATCAGTGTGAAACCTCACGACAATGGGCTTTTATTGAATTTTGTACAGGCGAATCAAACCGATCTAGGAGCACTCGTTTCCGATAATCAGCAGATACAAGCGGATTACTTGTTTAACGAAAAAAATGGAACGCTGAGTATTAATGGAGATAGCTTCGATATTTTGGAGATTGAGCAAACTAAGTGGACTTATTCTCAGGTTGCGTTTGAGGGATGGCGCCCTTTACCTGGCATGGAAAGCGCTTTTACAATGCGGGAAGAATTGCTTAGTGTGTCAGACTCCATTGACACCGACGAGGAGCCGGCGGACCACACCAAAATTTTAAATGGCAAAGCGCTCGGCGACCTAGTTATTGAGCTTAATAATGAAAAAGCCATCCGAGACAATTTCAGGCTGACGGCAGATAAAAAGGGTGATTTGCTCGTCGCACCCAGAGGAAAGGCGGGAAATTTTCCGACCAAATTCGTGCTTAATGTCCTGTCCGGCAAAGCTTATGTGGGGGATGGCTCGCCCTCCAATCCTATCGCATTGGAATTTGAGTGTGTGTCAAAAGGCAAGATCAAAAGAAAAGTTTTTTTTAGCAACGGTTTTCATTGGGATGTTTATCAGGACCCTGAATCTTTTACTGAGCCCAATCGGGGAGTGCGCGAGAGAGCGTCCAACCGCAAGGCACACAGGGCTTTTATCGCACTAAGAAATGCGGCAGAATGCGCCATTATTGG
Organism: uncultured Planctomycetia bacterium; assembly: GCA_964606485.1. GTDB lineage: Bacteria > Omnitrophota > Gorgyraeia > 2-02-FULL-51-18 > 2-02-FULL-51-18 > CAZSGP01. Next base: position 185,892 of record CAZSGP010000005.1, on the reverse strand, counting down.
AGAGCCGTTCAAACCAGGCGCACAAGAGCGGCTTTCAGCGGAAGCAGATTACAACACCGAAAAAATATTTTATGAGTTGCATGACTCAAGCATAACAAACCCGAAAGAAAAAAATATTTTTAGGTGGCCCGTATTCAGGTACTTTGCAAAAGGCCGGTGTTACCTCTTACATCCTCAGGCGCGTTTGCGTGTCGTCGGTACGAATGCAGAGTTAGAGTATTATTCCAGCGGTCCCAGGGGAATGAGCTTGAAGCTAAAAGCTTCGCTTTTGCAAAACGAGCAACGAGAGTCGGCGGCCGCTTGCTTTTTACATTATTATTCTTTGGGCGGAAATTGGAGCAGCTCTTCGGTTCGCTACGGCTTCGTGGAAAAGATTGTGGATTATAAAGGGAGTGTAAAACCCAGTTACACCGAGGCCTTTAGAGACTTAGAAAGAGGAATTTTGGATATTGATTCCGATGGATCATTGTTCCTCATCGGAAAATCTGCGAATGACTATGAAACCTATCTCAGACAATTAAGAAAAGCTAACTCCGATTTTTTTATCGACAATAGGGTGCGTTACCATCAAGGCAAGCCCGTTAAAATACCCGATGCAGATCTTAGCGTTAATTATGTACAAGCGGCCAAAGACATCTTAAGAGGGTTTGTAGTAGGGAGCTCCAACGCGGATTTCCGTTTTTCGGGTATGAGTCCAGAGGATTATGCGCTTCACGTTCAATCCGCAACGAAACCCAAACAAATAAAAATTGAAATAGAAGCATTTAAAAAATGGGCCGGTGACCTAAGGCGCTTTGAGATTGAAGGAGCTCCTGGATTTTTAATCAGCTCAGAGGAAGTCCAAAGAGATTTGGAGATGGGTTTGCTCCAATTTTTTGAAGGAAAGCTTTACAGTGTTTCGCGAACCCCACTCGCATATGTCGAATTGGTGAAGGATTTAAGAAAAACCAATAAGGACTATTACATTCGTTTTGCCATTGATCAGTCTGTTGTCGCAAATCCGATTGAGTTGCTCACAGTTCCTGGACTTTCACAGCATATTCTCGATGGGGATATTTTTGTGATTCCGAATGAACGACGAGACAAAATTATCCTTAAGCCCGGTCTTAAGACATATGAAGAAATGATCGAATTCAAAAAAGATAATCAAAGTAAAACGGGCTTTACCCGCGACAAGGTTAAAGGATCGCGGTTGGCTGATTTGGCACCAGCAGAGCTGGATAGGCGACTCAAAGTGATTGCCTCAACACTTTTAACGCATAGACCAAAAACCCAACAGGAAATTTTGGATCCCGCGAATAAATTTGAAAAAATACGGGAAGAGCTTATTAGATCGGCAGGTTTAAGAGGTGTCACCAATGTTATGCGCAATGCGCCTGCCATGGCCACGATTCTAACTGTTTTCAAAACGCAGGGTCTTGATGAAACAGACCCACATCTTTGCGCGCGTGTCCTGCGATTAATCGATCCGCCTTTAAAACCAGCTGAAATTCGCGCCAGTCTTTTTGGACTTCAATACTCCGCGCAAGATGTATTAAACGCAGTTCATTTTTTTGAAACAAAAAAATCGTTTATTGGGGTCGCGATGACTCCAGATGAAATTAGGGTTATTCAGGCTAAAGAAAAATTAGAAGAGTTGGTGGACATGGAGGACATCAAAACTCGGCAAATGCTTAAAGAATACTTTGGCAGGATCCGCGAGTTGAAGAGTCCGGCGCGCAGTGTCAAGCCTCTATCTATTCAGAATGCGCCATTTATGGGAGACGTTTGGGTGCGGGTTGGATCGGCTGTTTATAAAATTTGGTATAAACAAGACAGTGCCGGCATACACGCTTATATTCAAGATTATGATAAAGGCGCTTTTAGGCCGACGGCTCCATCTTTAGCGTTTGAACTCGGAAAACCATTTCGATACGGATTCCAGGTGAGTGTGCACAACAATGGAAACGGCAACTGTAGCCTTAATTTTTTAGCGCAAGATGCTTCTAAGGAGACAACGCTACAATGGCTTGGGCCTGTACCTGAGTCAACGATGCGGATTGCCGCCCCTCCAGCGCAAACGGTTCCTGTTGCTTCGACGTCTCGTCCGGCTTTCACGCTGGCGGCGGCCAACGAATTTTTCATCTACCAAATTTACGGATATAGATTATTTTTATGGAGAACTAAAGATCAGAAATTTTATAATCTTGATGGGTTTAAGCAGGCGGTCTATAAGATTGGCCGTGGTTTTGACAACGATATTGTGACGGATGATAACCCTCGTGTTTCTGGAGAGCATGTGCATTTATCCTTCATCAATGGAGTTTGGCAGATTAGGGATAACGCATCGACCAATGGAACGATCAATCAGGGGCAAAAAGTTGGTAATGAATATCGAAATCTTATAGACACCCCAAATGCCGCCCGTCTTTCCGAAAAACGCAATCTAACCCTCGACCAAACGTTGAGCGAGCTTCGTGGACTGGTTCAAAGCGGGATCGTGCACACGATTACCATCACAAGCCAAAGGAATCCCGGTACAAAACTAGAGCTCAAAATTACCGAGCCCACAAAAAAAGGTTACGAAAAAAGGCTAGAAAAATTTCTACGGGAAGAAGGGGGCCAAACTAAATTTCAGTTAAACTTGTTATCCAATCATGCCGAGCTGAGTGTGATGCCGCTTAAAATTTCAGGCGCGCGCATTGCCGCCTCTCACAAGGCCGGAGCATTCCCCAAACTCTTTCCTCTTTTAACAGGAGCTTTTGTAACGCTCGTGACGCTTAAGTCTGCCGAAGCGGTTGAGATTCGCACGGCGCCGCTTTCAGAAATAAATTCTAATTTTAAACTCGAAAATTATCCGGTTCTTGAAAGCGGAGTGGCGGATTTAGCAGAGGCTCAGCGCCTTTCTTCGCAGGCGAAGAATTCTATTGAAGCTCAATTGGAAGATTTAAGTATAGAGGAATCAAAAGCATTCGTGAAAGCGGTCGCTGATTCTATTTCCGCGAAAGTCGCTCCGGGTCAAACGGGAACAATCCCCGTCCCGATGGAACTTTTCTTGGATGCGAATGGAAATTTAAAAACACAAAAGGCTTTGGAAAGCTTAACCAGTATTCTCAATTCGTCGCTTGAGTTTGATCACGTCAAAGGTCGCTTGCTCGAACTCGTGCTGTACGGTGAAGCGTCGAGTGATCAAGCCGAATCCATTCAAAATCGTTTGCAGAAATTATCCCAGAGCGGAGTGAAACTGTCGTTTAAGCCTAGTGCCGATCTAAATTCACTAGAAAACGAAAAATTAAATGTGGGAACGTTGTATTTTCCGGATCGCGCCAAGGCGCTTCAATTTTCAAGTGCGGCGCCTTACGCCGAAGTCGAGCGCGGTGAGGTGGATGGGTCCTCCTCAGCATTTTATCTTTTGACCGTGATTGCGCTGTCTAAAAATTTAGATCCAAAATCGCTTCCAGAACTGCTCCAGAAGCTAGTGGACGTTCACTTTTCGGGTAACCGGTTTAGGTTACTCGAACCTGAAAAGGTCTTTAATACCCGGCTCATCTTAAGTATTCTCGCGCTTCACACCACACAGGTAGCGGCCTAACCACTCTTCTGATATAATACTGGCTTTTCCGGGGATCCACCTAAAACGCTTGGAGCCAGTTTGATTAGCCGTTATACGCTTCCAGAGATGGGCCAAATTTGGACCGATGAAAATCGGTTTAGGACCATGCTACAAGTCGAAGTGGCTGCCTGCGAGGCCATGGCCGACCTTGGTCTTATCCCCAAAAAATCCGCTAAAAATATCTCCAAAAAAGCCAACTTCAATATTACACAAATTGAGCAATATGAAAGGGTTACGAAGCATGACGTCACCGCGTTCTTAAAAAGCATCGCCAATTTTGTCGGGGCCGACGCCCGGTTTATCCACAAGGGTTTGACCTCCAGTGACGTGCTTGACACGGCCTTGAGTCTTCAAATCCGCCAGGCGATTCAGCTCGTCGAGGCTAATGTTGGGGAGCTTGTTAGCGTTCTTAAATCCCAAAGCCTAAAATATAAGAATACTCCCATGATGGGCCGCTCGCACGGCGTGCACGCGGAACCTGTGACACTCGGTCTCAAATTTTTACTGTTTCACGAAGAATTTAAGCGCTCGCTAGGACGTCTTGAAGCCGCGCGTGAGGGGATTTCGTTCGGGAAAATTTCGGGAGCGGTCGGAACCTACGCCAACATCGACCCCCGCGTCGAAGAGATTACGATGGAGAAACTCGATCTTGAAGTAGCTCCTGTTTCGACTCAAGTTTTACAGCGCGACCGCCACGCGGAAGTGCTATCGGCTATTGCAATTTTAGGGGCATCCCTCGAGAAACTTGCGACGGAAATTCGCCATCTTCAAAAAACAGAAACGCTCGAACTCGAAGAACCATTTTCCGAAGGTCAGACTGGTTCGAGCGCCATGCCGCATAAGCGCAATCCAGTCAACTGCGAGCGCGTGACGGGGCTTTCACGGCTTTTAAGAGCAAACGCACACGCGGCGCTCGAAAATATTCCGCTCTGGCATGAACGTGATATTTCCCATTCGTCGGTGGAGCGCATCATTCTCCCGGATTCGTTTATTGCAGTACACTTCATGTTGCGTGAGATGATTGCAGTCATCAAGGGACTCAACGTTTACCCCGAAAACATGATGGACAATATTTGGAAAACGCGCGGATTGATTTTTTCCCAGCGCGTACTTCTCGCTCTTATCGACAAAGGTCTTCCGCGCGAAACCGCGTACAAAATTGTTCAACGCAACGCCATGCGCGTGTGGAAAAATAAGAATGAAAATTTAAAAGATCTGCTGTTCCAAGACTCGGAAGTGATGGGCAAATTTTCAAAGAAAGAAATCGAAGCATTGTTTGGACTGGAATATCATTTGAAGCACGTTGGAACGATCTTTAAGAGAGTATTGAAGAAATAACCCCTCCGTCCACTGAGGTGGACACCTCCCCTTGGTAAGGGGAGGAAAGGCGAACGCGAAGCGCCGGGGAGGTGGTTTCAGACCGAAGGGGGACTTAAGTTGAAAGCTAAAGTATTTGTAACGCTAAAGAAATCGGTGCTCGACCCGCAAGGTAAAGCCGTGGCGCACGGCTTGGAGAGCATGGGATTTAAGGAAGTAAAAGACGTTCGCGTCGGCAAATTCATCGAAGTGGATTTGAACACGCAAGACAAGGGGAAGGCCGAGCAAAATTTGAAAGTCATGTGCGAGAAATTGCTCGCAAACACCGTCATCGAGGATTATAAATACGAAATTCTATGAAATTCGGCGTTGTTGTTTTCCCAGGTTCTAATTGCGACTACGATTGCTACCACGTTTTAAAACACGTGATGCATCAAGAGACAGATTTTGTCTGGCACAAAGAACGCGATGTGACGAAATACGACTGCATCGTTTTGCCGGGCGGGTTTAGCTATGGCGATTATTTGCGCACGGGTTCAATTGCGCGTTTTTCGCCGGTGATGGACGGCGTGATGAAGCACGCCGAAAAAGGAAAGCTTGTGATCGGCATTTGCAACGGCTTTCAAATTCTCCTCGAGTCCGGTCTTTTGCCAGGGGCCATGTTGCGCAACGAGTCACTCCAGTTCATTTGCAAGTATGTCGACTTAAAAGTCGAGACCACGAACACTCCCTTTACTAAGAAGTCTAAAAAAGGTGAGGTGCTCAGAATTCCGATTGCGCACGGCGAGGGAAATTATTTTGCCGACGCCAAAACCATTGAAGAGTTAAAAGTTAACGACCAGATCGTCGTGAAATACGTCGAAAACCCCAACGGGTCGCTTGAAAACATTGCGGGAATCTGCAATAAGAACCGTAATGTGTTCGGACTGATGCCGCACCCGGAGCGCGCTTCGGAAACGGAACTGGGGTCGACAGACGGCTTAAAAATATTGGAATCGATTTTAGCCAACGGGTGACGGCGGTAGGCGTCCGTCTCGAAAACACCGAAGGTGGCTTTCGAACGGACAACCGCCGGCAGGACCCGTTGGCAAATAGGGAAATATGACACAAACGATTGAGATAACACCCGAAATTATCGCTAAGCACAATGTCACTCCGGCTGAGTACGACCGGATTAAGGGCATTCTTGGCCGCGAACCCAATATCACGGAACTTGGAATTTTCAGCGTGATGTGGAGCGAGCACTGCTCATACAAAAATTCAAAGAATGTTCTAAAGCTGCTTCCTAAAGACGGCAAACGTATTTTGGTGAAAGCTGGCGAAGAAAATGCCGGTGTCGTCGACATTGGCGACGGTTACGTGATTGCGTTTAAAGTCGAATCCCACAATCATCCGTCGGCGATTGAACCTTTTCAGGGAGCCGCGACCGGTGTCGGCGGAATCTTGCGCGACATTTTTACGATGGGCGCGCGTCCCATTATGTCGATGAACTCGCTCCGCTTTGGAAAATTAGAAAAAGACTCTCCAAATTTTGGCGTGACGAAGCATCTCTTGTCGGGAGTTACGGCAGGAATTGGATTTTACGGAAACTGCATTGGGGTTCCCACTGTTGGTGGCGAAGTTTATTTTGATGAGAGCTATGACGGCAATCCGCTCGTAAACGCTTTTGCGTTGGGACTCGCCAAAAAAGAAGAGATTGTGAAAGCGAAAGCCGAAGGCGTTGGAAATCCGGTGCTTTATTTAGGTTCGGCCACCGGCCGCGACGGCATGGGCGGCGCCAGTTTTGCCTCAAAAGACTTGAGCGAGGAATCTGAAAAAGAGCGTCCCGCAGTTCAAGTGGGCGATCCGTTCATGGAAAAATTACTTCTCGAAGCCGTACTTGAACTTTTAAAAACTGGTTGTGTGGTGGGTATTCAAGACATGGGTGCCGCGGGACTAACCTGCTCAACCTGTGAAACCGCATCGCGTGGAAATACCGGCATTGAAATCGATGTCGCGCGTGTTCCTCAGCGCGAAACGGGTATGGTGCCCTACGAAATCATGCTCTCCGAATCTCAAGAGCGCATGCTTGTCATCGTAAAAAAAGGCCGCGAGCAAGAAGCCAAAAACATTTTCGAAAAGTGGGATCTGCACGCCGAAGAAATCGGCATGGTGACCGACGATGGTCTCATGCGCGTCAAAGACAAAGGCGTTGTTGCTGCCGAAATTCCCGCGCGTCCGCTCGCCGATGACGCGCCGGTTTACATCCGGGAAGAAAAAGAACCCGCCTATTTCAAACAGCATAAAAATTTTGATTTAAAGTCGCTAAAACCGGCGGGAGATCTGAACGCGGTTCTCTTAAAACTTTTAGACTCTCCGACGATTGCGAGCAAGGAATGGATCTATCAACAATACGATCACATGGTTCGCACGAACACGACTGTTTTGCCGGGCTCAGATGCTTCGGTAATTCGCATTAAGGACACGAATAAGTCGATCGCGGTGTCACTCGACTGCAACTCTACGTATTGTCACCTGGATCCTTACGAAGGCGGAAAAATTGCCGTCGCTGAGTCTGCGCGCAACGTGGCGTGCTCGGGCGCTGAGCTTTTATCGATTACGAATTGTCTCAATTTCGGCAATCCCATGAATCCTGAAATTTTTTGGCAGCTTAAAAAGTCCATCGAAGGCATGCGCGATGCGTGTCTCGCCTTTGACACGCCGGTATCCGGTGGAAACGTTTCTTTGTATAACCAAAATCCGCGCGGCGCGATTGACCCCACTCCGACCATTGGAATGGTGGGACTCATCGAAGGCCGTGAGCCGGTCACTTCCTTTTTTAAAGAGGAAGGCGACGTCATAATTCTACTTGGCGAAACTAAAGAAGAGCTCGGTGGGTCCGAATTTTTAAAAGTCATCCACAATTTAAAAACGGGTGCGGTGCCACACTTAGATTTAAAAGAAGCGAATACCTTAAATCATTTACTCGTGACGCTTTCGAAAAAACATTTGATGAAGTCTGCACACGATTGTGCCGAAGGCGGTTTGGCAGTCGCACTGGCTGAGTCTTGCATTTCAAACAAGGGGACTGAGATCGGTTGCGAGGTCGAGCTTTCTCAAGGCGCCCTCTCGAAAGAAGCGCTTCTTTTTGGTGAGACGCAAAGCCGTGTGGTGATTTCAGTAGCATCTAATGATCTAAAGATGGCCGAAGAGGAAATTAAAAAGACCGGTTACGCGTATCGCGTGATTGGAAAAGTGTGCGGGAAACAATTGAAAATTAAAAATTTACTGGAAGCGCCGATCGAAGTGTTGTCGCACACGTGGCGTTCGGCTATTGGCCGGAGAATGAAATCTTAAATGCAAGAGTTGATTAAAACGTTACAACAAATTGCGGCTAAAGCAGGCGGCGCAACATCTAGAGAATTGTTGCCGCTCGTTCAAAGCGCTAAAAAGGCCGCTCAAAATCTTAAACAGGATCAGCTCGTGCAAGAACTTGGAGCTTGGGAATCGAAACTCGACGTTATTCTAAAAGAACCTATCGGCCGGCAAGGCATGTCGCGACACGCGGCGCATTGGGTTGAGAGGCTTCAAAAATGAACGGCGAATTAAAAGACAAATGCGGAGTGTTTGGAGTTTTTGGTGATCCTCAGGCAGCCTATCTCTCGTATCTAGGGCTTTACGCGCTTCAACACCGCGGGGAAGAGTCTGCGGGGATTGTGGTCTCTGACGGAAAGCGCATGGCGTCTCACCGCGGCATGGGTCATGTGCAGGACGTGTTTGCCGGAGCGGAACTCGCGGGTTTAACAGGAGACCGTGCGATTGGTCATGTGCGTTACTCCACAACCGGTTCTAGCAATTTAAAAAACGCGCAACCCATTCTTGTGGATTATTCGCGCGGCGAAATTGCCATTGGCCACAATGGAAATTTGGTGAATGCTGACATTTTGCGCTCAGAACTCGAAGCCTACGGATCTATTTTCCAAACAACAACGGATAGCGAAATCATTATTCATTTAATGGCAAAGCCATCCCTTCGCAACGTGGAAGAGGGCGTGGTTGAGGCTTTAAATCGCGTGAAGGGCGCTTACTCGCTCGTATTTCTAACCCATCAATTTTTGGTAGCGGCGCGCGACCCGCAAGGGTTTCGTCCGTTGTGGCTAGGAAAAAAAGGAAATGCCCATCTCATTGCTTCCGAAACCTGCGCGTTCGACATGATGGAAGCTGAGACGATCCGCGAAATTGAACCAGGTGAAGTTTTATTTATCTCAAAAGACGGAATTAAATCTCAGCACATCGGGCTTAAAATCGACAAAAAAGCGCATTGCATTTTTGAGCACGTTTATTTTGCGCGTCCTGATTCGAAAGTGTTCGGAGAAAACGTGCACATGGTTCGCGAGCGTTTAGGTCGCAAGCTTGCGCAAGAACACCCCGTTCCTGCCGACTATGTGATCCCGGTTCCGGACTCCGGAAATTCCGCGGCACTCGGGTATTCCCAAGAATCCGGTATTCCCTTAGAGTACGGTATTATTCGCAATCACTATGTGGGCCGCACATTCATTCAGCCAACTCAAGGCATTCGTGATTTTAAGGTGCGCGTCAAATTTAATTTCGTAAAAGAAGTGCTTCAGGGCAAAAAAGTCGTGGTGGTGGATGACTCCATCGTTCGCGGAACGACTTCCAAGCTTCGCGTTCGCGCGCTTCGCGCGGCGGGCGTTAAAGAGGTTCACCTACGGATCAGCTGTCCGCCGCACCGCTTTCCGTGCGCGTACGGAATTGATTTTCCGACTCGCGAAGAACTGATTGCGAATAAATACTCGCACGATGAAATGAGAAAATATTTTGAATGTGATTCACTGGGGTACCTGTCTCTTGAAGGTATGCTGTCAGCTGTCTCTAATCCCAAAGAGGATTACTGCACGGCGTGCTGGAGCGGAAAATACCCGGTTGCGTTTTCGGGCATTAACAAATTTCACGCGGAGAAATGTGCATGAAAAAAAGCATGACGTACAAACAGTCGGGGGTCGATATCGACAAGGCCAACGACTTTGTGGAAAGCATTAAGCCACTCGCACGCGCCACGCGACGTGCGGAAGTCGTGGGCGGCATCGGCGGCTTTGGAGCGCTGTGTCAGATTCCAAAGAAATACAAAAACCCCGTGCTTGTGAGTTCAACCGACGGCGTCGGAACGAAACTCAAACTCGCCATCTCAACCGGGATGTACGAGGGAATTGGCGTAGATCTTGTGGCGATGAACGTGAATGATATTTTGACGTTGGGTGCGGAACCTTTATTTTTCCTCGATTATTTCGCAATTGGAAAATTGGATAACGTGATGATGAAAAGCGTAATCAAAGGCATCGCCTCGGGTTGCAAAGAATCCGGATGCGCTCTCATCGGCGGCGAAACCGCCGAAATGCCTGGGCTTTATGCGCGCGGCGATTTTGATATTGCCGGTTTTTGCGTGGGCGTGGTGGATAAGGATAAAATTATCGACGGAAAAAAAGCGAAAGCTGGGCATGCCATCATCGGGATCGCCTCAAGCGGCGTTCACTCCAACGGATTTTCGTTTGTACGGAAAGTTTTAAAAGAAGAATTCATTAAAGAACACGCGGCGGAAATTTTAAAGCCCACGCGTCTTTACGTAAAACCTGTTTTAGCGCTTATAGAAAAAGAACCGATTTATTCGATGGCGCATATCACCGGCGGCGGATTTTTTGACAATATTCCCCGCGTGTTGCCCAAAGGATGCGGCGCTAAAATTCACATGGGTTCGTGGCCGATACCCCGCGTGTTTCGCTGGATCGAAGAAGAGGGCAGTGTTCAGGCCAAAGAAATGTACCGTACCTTTAACATGGGAATCGGAATGATTTTGGTCACACCCAAAGAGCGCGCTCAAAAAGTAATCTCCTTCTTAAGCAAGGCCGGTCATCACTCTTGGGTGGTGGGCGAGCTTGTGAAGGGCGAAGGGGTTACGGTTCAATGAAAGTTTTAATTATTGGAAATGGCGGACGCGAGCACGCGATGGCCTGGAAAATTTCAAAGAGCCCGAAGCTCACCAAGCTTTATGTGGCGCCGGGAAATGCCGGTATCGCTGAAGTGGCTGAAATCGTAGACATTCCTGCAAAAAATCAAGAAGCCCTGCTTCGTTTTTGTAAAAAAGAAGCCATTGAGCTTGTCATTGTGGGTCCTGAAGCGCCGCTCGTCGAAGGAATCGTCGACTTATTTGAAAAAGAAGGTATTCGCATTTTTGGGCCGAGTCAGTACGCAGCTCAACTTGAAGGATCGAAAGCATTTTCAAAAAATTTAATGAAGAAACTCTCTATTCCCACGGCGGAGTTCGAAGTTTTTGAAAACTCTGAAAAGGCGATGGACTATGTGGCTCAAAAAGGCACGCCGATTGTTGTCAAAGTAGACGGTTTAGCCGGCGGCAAAGGGGTGGTGGTTGCCGCGTCTAAGCCTAAGGCGATGGAAGCCATTCATTTGAGCATGGTCAAAAAAGTATTCGGAAAAGCGGGCGAGAAAATCGTCATTGAACAATGCTTGCAAGGTGAGGAAGCTTCCGTCATCGCGGTAACTGACGGAACCACCGTGAGACTTTTGGCTTCGAGCCAGGATCACAAGCGCATTTTTGAAGGTGATCACGGTCCAAACACCGGCGGCATGGGAGCATACTCGCCAGCCCCGATCGTGACGGCAGAGCTAGAAAAAACGTTACTCGACAAAGTATTTATCCCCATTGTTCAGGAAATGAAAGCATCCGGCCATCCGTTTAAAGGTTTTATTTTTGCGGGGCTTATGATTCACGGCGCCGATTACAAATTATTAGAGTTTAATGCCCGTCTGGGTGATCCTGAAACGCAGGTGATTTTGCCGCGTTTAAAGAATGATCTTTTGGAAGTGATTGATTTGGCGGTGAAGGGGCGTTTGTCAGACATTGAGCTTCAGTGGGAAGACGAGGACTGTGTTTGCGTGGTGATCGCTTCCGAAGGCTACCCTGACGCGTACGAGACCGGAAAAAAAATTGCCGGGCTTTCAATGGCCAAAGAAGATAAGCATATCCAAGTTTTTCACGCGGGAACCAAGCGTGAAAATGGGGACGTGTTGACGGCCGGAGGGCGGGTGCTGAATGTGGTGGGCACCGGTAAAGGTATTTTCGAAGCGCTCTCGCGTACTTATAGTGCAGTCGACAAAATATTTTTCGATAAAATGTATTACCGTAAAGATATCGCGCATCGCGCTGCAAAAGTTTTAAGATAAGGAGTGGTCGTTATGAAACCAATCGTAGCTATTTTAATGGGAAGTGATTCTGACGCGGAGCAGCTTAAGCCCTGCGGAGAAGTCTTGAAAGAATTTGGAGTGCCTTATGTGGCACGGGTTTTGTCCGCTCACCGCACGCCCAAGGATGCGACCGCGTTTGTCGAGTCCGCCAAGGCGGAGGGATTTAAAATTATTATTGCAGCAGCCGGTGGCGCGGCACACTTAGCCGGCGTTTCTGCGGCTTTTACGGACTTGCCTGTTATTGGAATTCCCATCGAAAGCCCTTCCTTTAAAGGAATGGATTCGCTGCTCTCCACGGTGCAGATGCCGGCCGGAACGCCTGTAGCGACCGTAGGCGTAGGCTCAGGGGGCGTACGCAATGCGGCACTTTTAGCAATTCGTATCCTTGCGCTTAGTGATGAAAAGCTGTCAACGGCGCTTAAAGATTTTAAAGAGAAAAACCGACAAAAGATTTTAGCTAAAAAGGTCGATATTTGAAGAATATTTTATTTGTCTGCACCGGAAATAGCTGTCGCTCGGTCATGGCGGAAGGGCTTTTCCGAAAGATGGTGGAGGGTCGCCCGGGAGAGTTTGAAGTGTCCTCGGCGGGCATCAGCGCCTCTGATGGCTACGGCCCGACGGACGAAACGGTCAACGTGATGTCCGATGAAGGAGTGGACATTTCGGATCATCAAAGCCGTCGTTTGACAGCGGCTATGGTTCAGGCGGCGGACGCCATTTTTGTGATGGACCGCATGCACCGAGATTTTATTCTGCGATTGTCACCGCAGGCCGCGAAAAAAGTGAAACTGTTAACGGAGTTTTCACCCCGCGAGCACGAGCGGGTGGAGCTTGCGGGCATCCCCGACCCTATTCATATGTCGCCCCAATTTTATAAGAATGTTTTGCAGATGATTCGCGAATGCTTGGAAGGCGTGGTTAAAGGAGGCAGTTTATGAAAATCGCATTGGGCGCAGATCACGGCGGGTTCTCGCTAAAAAATGAAATTAAAGAGTGGCTTGATTCCAAAGGATACAAAACGGTCGATTTCGGGACGAACTCCGCAGAATCTTGTGACTACCCAAAATTTGCTAAAAAAGTAGCACTTGCCGTTTCAAATAAAAAAGCGGATTTTGGAATTTTAATCTGCAAAAGTGGAAACGGAATGGCGATGGCGGCCAACAAAGTTCCGGGAGTGCGCGCCGCGATTTGTTACGATAAAAATGTCGCTGAGCTCTCCCGCCAACACAATGATGCCAACATTTTAGTTTTAGGCTCAGAGCATGTGCTCGACGACCCGGAATTGATTGTTAAGAGTTGGTTGTCGGCTACGTTCGAGGGCGGTCGTCATGCACGGCGCGTGAATCAAATCAACAAAATGGAAGCCCCTTCAAGAAAGGTGTTCAAAAAGAAATGAGCATTCTCTCAAAAACAGATCCTGAAATTTTTGAATCGATTTCAAAAGAAGCGCACCGTCAAAACGAAAATATTGAACTGATCGCGAGTGAAAATTTTACGAGTCTTGCCGTGATGGAAGCGGTAGGCTCGGTGATGACAAACAAATACGCCGAAGGTTACCCCGCCAAACGTTGGTATGGCGGATGCGAATTTGTAGACCAAGCCGAAAACCTTGCGATCGAACGTGCGAAGAAACTTTTTGGAGCTGAGCACGTGAACGTTCAACCGCACTCTGGTTCTCAAGCCAACGCGGCAGTCTATTTTTCGGTGCTTGAACCCGGAGACACGGTGCTTGCCATGAATCTCTCGCATGGCGGACATCTGACACATGGTCATCCTATGAATTTTTCAGGTAAATTTTTTAAGATTATTCCGTATGGCGTGAGCCCTCAAGATGAACGCATTGATTATGACGAGATTGAAACGCTCGCCAATGAGCATAAGCCTAAAATGATTATCGCGGGTGCGTCTGCCTATCCGCGGATAATTGATTTTGCACGTTTTCGTAAAATCTGTGACAAAGTGGGAGCGATTCTTTTCGTCGATATGGCTCACATCGCAGGTCTTGTCGCAGCGGGCCTTCACCCAAACCCCGTTCCTTATGCCGAGTTTGTAACGACGACCACTCACAAAACGCTTCGCGGCCCTCGCGGGGGACTCATTTTGTGCAAGGCTGATTTTGCCAAGAAAATTGACTCTGAAGTGTTCCCATTTTTTCAGGGCGGACCTCTGATGCACGTGATCGCAGGCAAGGCTGTGGCTTTGAAAGAAGCCTTGGAGCCGTCGTTTAAAGTCTATCAGTCCCAGGTGATTAAAAACGCAGCTGCCTTAGCTGCAGAATTGACAAAGCGCGGTCACCGTTTGGTTTCAGGCGGTACGGATAATCATTTGATGCTATTAGACGTGAATAAAAAAGGATTAACCGGGAAAGATTGTTCCGAGGCACTCGATCGCGCAAAGATCACGGTGAACAAAAATGCCATTCCGTTTGACACGCAAAGCCCCATGAAAGCGGGCGGGATTCGTATCGGAACGCCCGCGGCGACGACTCGGGGAATGAAAGAAAAAGAAATGACGGAAATTGGCGCGCTGATTGATGAAGTCTTAAAAAATATTCACTCCGAAGAGGAGATTACCAAAGTTCGTCACAAAGTCGAGGCGCTGACGAAAAAGTTTCCGCTTTATCCTGAGCTACTAGCTCACAAATCTGAGGCCGTACATGCGTAACAGCCGACGGGTCCTGCCGGCGGTTGTCCGTTCGAAAGCCACCTTCGGTGTTTTCGAGACGGACGCCTACCGCCGTCACCCATCGGCTGATCGCTTTTCGGCGTAACCATGAAATGCCCTTTCTGCGCTCATACCGAAGACCGGGTGATTGACTCCCGCTCCTCTAACGAGGACAAGAGCGTCCGCCGCCGTCGCGAATGTGAAAAGTGCAAACGCCGCTTCACCACCTACGAGTACATCGAAGAAGTTCCGATAATGGTCGTCAAAAAAGACGGCCGCCGCGAGTCTTTTGACCGCAATAAAATTATCTCCGGGATTGTGAAAGCCTGTGAAAAACGCCCGGTCAGCATGGAGAAAATCGAATCCGTGGTGGATAAAGTCGAAAAAGAGCTTCAGAAAAGTTTCGATAAGGAAGTGAAAGTGAAGGAGATAGGGGAGCTCGTCATGGACCATCTTCATAAAATCGACGAAGTCGCCTACGTGCGGTTTGCCAGTGTTTACCGGCAGTTCAAAGACATCAATCAGTTTATGAAAGAGTTAAAAGGGCTACTCGGCAAACGCGAGTAGGGATTTATTTTTCAGAAATTTCGTCTTCCGGAAAAATTTTCTTCATTAACTCTAGATTCAACTTCAAGTCGCTTCTTAATTTCTCAAGAAGCTTTTTCATCTCCTCGTCTTTCTTTGTCAGTGACATTTCAGAGCGGAATGATTCTTTGTTTTTCTCAAAATTTTTGGGGTCAGACGGCAATTTTTTGAGCATTTTAATGATCGCCGCGCCATTTCCAATAGAAACAGGCTCCGCAACTTCACCCTCCTTGAGCGTGGAGACGGCTTCCTCCGCAATCATGGAAGGTCCCATCAGTGGAAGATCTGTCCCATGGGAAAGATGTTGGATTTGAACAAGATCAACCCCTTTATCGGCGAGAATCTTTTCAAAGTCAGAGCCATCTTTGGCCATGGCGATCTTCGCTTCTTTTAATTTTGTGAGGCCTGCATCAATCGCCTTTTGTTTCAAAAGCGTGGACTTGAGCTGTTCTTTAGCTTCATCGGGAGTGAGCTTTTTCTCTTGGGTTTCATCGGGCCCGGCGGGCGCGGTCAAATTATCCTTCACGACGTCATAAATTTTTGAAATTTCAGAATCCTCAACTTCTATCCCGACTTTTGATTTTTCCCAAGGGATCACGCCGTAGGCGATATCGTATTCGGGATATTTTTTAGTATAAAGGTCTCGCAAAACTTCGTCGGTAAGCGAAGCCTGTTCACCCACTTTGGCGCGCACCTTGTCTAGGGTTAACGACTCTCGAATTGCTTCTTCAAATTCACGGGGCTCCATCCGCATATAATTGCGAACGTACATTTTATAGAGCGTGTCATCGAATTGATTTTTGCTAAAAAAAGCGGGCTGATCCATTAGCCACTGCACGACCTCCGAGTCAGAGGTCTTAATCTTATTTTTTTGAGCATGGAGGAGTAGAAGAATGCGGTCCCATGCCTCACCTTTTAAATTGAGTTTCGAGCGCACTTCCTGAGCACGATCTCCGTAGTGCATGCGGATTTCACGATCAATGGCGCGGTAACTTTTAAGATAATCCTGGACGGTGATTTTTTTATTATCAAATTGAGCCAATGCCTGAGAGGGATCCGATTTATCCCCGATGAGAATACCGGATAGTCCAAAACCGACAACCACCACAACCGCTAAAACGATGTAAATGGCTTTTTGTACTTTTTTATTTTGTAAATATTTGATCATTCTAAGTCCCTGCCTCTCTTAAAGTTGGGCGTCATTATACTAGGAGGCAAAGGGGGATATCAAGCGACAAAATGATAATACATGCTTAATAATGTTAATAAACACAATAATTAGGGGGCCGGACCCCTCTGGCACCGGCGGAGGTTCAAAAAAATATTTAAGAAGATGGCTTGATTTTAGTGGAGTGGTAATGTACTATTTGATTAGTATTAGTAGTTATTAGTAAATTTTAATAAAGGTTATTATGAAAAAGTTAATTAGTGTTTTTATGCTGGTTAGTTTTTTTGGAGCGCAGATCGGTACTCCGCTATCTTGGGCAATGCCCCAAGGATATACCGGTGAATCATCAGATATTACCTTCGATAGCACGTCCGAAGCCAATACCTTAATCATCAATGCGACCAATGACCACGCCGTGGTCAATTTTGATTCCTTTAATATAGCTGCCAATGAAACCGTGCGTTTTAATGGGGCAAATTTTTTGGGTCGTGTTAACGGAGGCTCAGGCTCTGATATTTTTGGGTCTCTTTTTTCGAATGGCCAACTCATTCTCGTCAATTCAAACGGCATCACTTTTCACGATTCTGCAAATGTTCAAGTGGGTAGCTTGATTGCTTCTACGCTCGACATTCAGAGCTCTCTTTATATGAACGGCGAACTCCAGTTCGAAAAAATAAATGGATCCAATTTCGGAGCCATTCTAAATCAAGCCGATATCACTGCGGCAGATGGCGGACACATTGCGCTCCTCGCGGAGTCGGTAAAAAACGAGGGCGTGCTCACGGCACATGCAGGTTCGGTGGTTTTGGGAGTGGGAGAAAAGCAAACCATTTCCTTTGATGAGAATAATCTGATCAATCTTGTGGTGGACCGGGGCATCAGTTTGCCGCAGGGTTCTGAAATACCGCTTGAAAATACAGGCTCCTTAATTGCCAACGGTGGGAAAGTGATTCTATCCCTCAAAACTTTAGATGATGTGTTCACGCACTTGGTGAACAATTCGGGAATTGTGGAGGCGTCGCGTGCGGTGGATCGGGATGGGCGAATTGAATTTGTTTCGAACACGGGTATTCAGAGTCTAGGAACGATAAAGACAGATGAGTTTTATGAACGAGGCGCGGCTTTTAACTTGGGTGGAAATTATTGGGTCGGTCATGCTTCTTTAGACAATCTTGATGGAGCTGTCAATCTCAACACCGGAAACTATACAGGAATCACGGCCGATAACGTCGATGTTATTGTCAACGCGGCGCAAGTTCTAACCTTGACGGGTGACACGGAATTTAACTCGGATGACGATGGGAATGGCACAGGATCATTTACGATGGGCGCTGGTTCTTCGATCGTCGGGGCCGGCTTCAATCTGGCTCTCCAATCTGCTGGAAATGCGACACTTAGAAGTATCACCGGTGTGGGAAATCTAACGATTCGTAAATCTGGCTTTGGCGCGGCGACCCCGACTTTTACGGCCAATAACGCCATTACCATGACAGGCGATTTATCGGTTACAGGCACAGGGCTCATATTTACATCCGGCGCGAATAATATAACCGTCGGAGGAAATTTCACGCTCGGAGGCGGAGCGGATTCTCCTGTATTTAACGCTCCGGGTGACAACGATGCCAATACGGCTGCGGCTGAAACGCTTCTTATTAGTGGAAATTTAATTTCCGTTAGCGGCACGCTTAATCATCGAAACGGAATTATAGAATTTAACAACGCCGCCGGAACGAGCTTTATCACAGGTAGCCAAGGCGTTGATTTTTGGGATTTGAAATGTGTGACCGCCGGCAAGACACTTCAATTTGCGACGGAAACTTATTCCGTTTTGTCTCCGAATACTTTTACGCTTACTGGAACGAATTTAGGTGCAGGGGCCGTGACGATTACGGGTGGCGGTGCGCAATTTAATTTTTCAGGTTTGTCAGCGGGCAACGTGAATTGGTCTAACGTGGTGGTGAGTGATTTTAATAACACGGGCGCTTACTTTACCCCAGGTCCTGGTCCTATCACTTACGGAACTGGCAATTCCAATATCGGCCCCGCTATCGAGGCCGCCAATAATGCTAACGCCGTCCAGGCGGGAATCGCAGCCGTGAATACTTTGCCGGTTATCTCTGCCGCTTCTTTAGGGTTTGGTGGAGGTGGCGGCGGATCCACAAAACCTAAGAATTCCAGTTCCGACAACGATTCGAAGAAGAAAAAAGATTTGAAAGCGATTGCCGACACCGAATCCACGGTTTACGTGGCCGAGGGAGTTGTGGCGTACAAAAAATCTATCGACGGCAAAACGGATCCCAAAGAAAATTTACTGTATCAAGGCGATGTTGGGCGCATCGACGCCTATGGGCGTGTCAAAGCACAGGTCCGTTCGGTTTATGTGACGACGGCCGATGGCTTGAAAGTCGTGCGCGGCACGGTTCACAATACGCTCAAAGAAATTCCTCTCGGTGAAACGCCGACCGATGTGGTGGCCAATAAAAAAGGCGACACCGTGTACGCAGCGTTTCCGGCTGCTGGAAATATCACGCCGATCGACGCGTCTCAAAATGAAATGCAAGATCCGATCGACACTGGAAAAGGATTGTCCGGTGTCAATTCATCGCTTGCGCTGAGCAAGGACCAAGAAAAAATTTATGTGACAAATTCTGTCGAAGACACGGTTAAGGAAATTGATGTGAAGACGGGCGAAGTTACGAAAACCATGAACACCGGTTCTAATCCCTCCCAGGTGATCGTGGCGGATGACGGAAAGCTCATTATTTCCAACACCCTCGATGGGACGGTGTCGGTGATGGACGCTCAAAGCGGCAAAGAAATCAGCAAACTCAAAGCCGGAGATGCGCCTTACGGCGTGGCGCTCTCCGAAGAGTTTAAAGAATTGTACGTAGCGGACGCAGCCAACAACGAAATTATTGTTTTTGATTCCAACAATTTCAATGAGAAGCATCGCTTGAAGTCAGGTTCCGGGCCATTTAAAATTCAGGCGATTCATCAGTATCTGTTTGTCACGAACCGCGCAGAAGACACGCTTTCAGTAATCGACACTCAGTTGAAAGTCGAAAAAGCTAAGATTCCAGTAGGGAAACGTCCTTCGGGAATGAGCGCGATCGAAGATGTCGACACCGCAAAAATTTATATCGCCAATGCGCTTTCTGGAGACGTGTCACTTGTGAAGATGGATCAAAACGGAAATGCTAAACTCACGGATACGATTGCCGGAGGTCCCGGAGCGACTGCGGTTGCGATTATCTCGCCAGAAAAACCAATGCGGAAATAAGTTTAGAAGCCAGCCTTAACGGATAAATGCAGTTGGTGATCGGAGTGTGCCGTCGGGTCATCGCCGATGGCAAATCCTAGATCGCACTGAAGAGAAAATGTTTTATCGAGTTCCATACGCACACCAAAACCCGTTCCTAAAAGAAATTTGTCTTTGACTGTGGTGGAGGTTGCGCGATCTTGAAGATAAGATTTTCCACCATCTAGAAATAGTACAAAGCGCGTACTGCTAAACCAGTTTTTGTCCGTGAAGGGAATGGTGGATTCTTTAAACACTTTTGGCATATACGGCATTGCTGTCGTGAACGGAACATGCCACTCACTGCTAAAGTTGTAGCCATAGTCGCCCGAAGAATCAGATTCTGAATACCCGCGAACCGTGGAGTAACCGCCAAGGCGGTACTGCTCCAGAGAAGTGAGTGAGTCTGGCGAGTATTGTCCGCCAACGCGTGCAATTAGAAAGGTAGACTGCGGCAAACGGTGAATGCGAGCAAGATACCCCGAGAAAGAAACGAAATCTCCGCCGGTTTGCAAGCGGCTCGCATTTGAATCACGCGCCTCAGAGCCGCCCAAAATATCGGGAATGCCCCAATGAAAATCCGAAGAAATAATGCTGCGCCCCGACCCATCTTGCAAATAAAGTCTCGGCCCCGTTCTTAACACGCGCATGCGGTCAAAATTTACCTTAACGTCGTTTACCAGTGTTTTAGAGTCCTTCATTTCAAAGGCTAAGTTCCAGTCAAACTGCGTCGCCGGTTTACGAATAATGCTTTGCGTAATTTCAGGCGTTAAGGATTTCGAGTCTCCCTTAATTTCAAATGGTTTTAAATGTTTCACGATCAAGCTATTCACATAGCTTCCCGAAAGTCCCAGCGTTGTGCCGGTGGATTCCAGCGGAAAGGAATAATTAAAAGCGCCGCCGCCGAATGCGCCTTCACTAGCTAGTGTATAAGTACCATCAAAAATATCGCCATGATTTGTCAAATTATTATGCGTCACATGTGTCACATGGCGGCCGTGATGGGTGAGGCTTGTTCCGTGATTGTTGTACTCGTACGCGGCGTGAAAGGGATTGGTTTCTTCGACTTTCAGCAAAATGTCGGACGTTGTAATTTCTTTTCCGGCAAGCAGATAGGCTTTGGCTTTGCGATCGGGCTTCTGATTAATTTCGTAAAGACTGGACTCTAAATCTTGGTAGCGGAAAATGTTGCTTTTATTGAGCTTCATCGCGTTCGTGTAAGTTTGACTGCTAAAATATTTGTTACCCTCAACCAGAACTTTATCGACTTTGCCCTCTATAATTTTTAGGGTGACGATTTCATTGTCCATTTTTTGAGGGGGGATATAAGCTCGGCTTGTGAGATACCCGCGAGAGCGGTAATGATTGGTGACGAGTTGGACTAATTTTCTGAGTTTTCCAAAAGAAACCTTTTGGCCTTCATACTCTTTTAAATATTCTGAAAAATCAGACTCCTTGAAAAGAGTTGAGCCTTCTATATTGATTTTTTTGACTAAAAATTCAGGGCCTTCCTCGCCGGGGGGAGTTTCAGTTTTTTCATCAACCACGATTTCCGGTTTTTCGGTGGGCTTGAACTTTTCTCTCTGAATTTCTTTGCGCAAGTTTTCAGACTGCGAAACAATCTGGTTTTGAGTGTCGTCGCTGACAGCGGTGTCAGCGTGAGCGCTGTATAAGATGCCCAGGTTCATGATAAAAGCGAGTAAGAAGGCTTTAGAAGCGAACTTTAGAGTCATCCTATTTATCCTTAATTAGAATTAGTATAGTTTTACTAGTTTTATTATAATTTTGCAATAGTTTTTTTCCCAAAATTGACAATCAGAACGACAGCGTGTTATACTCCGACTTCTTATGCCAGAAGCATTTAAGCTTAAACTAGGTTTGCCAAAAGGTAGTTTACAAGAGTCGACTTTTGAAGTCTTTAAAAAAGCAGGCTTCAATGTCAGTGTCGGTTCTCGGTCCTACTTTCCCTATATTGATGACGCAGAAATTGAGCCGGTGCTCATTCGCGCACAAGAAATGTCCCGCTACGTCCAAGACGGAGCGCTCGACTGCGGGATTACCGGCGAAGATTGGATTCAGGAGAATGGTTCCGATGTTCAGCGGGTTCAGGAACTCATTTACGCGAAGTCCGGCATGAACTCTGTGCGCTGGGTATTGGCGGTTCCAAATTCCTCTAACATTAAGTCCGTGAAAGATTTAGAAGGAAAGCGGATTGCCACCGAGCTCAAAGGATTCACCGAAAAATACTTAAAATCCCAAGGGGTCAAGGCTGATGTAGAGTTTAGTTGGGGAGCCACCGAGGTGAAAGTGGCGTCTGGCTTGGTCGATGCGATCGTAGACATCACGGAAACGGGCTCTTCGCTAAGAGCCAACAATCTCCGCATCGTCGAGACGCTGTGTTATTCGAATACGCAGTTCATCTCCAATAAAAAAGCATGGGAGAATAAAGACAAGCGCTGCAAGATGGAAAAAATTGGATTGCTGCTCCAAGGAGCCATCAACGCCAAGTCTAAGGTTGGCCTTAAGATGAATGTGAACGAGGAAAACTTAAAAAAAGTAATCTCGCTTTTGCCGGCCATGAAGCAACCAACCGTTTCAAATCTCGCGACCAAAGGTTGGGTGGATGTCGATACTATTATTGACGAAAAGATTGTGAGAGACTTGATCCCAAAGCTGAAAGAAGCTGGGGCTGAGGGGATTATAGAGTATCCATTGAATAAAGTTATTTACTAAAAGGAGCAAGTCAAATGCCCTGCGGAAAAAAGAGAAAGCGGCATAAAATGGCGGTTCACAAAAGAAAGAAACGCCGCCGCCGCGATAGACATAAGAAGAACCACTAATTATCAAAAGGGGTGAGCGCACGTCGCTTACCCCTTTTGTCTCTTTTTAAATTCAATTTAAGGAGCCCTGACAAATGTTCTGGAGAAAATTCAAACTATTTTGGTGGAATCACTGGGTCAAGATTGTCGTTGCGGCCTGGGTCATTTTTATTTTCTGGATACCCGTCGCGGCGCTTAAAGGAATTGATAGTTACCAGCGCGATTACATGGTGGCATGGCTTTCCACAATGGGATTGCAGGCTACGATCAGCGCGGTTATCTTCGTTGTTTTGTATTCTTGGGTTTTGCAGGGTGGTTTGCAGAAGCTCAAGAAAAACCAAATTAAGGGCGATCAGGTCGCAATCCATTGGAAAGACGTGATCGGCATGGATTCGGCAAAGCTAGAAGCCAAAGAAATCGTCGAACTCATTAAAGACCGAGCCCGCATTAAAAAAATTGGCGGAAATATTATCCGCGGCATGCTCATGATGGGGCCTCCTGGCTGCGGAAAAACGTATCTTGCGAAAGCCGTTGCGACCGAAGCAGGCATTCCATTTATTTCAATGTCGGGTTCTGAATTTGTCGAAGTATTTGTCGGGGTGGGCGCTTCGCGCGTGCGTCAGCTTTTCCAAAAAGCAAGACGCCTGGCTTACGCTGAAGGCGGCTGTATTATTTTCATTGATGAAATCGACGCTATTGCTAGAAAGCGTGTTTTTAGCGCATTCGGCGGTACCGAAGAAACTAACTCCACTCAAAACCAACTTTTGGCGGAGATGGATGGCTTAAACGAAAAAGATGAAAACGTCATCATCATCGGCGCTACCAACGCTCCTCAAGAATCCATGGACGAAGCGCTTCAAAGACCGGGACGCTTTGACCGTAAAATTTTTGTGAATAAGCCGGACCTAGCTGAGCGCGAGGAACTGTTCCGTTATTACTTAACCAAGGTGAAATTTGATCCGAATATTGACGTGGCTAGACTCGCCAGAAAAGCGGTGAGTAAGAGTCCTGCGGACATCGCCAATATCATTAAAGAAGCGGCCCTCATCGCCACTCGCGGTAAAAATGACACGATTACGTCCGATCATTTGGCGGAGGCGCTCGAGCGCGTGGACTTGGGTCTTAAAACGCACATGAAAATGAGCGACAAAGAAAAAGCGTCGACGGCTTATCACGAAACCGGTCATTTGATCGTGACGTATTTGATGCATCCGATCAACGACGTTTTTAAAGCGTCGATTATTCCGCGGGGCGGAGCGCTCGGCGTGACGTATTCGCTCCCCAAAGAAGAAGATTTTTCGCATAACAGCGACCGCTTGAAAGCGGACATCTGTGTGATGTTGGGCGGTTATGTTGCTGAGAAAATTAAATTTAGCGTCACGTCTTCCGGTGTCGCAGACGATTTTAAAAAGGCGATGATGCTCGCTCATAGCATGGTGTGGCGAGTGGGTATGGGCAAGTCAGAGCTTTTGGGCGATTACACCGTGATTCCAGCGGATCAATTGTCGGATAACATCAAAGAAAAATTAAATTCCGAGACCCAGGAAATTATTCAGAACTGCTTGAAGACGGTTGAAGATTTACTGCGCAAAGAAAATGTTCTTCTCGAGCGTTTTGCAAAAGAGCTGATTGAAAAGCAAGAGCTTGATTACGACGAGATTGAAGCTATTTTTAAGGAATACGGAAAAGCGAATCCCCGTATTTCCGAGAAGTATGTTCCGAAAGGCTGACAATAAGCAGAAAGCGATAGGCGAGTGGCGAAATCAATTTTGCTTACTGCTTAGCGCATTCTGCTTATTTTCTTTTTCCGGCTGCGGTCCCAAATATTCGTATCCTGCGGACACCGTTCCAAAATCCATCGAAACAATTTGTAAGAAAGAAAATAAATTAGACGTCACCGCCCGCGTGGTGGGTAAAACCGCCGGAGCCTTGCTTTACATGGATGGGTCGCTTGACCCGCATCTTGCCATGACGAAGGACGTGAATGACGCGATGGGAAAAGTGATGCAGGCGGTTACGCGCGTAGCGCTTTCGACCGACCGGCCGCTAGATTACTGTGTGGTGTATATCCGCGACCGCGTGCACGGAACGGAGTTATCGCTGATCCGTTCGCTGGATGATATCCGCCGCGCGTACGCCGATGCGCTTGGCGTCGAAGAAGCCATGCGCCGCACGGTTATCAACCAAGGGAAATTTTCCGCGCTAAATTCCAAAGCGTTTGTCATGAGAGATATAACCAAAGAAATGTTTTTAGCTCAACAAATCGCTCAGCGCGCGCGTTACGGATTTGCCAAAAATCAAAAAGACGATGAGGAGTCTCAGCAGTTAACGATTTTAGTGGAAGGTGCCTACCGGAGAGTTTCCGGTAAACGAATTTTTCATTTTTCGATCGTCTCCTTAAAAGCGGAAGAGCCGCACGAAACGATTTTAGCGGTTTTTAAATCTGCCCTCGAAACTCTGAACGCTTACCGCTACGACGATTTTAATGAAATTCAAGTTGAGGATTACTTGAATCGCCAAAAGCTGACTGTCACGCGGGCTATTTTTTTAGATTATAAAGCCAAGAAAATTACCGACGAAGAATTGCTCGACCGGTATGTTGCCGAAACGTCTTACCCTCAAGGAGGCATAAGATTATTCGGTTTCGATCTGACTCAAGATTCTGCCGATGCGCCTCAGGCTCCGGCAACCGCGAGCGGCGGGAATGTCCAATAGTTTTTCCATTTCTGCTCGAGCCAAAGTTAATCTCCTCCTAAAAGTTCTGCGCAAACGGCCGGACGGTTTTCATGAAATTGAAACGCTGTTTGGACGTATCAGCCTAAAAGATGATCTTGTGTTTAAAAAAACAGCAGGGAAAATCTCTCTTCGCACGTCTTCACGTGAAATTCCAAAAGATTCGAAGAACCTAGTGGTCCGAGCGGCTCTTCTTTTGAAAGAGCGTTATGGGGTTGAAGCGGGGGTCGCCCTTACGCTCAAAAAACGGATTCCGGTCGGGGCCGGTCTTGGAGGAGGATCAAGCGATGCCGCAGCGACCTTGATTGGTCTCAATAAGCTATGGAAGCTTGGGCTCTCCCAAAAAAAACTGCTAGATTTGGGTGCGGAGTTAGGAAGTGATGTACCTTTTTTTATTCTAAACAGCCGATTTGCGCTCGCCAAAGGACGTGGGGAGAAGCTCAAAAAAATCCCGTTTAGAGGATCGCTACCTTGGGTTTTACTGGTAAAACCCCATTTTGGGATTTCGACACAACAAGCGTATCAGAGCTTAAAACCCCCTTTCTTGACACCCCCTAGGGCCGATGTTAGAATGCTCGTCCGCTGCCTCAAAAAGCGCAATTTTTTAGGGCTGAAAGACTGTGTTTTTAATAGTCTGGAAGCTGTTGAAAATAAAGAGCTTATAGAAATTTTTAAAATTAAAAAAGAACTGCTGGAAAACGGTGCATTTTCGTCACTGATGTCCGGCAGCGGGTCTACGGTTTTTGGTTTGTTTTTGTCGCGTTCAACAGCTGAAAAAGCGGCCAGGAAATTTCAGAAAAATAAATCACTGACAGTTTTTGTTTGTAAGCTGGAATAGGTTCAAAAAAAGTTCTTAGTGGTTTGATAAATTTTTGCCCTGTGGTGTAATGGTAGCACACCGCCCTTTGGAGGCGATTGTCATGGTTCGAATCCATGCGGGGCAGTTTTTTAAAGAAACGGATCGTTATGGAAAAAACAACTCCTCAAACTTGTTCCTTTTGTAAGCGAGCCCTGACGGCAGACGAAAAAGTTTTTTCCGGGCCGGAAATGCTGATTTGCGCCAAGTGCGTTCAGTTTTGTCACGAAGTTCTCGAAGCCGACTCCAAGAAATCCGCCAAAAAAGAAGAGCCCGAACTTGTTTTTGAAGCGCTCCCAAAGCCGGTGGATATTAAAAAAACACTCGACGATTATGTGATTGGACAGGACAAAGTCAAAAAGCAGTTGTCCGTCAGTGTTTACAATCATTACAAGCGTCTTTTGTCCCGCCAAAAAGCAAGTGACGTGGAACTTGAAAAATCAAACGTGCTTCTCATTGGTCCCACGGGTTCCGGAAAAACGCTACTCGCGCGAACACTGGCGAGGATTTTAAAAGTGCCGTTTGCGATCGCCGATGCCACGACACTGACTCAGGCCGGTTACGTTGGAGAAGACGTGGAGAATGTTCTTCTGAGACTTTTGCAGGATGCAGATTTCAACGCCAAACGTGCCGAGCGCGGCATTGTATACATCGATGAAATTGATAAAATTGCCAAGACCTCGGAAAATGTTTCAATCACGCGCGACGTTTCGGGTGAAGGGGTTCAGCAAGGTTTGCTTAAAATTTTAGAAGGCACGAAGGCTAATATTCCTCAAGGCGGCGGGCGCAAACACCCTCAAGGTGAAACGATTCAAATTGATACCTCGCACATTCTTTTTATTTGCGGGGGAACCTTTAGTCATCTGGAGCACATCATTCAAAACCGTTTAGGAAAAGCAGATATCGGTTTTCATAGCCACAAATCCCAAACGTTACGGGTCGAAAAGTCCGCGGTTTCTCAAGTGGAGACGCAGGATTTGGTGAAATTTGGAATGATTCCGGAATTCATCGGCCGCTTCCCGATTTTAGGAACGCTGGAGGGGCTAACCGAAAACGATCTTCTTAGAATCTTAACCGAACCCAAAAATGCGCTGGTGCGTCAGTACCAAAAATTCTTCGACTTGGAAGGTGTAAAACTTTCATTTACGGACGAGGCACTTTTAGAAATTGTGCGCGAAGCGCTTAAGAAAAAAACGGGCGCGCGGGGACTAAGAGCAATCCTTGAAGAAATCATGCTTGAAATTATGTACGACATTCCGTCCACTAAGGAAGTGCGCGAGTGCGTGATTGGAATTGAAACCGTTCTTCACCGCCGTAAACCTGAAATGATTTACGATAAGGAAATTCGAAAAGTCGCATGAGCTCTCCTTTAGCTGTCGTGATTCTCGCCGCTGGCAAGGGCACGCGGATGAAATCCGAACTTCCGAAAGCACTAGTCCCTCTTTGCGGAAAGCCGATGCTCTGGCATTTGCTGGAAGCGGTGAAGCCTCTTAAACCATCGAAGACCGTAGTGGTCTCGGGTTTCGGAATCGATGCAGTAAAAGCCTTTGTCGGAAAGAACGCAGTGGTTGCGCATCAAAAAGAGCAGCTTGGAAGCGGTCATGCGCTTCTTTGCGCGAAATCGGCGTTGAGCGGTTTTAAGGGGAATGTGCTCGTGCTTTATTGTGATACGCCGCTCCTTCAAACCCAGACGCTAAAGGAACTTCTTTTAAAACACATTCAGTCGAAAGCAGAAGCAACGCTGCTCAGCACCGAGCTTGCAAATCCATTTAGCTACGGAAGAATTATCCGGAGCGTTTCAGGGCTCGTTGAAGCGATTATCGAGGAAAATGATTTAACCGCGGAGCAAAAAGCGATTCGAGAAATCAATGTGGGTTGTTACGCGTTCCGGGCGCCTGAGCTTTTTGAGGTGTTAAAGCGTCTTCCGCGCAATGAAAAGAAAAACGAGATCTATTTGACTGACGCGGTAGCTGTTTTATCCGCCAAAGGTCCTTGTGAAGCGCTGCTGGTTGAGGAATCTGCCGAGATTAAGGGGATTAATACCCGTCAGGATCTTTTCTGTTTAACGCGAAATCTGCAAAATCGCATCCTTTTAGCGCATTCGGAGCGCGGAGTGTGGGTCAAAGACCCCCAAACGACAACGGTTGACGCGGGAGTCGAAATCGGGAATAATACCGTGATTTTCCCCCACACGGTTATCGAGGAAGATTCACAGATTGGCCGGGATTGCCGGATTGGGCCCTTCGCTAGAATTCGCGGCGGGTCGACGGTCGGCGACCAAGCGGTTATCGGGAACTTTGTTGAAATTGTGCGTTCACGCATTGGTCGTAAAAGCCAGGTGAAGCACTTGAGTTATTTGGGGGACGCGGTTGTTGGAGAGGCTGTGAACGTCGGCGCTGGAACGATAACGGCGAATTATGACGGGAAAGCCAAGCATGCAACTGTGATTAAGGACGGCGCCCAAATCGGAAGCGGGACGGTTTTAGTCGCACCGGTAACAGTGGGGAAATGCGCCAAGACCGGTGCAGGGGCAGTGGTTCCCAAAAATAGAAATGTGCCGGACGGCGCGGTGGTCGCGGGAGTGCCGGCAAGAATACTTGAAAGAAAAAAAGCTTTAGGAAAAAAATCATGAACGGAAAATTAAAAATATTCACAGGCAATGCAAGTCCTGAGCTTGCTAAAAAGATCGCGAAGCTCCTGGATGTTCCGATTGGCGATTCGCTCGTCACAACGTTTAGTGAAGGCGAAATTCGCGTCAAAATAAACGAAGATGTGCGTGGCCGCGACGTATTTATCGTTCAATCCACCTGCCCGCCATCGAATAATAATTTAATGGAACTTTTGATCATGATCGATGCGTTCAGACGCGCCTCCGCGCGGCGCATCACCGCCGTTGTTCCTTATTTTGGATACGCGCGCCAAGACCGCAAAGACCAACCCCGTGTACCGATCACAGCCAAGCTCGTCGCCAATCTCATCACGACGGCCGGAGCCGACCGGGTTTTGACCATGGATTTGCATGCCGGTCAGATTCAAGGTTTTTTTGATATTCCACTCGATCATTTATTTGCGGTTAAAGTGGTCGTAGATTATTTCAAAAAGAAAAAAATGAAAAATTTAGTAGTGGCTTCCCCGGACGTGGGCGGAATCAAGATGGCCCGCGCCTACGCCAAGCGGCTCGAGGCAAGTCTTGCGATTGTGGACAAGCGCCGCATTGACGACAAGCAAGCGGAAGTGATGAATATTTTAGGCGACGTAAAAGGAAAAAACATCGTTATTGTGGACGATTTGGCAGCGACGGCAAGCTCGATGTGCGAGGCCGCAAGCGCGCTTAAAAAAGCGGGAGCCTTAAAGATTTATGCGGCGGTGTCGCATCCGATTTTGTCGGGTCCGGCGCTTGAGCGCATTAAGTCCTCCCCCATTGAAGAGTTTGTGGTGACGGACAGCATTCCGCTGTCCCCTGAGAAAAAAGATCCGATTTTCAAAGTTCTTTCGATAGCTCCGTTACTCGCGGAAGCGATCAGCAGAATTCATGACGAATCATCGGTGAGCAGTTTATTCAATTAAAAGGAAAGAGACCGTAAAATGGAACAGATTAAAATCAAAGCGACGATCAGAGAAGAAAAAGGCAAGCAGGCCGTGAAAAAACTGCGCAGCTCGGGATTTGTCCCAGCAACGGTGTATCACCGCGGAGACCAACCCGTGTCGGTTTCGCTTCCGGGCCGTGAAATCACCAAAATCATCCATGACGCCGCGGGTGAAAATTTGCTGATTAATCTTACGATTGAAAAAGACAAGAAAGCCAAGCCGCGTTTAGTCATTGTTAAAGAAGTCCAGCACGATCCCGTCCGCCGTGACATTCTTCATGTGGATTTGAATGAGATTTCACTGACTGAGCGGATCATCGTTGAAGTCGAAGTGGTGGCTCAGGGTGAATCGATCGGCGTCAAACAAGAGGGTGGTATTTTGGATCACCCGCTTCGTATGATCAAAGTCCAATGCTTGCCGACCGATATTCCAAAGCATATTGATGTCGATATTTCAGGGCTTAAAATTAACGGCACCATTCACGTCAAGGATTTGGCGCTGTCAGAAAAGCTTAAAGTTCTAACCGACGGCGAAGCCGTGCTCTTTACCGTGAAGTTGCCGGTCGAAGAGAAGCCGGAAGACGCGCTTGCTGAAACGCAAGAAGTGGAAGTCATCCGCGAGAAGAAGGAAGATCCTGCAGCGCCCGGAGCCAAAGAACCAGCCGCCAAGGATGCTCCCAAAGCGGAGAAGAAATAACGGTTGAAATTTATTATTGGCATCGGTAACCCCGGCACAAAATACCAGGGCACGCGCCATAATATCGGATTTGAAGTTTTAGACGGGCTCGCTGCATCGATGACGTGGAAAAAGAATGCAAAGCTCGATGCCTGGGTTGCAGAAGGCTTGGAAAATGTTCTTTTAATAAAACCGCTGACATTTGTAAATTTGTCAGGGCAGACGATTCGGAACGTTCTAAAGTACAAAGAGGCAAAACCCGAAGATTTTCTAGCGGTTTGCGATGACGTGAATCTTCCCTTTGGAAGAATGCGGCTTCGCGAAAAAGGAAGCGCGGGAGGACATCACGGTCTCGAGTCGTTGATTGAAGCGCTCGATTCTCAAAGCTTTCCGAGACTTCGGTTGGGCGTCGCCAATTCAGCGATGCCGAAGGATTTGAGCGGTTTTGTGCTGGGGACATTTAACCCCGGCGAAAAGAAAGATTTAAAAAAGATACTGGAGTCCGCCGTTTCAGTCTGTAAAAGTTGGGCGGAAAAAGATTTTAATTCGGCTCAAAACCAATTGAGCCAAAAACAACAAAAGGAGTAGAAGGGACCTATGAGCAATTACGAAGGCATTTTTATTATTGATCCGGATGTCCAAGCGGACGCGTCCAAGGGCATCGTTACCGGACTACAGGAGCTTGTGACCAAGAACGGCGGTCGCGTTGAAGGAATTCAGGACTGGGGTAAAAAACGCCTGGCCTATATGATTAAAAAGAAGCAGGAAGGTCAATACGTGCTTCTCAATTTCCAAATGGATTCAAGACTCGCCAAGAAGATCGAGCAAAACTTGAAACTAAACGATAACTTGTTGAGATACATGATTATCAATAAGGACGAAAAATAATGGCAAGTCTGAACAAAGTTCTATTGATCGGCAATTTAACGCGCGATCCGGAACTTCGTTACATTCCCAGCGGCTCTGCGGTGGCAAGTTTCACCATTGCGTCCAACCGTGTTTATAAATTACCGACTGGCGAAAAAAAAGAAGAAGTAAGTTTCATCAAAGTGGTTGTTTGGGGGCGTATGGCCGAAATTTGCGGAGAATATTTGAAAAAGGGCCGCCCCGTGTTCGTAGAAGGCCGCTTGCAAAGCCGTTCCTGGGATGGGCCGGACGGACAAAAACGCAGCGCCGTCGAAGTAGTGGCGACGAATGTTCAGTTCATGGGTTCTGCCTCTGGCTCGGGAAAAGATCGCGAGTCATTTGGAGATAGTGCGCCCATCGGTTCAAAAGAAGAGATGCCCGAAATTCAGCTAGATGAAATTTCAGACCTCGGCGGAAAATCTGAAGAAGTTCCATTTTAAAGGAGAAATAAAATGCTCGAAAAAAGACCGTTTGTGAAAAAAAAGAAAACACTGAATAAGAAAAAAATTATCCGTAAGAAGGTTTGTAAATTTAGCCCAGAAGAAATCGAGACCATTGATTACAAAGATTTGAGCCGCTTGCGCTATTTTGTAACCGAACGCGGAAAAATTATTCCGAGCCGCATTTCCGGAGCGAGTGCCAAGTCCCAGAGACACATCGTTCGTCAGGTCAAACGCGCTCGTCAAATCGCTTTATTGCCGTTCGTCGCAGATTGAACCGTACGGGCGCGGTGACCGCGCCCGTATAAAAGGGGCCTATGGACATTCAAGTTATTCTCACGCAGGACGATCCAAAGCTCGGAAAACGGGGAGACGTTGTGAAAGTCTCTTCCGGGTTTGCGCAGAATTTTTTGTTTCCGCACGCGAAGGCCAAACCTGCGACACCCGCGAACTTAAAAGTGACGCAGGACGAAAAAAACCGTCAAGCGGCGAATGCGAGTCAGGTGCTAGGAGAAGCGCAGGCGCTTGCCGAAAAGATTGGAAAGTTTTCTTTGTCAGTCGAGATGGCTGTCGGAGAAGGCAGTAAGATGTTCGGTGCGGTAACCTGGAAAGATATTCAGCAGGTGCTTTCCGGCAAGGCGGTATCGGTCGAAAAAAGACAAATTCTTTTGGAAGAACCGATCAAGACACTTGGCGAACATTCCGTGACGATCAAGCTTCACCCTCAAGTGAATGCCACGCTCAAACTCTCGGTGATTAAAAAGAAATAGTGTCAAATCTCGAAGCCGTTCTCCACCAGCGAGAAAAAATTCCCCCGCAAAATCTCGACGCCGAAATGGCGGTGTTGGGTTCGATGATGATAGAGGAAAACGCGCTCGCTCGCGGCGTTGAACTTTTAAGCCCAGAGTTTTTCTACAAAGATTCCCACCGAAAGATCTTCAAAACGCTCATCACAATGTTCAATGAAAATAAAGCCATTGATATTATTACGCTGAATGATGTTTTTGCCAAAGAAGGCACGCTGGACGAAGTAGGCGGTCCCGCTTATCTCGCACAGCTGACTTCCAGCGTTCCTACGGCGGCCAATCTGCTTTACTACGCAAAGATTGTCCGAGAAAAATATATTCTCCGCCATTTAATTTCAAATGCCACCGAGATTGTTGCCGGTTCTTACGATCAGACTGAGAATGTTGAAGAGTTGCTGGATCGCTCGGAAAAATTAATCTTCGAAATCACCAACAAAAAGTTTTCCGGCGGGTTAGTCCCGATGAAAGAAATTGTGCGCAATCAGGTTGAAACGATTGATCGCCTGTATCAGCGCAAGGAACACATCACCGGTATTGCGACGGGTTACCACGAATTCGATACGATGACGGCTGGGCTTCAGGCTTCTGATCTAGTGATTATTGCCGCACGTCCTTCCATGGGAAAATCAGCACTCATGACCTGCATTGCGGAACACGCGGGACTTATTTCAAAAACGCCGGTCGCCATTTTCAGTTTGGAAATGTCCAAAGAACAGCTCGTGCAGAGAATGCTTTGCTCAACGGCGCGCGTGAACGCTCACAAAGTCCGCACCGGATTTTTAGCTCAGTCGGATTGGCCCAATTTAACGAGTGCGGCCGCTAAACTTTCAGAAGCTCCCATTTACATCGACGACACGCCGGGTATCAGCATTTTGGAATTAAAGGCGAAGGCGCGTCGCCTGAAGGCACAGTTCGACATTAAACTTTTGATTCTCGACTATCTCCAGCTTATGCAAGGCTCAGGTTCCGCCGAAAGCCGCCAGCAGGAGATTTCTGAAATTTCCCGTTCTTTAAAGGAACTTGCCCGTGAACTCCATGTGCCGGTGATTGCGGTGAGTCAGCTTTCGCGCGCAGTCGAGTCCCGCACCGACCACCGGCCTCAGCTTTCAGATTTGAGAGAATCGGGAGCCATTGAGCAGGACGCTGACGTCGTCATTTTGCTGCTTCGCGAAGAATACTACAATCCCACCGAGGAAAATCGCGGAAAAGCCGAAGTCATCATTGCCAAACAAAGAAACGGCCCTGTCGGAAGCTTTAAACTCGCATTTATTCACGAGTACACGCGTTTTGAGAATGCCGAACTTGTGCGCAAAGAAGAACTGTGATAGAGTAACCGCTAAATTATGAGCCGATTTTTTAAATTTTCCTTACTGGTTTTAGTGTTTGCTTTAAGCATTCAGTCCTTTTCTTTTGCGGCTGAAGGATCCTCCGTCAAAGGTGTCGAAGTTAAGGGCAATAAGACGGTTTCGAGTCTCACCATTCTTGCCAAAGTTAAAACCCAGCCGGGCGGCACGATTTCATCGAGCGTACTCAACGAAGATTTGAAGCGTTTATATGGTTTAGGCTTTTTTACCGACGTTAAAATTGAACAGGTGGACTCCGATGGCGGCGTAAAAGTCGTTTTCGTTGTCAGTGAAAAGCCGGTGCTGTCTCAGATTAAAATCGAAGGCAACCATAAGATTAAAACCGATCAAGTCCGCAAAGAAATGCAGTCCGTAATTGGGGATTTTGTCGATCCTAAGCGCGTGCGGGATGACGTCGAAGCCGTTAAGAAAATTTATGAGAAAAAAGGATTTTCGGGCGCGTCTGTCGATAGTGCTCTTGACACAAATCCGGACACCAACCAAGCCGTGCTTAAAATTTTAATCAACGAAGGCTCCAAGGTTCGCATCCGCAGCATTAAGGTCGAAGGAAACAAATCGGTGGGCGGCGGCGAGATTACGGGTCGAATGAAAACCAAAACGGCTTCATTCTTCGGATTGTTCCGCTCGGGCTTTTTGAAAGAAGAAGAGATGGAAGAAGACATTGAGCGCGTCAAAGCCCTATACGATGAAAAAGGTTTTAGCGATGTAGACGTACGCACCGAAACCGAAGTGATTGCCGGAAATGCGGACGGAGACATCAATTTAAAAGTCATTATTAATGAAGGCCGCAAATATTTAGTCGGTGATATTCAGGTGAAGGGAAATTCAATTCTTAAAACAGACGAAATTTTAAAAGCCCTCAAGATGACGAAATTAAAACCCTTCTCGCGGCGCAATTTAAGATTAGACGTGTCCGGCATTCAGGATTTGTACTTCGAAAAGGGATACCTTTCGGCTCAGATCCGTTCCGAGTCGGTGTACAACGAAACCACTCAGAACGTGGATTTAATTTATTCGATTACCGAGAACGAGCTTGTGTACGTCGATAAAGTGCGCGTTCAGGGCAACACCAAAACAAAAGATATTGTGATTCGTCGCGAACTCCGTGCGTACCCCGGGGAATCATTTAGCGGTGCGAAGCTGAAGCGTTCCAAAGAACGTCTCTATAACCTCGGTTTCTTTGAAGATGTTCGCTTTGACACAGAAAACGGCTCGCTTCCCAATAGCCGGGATCTTGTCATATCGGTCAAAGAAGCTAAGACCGGTGAGTTTAGTTTTGGTGGCGGATACAGTTCGGTGGATTCTGTTTTAGGTTTTGCTCAGATTCGTCAGAAAAATTTTGATTGGCAAAATTGGAAAACCTTTACGGGCGCTGGCCAGGATTTTGGAATTCGTTTTGAATTGGGCAGTGTTCGTCAAAATGCGGAACTCTCTTTTACAGAGCCTTGGTTTTTTGGGCATCCGTACTCATTTGGATTTGATCTCTACCGCAAAGAATACGACCGTTCCGGCAGTTCCGGTTACTTCTTTAATCAGCGCAAAACCGGCGGTGATATTCGCTTCGGAAAAGAATTTACGGAGTACGATAAAGGTCTTTTGATGTACCGTTTAGAAGAAGTAAAAATTTCAGATATTCCAACAGACGCATCCCAGGCTTTGAAAGACGAGCTCGGCACAAACATTACCTCTAGTCTTGCGCTCACGTTAACACACGATGAGCGCGATAATATTTTTGCCCCAACAACGGGTTACATGGCTTCGGCTACTGGGGAACTCGCTGGCGGCGTGTTGGGTGGAGATAAAGATTTTTGGAAGCTTTCAGCCGTGGCGAGCCGTTACTTAAAGCATTGGGATGAGCTTGTGTTGGAAGTAAAGGGAAGAGCGGGAATTGCTGATAGTTACAGTGATTCCCCTAAGGTTCCGATTTATGAACGCTATTTTGCGGGTGGAGCTTCAACCATTCGCGGTTACAGAGAGCGCCGCGTGGGTCCTCGTGATCCTGGAAATAAAGAGCCAATTGGCGGCGATTCATTTTGGATTATTAATTTAGAGGAAACTTTTCCGATTTATCCTGATTTGATTAAAGGAGCCGTCTTTTTTGACACGGGCAGTGTCGATGAGAAAGTGGGGGATTTTGCTTCAACAGGTCCGTTTTCCGGCGCGGGTGCGGGAGTTCGCATTAAGACTCCGATCGGTCCGATGAAACTCGATATGGGTTATCCTTTGGACGATGTCGAGGGCGAGAAGAAAAAAATCAGATTTTATTTTAATATCAGTCAAGGGTTCTAAATTTCTTTCAGAGGAGGAGATCTAAGATGAAAAAGTTGTTGTTAGCGGTAATGATTGGGCTGGCCTTATTCTCGAACGCGGCATTTGCGGCCGGTGAAAAAATTGGATACGTTGATTTAGCGCGCGTGTTTGACGAGTATCAAAAAACTAAAGAATTTGATAAGTCCCTTGAAGCTAAAGGTGGAACTAAGCAGGTTGAGCGTGACAAGATGGTTGGCGAAGTGAAGAAGCTGCGCGATGAAGCCGAACTCTTAAGCTCAAAAGCTAAAGACGATAAGCAAGTCGTAATCGATCAAAAGATTCAAGCGCTTCAGGAGTTTGATCGCAACACCCGTGACACCCTTCGCCGCGAACGCGACGCAATGGTCAAGGACATCTTGAAGGAAATCGAAGGCATTATCCAGGATTTTGGAAAAGCCCAGGGTTATTCCTTTATATTCAATGACCGTGTTCTCGTCTACAAGTCAGAAGGCAGCGACCTGACGAATCAAGTGATCAAGGTTTTGAATGATTCCTACGCAACAAAGAAAAAATAATGACGGGAATAAAAGCTTAAAACTATCCGAAATCGCTAAACTCGTTGGTGGAGAGCTTTTGGGAGATCCCGAGCTCTCCATCACGGGAATAGCCGGCATTAAAGAGGCTGAAAAAGGGGATATTACCTTTTTAGCTAATCCCAAATACCTTCCGTACCTCGAGCAAACCAAAGCATCCGCAGTTATTACCACCAAAGACGTTTCCAGCTCCAAAAAATCAATTATCCGCACTCTTAATCCGTCCATGGCGTTTAGCCAGGTGGTCTCTGTTTTTACACCGATGGTGATTTCTAAAGCGCCAGGCATTCACGCGACAGCCGTGATCGAAAAGAACGTTCACTTGGGTCAGAATATTCATATCGGCCCCCAGGTTGTGTTGGAAGAAGAAGTTTCAATCGGAGATGGAACGGTGATCGAAGCGCACTCTTTTATCGGTCGAGGAGCTGTGATCGGGAACCAGTGCCAAATTTTTCCGCATGTAACAATTCGCGCTTTTTCTCAGATTGGAAACCGGGTTATCTTGCATAGCGGAACGGTGGTCGGCAGTGATGGATTTGGATATGAAACGATCGATGGCGTTCACGTTAAAATTCCCCAAACAGGAATTGTTTGTATCGAAGACGATGTAGAACTTGGTGCCAATGTTTGTGTGGACCGCGGGCGCTTTAGCCGGACGCTGATTAAAAAGGGCACGAAGATTGATAATCTCGTTCAAATTGCGCATAACGTTGAAATTGGACAAAATTGCATGATTGTTTCGCAGGCTGGTATTTCAGGGTCGACCGTTTTAGGAAACCAGGTCGTCGTGGCTGGTCAAGCGGGGCTTGTGGGTCATCTGGATATCGGAAATCGTGTGATTATTGGTGCAGGTGCAGGCGTTACAAAATCCATCCCGGACAACACCGTCGTATTGGGGCAGCCCGCAAGGGACATCACTGAACAAAAAAGAATTTTGGCCGTCATGGCCCGTTTACCCGAACTTTTTAAGGAGCTTCAAGCTTTAAAAAGAAAGATGGGTTAATGCGAACCCAGCGTACGGTATCCTCCGAAGGTTTGCTCAAAGGCGTTGGACTTCATTCCGGAGCGATGTGCTCGGTGGCTCTTAAGCCGGCCAGCGAAAATTTTGGAATTCAATTTTTTAAAGAAGGGAAAAGGGTCGCCTTTTCTTCAAGCCAAGCGCTCCGCCAAAGTTCAATTGGGGAAGGCTCGGAAAGTGTGATGACAGTCGAACATCTTTTATCGGCATTAGTCGGACTTGGCATCTCAAACGTTGCGGTGCATGTAGAAGGGCCGGAACTACCAGCCTGTGATGGAAGCGCAAAGGAATTTGTAAGCTGGATTAAATCACTTGGCATTTTAGAGCAGAAAGCGAGTCTTAAGCCCTACTGCATAAAGGAACCGGTGTTTTGCTGGGAAAATTCTAAAGCGATTGCGATGTTTCCATCCGACAAGCTTGAAATTG
The DNA here is from genome assembly GCA_964606485.1 of uncultured Planctomycetia bacterium. Lineage (GTDB taxonomy): Bacteria > Omnitrophota > Gorgyraeia > 2-02-FULL-51-18 > 2-02-FULL-51-18 > CAZSGP01. The sequence continues at coordinate 147,537 of CAZSGP010000005.1, read as the reverse complement.
CGTACCTCTTGCGTTATGACTCTCCAGCCATCGGAACGCAGAAGATAGACATCACCGTTACGCCAGAAACATTTGAAAATGAAATCGCTCCAGCCCGCACATTTTGTTCGAAAGAAGAGTCGGGGGAATTGCTCCAAAAAGGATTTGGAAAAGGAGCGACGTCTCAAAATAATTTGGTGATTGGTCCGAATGGTCCCATTGGAAATAGTTTTCGTTTTCCAGATGAATGTGTTCGGCATAAAGTTTTAGACATAATCGGAGATCTTGGGCTTTTAGGATTTCCTGTTTTAGGACGCGTCGTGGCGATTCGAAGCGGACATTCCTTAAACCAAAAATTAGCGCAGATGATTTTAAAACAAAAGGAGGCAACCGCTTGTTGAACATCGAAGATATAAAAAAAATTCTTCCGCACCGCTACCCATTTCTTTTGGTGGACCGGGTACTGGAAATGTCGGAGACAAAGGCGGTGGCCATTAAGAATGTGACGGCGAATGAGCCTTTTTTTCAGGGACATTTTCCACAAAAACCGGTGATGCCGGGAGTTTTAATGGTGGAAGCCCTTGCTCAGGCCGGCGGTGTTTTAATGCTTTCGAAGACCGGAAACCGCGGGAAGTTGGCGTATCTCGTGTCCATCAACAATGCACGCTTCCGGAGAACCGTGGTGCCGGGTGATCAATTGCGTTTAGAAATTGAAATCACCAAAATAAAATCAAAAGTTGGGATTATGAAAGGTCGTGCGCTGGTTGGGGAAGAAGAAGCCTGCGATGCCGAAATTATGTTTGCATTAGTGGATGACAACGGCGCGTAATGGCTAAAGTTTTAATTCACCCAACGGCTTTGGTGGATCCGTCGGCCCGCTTGGAAGAGGGGGTTGAGATCGGAGCTTATGCGGTGATCGGCGCCGGCGTTTCTCTGGGCACCGGAACACGCGTGATGCACCATGCGGTGATCGAGGGCCAAACGACGATCGGAAAAAAATGCACAATGTTTCCTTTTGCCTGCATCGGTATGGAGCCTCAAGATAAAAAAGCAAAAGGAGTCCGCGCTTTTATTCAAATTGGGGATGAAAATAGTTTCCGCGAGTACGTCACTGTGCATTTAGGAAGCATGGAAGGATCTAAAACAATCATTGGTCATCGGAATCTCATAATGGCGAATGCGCATATCGCTCACGACTGTGTGTTGGGAAATGATATTGTGATTGCGAATTCAACAGCCCTCGCGGGGCATGTGACCGTGGAAGATCAGGCCGTCATTTCAGGTCTGTGTGGTATTCATCAGTTTGTCCGTATTGGAAAACTCTCCATGACCGGCGGCTTGTCGAAGGCCGTGCAAGATGTGCTCCCATTTTCAACCTATGACGGGCACCCCGCCCTTTTTAAAGGACCTAATGCGGTCGGACTCAAGCGTGCTGGATTTTCACCACAAGAGAGACTGCTCATTAAAAAAGCGCTCAAGGAATTAGTGGATCCCGGTCTTTCCATGAAAGAGCGAGTGGAAAATGTCAGAAAATTTTCAGAGACTAATCCTGCCGTTGCGCATCTTCTAGAATTTGTCCAAAAAACCAAACGCGGTATCGGCTTAGCAGCTCTTTCTGTTTCGGAGGAGGAAGAGGCTTAATGTTTTGGAAAAAAGCATCGACCGATGCGATAGGTCTTGTCGCCGGCACCGGAGAGCTGCCTGTTTTATTTGCAAATGCAGCCGCTTCATCGGGACGCCCCGTTATTGCATTTGGAATCAAAGGTCTGACCGATCACCGACTTAAAGGTCAGGTTGATACTTTTCATGAGATTGAGCTCGGACACGTGTCAAAATTAATCGATCTTTTAAAGCAGAATAAAATCCGCCAAGTGGTTTTGGCCGGAGGCATTCCTAAAAAGGAAATGTATAACCCTTCATTGTCCTTAGATCCAGCGGCGAAGGGTTTGCTCGCAGGCTCAAATAACAAAGGGGACGATCACTTATTGCGTGCGTTCCAATTTTTTTTAAAGGCCAAGGCCGGAGTCAGTGTGGTGGATGCAAGGAGTATTTTAAAAAACTCGGTTGCAACGAAGGGCGTCATGACGCACAGAAAGCCAAGCGCGGAAGAAAAAAAAGATATTCAAATCGGTTACCGCGCCGCTAAGGCCATTGGGCGTTTGGACATTGGCCAAACGGTCGTGGTGAAACTTGGTGTGGTGCTCGCGGTGGAAGCCATTGAAGGGACCGACGCCGCGATTCGCCGTGGAGCCGAATTAGGAAATGGAGCGGCAGTGATCGTCAAAACCGCAAAGCCCACGCAAGACCTGCGCTTTGACCTGCCTTGTATTGGTCTTAACACATTGGATCTGATGAAGTCTTGCGGCTGTTCGGTGTTGGCGGTAGAAGCTCAAAAGACTCTCATGCTGGACCCCCAAAAAATGATAGAATCAGCGGATAAAGCGGGTTTAACTCTTGTGGGGCTCTAAATGGTTGGTAGCATTCTTTTTGTTGGGGATCAAAATAAACAAGGGCTTGAGCTGAAAGATGCTCTTAAGAAAGAGACGCATTTTACCCTTCGTCTAGCGGCGCCGTCGTCGGCAGTGCGCGATGCGGTTGAAAAAGAGCCTGATCTGATTATTTTTAACCCGAAGGCCAGTTACACTGAGCTCATCGACTTGTACTATTCCTTTAAGAAAGAGCCGCGCACGCAAGAGATCCCCATTGTGCTACTTCTCGACGAAGCCGAAATGAAAAAAGCGGATCTTCCGTCGGGTATCCAAGAAGTGTTGTACCGCCCGCTTCGTCTCACTGAAGCCGTGGTGCGTATTCAGCATCTATTTAAGCGGCTTCACAAAATCGATCAGAAAAATATTATTCAAAAAGGAAAACTGATCATCGATGTTTCAAAATACGAAGTGCGCATTGGTGAAAAGAAAATAGACCTCACGTATACCGAGTTTGAGCTTCTGAAATTTTTATGCACAAACCCCGGAACCGTTTTTACCCGCGAGGTTCTTCTCAACAAGGTCTGGGGTTATGAATATTATGGCGGAACGCGCACCGTCGACGTGCACATTCGAAGACTTCGTTCTAAAATCGAAGGCAAATCCGCGACCTTCATCGATACCGTCCGAAACATCGGCTACAAGTTTATTTCAGAGGAATAACAGTTCTAGCTATGCCCAATGTGATCAAAAAACTCCACGAATTCGGGGAAGGTTTTAAGCATCACCACGAAAATTATGAAGCCGGCGATATTTCGAAAATCCGTGAAACCGGAGGTGTTTGGAATGTCGGGGATCTTTCGTTTCATTTTCCGGAGCATTTCGGATTTTGTTACGGGGTGGATAAAGCCATCGACATGGTTTTTGAAACCTGTGACCGGTTTGCCGGAAAACGGATTTTTTTGACGGATCAACTCATCCATAACCCCTACATCAACGGAAAGCTTCGGGAGAAGGGTGTCCAATATTTAAAACGCGATTCTAAAAACTTGTTGGTTTGTGATGATTTAAAAGAAGGCGACATGGTGGTTGTAGCGGCCTTTGGAACGGATTTTAGGGACATTGAAAATTTAAAAGCTAAAGGCGTCACCATTGTCGATTCCACTTGCGGTGCCATTGTAAATGTTTGGAAACGCGTCGAAGGATATGCCAAAAATAATTTTCTCACAATCATGCACGGAAAGCGCAATCACGAGGAAACACGCGCGACGGTGTCGCAAGCGGTGAAAGAAGGTGGGGCTTACCTCACCATCGAAAATAAACAGGAAGCCATGGAGCTTTCCGATGTCATTCGCGGCAAGGTCTCCGAGCGTGATTTTTTAAAAAAATATCCGAAGGCCGCACTCGAAAATTTTAGCTTCGATAGTGCGACGGTGTCCATGGGCATGGCCAATCAAACCACGATGTTGAAGGGTGAGTCGCTCGACATTCAGGAAATTTTGCGTCAGGCGTTCAGGGACCGGTTCGGGGAAGAAGAAACCAAAAAACGCTTCAGAAGCTTTGACACGATTTGCGGCGCGACCCAAGACCGTCAAGATGCGCTTCGAAAATTACTCGAAAAAAAATTAGACCTTCTCTTAATTGTTGGTGGATTTAATAGCTCAAACACTTCGCATCTGGCGGAAATTGCTGACTTGCCTCATGGGCAGCCAGGCACAAGGCTTCATTTCTTTCACATCGAGGGGGCGGATGATATTTTATCTAAAAATGAAATCAATCGCCGCAATCCCAAAGACGGATCGATTGGCATTAAAAAAAACTGGATGCCTCAAAATTTAAAAAATATCGGTATTACGTCTGGGGCTTCCACGCCGGATGTGACTTTGCTTCAAATCATCGAAAAACTAAAGAGTTTTCATGGATAAAATCACTGTTTATCAAAAGCCAACCTGCACCACCTGCCGCCAGGTTTACAAAGCGCTTCAGGAAAGCGGTGTTGATTTTAAATCTGTAAATTACTACACCGAGCCTCTGTCGAAAGAAAAGTTAAAAGAGCTTGTTCGTAAAATGGGTATTAAGGCTTCAGAGCTTTTCCGTTCCAAGGAGGAAATTTATAAAAAGCTGGAACTTTCCTCCAAATCTATCACGGAAGAGGAAGCGCTGACGCTTATGGCGAAGCACCCAGATCTTATTCAGCGGCCCATTGTGGAAAAAGGCTCCAAAGCTATTCTTGCTCGCCCCGCCGAGCGCCTCAAAGAAATCCTCTGATCGCTTAACCGCGTATAAAACCGTTTAAACTTAATTAAATTTATATATCCCCATCAATTTGAATTAGTTACAGACGTTGGGTATACTTTTGGAAATCATTTTAGATGGACGGAGTCTGCCCCATACCTATGAAGTTTAAATATCCAATAAAAATAGTTTCGCTAGCGCTTATTTTGGGCCTTATTTCAGAGCCCTTTTGCTTCGCGGATTCTGAAATAAAGTCCCAGGAGTTTCTGTCATTTAGATCAGTGGCGTCTGGGCTTAAATTTCCGAAATCAGTGGCTGAAACCGGTGAATCCTGGAGCGCGCCGAATGGCCCAACTGTCATACTGATTCAAGACGCACACGCTAACCCCTCTGCACAGAAAAATTTATCCAAAACGCTCGAAATCATTTTAAATAAATATTCTAAATCTCCAATTTTTGTTGAAGGGGGATTTGGGGAGAGCTCCCTCTCCTTTCTGAGAACTCAAAAAAATCAAAGAGACTTAGAGCGGTTCGCTGAAAAATTTCTTAAGAACGGCGTGCTTCACGGCGAAGAATATCTTCAGCTCACTTCCGACCGGACCTTTCCACTGTGGGGAGTGGAAGACCGAGCATTGTACGAGCAGTCTTTAAAGATTTACCGCCGTGCGGCGAGCAAGCGGCAAGAGTTTAAAGAATATCTCGATCGCGCACTTTTAACGGCGCGCAGTCTAAAAAAGCGAATTTATAATCCAAAACTTTCGGAGTTAGATGAAAAAAAAGAGCAGTGCGCTAGAGGTGATTTAAAAGCGAGCGCATACTTGGAGAGTCTCATCCTGTGTGCCCAAGATAACGGGGTCTCTCTGCTTTCTTACCCCCATCTTCAAAACTTTGAAAAGCTCATAAAAAGTGAACCTCGATTAGCACATCGGAAACTAAGACGGATGGATGGAGGAAAAATTTTGGAAGAACAAGGTCTTTTGGAGCAAGAGTTATTTGAAAAGCTTGCCGCATCGCGTGATGAACGCGTCTTGATCGAGACGGATCTCGCGCTTTGCACGCTGAAACATCTTTTGGATCTTTCTCTCTCAGCGCGTGACTTCAAGCGTTTCTGCGTTGATACAAAGTCACATGACATCCGGTATTTAACCGGCTTTTTAAATCAGAAGTTAATGGAGTTTAGCTTACCGGCAGAGAACGCTTTATTTTTAAAAGACGACTATGAGGCGGCAATTCAAAACGCAGAAGATTTTTATAAGCTCACGAAGTTGCGCGATGAGAAATTTGTAGAGAATATGCTGAGTCAAATCGAAAAGCAACGGGTGACGGCGGTAGGTGTCCGTCTCGAAAACACCGAAGGTGGTTTTCGAACGGACAACCGCCGGCAGGACCCGTTGCTGTCGGTTTTGATTACGGGGGGCTACCACACGCAGAATCTAAAGGAACTGCTGAGAAAGAAAAATATTTCGTACATTGTCGTAACGCCGCAGGTTTTGCAAGAAACGAATCTTAAACGTTATGAAAAAATTCTGCTCGGCCAAAAGTTGACGATGATTCCGGGTCTCGGCTCTGCGCATTCCATGCGTACGCTTGAAAATATTTCGAATGCCGATTTTATGAAAGAGGCGAAGGCGCTTCCCGATGCCGCGCGTTTAGCCAAGTCTCGCGATGATATAAATTATGAGCCAAGTCTTGTAACTCCCACAACCGAGGGAGTGTTTCTTTTCCCGGCGTCCGCCGAGTTTGAGGAGTACCCCTTTTCTGTGACTCGATTGGGCAACGAGGTTGAGGTCAAAGCGCCTAATTTTGCGCTTTTTAGCGAGCGGCGGTTTCCAGGTGTGAAATTGGAGACGAACTTTTTAAACACCTGCACCGGCGTGGCGGTGAGAGCGCTAAAAAATGGGGAAGTGTCTTTTGGATTGGGGCATATTTTTATCGATGCCGAGGGCTCTAAAAATAGCCTTCGGGAACACGTGGAATACATCGTCGATCAATTAAATAGAGAGGGATTTGAATCTAAGAATCTGCAATTCAAGGTGGATTATTTGGATGAATCCTATAACTCGGTAGAAAATGACGAGCGGAATCTAAGGCAGCGTTTTGCAATCGAATTTCACCGCCGCAAAGCGGCAAGCGGCGAAATCAGTCACCGAATCAGTGTTCAGAGTGAAGGCGTTGACACCTTCTTGGACGCATCTCTAAAAAATAAAACCACACTGGCTTGGAGGAACGGCGCGAGACTTCAAAGCCAGCCCGCTGAAAGAAAAGTAAATAAAAACGGAGATTTTTCATTTAGGGATCGGAACATTTATCTACGAAAGGAATTTTTTGGAACTTTCGTCAGAGTCGCTTCAAATTTAAAGGTGTTTCTTGGGGGAGAATGGATCGGTACTATTCGAAGAAACAAAAACTCAGTCAAATTAACGCCGGAAGGCAGGCATTACGCGGCCTTTCACCCTAAAACATTTGACCAAGCATTGGCAGAAGCCGTCGAGCCGCATAAAAGATTGGCTGTATTGAGAGCTTCGGAAGCGCTGTCGATTTCAGAATTTTCCAAGAAGCTTGGAATTAGCCCTAAGCGCTGGGAGCAGGCTGAGAGCGGGCGCGCGGTCAAGGTTGCCGACGACATTCGAAGTGCTGTGAATCAATATTTTAAGGTGGAGTACATGCCCATTGAGCCGCCGGCAGAGCCTAAAGCGAAAAGCTTTCCGATTCACGTGAGGACTCGAGGGCTTTCCGGGCGCTTTTTAGTAGAGGGAAGAAGTTATCGGTTGGGCCGTTATTTTACAGATCAAGAGGTATTGATTTATCCGCTCGATGAAAATGATCTCTCGCTTGGCTTTAAAGTGTGTCTCCAAACCGGCAACTGTGTAGCGGTACACGAAAAAAAAGGCGGCCCAAAAAAAAGGAATTTGCGGTTCACACAATGGGCGGTTCTGGCCTCTAAATATGGCGGGATGCCTTTTGAGGAGCTTTTAGAAAAAACGACAACAACCGGGCAGAGAATAAGGCTTTATCGGAACATTCTTGATATGTCTTTGGCTGAGTCCGCGAGTGCCGTTGGAATTTCAAAAGAAGTTTTTTGGAACCTGGAGCGCGATCTTAAAAGCATAGCCACCGCCGAAAAAGAGAAGTTTGAAACATTTTTTGGAAAGGACATCTTTCGGAAAACCTATTCTCAAAAAAAGTCATTACAAAGACGAATACGAACGTCGCAACCTTTTAATGAGGATGGCCAACTCATATTAGGGAAGCAGCCGTTTGAAGCTCAGGCTATAGCCAATTGGCACCAAGTAAAAAGAGCGGGTTCGTTGTATAGAAATCCCCGCAATAGATTTAAAGCGGCGGAGCTCGTGTGGGATTGGTTTCCATTGCCGAATCTTTGGCTTCCCACAGAAATTGAAGTGATTGGTCAAGACCATCGAAAGGTCGCGCTCAAAACAATTACCGATAGGGATTTTAAAATTCTGTCGATTGGTTCAATGGCGGATGCGCAGTACTTAAGTCAAGTAAAGCAATTAAGACCGGTGATATGGGTATTTGGCGTGGTGAAGCCAAACGGCATTGTGACGCTGGGCTACCACAAACAGGCAGACGGGAGCGCTGCCGGAATTTATCGTTTGCCTCACCCGGGACGGGTTTTTGAGGCGGAGTTTACGGATGTTTATCAGAAGCCATTTTTTTACAATCTAACGCCCAATTTTACCCGATGGGCTCAGCAGAGGATGGTTGAAAAAATTAAGCGAAGCGAGTATGAGCAGAAATCCCACCTAATCCGTGAACGGGTTATTCCAATGATGCTCAAATGGATTCGGGAATTTAAGCTAAGCGAAAAAGATGCCATGCTGGGATTTAATCAGATTTTAAACTCAGTGGCGACGTCTCGCATGAAAGGCTTTGCGAAAGAGCTTGATATTGCTTTTTATCTTGTGGGTTCCGCTCATGGCCTTCCGACCGGATTTAAACATACGTTCTTATCGGGAAGAAAAAACGAGATTAAGTTGGGGGCTCGTTTGGCTTTGGAGCCTCAGTGGGTGAGAGGGTCTATTTATGCTGATTATTTTTTGTTGGATGAGCTTGAGCTTTCCAAAAAATACAAAACCATTGCGTTTGATTTAGACGGCACGATTGCTGTATTTGATCCTAAAACAAAAAAATATATTTTAAGAAATGGAATTGAGGAGCTTCTCCAGCAGTTAAAAGCGATGGGTTACCGTTTAGTGCTGTGGACGACCGCGGCACGAGACAACGATAAAGAGCTTGATAAAAAAAATGAGCGCGATGACTATGCAGCGATTTTTTTTGAAAATCACCCTCAGTTTAAAAATTATTTTGATCCGGTAATCACGATTGAAAACTATGCGTTCTATTTTTCATTCGATGAAACTTCGAGGACATGGACCTTAGAAGATGAGAACGCCCTGATGCGCGCCTATCCAGAGTGCTGGAGGGACTTAAAAAGAGAGCTTTACGAGTTGTTAAAAAAAGACCAAGCGAGGTATCCGCAAGTTTTTGGAAACAGCAAGCGAGTAGCTCTGAGCGTGAAAGATCCAAAGATTTTGGGATACGCGCTTTTAGTGGACAATATTGTTCAGGGCTTTAAGACAGCTCCGCTGCGGAGACGTTTATTAGTGGTTAAGACGTTGACCACGGATAATGTGAACTCCAAGATGATTGAAATGGACACTCGGAGTCTATTGCGCAAAATTACGCGTCGTGCAACGTTAGAAAATGAGACGTTTTTTACTATTTTATGGAAAAATCACTTTTTTATTCCCCGAACCTTAGGTGCTCTTGGCAGCGTCGTGTTTTGGTTTATTTGGATGCACTCCAAAAGCTTAATAAAATTTACGCGCACAGACGCTAAGCTCATTCCTGAGAAGGATATAGCGCCAACCGGCGCGCGCCTTTCCGAAAAACGCCCGCTTTTAAATAAAGAGTCATTTTTGGTTTTCTCAAACTCGATCGGCGGTTTATTTTCATCCAAAGACGCGGCTATTTATTTCGGAGTGACAACCGAAGAGATTAATGATTCTTATAAAAAATTTGTGAATGCGGAATTACGCGAGAGAATCAAACAGACAAAAACGGTATTGATTCCCATTCTAGTCGAGGATCCGGGAGCGCTTCAGAATATTCGCAGGCGGCTTCGGACTATTGAAGAGCTTGGAGGATTTGCCTCCAAAAATGAATTGTTGCCGGAAGCGGTGCAGCGCGATTATGTCGGGGGTGTGAATCAGTTTTTTCGCGGGCTTGACGTAGATCAATTTTTTGAAGATTTGAATCATAATCGTCGCAAGCAAGGCAGATTACTCCTGCAGATCGTTCATGAGACTGAACTAAAGACTCGCAGACGGCTCATTCAATTTCTAGAAAAAAATGACGGTGTTTTTAGTATGGAAGAGGCGGCTGCGGAGCTTGGTATAACACCCAATGGTGTTAGACGCCAGTTTAAATGGCTTAAAAAACCAAAGACCTGGGAAATTCTGACGCATAACCGGGCTTATCTCGGACAAATTCCTATTTATCCTAAAAATATCGACTCGATTCGAAAAAAAGCGTGGGATCGTCTTTTGGGGAAACTGGAAGCGCGCGGCGCAAAAAGCAGTGTAAAAGAGCTTAGCCAAGACTTGGGGCAGAGCGAGAACAATGTGAGATATATGATCCGCCACATTCCTTGGCGTCAATACAATGCTGCGCGGGCACGCCGCGAAAAGCCCGCGCCGGCTTTTGAAATTGAAGGCATGGATTTAAATGAGGTGAGTGACGAAGCCGTTAAAAAAGGCCGTGTAGAAAAAGGACCCCTGTTAAAAGTTTCGACACCTCTCAAAGATTTTAAAGAAGCGATTTGCGCGCAGATTGATTCTCAGGGAAAGCTAAGTGTTGATGGGCGTTATCATATTCATCCCCATCTTGCCGGATGCACAGTCCGCGTTGAGCCTCTAAAAATTGAGGAAACAAAAGATGGTTTCGATGTTTTTGATTTAGAAACGGGCTTAAAAATCGGAACTTATGATCGCTCTGTGAAAGTTTCAACCCTTACTTTCACTCCGGAAGGTAAATTTTTAACCCAGCCCCAGTCTAAGCAAAGCGGCAGCGAACCCCGAAAAATCGCAAGTCCGGAGATCAAAGTGGTTATTGGCGGGATCGTGACGGATGCAAGGCTCATAGAAAAAGATGCGCGGGCGCTCGAAAAAAAAGTTCAACAATTTAGCCGGCTGCGGTTTGGAAATGAAACTGCGCAGGTCATGAGCATTAGCCGAGGAGGTGTGATTAGCGTTGAGTTTGATAGGCCCTCCCAATTGCCTAAGACCTATAAAGATTTTAAAGAATTAGCCCAGTTTGGCGCTGTGTACGAAAAGAGGAGCACGACTCCGAAGCTTCGCCGGGAAACAAGGGATGAAGACGCCGCGCCGGATGATACGCTCAGCACTGCTTTGGCGGAAGCGGATCCAAGCGATCATGAAATATTTGAAAGAGATGAAGTTGATGGTTATTTAAGAAAATGGCTGGGAGCCAGGCTTGCAGAATCGGCAACAGGCAGCGAAAAAATTCGCTTTAGCGGATTGTTGGAGGGGTTGGGACTTAAAAATAAATCCAAGGCTGCATGGGCAGAGCTCCTTCGTCTTTTAGCGGCCGCCACGCGCAAGCGGGGTTTTCCGAGGACCTTGCGGAACATTGCGGCTACCGCGTCGCTTGAGACGGGTACTGCCATGGCTCCGAGCGTATTTGGAAATGCGATGAAAAATCACGACATTTCAAAAGCAAGCGTCGGAATTTCAGAGAAGGTGGGAAGCGACCGTCCAGCCGTGGATTTTGTTTCCAACCTCATTACGCACCCTGACGAATACAACTGGGGAAAGGACCGCATTTATAAAGATTTAGAAGGGATGACTCTTGGGATGACCGATGGGAACGCTGCTCTCATTTTTGCGCCTGAAGAAAATTTTAGGTACACCTTGTCGGTGTTGGATTCGCATGAGAACGCAAAAGGCTGGGCCTCAAAAATTACACGCGCCGAGATGAAAAACTCGATTTTTGAAATCGAGGTTCGGTTCACCAATGAGAATCTTGAGCAAACTAAGATTTTTCAAGTCAATCAGCTTGTTCGTAGGGAAATCCCCGGTATTAAAAATAATCTCGGAAAAACTATTTCCGTGCTCGAAGTGAGCGATGCGTTGGCCAATCAATCCATTGAAACGTTGATGACTCGTCCCAAAAATTACCATTTTAGCGAAGCGGATATTAAGGGATTAAAAGGGGCAAATTTTAGAACGCCTACTACATCGAACGGACAATTAGCGCTTCAGCCTTTTGACGGCTCCCATGTTATTGCAATTACCGTTATCGACAAAAAAGAAGGTTACCATGCGCAGATTTTCCATTCAGCAATCATAGAAGGCAGGCCTTATTTTGTGATTTCGCTCTATCGTAAGGGTTTGTTTAGAGTGTTTAGAGTAGTAATGCTCAGTAGTGAGCGGGAAGGCAAGGAAGAGTATTTTAAGCCAAGAGTAGTGGGAATCTTGGAGCCAAACAAAGCTTTTTTCAATGACCTGACCCAAACGATGAGTGCCGGTGAAAAAAAATTGGTAGAAGAATCCTACCTAATTCTCCAGGATGTGAGAAGCGGGCATTACAAAAAGGGATTGGAGAAAAGACAGAAAACGATAGAGGGGATAAAGAAAAAAAATGAGCAGGAGGCTCGTCGCGCGCAGGAAGAGCGCTCAAGACAGTTAAAACAAAAAGAGCGCGAAGAAAGAATCCAAGAGAGGGAGCTTCTTAAAAGGAGAAAAATAGAGCAGAGAAATGCTGAAGCGGAGCGCAAGGAGAAGATCCGGCTTGCTATAGTTACCGCTCGCCGCCAAAGACAAGCTGAGAAAAAAGCGGAATCCGATAAAAGAAAAGAAGAGGCTAAAAGAAATCTGGAAGAGCGAAGGCAGCGGAAACAAGAAGCGCTGCTGAGAGGTAGGCGGGAGAAAGACGAGATGAAGAAGAGGGAAGCTGCATTCCGTCGTTTGGATATCGTGCAGGACGCTATTAGGCGTTTAAAAAAGAAAAAAGAAGAGATGAGAAAAAAGGAGGAAAGAGCGCTCAAATTTTTGCTGAGCCCGGGCAATCAATATGACGAAAGGGCTTGGGCAGATCCGGATGAGCATGACCCGCAAAGTTTGAGTGATGACGCTTTGGACACAAGTTCCGACGATGACGGAGAAGATCCGGAAGATACTGTTGAGGGCGCGCGTTTGGGCACACTGACCCAAGCGGAAAAACATTTTTTAAGCGATGCTGCTAAAGCGAATCGTCTTTTGATTCAAAAAAACGGCGCCCGTCTGGCGCTGGGAACGCCGCCCGGCATTTATACGCTCACCGAAAAAAATGGCGTATATTTTGCAGAGGCGTTTGGAATGAAGCCTGTTGTTTTAGAGGACGCTCATTCCGCAGAACATTCAACAGGAACTTCGGTAATCGATATGAAACTCTTGGAATCAGAAGCCAGCCGCTCCATCGAAAATCGTCTTCAATGGGTTCAACTGCCTTCAAATCGCAAGCCTCTTGTGGTGAGCATTGATGTGGATGCACTCGATAATCAGTCCTCCGATTTTCATTTGAGCCGTTTAATCCTCGAGCTGTGTCAGTTCATGAATAACAAAGAATTCGCCAATGTCCATTTCCGCTGGGTCGGTGAGAATAAAAAATTAATTCAACACGCTATTCGATTGATGAGCGACTTGGAAAAAAAATACGAAGAGCAGGCCGGCAAATTAAAAATATTAAGACAAAGATTTGGGCCCGCTCCTGAAGATGCGCAGAGAGTGGTGATTTCTTGCGCAGATAAAAATCCAGATCCTTTGGCAGTGAATATTCCATGGCAAAAATTAAAGGACGGGGAAGTTCCCTGTATCAAAGGGATGTTGCTCCTTTCCATTTATGCGGGGTGGATGGATTTGGGGAATCTTGTCAATGAAACGAATTTCCGATCCGCCTATCAGACGCTCGCTGGCACACGGGTTAGCCCGGAAATTTTGGAAGACATTCTGGCGGGCCGCGCTCAGAAAGATTGGATGGAGCAGTATTCGGTGAAGCCTGTTCTAGGTGCGAGGCTAAGCGAAGAAATGCAGCTCTATCGCCTGATGATTCGCGAACTTTCCAAGGCCGCATAAAAGCTTCTTAAGAGCGCTATTTGATGTATAATAACTCCTTTAACAGTGAGGAGTTATGGTTGCTGCAGTAAAAGACATCCCATTTTTTAAGGGTTTTTCCCAAACCGAATTAAAAACACTTTCAAAGTGCCTAAAAGAGCAGTCCTTTAAAAAGGGGCAACTGCTTGCGAGTCAAGGGGATACGTGCAGTAAAATTTTCTTTGTGAAATCCGGCCGCGTGAATATTCACCGCTCGTCTGCTTCAGGCCGCGAACAAATCCTGGAAGCTCTAGAGCCGGGGAGCACCTGTGCTTGTCACGTAGGATCGCCAAACTGGCAATGCATGACGAGTGCGGAGGCGGCCACCGATTGCGAAGTTTGGTTTTTTTCGAGGGAAGTTTTTGAAAAATTGGTCCGCACGGATTCCAAAATATCTCAGGCGCTAAACACAAATTTTGCCGAGCGCTTCAAAAGTCTGTGCGGTCTTCTCGAGGAAGTTTCGTTGAAAGACACCAAAAAGCGTCTCGTAAAATTCCTGCTCGATTTAAGTGCTAAAAGTAACCCCCCAAGCTTAGTGATTGAACTGCCCTTTACCCGCGAAGAAATCGCTGAAAAAATTGGAACGGCACGCGAAACTGTGACTCGGCATCTCAACGAGCTTCAGCGAAAAAAATATCTACTACTCGAGTCCAAAAGAATCCATATTAGAGATCTTTCGGGCCTCAAAAACCTTTTGTGACAATTGTCACATAAATATTTTTCAAATTTTAGTAATATGCGTGTACATTGATGACTGTTCATATCACAGGGAGATAAGCGATGAATAAAAAAATATTTCTGTTAGCGGTGATGGCTCTATTTTCATGCGGCTTGGCGTCAGCCAATATCAAACAAGTCAAAGTTTATCAAGAAGCGTATCCCGATGCTGAGAAACCAAAATGCATCGCCTGCCACACTGCGGAAAAGCCGAAGAAAGAGGGCGACCACGAATTAAACGATTACGGAAAAAAAGTCGATGCTTCCAAAACTGGAGAAGCGCCGACGGCAGACGACTTTAAAAAAGCGGGACCTATTTCAGCCTAATGATTAAAAAAATCCTTCCGATTCTTCTTGTAAGCTTTGGGTGTGTTCTGGCACACGCTGACGAAGGCACGAAAGCAACTGTCGAGCTGAAGCCGGAGTATATTGGAATGGAAGCCTGCGCAGATTGCCACGAAGAAGCTGTGAAGGATTTCAAGTTTTCTCCCCATGCGCGGATTAGCATTCCCGGAGAAAATAACGTCCAGGTTCAAGGTTGTGAAATGTGCCACGGCCCCGGAAGTTTACATGTGGATGCCGGCGGAGGTAAAGGAGTCCATATTGTTAATCCCAAAAAGAATCCGGACGCTTGTTTTAAATGTCACACTGATAAAAAAGTTGAATTTCAACTCCCATCCCATCACCCTGTTCTAGAGGGAAAAATGTCGTGCACGGACTGTCATAGTGCGCATGGTGAAGAGGTGAGGCCGTGGTCGTCAACTTCGTTAAAGGACGTAAACGAATCATGCTTTAAGTGCCACAAAGATCAGCAGGGTCCTTTTGTGTGGGAGCACGAAGCAGTGCGCGAGGGTTGTGTCACTTGCCATAAGGTGCATGGCTCTATGAATGAAAAAATGCTTGAAGTTCGCGACAGTAATCTTTGTCTGCGTTGCCATACTCAGGCTAATTTTCAGAAGCTGGGCGTAAATAATCACGCCGGTCGTTTACAGCAAGGTACCTGTTATAGCGCCGGTTGCCACACAGGTGTTCATGGTTCTAACTTTGACGATCACCTGAGATATTAACGAGGGCTTCGACAATGAAAAGATTACCCATTATTTTTGGTGCAGGTTTATTGATTGGTTTTTTTCTAATTGAAGGGCATGCTCTTGCGCAAGAATGGAAGACGACCATCACTCCCGAGATGCGCTATGCTTCTGTGGATGGACGCACCAAGAAATTTGAAGCTCAGCACTGGATGAATGGCGGTTTTGACGCCGGAGTCTCTGAGTATCGCTCTGAGAACGACAATTTAAACGGTGTTGAAGTTTCCACAGAAGGTCACGCGATGCCCGGAAACGCGGACTACGCGGCTGAGGTGAAATTACGTCATTCGGATGAGTGGCACTTTGGTTTAGGTTTTAACCAATTCCGCAAATATTATGACTCATTGGGAGGCGTCCATCCCATTGGAGATGCTTTGCGGGTGACCGATTCTAATCGCGATCTCTTCGTGGACATCGGAAAATTTGAAATAGAAACCGGAAGGTCGTTTGATAATTTTCCCGATGTAGATCTGGCCTATGAATATGAGTATAAGACTGGCACTAAATCACGACTCACCTGGGCGACTGTAACAGACAGCGGCGTTGCGCGTAAAACTTCTCCCTCGTGGCAAGAAATTGATGAAGAAGTGCATGTTTTTGAAGTAAAACTTCATGACAACTGGAAGGGCTTCCAGTGGATGGGCGAGCAAAAGTGGGAGCATTTCACAAACGATACTAAGCGCGAAGAAAAGCAATTATCGGTAAACACAACTGCGTCAGAAAGAATGATACGAAATCACTTTTTAACGCCGAAAGCGGATTCGTTTAGTTCTATTTGGGATATTAAAAAGTGGTTTTTTAAGGACAAAGTTTTAGCAACAACGGGTTACCGCTACGCTCAAATTGAAAATTCAGAAGTGGAAAGCGTGGTGGAGTCGAATGAAAGCTATCAGGTTTTTAATTTTACAACGACTTCTCACCAAGTGTTACCCTCGGATAGCACAAACCAATACCGCTCTCATACGGGTGTGGCGAGCGTATTCTGGCAGCTGACTCGTGATTGGACATTGGGTCTTAAGGGGAAGCTCGAAGATATTCGTAAAAATGGGCAATCCACGTTAAACAATGACACGGTTGCGGCGGCTAGCGCGCCGGACCGGATTGCCGATCGTTACGACGTGAGCAATTCAACTTCTGACTTGAAGCGCGTAGGAGAAGGCGTGTCCTTGCGCTTTACGGGAATTCCAAATCTGGCATTTTATAACGATGTGGAGTTTGAGCAGGTGAATAATGATCTGCATGAGGATCGTCAGAGCCGTTCAGCTGGAGAGGTGTTTACGCGCATGACGGTAAATCGCAGTTATCGTGGAACCGAAGAAGTTGGGTTTAACTACCGGCCTGTCGAGCGTTTCTTATGGGCCGGGCAGTACCGGTATCGTCATGATAATGTGGACTATGACGATGAGCTTGAGTCCACCGCCTCCACAACCGCTAGATCTGCATTCTTTGACGGCCAAAAGGGAATTGTGCACCAAGTGTCGACGCGCGCGACGTTAAAGATTTATGACTGGTTAAAACCCACGGCGCGTTACCAGTTCCAAAATTACGCTTGGATTTCCCGATTTGAGGGCGCAGATCTTGATTTAGAGTCGAACACTATTTCTCACACAACGACAGTGGATTTGCCGTTTCAGGTTACACAGGAGCTCTCATTAACTGCGTCCTATCAAATTGTGGATATGGAAACAGTCACTCCCGCAAATGAAGACACGCCTCAAAATTATGCGCCGTTTCATGGGGACACGCATACGTGGATGCTTAGCACGAATTACGCTGTTTCATCCGTCTTGGCTTTGGTGAGCAACTTTCAGTACCAAACCGCCGGTAATGTCATGGACATTAACTCCACAGGAGTGCCCTATGGGGCGGACTATGATAAAATAGACCTGTCCTTTGGAGTGAAGTATAAACTTTCAAAAAATATGACGTTCGAGCCGCGTTATGATTTCTATCGATATGATCCCAACTCTAACGTAGATGCAGGGAAATACAATGCTCACGTCATGTGGCTTGGTTTGTCCATCGACTGGGCTTAATGAGCTCTAAGTTTAGACGTTTTTCCTTCTATTTCTATAATCCCATCACGTACTTGGGCGTCTTCATCGCCCTGTTATTCTTCCTGATCGAATGTTTCCTTTTTTACATCGATTTTTCTGCCCACGGGTCCAATTTATACCTAGGGCTTATGACCTATATTCTACTTCCGCCCATTTTAATTTTAGGGCTTTTGCTCATCCCGGCCGGCGCGCTCTGGAAAAAGGGGCGCATAAAAAAAGGCCTAACTGTTCTTGAGCCGCAGGCATTTAAAGTTGATCTTTCATTGGCCTCTCACCGAAATGCACTTTTTGTATTCACTGCTGGAACGGTTGTTTTGGTCATTATGTCACTCGTAGGAGCCTATAAAGGGTTTGAGTACACCGAGTCTATAGAATTTTGTGGAACGTTGTGTCATAAAGTGATGGGGCCCGAGCATACGACTTACCTGCAATCGCCGCACGGACGGGTCAAGTGTGTGGAGTGCCATGTGGGTGAGGGTGCCGATCATTACATCAAGTCAAAAATGGCAGGGGCTCGCCAGGTTTATAAATTAGCAACAGGCACCTATGCCAATCCCGTTCCGACGCCGGTTGAAAACTTAAGACCGGCTGAGGAAACCTGCAAGCAATGTCACTGGCCGGGACGGTTTTTTAATGCGATTGAACTGGGGCGCAGCTATTATTTGAGTGATGAAAAAAATTCGCGTTGGGATATGCGAATGCTGATGAAAGTCGGCGGCGGCCACGATGAACACGCTGGAATTCACGCGCACATGAATTTGGACCAGGAAATTTTTTACGCGGCAGAGGATAAAAAGCGGGAAAAAATTAGCTGGGTTAAATCGGTGACTAAGGATGGAGCAGAGACCATTTACACCACAGAGAACTCCAAATGGAAAAGCTCAAGTCCTCCGGCTGAAGCGATTCGTAAAATGGACTGCATCGACTGCCACAATCGGCCCTCTCATCAATTCAAAGCTCCTTATCGGATGGTCGATGAATCCATTCGCGCGAATAAATTGGACGTAACGATTCCTAACATTAAATCAAATGCCATGGATCTGCTTACTGCTAAATATAAGACTTCGAGTGAGGCCGAGCTAGAGATACCGCGCAAGCTAAAAGAAAAATATGAAAAAGATTACCCGGATTTTGTTAAAGCAAATCCCGAAAAAATTACCCAAGCCTCCGAAGAATTGCTTCGCCTGTTTCATGGAAATATTTTTCCGGATATGAAAACACGCTGGGACGTTCACCCGGATAACATTGGGCACTTGGTCACACAGGGCTGTTTCCGTTGTCATGACAATGGGCATCGCACGGCGGACAACTCGCGGATAATTTCCAAAGATTGTAAATCCTGCCATCTCATTGTCTCGCAGGGCGTGCCCGGGAGCATGGAACAAAACGCCAACGGTCTCGAATTTAAACATCCTGATGGTGGAGAAGACTGGAAAGAGGCAGACTGTTCGGATTGTCATAGCGCTTAAAAAATGAAACGTTTATTTTTAAGTTTATTTTTTCTTGTTGGAATCCTATTTATTTCATTAGGTATAGCCGCCGCAGAACCGGTGGCTTCTAGTGAATGCCTTTCCTGTCACGAAGATTTTCCAAAGGCCACTTTCAAGCAGTCCATGCACGCAGATTTGGACTGTGTCGATTGCCATTCTGATATTCAGTCAGCGGACCATGAAACCCCTAAACCTGTTAATTGCGCCTCATGCCACGAAGCTGAAGGTCTTACTTTTCAGAAGACGGTTCATGGAAAGGCGCGCGTCGCCGGCAATGAAAAAGCGGCCAATTGCCAAGCTTGTCACGGGAACCATGACGTTCTGCCTGCGTCCAACAGCCTTTCGAAGATGTACCGCAAAAATGTGCCACAGACCTGCGGTGCGTGTCACAGCGAGACCCTAAAAGAATATTCGCAGAGTGTTCACGGTAAAGCGGCGGCTTCCGGAAATTGGGATGCACCGGTATGCACCAGCTGTCACGGAGAACATACGATTTTGTCTCACCTAGACCCGAAATCTTCCGTTTATGCCAAATCAATTTCCGAAGGTGTGTGTGCTCAGTGCCACGCCGCCGAAAAAATTGTGAGCAAGTACCGCTTGCCGGCGGATCGCGTCAAAACATTCCGTGATAGCTATCACGGAATGGTGAATAAATTTGGCGTTACCAAAGTCGCCAATTGCGCAAGCTGTCACAGCGCTCATAAAATTTTACCCTCTAAGGATCCGCTCTCGACGGTGAATAAGGCTAATCTCCCGCAGACCTGCGGCAAGTGTCATCCAAGCGTGAGCGATCAGCTGGCCAAGGGGACGATTCACGTATCGCCGGAAAGCGACAAAGTGGTTTTTTGGATTACAATTTTTTATATTTTCTTAATTGCTGGGGTGTTGGGCCTCATGCTTTTTCACAACGCACTCGATTTTTGGAGAAAGATGAAAGAGCATTACCGCCGTAAACACTTGGAGCATCAACGTGTGCGGTTTAATACATCCGAACGCATTCAGCACTGGCTTCTTTTCCTGTCGTTTACGATGCTAGCGTATTCCGGATTTGCGCTGAAGTTCCCAGACGCCTGGTGGGCAATTCCATTTAGCTTAGTGGAGATGAACTTGGATTGGAGAGGACTGGTTCACCGCGCCTCAGCGATTGTTTTTGTGGTTTTAGGTGCTTATCACGTGGCTTACGTGCTCTTGACGGTGCGTGGCCGCAAACAACTCAAAGCGCTGATGCTGGGTTGGCAGGACTTGAGTGATTTCATAGGAGTCATGGCCTTTAATATGGGTAAGAGATCTACTAAGCCGAAGATTGGCCACTATGGTTATGCGGAAAAGGTGGAATACTGGGCGCTTATCTGGGGCTCGTTTGTCATGGCGGCGACTGGTTTCGTGCTCACCTTTGATAACTTTGCGATGCGCTACTTTCCGAAATGGGTAATGGACGCCGCAACGACGATTCACTTCTATGAAGCGGTGCTTGCTACACTCGCAATTGTGATTTGGCACTTATACATGACGGTCTACGACCCAGACGCCTACCCCATGAATCTGAGCATGACGACCGGAAAATCCGATCATGACAAGTTGAGCGAAGAAGACGAAAAAAAAGAAGAAAAGCCTAAGAATTAATTTTTGGAATAATGTTTCCAAAAAGCAAGCGCTGTGAAGACGGATTCGAAGATTAGGAAGTAAATCACCCACTGCATGCCGCCCGCGCCTTGACCGTAGCTATGAAGGCCGCGACCTAAAACAAAATTCACTCCGTACCAGGTCATGAGCACCAAAAGAAATCCAATGATCGAACTCATCGCGAGCCAAAAATTATCCAATTTTTTAGTGGCGCGCAGGTGAACCACAATCAAATAACCTAAAAAAGTGATAAGCGCCCACGTTTCTTTAGGGTCCCAACCCCAGAAGCGGCCCCAAGATTCATTGGCCCAGACGCCGCCAAGAAACGTACCCACGCCAACGAGAAGTGTGCCGAGCTGAATGACGCGGTAAATGGTTTGTCCGCTCGATTCTTCGGTTTTTTTGTTAAATTTTTTTGTCGCCGACAAGATGAGATGGCGATGCCCAAGGCCCATGGCGAGTCCGAAAGCGCCGTAGCTTGAAACAATCGTAAGCACGTGAATCGTGAGCCAGTAATTGCTGCGCAGAACCGGTACAAGCACTTCGAGCCCAGCATCGAGCGGCAAGAGACTCGCATAAATCATGACCGTGGCGCTTAAGAGCGAAGCGATCGAGAGCACATTTATACTTTTCCGAGCGGCAGCAAAAATTCCTGCAAATAAAACAAGCGCCCAGTTCATATAAATCATGGACTCGTACATATTGGACACCGGAGGCCGACCTAAAATTAAAACACGAAGGGTGAGTCCTAGCGTGTGTTCAATGAAGGCCGCGAGCACCAAGATAAGGCCGATGGGTTTTGAAAACGGAAAACGCGCTAAAAAACTTAAAAAAATAAAAGCGGCTAGATAAAGAATCCACGATTTCTGAAACGGCTTGTGATTAAGATAAAGAAGTTCCAGTTTCATCTGCTCGTCATAGGCGCCTTGCGTTGCTTCTGAAATTGATTTTTTCCAAGCGGCCATCTGCCCTGAAAACTCCGTCCACTGTTTTTCTTTGTATGCGGCAATCATTTTTCGAAAAATCGGAGCTTTAGGGTCGATGGTGGCGTAAGGAGTTTGCCAGTGTTCGGTTTCGGAAGAGGGGATAACGAGAAACACTTGACCGGTAATCAGACCCTTAACGGTCATGAGCTGGGTAAAAAGCGTCTCATATTTTTGCTCTATTTTCTCGGGCCGGATATCTTTGTCGCGTTTTTCCTGGACTTTGCGCACCACGGATTCAATGAGATCGGCGTGCGCCAAGAGTTCGGTGTAGCTGAAAAAATGGCGGTCCGAAGAAAGACCTAGCTCTTCAAGAATGGGTGGATAATCCAAACGCACCCAAGGAATGTTCGCAGTTTCTTCTTCCTTAGCGAGTGATTCTAAAATCCAATCGACGGCCGGACGCTTGTTCCAGTTGGCTTTTCCGGTAATTTCTTGAACGATTTCTTCGGAGAAAGCCTGGAGTGATTGCACGCGTCCGTTGTGCTGAATGAGCACGGAGCGCGCCTCATTCACAGACTCTTTTGGCGAATCAAACCCAAAAGAAAAAATTGCGGTGAAGATAAAAAAACAAAAAGCAAACCCCTTAGAAGAGAGCATCATTTTTTTATTTCCTTTTTTGATTGTCCGGCGAAAATGGGCTGATGTAAAAAATTAAAACCACGCCTAAAAACATAATGCCGGAACCGACGTAAATCATCGCGATGCCGGGATCCTTGGCGACGGTAAAAACAGAAGCTTCGCCGTTTTCCGGATCTTGAATATAGGAGGACTGGAAAATGCGATAGCCTTTATAATCTAAAGGTTTATTCATCTTAATGGTCTTCTCAATTTTGATCTGTTCCGCCGGATCGGTGAGGGCGACATCGCTTTCGAAAGACTGGGGCTTGTTGGTTCCCGGATAGTCCACTTTTCGGAAGTCTTTTAATTCCAGAATAAACGGAACGGCTGTGTTTTTGCGGACAATGCCAGCCATGACTTTATTGCCCGAACTTAAGGTAAAAGCTTTAGGCTCATTTTCAATCACCCAATCTTCAAAAAGAATTTTAGAGGAAGAATCCGTTACACTTAGGCGAACCGCCATTTGTCCACGGCCTTCAGATTCGTGGACTTCTGTCACTGAGACCGCATTTTCGAGGAGCTGAAGCACCTCAAAGTGAAAATCCATCCATCCGGTTTCATAGGTTTGCCCGGCTTTTATTTCGCCCGCAGTTTCAGCGCGCGAAGACTTCGACGCATAGCGCCAGGGTTCGTTTTTACTCGGAGTGTAGAGGGTTAAGGAGGGGGAGTTTGAAGATTCTATCTCGTGAGAATGATGGGATTCCGGTAGTAAAAATTCAATTTTTAAATCAATCGGATTTTCTTTGTTTCGGCCATGAATGGATTCAAAATCCGGAAAAAGCGCGAAGTAAACAAAGGAGCGTTCATGACCTTTATCATCAGCGGCTTTAAATTCAATTGCGGGGTTCAAGGGCTCATCAGAGATACTGACGACCTTATTGTCTTCGACTCGGGCGTTGGGATAATAACGAAACTCTGAAAGACGAAGCGATGCTTTTTTAAGATCAAGTCCGGCCGGAATTTTTTGCAAATCAATGAGGACGCTCTCCTTTGTTTTCTTATCTTCCACAAAAAGCTGAGGCGTCGTAGGAGCCGGGGTCTCGGTTTCCTTTTTAACGGTCTTTTCCCGGCGCAATTCAAAACGAGCGGGTCCCATTGAGAAAGAAGCGGACTCTGGATTACGAGGGTCCCGTTCCACTAGCCAAACAGTTTGATTAACGCCTGTGCGATCCGAACGAAGGGAGAGCTCCGCGGCATAGTTAATGGGGGCTGTGGGGTCGTTTTTCAAGTGAGCGTGAAGTTTTCCGTTTTCAGTGAGGCGCTCCATGCGGATTCCCAGCGCTTCTCCTCCAAGAATCGTGCTTTTGGAGCGGCCTTTCATTTTCGAGTTTAAATCAAGCGACACTGTTTGACCGTCCGGATCATGGAGAACGAGTTCGTAGGTGCTGCGCAGAATCTGATGGCTCTTTTGACTTTCATAGAGTGCCATCTGGCCGTCGACGCCGAAGAGGCGGGTTAAAAGGGATCCGGCTAAAAGCGTTAAAATTCCAATATGGGTGACCACAAAACCGGTGTGGTGTTTTTTAAAGGGCCACCGCAAGACCGTGGCGCAAAAAATATTCACCCAAAAAAGCCCTAAAAGCACGTCAAACCAACCGGCTTGGTAGAAAAATTTTTGGACAAGTGTCGTGCCGTACAAGGACTCTAGCGTCGTTGAGACTGCCAAGATTAAAACGAGGGCACTGAGCAAAAAAATCGCAAAAGCAAGCGATCCGAGTAATTTTAAGATGCGGTTCATAAGAAGGACATTATACCGCAACAGGTCTTGAAAAGTGGTAGAATATTCCTCTATGAATTCCGAAAAAAAGCTCATCGATCAGATTGAATCGAAGCTAAATTTATCGAGCAAGCTTGAAGCTGCGCTCCCTCCGGTGGATCAGCGCATACAGGCCTATCTCGATCGTTTATTTGCAGACTTACCAAAAAAGGAAGGCGTTTGCCTTCCAGGCAACACCCTGACGCTGGATTGTGCGGGAATGGCCTCCATTTTATCTCTCCCGCGAACAGCGAACCGCTTTGATTCGGATATCATTTCTTCTTACCGTGTGAAGCAGGGAGTTCTGCACAACCCCAAAAACGACCGGCGCACTACCCAAGGTGTTTTTCACGTGGCGCTTGGCGGATCTCCGATTCCGGACGACAAAATCGCTGTGCCGAAGGCAGTGTTTAGGGAACTTTTATTTTCAGCGCTTACGGCGGTACCACAGTCGCTTTTAAAACTACCTTATACGGCGGGTCAATCGGTAGAAGAAACGCATTTTATCTCATTGTTCATTCGTCCTATTGTTTGCCCGGCAGTCGAGGGACATTTGACTCAAAAAAGCATGGAAATTCGTTTTTTTGCTCCCGGCAACCTCGTTTGTAATTTAGATTTTATTGAAATGATTTTTGGAAACGCCGGAGACCCGCACTTGCCTGAAAATGATGCGGCACTCGACCCTGAAAGCTGGACCGGCCACACGGGATGCGTTATTTTGGCCCCGCATTTGACGCGTCTTAAGAAAAAAGATTTGGGATTGCCAAGTTGGGACAAAGCCACCGAGCGCCAGCGGCGCGATGGTCAGTGCTGGAAGGAGCCTACGGAACTTTATAACAATGGGCAGGCTTTTAAGATTACGTCCCGCGATGCCAGCGGAACCATTGTAACGGTGATTGCGGATAATTATTTTGGCTACTGTAAGAAAGAAGTAAAAACACAAATTAGTTTTTCGGCGAATTTGTACGGTCTCAGCGAAGAGGAGCATTCGGGCGGCGCGCTCGCATTTTGCAGTTATGATTTGGGAGAGGAATTTAAGCTCGACCCAAATCTTGCGCAGAACAACAACACCATTGAAGATGTTCGGCTTCTGCTTGGAAACCGGATCGAGTGGCAGAGTGAAGGCTACGCAATTGATCGCCAGTATCCCACGATCATCTACGTTCCGAGCGAGGCTCATTTTTATTTGTCCGATCAAACAATTCTATGGAAGCAAAACGGCGTTTCCCAGCAGATTCGCTTAAAAGTTGACCACACGTACATTCTGCCGTCGGGCTATAAAGTCCATATGAAAAAGCAGACGGGCGGGCACGCATGGCATCTAATCGGGACGGTTTCGGAAGGGTTTTTATGCCACAAGCCTTGCACGGTTTCGGGTGGCGGAAAATCAGAAATTTCGAAATCCATTGTTGACGCCATGATTCAAGGGCCGGTGTTTACTGCGGATTTTCACAAGGATATGAAAATTGTTTCCGATCTTTTAAAAGGAAACTACGCCAAGCGCTTCAAGCACAATCCGCATAGCGACCGCCCAAGCCGGCCGGTGCTAAGCCCGCTGCGATCACTGGGTTCAGTGATTAAACTTTTCACGGTTTCGCCGGATTATACGGATGAGTTTAATCAATGGCTAAAGTCGATCCCCGATTACATCAAAGAAATTCTTCTCACGGTGAAGCGGTTTTATAAACCGGAGTGGGGAGAGGAGTTTGAGAAATATTTTTCGGCCGATATCGTGAACGGTCAGCTAAGCCACGAACTCAAATTCAACAACCGGAAACTCGTCGCCAATTATCTGCGCGTGGGGCTCGAAGCGGATGGAGCCTGGAGAACGTTTCGCGTGAGAGCGGATTACGCGGCAAGCCAAAAAATTCAATATGCGGACGACATCACTGCGTCAGTGGTGGTTCCTCGAAGCTGGCTCGGAAAAGTTTATGCGCAGGAATCCCGCGAGAGTCTGAAGGTGATCCAGAATTGTGAAAATTATTTATTTCAGCGACCGGACGATGCTGTGATCCGCGGTTATGACAAGCAGACCGAGCAGGATCTTTCTCAAAGTGGTAATTTTTTATCTAATTTTGAACCTCTAAACCGCAAAGCTGCGGAGGAAATTATTGACGACGCGATTTTGTTCGATTCCTTCACGCTGCCGATGAAAAATCTTCTTCAGGGATTTGTTGGAAACGGGGGATCTTGTGAATACGTGGTGTCGTCGGCGCATCCACGGATTGTGGATGGGAAGCCTTCCAAAAATCCGCGCTATCTCCAGAGGCGTCCGGACCGAATGGATCCTCAAAAATCCACTATTGCCGAAATTGGCGCAAGATTGCATCGCCAGGTGTCTTCCCAAGAACCTCTATTTTTTCCAGTGAGTGCGGTGCTGACGGGACGTCGGGGGAATCCACCGGATGCCAAAAATGGGGTTCCGCCACTTGCGGTTTATGGACCTATTCACTACCAAGAGTTGCCTGAGCTTTTTATCGATTTTATTTGCTCGCTGACCGGAAAGTCACCTTCGACGACTGGGTTTGGCTCTGAAGGGGCGCTCACTAAGGGACCTTTTAACGCGCTTTGGTCGGTGATTGATTTAAACAACGCGCTGCTTTCTTTTATTCTCTGCGGTTATGGAGGATTTAGCTCTGCTGCCGGATACGTCGGGCCGAAATACCGCGTGGATCACGACATTAGCCTGCTCATGCCAGAAATTTGGAGTCACATGCGCTTAGAGGAGCAGGAGCCTTCGTATTTGATTGAGCGCGGATTTTTGGACCGGATGGATGATTTTGAATACCAAGGGAAAAAAATTGTTGCGAGTCTTTTGGGTTACCGCATTAACCAGCGTTTTGTGAATGAATTTTTGGGAAGGATTTTTAGTAATCCCAACATTGTATTTAACGAAGAAATGCTGGCTCCCGAAAGACAAGATCGAGCTGTTTTTGCCGAGAGCATGGAAAATATCGTGCTCACGATGAAGCGGGTGGCTCAGCATTATTTTAGCGACGGCAGTGTGGAGTGGGCCTGCCCGCCGCTTAAAGCGCTGCTTCATGTTATGGCGGAGGGCAAATTTGGGACGCTCACGATTCACGATCCTGAGTTCCGGGCTTTATTTACGCGCGAAGCGATTTTAAAAAGCGATTGGTATCAAAAAAGACTCAAGGTTCGCCAGGAGCATGAAAAGACGCTCTGGAAACGGCACGAGACGTCTCTTGAAAACTTTATTGCGCAAAAAACTAACCAGAAAACAACTCAATCACTAAAACTTTCGGTGAGACTTGAGCGGGTACGCGCGGAGCTGAAACGGATAGATTCCCCCAGCTATATTTCGTGGCTTGAGAGAACCATTGGTCTTGATCCCGCAGCTTTCATTTCCACCTAAATGATGCATATTCTTGCGGCAAATCCCATCGCGGAAACTATTTTTATTTTAGGAATTGTTTCGGCTATAGGCCTCGTTTTAGGCAGTATTAATTTTTTTGGAATTCAGCTTGAGATCGCCGGTGTTTTGTTTGCCGGTTTATTTGCCGGGTATCTCGGTTGGACGATCGAACACTCCACACTTCATTTTATACGCGAGTTTGGCCTGGTTCTTTTTGTGTACTCCATCGGAATTCAAGTAGGCCCCGGATTTTTTTCGTCTCTTCGAAAAGAAGGGCTTAGGCTAAATTTCCTGGCAGCCCTCATCGTAATCGGGGGCCTTGCGGTGGCTGCCGCCATTCACTTTATTTTAAAAGTACCTGCTCTTGCGACGGTGGGTTTATTTTCGGGAGCGACGACGAACACTCCCAGTTTAGCCGCTGCCCAACAAGCCGTCACCGATCTTGCGGGGGTGCCCGCCGCCGACGCCCAACAACTCTCAATTGGCTACGCGATTGCGTACCCGTTTGGAATTATGGGAATTATTTTAACCATGATTGCTTCCAAGTTTTTTTTCAAAGTGAATGTGGCTTCCGAAAAAGCGCTTCATAGCCAAGCCTACGGAGGCGAGTCGATCCATTTAGAGGCAGTCAACTTGATTGTCGAAAATACCAACTTGAATGGGCGGAAAATTTCGGAACTAAGCGAATTGTTAAAAGGCGCTACCATTTCGCGCGTGAAGCAGGCCGACACCGTTAAAATTGCCCACGCCGAAACGATTCTTGGCCTCGGAGACATTGTGCTGGCGGTCGGAACCGCCCAGGCGCTTAAAGAGCTTGAGATAGTGATTGGAAAAAAATCACCACTCGATCTCCGCAGCATTTCCAGCGACATTACGACGCGGCGCATTGTGATTACGCGCCGGTCGGTGATTGGAAAAACATTTAAGGAATTGGACTTGGCAGGCCGCCAAGGAATAGTAGTGACAAGAGTCATTCGCAGAGAATTGGAACTTTCCTGCTACGCGTCTTCTCGTCTCGAGTTTGGTGACGTGCTCGTTTGTGTGGGTTCCTCGACGGATTTGCAGCGGGTAGCTTCTCAGCTTGGAAATGAGAGTCAGGAACTCAATCACCCACAAATGGTCCTGGTGTTTCTTGGAATTGCTGTGGGTATTATTTTAGGAAGCATCCCGTTTTCGATACCTGGAATGCCGGTCCCGGTGCGCTTAGGTTTAGCCGGGGGGCCGCTGCTCGTGGCGATATTGATGAGCCGCATTGGTCATATCGGGCCCATCGTTTTTCACGTGCCAAAGAGCGCCAATTTAATGATGCGAGAGATCGGGATTGTTCTTTTTTTAGCCTGCGTGGGTTTAAGCTCAGGTCCTCAATTTTTTAGCACGGTTGCAAGCCCAGACGGCGCGAAGTGGCTTGTCTGCGGCGCCATGATCACGGTGATTCCACTCGTATTGGCCGCCATCGTGGCACGTGGAATTTTAAAAATGAATTTCATGACGCTTTGTGGGCTTTTGTCCGGCAGTATGACGGACCCGCCGGCACTGGCTTTCGCAAACCGCATGGCGTTGTCGAATGCTCCGGCGCTATCGTACGCTGCCATCTATCCGCTTGTGATGATTTTAAGAGTAGTGGGTGCGCAGGTATTGATGTTTCTCTTACTTAAAGCGGCATGAAAAAACATCCAAAGAAAAAAGTTTTTTTATTATCGGACTCGACGGGCGAGCTCGGCGAGCGCTTTGTGAATGCACTTTCTACACAGTTTCCCACTGAAAACATCGAACTCGTTCGATTTAACTTTGTTCAAAAAAAGGACCTCGAGAAAATTTTCCAAAAAGTTTCACTGTCTCGACCGTCCGGCGTGCTGTTTCACACGGTGATATCCGAGTCTCTAAAAAAATCGATCGATGAGTTTAGCCGCCGCGCCCACATTCCCGGTTTTGATTTGACCGGCCCTCCGACTCACTTTCTGATTAAAAATTTAAAGGTAAAACCCGATTGGAATGTACAGACCTTGCACCCGATCGATGCCAGTTACCAAAAGCGCATTGAATCGATTGAGTTCACCATCAATCACGATGACGGGGCAGGGCTTTCGACGCTATCCAAGGCGGAAGTGATACTGCTTGGCCCGTCCCGGGTCTCCAAAACGCCAACGAGCATGTTTTTGGCGATGAAGGCTATTAAAACGGCCAATATTCCACTCATCCGCGACATTGGAGAGCCAAAGGAACTTGCCAAGCTTAAAGGTGACCCGCGGGTGTGGGGGCTTTTGATCAACCCAGACAAGTTAAGACAGGTCCGCGAAAAGAGGGCTATAGAAATGGGCTCCGAGCCCCAGTCCTACCTGGGTGCGCGTGAAATCTGCCGGGAAATCGGCTGGGTGGCAGAGCTCTATAAGAAGTACGGTTGGAGAACGATTGATGTCACGGACCGCGCGATCGAAGAAACCGCCTCTATCATCCTGCGGGCCTTGCGCAAAGTCTAAAGGATTAAAATATTTTGAGACAAAGCTGTGTCCACGGCAAAACGGGTGTGTCCGATTGAAAAAAGATATGTTGGTTTTGTGGCGATCAGCGTAATTTCTGTTCCCGGTAATATTCCCATAGCTATCAGTTTATGATGCGTTTCTTTGTCGGTGGTGTGAACTTGAGAAATCCGAGCTTTCTCACCGATTTTTAAATTTGTTAAATTTCGCGCAGCACTCATCTTAGCCACCCGGAAAAAGATAAAAACTGGTGAGCGGCCCACGCTGCTCCAAAAGAAAAAAACAGCGTAAAGCTTGAGATTGCAATGCCCGTTTTCCAGCCGCGTTCTTTAAGGTTAATCAAGAATTGGGCAATGCAAGGCAAAAAAAGCGTCAGCATGAGACAGGACACGTAAAGCTGTTCGGTGTTTAAGTGCCCCTGTCGCCCCAGATCAAAAAGACCAGCGGCTCCGTAGTCTCTTCTAAAAAATCCAAATAAAAAGGCGTTGGCCGCTTCGGCGGGTAGTCCAACGGCCTTCAGTGGAAAGGTTAGTGCGAAAAGGATGTGATTAAAGACGCCAGTGATTTGCCCCAGCCAAATAAGAACGCTAGCGCCTAAAAATAAAGGGAACACCTCCCAAAAGTACCACCGAAGCCGCGCCCAAGTTTTTAGAGCGATGTTTGAAGCTCTTGGGAAACGCAGCGGAGGAAGTTCCATATAAAAACTAGGCACAGATCCAGGAATCATTTTCGAAAGAAGAGTCCCGGCTCCTAGGAAAATGACAAGCAGTGACAGTATCCAGGCAATTAGCGCTTTTGGGTGCAAACTTAAAAGCGCCAAAATCACACCTAGCTGAGCGGAGCAGGGGATGGCGAGTGAAAGTAAAAATGTGGCAATAAACCGTTCGCGGCGCGTGGGAAGAGTGCGCGTAACGAGTGTCGCCATGGTGACACAGCCAAAGCCAAGCACCATGGGAATGACCGCGCGGCCGCTTAATCCTAACCGTTTAAAGAAATTGTCGAGCAGCATGGCAAGCCTAGGCAGATAGCCGGAGTCTTCGACGACTGAGAACGCGATGAAAAAAAACGAAACAATCGGGAGAATGAGTGAGACGGCGTAGCGGACACCCAGCGTGAGCATGCCGTATTCTCCCACGAACAAATTCCGCAGAGTAGGCCATGGCATCCAGCGCTCGAAGCAGGATGTAAAAAACGGATTGACCCAGCGTATAAAAATGCCGTTTTCCAAAAAATCAACCGCAGTTTTTCCGCCCAGTACCCCTACGAATTGGTAAAAGCCAAAATAGAGCACCGCTGCTAGGATCCACCAGCCCCAAAAGGGATGAATCAACCACCGATCGGCTGTCCACCCAAAATCTTTAAATCCGCTTTTTTGGCTGATCGCCTCTTCTCCGATGGCCACGGAACGATTTTTGTGACGAACGGCGTTGTTGTATTCTCCGGATAATTTGAGCGCTTCGGAAGAAATTGTGCAGGTTTGCGGTGCAGACTGTCGAATTTGATACCAGGCATGAATTTTTTGTTTAAGTTCGTAAAAGCCTTCACCGGTTACGGACACAACCGGAGCCACCGGAACTCCGATGGCCTGCTCGAGCTTCTTGAGATCAATCTCCACGCCTAGGCGGCGGGCTTCATCCATCATATTGAGCACTAATAAGACCGGAAGTCCCGCTTCGATGAGTGATAAGGTTAAAGGAAGCATGCGCTCCAAGTTCTTGGCATCAATGACATGAAGGGTGAGAAATAGGTTTGTATCGGTGAGGATGTCGCGTGAAACTCGCTCTTCCTCAGTGATAGGCACTAAACTGTATATGCCGGGGCAATCAATCACTTCAAAGCGTGTGCCCAGCCACTCAAAATGACCGCGTTCTACCTCTACCGTTGTGCCGGGGTAATTGGAGACTACCGCGCTTTTTCCACTTAACTGGTTAAAAAGCGCGCTCTTTCCGACGTTGGGATGCCCAATCAAAGCTATTTTCATACAGACTCTAGTTTTAGCATTCCTAGTGTCTAGAATCAACCAAATCCCTTGTTTTTAAAGCAAACTTGAAATCAATATTAATATAGGATATACTTATCCGGAATGAAAACGGAGCACTCATTTCATATCCCCGTCATGGGGACCGGTTTTACCATCGATACCCCACTCAAAGTGGCGCGTTTTGGTATTTCCTCGGTCGTTTCCGCCGAAGACCATCTCATGGAAGCCATGCGCGAACATTACTCTACCTCTTTTAAGCGTCCTTTTAAGGCCATTTTGGCTAATGAACCTGACGCTCGGGCACGGAGGGTGACAGCTTACTTCAATTTTATGAACGAATGCGTGAACCAGCAAATCGAGGATTTAAAGCTCCTACCGTTTGAACCAGGCAGTGAAATTGTAAGATATTTTGAGCTCTTGGACGATGCTTCTTCGCTCAAGAAAGACTACTTGAGAATGCTAGAGCTGGACGAGCCCCAAGAAAAAACCGCGCTACAAAGCAGGCTTCGTTCTGCAATCACACCGGGTTCAATCGATATGAATATTTTGACAAAGCTTGACCGGCAGAGAACCGAAGCGGGAAAGGCGCCGCTCAAAGAAAATTCGGACGCCATGGCGGCGTTCCGCGGGTTTGCCAGCAGTGATGTGAACGGGTCAATCGTATTTTCCGCCGGAGTCAATTTGCATCTTTTTAGCTATGTGGAAAAGTTTGATGATTTTTTTCCGGACGCAAACGGAAACTTTAAAAAGAAAATTATACTCAAAGTGAATGATTTCCGTTCAGCCTGCACACAGGGTAAAATTTTTGCGAAAAAAGGATTATGGGTGTCGGAGTACCGCTTGGAGTCCGGTTTAAACTGCGGAGGCCATGCTTTTGGCGGCGACGGAAAGTTAATGGGACCGGCTCTTGAAGATTTTCGAAACCACCGCGAATCATTTTTAAGTGAGCTCTTTGAAATTTACAAGAAAGCGCTTTTTGAAAAGAAGCAGTTAACGCTTAAGGCGCGGCCGTACACCCGGGTGACGGCCCAGGGCGGAATAGGAACTCATGCAGAGCATCGCTTTCTCATTCGCCATTACCAATTGGATAGCGTTGGCTGGGGAACTCCATTTTTACTGGTTCCCGAAGCAACGAGCGTTGATGCAGACACCATGCAGAAGTTAGCCGTTGCGACGGAAGAGGATGTAGAGCTTGCGGATTGCTCTCCAATGGGCGTGCCGATCTATAGTCTCAAAAATTCAAAAAGCGAAAAAAAACGCTTAGAGCGGATTGAAAACGGAACACCCGGCAGCCCTTGTCCGAATGGTTACATGGCCTTTAACACCGAATTTGGACCCTCAGCACTTTGTGTGGCGTCGGGCACGTATCAAGGCCTAAAAATAAAAAAATTAAAAGAAGAGCATTTGTCGGAAGACATGCTTCAAAAAAAGATCTCCGAGGTGACCGTTAAAACGTGTTTGTGTCATAACCTTGGAGTAGGTGCGCTGATCCAGCATGGGATTCAAGGTCGCGTTAAAGTTATGTCTCCGGCCGTTTGTCCGGGTCCGAATATTGCCTATTTTTCAAAGATCGTTTCACTGCGCGAAATGATAGGTCATATCTACGGGCGCAACAATTTGCTGGATCCGTCGAGCCGCCGCGAACATGTGTTCATTAACGAACTTCACATCTGTGTGAAATATTTTAAAAAACTGATTCAACAAGCGTCCGCTTCGTCCGAGAAAGAATTTCAAAAGTTGGTGGAATTTAAGAAACATTTGACCGAAGGAATTGAGTATTATCGAACGCTCACGAAACACCTCCTCGAAGAAACGGAGGAGTCAAGGGAGCGGTTTTTGGTAGAGTTGGAAAAAGTGGCCGATCAATTAGAAACACTGTTTCAAAACGGAGAAACCAGCCTTGTTTGATTTTGAAAACAGGCCTTTTTTAGTCATTTGGGAAACGACGCATGCCTGCGACTTGGCTTGCCGTCATTGCCGTGCGATGGCGACTCCCATCCCAGAGTCCGGTGAGCTCAACACCATAGAAGCAAAAAAGCTGATCCAGGACGTAGCCGACCTTAAAACCCCCATTTTTATTTTTAGCGGTGGAGACCCACTGAAGCGAGCGGATCTTCCGGAGCTGATTCGTTTTGCGAAGAGTTTTGGAATGAAAACCGGGGCGATTCCCGCCGTTTCCGAAAATCTGAACCCTGACAAACTTAAAATGCTAAAAGATGCAGGCCTTGATCAAGTCGCTTTTAGTCTTGATGCGCCTACAGCCAAGATGCACGATGATTTTCGCGGCATTCCCGGAATTTTTGACCGCACGCTTCGCGCGGTGGAGTGGGCTAAGGAGGCGGGCCTTGCGGTTCAAATTAATTCTCTCATTAACACCCATAACTTTGACGTTCTAGATGAACAAATTCGTCTCGTGTCGAGTCTCGGGATTGTGTTTTGGGAAGTTTTCTTTTTAGTTCCAATGGGAAGAGGGCAGAATCTCTCGATTTTGAGCCCCGAACAGTTTGAAGCGGCATTTGAGAAAATCTATGCGGTGAGTCAGAAAGAAAATTTCATCGTGAAAGTGACTGAGGGGCAGCATTTTAGACGTTACTGCGCTGAGCGAGAGGATGGAGCCGACCAACTCTACAAAAAAGGGCACCCCTCTAAAATTTCCCAAGCGTCGTTTGGAGTTAATTCAGGAAAAGGATTTTTATTTGTTTCGTGTAAGGGCGAGATATTCCCGAGTGGATTTTTGCCGATTGGTTGCGGAGACATTCGCACCCATTCGCTTGGGGAAATCTACCGAAATCACCCCATTTTATGGAACTTAAGGAACAAAAGTTATTTGAAGGGCCGCTGTGGCGCTTGTGAATACAATGATTTTTGTGGGGGATCTCGCTCGCGGGCGTTTGCGATGACGGGTGATTATTTGGCGGAGGATCCTTGCTGCAATTACGAGCCACAGGCTTTGCGCCAAAAAAGACAACTACAGAAAGCCTGACGGAGTGATGATTTACTCTAAGACGTGTGAGTACGCCATTCGGACGCTTGCGTGTTTTGCACTAAAGCCGGCCGACTCTTTCGTGACAGTCAAGGAAATATCAAAGCTAACGCGCGTTCCTGAGGCTTACGCGGCCAAAATTTGCCAATGTCTCGTAAAAAGCCGTATTTTAAAATCTCATAGGGGGCCTGGCGGCGGGTTTCTTCTCTTGGTCGACCCTAAAAAATTAACGCTTCTGGAAGTCATTAAGGCGCTGGATGATATTTCGGAGTCCCCGTTTTCCAATTGCATCATGGGGCTTCACGATTGCGATGATAAAAATCCGTGTCCGCTTCACTTTATTTGGGCTGAGGCGAAAGAAACTATGCTGGAAAAATTAAAAAGTTCTACAGTGTCTGACGTGGCTGGACTTACGACGGAGTACAAGCGGTCCAACGGCCGACATAAAACTTTGTCTAAGAAAATGCGGGGCGTTTTTAGCAGTTAAGGAGAAGTCTCTATGCCGATTCCTCTTCAAAACGGAATTATTTACGGCCCCGTGCGCTCACGGAGATTTGGCGCGTCACTCGGCATTAATTTACTCCCGGCCGACGCCAAAGTTTGTTCGATGAGCTGTGTGTACTGCCAATATGAAGATACGCAGGCTAGCAGCGCTGTCCATTTTCCGCTTTTAGAGGAGATTGAACGCGCCTTGCAAGAAGCGCTCGCCGATTTCAAAAAAAGTCCAGCCTACGATTGGCTCATGATTTGTGGAAATGGGGAGCCGACGCTTTATCCGTTCTTCGACGAAGCGGTGAACCGGATTCTTAAAATTCGAGACGAACTTGCTCCCGGACTTAAAGTCGGAATTCTTTCAAATTCCATAACCTGCGAACGATTTGAAATTCGGCAAGCGCTTTTAAAGTTGGATGGTCGTTATATGAAGCTCGACGCCGGAAAGTCTGAATTTTTTTTAAAAGTGAATCGGGTGGCGCGGTCCTCCGCGTGGACGAACGTCATTTACGGGCTCTCCCGTTTACCCAATATCGTTTTGCAGAGTATGTTTGTCCGTGGAGCGGTCGACAATACTAGCGAGCAGGAGATAGACGATTGGATTGAAGCGGTGCGATACATCCAGCCGCTTCGGGTGCAGGTTTATACCGTGGAACGCCCACCCCAAGAGGATCGGATTCTTCCGGTTTCTTCGGAAAAATTAGAGCAAATCGCGGAGCGCCTTACTCTTAAAACAAAAATTCCGGCGAGTGTTTTTCTGCCTAATGAATAAACGCCTTTTTGGTTCGCTGATTTCGGAGCCTTACCGAATTTTTTTCCCAGTCGGAATTTTTATGGCGCTTGGCGGTGTGGGGCACTGGCTTTTTTTTGCGCTGGGCTGGATGCCGCGTTACCAGGGGTATTTGCATGCCAATATCCAGGTGCAACTCTATTTAGCGTCCTTTGTGGCTGGATTTCTGATGACGGCGATTCCACGTTTTAGCGGCTCATCGCCTTCAAAAACCTGGGAAACGCTCGGGGTATTTTTCCTGCTCATTGCGATAACCATTACACACTTTAAGCAGCAATGGATTTATTCTGAACTTTTTTACGGCGCGCTCATCATTTTTTTAGCGCGATTTATTGCTGTCCGATTTTTAACCCGTCAGGTCGAAAACCCTCCTATAGAGTTTATGTGGATTCCTGTAGCGATGCTAATTGCGCTAGCCGGTGTGTGGCTTAAGACCGCGATTTTAGCCGGATGGGTCGATGCGTCGCGAATGACACTCGGTCGTTCTCTGGAAGAGCAGGGATTCGTCCTGGCCGTTGTGTTGGGAGTCGGAGGATTTTTAGGGCCGCGACTACTCAATACCGCCTCTCTTTCAAACGTCACGGCTATCAATTTAAAAGAAATGCAAAAAATAAAAATAATCACACACGCAGTTCTGGCTGTTTGTTTTGTCGGAAGTTTTATTCTAGAAGCGTACCATAGCCATGCGGCCTATGCGTTAAGAGCTATTCTTGTGACCACTGTTTTTTTAAAAACGCGGGTTTTGCATTGGAAGCCGCTCAAAGAGGGATCCCTTTTTCAAAAACTGCTTGCACTATCTTTTGTATCGATTGCGCTTGGCTACTGGCTTTTAACATTCTTTCCGCGCTACCGCGTGACACTGCTTCATTTTGTTTTCTTGAGCGGTTTTAGCTTGATGATTTACTGCGTGTCTACAATGGTCGTGCTGAGTCACTCCGGAAACGGAGGGAGGCTTCACGAAGGTCTTTGGATTTTTTGGCTTTTTGGTGTTGGCACAGCCAGTGCTATTTCACTGCGCATTTGCGCAGACTTTGTCCCAGAACATTACTTTTTATTTTTAGGAGTGTCTGCTGCAAGCTGGCTTGCGGCGGGCCTCGGCTGGCTTTTTTTCTGCGGGGAGTATTTGTGGAGCGGGCAGCCCTCGCTTTCGTTCGAAGAATCCCATAAACGCTTCGCTAGGGGCAGTGCGCACTCGTGTTAAAGCCGATGAGAAATTATTCTAGCGTCTTTTTAGATTGTGCTATAATTTCCCCTCGTTTTAGCCGAGGTAGCTCAGTGGTAGAGCGCTGCCCTGAAAAGGCAGGCGTGGGCAGTTCGATTCTGCCCCTCGGCACCATTTTTTTTAAGGAAAAAAATTAATGCCATCTCCCAAGTCCACTTCCGATCCAATCATCCTCGACGGCAACGAAGCGGCAGCTTCGATCGCTTTTAAGACGAGCGAGGTCATCGCAATTTATCCGATCACGCCTTCGTCCACTATGGGCGAGCTCTCCGATGAGTGGGCGTCTCAAAGTCAGAAAAATATCTGGGGAGTCACTCCACTCATTCAAGAAATGCAAAGCGAAGCCGGGGTAGCGGGTGTCGTGCATGGCGCACTCCAACGCGGGGCGCTCACAACGACGTTCACGGCGTCTCAAGGCTTGCTTCTCATGATTCCCAATATGTACAAAATTTCAGGGGAACTGACCCCTGCGGTGTTTCACGTCGCCGCGCGGTCGCTAGCAGCCCACGCGCTTTCGATTTTTGGCGATCACTCTGATGTGATGGCCGCGCGCAGCGCCGGATTTGCGCAAATTTGTTCTAATTCCGTGCAGGAAGCGCAGGACATAGCGCTGATTGCCCATAGCACAACACTCAAAGCGCGCATTCCATTTATTCATTTCTTTGACGGTTTCCGCACCTCGCATGAGATCGGAAAAATCGAAGGGATCTCCAACGAATTGATTTCCAAGATGATCGACGAGACGATGATTTTGGAACACCGCGCGAGGGCGCTCAGCCCCGACCGGCCGGTGATTCGAGGAACGGCGCAAAACCCCGACGTGTACTTTCAGTCGCGGGAAACAGGAAATCTTTATTACAAAAATTGTCCGGCTCTTGTTCAAAAAGCCATGGACCAATTTTTTGAACTCACAGGCCGCCGCTATGGGCTTTTCGAATACGTGGGAGACCCGCAAGCCGACCGCGTGGTGATTTTAATGGGGTCAGCTGCTCAAACTTGCGAAGAAACCATTGATGTTCTCAAAAAATCCGGTCAGAAAATTGGAATTGTTAAAGTTAGACTGTACCGCCCGTTTGACGTGGAAAACTTTCTGAAAGTGCTTCCTAAAACGGTGCAATCCATCGCTGTGCTCGACCGGACTAAAGAACCCGGAGCGATTGGGGAGCCGCTTTATCAGGACGTGATTAGCGCGCTGTATGAATCTGGTTGGAAAAATAATTCGAACGCCGCGCCGCGCGTGATTGGC
The DNA here is from genome assembly GCA_964606485.1 of uncultured Planctomycetia bacterium. GTDB lineage: Bacteria > Omnitrophota > Gorgyraeia > 2-02-FULL-51-18 > 2-02-FULL-51-18 > CAZSGP01. The sequence continues at coordinate 108,822 of CAZSGP010000005.1, read as the reverse complement.
GGCCGTTACGGTTTGTCGTCCAAAGAATTTACGCCGGGCATGGCGAAGGCGGTGTTTGACGAGCTCTCGAAGCAGGCACCCAAAAATCATTTCACCGTTGGCATTAACGACGATGTGTCGCACACGAGTCTCGTGGTCGATAAAAACTTCATTATTGAAGACGCTGAAAATGTGCGTGCGGTGTTTTACGGACTCGGCGCCGACGGAACCGTAGGAGCGAATAAAAGCTCGATTAAAATCATTGGGGAAAACACGCCGCTGTCGGTTCAGGGTTATTTTGTTTACGACTCCAAAAAATCGGGCTCCATGACGATTTCGCATTTGCGATTTGGAAAAAAGGCGATTCGTTCGCCGTACTTGGTCGAGAGGGCGAGCTTCATTGCCTGCCATCAGTTTGAATTTATTCAAAAAATTGATGTGCTTGAGACCTTAGACAAAAACGGAATTTTTCTTCTCAACAGCCCCTACGGCCCCGAACGCGTGTGGGACGAGCTTCCGGTGAGCACGCAAAAAAGAATTATCGATCAAAAAGCAAAAGTGTACGTGATTGACGCACTCGACGTCGCACGAAAAACGCAAATGGGCGGACGCGTCAACACCATCATGCAGACTTGTTTTTTTGCAATTTCGGGCGTGCTCCCGAAAGAGCAGGCGATCGAGGAAATTAAAAAATCGATCAAAAAAACCTACGCCAAAAAAGGCGATGAAGTGCTGCGCATGAATTTTGAGGCCGTCGATCAGACGCTCGCAGCTCTTTTTGAAGTCAAAATTCCGGCAAAGGTGACGGCTAAAAAGGAATTGGCAGAGGCGGTTAGCGCCAAGGCTCCCGATTTTGTTAAAAATGTGACGGCAATGATGCTTGCCGGAAAAGGGAATGAGCTTCCCGTAAGCTGTCTACCGGTTGACGGCACGTACCCGTCGGCGACGTCTCGCTGGGAAAAACGCAGTATTGCTCAAAGCATTCCGGTGTGGGACGCAGACGTTTGCATTCAGTGCGCCAAGTGCGTGATCGTGTGTCCGCACGCGGTGATTCGCGCGAAAGTTTATGACAAGGCTGAACTTCAGGACGCACCCGACACTTTTAAAACGACGGCAAGCCGCAACTCCGACTGGAGCGGAAAAAGTTTCACCCTGCAGGTGGCTCCCGAAGACTGTACGGGTTGTGGGATTTGCGTGGACGTGTGCCCCGCTAAAAATAAATCCGAAACACGCTTAAAAGCCATCAACATGGAACCGTTTCAGCCGATTGTGGAAACGGAAAAAAAGAATTGGGATTTCTTTTTGAAAATCCCTGAGATGGACCGTCGCACCATTGATTTGACCCGCACGCGCTCAAGCCAGATGCTAGAGCCGCTATTTGAATTTTCAGGCGCCTGCGGCGGCTGTGGGGAAACGCCGTACCTAAAACTTCTCACTCAACTTTTTGGCGACCGTATGATGGTGGCAAACGCCACGGGCTGCTCTTCGATTTACGGCGGAAACTTACCAACCACTCCGTGGGCCAAAGACAAAAACGGACGGGGACCTGCGTGGGCAAATTCTCTTTTTGAAGACAATGCCGAGTTTGGACTCGGGTTTCGACTCGCCATCAATCAGCAAATTGAGTACGCGCATTCGCTTTTAGTGGAACTTGAAGCGGATCTTGGCCGCGAATTTATTCTCAATATTTTGAATGCGCCGCAGGGCAGTGAAGCGGATATTTACGAGCAGAGAAGCCGCGTCGAAGCGCTTAAAGATAAACTTTCTAAAATTAAAAAGCCCCAAAGCGCGCGGCTTTCGGCGCTTCTAGACGTGCTCGTCAAAAAGAGCGTTTGGATTATCGGTGGGGACGGTTGGGCGTATGACATTGGCTTTGGGGGACTCGATCACGTGCTTGCCAGTGGTCACAATGTGAATATTCTCGTACTCGACACCGAAGTTTACTCGAACACCGGCGGTCAAAGCTCAAAGTCAACGCCGCGCGGCGCAGTTGCCAAATTTGCCGCGGGCGGAAAAGCACTTGGGAAAAAAGATCTCGCACGCATGGCGATGACCTACGATCACGTTTACGTGGCGTCGGTGGCCATGGGGGCGAAGGACGAACACACGATCAAATCCTTTTTAGAGGCCGAAGCGTATGACGGGCCGTCGCTTGTGATTGCGTATTCGCACTGCATTGCGCACGGCATCAATATGACAACGGCCATGCAGGATCAAAAAATTGCAGTCGACTCAGGTTACTGGCCGCTGTTTCGCCGTCATCCGCTCAAAGCCCTTGAAGGAAAGCCGTCGCTTGAGCTCGATAGCGCGGACCCTAAAACACCGCTTAAAGATTATTGGAATCGTCAGAACCGTTTTAAAATTCTCTCGAAAACAAAACCGGAAGAAGCAGCAAAGCTCTTAGAGATGGCTCAAGGCGACATTAAGCGTCGGTATCAAATTCTAAAGGACATCGCAAAACCATGAGCACGAGTCTTGATTTATCCGTCTCGTATTTGGGACTCAAACTAAAAAACCCAGTGGTGGTGTCGGCCTCGCCGCTTACAGAGAGCATCGATAATTATAAAAAAATGGAAGAGGCGGGTGCTGCGGCAATTGTGAATTTTTCGCTGTTCGAAGAGCAGATTAAACTCGAAGCCGAGGATCTGGAGTCTCATGTTTTTAGCACTTCAAATCTTCATGCGGAAGCGCTGAGCTATTTTCCAAAAACAAGCGACTATGTTTTGGGGCCTGAGGAATATTTAAAACACATTGCCAAAGCCAAAAAGGCGGTGAAAATTCCTGTAATCGGGAGTTTGAATGGTTACACGCCGGGCGGTTGGACACAGTACGCCAAGTACATTCAAGACGCGGGAGCGGATGCGCTGGAACTAAATTTATATTCGCTTGCGACAGACATTAACGAAGGCTCTGAGGCGGTGGAGCGGCGTTATGTGGAAGTGGTGAAGGAAGTCTGCGCGAATGTTTCGATTCCGGTGGCGGTGAAGATCGGACCTTATTTTAGCTCGACGGCGCATATGGCCAAGCGTTTTTCGGATGCGGGTGCAAAAGGACTGGTTCTCTTCAATCGTTTCTACCAACCCGATATCGACCTGGAGCGCCTTGAAATTGTGCCGAACGTTATCTTGAGCACGCCCATGGCGATGAGACTGCCGCTCAGATGGATTGCCATTCTTTATGGAAAATTGCCGTGCAGTTTGGCGGGGACCAGCGGCATTCACTCAGGGCAAGACGCGATCAAAATGCTGATGGCCGGTGCGGACGTGACGATGTTGTGCTCGGTTTTATTGCGCTATGGCATTTCAAAAATTTCAGATGTACTCACCGAACTGCGCGAGTGGATGGAAGAAAACGAATACCGCTCCGTCGCCCAAATGCAAGGGAGCATGAGCCAGAAGCGCTGTGCGGACCCCGGAGCTTTCGAGCGCGCGAACTACATGAAGTCGCTCAGCACTTACGGGCGGCCTCTACCTGAGTAGTTGATTAAAGCCCCGACACCCAAAGAGCTGGAACTCGCCGCAACGATTGTGGCGCGCTCCAAGCGATGTTCCGCGAGGCTCGCGCTTCTTGCGGATAAAAACTTTCTTTTTAACGCCTCCAAAAACACTTTTCTCATGTACTGCGTTCAAGGCAAGAGTTGGGTGGCGCTCGGTGATCCGGTCGGGGACGTTTCCGAGTGGAAGGAACTCATTTGGGAATTCAAACAGCTCGCGCGGCTTTCCGGCGGCAAAGCGGTTTTTTGGGAAATTTCATCAGAGAATTTAACCGCATATCTGGACGCCTTCCTAAGACTCTTAAAAATTGGGGAAGAAGCCAAACTTTCACTCCACACTTTTTCTTTGAGCCAACCTCAGCATCGCGATCTTCGCAGTGCGCTGAAGCACGCTTCTGAAAGAAAATGGACGTTTGAAATTCTTCCACCCAATTCGACGCCTGAAATTTACCGGCGGCTCGGCGAAATTTCTAAAGCGTGGCTTGCTTCCAAGAAAGCGCGCGAGAAGCGTTTCTCGGTTGGATTTTTTGACGTGGCGTATTTGAAACGCTTTCCGATTGCAGTGGTGCGCTGCGGGGAAGAGATGATTGCCTTCGGAGACCTGTGGCTTGGGGCCGAGAAATCAGAATTGTCGCTCGACCTCATGCGTTACGCTCCCGACAAAACGTCGCATGGCGTGATGGATTATTTATTTGCTCAAGTTTTACTCTGGGGCAAAGCGCAGGGCTATGAATGGTTCAATCTAGGAATGGCGCCGCTCGCGGGTCTCAACACGGCGGATGAACCCCTGCTCTGGCGCAAGCTTGGGAATTGGGTGTTTCGCCACGGAGAACATTTTTATAACTTTCAGGGCTTACGAAGTTTTAAGGAAAAGTTTGCGCCAGTGTGGAGTCCGAAGTACCTTGCGTCCCCAGGGGGCCTTGCCGTTCCGCGCGTTTTAGCGGACATTTCACGCTTGTCTTCAGGCGGCTTCAAACCTTTATTTTTTAAATAGTTAAGTTTGTTAATTTTTAAATAGGTTTTATGAAATTATTTAAGCCCAAAAAATTTGTAATCCTTACACTCGTCGGGTAATCTTTAGATATCTTTTCCAAGTCCAAGGGGGTTTCTTTTTTGCTTATCTTTAACGATTTAAAAAGAAAACGAGGAAGTTATGGGCCGGTGCTAAAAGCGCTGTCGGCCGTGCTTATTTTTTCGTTTTTCTTGCAGGATTTGAGCTTTGCTTATCCTGATCTTAAAACCCTAATCTCCGAGACCGACCCCGCCAAAGCTTCTAAGGCGTGGGCGAAGGAATTTCTACCGGCACTTCCTGAATCCGTCGCCGTAATTGAGGATGCATGGAAGGGGCCGGAGGGGTCCGGCCCCTCTGGCACCGGAACGGTGGTGCTGATTCAAGATGCCCACACCAATGATTCGGGGCAGATCAATTTAGCTAAGACGCTGGATATTATCTTAAAGGGACAGATGGGCTCATTTGTTTTTGTCGAAGGCGGCTTTGGAAACGACTCTCTCTCTTTTCTAAGAGGCAAAGCAAGCCTCGCCGATCGCAAGCGCGTGGCGATGTCTTATCTTCGCAAGGGCATTCTTCACGGTGAAGAATATTTAGATTTAACCAGCGATCACAACTTTCAAATCTGGGGCGTGGAAGATGCAGAGCTTTATCAGAAGGCGATCGAGTCTTACAAAACCGTCGCAAATCAGCGAGCGAAGTTTGAAAACTATCTCAATCAAATTCAAACAAGTATTAATGTTCTAAAGCCTCGAATTCTAAACGAATGGCTTTTGGCATTCGATAATCAAGTTGAGAAATATCAGAGAAATGAAATCCCGCTTACGGATTATATCGAAATCCTTGATTCCCGCCTGCGCGGGAATGACAATCGCACTAAATACCCGGAACTTGAGAAACTCAAAAAATTAAGTGCTCTTGAAAAGCGTCTGAAGCTTCAAAACGTCTCAGCACGCCACCAAAAAGCCATTGTCGAGCGAATGCTCAAGCGTTCCAAGGCCATCAACTACGACGCTCTCGTCAAAGAACAAAAGAATTTTGAGAGTGAGGTGTTCGAAAGTCTGATTCAAAATTCAGATGAACGGACACTTCTCAATTGCGCCAAACAACTCTCGCTTCTAAAGAAACTCTTTAATTTCCAGCTAAACCCCGAAGAATACGATGAGTTTAAAAAGTCTCCGCTCGACCTGACACATCTGACCGGCTTCCTCAACAAAAAGATTATGGACCAGAAGAACTACTACGAGAACGCGACCTTCCTGAATAAGGATTTTGAAGCGGTTGCCAAGACAGCCGAAGCGTTTTATGAGCTCACACTCAAGCGTGATGAGAAGTTTATTGAAAATATGCTGCGTCAAAAAGAGCAGCAGCGGGTGGCGGCGGTGGGCGCCATTCTGATCACGGGTGGTTATCACACCACCAATCTCAAAGCGCTTCTTAAGTCCAAAAATATTTCCTACATTTCTCTCCGGCCGCAAGTGCTTCGTGAGACGAATCAAAAACGGTATGAACAACTGCTGCTCAATCAGAAGATTAACCCATCGTCTTTTACCGCTGCCCGGGGTTTTGGAGTGAACACTGCGCGTTTGGCGGCAATTGCCGAGACGCCGTATATGGGAAATCTGGTTACGGAATTGGGAGCCCGCCTAGCCAAAGGGCACGAAGAAGAAGGCTTCGGCCGTTTCCGCGCCCGGAAAATTCTTTCTGGGGGAGACAAAGTGGATCAAATATCCATGGATGATTTTGTCAACGGCGATGGCGTGCAAGTTCACTCAATTCCCAGAGGCGCCCGGAAAACCAATCGAGTTGGTTCCATAGATACATTTTCAGATCAGAGTGACTTGGCTGGATTTTTTCAAAGGCGCACTAAAAACGGCGCGCGGTTGGCGTCTGACATTGTTCCTGAGGTCCTCAAAAGAGCCAAATCCGAAGGTATAGAAGAAAAAATAGCGCTTGGGGCCATTGTTATCTTGGTTGCGCAGAAATCCACAAAACAGGCCGCTCCGTTTAATATCACTCTTGCAATTGGAGATGCGTTGTATCGTTGGGGGCCGGGGAAAGTTGAAGTCAAGGAGTTGTATGACTCGATAGCCTCTTTGTTACCAAGCCTAGATGAACCCGAATTTCAGTCGAGCTATGCGGTTTTCGGTGCATTGAGCCGAGAGGTGTGGAGTTTCTTCGGCGGGGGAGTGGTCGCGATGAATAACTGGTCGGTTACAGAAGAACTCCTAAGAAGAGGTGTGGGGACTGCTTATAAACTAACGCGTCATGAAATCCTGGGACACATTCTTGGAAATGTGGGCCGACATTATCAGGGGCGTTTTCCCGATATAACTGAAGGTTTCAAGAAAATCCATGAATTAGGGTGGGCGAAGGCGTACAGCCTAGAAGAACTTCACGAAGCTGTTTTGGAAGTTTTTAAGAGAGACATCGAAGGTGACGAAACTGCAAAAATCCAGCTTAGACGTGTTTCAGAAATTGCCAACGAAATTCAGTTTGGAACTGACGGCGCGCGGTTGGCTATCAATGAGGAGAAGGAGAAAGACACCCTTACACAAAAAGAACCGTCCGCTGACGAAGGAGCGGCTCTTACAAAGGGCAGTGTTGCTTATAAGACTGAGGAAGAACTTGTAGAGTACGATAAAAAGATTCGAAACCAAGTTGCTAGCGGTCGTCAGTTGACTGAGGGTGAGGCGCTGGGAGGGATTGATACGTTTGGCGCGCGGTTGACACGAAATGGATTTGGGACTCCTCTACGCGAGCACTTCATCAGATCGGAGAGACAGATTGGTTATCTCAGGAACGATGAGCAGGTTATCGCATTTGATAAATTGCTGGATTATGCCGAGCAGGCGTACCGAATCATTAAACAGAACTGGACCGTTGATGAGAAGCCCTATTTAGAGGAGATTGAAAAACGGAAAAAAGAATATCTGAACTCCCTAGAATATTCCAGCCCTGAAGGTTCGGGAAGTTCAAGGCGAACTTCGGTTCTGTATAAAAATGCGCATCGTATAAATAATTATTTGTACCGCTTGGAGATGAAAGAGCATCGGCGTGCCGTAGTTTTTTCTTTTCTTCCCCGGATTTTAATCAGTTGGCCCCTCGGGTTTTTGGCGATCAAATTTATTTTGTCCGCCTTTTCATTGGCATCTCCCGACAGCAAGTTGACGGGCTTTACCTTTGGTTGGATAGCGATTAGCATTTTGATCCATTACGGGCTATTGATTTTTGAAAATCCCTCAGGCAATTCGACGGTTCGGAAACGAATCGTTAGATTATTCAGAAGAAACCATGTGGGCGCGCGGTTGGCTGCACCCATGCCCGTGCCGAATGCTGATATCGTGCAGGATTTTCTGGATCAATACCCAGACTCTAATATTTCGGGATTTTGGATTTATCAGACTCCTCAGCTTCGTCGGGATGCAGGGGAAAATGCCGTCATAGGATTCATTCTTAAACATCGGATGAAAACAGATTTCGGAAAAGCGATTATGACGGAGCAGACCGAAGAAGATCTTGAATTGATCCGTCAACTTGAAGAATTCTTCAAACGCCGGACAGATGGGGAGATTTATGTTCGCCATGCCTATGGGCTTCTGGACCCTGATTGTGCGAAGGCGCCGGATGTAATGATTCTTACGACAGGTTTAGTCCCCTTAATTGCAATAGGCGCTAAAGTGCTGAGTGATCGCAATGTGGGGCCGATGGATCTAAGCGTAGACCGCTGGCAAGTGGTGGCGAGAACGCCAAAACTCAAAGCCGCAGCGGAAAAGCGTTTACGTGACAAAATTTATTCTTATTTGCCTCAAGGCGCACGGTTGGCGGTCAATGAAGAGAAGAACAAAGATACCCTTACGCAAAAAAAACCCTCCACTGATGAGGGAGCGGCTCTTACAAAGGGCAGTGTTGCTTATAGGACTGCGAAAGAACTTGAAAAGTACGATCAAGAGATTCGGAAACAAGTTGCTAGCGGTCGTCAGTTAACTGAGGGTGAGGCACTGGGAGGAATTGATACGTTTGGCGCGCGGCTAGCCGAAGAACAGGTGAGAGGTGAGAGGGAAGAGGGAAGAGTGAGAAGAAGCTTACTTATTTCGAATAAATTCTTCCCAATCTATTTCGATATCTTTCAAGATTTCCTTCACAAGGCCGCGGCCAATGTCTTCGCCTTTGTGAAAAGGCACGGTGGTCGCACGACCGTCGGGATGGCGGAAGCGGATGTGACTGGTTCCCTTGTGACGGATTTGTTCAAAGCCAAGAATCTTAAGAATGCGAATGATTTGGATAGGCTTGAGCGGGGTAAGACGGCTCAAACGGAAACTTGGACTTCTTGGAGCCCTACGAAGTGGGAAGGTTTAAACGGTTTCTTTTCTTCCTTCAAACAAATTTTGATGACTTCTTTGATGCGTTTCAAGAGCGTGCTCATATCTTTTGCTTGGGTATGGCAAGCTTTTAAGCTAGGAACTCTGGCGACCAAAAATCCGTCTTCGTCCGCTTCAATGATGACCATAAAATTTAAGGACATTTTTTCCTCCGCTGATTCAAAGAATAGCACATCTCTTGAGAGTCATCAAGCCGGTGGTGTGGACGGCGCGCGGTTGGCGGGTGATGAGATGAATCAAATTTTAGACAGCATTATAAAAATTGCCAGGGATAAGCAAGCTCCGAAAAATGACCGCATTTGGGCTATTCACCGGTGTCTGATGCAGCTGGATTCAGAGTGGGGCGAAGCAGGGCCTAAGAACTTTGAAGCTTTACGGGATGCGTGGATGCGGCGGGAGGATGCAGTTAGGTTTTATAAAATTGATATCGATGTTTCAGAAATAATTTTTGGTACGGATGAATATGTGGGGCCCATTAAAGAAGGGGATCAGATTATTTATAAATTGCGCCGCGAAATGGAAGTGGCCGGTGAAACTGGAAAAAAAATACCAGCAGAATTTTATAGATACTACGCAATTAAACTTGCTGAAATTTCCGGAGAGGAAGATGCGGCTAAGCTAAAGGACTTAGAGGGTCTAACCCAGTCAGTAGCTTTTAGTTTAATGAATTTCGATACGCGAGAAGCAGCGGCGACGCTCTTGTCGGTATACGTAGCGCATGTGAACCCGCAGGCGGATGAGGACGTGGTGGAGTGGATTGAGCAATCCTTGAAAATGACTACTCCCAAACCAAAAGTCCGTGTCGAAGAAATAAATAACAAAGCAGTCGATTACAAAACCGCATCAGCGGAAAAGGTTTCAGATATAGCAAGTATTGAAGTAGATCTTATAAAGTCCATGGCAAATCCTTTAGAGTCGAGGACTCTGAGAGAGCTTTTAACCTCCAGAAAGTCTGAAAGGCGGACTGAATTTTTTCAGAAACTTCATCAAGACTGGCGTTCATTTAAGACGCAAACACAATCGGGGCCTAGAGTCTTTCCGATGATTGATTGGAATTTGGATGTTGAGTCCTGGTTTTTAGAGAATTATAAGCGGTACAGACTATCTGCCGGCTCGCGGTTGGCAGACATAGACATTCAAACTCTCCAAGCAAAGCCGCTTTTACTGATAACACATTTACGCCGTCATTTTTCGGAGCATCGTTCGGATCCTAAAACGCGTGACGTACGTTATCAGGGTGGGTGGAAGCACTGGGACAGCGAGGAGACTGTTAGAGAATCAATTAAAACTCTGACCCAAGACCTGAGTTTAGAAGAGCTTGTTCAAATCGCGGACGCTTTTAGATTGCGGGAAAAACAGATCGAGGAGCGATTAAAACAAAAACGCCAAGCCGATGAACAGGATCGCTCGAAGTCTCTTTTTGTGGAAGACGCGGAAATCGCAGCAACTTTCGGGCGCGCTATTACCGGCCGACTAAAATCAGAAATTGGGAAGACAGGGCTTCGACTCTACAATCCAGATTATTTTACATATCATGCCTATAATTTTCCTGAAAATGCTAAATGGATGATGCAAAAATTCCGCCCTGTCAAACCGCTTCCCCCGCACGACCAGAAAGATTCAAATTCGTCGAAGATCGAGCTCGTTCACCCGGAGGCCATTGATTATTATCCGCACTATGATTGGGGCACAACCTTTCAAATTGGTCTCGCTAAAATAGACGGCAAAATCCAACCGGTGGCTCTTGAGCCGTATTTAGCTTACGTTTGGGTTAATTCGAAACGATCGGGTTTTTCACCTTACATGAGAACCCACATCCTTTACACCTTAATCGACCGTTTAGGTATTGGCCCAAGGTTTTATGGGACGATAAAACATCCGCTAAATGGAAGACCGATTTTTATCAGGCAGTTGACGGCGTCCCGATATGGATCGAACATTCACAATCCCCTCTGGCCTGCCTCACGGCTTATTTTGGACAGCCAGGCTCATTTAAAAGTTGTCATAAAAAGACTCAAAAAAATTGGTATGGACTTAAGCCACTTTGGCCTAGATGCGCTGACTCATCCCGTCGATTTTTGGATAGAGTCTTGGGCGGAATTTTTGGCGGCCATGAAAGGGTTTGCAGAAGAGTCGGAAATATTTTTAGCCTCTTATCGGGAGGGGTCTGAGCCGCCTACAGACACTACTGGGCCGAACGATAAAATGATCAATGAACTGCTAAAAGAATATGCCCAGGAGGATGGACTGCGCAGACAAGAAGAGCAAAGGTTGAAAAAGGAAGAAGAAACAAAAAGAAAATGGATCGCGAAAGCTCAGGAAATAGTCCAAGAAATGATGGAAGTTTACAAAAAGCGCTTCAATTTTGATGATATCGCTGCCGTCAGCGATTCTGGTTTCGGGGGTTTTGGGGGTTTGCAGATGGGACTCAGAGTGCAAGAGACTATCCAAACGGACCTAGCGATACGCCGCGTGGGTAGCGAGTTATACGTCGATTTCGAAGAAGGATTTAAGTATCAAGACAGGTTTATCCGAGCGATGAATTACTTGATTCCACACGAATGGGCGCATGCGATACAAGAAATGAATACGGGCCATCGCGTGATTCCTGCGCCATTTGACCCCAAGTCCGCTTTATTCCAAGCCTTGCAAATGGAAGAAGATATCCGTTATCACGCCGATGAAATTATCACGGACGCGTTGGGCTGCGAAATTGCACATAAGATTTATATGCATTCAGAAAAAATGCCGTCCAAATTGAACCGGAAAGAGAAGGTTTCTCTTGCCCATTACGAACTTACAGGTATCGTGGTTCAACTTGAAAAAACCCAAAAAAAGCCGGCAAAATTTCTCGTTCCGTTTCTGGCTAGATTGCAAGCGGAGTTAATTGCTCATCAAGCGATTCCGGAAATCGGAGCTTCTCTCAAAGCTTCGCTAGTTAAGCTTGAAAATGAAATCCGTGAATTGGCGTATTCCCATCTGAAAGACGAAAACCAGCGGAAGGCCTATGACGAATTGGTTAAGGCTTATCAAGCGTTGTATTCAGACACAAAAGTCGAATTCGATTTCAAAGGATTTAAAGATGGCGTAGACGGCGCGCGGTTGGCGGTCAATGAAGAGAAGAAGAAAGACACCCTTACACAAAAAGAACCGTCCGCTGACGAAGGAGCGGCTCTTACAAAGGGCAGTGTTGCTTATAAGACTGAGGAAGAACTTGTAGAGTACGATAAAAAGATTCGAAACCAAGTTGCTAGCGGTGGTCAGTTGACTGAGGGTGAGGCGCTGGGAGGGATTGATACGTTTGGCGCCCGTCTTTCCGATTTCAAACAAAAATCGCGCGACTTGTTGATTGATTTTTTAGCGCAGAAATATCGGTACGGCAGAGATAACAACATCCCCGTTGTTCTTGGTTTTGTCTTAGATGCCTTCATCCATAAAGGATCCGCTCGATTTATGAATATGGATGTGTTGCTACCCATATTTAGTGTTGCGTTAAGCGGGGAGGTAGAATTTGAATCATTTGCAGAATTCGTTAAATTATTCGGTCCTTCCGTTCGCCTAAAAGCCTCCGGTTATTTATGTGATGTGCTTGAAAATATGCAGAGTTCAAGCAGTGCTCGAAAGGGCGCTGTAAAAGCCCTTCGTATTTTAGAAATCAAAACGCCGCGAGTCATGAATGCGCTTTCGGCGGCGATGGACAGCAGCGTGCCAACGCGAGGCGGAGATACCCCAGTTTGGATAGAGGCCGCTTATGCCTTGGGCCATTTTAAAGGACCTAGCGCGCCCTACGTGAAAGCGGCTTTACAGGATCCAAAGAAGCGGTACGCGGCTTTGATGGCTGCTCAAGAAATGGGTCGAAGTGCCTGGAGTTTGGCTCCGGATATTTTAAAGATCGGAGAAAATAACGCCGACCTTTATTCAAGCGTTGTGAAATGTCTCGGAGCCATTGGCCCGCGCGTTCCAAATGCCGCTGTTGATTTTATTCGCTCGGGGCTGGAGAGGCCTAGAAAACAGGGTGAATTTGTTGTCGAAACAAATAAATCGATAGAAGCGCTTGGAAAAATTGGCAGAAAATCGAGAAAGGCTTTACCGACAATAAGAGAAATTGCATTTAACGAAAAAGAGGATTGGCATACCAGAAGCTATGCGCTAGAAGCATTTATTTTAATTGCCGGCACAAAGAACCGAGAGGCCATGCTCGATATTTTATCAACACTGGCTTCCAAGAATTTTGATGCGGAAGAAGTTTTCAGAAAATATTTTCCAGCCATGCCTCAAATAGAAGATGTTAGCCCCGGCGTCCACAAAAACCGTGTAAAAAGGTGGTACAAGCTCAACTATCCAGAAATAAACGCGCAGGGCGCGCGGCTTTCTTCGGTCGGGAAGCTGAGAGACAGGTTGGGGGTCGTCAAGCGTCAACTTCGGTCGCTCGAGGTGCAGAGATCTCAGTATAGCGTTGGTGAGATTCATTATCGAGGAACGGCTAGACATAAGAGATCTATTAGAGAAATCGCAAAAATAAATAAAAAAATAGAGCAGCTTGTTAGAGAAAAATCGAGAATTTTAGATAAATTGGTGGGCGGCGCTTCCGCCGGCGCGCGGTTGGCGGGCGGTTTTGATGAAACGCTTGATTATGAGATCCCGAAAGAAATACGAAAGATATATCAGCGGGCAGATGTTGCCAAAAGGATGCTTTATCCAACAAAAGTGGGAATTTATGCGTCTTCCACTCACAGCGAAGATTTGTTTGAGGCTGTTCTTAGGGCACTTAAAGTTCCCCAAGCGGGTGATTACACACTGCTTGATTTGGGTAGTGGCCAGGCGGAATTTGCTATTCGACTGGCGAACCGTTATCCGAATCTCACAATTACCGGTATTGAATATGACGAATTTTTATTCAGCGAAAGCGTGCGATTGGTCAAAGCGGCGGAAGATTTACATTTCATTCGCCGAGGGCAGATCCACCTTTTTCAGGGAGATTTCAACGACCCGAAATTTGAGAAGTATTTCCGTTCCATGGATCTTATTTATTATATTGCGCAAGGCACCTATGAGCCTTCGGAGCTTGCGCGCACGCTTAAACATTACTGGGAGCCACATACACGGCTCGTGCAGGTACTAAATGATAATCAACTGGAAAACTTATTACGCAAAGAAGGGGTTTCCTTCAAGCGTCTTTCAGGGGAAGGGTTGTCGGCATCATACCGCGAGTTAAAACGAAGTGCGTCTGGTGCGCGGTTGGTGGACGCGGATGCAATGGACACGAAAATTCACGAGGCGCTTTTGCTATCGGCGCAAGATCCGTTTGGTCGAATCAACCTCCGAGCGGACGAAGCGTTGGAACGTCAATACAGCATGCCGCGAGTCCGATCTGCCGTATCTTTCGAGCCCGCCTGGCTTCATGTCAGTCTGGAAGCGCCGAATCAAATCAAGGTTCACTATGGTAAGGAGGTCCCGGAACATTTGGAAGAATACTTTACGGCCGTTGAGACCTTGTTAAGAGTCATTCCCAAGAGCGTTCTTTTCCAAGAGCTCATTTTTAGGCGGTTGGCTTCTGGGATTACGATTGGCGAATCGGAAAGCGACCATGGCACTGAATTTTATGATCCCAAGCGCAAAAGGCTTGTTATGCGGCACTCCCGTTTTAACACCAGAGAATTTTCGGAAATTTTTTATCACGAACTGGGCCATGTGTTTGAGCCTCTGATTCTCGAAAATCCGACAGGTCGGCCATTTGGTGAAGTTTTTGACAATGTCTACGCTTTGCCCTCAGCGGAAAGCAGTGCAGGGGAGATGGCTCGATATATTAATTTCCAAAATTTTGCGGGCCAGGGCTATTACGAGACGGCCGCCGAAACGTTTATGCATTACGTTCTTCACGGAGAGCTGTTTAGTCGTGGATTTGAGGGTGCCGTTAAAGATGCGGAACCATGGAAAAAGGTTCACAAATTTTATCGCGACCAGGTGTTTCAGGGGTATGAATTCCGCGTTGTTGACGGAAAACTGGCCGCGCTCAAAGGTGCTCGGCTAACTGAAAGTGACGGCGAAGCACAGATGATCGGCGCGCGGCTCGCGGATGAGCGGATTAAGCAAAAATTCTTGGAGAAGATTAAAAGTTTAAAAAATGCGGTTTTGCTTGAAGGGGTGATTGATTTTCTAAATACAGACGATACGAGTCATCTAAATTTAACTGAGCTATCTGCGCTATTTGGGATGCCCGCTCAAAATGTGGTGAAAAATCTACGGAGCTATTCGAAAGAGGCGCTTCCTATTCTCAGTCATAATTTTGTTGAAGAGACGCATCGAGACCGCCCAAAAACGCCAACGATTGTTGAAATTGTTTATAGTGATAAAGAAGTCAAAACTGAACCCAAAGTACCGATTTCCTGGCAAAAGAAATATCGCAGAGGTGGGGCGCGGTTGGCGAAAGGCGAAGTCGGGATGGATCGCGGAGAGCCAGTGGAAGCCGCAGTGCCGCCGGCAGCCACTCCACTGCCCGACTCAAAAATTGTAGATCTTATTATCAGAAGATTCGTAGATCGGGATTTTGACGCAATGAATTCTTTGTCTCCCTGGTCTTCTCAAGATACGAAGGATAGACTTCGCCGCGCTTTCATGGCGGATTATGGAAAATTAAAACCAGAAGCTTTGGTGATGGCGCAGACAAAATCAGCCATAGAATTACAGCGCTTATTTGCAATCGCGCAGATTAATTTTAGCCGAGCGATGAATGTAACTCTGCTCCCTGGATTGAAGAGCGCTATGACGAAGCTCGAGATCGCCTTAGAGATTCGGAAAGTAATGGAAGCCGTTTCAGAGAATGAATCTGATCTCCAAAAAAATTTAACTGCGCTGAAAAAAATTGTATCGGACCCGGGACCTGGAATGTCAGCGTTAGTGGCGGAAGATTTCTCGCAGATGAGTAAAATGGCCCGGGTCAACGTATCTATTGATAAACGCGGCCTCATAACAAGCAGTTCCCTGGACATAATTCTTCTTGAAGTGGAGATTTATCAAGACGGAACCATTGCTCTCGGGAAAAATCCGAACTTCCCCCAATTTTTTCTTCGAACGGTTCAGCAATTTAACGACGAAGTGAATGGGAGCAATTTGGCTCGATACAAGCAAGAGGGGATTCTGCGCGAGGAAGGTAGCGGGCCCGCGAAGTTTTATGTCGTGGACGAAAAAAGATTTAGCGACCTAGCCGAAGCGATGGTAGCTGCTTTTGTGCATTGGAGAAAAAAAATGCTTATTAAAGCGCGCCAGCAAGACGCAATCAACCGCCAAGCCAGAGAACGTCGGGAATTGCAGGCGAAATCGATTCATGAGCAAATCAAGGCTGGGCTTAGAGGGGTAGCCCTGGAGAAAGAAGAAGATCAGATTCATCGAATGACTGCAAAATTGGTAAACGATCCCATCAAAGAGCATCGCCATGAAATGCGTCTAATGATTATCGAAGAAATCATCAAAGAGCTGGCTGCGTATAAGGTGACGCTTCAAATCGATTTCAAAAGAAAACGGATGGAGAGGGCTTCCGAGGATGAAAACTCCAGCCGCACCCTTCAGTATGCGTACCATGTCTTTTTAAGTGTCCTTGAAATTTCCCGCGATACGGATTTCTTGAAGAAATTAAGTGAGCCTCTTATTATCGAAATCCACAAATTTTCTGAAAATGATCGCCCGGTTCTAGGTGACGCGGACATTGGGAGATCGGAAGGCATGATCCGTATTGCTCCAACCCAAATTCATATCAACAATGGCCCGCTCATTAAGAGCAGTTCGGACATTCCGCTTCGTGTAAGAGAAGTCGTAAGCCACGAAATGATTCATAAACTTTCTACGCTGAGAGATGCTTCCGGAAAAGATCTGCTATTGCCGATTAAAGACTGGGTTGATTTATTAGTGCATCAAGGATATTTGAAAATTAGTCCCTATGGGCAGTCGGTTGAAGTAAAAGACTATTTCAGTTTAGCAACAGTAAATGCGGATACGGTTATCGATCGAATCCGGAGAATGCGGGCTAAAGATTTTCCGAGCGATCAACGCGATTGGCCCCTTAAAGGCACTTATACTTACGATTACCGGAGCGATCCTCACGAAATCGTAGTTTGGAACGCGTTGGGGCTAGCCGAAAAAGAAAAATTTGGCCGCGATCCGAAAGGAGCTCTCGAGATCTTGGATAGAAATCTATTGAGATCCGTCGACGGAACAAAAGTTTATCGTTTTATTCCGACCAAAGGAATCTGGGTGTCAGAGAGCAGTGCTAAAGAAGTGAAGCCAATCGTTAAGCCTCTTGTCAGGTATACAAAAGTAGCTTTTACGATTGGTGGGCACGAATTAACGGCTAATCTTTTTGAAAGGAACGAAGGTTGGGACCTAGCCATTGTTTACCCCGTAGAGGAGGGTAAAAATAAGAGAGTCGCCCGTTATTCGGTACTAAAAGACGGTGTGATCTGCACGATTGGCCGTTCCACCGAAAATGACATTGCTCTGACAAGCACGAGTGTTTCCCGAAAACACGCCAGAATTTTTAAAGAAGGTAACGCGATTTATATTGAAGATCTTAATTCGTCAAACGGTATCTTTATAGATGGTGTAAAAACTAAAAATAAAATTTTATTCGATGTGGCGCGCGGCGCGCGGCTTGCGGATGCGGATGGGCTCCACCTGAAACTTCGGGAATTAGATAATGCCACCGCTGATAAAGTGCTAAAAGAAGTATTTCGGAACATCAGCCCGGAACAAATGCTCGATAAGTCCCCGAAAGAAGTGTGGGGAATGATTTCGGAGCACATACAATCAAACAAAATCATTTTTCACTATCACTGGCCGGTAGTCATGCTGAGAAACATATTGCCATTTCTCCGTTCAGGTCAGGCGGGGACGGACCGTGTGAAGGATTACTATAGAAGGCTCATTCAAGAAGCCCAGACGTTTTCCGGCGCGAGGTTTGCGGTCACTCAATCCGAACCTGTTACTGAAGAGTTTGTTGCAAGCGGGTACCGCATTTCTAAGAGAAACGGAATTTTATTTACGCTTCACGTGGTGGAGTCGACGGGGAAAACGGGACTTTTGGCGGTTAATTTTAGTGAGGACGGCGAGCCAACCATTTTAGAAACATATTTAGAAAAAAAACTTGATGGCGATAGGCTCATCATTAGCCAACTAGGACCGAATAAAAGAACATCGGTGCCGATTCAAAATTTTAGAGCTAGCCTACGCCACCACAGTCACAGCCAGAAAATCGCTGACGGTATTTTGACGCTTAGCAAGCATGACCTAGAAGAAAAGCGCATTACACTCAATCAACAAAATGTGAACATTAGAGAGGTGTTGAGCGATTTGAAAGCGGTGCGCGTGAAGACGCTTTTAGAATGGAATCTGGACGAGTTTATGACGAATCCGGCGACGGATGTGTTGTTTATGGATTGGCTTATCTACTCGATGCACCGCGCGAAGGAAGAGGGGGCCGTTCTTTTATTAAAATCATCGGACCCAGAAAAAATAAAACAAGTGATGACGCGCGCAGCGACACTGGATTCTCGACACGATTATATTTTTGCTGAAAAAGATGAGTTGCCGGGCGACTATAAAAATTTAACACCTATCTCGGTGCTAGCGGTTGATTTCAAAGACGTGCCAAAGACCACGTCCGGTAGTTTTGCCCTACGCGTGGCGCGGCCGGATAAGGGGAGTTTGCACAATGTCTCGGCTCTTGTGATGTCGGCCGTCGTGGTTTCAAAACTTCGCGCGAAACTAAGAGACGCGGGTAGCTTTGATAGCTTGCGGCGCGTGTTTGATGTGCTCGATGTGAAAGTGAGCGACGCTGACCAAGGCCTTTTTGCGGATTTTCTTGAGGGTAAAAATTTAGACCAAATTCCCACCGAAAAAATGGAGCACTGGATGATCGGTGCGCTTAAAATCGAAAAAATTCTGCAGGCGTATGCCCTCGGGGCACGTATGGCCGCTCAGGCGGCTTAGCGCTCCCCGTCATTGCGAGCCTCAGCGAAGCAATCTCGTTCTTAAGAGATAGATTGCTTCGTCGCCTGCGGGCTCCTCGCAATGACAGGTTAGTTCTGGTAAAATACCCCTCGAATTAACCAAAAGGAGGCACTATGACTGCTGTACCATTGTTACTGATTTCACTGTCACTGGGTTATTTTGTGTTTTTGTACGCGTCACGCGAAAAAAATGAAGTTAAAACCGTCGGCCGTCTTGTGGGCATTGTGGTGATTGTGTTGTCTCTTTCCGGAGTTCTTTGTTCCACGGTGTGCATGATTAAAAAAGGCTCCTGTGGAATGATGAAAAAAGAGCAGTGCAACATGGGTTCGTCGCATGGAAAGAGTGCCGAGTCCTGCCCAATGATGGGAGACATGGGAAAGAAATAAGTGGGTTCTAAAACTCGTAAAATTAAAGTTCGGGATCTAGAAATCGGCGGCGGGTCGCGCATTGCGGTGCAAAGCATGTGCGCGACTCGCACGCAAGACATTGACGCGACGCTCGAGCAAGTGCGGATGCTGGAGTCAAGCGGCGCGGATCTGATCCGCATAGCCGTCGATAACGCAAAAGACGTAGAAGCCCTCGCCGAGATTCGCAAGCAAACCCGTTCGTGTTTAGTCGTAGACCTTCAGGAAAATTTTCCGCTCGCCTCAACAGTGGCGCCGTTTGTGGATAAAATTCGCTACAACCCCGGGCACTTGCATCACCTGGACAAACAAAAATCCATTAAAGACAAAGTGCGCTGGATTGTGGACATTGCCAAAGCGCACGGAAATGCGCTGCGAATTGGTGTGAACTGCGGATCCGTGGCACCCGAATTTTTAGAAAAATACAAGGGAAACCACGTCAAAGCGATTGTGGAGAGCGCGGCATGGCACTGCGCGTTGCTCGACGAATTAAAATTTGAAAATTATGTGGTGAGCCTGAAAGATTCCGACCCCGAAAAAGTGGTGGTTTGTAACAAAGAGTTTTCCGTGCGGCGGCCGGACGTGCCGATTCATTTGGGTGTGACGGAAGCGGGACTTTTGCCGGATGGGGTGATTAAAACACGAATCGCGTTTGAAAAATTAATTCCGTTTGGGATTGGTGACACGATTCGTGTGTCGCTGACGCTGCCGTTTGCCGAAAAATACCAGGAAGTTACTTATGGAAGACAAATTTTAAAAGACATAGAAGAAAAAAAATTTATTTCGGTGCCGGATTTTGGAAAAGGTTTGAACATTATTTCCTGCCCGTCGTGCTCGCGGGTCGAAAACAATGATTTTGTGAAGCTTGCCATGGACGTGAAAGCCATGAGCGCGTACGCCAAAGAACACAAGTTCACGATTGCGGTGATGGGTTGCCGCGTGAACGGCCCCGGCGAAACCGACGACGCGGATTTGGGGCTTTGGTGTGGACCCAGCACCGTGACGCTCAAGAAAAAATCAAATACACTCGGTTCCTACCGCTACAACGAAGTCCTGCCCGTTTTAAAGAACGAGCTAGATCAGTTGATTCACCGCCCCGCTTAAGCTAGAATCAGAGATTATGACATTTCAAAAGGGTTCGAAATCCATTTTGGCCGTTTTATTGGGCGTCTGTCTCTTTGCGGGGCAGGGCTACTGCGCGGGCGCGTCAAACGCGGAGCTTGAAGGGCGCATTCAGGGCGCCAAGCGCGTGATGGACGACATCATGCAAACGCCGGACCGGAGCATTCCCGAAGAGCTTTTGGCCAAGTGCGAGGCGATTGCCATTTACCCTAACACCGTGAACGGTGCGTTTATTTTTGGTGTGCGTTATGGCCGAGGCGTGGTGCTCGCGAAAGACGCGCAAACTGGTCACTGGGGCCCGGTGGCGTTTTCGACGATTGGCGGCGGAAGTTTTGGGCTGCAAATCGGCGGGCAAGCGGCGGACTTGGTGCTCGTGATCATGAACAAAAAAGGTTTGAACGGACTTTTGGCCGACCAAATGAAACTGGGAGCGTCAGCATCGGTGGCGGCAGGACCCATGGGGCGGCATTCGGAAGCGGGGACGGATTTATTTTTACAGTCGGAAATTATTTCGTATTCGCGGACCAAAGGAATTTTTGCCGGGGTGTCGCTTGACGGAGCGATTGTGACATCCGATAACCGGTCGAATTCGATTTATTACGGAAAAAATGTGACGTCGAAAGAAATTTTAATGGGCAATGCGGTTTCGGTGACGCCGTCGGCGCTGGAACTTGTAAATGCACTCAATGATTTTTCCGGCCGCTGGCAAAAGCGTGTCGGTCTGAAAGCGTAAATTTTACTTTAAATTTTCGCTGGAGTAGCTCAGCTGGTAGAGCAGCTGTTTCGTAAACAGCAGGTCACCGGTTCAAATCCGGTCTCCAGCTCACTTTTTTCTTAAGGAGAAGAAGATGAGTCAAAATGTACTGCAAGTAACGGATGCAAATTTCGAAGCGGAAGTCGTGAAGTCCGGCGTTCCGGTGCTGGTCGATTTTTGGGCCGAGTGGTGTGGGCCTTGCCGCATGATTGGACCGATTTTGGAAGAGCTCGCCCCGGCTTACAAGGGCAAGCTCAAAATCGGAAAGCTCAATGTGGACGAAAATCAGGATTCGCCCTCGAAGTTTGGGGTGATGAATATTCCGACGATGATTGTATTTAAAAACGGCAAAGAATCGCAGCGCATTGTGGGCGCGATGTCGAAGCCGGAGCTTCAGAAAAAAATAGATCAAGCGATCGCGAATTAATGAAGAAGATCGCCGTTTTCTGCTCGGGAAACGGTTCTAATTTCCAGGCTCTCATCGAGGCGGTGCGGCGTAAAAAGCTTGCCGCCTCGATTGCGTTAATGGTCTGTGATAATCCCAAAGCGTTTGCGCTCGAACGCGCTAAAAAAGCAGGAATCCCCGTCGTTTTAATTCCCCCGAAGCTTTTTGAAAAGCGCGAAGACTACGAAAAAGTGGTCGTTCAGATTTTAAAAAATCAAAACGTAGACGCGGTGGTCTTAGCGGGATTCATGCGGATTTTTACCGGGTATTTCATTGGCAGTTTTAAAAACAGAATTGTGAATATTCACCCATCGTACTTGCCGGCATTTAAGGGCGCGCATGCGATTCAAGATGCGTTTCGAGCCAAAGTCCAAGAAACCGGTGTCACGGTGCATTTGGTGGTGGAAGCGGTGGACGCAGGACCGATTTTAGCGCAGGAAAAAGTAAAAATTTTAAAAAAGGATTCGCTCGAAAAATTGGAAAAGCGGATTCATGCCGTGGAGCACAAGCTTTACCCCAAAGCCCTCCAGAAATTTCTAAAGACACTCTAAATTCATTTGAAAAAAATAATTCTCGTTAGTTTATTTATCTGTTTAATGCTTTCAAACGCGCATGCGGCCGAGGTTCGCACTTTTCACGACCGCGACGGCAGCTGGGAGCTTTTGGTGGATGGGAAACCCTTTTTTGTGAAGGGCATGGACTACCGGCCGACGATGGTGGGACAGAGTCCGGATGATGGCTCGGCGCGCGACTGGGCGTATTACGACACCAATTTCAACGGACTTGTGGACGGCCCGAGCGACGCGTGGGTGGATTTAAATTACAACAACAAGCGCGATAAAAATGAAAAGCCGATTGGGGATTTTCGCTTGATGAAAAAAATGGGCGTGAACACCATTCGCTGGTATGTGAATGATTTTCATGGCCAGGTTGCCAACAAAGCGATGCTGCGGAATTTGCATAAGAAATACGGAATTTTTGTGGCGGTGGGAAATAAATTTGGCGCGTATACGATTGATTCGGGTGCGTCGTGGAGCGAAGGCACCGACTACCGCGACCCAGCACAGAGAAAGCGGCTTCTCGCCAGTGTCAAAAAAATGGTGGAGAGCCATAAAGACGAGCCGTATGTGTTGCTGTGGCTTTTAGGAAATGAAAATAATTATAGTTTCACGAAAACCAATGCCGGGCGTTACACCCAGGCCTACGCGAGTTTGTTGAATGAAGCAGCATTGCTTATTCATTCACTCGACCCGAAACACCCCGTGGCGATGGTGAATGGAGACGCGCAATTTTTAAATTATTACCGGAAATTTGCGCCGGCGATTGACATTTTTGGGGCGAATGTTTACCGCGGCGAAACAGGATTTGGAAATTTGTGGGTGGGAGTGAAGAAAAATTTTGACCGGCCGGTGCTCGTCACCGAGTACGGCGGATCGTACGCGGATGGATTAAATGAAGTGCGGCAAGCGCGGTATCACCAGTGGTGCTGGCATGACATTTTGAAAAATCGAGCTCATCACAAGGCGGGAAATTCGATCGGCGGAATGGCGTTCGAATGGATTGACGAGTGGTGGAAGGCCGGCGAGCCGTCTTGGCACGCGCGTAAGGGCTCGGCGGGGCATCAGGGAGTGGGTCAAGCGTCGTGGACGCAGGAATACTGTGGGGTCGTTTCGCAGGGAAACGGGAAGCATTCTCCTCTCATGCGGCAACTGAGGAAAGCGTATTTTATGTACGAAAAATTATGGAATTAGAATATAATGTCGTCTAAATTTTAGGAGAAAAACAATGTCAAAAACATCGATTAAAAGCGTTCATGCAAGAGAGATTTTAGATTCACGCGGAAACCCAACGATTGAAGCGGATGTGTTGCTTTCCGGTGGAGCGTTTGGCCGTGCGGCGGTTCCAAGTGGTGCGTCGACCGGTGAGTACGAGGCTGTGGAATTGCGCGACGGAGACAAGTCGCGGTACCTCGGAAAAGGCGTTTCGAAGGCCGTGCAAAACACAAACGGCGAAATTGCGAAGGCCATTAAAGGAAAAGACGCGGCAAAACAAGCGGACCTCGATAAATTTTTAATCAAGCTCGACGGAACTCCGAACAAAGCACGTCTCGGCGCGAATGCGCTACTCGCTGTGTCGATGGCGGCGTGCAGGGCGGCGGCGGTTGCGAACAAAACGGCGCTCTGGCAGCACATTGGCCGTTTGCACAATAACAAAAATTTCTTATTGCCGGTTCCGATGGCCAATATCATTAACGGCGGAAAACACGCGGACAATAAAATTGATTTCCAGGAATTCATGATCGCACCGCTCGGCGCCAAAAATTTCTCCGACGGTTTGCGCTGGATTACGGAAATTTTTCATGCGCTCAAAACCATTTTGAAGAAAAAAGGCCACGTCACGGCTGTTGGAGACGAGGGTGGATTTGCGCCGAATCTCGGAAATGAAGAAGCGCTCGACGTGATCATGGAAGCGATTGCGCAAGCTGGTTACAAGGCGGGGAGCCAAATTAAAATTGCGCTTGATTGTGCCTCATCAGAACTCTTTGACGAGGGCGGCCGCAAAGGGTACAAATTCTGGAAATCGAACCCGGGGAAAATTTTCTCTGCCGATGAGATGATTGAAATTTATTCGGCTTGGGTTAAAAAATATCCGATTTATTCGGTCGAAGACGGGCTGGATCAGAACGATTGGTCGGGTTATGTGAAAATGACAAAAGAACTCGGCAATAAAGTTCAAATTGTCGGCGATGATTTCTTTGTTACAAACCCTGAGCGCCTGAAAAAAGGCATCGACATGAAAGCGGCGAATGCCATTTTGATTAAAGTGAATCAAATTGGAACCGTTTCGGAAACGCTGGAAGCCATTAAGATGGCGCAAAAAGCCAAGTACAGCGTTGTGACTTCGCATCGCTCAGGCGAAACCGAAGATGCATTCATTGCGGATTTGGCTGTGGGGACGGGCGCGGGACAAATTAAAACTGGGTCGTTGTCGCGCACGGATCGCATTTGCAAATACAACCAGCTACTTCGCATTGAAGAGGAGCTTGGCAAAAAGGCGCGTTACGGCTTAAAATAAGGGCATGATTAAACGCCCAAGTTCACTGGTGATTTTTGGATTGCTAGTGGCTTTATTTATCGTGCTGCTATCTCCGAAAGTCATGCACGTGTTCGAGCTCAACAAACGCAGTGATGTTCTGGAGCAGGACCTTAAAAAGCTTCGCTATCAGAACCGGGTACTTGAACGGGAGCTTCGAATGCTTCGAGACGACCCGGTGTACCTCGAAAAAGTCGCCCGTGAAGAGCTGAATAAAGCCAAGCAGGGCGAAATTGTGTACAAGCTTGTGAGAGAAAATTCGGTTTCAGCCAAAGAAGCCATCGTTCGTTAAAGTTTGTGTTTGTGAAGGGCGCGTGGTAGATTAACCCACTCATCGCGGGGTAGAGCAGCCTGGTAGCTCGTTGGGCTCATAACCCAAAGGTCGTTGGTTCAAATCCAACCCCCGCTACCAATTTTTAGTAAAAGGTCGCAGTGATTCCCGTCGCTGCGGCTTTTTTATTTTTGGAGTTGGTCGACTGGTTCCCAAGCCACGCGGGCGATTTTTAGAGTTTTTCGTTTTTGTGCGGGAAGCTAAAAACTCTCTTGGGGGGGGTATTTGAATTTTTGTCGGCTGTCAGGCATACTTTGGTCAGGATTACTATTAACACTAAAATATGTTTTGAGAATAATGGCTAAGTTGTTTGAAGCCTTTTTTTATGGATTCTTTGAAAAGACTTTTAATATTTTAAAGGAGTCGTTCGGATGAAAAAATCAAATCTCACGACTAAATTTATAAGCTCTATTGTTTTAACGACTTTCCTCTCTCAATTTTATTTAATCAACAATGTTTTAGCTGATCTTCCAAATCTACCCAATCAGCAGTCCCAGCAGCAGCAAACTGGCTACACGCCTCAGCAGACGCAAAATAATCAAACGACGGCCCAAAATCAGATTGACCAGCAAAATGCGATCACCGCAGCCGTTCAACAAAATCCAGCATCTTCTTCGCCTAATCAGCAGGAAGTCACGTTGCCAGACGGGACGCGACAGACTCAGGACGCACAAGGAAGAATTATTCGGCAGGTTTCATCGGATGCTTCCCAAACCACTCTTGATTTTACATACGATGCCAACGGAAGCATTCAGAAAATCGTTAAAACGTATGGAAATCCACCGGCAAACGGACCGACCGAAACGATATTTGATTTTCAAACAATGAAAGCATCGGAAAAGCATGGCGATGGTATTGAGCGTATTTTTTCATTTACTCAGCAAAGCGGCAGCTTATCCCAACCGATTGCGATTCCGGCGGGACAGACGGGTTTAGCCAGCTGGGTTACAAACCCAACGTTGGGCAGCTATAAAATACTTGTGGGGACCTTGACGGGAGCGGCATTTAATGTGGACTCGGCTCGATTGAATGGGAACGCATATGATAATACGGAAGCGCCATTTTCCGAGAGGATATATTTTAATCCTTTGTTGGAGCAGGGTGATATTTTTAATGCCCAGGGATTGAGAGCAGGTTCGTTTCGTTTTCACACTTTTACTGATAATCTGGGAACCGCACGTTCAATTTTACGCGTGACTTACGAACCAACAGCCATCTATTTTAATAGAGCGGAAAGCTTATTTTTAGTTGATGCTGAACGGAATGAGTTTTTTTATCTAGCAAGTTATCTTTATTCCGGTTCGTCTGAGAGAAGGATTGATTTCTCAGACGGCTATTTTAATCGACTCGCCAAATTTGTCGATAACCCACTTTCTTTGACCGCCGATGAATATCATCAGCTCAATAATCTGTCTTCAAACTCCCAAAATGTTCAAAATGATTATCAATTTAGAACCACGTTTACGCCTGTATTTTTTCACAAGCTTTTGGACGCTCTTGCGAAGAACCCGGGTTTTCAGTTTGCTGATGGAATTGAGCCTATTGTCGGCACTCGCACTGGAGTATACAACCAATGGTTGGATTCTATCCAAAAGCAGAGAATCACCGAACACCTAGAACATGTCTGGGATAATCTTTCTCTATCTGTTAAAGACCAATTTCTGTCTACGTTGAATACAGGTAATGGCGTAACTATGAACCTATTGGGGCGGCTTCTCGTAAGGTTTCTTGACGAGCTTTCCGTGACTCAGCCTACGGCGCAGTCTCTTTTAGGTAAATTGAGTGGTCTTTCCTGTATCAGGGCTGCAGTGAATATTATAAAAAATATTGATGTTGAACCCGCTATCCGCTCTTCGGTGGCCCATGGAGTTATCGCACTTTATATTCAATCCGGAGCCGTTTCTTCGGATCTATTCGATTTTTTAAGAACAATGATTCTTCAAAACGATGGAATCGTTTTAAATGCAGCAGATTACACGGCGGATATTTCGGAGCTCATTGATATTGTTTTCGCACAACCAACCCCTCCAACAGATCAACTAGAAATCCTCCTAGACCACTTTTATGCCTATATCGACCCCTCGCATACAACTGCCCTTGAAGCGATCATCGACGGAGCCCTAGCTTCCTATGACGGTTCTGCCTCCAGAGCCAAGTTTTTGTTGGCTGCTTTCAATTCACCGGCTGTCGGTATACAGAAAAAAAATCAAATTGAAAACCAATTGATGGCATCGACATCAGATTTTGGAGGCTGGTTTTTTCATTACAACCTGGATTTATTATTTGCTCTTGGGGGATATGTAGATAGTCGATCTATGAATTTTTCCTCACAAAACCAAGCCCGAATATTTCGAGAGATTGCAAGTGCTTTCATTGCTAATTTTTCCAACCGTACCGGTAATTATGATTATAATTTAATGGCCTTTATTATGACCGCCAAGCGAAGCAATAATTTTACTACTAATGCGCAGTATTTTTTGCCTATCCTGGAACTGCTGAATCCACAAATTTCCGGTGAGACAGACAGTCAATATTCGGCGAGATTGGCGCGGATAAATGATCTATGGACGAATCATAAAATTTTTCTAAGAGATCCCAGCGGGGCCACTTATTTAAAACAAGGCTATTTGGATGTCGTTTCTGATTTCGCTCAAAGCCGGCCAAATTGGATTGATGTCTTAATATTTCGTGAAAATGGGGGCTTTGATGGGTTTATGTGGCCGCATACCCTAGATATTGGGTGGGGAGCATTGTCGGATCATAATTTAATGTATTTATTGTCGCATGAGGCGGGGCATAACTTTCATTTGAGTAATCTTTTTGGGATTACCGCGGAATTAGATCTTCTTACGCACTATTGGTATTACCAGCCCAACACCCACTCGCCCGAGCACTATATCTCAGGATATGCTGGTAATAATACGGTTGAAGATGTCGCTGAAATTGCCGCCTTCTGGTACTGGGAAGGCCCGCATTGGCTTAACGATGCTTTGGGTCGGTATAAAAATGGAGCTCCTTCAGTTCTGAACACGATCATGTGGTTTTGGATAAATACCGCCGTAAATGAAGCGACACCTGATGACACATTGCCTGTTTACCATTCAAATCCAACCACCGGACGACTTGAATCAGAATATTTATCCGCTCGTTGGCTTAGCGGGAACATGTCTCATGGTCGTTTTCAATTTATTCTGGATAACACCACCTATCTTCTGAATTATCAAAACTATAAGATAGGGTCAGTTATAACTCAAGCGCTCCGTCCCGATAACACGGTAATTACCACAGAGTATAATTTTAATGGTATTAAAATTAAAGAGACCATAGGCCAGGTGATTTTGGAAGTGAGGGTTCTAGACGATGGTAAAATTCTTAAAATCGAATATGCCCCTGATAGCAAGAAGACTCTTGAGAAGACCTATGCCGGTCAAGCCAATTTGGACGCCGATAGGCCGTCCCAGATTATTTACTTTGATGAAAACGAGAATGTGGGTCGTATTGAGCGTCGCATTTATGCTAATAATGGTTCTGGAACTTTAAGAATCAAAACGGTTCTCGATGCCCAAAACCAGATTATCGAACAAATCTTTTACTACAGCAATAGCGCACAACCTCAGATAGAAAACAGTTTCCTGCCCGATGGTACGGCAATATTTATTGGCTATACCGCTGATGGCAAGAAAGTTACCGAAACTCTTTATCCCGACCGTGCCGCTGCGGAGACCAATCCTCCGAGGCCTTCTAGCGTCACCTCTTTCAACGCCAACGGCGCGCCAGAAAGCGTTGAGCGTTATATCTATGTAGGCAGTCCTCCTGTTTTACGTCAAAAGACTGTATTTAATATCGTCAATGGACAGGAAGTAATGGGCGCGCTCTTCTTCTATTACCCCAACGGCCAGGTAATGGTGGAAATGAAGGCTCTCGGAAACGGCCAAATACTCAAAACCGAATATGCCCCCGACGGTAAGAAAACCACTGAAAAGACCTATTCCAATCAAGCCAATTCAGACGCTGACAGGCCTTCGAGGATAGCTACCTTTGATGCAAGCGGTATTCTTTCTCTAACCGAGAACCGCATCTACACCAATGGATTCTTGCGCCAAAGAACGGTTCTTAATGCCCAAAACGAAGTTATTGAACAGGAAATCTTTTATTCAAACTCCAATCAAGTTCAAATTCGTACACAGTTTCAAGTCAGCGGGACAGTTTTGACTGTGAACTACGCTTTTGATAGCAAGAAAGTCTCGGAGACTATTTATTCCAATCCTGCCGCTGCGGAGGCCAATCCTCCAAGGCCATCTAGCGTTACCTTTTTCAACGCCAACGGCATGCGTGAAAGAGTCGAGCGCTATGTTTATGCGGGGAACCCTGCTGTTCTACGCCAAAAAACACTGCTTAAGCTTATAAATAGCCAAGAGACAATAGATGCGATCTTCTTTTATTACCCCAACGGCCAAGCGATGGTGGAAATGAAAACCATCGAAAACGGAAAAATTCTCAGAACAGAATACACTTCCGACGGTAAGAAAACCTTTGAGAAAACATACGCCAATCAAGCGAATGCGGATACTGATAAGCCCGCCAGAATTATCATTTTCGATGCGAACGGTAACCTTTTTAGAACCGAGAATCGCATTTATGATGCTACCAGCGGTTTTCTTGGCCAAAGAACGGTTCTCAATTCCCAAAACCAGATTATAGAGCAGCAGATTTATTATTCCGGCAGCACTCAAGTTCAAATCGAGACTAAGCTTCAGCCCGCTGGCACCGTTTTGAGCAACAACTTCACCTCCACCGGTAAAAAAATCTCAGAGACACTTTACCCAAACCTCTCAGCTGCTCAAGCTAATAGGCCTTCGCGCATAACAACCTTCAACACGACTGGAACGATCACTCAGATTAAAATTTTTACTTATAGTGCTGATCAAACGGTGGAGAGTGTCTACCCGTCTCCATCTGATCTTCAAAATAACCGGCCCAATCAACGAATTATTACCTATTCGGATGGGTTAATTGCTACCACCGCGCTTACTTATCGAAATAATGGCGTACTTCGAGAAGCTAAGACTGTTTATTCCGACGGCGAAACAAGGGTGCAGCAATATAATCAAAGCGGCATCATTACTGACGATGTGACGCGTTATGCCAGCGGAAGGACGAAGCGTGAGATCGAATATCGATCGGATGGAAGCGTGCGTTCGGCTGTGATATATTCTGACGAGCGGAATAGACGGATTCTTATCGAAATCAGTGTCAGACTCAATCAGAATCCACAGGTCACTATTCGAGAAAGACAAGCCAATGGCCAGTATGTGACTAGAACTGACACACTAGCCAATATCGTGGCGCGATATTTTCGTTAATTCCATACGACAAAATTGATTTTTAATCCTAGTGCACGCAATAGTAAGGGCCAAGTTCGATACATGGAGAAACCCGCTACCAATTTTTAGTAAAAGGTCGCAGTAATTCCCGTCGCTGCGGCTTTTTTACTTTTTGAGTTGGTCGAGGGTTTCCCGCGCCGCGCGGCGGTGGTCGGTGAGCTTGACGCCGACTAAATGCAAAATCCCTTCGGCATCTATTCGAATTTCGTGCTCACGCGAGAGAGCGGTTGGATTTTTGGGGTCGCCGTATAATGCGAGCGGCCGAATTCCCGCGTCCATTGAGACAATGTCCGAGCGTTTCAACTGTTTCGACGGAAAATAACGCTGTAAGGATTCAAGCAGGTACGCAATGTCCGTCTCAGGAACGGTTACCTCGTCCGGCGTTTTGCAGGGCCACTCCGTCGTTCCAACCCGCGTAAAATCTTTAAAATTAATCCCAAAAAAAATCCGTCCATCGCGCGCTTGTAAGATTGTCGAAACCGGTATAAATTTTTTGAAATTTAAATGCGATCCGGCAATCGGCAGCACATAAGACGAGCCCATCCAGGCGCCGGAGGCATCGACAATTTTTTTTGAATAGATTATTTGAGTCGTACCCTCACGTTGAATTTCAATCTCAAAACAATTTTTGTCCTTTAGAAAAATATTGCGCGCGACGAGCGTTTGCTCAAAGCAAGTTGCGCCATTTTGTCGGGCAATGGCTATGGTTTTTTGGACAAGTGCTTGGTCATCCGTCAAATGGTCCCAAATGAGCACGCCGCCCACTAAACCCCGAGGCTCTAAATCAGGGAGCACTTGAAGAGCGGATTTTTGAGTCCAAAAAAAACGCGGCCATTTCGCTTTGCCGGAAAAAAGAGCGAGTAAAAAATAAAGAAAGACCCCTGAAAAAACCACGAAACGCCCGCGGCGGTCTCCCTGGTAGATGGGAATCACGAGCGGTAGAGGAGTGACGAGTTCAGGTAGTTCGGTGGAGAGGGCGCGGCACTCCGCGAGAGCATGAAAAACAAATTTAAAATTTTTCCAAAACTCGCCAAAGCGACCTCTGAGCAGCGCGTCCCAGGCGATTTCAAGATATCGCAGGCCGCCGTGAATGAGTTTAGAGCTTTTAGAACTTGTGCCAGAGCCGAATGTATTTTTTTCAAATAAAATAACGCGTTTTTTTTGGAGAGCGGCTTCGCGGGCGACGGCGGCACCGGCAATTCCTCCGCCGATTACTGCGACATCAAAAATTTCTAAAGTGGAGTCGTTATTCATTTCATTGATGATAAAGGTTTGCTACAATTTGTTCAATGTTAAATCCAAAAAAGCGCTACAAACTCATCGTTTTTGATTTTGACGGCACCCTCGTCGACACGGCTCCGGACATTGCCTATTATGCGAATGTCATTCTTGAGCAAAATGGTTTTAAGCCTAAGTCCCTCCGGGCGGTGAAGAAGGCGGTGGGTTGGGGGGTGCATGACCTGTTGAAAAATTTAGCGCCCGATTTTGAAAAGTCCCCCAAAAAATTAGAAAAAGCGGTGCTTCGATTTAAGAAATTGTACCGCGAAAATCCGGTCCGTAGAACGCGGCCTTACCCGGGTGTGCGGCAGATGTTGTCCGGGCCTCTGAAAAATATAAAAAAGGCGATTGTCACAAATAAGCCGCAGGACATCACCGAGCGGATTTTGGATGAGCTATCGCTGCGAAAACATTTTTTGAGCTTAATCGGCACGTACGCCGGTTTTGAGGCGAAGCCCGATCCGACGGCGCTACTTCACGTCATTCGAACGCTCGACGAACCTCTAAAAAAATCGATTTATATCGGTGACAGCAAAGTGGATTTTGAAACCTGCCGCAATGCCAAAGTGGATTTTGGTTGGGTGAATTATGGCTACGACGACATTACGCCCTTGAAACCAAATTTTCTTTTTAGCCACTCCAAACACTGGAAAAAACTCGCGTGAAAAAAAGCGCACTTGAACTCGTATTTGCGAACGCTAAAGGAAAAGTGTTTAATTTCCCAGGGCTTTCGGCGAGCGGGATGAAAGGGGGTCATTTTTTTGAACTCAATCCCAAACAGTTGGTGAAGCTCCCTAGTCACGCCGAGCTTTTTATGCTGCCGGACCGCTTACCGGTTGGGCTTGATCCTAAAACTGGTCAGTCAGTTGTTTTGGACAAGGATCCGTATTCTAAAAATGCGGAACCGGTTTTTGCGGTAGCGGCATTCATCCCACCCGGTTTTACACTCACGCACAGCACCGCTTTTTCAGAGACGGGGAACGCTTCGATGCTCCCACTATTTGCTTACGGAGCGTGTTGTTTTTATAAAGGCGATTTTTACGTCGCAGCTTTTCGAGTGGACCGGGCTATTCGCCACGACGAACGGTTTATGAGCACTCAAGCGGTGAAAGAGGGGATTAAAGACGTCTCAAAATTATTTCCCGCGAATCGCCTGGTCCCGCACTTGGCCAACTGTGCCACCGTGAACGCCTGCGCGAATGCCAAAAATTTTTTCTTGGGCCGCTTTGAAGCGCCGATCCCGAGTTCTCCTGCCTGCAACGCGCAGTGCCAAGGTTGTATCTCTCTGCAACCTGAGGACCGCGTGCCATCCACACAAAAACGAATTAATTTCGTCCCGAGCGCTCAAGAAATTGCGGAGCTTTCGCTGCACCACTTTGCCAGCGAGAAGAAACCGGTGGTGAGTTTTGGTCAGGGCTGTGAAGGAGAGCCGTCGTTATCGGCCGCGAATATTTCGGAGGCGATTCGAATGATCCGCGAAAAATCTTCCAAGGGAATTATCAATATCAACTCCAACGCCAGCCGTCCCGAGCTTATCGAAAAACTTCTAAAAGCCGGACTCAACAGCATTCGTGTGAGCCTAAACAGCGTCCGCGAGCCGTATTACTCGCGGTATTATCAGCCGAAGGGGTACAGCCTGAAAAATGTTATGGAGTCAATTGATCTGGCAAAAAAATACGGCGCGTTTGTGTCGCTCAACTACTTATCGATGCCAGGATTTACGGATTCGCGGGACGAATTTGAGGCGCTTGAAAAATTTATCCGCAAGCACCGGATCGACATGATTCAGTGGCGCAATTTAAATTACGACCCGATTCTTTATTTTAAGGATTTGAAAATTGAAATTCCCCAAAATGAGATGCTAGGGATGGCTGAAATTATTTCACGGATAAAAAAGGAATTTCCGAAGTTAAAAACCGGTTATTTCAACCCGCGGGAAATCAAGCGTTAAGGCTTGGGGCCGCTTTCGACGTCAATCAGAACAGAATTAATTTTCTTAGTGAGCGCCATTTCTTCGTCGGTGGCGTTGCGTTGATTGGGAACGCTGACGTCGTCGCTCACAAGAAGAGATCTTGTCTCAAAAACTTTGACCACAGCCCCGGAGTTGTTGGCACGCACGTCTAGAATTCCCACTTTCGAAACAAAAAAACTGGTGTTCACGTTTTTTTCGTTTTTGTAAGCCTTTACAAAAAATTTGCAGAGCAAATACTCCCGCACAATGGCGTCACCAGCCGGAGTTTTGAACTGAAGATTCCAGCCCGCCGGAATCGCTTTCATGTTGATGAGCGCAGTTCCTTTGTTGAGACGAACTTGCATGTCGCTGCGATTCACTTTTATAAATTCGAGTTCGCTGGATGCCGAAATTCGTACGCCGATAATTCCGTTCATCGTGATATCGGCGCTGCCATTGACGTCGGTGCGCAGAACGCTGCCGTCCAAAAACGGAAAATCTTGCCGCGCGGGCTGAGTGACGCCTTTGTAGGTCACGCTAACATTTCCGTCGTAATCGTAGAGATAGGTGTAAACCGGGTTAAGGGCAAAAGAGGCTTTTGTGATGAGAATCAGTAGGGCGATAACAAGCGGTGTTTGCCACTTCATAATTTGCCTCTTAAGGCAATTATACCACGGCCAGTTTTTCGGCTTCGGTGACCAGTGTTTCTAGGAGGAGAATGCCCTTTTTCCAGATTGCGGCGTCGGCGAGATCAATCCCCGCAAGGCGCGCAATCTCAACCGGCTTCTTTGAGCCGCCAAGCGAGAGCATTTCAAAGTAAATGGGCAAAAAGGCCGCTTTATCTTCTTTGTATTTCTGATAAAGACAAAGCACAAAGAGTTGGGCGAACGCGTAAGCGTACACATAAAACGGCGAATGAATAAAATGGGGAATGTATTTCCAGCCGTGGCGGTAGTTATCGGTCAAAATCACACTGTCGCCGTAAAGCGCGCCATTGGCTTTGATCCACAAATCCGACAACGCTTGCTCAGAAAGCTCGCCCTCTTTTAATCCCGCGTCATGCGCCATGATTTCAAAGTCAGACATGGCAATTTGACGGAACACGGTCGCGAAATTATCATCAATTTTCCCGCAAATTAAATTAAGGCGTTTTTTAGGATCTTTTTCCTTCTCAAGAATCTTTTCAAAAATCAGCATTTCGCCGAACACAGACGCGGTTTCAGCCATGGTGAGCGGCGCGTCGGATTCCAAAATTCCTACC
Source organism: uncultured Planctomycetia bacterium (assembly GCA_964606485.1). GTDB lineage: Bacteria > Omnitrophota > Gorgyraeia > 2-02-FULL-51-18 > 2-02-FULL-51-18 > CAZSGP01. The sequence goes on along the minus strand of CAZSGP010000005.1, from coordinate 73,934 downwards.
TTGCGCGCCAAGTATTGGTGAATGCCGTGGCCGAGTTCGTGGGCGACCGTCATCACGTCACGCAGCGTGCCGGTAAAATTCACTAAAATATAAGGGTGAAGTGTGGGCGTGGTGGCACAGCAAAATCCGCCCCCTTGTTTGCCGGGACGCACTTCGGCGTCGATCCAGCGTTTTTCAAAAAAGAGCGAGGCAATTTCCGCCGTTTTAGGGGAGAAGGCTTGGTAGCCGTCGAGCACGATTTTTTTGCATTCCTCAAATGAAATTTTTTCTTCGGTGGACTCGAGCGACGCGTAGCGATCGTAGTCGTAGAGCTCGTTTAAACCCAGCAGCTTTTTCTTCAAACGATAGTAGCGCGCGGCAAGCGGGTAGGCCGCTTTGACACTTTCGACTAAATTCATGACACTCTTTAAATCAATTTCATTCGACAGATTGCGCGCGTCCATCGGGTGCTGGTAGCTGCGGATTTTAAGTGAAGAGCGGTGATCGGCTAAAATCATATTAAAAATATAAACCAAAAGCCGCGAATGTTCTTTTAACCCTTCCGTCAGACTATCGGACGCTGCCTTACGAACAGAACGGTCGGGGGAGTGCAACAGAGAAAGAACTTCGCCTTCCGTTTTTTTCTCTCGCTTGCCGTTTGTAGTGATGAAAAAAGGAATGCTATTCATCGTCTCGTCAAAAAGCCGCGAAAAAGCCGACGAGCCGGTGTTGGACTTAATGGCCATGATTTTTTCTTCGCCTTCGGCGAGCGTGTAGGGCGCGAAGCTGCGGGTTTTTTCTAAAAAGTGACGGTCCGCGTCAAGGTTTGGATTTTTCATCCACTCGGAAACTTGTTTTTCGTCCAGTTTATTCCAGCTCACCTCAAAAAATAAAAGATGCGCTTGCACGTCAGTGAGCACGGTCTGAATTTTTTGTAAAAATGCGCCGCGCGCAGCGTCATCAGTTTTCTCTGCAAACGACAAGTGCGAAAAAGTGCCGAGTTTTGTCATGAGATCGACGATGGCTTTGAAGTCTTTGAGCAAATTCTCAAGCGCCGAAGGGTTTGGTGTAGCCGAACTGCTAAAAAGGGGTTTGTACTGCTTCTCGAAGGCCGCCGCTTTTTGTTCGGCAAGCTTCAAATCGGATTCAAGTCGCGGATCAGAGAGCGAGGAATACAGATCCGACAGATCCCAGGTAACGCCTTTGGCTTGAGTGTTTGACATGAGAAGCGATTATACCATTTCGCCACAGTTATGGTATAAAAGAGGCCTCAAAAACCACTTTCAGGAGAGATGGCAGAGTGGTCGAATGCGCGCGCCTCGAAAGCGTGTAAACCGCAAGGTTTCAGAGGTTCGAATCCTCTTCTCTCCGAATTTTTGATCGATTAACAAATGATTCGAAGTGAGCCGCGCATATTGATGCGACCATGAGGAGCATCAATGCGGCGAGTGGCCGACCCACAGCAGACACCGCGGTGACGCGGAGGGCGCCGAATCCTCTTCTCTCCGAATTTTTTCTGCTCTCCTCCTTAGTATTTAACGTGAAAGCCGATGGGTTTTTTGGACCGAGTAACTTTTGGCTCTAGAATCTCCCGGATGGCATCGAAGACAATTTTAAATTGAGAGTCGTATCGTTTTTCCATGTCTTCAATTTTCTTTTGGAGATTTTTGTGGCTATGCAAAAAATCCCGAAGGTCCTTAAAAATACGCATGATTTGAATATTCACATGAATAGCTCTCTTACTATTCAAAACAGATGACAGCATTAAGATTCCGTAATCGGAGAATGCCAACGGTCTCTTGCGAACACCACCCCAACTTGATGTGCCAAATTGGCATATCAAGTTTTTGAACTCTTTCGGGGTTAATTGGAACATGAAATCGTCTGGGAATCGGTCGATATTGCGTCTAACCTGACGATTGAGGTAACTCGTCGAGACTTCATACAAAGCGGCTAGATCCCTATCAAACATGATCTTCGCGCCTCTTAAGAAGTAAATCTTCCTTTCGATTCTTTCATTTGAAATAAACGTTGTGACTGGAATAGATTTCATTTTGGACATAATTAGAGCCTTTCTTTTTTTGTGAAAATAGCTTTACTGTTTTGGTTTTGGAGGAGGTGCTTCAATTATCAAGGTTTTCGCCGAGGTGGGCTCGACTGGGAGTAACGGGCAAGAAATGGTGAGGACATGCCGCCCGAAATACGGAAAATCTAAAAGAGCAAGTTACAACTAAATATTATTATCCCATTTCCGGATGTAAATTCCATAAAAAATCAAAGGTCTTTGCCCGAGCTCATCAACGCCCCCGATAGGTATTCAAGTATTTCCCCCTATTTTTACGTCTGAAAGCTCGACGTATCATTATGCATGGAGCATCTCAGGATTTTTCTCGAACAGGTGATGCACGCGGTGAAGCATGTCGGTTTTTTTGCGCCCTTAGTGTTCATTCCTGTTTTTGTCATTTTAACCGTTTTTTTCATGCCAACTGTGCTTTTGACGCTGATGGCAGGAGCGCTTTTTGGTATCCCTATGGGTGTTGCCGTGGTTCTCATTGCTTCACTCATCGGTGCCTCCGGCGGCTTTTTGGCGGGTCGAAATTTGTCGAGGGGATGGGTCTCTAGAAAAATTGTCGCAAGCCCAAAAGTCAGGGCGCTGGACAACGCGGTCAACAAAGCCGGGTGGAAGATGGTTTTACTTCTGCGTCTTTCGGGAATTCTTCCTTTTACCATTCTGAATTACATTCTCGGGCTCAGTAAAATTAGTTTTAAGAGATATTTTTTAGTTTCCGGAATCGGCATGATCCCGGGGGCGCTCTTATACGTTTATCTGGGCACACTCGCCGGAAAAATTGTGTTCGAAAAAACTTCCGCTCAAAAAACTTCGCTTGAATGGGTGCTCGTCGGATTTGGTTTTGCTGTGACGCTCACAATTGGCATTTATTCGGCGCTGGTTGTCAAAAAAGCCTTACAAGCTTCCACAATTGAGTAGTTTCACTGATAGACATTTAAGGGTTTGCCCTGATTTTTCCGTAAGCGTCTTCGTTCTAGGATATCAAACATGAAAATTAAACTAGGGAAGTACCCAGCCGACGATCGACGACATTAAATTATTTTTCAAAAAGGAGGTCATTATGACCTATGTGAACGTAAATTATAAAAATTTAAATATATCCGCTTCGCTCAAGCGGATTTTTTCTTTTTTCATGATCGTGATAGTCATGATTACTTGGTGTGCACCAAGTTTTGCCATAAGGCAACCTGTTGTCGCCAGCGGCACGGTGAACGCAGCCGGTCAGACAGACGGTGTTGATATGACAGGTGGCGTTGGAACCTTGACCGTAGGAGTCGGCTTCCCAAATATCGGTGCTATTGGCGGTCCTTCCGTCTCAACAGACGTTAACAACTCGGACAGCATCCTATTCAATGACCTCGTGACATCGACTGTGAGTGGGGATTTGGGGACGAACTTACTCTCCTTCTTCAACGTAACTGCTGCCGGAAACGCCACGACAAATTTTCAAGGAACCGTTTTTGCGACGACAATGAATGTTGGGACGGGTACGGTGAACTTTAATAGCGGTACCATCACAAACCGCGGAGCTGTGACTTTTACCGGCGATGGCACCGTCAGTCTCGCGGCTAATACGCAAAATATTGGCGCGCTAATCACAGGCACGGACAATACCGGAACGCTATCTCTTGCAAGCGGGAGTACCTGGCTCGGCGCAGTCGGCGGCGGTGCATTTGATCTTAAGGCGATCAACGTCGTTGGGGGAAGCAATATTGCTGGGGTGACGGCCACCATAGATGGCGCGGTAGAAGCCTATTCCTTTTCTTTGGGCACTAACACGCTGAATATTACCGGAGCTCTGGCGATCGACAATCCTGGACCCAGCAGTATCAATACAACCTTGGCGAGCGCGACGGTTTTTGGTCGCATTGTTCCGGTGGGAGCTGTAACGCTTCCGGCGACGCTGGGAGTCAACGTGCTGGTTCCTGCGACATCCTCTATTCCAGTCGGAACTCAGTTTAATATTGTTCAAGCCACAAGTGGAACTAGCGGAAGCGTTGTGGCTGTGACCGTTCAGAATCCAACCAATCCTCTTTATACGTTTGCCCCGGTGCCGCTTGCGAGCACCCTAAATGGTATTGTGACAGTGAGAGTGACTGGTATACCACTCACGACTGCGACAACGCCGGCAGCGGCCGTTTTAGCGACGATTCCTAATTCTGATATTTTTGCTCCCATCAATGCTCTTTCTGACCCCATTGTAGTTGCCAATGCTGTCGCACAACTCGATCCAACGAATAATGGCGTTACGACACAGGTGGCTTTTAATACGACGAATGAGGCGATGGGTGCTTTGACCACGCATTTGGGTGAGGCTGGTAATAATCCATCTCCCGGTCGCAGTGGCATTTCGACGGGAGATTTTTGGAAGAACAACGGTATTTGGATCAAAGGATTTGGTGAAAGTGCTACGCAAGATACGCACAAAGGTGTTAGCGGCTATGATTCAACCACGGGCGGAATCATTGGCGGCGTGGATGGCATTCTTACCCGTGAGGTGCTCCTGGGGATTGCCGGCGGGTACGCGGCGACCAATGTTGACAACGAAGGGACAACCGGTGGAACGAATATTGATAGCTACATTGGAACAGTCTATGTGAGTTTCGATGATCCGAGCCCCTGGTACGGCGACATGGGTTTTATGTTCACGTGGAATTCCTACGATACCACCCGCAATATTGTGTTTCCGGGTGTCAATCGCACGGCGACCTCAAGTCCTGACGGGCAGACCTATACCGGATTCTGGGATGTGGGTTATGTGGTTCCGATCAATCCAGATTGGAATATCACACCGATCGCGGGCCTTACCTATTCTCATACCGAAATTAGCAAATACACAGAGACCGGCGCGGGGGATGTGAATCTAAACGTTAATAGCCAGAATTACGACCAACTTTTGTCGGCTCTAGGCGTGAGAATTGATGGAACTCTCAAAGACGACGCTTCCGGAAAGTGGGTGCCCGAAGTGCATGCGCGCTGGCTGTATGATTTTATCGGTGATGCGGTTGCCACGACGTCTACGTTCACGGGTGGCGGCGCGTCCTTTAACACCAATGGTCTGGATCCTGAAAAAAGCACTTATAATGTCGGAACCGGTTTGACCTTTTATTCAAAGGGCAATGTCAGTGTCACTGGGACCTACGACTATAAGTTCGCAAATGATTTCTCTTCACACACGGGTCTTGCGACCGTACGGTGGACATTTTAAGTCAAAGCCGGTCCTCTGAATTGATACGCCAGATTCCGCTGGCAGAGAATATTTCCCCGATGACGAATTGCGCATTTACCCTGATTTTACGACTCCCATGCTTAGCCTAATATGGAATCGTGAGCAAAAAAAGGAGAGTCATCATGAGAACTATTTTACTAGTGCTACTAGTGCTTTTGCTGGTTGGAGCGCTTCCGACTTGGCCTTATAGCATGCATTGGGGATATGCGCCGAGCGGCGTGTTCTCAATTATTTTTATTGTTTTGATTGTGCTTGCAGTTAGCGGACGGTTAACGTAACGAAAGGAAGAATTATGAGTCAAAAGCCGACACGAAAAAAGAACGAGTCTCCATGGCGCAAACCGCAGAGGCCCTATGCGTATGATTTCAACGACGAATCAGGACGCTCTTCACCGATGGACGACAGTTTGAAAAATGGAGCCTACCTGCCGTATACGAATGTGAAACACACCACGGCAGGCGAATAGCAGCACGCTTAAAGGGGTCTGGGCCCGGTGTGATTGATAGGAAAAGGAAACGAAAGTATGAAGCGTTATCTTACGACCTTACTTTTCTTCCTTTTCCTTTTATTTGCTCCGGGCCAGGTTCTTTTTTCTGCGACTAATTTTTCTACGAATGCTCGTGTGACCAAATCCGGCGAGCTAGTTTCTCCCGATCAGACGATTCGCGTGGGTGAACGTTTTATTTACGACGTGTTTTGGATTGGGATTCCGGTAGGCGTGGGCGAAGTGTGGGTCAAAGAAAAGACTGTTTTGCGCGGAAGGAAAGTATTTCATGTTGTTGGGAAGGTGCAAGCGAACCCATTTCTTTCAAAGTTTTATCCGGTTAAAAATGAAGCACACAGCTGGATCGACGTCCACACACTCCAATCCCTTCAGTTTCAAAAGAAAATGGACGAAGGCAAGACTCATGCCGATGAAAAGGACGAGTTTTATGCTTCTCGCCGAAAAGGCCGCAGCGAATCTTTTGAGACGGGCCGAAAAAAAGAGTTTGATGTCACGACACCTGTGCAAGATGTTTTGAGTGTTTTTTACTGGGTGCGGCGCCAGGCGCTTGTCCCCGGCCAATCTATGAAAGTGGTGCTTAGCTGCAATCAAGTGGATTGGACTCTGGATGTGAATGTTCTCTCGAGAAAGAGGGTTGAGCTCCGCGGGCAGGGCCTTGTGGACGTTTTCATAATTGAGCCCAAGACTCAGCTTAAAGGGGAGAGGGCAAAAAAAGGAAAAGCATTGATTTATTTAAAGAACGACAAGTTTCACACACCTGTCTTTATAAAATTCCAAACTCCGTTCGGCTCTGTGGAAGGCGTGTTGAAACACCCTACCCCTCCAAAAGGCGTTCCCCCGATAGAAACTTAGGCGCTTGACCTGATTTCTAAAAAACGACGCCTGCTTTAACATGACGTTATGAAAAGATTAGTCCGATGGATAGCATTGTCTCTTTTTTGTGCGGTGATCGGTGCGGGTGTTGCGCCGGTTTACGCGGACGAAAAAAGTCCTGATGAATGGATCGCTGAATCCAATCAAATTTTAAAAACGGACCCCCAAGACGCAAAGGCCTACTTTAACCGCGGCACGGGCTACTTTGAAAAAGGGGAATACGACGCGGCGATCGCTGATTTATCGCGGGCGATTGCAATAGAACCCAATGCGCCGGACGTGTACTTCAACCGGGGTGCGAGTTACCGGCGGCAACACAAGATCGACGCGGCGATTTCTGATTTTTCAAAGGCCATTGAGCTCAATCAAACCCAATCCGGTTATTACTTCGAGCGGTGCAATGCGCGGATCGTCAAAAATGATTTCGAAGGCGCTATTGCCGATAGTTCAATTGCCATAAAACTTTCTCCGGAGGATCCCCAACTTTATTTCATGCGCGGTCTGGCGTTCATGCTGAGCGGCTATATTGACGCAGCGCTCTCCGACAGTGTTCGAGCCCTTCAAATGAACCCCGGATACATGGATGCCCGACGACTTTTGTACGAAACAATTCTTAGGAGAGATGAATTTGAGCAAAGCGTTTATCCCATCAGTCCTCATCTACCCGTTTTGGAACAGAGAAGCATCGAAACGGCTGATGGAAATCCCTCCGGAAAAGGGGAGATAGGGTGATTTGGAAAAAATTGCAGTGGCGTTTGTGGAATTTTATTGTCAGGATTGTTGCAGCCGCGGAAGGCTTTCCTGACCCCATCCTTCTTTTATCTCACTTAAGACGTTTTGCTCAAGTGTCCGAATTAACAGCCCCCAAGGAACTGCTTCGGGCGGGTGCTGTGATGCAAGCCAGAGGTCTCATCAATAGTCAGGCCATTCAACACAACATGGACTGGGTTTGGCCTTACTGGGTCGAGCGCCAGTTTGACCCAAACGACGAATCGTTTCTTCCCCGCGCTTTTAATTTAGCGGATTTAAATCTGACACATCGCAATTGGACGGCGATCGGCGTTCCGGATTCGGTTGATTTTACAATTGTGGACCCAAGGGGTCTTGTAACTCCCTTTTTTGACGGGTGGTCCATCGATCAGTGGATTGTAAAAACGGATGGCACGGCACTCGTTCCTTCGCGATTAAAAAAAGTTCAGCAGGAATTTATTCTTAAGGGAAATCCTCAGATTCAAACGATCGCCGATGATCAAGGCATTGTTCTTCGCTCAAACGTCGACTCATATCAGGAAGAGCCGGTGACGATTTGTCGGATCAAACTGTCTGCGTTTTCTCCGAAAGGCGGGTGGCTCGCGGTCTCGCTAAGACCTTACAATCCGGAGGGGATTAGCTTCATCGATAAAATTGCGCTGCTTGAAAGCCGACGCGGATGGAAAGTAAACGGACATTCTTTTATTCATTTTAATGCGAAGCCCGACCGGGTTAATTTTTCCCGCTACTGGGATGGGGATGTATTTGGGCAGCTCGCTGTGTCCACTGAAGCGTCGCAGGTCGAGTGCAATGTGGGCCTTGCGACAGCGGTTGCACTTTTCGAGCTCGAACCAAATAGAGAGCGGCAAATCATCGTCTCCATTCCTCTCAAAAAGGATTTTGATCGCGAGCCCAGCCAGCACTCGGAAGATTTCCCCATTCAAAAATGGGACGAAAATTTAAAAGGTCTTTGTGAGCTCGAGATCCCCAACAAACAGTTTCAATTTCTTTATGACGCCGCGATCCGATCTTTGATTTTGCATTCGCCTCTAGATATTTATCCGGGACCTTTCACCTACAAACGATTTTGGTTTCGCGACGCGGCTTTCATGCTGCACACCATGCTATGTGTCGGAATGATCGACCGCGTTGAAAAAGTCATCGACCGCTTTCCCTCGCGTCAAACCAGGAGCGGATATTTTCTGTCGCAAGACGGGGAGTGGGACTCTAACGGAGAAGCTTTGTGGATTATGCAACGCTTTTGCGAACTCACCGGAACAAAACCAAAACCAAAATGGCGCAAACCCATTTATAAAGCCGTGCAGTGGCTCAAAGCAAGACGAATTAAAAAGAAAGATAGCCCTTATTTTGGTTTGCTACCCATCGGTTTTAGCGCCGAACATCTGGGTCACAATGACTATTACTACTGGGACGATTTTTGGGGCGTTGCGGGTTTTCAAGCGGGTCGTTATTTGACAGCCGCATACGGTGATAAGAGTTTTGCGGAAAATCTTTTAGGCGAGTCTTTGGAATTTATGGAATGCATCGAAAAAAGCCTTAAGAATCTGCGCGGACAAATCGGGGGGCCGTTTATGCCGGCGTCTCCTCATCGAAGAATGGACGCTGGGGCGATCGGGTCTGTTGCCGCAGGATACCCCTTACAACTTTTTAAGGCGAACGACGCAAGACTCTTGAATACGGTTGATTATTTATTTAAGGAATGTTTTTTTGAGGGTGGGTTTTATCAGGAAATCAGCCACTCGGGGATTAACCCGTATCTTACACTGCACATCGCCCAGGTTTTTTTGAGAGCGGGAGATCCCCGTTTTTTTGATTTGATGAACGCGATTGCGTCGCTTGCCTCGCCGACGGGTCAGTGGCCTGAAGCCATTCATCCCCGGACAAAAGGCGGATGCATGGGCGACGGGCAGCACTTGTGGGCCGCTTCAGAATGGGTGCAGATGATCCGGAATTGCTTTGTACGCGAAGAAGAGTCCGATGGAAAGTTAGTCCTGTGTTCTGGAATTCCCAAAGAATGGTTAACGAACGGCACTAACTTATCGCTAGGTCCCACGCTCACTCGTTTCGGCCCGATTAAAATCCAGATTCAGACCCAAAATAAAAAAGTGAGAGTTCAGTGGTCGGGGCAGTGGCGGGACGGCAAAGAGCCAGTGATCGAAATCCGCTTCCCCGGCTTAGCGAACGTCCCAGTCCAAATAGGCAACAGCGCGGTCGAAATCTCGCTGTGAATATTTTAATGGTCACCAACACGTATTTGCCGATTGTCGGCGGGCTTGAGCTTTCAATCGCCTCATTTTCGGCGGAATACCGCAAGCGCGGACACCGCGTTGTGATTGTTGCGCCGGAATTTAAAGACGCTTCCGAAAAAGAGCTTGATGTGATCCGCGTGCCGGCGATTCAAAATTTTAATGGGTCTAAATATTCAATCAAGCTCCCCATGCCCGTGTTTTTTATCAAGAGCCTTGGAAAATTTAAGCCGGATATCGTTCACACGCACCATCCGTTTTTGATGGGCGACACGGCGCTGCGGTTGGCGTACGCTCACAACGTGCCGCTTGTTTTTACGCATCACTCACTTTACGAAGAAAATATTCACTGGATGCCGTGGGCGCAAGGGCCACTCAGAAAATTTATCATTCGTCTTTCCACGGGCTACGCCAATTTTTGTGACCGGGTGATTGCGCCGAGTGAAAGCGTTTCCGAAATGATCAAAGGACATGGGGTTAAAACTCCCATTGCCGTTATTCCGACGGGTCTTCACTTGAATCAATTCAATGGAACGAGCAAGAATTTCAAAGAAGATAATGACATCCCCGAGAAGGCATTTGTGGTGGGTTATGTCGGCCGGCTTGCCGAGGAAAAAAATCTCCCTTTTTTAATGAAGGCCGTTGCCCGTTTTTTAATGAATCAAAAAAACGCTCTTTTTTTAGTGGTGGGAAGCGGGCCGCTCGAAGAAGCCATCACGCTGCATTTTAAAGAATGCAATTTAGAAAGACAGCTGCGATTTGCCGGCGAGATGAAAGGAAAGAAACTGATCGAAGCCTATCAAGCGATCGACGTGTTTGCTTTTGCTTCTCAGAGTGAAACGCAGGGCATGGTGCTCAACGAAGCCATGGCCGCGGGAGCGCCTGTGGTGGCTGTCGACGCACCGGGTGTGCGGGATATCGTGATCGATAAAGTCAACGGCCGCTTGGTGGCGAGGGAGAGCGAAGCAGAATTTTCAAAATGCTTAACGTGGGTTTTGGACCGCTCGCCAACACAGAAAAAAAGATTAATGGAGGCTGCCAAAGAAACCGCCAAAAATTATTCCGTTGAGCTAAGTGCGTCCAAAGCGCTCGAAGAGTACCGAAGCTTAAAAACCAAAAAGCGGCGGTTTCCAATTCTCCAACACGCGAACGCGGAGTGGGATCTTTTTTCGAACTTCACGAAGTCTGTCGGCGCAGGGGTCTTCACATGATCGTTAGAATTGAAGCCGCCTTTAGAAAGTTTTGGCGGGTATTTAATCCGCAAGATTGGATGGCGCGTCTTTTAAATCTTCCTAAAATAAAAAATGCGTCTCAGGCTCCGGGGCTCGTCATGATTCAGGTAGATGGTCTCTCGCTCACTCAGCTGAAGCGCGCCATTCAAAAAAGAAATATGCCATTTTGTGCGCGCCTCTTGAAAAAAGAAAGCTACGAGATCTACCGGCATTACAGCGGCGTGCCTTCCAATACACCGGCGGTGCAAGGCGCTCTTTTTTATGGGGTGAAGTCTTGCGTGCCCGCGTTTAGTTATAAAGACAGTCAAACGGGGGAACTTTTTAATATGTTTAGCCCCGCTTCCGCCGCCGCCGTTGAAAACCGTTTGAAAGACCAACGGGAGCCTCTCTTAAAAGACGGGAGCGCATACGGCAATATTTTTACAGGGGGCGCCAAAGAAGCTCATTTCTGCGCGTCTTCGGTCGGGTGGGGAAGTTTATGGACCGCGGCGAATCCACTTGCCGGGCCTCTCACGATGCTTTTAAATTTTCATATTTTTTTCCGGGCTTTATTCCTCGTATTTTTAGAATTTATATTGGCCGTTGTGGATTCCATCCGGGGAATACTGTCCGGAAAAAAATTATTAAGCGAAATGAATTATGTCGCAATGAGAGTGGCTGTGTGCATTGTACTGCGAGAGGTGATTGCGACGGGTGTTAGGATCGATATTGCCCGAGGACTACCGGTGATTCACATGAACCTAGCCGGCTATGACGAGCAAGCCCATCACCAAGGACCGAAGTCGGCTTTCGCGCATTGGTCTTTGAGGGGAATCGACAGCGCCATCGCAAAAGTTTGGAAAGCGGCGCAACGATCCGACGTGCGTCATTACGATGTTTTTATTTATTCAGATCATGGACAGGAAGAAACCTCAAACTACCAGGAGGAGTACGGCCGCCCGGCGCAAGAAGCTGTCCATCAAGTTTTAAAAGAAGTGAGCGCCTCACGAAAATGGTCGACACAATTTAATTCCCATAGCCATCATTGGCGCTCTCATTTACTCAGGAACAGCCCCTTAAAAAAATCAGAATCAGAAAGTGTTGAAAATAAGGAACTCTCTTCACGGTCTATTATCACGAGTCTCGGATCGGTGGGGCATGTTTATTTACCCGAAGCGATTCCAATCGAGGAAAAAGAGGTTATTTGCTTGCAACTTGTCGCTCAAGCCAAGATTCCCATCGTCATGATTCCCGACGGGCCGGAACACGCGCTTGTTTGGAACGCTGATGGAAAATTTAGATTTCCGGAAGACGCCGAGAAAGTTTTGGAAACGAGTCACCCCTTTTTCAAAGAAGTCGTGCGGGACTTGGTGGAGCTCTGCCATCATCCAGATTCGGGGGAGCTTGTGATTTTAGGTTGGAGAAAGGGTTTTAAATCACTCACATTTTGTGACGAGCAAGGAAGTCACGCGGGACCAGGGCCCGAAGAAACCAGTGCTTTTGCAATGCTCCCCATGGGAACATTCTTCGGCAAAGAGACGCTTTACACGCAGGATCTTCGGGATGCTGCCTTTCGCGCACAAGAGCGGGGAGACGCCTCACCAAAAAACGGAGTGTCTCTTGCCAGCCCGCCGAGTTTACGAATCATGACGTATAACGTCCACGGATGCATGGGCCGCGACGGAAAAATTTCGCCGAGTCGAATCGCCGGGATTATCGCAAGACACCGTCCGGATCTGATCGCACTGCAGGAACTTAAGTCGAACGAGCAGGTTTATCAGGCGCAACTCATTGCGCAAAAATTAAGCATGGCTTTTCATTTTCACCCGGCCATCTCCACCGAGAAAGGCAAACACGGGAACGCGTTTTTTAGTAAGTTTCCAATGAAGCTTATCAAAAATGGAAATTTACCGAAGCTTTCGCAGAGATCCTTTTTAGAACCGCGCGGGGCGTTGTGGATAGAATTGGAGTGGCATGGGCTAAAGGTGCAAATTTTCAACACTCACTTGAGTCTTTCGCCAACAGAAGGACTTCTGCAGGTCAAAGCGCTCTGCGGTCCGGAGTGGATGGGAGCCGCCGCGGGCCTAGGCCCCATTTTATTTTGTGGAGACTTGAACGCACTGCCTCATTCCAAGATCTGCAAAGAGCTCGAAAAAATGCTTAAGAATACTCATTCTGAATTTAAAGACAACCGACCCTTAAAGACACTCCCCAGTTTTTACCCGCTCGGTCTTGTGGATCATATTTTTATGGGACCTGGGTTTCGCGCAACCCATATCCAAGCGCCTAGAACGGAGCTTGAAAAAATAGCATCCGATCACTTGCCGCTGATTGCTGATCTTCAAGCGGAAGTGGTTTTGGTATCGTCTCATTCCCGATAGCAAATAAAGGAATCGCCCCGATATTCGTAAGCGCCGTGCTTCAACTATGATGGGAGCCTAAGGAGAAACAACTATGAGAAAATTCTTACTGAACCGTAAGTTGGTGATGACATTGGCAGTGTGGACGATTCTAATTAGCATTCCTCCTTCCAATGCTTTTGCAATGCCAAGCGCGTCGGTAGCAACGTTTGACAACGCTTCGATCCGGCAAGCTCAAATTAGTCACATTGTGGCTGATTTGTCCGGTCCTCAAGCGAGGGCTCACATGATGATGATGGGAGTTAGCCCGATCGAACTGAGAGAGCAGCTCGCCCAGCTTGATGATGAGCAGCTCGCTAGTGTGGCGCAAAAGTCGAATCAGGTGAAAGTGGCAGGAGACGCGGGTCTTGGAATTATCATTACGATTTTGGTGATTGCGATTCTGGCAATTATTTTTGTCAGATTGTCCAACCATCAAAGAATAAATTAAATCGGGAAGTGAGTCAGAAGGGCAGGATGATGAGGCTAATCGCTTTGTTGTCCTGCCCGTTTTTTTTAGCAGGCTGTGCGACCTCTTTTACTCATCAAGTTAAACCCCCTTCGACATTTAGCACCCATGAATCTCTTTACCTAGAAAGCGTGCCAGCTGTTTCGCAAAAAGCGTATCAATGCGGCCCAGCAGCTCTCGAGTCGGTGATTCGTTACTGGGGAGAGAGTGCTGACGCAGATTTGATTGGTAAGACCATTTACAAATCTGGCACACGCGGAGTTTTTAATTTTAGTTTGTCGCAATACATGAAATCGATCGGCTTTTGGAGTGAGATTCACGAAGAGTCGAGTGCGGAGAATCTAAAGCAGTGGCTTCGTAAAGGCATTCCACCGATTGTGATGCTCGACTCCGGTGTTTTATGGGCCCGAACGTATCACTTTGTTGTTCTTAAAGGTTTTGACGACGGTCTTAAAATTTTTTACGCCAATACCGGTGAGGCCGAGACGCAAGCCATCGATTATAAAGAGTTCGACAAGCGGTGGAAAAAAGCAGGGTCTTGGAGTCTCATTGCCTCACCACTCGAAAAAGTAGATTGGGAATTAAACGAATCCGAAAAATTTAATCTCGCCACTCTTTACCTAAAATCCGGCCGTTTGGAACGCGCAAAAATAATTTACAACGAACTTTTAGAAAAAAATCCAAGCCGTGCGGAAATTAGCAACAACTTAGCCTGGGTTTATTATCAAGAAGGAAACTCCGAAAAGGCACTCAGTGTGATTGAGACGGCCTTTAAAAATGGCGCTCAAAGAAATTATGATATTTTGGATACGTTAGGAATGATTGATTGTCGGCTTGGCCGAACACGCGACGCACAAAACGCTTTTTCCGAAGCGCTGAGCAAAATACCCGCTGACGACTCCCAGACGCTTGGGATGATACAGATGCATATGAATGCATGCAAAGACGCAGGGCTAATAAGCTCTGCCTGATACAAGATTAGGGACTTCCCCCGATACCCAGAGGCGGGTGCACGACCTATGATAGACGTAGGTATATCACCCAAATAGGCCTAAGATAAGGATTATGATGAAGCGCAAAAAAGCCCCGTCTTCTCGGGCTTCGAATATTCAAAAAAAACAAATCCAAGCGGATCGTCGCGATTCCGAAATCCGGTACCGGCGCCTCTTTGAAGCCGCGCAGGATGGTATTTTAATTCTCGACGCAAAAAAAGGCCGCATTACGGACGTGAACCCGTTCCTCGTGAAGTTGTTAGGCCTCACGCGCAGTAAATTTTTGGGAAAAGAACTTTGGGAAATTGGCTTGTTCCGCGACGCAGAAAAATCGAGGCTCGCATTTATAGAATTGCAACAAAAGGGCTATATCCGCTACGAAGATTTGCCGCTAGAGACGAGGGATGGTCGTATCATTGACGTCGAGTTTGTGAGCAATGTTTACTGGGCCGGCGGCATTCAGGTGATTCAATGCAATATCCGCGACATTACCGAGCGTAAACATATTGAAGTGGGAAAGGCGATTTTAGAAACGGTCGAAGAAGAACAGCGACGCATTGGTCAGGATTTACACGATGGTTTGTGCCAGCAATTAGCAGGGGTAGCACTTTTAGCGAAGGCGTTGGCGCAAAAGTTAACGCTCACCTTGCCCGCAGAATCGGCCGAAGTGACCGAGATCGCCAATTTAATCAGCCAATCCATCACTCAAACACGCGATCTTGCCAGAGGCCTTTCGCCGGTAGAGGTGGAAGGAGAAGGGCTTGTGATTGCTCTGCAAAAATTAGCGACTCAAGTCGAGCGGCTCCATCACATCACCTGCACCTTTACGTACGATGAGCACGCTCAATTTGAATATCCGAATCAGCCGCTTTTGACCACGCATTTGTACCGAATTGCTCAAGAAGCCGTCAACAATGCAACTCGACACGGAAAAGCCAAAAATGTCAGTATCACGTTGAAAAAAGTCCAAAACGAAGGGTTTTTGACGATTCGTGACGACGGGACGGGTGTACCAGTTGACCTTATCACAAAACCGGGTTTGGGCCTAAGGAGCATGCGCCATCGGTCCAGAATGATCAACGCCAAGTTCAAGATCGGCCCGATTGCGGGCGGAGGAACAATTGTGACTTGCGCTTTTCCGCATGAGGATAAATCGGTGAAAAAGGAAGTCTCGATATGAAAAAAGTTGAAAAAATAAAGATTTTAATCGTGGACGACCACCCGGTTTTGCGTCGGGGTTTGGCGCAACTGATCAATCTAGAAAAAGATCTTGTGGCTTGCGGAGAGGCAGACAACATCCAAAGTGCGTTGGAGCTTATGAAAACTTCCAAGCCGAATCTCGTGATGGTGGATTTGTCTCTAAAAAATGAGAGCGGCCTAGAACTCATCAAAGACATTAAGGCGAGACACCCCGAAGTTTTGATGTTGGCTCTTTCCATGCACGACGAATCATTTTATGCCGAACGCGTGCTAAGGGCTGGCGCCAAAGGCTATATCATGAAGCAGCAGGCGACCGACCAGGTTCTATTGGCGATCCGCCGAATTCTCGGCGGAGAGGTTTACTTAAGCGACGCTATCTCCTCTAAGATTTTAAGAAACTTTACTGGTGAAAATTCAAAAAAAACCGCATCCCCTGTAGAAAATTTGAGCGACCGCGAACTGCAGGTCTACCGGTTGATCGGAACGGGCCTTGGGACGCGTCAAATTGCCGAAAAACTTTCGCGCAGTGTGAAAACGGTGGAAACGTATCGAGAACATATAAAACTCAAGTTAGACCTGAAGGATTCCTCCGAACTCGTCCAAAGCGCCATCCAGTGGCTGCAAAGCAATAGTTAGCTTAAGTTCGTATTTTCCCCTATAAAAAAATAAGAATTTACCCTGATAGTGGGCTTGGTCTGCCTAAGCTATTCTATCCCCGTGACGAAAATAAAACAGGAGATCAGACTTTATGAAGAGATTAATTGCGGGAATCATTTTTTTTGCGTGTGCCGTATCGCTCGTGGGTTGCGAGACGATGAAAGGTGCCGGAAGAGACATAGAAGACACCGGGCATAATATTCAAAAAACGGCAAGCCGATGAAAACGGAAACGCCCTTTTTGACGGATATTCTAGAGCTGCGTAATCGCGCGAGGCGTCACATCGAAAACGGGGCAGTCACCCAAGGGTATCTTGGCGATCGGGAGCAAGTCGTTAAGATTTTAAACGAGGCGTTGGCGACCGAGCTTGTTTGCGTGCTGCGCTACAAACGCCATTATTTTATGGCGGGCGGCATTCATGCCGAGCCCGTTCGGCAGGAATTTCTTCAGCACGCGAGTGAAGAGCAGGCCCATGCGGACCTGATCGCCACGCGGATTGCTCAACTCGGAGGCGAGCCCGATTTTAATCCCGATGGACTCTCCACACGCAGTCATGCCGAATACCGAGAAGGAAATTCGCTGGTCGATATGGTTAAGGAGGATCTGATTGCGGAAAGAATCGCGATCGAGTCGTACACTGAAATGATTCAATACATCGGCGAGAAAGATTCTACAACACGAAGAATGTTAGAGACGATTCTTGCCATGGAAGAAGAGCACGCAAATGATCTCGCGAGCATTCTTTCGACCGCAATTCCCCTATAACAGATAGGGACTTTCCCCTGATTTCATAGTGCATCCCTTTGTTTTACGATGATCGAATGAAAAAGATAATTGCGCTTCTCGTGTTGTTGTTAGCCGCTTCTCCGACGTGGGCGGCATTGCCTAAAAATTTAAAATGGCATTTTTCAGGTTGGAACGGTGGTGGCGCGTATCCCATGGTGACACCCGATCCACGGGTGAACGGACGGGTTTATCTCATTTCGGATGTCGGAGGCAACTGGCGCAGCGATAATCACGGCGATCAGTGGGTTTCTAAGAGCAGGGGCCTTGCGAATATTCACATGGTGGCATTAGCGGTTGCGCCTTCTGACTCGAACGTCTTATATGCGGCAAGTGCCGCGGGCATTCAGCGCTCAATGAACGCCGGCGCGGATTGGATGAATCTCGCCTCCACAAACAAAATGCATTTTACGCGCGCAAATAATTATCGCGCGCTGGTTGTAGATCCCACTGACTCAGGAAAAGTGATGGCCGGTACGAACGACGGACGAGTGCTTATTTCGCTGGATCATGGAAACACCTGGAAAAATTTAGGCGGCGTTGAAAAACCTTTTGAAAAAAGTGTCGCGATCAGCGCGCTGTGTCTTTCTAGCGACAACGGTGTTTTGTTTGCGGGCTCTGCTTCGGGCTTAAGACGTTTTAATTTTAAGAGTAGCATGTGGAACACACCGCCGATTCAAGCCAATAAAATTTATGACATCGTCTCTTTTAATAAGACGATTTATGTGACAACCGGTAAAAAAATCGCGTGGAGTTCTACGCGGGGCGTGACATGGAACACGACCGCCCCTATCTCTGCGTCTAGCGGAGAAGCATACCGGCTGTCTGTTGCGGGCGACGCAACCGGCGCGGTTAAAATTTTTGTGGGTTGGCGCGACGGATGGAGCGGTCAAATGTTTCTGAGCGCGGATGGAGGATCTACTTGGACCGACACGGGAAAAAATATTCGTTATGATTTAGCCGCCAATCCGACGCGGATCTGGAAAAAGGGGCTCACCTGGCCGCTGTCAGCTGTGTTTGATCCATTTAATCCAAACATTTTGTATTTCAGCGATTACTGGAGTGTATTCCGCTCAGACGACGGTGGACTAAGCTGGATCGAAAAAATTAAAGGCTCTTCCAACACTGTCGGGTCCGACATTGCCTTTTCGGGCAATCAATTATTTTTAGGCACAATGGATCAGGGTCTTCTTTCCTCGAGCGACGAAGGGGTTACTTTCGGATCGCTCATTCCAGGCGCTTTTTATGATAGCACCGTTGCGGGACACGTATGGCGCGTGAATGTGAACGGCAAAAAAATTGTCGCGACAAATTCTCCTTGGAATGGTCCAGCGAATCAAATCCTTCTTAGCGAAAATGGTGGCAGAACTTTTCGGGCGGTGCATGAGGGCTTGCCGTCTGCTTATCCCCAAGTGAACACGGTGTGGGACAAAGGGTATATGCGCGCGCTCGCGCGTGACCCGCTAAATCCCAACCGTTATTACTGTGGAATAGACGGAGATGACGGTGGAGGATTTTTTTCGTCTCTGGATGGCGGCGCGCATTGGACGCGGCCAGTGAGTCAGCCCGGCTCCCTTCGAATTTATAACGGTTTAGCCGTAGATCCTGTCGAACCTTCTCGCATTTATTGGACGGCGGTTCCAAATGCTTCCGGTAGCGGTGGCGGCATTTACCGCAGTGAAAATTATGGAGCAAGCTGGTCACAAGTTTTTTCCGGAGCTATTTTTGATTTGGTGGTTGCTCGCGACCAAACGGTCTATGCGGCCGCGGACTCGAACGGACCAACTCTTCACGTTTCAACCAACAAAGGGTCTACCTGGAGCGTTTTAAAAAAATTTGAAGGCAGCGGCACCTGTGAAGCGATTGCGATTAATCCGGTTAACTCCAATCAAATTGCTGTCAGCGTCGTGAAATGGAATGGCGGCGTGCCGAGTGCGGTTTATTTGAGTTCAGATAAAGGAGTCACGTGGACAGACATCACAGCCAATCTGCCTTATGGGTCGGGCGCTGCGGCCATGACGTTTAAACCGGACGGTTCCGCTTTATTTTTAACCCGTGACACAGGATCGGTTTATTCGATGGCACTCATTTCCGGAGGCAAATCTTCATGAAACACGTGATTCGACTAGAAAAAACGCTCTGCGAAGAAAACAGACTGACGTATAAATTTTCAAGTTCACTCAAAGTATTTAACCAAAAAAGTTTTTTCATCGAATACGACCGGCCCATTGAAAACCCGGTCGAAAGCATTAATTCCATTCCTTTTGCCGCTGTCATGGCGCCCATTGCTTGGGCGACCGGTGCCGAACTGATCTTGCCGGAGCTTGATAAAGACTACGCGCTCAGTCTTGAGCGCTGCACCGAGCATTTTAAAAAATGGTTTTCTAAAAAATGGTCTTTTAAAACGAGACTGGATGCGCACTTAGTAAAAAATACATTTGCACCGACGCGCCATGCCATGCTTTTTAGCGGCGGACTGGATTCGATGACCACGTATCTGCATCATAAAGATAAAAATCCGCGACTTTTTACGATTTTTGGAGCGGACATTCCTTTGTCGCGTCAGACATTTATCGAGTCTTATAAAAATAAACTGAAAAGCTTTGCGACGAGTGAGAACACCTCCATTGAATCCATCCACACGGACGTGCGGGAGATATGGAATTTGGACCATTTAAAACCTTACTCTAAAAATTGGTACGGCGAAGTTGCACACGGACTCCTTTTGTCGGCGCTTGTTGCGCCGGTTGCGTACGATTCGGTGAAAACCTTGATGCTCGCTAGCTGCTCGCACCGAGCCGGTTGTGTCTATACCTGCGGAAGCGAAAAAGATCTGGTGAGGCAGATCCAATGGGCGGGCACCGGTGTTGTGGCGGACAATCACCACTTGAGTCGCGCTGAGAAGATACTCACGTATTTGAAAAGCCAACCGAAATATTACTCTCAGTTAAGAGTGTGTTGGATGCAGTTTGAAAGTTTAAATTGCGGCAAGTGCGAGAAATGCCTGCGGACGATCTGCGAACTTCTGATCAATAACATCGATCCGGCTCTTTGCAATTTTAAAATGACGACCGATACGCTTTCAGATCTCAAAAAAAGAATCTTAAACGACTATTACATTTTTTTTGGGGGAGAGAGCGCGCTCGATTATTGGCGAACGATCCAGGAAAAAATCAGCCTCGTAACACTCGAGGACCAATACGGCTCCCGGGCGTTCTTTAGTTGGTTCCTAAAGTTTAAAAAAATTAAAGCGCGTCAAAATCCAGTTCTTTCAAGATTATTTTCGACACAATTGAGTCTAAAAATGCAACTTGGGAAATGGTGGAGATTTATAAAATCTCTATGGGTCACAAAGGACTGGAGGGAAGTATCCGCGTAAAAACATTTTTTCTGATTGGCGGGTATACCTGCAACAATCCCGGCGATCAGGCTATTTTGCATGCCACTATTCTTCGGATTAGAGCCCTTTTTCCGGAAAGTCGTTTTGTGATCTGGACAGAACCGGGAACCGAAAAGCTGTGGGTTCCCGAAGGCGTGCCTTGCGAGACTGTTTCTTTCAAGGTTCTTCCTTGGTTGCGCCGCCCTCATCGCTTGTCCGGAAAACTTCGTCAGATTTATCGTGTTTTGTACCCGGTCGCATCACTTGCTTTTCGGAAATTGCTTCGGCATGGGGAATTAATTTGTGAGCGAATGCGCCAATCAGAGTGCGTCATTTTTGTCGGCGGCGGTTATCTGACCAGTCCCTACAACGTGATCGAGACGCACTATCTTTCGATGTTGGCTGAGGACGCGAAAAAACGCGTCTATTACTTAGGTCACACGATCGGACCGGATTGGCGGGCAGGCGAACGGTCGATGGTGGATGACATGCTGGGCCGCGCAAATGTCGTACTGCTTCGCGAGAATTTTTCCATGACAGAGATTTCAGGCGAGCATAAAAATTTGTGGGTCGGAATGGATGAAGCCTCATTTTTGCCGATTTCTGAGCGGGGCGTTGCTCAGTCCGGAGCGGTCAGGGTGGGGCTTAACCTAGCCGCCTACTCAAAATCGATAAATTACTATCAGCTGGTTGTCGAGGCACTCAACCGGCTGGCTATCGCGATAAAGCCCTCCGTTTTAAAAGTGGAGTTTATTCCCATGGAGACTGGAAATTTTGCGGACGATCGCAAGGAAAGTGCGTCAATCGAAGCGGTTCAAGGGAAGCAGTTTGAATATTACCCTCCCGTCGAGGTAGGGTCTGTGGCAGATCGCCGCGCGCGCATTGCCGGGATGGATCTTTTTATCGGGACGCGCTTTCATGCCAATGTGTTTGCGTTGTCTCAGGGTGTTCCGTCGCTTGGACTTTATACGAATGGCTACATGCAGCGCAAGATTACGGGGCTTTTCCAGTCGTATGGCATGGAACGATTTGCGCTGCCGTCAGCCGAGTTTGACCAGATGGGAGAAAAGTTTGTCAGTCTTTTTGAACAAAGGAAAGAGCTGAGACAAAAATTAACCGACTGCCATGCGCGGCTCGAATACCAACAGAAATTAATCTACTCCGAAATTTTCTCTAAGAATGTTCAATGAAAAAACAGATTTTTATCAATATTTTCAGCACCTACATTGGTCGTGGCATTGGCATGGCTCTCGGATTTTTTCTCGTCCCTTTTTTAATCGTTAAACTAGGCCTGGAAGTTTTTGGGCTCATTGTCCTATTTGAATCGCTGATGCGTTTTGTGGAGATGTTTAGCACGAGCATCCGCGTGGCGCTGTCGCGATACGCAACTTTTTCACTGGCGCAGGGCGATTCGGAAGAATTCTCGCAGTATCTTTCAACCGGCCGCGGCATATTTTTTGTGTTGTCGGCGGTGGTGCTCGTGGGCGGATTGGCGTTTAGCCGTTTAGTGCCGGCGATTTTCAGCGTGCCGGATGCGTATCACTCCCAGAGCGTGATTCTTTTTTCGATCATGACGGTCGCATTTGCCATTACGATCCCCAATATTGTTTTCTGGTCGGTGCTATTTGCCAAACAACGTTTTGATTTGATCAATATATCCGACTCCGCGGGACTAGTCTTGCGCGCGGTGGTGATCTTCATCGCTTTTTCCGTCTTGCCTGAAAAATACGTATCCCTTCCGACTTACGGCGTGGTGTATCTTGCGATGACATGGGCGCAGAACTTTTTCGTATTTTTCTGGTCTAAAAAAATCGTCCCCGATCTTAAGATTCGCTTGAGTCTTTTTAGATGGAATAAAGTTCGCTCGATGGTTTCTTTTAGCTTTTTTACGCTTTTGGGTCATAGCAATGCGATTTTGTATGACAACACCGTTAACATTCTTATCAATATTTTATGGGGGCCGGCGTCAAACGCCATTTACGCCATCGGCATTAAATGTGCCGCTCTTATGGACCGGCTGTTCAAAGAGCCGGCCTGGACGCTAGCGCCGACTTTTACGGAGCTTGCGGCCAAAGGGGAGAATGAAAAATTAAAAGAGCTCTACTTCGTTTATACCAAAGCGTTATCGCTCATTTGTATCCCAATCTGCATATTTTTGATGATCTACGCAGGTCCTGTGATCCGGTTGTGGATTGGAAGCGGTTATGAGCTGTCCTCTCGGATTATGGTTTTGAGTTTGATCGCAACCCTATTTTCGGTGCCGCTGGCGGCTAGCGGCAATCTAGCAACCGCCTACGCCAAACTCAAATGGCCGACCATTGTGGATACGGTCAGCACGGCGCTGTGCGTGGGCGTCGGTTATTTATTAGCCAAACCGCTTGGAATGGGTCTGACCGGTTTTGTATTAGCGACGTCCGCAATCAAAGTGATGTATTACGGATTTTTTAATGTGACGTATGCGTGTCATCTCTCCAAGATTCCGCTATGGCAATTTTGGAAAGAAGCGTTTCTTAAAACTTTTTTTTGGTCCCTTCTGGTTTGGGGTGGCGGTTTGATGGCCCTGCGACAGCTTCATCAAGGAAGGCAGGATCTGCCTGATTTTATACTGCTTGTTTCTCTGCTCGGGGCGCTTTACGCGGCGGTCTGTTATGTGTGGGTATTTAGCCCCAAAGATAAAAATTATCTGGAGCGGCTAATTAGAGCAGTTACTTCTAGGCTCGGTTTTTCCGTCATTAGGCAAACGCATGAATTCTAATAAATTAGCCATCAGCGTTATCATCGCCACTTTAAACCGGTCTGAAGATTTAAAAAAAGCGTTGGACTCGGTTCTTTTACAGACGCTCAAGCCCACGGAAATTATTATCGTTGATCAAAGCCCGGACAAAAAAACCGAGGAGTTGACCGCGCAATTTGAAAAGCAGGTTAGAGGCGGTCTTCGGTTTGTTTATATGAAGCAGGAAGAAAAGAGTGCTGTTCAAGCGCGTAACCGTGGCTTGTCAGTGGTTAAAGGGGACATCATTTCGTTTATTGATGACGACGTGGTGCTCGACCGAAATTATTTTGAACACATTGAGCGTTATCTGCGCGAACATCCGCTGGTCGGAGGTGTGAGTGGAAGCGACGAGGCTGATCATGGATTTAAAGGATGGCGTTGGCAGCTGCGAAAAGTTTTGCTTCAGTTATTTTTAATCAGTCACTTTGACGGAAAGATGACTCTCTCTGGATTCGGGTACCCGATATTTGAGAGAACGATCAAGAAAGAGACCGCGGTGGAAATGCTTCCGGGCTGCGACATGAATTACCGGGCCAAATACATTCAGGATCGGAAGTTTGATGAATGGTTTGTTGGATACAGTTACCGCGAGGACGCTGATTTTTCTTATGCTTTATCCCGTCTATGTTCTCTTTCGATGATTCCCGAAGCGAAGCTTTGTCATAATCATTCTGTTGCCAATCGACTTGCGCCCATAGAGCAAAAGATTATGGAAATCAAAAATACCCGCTACGTCTTCCGAAAATTCAAGGGACGCGGTTGGTGGCCGGAATTCCTTTTTAGTTATTCCTTAGCGGGGCTCGTGTTTATTGACTTACTGGAGCTCCTTGCAAGTTTCAAAAAACGACAGCTCCAAAAATTTCTCACCAGTTTATCTGCCTCCTGGAGCGTGCTTCGTCATGCGGATTAACATTTCAGTCATTGTGCCTTCATACAATTCCGCGCCGACAATTCGATACACCTTAGATAGCTTATTAAGAAAGCCTTCTCAATATCTCAAAGAAATAGTTGTCGCAGACTCTTCGGATGACGAAGAAACCAAAATAATTTTGAGCCAGTACTCCGGAAAAATCCGCCTGGTTCATTTGGAGAAAAAAACAAACCCCGCGCTTGCGCGCAATGCGGGGGCAAAGCTTGCTTCCGGTGAAACGCTCGCTTTTATAGATTCCGACGCATTTCCGGCCTCCAATTGGGTTGAAGAAATTGTCCATGCTAGACGGATGGGCAGTGTGGTGGGAGGTGGCGCGATCGGTCTGCCGGATTTTCAAAGAGACAACCGACTGGCGCTGGCGCAGTACTATCTCCAATTTAACGAATTTATGGGACCGGATAAAAAACGAGGCATTTTTTTCGTGCCGTCCTGCAATCTATTTTGTGAAAATAATATTTTTAAATTGATCGGTGGATTTCCGAATATCCGGGCGTCTGAAGACGTTTTGTTTGGCCGCCTCGCAAACTCCGTGTCCGCCGTCAACTTTCATCCTGAAATTAAGGTTTATCATATTTTTAGAAATCAACTCGCCTCGTATTTAAATAATCAGATTTTGCTCGGAAAATATATTTTGTTTTATCGCAGGATGGGTCCTCAAAAGTTCTTAGCCAACGCGTGGCTTGCGATCCCCCTCATTCCAGTTTTTGTTTTTATTAAATTTTTAAGAATTGCGCAGAGAATTTTAAAGCAGCGTAAAAACATCGTTCCCTTTCTATCCGTATCGCCTCTTTTTATGCTGGGACTTTTTTATTGGGCGATCGGGTTTTTTCAGGGTTGTATCCAGAAGAATCCAGAGGAGGTTCTAAATGCCATTTAAACAATTACGGCCGTGGGGAAATTTTGAGGTGTGCGGAATAGAAAACGGCGCGCTGACCAAGCGAATAGAGGTGAATGCCGGACTGCGTTTTAGTCTGCAAAAACACTTAAGTCGTTCTGAGAAGTGGCTCATCGTGTCTGGCCGCGGCCTTGTGACGGTCGAAAATCACCAGTGGGAGGTTGTGGCAGGGGCATTTGTAGAAATTGCGGTCGGAGAAATTCACCGGATGCAAAACATCGGAAGCTTGCCGCTTGTGTTCATGGAGCTCCAGCTTGGAGAGATCTTGGAGGAAGAGGATATTGTCCGCTTCGAGGATGATTTTGGACGCGTAGATTCCCTGATAGCAGTTTAGGGGCCGCCCCCGATTGTTCGAACGCCGCCCCTATTTTATGATGTCGAATGAGCGGCTTTAAGCCAAAAAAGAGAGGGGAATATGATTTTATTACCAAAAAGAATATTTATTATGAAGCTCGCTAGTTTAATTTTAGCGTTCTTTTTGTTGAGTGCTTCGATCAGTTATTCGGCGGTATGGAATGGCATTCGACTCAAGCCTTATGCGGGTTTATCCGAAACCTTTGATGATAACGTTACCTTTCAAAAAGACAACACTGTTAGTGATTTCATCACCTCTTTCGACGGGGGCCTCGCCGCGAGCTACGAGACTCATCTTTCGACGGTTGAGCTGCTAGGCACGTTGCACTATAACCAGTTTGCGTCTCACGATGAGTTTAGCAATGTCTCCGGAGATCTTTCGTTTGACTGGAAACAGGAGCTTTCCATGTACGACCGGATCGAACTTCGAGACACGTATGTGCATTCGGACGAACCGGTCTCGTTTGCCGATGCTTTTAACTCACGCGCCGGAAGATTTGCGTACCAGACAAACTCGTTTCAATTGAGTGGCGAACATGATTTTACCTCCCAGTGGAGCGGAACGGCTCGCTACGGGAATGAGTTTACGATTTTTTCATCAAATGTTTTTCGAGACACCACGATGAACACCGTGGGGGCGGGAGCTCTTTATCATCTGGACTCCATGACGGATTTGTCGTTCGATTATGATTTTGAGATGAGGGATTTTGACGGCGGGTCGAGTGCGAACGATCATCGGCTTATGGCCGGCGTGCGCCGCCACTTCACACAGTGGTTTTATTTTGATGGGAAGTTCGGAGCGGATTTAATTGACCCCTTTGTTGGGAAAAGTTTAAGCGAACCCCGTTTGGAAGCGAGGCTCACGGATGAAATTAACCCTACAACCACCCTCGATCTTGCCTTCGAAAAGCAACATTCTCTCAACGCCTATGCCGAAGATGTTTTTAATCACTGGCAAATTTCATCTTCTCTGAAAAAGGAATGGACCAAGCGTCTACGGTCGGTCATATCGTTTTTTTATGGGGATGGAAAGTATGTTGTAAGTGCCGTTGAAGATAAGCTCGTGGGCGCGAATGCCTCAGTGTCTTACGATCTCACCAAAAATTTAGAAGTAAAGATCCAATACAATTTTACGGATGTGAGTTCGGAGATTTCCACGCGTGAGTACCAGAAAAATGTTGTTTTCTTGGGGTTTAAATGGAATTTTTAAAATTAAGAAGAATGCATAGGATCCGCGTCCTTTTCGCAGTGAGCTTTTTAATCGTTGCGGGATTTTTGCAGGCCGCGTCGGCCGCCGCAGACTATACCGTGGGCGTCGGAGATGAATTGGAAATCAACGTGCTAAAGCCGGACGTGTTTATCGTCAACACAACCGTTGCGCCTGACGGGAATATCTCGTTTCCTTACATCGGCAGTGTCAAAGTGTTGGGTCTTAGCCTGTCCCAGGCGCAGGACGAAATTCAAAAGAGATTGGAAGATGGTTATCTAAAATATCCGGTGCTCACGGTTTATTTGAAGGAAGTTAAAAGCAAAAAATACCTCGTATCCGGAGAGGTGATGAAGCCCGGTTCGTATCCTTTGGAAGGCAACATTACCGTTCTTCAGGCAATCTCCATTGCCGGAGGATTTTCGAAATACGGCAATGCCAGTCACGTAAAAGTTCTTCGGCAGAAGCCGGGTGGAAAAGGGTATGAGACGGTCCGTGTGAATGTCGAACAAGCTCGAGAGGGAGATAGCGAGCAAGATCCTTTGCTCCATTCAGGAGACATGGTTGTGGTGTCGGAGGGAATTTTTTAAATGAATCGAAATATGGTCGTCCGAAATTCATCTTTGAAGGAATATTCCAACCAGGAAATTGCATTTAATGATGTTCACTTAGCTCCGGCGAGAGACCCACTTCAGGTTCTGATCAAACAAAAAAATATTATCCTCGCGGCATTTTTTATGACGATTTTTGTGGTTTACGTCGGTTTCAAGCTCCACACGCCGACCTACCAAGCGCGCGTGAAACTTTTAATCCGGGCAGAAAAATTGGTCGAGTCGCCGTATTACAGGGACTTGGACAATTCGATCCGAACAGAGATGGTGTCAACGCAAGCCGAAATTGTCAAATCAAAGCCGGTGCTCGAGCGGGTGGTCAAAGCGATGCGGCTGGATGAGCGGCCGCTTAATTATGAAAAAAAGTTTGCTTCACCTCTCAAGCAACTAGTGATGAGTTTGCAATCGAGACTTATTCGGAAGAGTTCCCAAGTTTCAAAATTTAATAATGCTTACCGTTTTCGATTAGCGCTGAGAGACCTGAATTTACGCGTGAAAGTTAAGCCCATTCCCAACACCAGCCTCTTTAGTATTTCCGCCGAGGATTTTGATCCGGCGGTTGCCGCACAGATTGCGAACACGGTCAGTCATTATTACGTCATGTTTGATTTGGAGCAGCAAATGGCGGAACTCGGCACAAAATATGGAGAAAAAAATAATATCATTCGTCAGCTTCGAAGCGATGCCCAGCGGTTTGAAACTTATTTAAGTTCCCCATCGGGTTCCTACGCCGACAGTATGGGGCCGGCCAGTGCCAAAATATTAGAAGAGGCGACGGTGCCGACGGAAGCGGTCGGATACTCGACGCTCCTCGTCATGTGCATTGCTGGAATCTGCGGCCTGATTCTTGGAGTAGCGCTCGCATTTCTTTTTGAGCGCCCGGATCCTATTCTTCAATCGACAGATGCGCGGCAACCCAAGTTGCCGATGGAGGATGCGATACGCGCTTTAAAGGAACATCTAGAAATTCTGCTCGATCAAGAGACACGCAAACAGCCCGCCCAAGTTCACAAACTCTCTTCAAACGGGGGAGATCCGCGTGGCGACCGCTCAAGCCCATAAGCTTCCGATTTTTCTTAGTATTTTTTGTGCGTCCGTAATAGCGTTTCTATTTCTCAGGGTTTTGCCAATGGCAGATACCCACTCCATTTTTTTATTGGCACTGCCACTCGCGTGCATTCTTTTTTTGGGCATTGTGACAAAACCCAAATGGGTCGTCATTTTTTTAATTTTTTCGAGAGTTTTACTCGACCCGTTCCTCAACACCACCAAAACGGACAGTGGCGGCATAGGGTTTGGAGCGGTTCTGAACGTGCTCGTTATCCTAGTGACTGTATTCTTAGGTTTAAAAAATTATTCGGCGCCGTTTTTCCGGTCGGGATTTTTTAAGAGTTGGATCCTTTTTCTTGGTGTGTGTCTCGCGGCCGTCGTGTACTCGCCATTTCCAATGATGGGAGCAAGAGGCTTCTCTAATCTCCTGAGTTATCTTTGCATGGCGATGCTGCCCTCACTGATAGATCCCGAAAAAAATGATAAAAAATTTTGGATCAAAGCGCTTCTTTTTTCTTCCATAGCGCCGGTGATTATTGCCAACATCGATCTAGCGCGCGGAGGCAGAGTTTTTGAGGATGCCGGCAGCCGGATTATGGGATCTTTCACACACCCGAATATCCTGGGATTTTATCTGGTGTGGCTCGTTGTACTTGTGGCAGTCGTGTTTAAGTCGGGTCTTTTTCGTTTGTCGTGGATTCAAAAGGGCCTTCTGTCCGCTTACACTTTAAACATCGTTGCACTTCTTATAGCGACAAGGACCCGGAACGCCTGGATCTGTGTTTGGCTTTTATTTTTTTTCTACGGCATTTTCAAAGAAAGAAAGTACATCCTTTTTTCTATCGGGGTTCTATTTGCCGGTTTTTTTCTGTCGGGTGTGGCTTCGCGAATGACGGATCTTTTTGAAGCCGGCGGCGCACGAGAAAACTCGTTTTCGTGGAGACTGCAGGTTTGGAAAGATAGCTTTGCCTCTATTGGTGAGCGGTGGATTTTTGGGCACGGCTTGGGATCGTTTCGCGCGCTTTCCAGCGATTTTCTCACCCAGAATAAGAAGGGAGCTGAAGCACACAGTGTGGTTGTGCAACTTTTGTTCGAGATGGGTTTGGCGGGCCTTCTTTCCTATCTTTTGATTTACGGAATTCTTTTTCGTGAGTTTTGCGGCAGAATCAAAAAAACAGTTTTCGGGCTTTCGAAGGAATACGCCCTCGTGACGGCGTATCTTGTGGTGTATCTCGTGAGCGGGATCGCAGACAACCTTTTGTCTTATTTGGCGCTCAATTGGTACTGCTGGTTTTTTTTCGGAGTGATCTTAAAATCCATGCGTTTTCAGAGGCCGGTTACTCTCGAAAAGATATGAAAAAAATTCAGGTGCTTCACGTGATTAAAACCTTAGGACTCGGGGGAGCTGAAACGAACTTGCTCAATTTAGTGGGCGCCATGGACCCGGAGCGCGTGGAAACGCACGTGGCTTATTCTTGGGGAGGGGAAATTGAGTCCCGATTCAAGGAAAACGGCGTTCAGCTTTTTAAGTACGCTGACTCAAGTCACAAGATCAAAAGTCTTGCGACGGCGGGAATTATTTTTAAACTGGCTCGCTATATCTTTAAAAATAAGATCGACGTGGTGCACACGCACGTGTTTAACGCGCATGTGTGGGCAGGTGTTGCCGCACGGCTCTTACAGCGCAAAGTGGTGGAGCATGTTCATGATTTTAGATACATCCGTGAGACGGAACGCGAAAAGGGCGGTTGCAACATTGATCAATTCCGCTACGCATCGAAAATCAAGCATCTGTCCGATGCGGTGATTGTGCTGACGGAGCAAAATAAGCAGTTTATTCTAGAAAATCAGTTTCACGCGCCCCAAGACGTTCGGATCATCCGAAACGGAATTCCTCTGGATGATTCTGCTGTGCCGGTGGGCGGCGAGGCGAGCGCAAGATTGGTGATTAGCCAAAACCGTAAAATTTTTTTTACGCCGGCGAGAATGTCTGCGGAAAAAAATATCGATCTGCTCTTTAAAGTGATCCGGCCGGTTATTCGGGCATGCCCAGAAGCTTTTTTTCTAATTGCAGGCGATGGCCCGCTACTTGAGACTTACCGGAAGCGGGTTTTAGACGAAAAACTGGGAAGCCATATTTCATTTATGGGGTTTCAGCAAAATATTCGCCGCATTCTAAAGCACGTCCACGCGATGATTTTGCCATCCTTTTTGGAGCTGCACCCCATTTCAATTTTAGAGGCGCTCAGCGAAAAAGTACCGGTTGTAATCTCAAAAAACGTGGGATGCAACAGCGAAGTTTTTAAGAATCATCATGACGCGTTGCTGCTGGATCCAAGAAGGACTAAAGATTGGGCCAAGGCCCTGATCACCTTGATCCATAACCCCACGCACGCGCGAAGGATTGGCGAAAATGGTTTTAAATTATGCCAGGACCAATTTGATATCCGGAAAACAGCAACACAGATCCAGGGAGTTTATGAAGAGCTTATCCGCTAAAGAAAAAATTTTAATAGCCGGTGTCCGGATTGATAACGTGACCATGGCGCAAGCGGTGAGCCGCATAGAAAATTTAATCCAAAAAAAGGATCCGGCCTTTGTCGTGACGCCGAATGTCGACCATGTGGTGCGCTTTCAAAGTAGCGCCGGATTTAAACAGATTTACGCGCGGGCTGCTCTGGTTTTGCCGGACGGCATGCCGCTTATTTGGGCGGGAGCTTTTTTGGGGCGAACTTTTAAAGAGAGGGTTTCCGGAGCAGATCTCGTGCCCGCCTTATGTCCAATGGCCGTCCAAAAAGGGTATAAATTGTTTTTTCTGGGTGGACGAACAGGAGCCGCTGAAAGTGCCGCCAAAAAATTAGAACAAAAATTCCCAGGGATTCAAATCGTGGGAGTTTATTCACCACCGTTTGGATTTGAACACGATTTAAATGAAAATGCCGCAATTGTCGAGAGCATTAAAAAAGCGGCGCCAGACATTCTGTTGGTGGGACTTGGCAGTCCGAAGCAGGAAAATTGGATCAAGGACCATCTTGAAGAAATGCGCGTGCCTGTTTCGATTGGAGTCGGCGTTACGTTTGAGTTTATTGCGGGCATGGTGAAGCGCGCGCCTTTATTCATGCAGCGGTCGGGCTTCGAATGGTTGTGGCGGCTATGCCAAGAACCGGCAAGACTTTGGAAGCGGTATTTAATTGCAGACCCTTATTTTTTTTGGCTTATCTTAAAGCAGAAATTGACCCACCGTTTGTCCTGATGCTCGTCCGTTAGTTTCCCCTACCAAAGAACGGGGATTGTGCCCGATGGTTGGCGCTCACTTACCTGTCTATACTGAAAACACTTAAGGAGAACCGCTATGACACTTATTACTTTCGTTGTTTTGGGAGCCGTTTTGACCATGAAGCAGTACCACGAAAGAAATCAGACCTTCTAAAAAATGCTCAAAGATCACACTGTTTTTTATAAACAAACGCTCATTTTTTTGGACAGCTGTATCGTCCTCTTGATGTGCACGGCGGCAACGCTTTTTGTGAGCGCTGTGCGCCAGATAAATCCAGAAATGGCGAATCTGTTGCTTGTGCCCGTCGCGATTCTCTTGTGCTGGCATTTACTTAACTTTTTTAAACTCTACGACGCCTTCCGCACGAAGCAGGATTCCAAGGTAACCGGAATCATGATCAACACGTTTTTATTTCAAACCGTATTATTTGGCGCCATGGCTTACATTTCCTCAAGATACATTCTTGCAAAATCCTTTTTTATTTTTTTTGTTTTACTCATCGGAGCACTTTTAATCGAGTTTCTTGTGCTTTCGGTTTTTTTTAGGCGTATGCGAAAACAGGGTCTTCGTCAAAATGTCTTGGTGGTGGGTTCGGGACCTCGCGCCAAGAATTTTTTAGAATCGGTGAACCAGCACGAGGAATGGGGTTTAAACATTGTGGGGATTCTGGATGGTGATGACAAAAAAGTCGGCGAATCCGTCATGGGACATAAAATTTTAGGAACATTAAAAGATGCACCAGACATCATTCATAACAACATCGTCGATGAGATCGTATTCCTTGTCCCGAAAATGTGGCTCACGAAGATTGAGGAATTGGTGGATTTTTGTGAGACGGAGGGCGTGCGGATCAATTTGGCGGTGGATCATTTCAATTTAAAGATTGCCAAAACTCAATCAGTTAATTTTTACGGATTGCCGATGGTCAACTGCTCCTCGGATCCGGCGATGTCTTGGCATTTGGGACTCAAACGACTGATGGACATTGTCTTGTCGGGCCTCGCGCTCATTGTGTTTATGCCGCTCATGCTTCTCATTGCACTCGCTATTCGCCTAACTTCCGAAGGTCCGGTGCTTTTTACCCAACAGCGCTGTAGTCTGCATCACCGGAAATTTGCCTTTTATAAATTCCGAACCATGGGAGTCGATGCCGAGTCAAAGCTCGCAGCACTCCAGAAAAATAATGAAATGAAAGGGCCGGCATTCAAGATGACGAATGACCCGCGTGTGACGAGACTCGGAAAGTTTTTAAGGAAAACGAGTCTGGATGAACTCCCACAGCTCTGGAATGTGTTTAGGGGTGACATGAGCATTGTCGGGCCGCGACCGCCGATCCCCAATGAGGTCAATCGTTACGACAGCTGGCACAGACGCCGCCTCTCCATGCGGCCGGGGCTCACCTGCCTTTGGCAAATTTCAGGACGCAATCAAATCGTCGATTTTGATCAGTGGATGAAGCTCGACTTAAGTTACATCGACCGCTGGTCGATTTGGTTGGATCTCGAAATAATTTTTAAAACAGTGCCGGCCGTTTTATTCGCCAAGGGAGCTAAGTAAAAATGTCAAAAGAGATTTTGATAGTCGGAGGGGCAGGATACATCGGCTCGCATATGGTTTTAGCGTTACTCGAAGCCAATTATCAGCCGGTCGTATTTGACAGCTTGAGCACCGGACATAGAGAGCTTGTTCCTAAAGACGTGCCGCTCGTTATTGGCGATCTAAAAAATTTCTCTGAGATTTCAAAGGCATTTGAGCGCTTTTCCATTCAGGCGGTGATGCATTTTTCAGCGTCCAGCCTTGTCGGGGAATCCGTGGTGGACCCGCTTAAGTATTACGAAAACAATGTCTCGGCCTGCATTCAGCTTTTAAAAGCGATGAAAAAAAATTCGGTCGAGCGGTTTATTTTTTCATCGTCAGCGGCGGTGTACGGAGAGCCGCGCCATTTGCCGATTCGAGAGGAAGACCCGACGGTTCCGACCAGTCCTTACGGACAAAGCAAGTTGATGATTGAGCAAATCCTAAAAGACTCGGCGCGTTCAGGGGATATCAAATATATTTGTCTGCGTTACTTTAATGCGAGCGGTGCGGATTCGAAAATGCGCACGGGTGAGCGGCATAGCCCCGAATCACATCTCATCCCTAACATTCTAAAGGCAGCGGCCGGCCAAAAAAAGGATCTCACAATTTTTGGTGACGATTACGACACCGAGGACGGCACCTGTGTGCGCGATTACATCCATGTAGAAGATTTGGCCCAGGCGCATTTGCTGGCTTTGAAGGCGTTCGATAAAAAAATTCAGAATGAAGTTTTTAATCTGGGAAATGGGGACGGGTACTCGGTCATGGAGATCTTGGAAGAGGCGGAGCGCGTGACCGGAAAAAAGATTTCTTTCAAAATGGGGCATAGAAGGCCTGGGGACCCCGCAACGCTTGTCGCGTCGAGCCAAAAAGCAAAAAAAATTTTAAATTGGGCCCCACAAAAAAAACTTCAAGAGATTATCCGTTCCGCTTGGGAATGGGAAAGGCAGAGTCATTCAAAATGAAACAAAAAGACCAGTCCATTGAGACGTTGAGAGGTTTTGCCATATTGCTGGTTGTGGCAGGTTACATCATTACTCAGGACATTACGCGTGCAAGTCATACGGGGATGGCGGCCTCAGCGCTTCGTTTTTTTTATTATTTATTTACCCCGATCCGAATGCCGCTTTTTACCGTCATCTCAGCGTATTTGTATGCGGCAACACCGGCCACCCAAGAAGGGTTTAGAAGACTCGTTCAGGGAAAAGCCTCGCGGATTTTTGTGCCGTTTCTCGTTGTGTCGACTATTCAGTACATCGTTTTTTCCCTGCTTCCAATGCAAAATCACCCGCCGCTCCAGGATCTCTACCGGGTTTATATCTGGCCGCATGAACAGCTTTGGTTTCTTTACTCGATCTTTGAAATTTTTATTTTGATCGGCGTGATGGACGCGCTTAATTTACTGAACACGCCTCTCAAGTGGTCTGTGTGGCTCACGCTCAGTCTCGCATCGAGTTTGCTCATCACGCCGCCGCACGCTTTTTCTCTTTTTGGCGTGAATTACTTGATGCCCTTTTTTCTCATGGGCTACGGCATCCGCCGGTTTTCGAAGCAGTTGTTTTTAAAGAAAGCGATTATCGCTTATGGAACGGTTGCATTTTTCAGCGGACTGCTTTGGGTTGCTTTATTTCTAAAACCTTTCTTGCCGGAGAAAGCGCATCACATGGTCGGACTTCTAGTTAGTTTTTCAGCGGTGCCGCTTCTGATTTATTTCAGACCGGAAAATGGGGTGCTTGCGCGCATCGGATATTTCGCCTTTGGAATTCACATTTTAAACCGGATGGTTGTTTCGGGCTTAAGAGCCGTATTTGAAAATAATCACCTTCATAACACAATCGTTCAGTTTACGGCGTACGTGGTTTGCGGCGTATTGATTTCGATCATAATCCAGCAGTTTCTTGAAAAATTTACTCTAACACGAAGGCTTGTTTTGGGGCTGAAGGGACCGGCGACGGAACAAGGAGAGATTATTTGGAAATTCACGAACCGTGAAGCCTGGGGGTCAGAATGAGTGTCACTTCGAATGAAATCTATCAAGAACAGTTGAAAGTCCAGCGGTACAGTCAAAAATTCCGGACCATCGAAGATTATGATTTAAGGCTTGAGGAATGCGGATCGCATTTTAGAATCCGGAGTTACTTGCACCGTCAGGCGGGTCAACAGTGCACACGATGGGCCGACGTTCCGTCAGGCGCGGGTGTGGCTTTGCATCAGGGTGTTGAAGAGTATGGCGACCGGATTGACCCTGTTGGCGTCGACTTGATTCCGTGGGATGAGAAAAATCTTCCCGAGGAAGACATGATTGACTTGAGAAAAAAATATGACGATAAGAAATTAGAAAAATTGCTCCACAAGAAATCGTTTCAGTTTATTCAAGGCGATATGAAAACAGTGGTTATACCGGGTGGGGCGGACCTCATCACCGCGATGTGCGGTCTGTATTACCACGAGGATCCTTTGGGGGTTTGGAATAATCTCTTTAATCAACTAAGACTCGGCGGAGTGTTCGTGGCTCATTTTATGTTTCCTAAAAAGCGGCCCAGTGTGATTGAAAATTATAAATTAATCGCCGCGGTTCTTAAAAATGATACGGCGATGGAGATTTATTTTTCAAACGACAAGAGAGACGTGGTAGAGGCGGTTCTCCTCGCGCGGAAAATAAACGACAAACGTCTGAAGATTGAAACGGTTGTGAAAAGTGTCGAGCCTTATACGGTGTCTCACGGCCGTCATGACAAGTTTCAAATTAAAGTAGTGGATTACAAGCTAGATCTTTTTCGTTTATTTCAGGCTATCGAATAAAAGTCGATGCGCGAGCCGCCGCTAAGATCGGAATTGTTTAGCACCGATCAAATGAAGCAGCACGGAAAAACGC
Source organism: uncultured Planctomycetia bacterium (assembly GCA_964606485.1). Lineage (GTDB taxonomy): Bacteria > Omnitrophota > Gorgyraeia > 2-02-FULL-51-18 > 2-02-FULL-51-18 > CAZSGP01. The sequence goes on along the minus strand of CAZSGP010000005.1, from coordinate 37,619 downwards.
TGGCGGGCTCGCATCACTTGGTCTCCAAAAAAACTCCAGAATTACTTCTCGCGCGCCTCAAGAACAATGAAAAAATCCTGACGAAGATAGGATCCCTTTTGTCCGCAACAGCACAGGCGGGACGCCATATTTCACCTGCCGAGGAATGGCTGTTGGATAATTTTTATCTGATCGAGGAACAAATTCAAACAGCAAAACGACATTTGCCAAAAAATTACAGCCGTGAGCTGCCTCGTTTGGCCAAAGATCCGTCTGCCATGCTTCCGCGGGTTTACGACATCGCTTTGGAAACCATCTCGCATGGAGATGGGCGGGTGGACCCTGAAAGTTTGGGCGGTTTTATCGCATCTTACCAGGAGATTTCGGTTCTTAAGCTCGGCGAATTGTGGGCGATTCCCATCATGCTGCGCTTGGCTCTTATAGAAAATTTTAGGAGAGTGGGGTCTTCGATTGCCGCTGACCGGAATGATCGAAATCTAGCTAATTTTTGGGCAGATCAGATGATTGAAATGGCCCATAAAGATCCAAAAAGCCTGATGTTGGTGGTGGCAGACATGGTGCGATCAAACCCACCGATGTCTGCTTCGTTTGTGGCAGAACTTGCGCGTTTGCTGCAAGAACACAATCTGGAACCGGCACTGACGCTCAATTGGATCAAACACCGGTTATCCGAATCCAATTTTACCATCCAACAATTGGTCGCTCAGGAGAATCAGAAGCAAGCGGCGGATCAAATTTCCGTGAGCAACAGCATCGGCAGTCTTCGTTTGCTGAGGACGATGGACTGGAGCGAGTTTGTTGAAACCAACAGTGCCGTCGAGCGGTGCCTGCAAAAGGAACCTAGCGGAATTTATTCAAAGATGGATTTTGCGACCCGCGACCGTTACCGGCACGCGGTGGAAAGAATTGCTAAAAAAAGCAGTTTTTCCGAAGAGGAAGTGGCGCGTCGAGCGATCCGATTGACCTGCGAAAGTCCTCCGCCGGAAGGAGATAATGGCAGAGCGGCCGACGTTGGATTTTATCTTATCGATAAAGGGGTTTTGAGTCTCGAACGCAGCGTTCAAATGCGGCCGTCAATGACAGACCGTTTTTTAAAGACGATGGCCCAATTTCCACTCACTCTTTACCTAAGCGTCATTTTATTGATTACGGGAACGTTAACTGCGGGTCTTCTGTCACACGTTCTGACGAGTGGCGTTCCTTCCTGGGTGATGGGTTTGATTTATTTTTTTACATTTATTTTTACGAGTCAACCCGCGGTGGAGCTAGTAAATTTTTTGTCCATGCTGTGTGTTGCGCCGCGTCTTTTGCCGCGAATGGATTTGTCTCGAGGAATTCCTCCGGAGCTTCGAACACTAGTGGTGGTTCCTACTATGCTCACGAACGCTCAGGGCGCTGAAGCCGTAGTCGAAGCTTTGGAAGTCCGGTTTTTGGCCAATCGGGGAGAAAATCTGCATTTTGCACTGCTCACGGATTTTCAAGACGCATCGGGAAAAAACCTTGAAGAAGATGGACCGCTGCTCGAGCTTGTCCAAAAAAATATTGAAACCCTGAATCAAAAGTACAGGTCCGAAAAAGGGGACATCTTTTTTCTTTTTCACCGTCCGCGGGTTTGGAATGCTCAAGATGAAATTTGGATGGGCCACGAACGAAAGCGCGGAAAACTCGAGGACTTAAACTCCTTTTTGTGCGGTAATTTTAAAAATAGATTTTCGCTTATTGTCGGTGACACGGTTGTTTTATCGGACGTGAAATACGTGATCACCTTGGATACAGACACTCAATTGCCGCGTGGTTCGGCGAGGCAAATGGTTGGAGCCATGGCGCATCCGCTCAATCGTCCCCGGTACGATGCGGTTCGGCAGTGCGTCGTGGAAGGATACGGAATTCTCCAGCCGCGGGTGAGCGTCAGTCTTCCAGGTGCCGGCCGCTCACTTTACGCACAATTATTTGCGGGCGAAGCGGGGATTGACCCTTATACGCGCACCGTCTCCGATGTTTACCAGGACGTTTTTTGCGAAGGCTCGTTTATGGGTAAAGGCATTTACGATCTCCAAATGTTCAAACGCGTTTTAAAAGGGCGTTTCCCGAACGGCCAAATATTAAGCCATGATCTTTTGGAGGGTTGTTATTTGCGCTCAGGAATACTGAGTGATGTGCAGCTTTACGAGGAATATCCTTCCCGTTACGACACTGACGTGCGCCGCCGGCATCGCTGGATTCGCGGCGATTGGCAACTCGTGCGCTGGCTCTGGTCAAGTGTCCGAGGTCTGGGTGAGCATCGGATCAATAACCCCATCTCCCGATTGTCACAGTGGAAAATTTTTGATAATTTGCGGCGCAGTCTCGTCCCTGTAGCGCAGCTCTTCTTATTTTTAATCGGGTGGATCGTTTTGCCGGCGGCAGCGCAGTGGACTTTATTGCTCGTCGGAATTATTTTAATCCCATCTTTAATACTTTCGTTTCTCGAAATTTTCCGCAAAGCAGATGAAATTCTTCTGCGTCATCATTTAGCCGCATTCGCTCGTTCCATAGGTCAACGTTTGGCTCAGGCTGTTTTTGCAATAGGCTGTCTTCCTTATGAAGCGCTTCTGAGTTTGGACGCCATCGCGCGGACGATGGTCCGAATGCTGATTACTCATAAACGCCTTCTGGAATGGAAACTCTCCGTTACTCATCATTGCGACGATTCAAAAGATTTAATGATTTCCTGCCGTTTAATGTGGGCAGCGCCTCTCATCAGTTTGACGATGACGATTTATCTATTCCTATTAAAAAGTGAGGTGTTGGTTTTGGCGCTTCCCATTTTATTTTTATGGATGGTTTCACCCGCGGTGGCGTGGTGGATAAGCCGTCCTCTTTTGCAACACTCTGTAAAAATGACGGAGGACCAAGCTCGGTTTTTAAGAAAGGTGAGCCGAAAAACGTGGGCCTACTTTGAGAATTTAGTCGGGCCGGGTGATCATTGGTTGCCGCCCGATAACTTTCAAGAAAACCGGCTAGAGAGGGTGGCTCACCGAACGTCTCCGACCAATATCGGACTTTCGCTTCTCGCGAATTTGTCGGCGTATGATTTTGGCTACACCGGTATGAGTGTTCTGCTCGAGCGGACTCAAAACACACTGCGCACGATGGCGCTACTCAAGCGCCATCAGGGACATTTCTATAATTGGTACGACACTCAAACGCTTAAGCCTCTGATTCCCGGATATATCTCGACGGTGGACAGCGGAAATCTCGCGGCTAATTTGATCACGCTTCAACAAGGGCTGTTGGCGCTTGGCGGCCAACCGGTTTTAAGCGCGCGCGTGTTCGAGGGTTTGAGTGATACCTTTCAGGTTTTTTGGGAGGAGGCCAAAGACCGGACGGTGGAGTCGCTCGCAAACTTTCAGAGGGATCTGGAAAGCGCTTTGAATTTTAAACCGATCACAGCGGTCTCTGCCAAACATTTTTTGGAGTCGCTCGCAAAAAGTGCCGGCGAAATAAAACAACATTTTTCCGAGCACCGGGACAGCCAAGCCGGTTTGTGGTCAGGGGCGCTCGATGCTCAATGTCGCTCCGCTTTAGAAGAGCTGGTTTTTTTTGGTGATCTCTCAAAGCTTGCTAGTATTCCGACGCTGCGTGAATTGTCAGTGCTTGAAACGGCCCCTGAAATCTGCGTCCTCGCAAAAAATCGTTTGCGCTTGATCGAGCAACTTATTTTGCAATGCATCGATTGCGCTCGAATGGAATACAGCTTTCTGTACGACGAAACACGCCACCTTTTAGCCATTGGATACAACGTCGATGAGCGGCGACGCGACCCGAGTTTTTATGATCTGCTCGCGTCGGAAGCCAGATTGTGTAGTTTTGTCGCGATTGCTCAGGGTCAGATCTCGCAAGAAAACTGGTTTGCCCTCGGACGCCTTTTAACGAACACGGGAGGCGATTCCATTCTTCTTTCATGGAGCGGATCGATGTTTGAATATCTCATGCCGCTTTTAGTCATGCCGGCTTATCCGAACACACTCCTTAATCAGACCTATAAAGCGGTTGTGAGAAAACAAATACAGTATGGAAAAGAACGTGGGGTGCCATGGGGGGTGTCGGAATCCGGCTACAACACGGTGGACTCCGATTTTAATTATCAGTACCGAGCTTTCGGCGTGCCGGGTCTGGGACTGAAGCGGAGACTTGCGGACGATTTAGTGATTGCTCCGTATGCGACGCATTTAGCACTCATGGTAAACCATGAGGCCGCTTATTTAAATTTGCAGAGACTGGCCGACGAAGGAATGCTTGGAAAATTTGGATTTTATGAAGCGGTTGATTTTACACCTTCCCGAAAAAGGCGCGGGGGGCAGGGAGTGATTCTTCAATCTTATTTAGCACATCATCAGGGGATGAATTTACTTTCCTTAGCTTATGTGTTGCTCGGTCCTTTGATGCAAAAGCGGTTTGAATCAGACCCGCCGTTTCAAGCCACACTGTTGCTGCTCCAAGAACGGGTTCCAAAGGCGGCGCTCTTTCACGCGCACCCGACTGAGCTGCCCGGAATTCGCGCGCCTTCCAGTAATTCTCCGCCGTCTGTGCAAGGATTTAAAAATGCGGACACCGCGGTGCCGGAAGTGCAGCTTTTATCCAACGGTCGTTATCACGTGATGGTCACAAACGCGGGAGGCGGGTACAGTCGTTGGAAAAATCTCGCGGTGACTCGGTGGCGGGAGGATAGCACGTGTGATAACTGGGGCGCTTTTTGCTACATCCGTGATCTGACGAGCCAAGAGTTTTGGTCGGCGGCCTATCAACCAACTCTGAAGCGGCCAAAAAATTACGAAGCTATTTTTTCAGAAGGCCGCGCGGAATTTCAACGCCACGACCATGATTTTGACACCCAGTACGAGGTGATTGTTTCGCCGGAAGATGATATTGAATTGCGCCGGCTTCGCATCACGAACCGTTCCCGGACACGCAAGACACTGGATGTGACAAGTTACGCCGAGGTGGTGATGGCGCCCTGTGCTTCGGACGCTTTGCATCCTGCGTTCAGCAATCTTTTTGTCCAAACTGAAATTATTAGCCGATTGCAATCCATTCTCTGCACGCGCCGCCCGCGATCTTCGGACGAAGAGGTGTCGTGGATGTTTCATTTGATGACGGCACACGGAGCCAAAATTGAAAAAATTTCTTACGAGACGGACCGACTAAAATTCATCGGCCGCGGAAATACACTCGAGGAGCCTCAGGCAATGAAAGATCTTTCAGCGCTATCGGAGACGCAAGGCTCAGTGCTAGATCCAATTGTCGCGATCCGGTGTCAGCTCACTCTAGAGCCCGGTCAATCGGCGACGGTGGACATGGTCACCGGTGTCGGCGAAACGCGCGAAGCGGCTTTAAGTTTGATTGAGAAATATCACGACCGGCGGCTCGCGGATCGGGTCTCGGAGCTCGCGTGGACGCACGGTCAAGTGGTGCTGCGGCAAATTAATGCTACAGAATCGGACGCCCAAACGTACCGGCGTATTGCGAACTCCGTGATTTACACCAACGCTTCTTTGCGTGCGGATCCCAATATTCTTATTAAAAATCGCAGGGGTCAGTCGGGTTTGTGGGGATATTCGATCTCGGGCGACTTGCCGATTGTTCTCGTGCAGATTCGAGAGCTAGTCAATTTGGAGCTTGTGCGTCAAATGGTTCAGGCGTACGCGTACTGGCGTTTAAAGGGCTTGCCGGTGGATCTCGTGATCTGGAATGAAGATCATGGCGACTACCAACAATCGCTTCACGAAGAAATTATGAGTTTGATCGCCGGGATTGCAGAGGGGAAAAAATCGCATCGATCCGGAGGAATTTTTGTGAGATCTTCGGAGCAAATATCCAACGAGGACCGACTCCTCTTTCAATCGGTCGCGCGCGCCATCATAAGGGATGACCAAGGAAAGTTAGCCGTTCAAATTCATCGTAGCGCTTCCACAGAAGCGCAAACGTCACGCTTCCTGCCTGCCAAAATTCAAAGCCCGGTTATTTCGCGCGATGGACTTAAAAGTTTGCCGAGCCGCGAGCTTATTTTTTCTAATGGGCTAGGTGGATTTACATTGGACGGGCGCGAATACGTCATGAATCTTGGGCCCGGAAAAAAAACGCCGCTGCCGTGGGTAAACGTGTTGGCTAATGCGCATTTTGGATCTGTTATTTCTGAAAATGGCAGTGCTTATACCTGGAATGAAAATGCTCACGAGTTTCGTCTGACGCCGTGGAATAACGATCTTGTGAGTGATGTGAGCGGAGAGGCAATTTACCTGCGGGACGAAGAAACGGGGCGCTTTTGGTCTCCCACACCCATGCCCGCCCAAGGTCTTGGACCCTCCGTTGTCCGGCACGGATTTGGATACAGTGTTTTCGAACATCTCGAAGAAGGACTTTATTCAGAGCTAAGCGTCTATGTGGCGCTCGACGCGGCGGTGAAATTTTCCGTACTCAAAATAAAAAATCATTCGGGCCGCCCGCGCCGGATTTCCGCGACGGGTTTCGTGGAGTGGGTGCTTGGAGACTTGCGGTCAAAATCGGTGATGCATGTGACGACCGAAATAGATTCCAAAACGAGCGCGCTTTTCGCGCGAAATTCATACGTGCCGGAATTTGGCGAGCGCATTGCTTTTTTTGATGTGAGCGAGACATCGCGTACTGTGAGTGGTGATCGCACCGAGTTTATCGGGCGTAACGGCTCGATGAAAAATCCAGCTGCGATGAGATCTTCGCATCTTTCCGGAAAAGTGGGTGCGGTTTTAGATCCCTGCGGAGCCATTCAAGTTCCTTTCGGGTTAGCAAGCGGAGAGGAACGGGAAATTGTTTTTATGTTGGGAGCGGGGTCGGGTATTGAGGATGTCCGAAATTTGGTGAACCGTTTCCGAGGATCTGTTCCTGCGCGTCAAGCGCTCGAAAAGGTGAATCAATATTGGAAAGAGACGCTTGGCACTATTCAAATTGAAACTCCTGACCCGGCATTAAATGTGCTCACCAATGGCTGGCTTTTATACCAAACATTGGCGTGCCGCCTCTGGGCCCGGAGCGCTCATTATCAATCCGGCGGAGCTTTTGGTTTTCGAGACCAATTGCAGGACGTGGCAGCACTGATTCATGCGAAGCCGCATCTGGCGCGCGAGCACATTCTTCTTTGTGCGAGCCGTCAATTTCAGGAAGGGGATGTTCAGCACTGGTGGCATCCGCCGTCGGGACGCGGAGTACGCACGCGCTGCTCGGATGACTCTCTCTGGCTCGCGTGGGCCACGCACCGGTACGTGAGCGGTACCGGGGACACCGGGATATTGGATGCACCGGTTCTTTTTCTGGAGGGGCGGCCGCTTCAAGCATCAGAAGAATCGTATTACGATGCGCCTAGTCCTTCAAAAGAAATAGCGAGTTTGTACGAGCACTGCACACGCTCCATCTTAAAAAATTTTCAATTTGGTGAACATGGTTTGCCGTTAATGGGAAGCGGCGACTGGAATGACGGCATGAATTTAGTCGGTATTCACGGCAAAGGAGAAAGTGTTTGGCTGGGATTTTTCCTTTATGAAGTGCTCACGCAATTTGCACAAATCGCCGAAAAAAGAGGGGACGCCGTTTTTGTAGAGCGCTGTCGGGTCGAGGCCCAGAAACTCCAGAAAAATCTCGAGCAGTACGGTTGGGACGGCGAGTGGTATCTGCGTGCTTATTTTGATGATGGCTCGCCACTCGGTTCTAAAAAGAATGTGGAGTGCCAAATCGATTCTGTCTCCCAAAGTTGGAGCGTGCTCTCTGGAGCGGCCAGTCACGCACGCGCTCAACAAGCTATGTCGGCGCTCGATCAGCGTCTCATTCATAGAGAAAGCGGATTAATTCAACTACTTGATCCACCGTTTGATAAATCTAATTTAAATCCCGGTTATATCAAAGGGTATATTCCGGGTGTTCGAGAAAATGGCGGACAGTACACGCACGCGGCGATCTGGGCTGCGATGGCATTTGCAGATCTCGGGGATAATGAGCGCGCCTGGCAACTCATGAGAATGATGAATCCGGTCAACCGTTCGGCGACCCCAGAAAAAATTTCGACTTACAAGGTAGAGCCTTATGTTGCCGCCGCTGACGTCTATGCGCTCGAGCCCCACACCGGCCGCGGCGGATGGACCTGGTATACCGGCTCAGCAGGCGGCATGTACCGACTGATTATCGAATCGTTGCTAGGACTAAAGCTCGAGGCAGACAAACTCACTTTTAAGCCTTGTCTTCCTGTGGATTGGAAATCGTTAAAAATGAATTATCACTACAAGAAGACGCTCTACCAGATTGCTATTTCACAGACCGAGGAGGAGCAGCGTAGCAGTGTGAGAGTCGACGGTGTTCTTTGCAGTGAAATGACGATACCGCTGATCGATGACCGCAAAACACACAGGGTCGAGGTTCAGATCCCCGCGTCATTTCCCCTATAGAAAAAGAAGCGTTTACCCCGATTTCACAAAACCAATCATTGTCCTAGGATGGTGATATGAAAAAACTAATCGTAGTTATCATTTTTATAGGTTTTGCTTTTGGAGTGGTTGCCTGGGCTTCAGCGTCCCATGTGAATAGATCCCGTGACGAGGGAGACCAGCACGCCGACCAGATGCGTCAGGGAAATGACGAGGATATTAAGCGTGCGCAAGGCGACGGTGCTGGCCGCAGAGATATTCAAAACCAAGGGTCTTTACAAAACGACGACCGCGGACGCTGGTAAATATTTTAGAGGAGAATTTATGGATAAAGTTTATCAGTTATGCAGAGTTTGTGGAGTGCAGATTCCCTCGGGATTTACGAATTGCGACGAATGCTACGCCAAACCCAGTGAAGCGGATTCCGATGATGCTGAAAAACGAAAGCGAACCAAAAAGGCCGCATGAAAAAAAACGTGAAGACCAAACTCATATTAATAGCCGCCCTGTTTCTTTTGAGCGTCGAGGCTCGCGCTGAGGAAGCCATTTCCTTTGCGCCCTTCCCGGTTTATACAGAATCTTCCGCGCGCACAAACCACTACGTCCCTTCGGGATTTATGGGGGATTACGGAGACATTAAGTTTGACGGTACAAATACTGTAGGCCCGCACAGCGGGCTTACGTGCATCCGGATTGTGTATTCCCCAAAAGCCTCGCAAGGCGCCCGGTGGGCAGGAATTTATTGGCAAAACCCTGCGAATAACTGGGGCGCAAAAATCGGTGGCTACGATCTGACCGGTGCCAAAAAATTAACGTTTTGGGCTCGTGGTGAAAAAGGCGGCGAGAGAATCGAACAGTTTAAAGCCGGGGGCATGACCGAAGGAAAATACGCCGACTCAGACATGGCGAGTCTTGGCCCCATCGCCTTAACGAGCGTTTGGAAACAGTATTCCATAAACCTTCAGGGTAAAAATCTAACTTCGATCAGCGGCGGTTTTTCTTGGGCGACCAACCTGGATGTGAATCCTGGTGGAATCACCTTTTATTTGGATGACATTCAATATGAATAGTAAAAATGGAGTGAAAATGAACCCTTTTGAAAACCGTCTCAATGCATCCGATCAAGACGAGAATGAGAAATTGCACTCTCAAGTGGAGACGATGAAAACCGCGGCGCTTGAACAAAAGCGGAATCAAATCAACTTAACCAATGCCCGGCTTTTTGCCGAAAGCGTCGTGGATGCGGTAAAAGAGCCTCTTTTAATTTTGAGCCCCGATCTAAAAGTGGTGCGTGCGAATCGTTCGTTTTATCAAACTTTTAAACTGAAGCCCGAAAAAACAGAGGGCGCGATGCTCTTCGAACTTAATAATGGCCAGTGGAATATTCCCATGCTGCACCGCTTGTTCGGGGAAATTCAAAAAAACCAAACGAGTTTCGACAATTTCGAGATTCAGCATGATTTTAATGTGGTCGGCAAGCGTTCCATGCTTGTGAATGCGCGGCCGATTCTTTCGCCCAATGGAAAAACCCAGCTCATTCTGATGGCCATAGAAGATGTCACCGATCGTAAGCACGTCGAAGAAATACTGCGGGAGTTATCTCTTACGGATGACCTCACTCATCTCTGCAACCGGAGAGGCTTTTTGACCTTGGCGGAAGACCGTTTGAAACTCGCTCGCCGAGCCAAAACAGGTTTGTGGCTTTTTTTTGCCGACATGGACGGCTTGAAACATATCAATGACACTTTTGGTCACCGGGAGGGAGACCGCGCGCTCGTAGAAGTGGCGCGGGTCTTAAGGAAGAGTGTCCGCGAATCCGACATTGTCGCGCGTCTTTCCGGAGACGAATTCATCCTCTTGATTGCGACGGCATTTACCTCGGATAACTGCGAGGCGGTCGTGGTGTCCCGCATTGAAAAAAGTTTAAATACTTTGAATTTGCAGGGAGCGCGCAATTATAACCTTTCGCTGAGCATGGGCGCCTGTCATTTTGGAGGGTCCGATCCCTGGTCGGTCGACAGCATGATGGTGAAAGCAGACGAAAAGCTGTACGAATTAAAAAAGAACAGGAAGATTGTGAAAACCATCGATCCCACCATTAACTATTTTGGAGATTATTCTAAAGATGAATAACAAACCTTTTATTTTATCGACACTTCCTTACGACCGAAATGCTCTGGCGCCCGTAATCTCTTCGGAAACGGTGAGCTATCACTACAACAAGCATCACCAGGGTTACGTGGATAAGCTCAATGAGCTGGTACTGGGAACTCAATTCGAGGGACTCGAGCTTGAAACGATTGTTCTTCAAACGGATAGACACGACGCAAATAAAGCCATTTTTAACAATGCGGCTCAGGTTTGGAATCACGATTTTTATTGGAAAAGCTTATCCCCTGAAGGCGGCGGGAAGCCAAAGGGCGAGTTCGGCCAGAAACTTGAAGGCTGTTTTGGAAGCTTTGAAAAATTTCTTGAGCAATTTTCAGAAGCGGGTACGGCGCAATTTGGCAGCGGCTGGGTGTGGCTTGTGGTGGACAAAGGGGGCATGCTCAAGATCGTCAAAACATCCAACGCCGAGAATCCGATGTCTCTGGGGCTCGGAAAAGCGCTTTTAGTGCTCGATGTTTGGGAGCACGCTTATTATTTGGATTATCAGAACCGTCGAAAAGAATACTTAAATGCAGTTCTCAGTAAATTAATCAACTGGCAATTTGCTCAAGAAGAGTGGGGCCATTCGGCTTAAGGATTTAACTTAACAAGGGAGAAAAAATGAATAACTTAGAAAGCGTTTTGATATTTTTATTTATCGGCCTCGTCGCTGGGTGGCTCGCGGGAGTATTTGTGAAAGGTCGTGGCTTTGGAGTATTCGGCGACATTCTTGTGGGTGTAGTCGGAGCGGAGCTTGGTGGATGGATTTTTGGATCGCTTGGACTATCGACTTACGGATTTACCGGAGCAATTCTCATGGCTTTTGTAGGGGCGGTTGCCCTGTTGACCCTTATTAAATTAGTCGTCAACGTCAGCTCAGCGAGATCGATCTAAGAAATTAATGTTGGTCAATTAAAAAAGGAAACATTTATGAAACCATCCATTGCAATGATGACGAAGAAGACAGCTATTTCAATGTTTGTTGCGTCACTTTTACTTGTTTCGTTAAAGGCGTACGCGACGACAACGGTGACGGTCGATGACAATAACAAAGTTGTAGTGACTCAGCCAAGCGCTGCTGTTCAAACCATTGCAACTCCCATGATTGTTACGAGCGAAACGTTGATGGGTGATCTTGAGGGGAGAATTTCCCAGATCAATTACTCGCAAAACTGGATCATTGTGCAGGACTTAAACGGCAATGAGCGGCAAGTGACGTTGAAACAGGAGTTGATTAATAATTACCGGATCGGCGACTACGTTCGTATTCATCCATCGGCGGATGTAATCCTCGTCACGGTGCAAGAAAACCCGAAAGATTTCGAAGGCGAAATCACCCGGGTGGACACGCCTAAAGGTCAGATCATGGTGCTCGACACCAATGGTCGCGAGAGACGTGTGCAGTTGAAACAGGGCATGATCGGGACGTACAAGGTGCAAGATTATGTCCGCGTTCATCTCATGGCGGACTTAAAGGAAGCTAAAACCATCGAGACGGTTCGTGATGTGAAAAATCTCGAAGGGCGAATCGTGGCTGTGGATGTGGCTCGAAGCCAGATCGTGGTCCGCGAATCCAACGGAAAAGACAGCGCGGTGCTCGTCAGACAAGGTCAGATCGATGGTTACCGAACGGGTGACAAGGTTCAAATCTATCTGCTTCCCAACCAAGAGCAGGTTCAGGTGATCCGAGTGATTCAATAAATAAAAATCTAAAATATACAAAATAAAAGTGGGAATCATGGCTTCTTTGAGGCCATGATTCCTTGCTTAAAAGCGGGTGTGGTAAGATAGCGCTTGTGAAAATCATCTACAAGATTATCTACTCAGGTCCCGATCCGGTCGTTTTTAACTCCTTTAAAAAAAATCTTTCGACACTTGAGTGTGAAGTCTTTCAGGTGGTGAATTTGAAAGATATTTACTCGCCGCTCGACGATAAACCCGCGGATCTCGTGCTTGTCGACGCGGATTATTACGGCCATGAAATTTGGTCGCTCGAGGCGAAGGTTCCGCTCATCATGCTTTCGTCGAGAGAGTCCCAACGGCAAAAAGCGGCGGAAATCGGGTGCGCGGATTTTCTTTTAAGGCCCTTCGAGCCCGACGAGCTTCTCATTAAAGTGAGCACCGCACTTCTTTTGTCGAGCCACCAGGGAGCACTCGAAGAGACCGGGAAATTTGACCACGTGCTCGACGCCATGCAAGACGGCATTCTTGTCCTAAACGAGAAACTGGAGATCGAAAAAGCCAACACCCGTGCTCGCGATTTTTTTACCGACCGTAGCACGTTATTTCTAGAGCGAATAAAGGATTTTAAAAATAATGTGGAAGGGTCTCTCAGCGTCGTTCTTGTAAAAGGCCCGCTCGTGTTTGATCTCGAGCGTCCGGAAGCCAAAGATACAAGGCCGCTCGTACTCGAAGCGCGCACCAATGTGATCAAAGACCCGTTTCGCAATGTGATCGGAGTGGTCGTCCTTTTGGAGGACGTGACCGAGAAGCGAAAAAAATCGTTCCAAGAAGAAGTTTTTTTAAACCTGATTTCGCATAAACTCAAAACCCCGCTTTCAATTGTTCACAAAAACGCAGCGCTCTTTCACCAGAAAGTTTTTGGGCCGCTGAATGCCGACCAGGAAAAGTTTATGGGCATTTTGTACGACAAATCCTGCGAGCTCGTGGACTCCTTCGAAAAATTGCTCGGGTTTACGATGATTAAAACCAAGCGCTGGGATCTGACGCCTGAAGAAATTTCGCTGGGGGAACACTTGGCGGTCATTGTCGAGACGCAGACGCGCAAGGCCAAAGGCCGGAAACTTAAGTTTGACTTGAAAATTGACCCGCCGGACGCCGTGATCCAAATTAACCGGAAATACTTTGATTTAATTTTGAATAACTTAATCGAAAATGCGCTTAAGTTTAATGACAAAGAAACGGCTGAAATTTTGCTGAGCGCCAAGCGCACACAGGACGGATTTGAAATCGAAGTCCGCGACAATGGCTGTGGCATTCCTCCGGAAGACCAAGAACGCGTGTTCGAAGAGTTTTACCAAGTCGACAAGCACCGCACACTCAACGTCGCGGGCACCGGCCTTGGACTTTCGATTGTCAAATACCTCACCGAAGCTTGCGGTGGCCGGATCGAAATTCAATCGAAGCTGAATGAAGGGTCGCAATTTAAATTATTTCTGAGGAGCCATGGAAACGCACGCTAAAAATTATCTGTCCGCGCATGACGGGTACTATGCACAGGTTGAGGGGCCAATCGGCGGATCGGAACGCTTTGAGTGGGTGGCCGAGAATTTTTTTAAAAATACAGCTGGCCAGAAGATTTTAGAAATCGGATGCGGCGAGGGAACGCTATTAAAAATACTTTCTGAAAAAAATTCAGTTTGGGGTGTTGACATTTCCTCGAGTGGTGTTGAGAAAACGAAGAAAAAGGGGATTCCTTGTGTTTTGGCGGACGCAAGCAACGAAACTCTGCCCTATGAAGACGGTTTTTTTGATGCAGTGATCACGCTTGAGACCATTGAGCACGTGGAAAATCCGCACCGCATGCTTTGGGAAATGAAGCGCGTTTTAAAAGAAGGGGGAACGTTGCTTGTAAGTATTCCCGGCGAGCGCGTTTACCACCCGTTTATTTACCCGGGCCTTTTTACCCAAAAAAATTTCTCCGAATTTTTAAATTCTAGCGCCTGTGAACTGAAAGAAGTTAAAGGTTGGGGGCAAGCCCCGCTTTTAGCGCACTGGGTCGAGCGAGTGCGCCGCAGGGGCGGCAAGCTGACGAACAAAATCGCCGATATGGTTTTTTATGTGGGACGAAAACGGAATTTGCTGATGCGAAAAAGACTCACGACGCCGCTACGGTGGGCGTACTGCCTGAATTTTTTGTGCACAAACCGAAAAAAGAAATTATCCCGCGTTGAAGAAGTGGCGTTTGCTACGACGCCGCATTAAGATTTTGTTTCTACGTCGTCGGCTTGGGCCATGGCGGCCATTTCTTCATCGAGTGCTTTGCGCATTGCCGCAGGCTTTTCGCTATCTTTAGGGACGTCGAGTGCTTGGCCTGCTTCAAGAATAAACTTTTTTCCTTCAGATTTTGCCAGGACTTCTACTTGTCCGCGCCGCACTGCGAAGGTTGTGATAGGGTTGTTCGGGTTTTCGGGATTTACCCGGCCCCAAAATTGTGTGCCGCGAACCGCCGCGATGGCCGTCGGAGTCTCTACCTGAAAGCTCGTGCCTTTCGGGAGTTTTTCTAGATTTAAAATTGCATTTCCTTTAGATAACTTCAAACTCATCGAGCTCGACTCCGCATTTTCAATGGCGCAATTACTGGAGGCAAGCACTCTGCAACCCACGTTGATATTCAGCGATAAATCGACTAGGCAATTTTCAGAGGTTTGGATTTGATCACCCGTTTGACAGATGCTACCTTGGGAAGCTGGAAGCGTTTGAGTACCGCGGATGAGGAGCGGAGCTCCTTCCGATTTTGTGACGATGGCCTGACCGGCGGAAGCCATTTGAGTGAGTGTTAGAAGCAAGCCGAGGATAAATAATTTTTTCATAAATTTTCCCTTAAAAAGTGTGTGCCCGGCAGGAGTTGAACCTGCAACCTTCTGATCCGTAGTCAGACGCTCTATCCAATTGAGCTACGGGCACAAAGAGCCACAATTCTACTCATTTTTATGTCCGGTGTAAAGCAGGCCCGCTTTCCCGCCTTCTGGCTTAAAGCAAAATATTTTGTTAACATGTCCTCTCCTATGAAGAGCCAAGACGGTCTCAAACACGATATCGGGTTTCTCATTACCTTGCTCCGGGAAGTCATCCGCGAGCAGGAGGGTCAGCCATTCCTCGAAAAGATCGAAAAAATCCGGGATCTAGCCAAAAAAATCCGCACCTCTCCCAAGCAGGAATTTATCGATGAGCAAAAAAAATACGTAGAGTCGCTCAACGTCGACGAAGCCTATAAAGTCGCTCGCGCATTTACGATCTATTTCCAGCTCGTGAACATTGCCGAGGAAATGCAGCGTGTGCGGCGCATTCGCGATTATGAAAAAGACGGCGCGCTTTTGCAGGAGATGTCGATCCGGAAACTCTTTTCCGATTTAAAAGACAAAAAAGTAAGCGGTAAAACGGTCGCGGAATTTTTGTCTACCATGGAAGTGGAGCAGGTGCTTACGGCTCATCCCACGGAGGCCAAACGCCGCACAGTGCTCGAGCATCTGTTAAGAATCTCGGCGCATTTAACGCAAATCGACCGGCCCGATCACACGGAGCTTGAGCAAAAAAACTTAAGCCGGCGCATCAAAGAAAGTCTGGAGATTCTATGGCAGACTTCCGAAACGCGTCAGCGCAAAGTTCAGGTGTTTGATGAAGTTGAAAACGCGTTGTTTTATTTTCAGCGCACCATTTTAAACTTAGTGCCGGATTTTCATGAAAAGGTGGGCGCGGAGTTTGGCCGTTTTTACCCGGACACGAGTGTTGAGCAAAAGGCTTTCGTTCGTTTTGGCTCCTGGGTTGGCGCTGATCGCGACGGCAATCCGTTTGTGACCTGTGAAATTACCCAGAAAACCTCGCGCACCCAAAAACAGCTGATCATTAAAAATTATCTCGCGGCGATCGACAATCTCATCCGAACCTTCAGCCAGTCTGTGACACACGCCGCCGTGAGCAAGGAACTTTTAAAGTCCCTTGAAGAGGACAAGCTGAAGTGCCCGCAGGTTGCCAAGGAAATGGAGCGTTACGAGGCGGGAGAAATTTACCGGAAGAAATTTTCATTCATGCGCCGGAAGCTTGAGCTTGCTCTCACCGATAAAAAACCCGGCTATGAAACAGCCGACGAATTTTTAAACGACATTCAAATCGTTCAGCGCAGTCTCCGCGACAATAAAGGCGTTTTGTCATCCTTGGGGGATCTTGAACGGCTGTCCGGACAAGCGCGGGCCTTCGGGTTTTATTTGGCGCCGCTTGATTTTCGCGATCATTCCAAAAAAATCCGAAAGCTTATGGAAGAGCTTTTCCCTGGGCAAACGGTGGATGAAAATTTTCTGACCACCAAAATTTTGCAGTCTCCTAAAAAGATTGCAACCGAAAAACTCTGCGCCGAATCCCGAGACGTTTTGCAGCAACTTTTAACCATTCGCCGCATTCAAGACAAAAACGGGCTTACTTCGGTTGAGGATTACATTCTCAGTATGACGGAGAGCGCCACAGACATCTTGTCGATTTTGTATCTAGCCAAGGAAGAAAAATTGGTTCACGTGGTTCGTAAAAAAGTGAAAGTGGCGCGTCTCGCCGTCGTGCCGCTTTTTGAAACCATTCACGCGCTCGAAAATGCGCACACGGTGATGAACACTCTTTTTTCGAATCCCGTTTACCGCTCCTACTTAAAGGCTCGTGGTGATGTTCAGGAAGTGATGCTCGGCTACTCCGACTCGTCGAAAGACGGCGGATACCTTGCCGCGAATTGGAAGCTGTATATTGCCCAAAAAAATCTCGTTGAAATGGCCAAGCCTCACGGCGTCTCGCTTAAAATATTTCACGGCAAAGGCGGGACAATTGACCGTGGCGGCGGAGAAAGTCATAAGGCTATTTTGGCTGAGCCGTACGCAGCAAGCGACGGACGCATTAAGGTGACCGAGCAAGGCGAAGTCGTGACTCAGAAGTACGCGAACCCCATTATTGCCGGGCGCAATCTCGAGCAGCTCGTCGCGGCTGTCATTTGGACTAATCTCGTAAGCCGCAAAGAAGTCGAGGCGAACAAAAAAATTCCCGCTTGGGAAAAACGCCTTGAAACTATTTCAGATTTGTCCTTTCATTTTTACCGCAGTCTGATTCATGGGACCGAAGGGTTTTTAGATTTTTACAGACAGGCGACGCCGATCGGTGTTTTAGAGATGGCCAATATCGGTTCGCGTCCGACCATGCGCACCGAAAAAAGAACTTTTTCGGATCTGCGCGCTATTCCGTGGGTGTTTAGCTGGATTCAGTCGCGCTATATTATTTCGGCGTGGTATGGCATTGGCTACGCGCTCGACCATTTCATCCAGCAAAGGGGGGAAGAGGGGTTAGGCGAGCTAAGAGAAATGTACCAGGAATGGCCGTTTTTTAAATCGCTCATCAACAACGCGCAGGTCTCACTCGCAAAAACCGATCTCTACATTGCGCGGATTTACACGGATCTGGTTGAAGACAAAGATTTGGGAAATAGAATTTATCAGCTGATTCAAACCGAGTATCAACGCACGGTCAAAAAAGTGCTGCAAATTTCCTCCCAAAAAGACCTGCTCGATTTTCATCCGGTTCTCAAAGAATCCATCCACGTGCGCAATCCATACGTTGACCCGCTCAATTACATTCAGGTGCGGTTCTTAGAGGAGATTCGCAGCCAGGCTTTTCAGAAAAATCCTGCCGACCATCAAAAGGCGAAGGAAGTGCTGCTGCTGACGGTCAACGGCATCGCGTTTGGCATGAAGAGCACGGGTTAAACGCCTGGTGTTTGTCCCTAAAATTGTCACAACCCTTAAAAATTATTCCCTCGCTCAGTTTTTCAACGACTTAGTCGCCGGCGTCATCGTGGGGGTCGTGGCGTTGCCGCTCGCCATTGCATTCGGAATTGCCTCTGGCGTTACGCCTCAAGCGGGTCTTGTGACCGCAGTGGTTGCCGGTTTTATAATTTCCGCTTTTGGGGGAAGCCGCGTTCAAATTGGCGGACCCACCGGCGCGTTTGTGGTCATTGTATACGGCATTGTGACGCGTTACGGTGTCGACGGACTGATTCTTGCGACCATCATGGCCGGATTTATTTTAATTTTTATGGGAATTGCGCGCCTCGGCCGCGTGATTGAATTCATTCCTTACCCGGTTGTCGTGGGTTTTACGAGCGGTATCGCCGTGATTATTTTGTCCTCTCAAATCAAAGACTTTTTGGGACTGCCGGTTGAAAGTGTTCCTGCTGAATTTTTTGGTAAATGGAAAGTTTTGCTCGGGCATTTGGCCCAAACCAATGGCTACGCCGTAGGGCTAACGCTTTTTACGATTTTAGTCGTTTCGGTGTGGTCAAGATTTTCACGAAGAATTCCTGGATCGATCATCGCCATTCTTGTGGCGTCGGCGGCGGCTTCCTATTTTCAATGGCCAATTGAAACGATTGGCAGTAAATTTGGCGAGCTGCCGCACGGACTTCCGCAAATGCATGTACCGGTGCTTCGTTGGGAATTGATTCAGACACTGATTCAGCCTGCGACTGCGATTGCGCTTTTAGGAGCAATTGAGTCGCTGTTATCTGCGGTCGTGGCCGACGGCATGATCGGCGGGCGTCATCGCTCCAACATGGAACTTGTCGCTCAGGGGTTTGCAAATATTGCCTCCGGTCTTTTTGGAGGAATGCCTGCCACCGGTGCGATTGCACGCACCGCCACCAATGTGCGAAACGGCGGACGCACGCCGGTCGCGGGCCTAGTGCACGCGGTGACCTTATTTTTAATTCTTATTTTTCTTGGCAAATGGGCCAAGCTTATCCCCATGGCGTGTCTCGCTGGTATTCTCATCGTGGTGGCCTATCACATGAGCGAATGGCGTTCGTTTTTGTCGGTGTTAAAGGGCCCGCGGCACGACGCACTCGTGATTCTAACCACTTTTTTCCTCACCGTGCTCGTTGATTTAACCGTTGCGATTGAAATTGGCATGGTGCTCGCCGCATTTTTATTCATGGCACGTATGGCGGAGACCACGAATGTTCGCCTGATGGTTCAGGGGACCGAAGAAGAGGAAAGCTCAGCAAGCGGAGTGCGGCCGCCGCGCAAAAAAAGAGACATCGAAATTTATGAAGTGAATGGCCCCTTGTTTTTCGGCGCTTCCCGAAAATTTGAGGAGGCGATGCGTTTTGTGGAACAAAAACCAAAGGTCCGCATTTTACGCGTGGCCAATGTTCTCACTATTGACGCCTCGGGACTCAATGCGCTAAAAGGAATTTTTGTGGATTGCCAGAAACAAAATATTAAATTACTCATTCAGGGCATTCATTCCCAGCCGCTCGACGCCATGGTGAAATCGGGTCTCTACGACACGATCGGCGAGGAAAACTTTTTTTCAGGTTTAGATGACGCCATGAATGCCGCGCGTCAGGCGACGGATTAAAGCTTCCAGATTTTCGAGCGGTATTCTTCAACCATTCGGTGTGTGTTAAAAAACCCTGCCTCCGACACCGCATGAATCATTTTGGTGATCCAATCGGAGGAGGCGTTGAGCGTTCCCTTGAAATTCGTTTGATAATAAAGCTCGATCACGCGCTCGAGCATTTGATAGAGTTCCGACGAATCTTCCGAAAGACGCAAATTCCGCTCGTCTCCAATTTCGCCGCCCGGATGCTGCCAGCCGAATATCCAACCCACATTTTTGTCCGCAGCTTCCACAACCCAACCGTCTAGGGTTGAAAGTTGCAAAACGCCATTCAAAATGGCTTTCATGCCACTTGTCCCCGAGGCTTCAAATGGGGGGAGAGGGTTGTTGAGCCACACGTCGACACTGCTTGAGAGCAGTTTTCCAAAATACGTGTCATAATTTTCAAGCATCACGACGCGCAAGAGTCCGCGTTCTTTTTCGAGTTTATCAATAGACGTTAAAATGTCATTTACGAAAGTAAATCCCAAGTCGTCCTTCGGGTGGGCTTTGCCTGCCAGAATAATTTGAATCGGTCCGATGCGTCGGGCAAGATCAATCAATTTTTTAGGATCCTGCAGAATGAGACTCGGGCGTTTGTAGGACGCGATGCGCCGCGCCCAGCAAATGGTGAATACATCCGGCTCAATCCGCCAGCTTTTTAAAAACGAGCAGAGCTTCTTTTTGTTTTCCTGATGGGCTGCCCATAAATTTTGGCGGAAAGCCATGTTGTCTTTTAAGATGAGAATATTTTTTAGAAGACACGGATTTTCTTTCCAGCGGCCGATATTTTTTTCTTCAGCCGACAGTAGCGCGTCGATGGGTTTTGTGACCCACGTGTGCGTGTGCACCCCGTTCGTGATGGACTCAATTTTTGAGGCGTGTTGCGGAAACTGGGCGCGCGTGACTTCGCCGTGTTTTTGCGCGACTGCATTGACATGCGCGCAGGTGTTCATGGCAAGTTCCGTGAGATTGATCTGATCCGAAAACACGGGGTCTTGTCCGAATTTTTTAAGGAGCGCAAAATCATCGTCCGACAAGGTTTCTTGAAAGACTTTTTTGGTGAATCGGTCGTGACCGGCGGCAACCGGCGTGTGGCAGGTGTAGGCAAAATGATTTTTGAGTTCAGTTAGTTTTTCTGGGTCCGTTTTTTTAGCTTTTTCAACGAATGCTAAAGCCGCATGACCTTCATTTAAATGAAATTGGTCGATCGAATACCCGAGCGCTTCAAGTGCTTTCACGCCGCCCTGACCGAGAATGACGCGCTGTAGCAATTTCCAGTCCGCGTTATCACTGCGGTAAAGTTGGTCGGTGAGTTTTTGTGTCTGCGGCTTGTTTTGAGGAAGATTAGAGTCGAGTAAAATGAGCGGAATACAAGACTTGTGGTCGTGGCTGTAGACAAAATATTTCCAAAGTCTTAAGCGGATAATTTCTTTTTTAAGCGACAACTCGACTTGAGTTTTAAGCGGCACAAGACCCGGATACGAGTACGGGTCCCAATCGTTTTCCTCGGGCACTTGACCATCTTTAAACCAGAAATTCTGCTTGAAATAGCCTTTGTTCCATAAAATCCCGATAGCCACCATCGGCACGGCTAGATCCGCCGAGCTTTTAAGTGTATCCCCTGCGAGTACGCCCAGGCCGCCGCTATATATAGGAAGGTCGATGCGGCTATCCGTTTTGATGGACACGTAATAATCGATCGCCCGCAAATTGGAAAACACATGATGGTCGCCGGACGAATTTTTGGGATTGAGTGGATTTTTGGAGCTCATCGCGTTGTAGGTGTTGGAGGAAAGACCGTATTCCATGGAAAAATACGCAACCGACGCCGTGGCGCGAGAAACTAGATTTTGTTCGGCTTTTAAAAGCGGGTCGATGGGAAATCCAAAATAAGAATCTTCTTTGATGTCCGCTTGATAGCGGGACTCAAAGTTTTCAACAGGGACAAGCGTTAGAAATTGCTCAAGTTTTGACGGCATAAAACTAAAAACTGGCGGAGAGGGTGGGGTTCGAACCCACGAGACCTTGCGGCCTACACGCTTTCCAGGCGTGCCGTTTCAACCGCTCACGCACCTCTCCTTGGGGAATTAAATTTTTCATGAAGACCGCTTTTTCTTAAAAAACTCCTGCAGCAACGCTGCGGATTCAAATTCTAAAAGACCTTCTTCGATTTTAAACTTGTGATTCCATTTGCCTTCAGCGAGTAAATGAAGCACCGAACCGCACGCGCCGGTTTTGGGTTCCCGCGTTCCATATACAAGCCGTTTGATTCGCGCGAGAATCATCGCGCCAATGCACATCGGGCAGGGCTCGAGTGTAACATAAACGCTAACATCGGGTAAACGATCACTCTCGAGCGTTTCACAAGCCTGGGTGATGGCAATCATTTCCGCGTGTGCGGTGGCGTCCTTCAAAAGCCGGGTTTGGTTATAGGCGCGCGCAATTATTTTTTTTTCATGCACAATCACGGCACCCACCGGCACTTCGTCGCTGGCAAATGCTTTCTCAGCCTCTTTGATGGCCTGTTGCATGTAAAACTTATCAAGCGCTTTTTGGTCAATCATGGCGGGAAGTAATGTACCACAAGAAAAAGAGCTGTGGTAGAATTGCCCCATGTCCGACAAATCCTACTTAGTTTTAGCCCGGAAATACCGTCCCCAAACCTTTGCGGACGTGATTGGCCAGGACGCGATTGTGACCACGCTTCAGAATGCCATTTCGTCCGGGCGTATTGGCCATGCCTATCTTTTTACCGGTCCTCGCGGCGTAGGGAAGACCTCGATGGCGCGTATTTTTGCCAAAGCGCTCAATTGCAAAGAGGGCCCTACGGTTAAGCCCTGCGGCAAATGCCAAAACTGCCAGGAAATTGAAAACGCGCGCGCACTCGATGTTTTGGAAATCGATGGCGCCTCAAACCGCGGCATTGATGAAATCCGCGCGCTCCGGGAAAATGTGAAATTTGCTCCTGCCGCCGGTAAATTTAAAATTTATATCATCGACGAAGTGCATCAGATCACCACAGACGGTTTTAACGCGCTCTTAAAAACGCTGGAAGAGCCGCCGGCGCATGTGAAATTTATTTTTGCGACGACGTCCTCGCACAAAGTGCCAGCAACGATTCTCTCGCGTTGCCAACGGTTTGATTTCCGGCGCATTCCTACGAATGTGATTGCCGACACGCTTAAAAAAATTGCCAAAGACGAAAAAATTAAAATTGATGATGAGGCGCTCTTTTTAGCCGCGCAAGCCGCTGACGGAAGTCTGCGAGATAGCCAATCCATTTTGGACCAGATCGCCTCGACCTCTGAGGGGAAAGTCACGAAAAACGACGTCACCCAGTCGCTCGGCATGTTAGAGGAGCAACGATTTGTAGAGCTTGTGGATTCGCTCGCCGCGCAAGACGCGAAGGCGGCACTCATTTTGCTCGACGGCGTTTTAAAAGAGGGTAAGGACGCTTCCATTTTCATGGAGAAATTTTTAGAACACACGCGTAACCTTCTTTTTTTAAGCGTGTCCGATGATCTGCTCGACTTAGTCGAAGCCTCTGACTCTCACAAAAAATCGCTTTTAAAACAAAAAAATGTGCTGACGCGCGATGATTTATTTTATTTCTCAGCGGTGATTGTGCAGACGCTTCAAACCATGAAGCGCTTTGACCAGAAGCGCATTCCGCTCGAAATAGCGCTTGTAAAACTGTCACGCCGCTCGCCTTTGCAGGATATCTCTAAAGTTCTAGAAGAACTTCGCGACACTCAAAAAAAAACGCCTGAGAGGCCCGTAAGAGCCACTCCTGTTGCGGTCTCAAAACCAGAAGTCGTTGAGACTCCAAAAACAGTCGAATCAAAAATAACCGCGCCCGTCGAAGAAGATGACGAGGACGATTCCCTGGAAGAACTCGTAGAAGATGATATTATTGCACCGGTCGCCAAAGAAGTTTCACTCGAATCCGTCTGGGCTCCGCTTTTAAGAGCGGTCAAAGCCGAAAAAGTATCCGCCGCTTCGTATTTGGCTGAGGGGGAATTGAGAAACCTAAAAGGCGGCGTGGTAACGCTGGCATTTCCGACCACACAGAGTTTTCACCGCGAGTATTTGGAAACCGATGTGAACAAAAAACTCATTGAAAAACATTTGTCGGCACTGCTCGGCCAATCTGTCCGTATCGAGTTTCAATCGGTGAAAGAGCTTTCCGGAAAACCCAAAGAAAATCTTGAAAATCTCACCATTCCTAAAGACGCCGAAGCGCAGGATAAAATCAAATCCGCCATGAACATCTTTGGCGGCCGAGTGGTGGGTTAGTCCTATGGTTTACCCCGAGTCGATGGTCCGGCTCATTGAAGAATTTGCCAAAATGCCCGGAGTCGGAAGTCGTACCGCTGAGCGCTTTGCGTTTTACATTCTCTCCGCCCCTGCCGATGAAGTTGAAACTTTTTCGAAACTCCTTTTAAAGGTGAACACCAACATTCATTCCTGCCGGCAGTGTTTTAATTTATCGGAAGAGGACATTTGCCAAATTTGCAAAGACCCGACGCGCGATCATTCGCTTTTATGTGTGGTGCAGGATCCTAAAGACGTGGTGGCGGTCGAAAAAGCAGGGGACTACCGTGGTGTTTACCACGTGTTGATGGGAAGTTTGTCACCGCTTGAAGGAATTGGGCCAAAAGATTTAAAAATTAAAGAATTGCTCGAGCGTTTAAAGGGAGACGCGGTCAAAGAAGTGGTTTTGGGCATGGCTTCTGACACCGAGGGTGACGCGACCGCACTTTATTTAATGAAACAAACGAAGAATTTAAAGGTCAAAGTAACCCGGCTTGCCCATGGCGTGCCGGTGGGAAGTGCGCTCGAATTTGTGGACCGCGCGACGCTCTCTAGAGCGTTCCGACACCGCCAATCCGTTTCGTCTTGACACCCCGCTTTAGGCTTTGTTAACCTAACCCCCAAATCACTAAACCTATAGGGAGAATAACCGTCTATGAAGGTTGCAGAAGCGATTAAAAAGGGATTTTCAGCCGCGACCAGCAGTTTGCTGATCGTGCTCGTAGTTCTGGGTGTGAGCCTGGTGTTTAATTTAGCCATGAGCCCACTCTCGTCAAAGCTTCAAGCCCTCACTCAAGAATGGGGTTCTACCCCGGCGATCCGGCAGGTGATTCCGGCGTTGCCGTATCTCGCTTTATTTGTGGTGCTCACGACTCTTTTAAATACGGCCATCACGGCGGGAACGTTTGGTTATGTGCTTGAGAAATTAAAGAATGGCAAAGCGAGCATTCAAACTTTTTTTAATTCCGGCGCCAAGTTTTTCCCTCGCTTTTTGGGACTAGTGGCACTCTCATTTGCGTTTGGCCTTGCGTTTTTTGTGCTCATCATTCTTTCGATTTTTGTCGCGGCACTCATTTCGAATATCGGCGCGAACGCTGGTGTGTGGCTCGGTCTCGGAGTGGCGGTGGCGATTATTCTGATTCTAGCGCTTGTCTCGGCTTGGGTTTATTGGATGTTTTTATTTTTCACGCTTGCTCCTTACCGGATGGTCGCAAAAGACGCAGGACTCATGGCCTCTATTAAGGAAAGCTCAGCCATCGTTAAAAAATTATTCTGGCCGGTGGTGGGAATTGTCACCATTTTGTCGTTAGTCTTTTTGTTGTTCGCGCTGATCGTTTTCGTCGCGGGTTTTGTGATCGCAAATGCGACGGGCAACCCCCAAGCGTTGCAGGGCTCGGGTCCGCTGTCGATTGGCTTGAGCGTGGTATTTGGATTTTTATTTTTATTCATCGACCTCTTTTCGAAGAGCAGTCTGATGAGTTTTTATTTAGGTAATAGCGATTAAATTTTAAAATAAAATTTTATTCCCCGGTAGCTCAGCTGGTAGAGCGATTCGCTGTTAACGAATATGTCCCAGGTTCGAGTCCTGGCCGGGGAGCCAAAAATTAGCCGTTCCCTTCGGGGAGCGGCTAATTTTGTTTTGTAGCCAGGCGCGCGAATATCCGACCCGGGAGGCGGGCAAACAAAGTGACCGCCGGAGGGCGGCGAGTCCTGACCAGGGTCCAATTTTGATGGTATCTTTTTTTTCATTGAAATATCTGCTTAAGCAGATATACTATATTTATGAAACTTAAGGAAACTCAGAAAGTATTTACGGCGTTGTCGGATCGGACTCGTCTTCGCATTTTAAATCTTTTAAGCGAAGGAGAGTTTTGCGTATGCGACATCTTAAAAATCTTGAAAGAGCCGCAGCCCAAAATATCCAGGCACTTGGCCTACTTACGATCCGCCGGTTTAGTGCAGGGAAGGAAAGAGGGGCTTTGGATGCACTACCGCCTCTCGAAGCCTGCGGCCAAACTGCATGGCATGCTTTTAAAAGCTGTTTGCTGCTGCCGATCGGAATTTGAAGAGTTGGATAAAGATATTAAAGCACTTCATTCACGGAAGAATTGTCTAGCGGGATGCGACAAATAATTTTTTATCCGATATATCTGTATAGGCATATATTGATTGTAGTTAAATATTAACAAGGAGGTAAGTCATGAAAGAACAAACCAAAGACGCGCCAGGTAAATCAAAGGGGTTTTTTAAATCCCTCATTGAGAAATTGGATTCAAAGTTAAAAGAAAAGGCAGAACACGGATCCTGCTGTGCTCCGAAGGAGAAAGGCAAGGAGTCTGACAAGACCTCATGCTGCAGCTAATCGCGGACCGAATTGTTTACACCTATCTAGGACTTGACCCGCTCTCGCGATGGGGCGCCGCTCTTAATTTCTTTGTGTATGATTCGGTTAAGATTATGCTCCTGCTCTTTGGAATGATCGCTCTGATTGGTTTTCTTAGAAGCTATCTGCCTGCCGAGAAACTTCGCCGGTGGCTATCTTCTAAGAAAACCAGCCATCTGTACGCTTCTTTGTTTGGGGCGCTAACACCTTTTTGCTCCTGCTCCTCCATACCAATATTTATTAGCTTCCTAAGAGCCGGCATTCCTCTGGGCGTAACCTTCTCATTTTTAATCACCTCCCCGCTGATCAATGAATACCTAGTTGTTTTAATGCTCGGTTTTTTTGGATTTAAGATCACAGCGCTTTACGTGGTTAGCGGTATAGCCCTCGGAGTTATTTCGGGTAGCATTCTAGGGGCCATGAAGCTTGAGAGGTATTTGGAAGCTGATGTTGTGGATGCTTCAGGGAAGTTGGAATCAAGGGCATTCTCCGGATTTCTAGAAAGAGTGCGCTTTGGATTGGACGAAGCGTTAGCCATTATTAAAAAATTATGGCTTTGGGTTTTGGTGGGCGTTGCTGTGGGAGCTTTCATTCATAACTATATTCCCGCAGAAGCCATTCAATCTGTAATTGGAAAATCAGGATTGTGGTCAGTGCCCCTGGCGACTTTGATAGGGGTTCCGATGTACGCGAGTTGCGCCGCTATTGTGCCTGTGGCCGTGGTTTTATTTCAAAAAGGCGTTCCGCTTGGAACCGCAATAGCTTTTATGATGGCGGTCTCGGCCTTAAGCTTTCCCGAGGCGATTATGCTGCGCAGGGCAATGAGACTGCCGCTTATTGGGATATTTTTTGCGGTGACAGCGACAGCGATTATATTTACCGGATACTTGTTTAATTTGGTGCACTAGGCTGACATGGGCACAACCAAAAAACTTTCATTCCTAGATCAGTACCTTACGATCTGGATATTTATAGCGATGGCCCTAGGCGTCGCGATCGGACATTTTTTTCCGAATGTCGGCCGCGCCATCAATTCCGTTCAGATCGGTACAACCAACATCCCCATTGCTATAGGGCTCATCCTCATGATGTATCCACCTCTTGCCAAGGTGAAGTACGAAGAGCTCGGCGATGTTTTCAGAAATTGGAAGATCTTGGGCTTAAGCCTTCTGCAAAACTGGGTGATCGGGCCGGTGTTGATGTTTGTCCTGGCCGTGGTTTTTCTGAGAGACAGACCCGAGTACATGACGGGCATTATCCTGATAGGGCTTGCCCGGTGTATTGCGATGGTGATCGTATGGAATAAACTCGCGGATGGAGACACCGAATACGCGGCAGGGCTCGTGGCATTTAACAGTATTTTTCAAGTCCTCTTCTACAGCGTTTACGCGTATTTTTTTATCACTTTTCTTCCGCGTGTTTTAGGACTCCAAAGCTATGTTGTCCCCATTTCCATGAAACAGATAGCCGAGAGCGTTTTCATCTATCTTGGCATTCCTTTTTTGGCGGGGATGTTAACCCGCTTTGTTCTCGTGAAACAAAAAGGGCAGAGCTGGTATGAAGAAAGATTTATTCCAAAGATAAGCCCCATAACGCTCATCTGGCTTCTTTTTACGATCCTAGTCATGTTTAGCTTGAAGGGAGAGTACATTGTTCAGATACCGCTAGACGTCGTGTGGATCGCTATCCCACTCCTGATTTATTTTGTCGTCATGTTTTTTGTGAGTTTTTTGATGAGCAAGAAATCGGGCGCGGGCTACTGCAAGTCGGCGACGCTTTCGTTCACGGCGGCGAGCAACAACTTCGAACTGGCCATTGCCGTGGCGATCGCAGTTTTTGGTGTGAATTCAGGACAAGCCTTCACGGCTGTGATTGGGCCCCTTGTGGAGGTGCCGGTCATGATAGGGCTCGTGAACGTTTCCTTATGGATGAAGAAAAAGTATTTCCAAGGAGAAAAATGAAATGAAAAAACGGGTATTAATTCTCTGCACCGGCAATTCCTGTCGCTCGCAAATGGCCGAAGGCTTTCTGAGGCATTATGGCGGCGATAAATGCGAGGCTTTTAGTGCCGGGACAAAACCTTCAAAGGTTAACGAAACCGCCATCAAGGTCATGAAAGAAGTTGGTGTTGATATTTCGGGGCACCGGTCGAAGCACGTAAACGAATATCTAAATGAGCCGTTCGATTACGTGATCTCCGTCTGTGACAACGCGAAGGAGTCTTGTCCCGTTCTACCGGGTGCCGCCGTGAAACTTCACTGGCCGTTTCCGGACCCCCCGCACGATAAGGAAATTTCGGAGGCGGTTTTAAACGAATTCCGGAAAGTCCGTGACATGATCCAGCAAAAAATTAAGGCCTTTCCCTTATAGCAAATCAAGACTTTCCCCTGATTTCTCCGCCGTCCGCTTTTCTCTAAGATGGAGCCTGGATAATCATTAAGGAGAAAAAAATGAAAAGAATCTTATTTGCAGTGTTTGCAATGGCGTTGTTGATCCAGGGATGTAGCAATAACCAGTCGTTAAAGGAAGACGTCAAAGACGTGGGACAAGATATGAAAAATGCAGTCAACAAAGCTACGGATTAAGAACCCAAGTCTTGTGGTTTACAAAAGCCGTCTTTTTTTAAGACGGCTTTTTTTCTTTTTGCGTTGACAGGTGAAAAGTAGTTGACTATTTGGTCAACTATAATAAAATTGGAGCTCGGAGAAAAGATTATGGGTCGTGTCAGTGACGCGAAAGAACGGTTGATGGAAGCTGTTGAGGAGCTGATTTGGAAAGGTTCTTACGGCTCAACCACTATTGAGCACATCTGCGAGGAAGCCGGCGTTCAGAAGGGGAGTTTTTACCACTTCTTCGATTCTAAGGCGGATCTTGCACTAGCGGCCATCGAGGCGACATGGCAAGAGAAGCGCCGGGAGCTGGATTTAATTTTTTCGCCGACGGTTCCGCCGCTCGAACGGCTGCGGAAGTATTGTGAAGCGGGTTATCGCATCCAAGCGGATATCAAAGCGAAGTGCGGCACCGTTTTAGGTTGCCCCTTGTTTACACTCGCAACGGAAGTGAGCACGCAGGAGAAACCCTTGCAGAAGAAGATTCAGCAAATTTTTGACGAGCAGCACAAATATTTTGAAACCGCGATCCGCGACGCTCACACGGCCGGACTCATTCATGCGCCCGATGCCAAGGCGAAGGCCAAAGTTCTTTTTGCTTACTATTATGGGCTAGTCACGGAAGCGAGAATTTGCAATAGCCTAGAAACATTGAAAGAAGCTCAGCGAGGAACGTGGGAGCTGCTAGGCGTGAAAAAACTTCGAGAGGGTGTGACGCGATGAAGAAACGCATGATGATTATGTTGGTGATAATGGCGATATTTATCGTCAGTCTTGGTGGGATAAAATTTTTCCAGATCAAGGCTGCGATGGCGGCAGGGGCAAAAATGGCTCCTCCTCCGCCAGCTGTCACGACAGCGATTGTGAAGAAAGAACGTTGGCAACCGA
The DNA here is from genome assembly GCA_964606485.1 of uncultured Planctomycetia bacterium. Lineage (GTDB taxonomy): Bacteria > Omnitrophota > Gorgyraeia > 2-02-FULL-51-18 > 2-02-FULL-51-18 > CAZSGP01. Next base: position 7,698 of record CAZSGP010000005.1, on the reverse strand, counting down.
CTTTAAGCGCGGTGGGTTCAACCAAGGCCGTGAATGGCGTGATGGTGAGCACCGATCTCGGCGGCATAGTTGTAAAAATTGCTTTTCAATCCGGCCAAGCGGTGAAGAAGGGCGACTTGCTGATCAAGCTCGACAGCCAGGAGGAAGAAGCCCGCTTGCAATCCGCAGAAGCCCGTCGGGATTTGGCGGATGCGAATCTTAAACGTTATCAGGATCTCGTCGCGGGGGGAGCGGTCTCGCGATCGGATTTTGAGACAGCGGAATCTGAACTGCGCCAAGCCGCTGCTGCGGTGGATGAGGCGAAAGCTCTCATTGCTCGCAAAGCCATTGTGGCTCCTTTTGACGGAGTAACGGGAATCCGCCACGCGGATTTGGGCCAATACTTACAAATAGGCGCGCCCATTGTATCGCTTCAATCCATTGATCCGATGTTTGTTGAGTTTTCATTCCCCCAGCAGGATTTAAAACAGATCGAGGTCGGAAAAGAGTTGCGTTTGAAAGTAGCTGGAATGGATGAATCCTTCGAGGGAAAAATTACCGCCGTGGATTCGCATGTGAATGAACAGACTCGCAATATTTTATTTCAAGGCACCGTCAACAATTCGGGAAAGAAACTCCGGCCCGGCATGTTTGTGGAAGTCCAGGTCCCTTTAGCGGAAGAAGAGGCAATGTTTTTACCGGCTTCTTCCATTAACTACGCGCCGTATGGCGATTCGGTATTTGCCGTCAAAGAGGGCAAGTTGCAGGAACAATTTGTGAAGCTTGGACCGAGCAGAGGGGATCAAGTTGCTGTTCTATCCGGCGTTCAAGAAGATGATGAAGTGGTGAGTTCCGGAGTTTTCAAGTTACGCGGCGGCATGCCCGTGACCATCAACAACAGCGTTCAGCCGGGCAATGAAGCAAACCCGACTCCGCACAATAGCTAGAAACTTTTCATGAATTTTACAGATTTATTTATTCGCCGCCCGGTTGTCGCGACAGTTGTCAGTCTTGTTATCCTGCTCGCGGGAATTCAGGCCATTCGCTCACTCAATGTGCGGCAATACCCGCGCAGTGATATCGCGGTCGTGACGGTGAAGACCGCTTATGTCGGCGCCAATGCTGATTTGGTGCGCGGATTTATTACAACGCCGCTCGAACGCGTCATCGCGAGTGCCGACGGCATCGATTACATCGAATCGCAGAGCGCGCAAAGTCTCAGCTCGATCTCCGTTCATCTGAAACTCAACTATGACAACAACGCGGCGTTGACGCAGATCCAGTCGAAGATTGCACAAGTCCGTAATGATTTGCCGCCCGAAGCCGAAGCGCCGATCGTCAATCTTGAGACCAGCGATAACCGGTTCGCGAACGCTTACCTCAGTTTTTATTCAAAAGATTTGGATCAAAACCAAATCACGGATTATCTCACTCGCGTGGTTCAGCCAAAATTGACTGCGGTGAGCGGTGTCCAGCGGGCCGACATTCTCGGCGCGCGCGTTTTTGCGATGCGCATTTGGCTGAAAGCCGATAGGCTCGCGGCGCTGAATGTTTCACCGTCTCAAGTGCGGCAAGCGCTCGCGGCGAACAATGCGCTCGCGGCAATCGGCGCAACAAAAGGTTCGATGATCTCGGTTAATTTGACTGCCAATACGGATTTGCGCACGGCTGAAGATTTTCGACGGCTCGTGATTCGCGAAGAGGGCGGCACCATGGTTCGCTTAAGAGACGTCGCGGACGTGGATTTGGGTGCAGAAAATTATGATCAGGATGTTCGTTTCTCCGGAGAGAAAGCGACGTTCATGGGTATATGGGCGCTGCCGACTGCGAATTCACTGGATGTGATCAAAGAAGTGAGAGCTGTTCTGCCGCAGATCGAGCAACAGTTGCCCGCCGGAATGAAAGTTGGCATTCCGTATGATTCGACCGAATACATTCGTGACGCGCTCAAAGAAGTAACGCACACATTGGTCGAAACGCTGATCATTGTCATCATCGTGATCTTTTTGTTTTTAGGATCTTTCCGATCGGCGCTCATTCCGGTGGTGGCGATTCCGATCTCGCTCGTGGGTGCGGCCGCCATGATGTTGGCATTCGGATTTACCCTGAATCTTTTGACGCTACTCGCCATCGTGCTCTCAGTTGGTCTCGTTGTGGACGATGCCATCGTTGTCGTTGAAAATGTCGAGCGGCACATCCACGAAGGATTAAAACCATTAGACGCCTCACTCATCGGCGCGCGCGAATTGCTCGGGCCCGTCATCGCGATGACGATTACACTCGCGGCCGTGTATGCTCCCATCGGATTTCAAGGTGGACTGACTGGCACGTTGTTCCGCGAGTTTGCATTGACGTTGGCCGGCGCAGTCATTGTTTCGGGCGTGGTTGCACTCACACTTTCTCCGATGATGTCCTCGAAGCTTTTGCGTGCGGGAGATTCGCGCAAGGGATTCGCGGGAGCTGTTAACCGGAACTTTGAGAAGCTTCGCCAGAAGTACAGCCGTGTTTTGGCGAATACGCTGAATTGGCGGCCGGTTACACTGGCGCTCGCCGGTATTGTCATCGTTTTAATTTTACCGTTTCTACTATTTTCGCAGCGTGAACTCGCTCCGAAAGAAGACCAGGGCATTGTCTTTGGAATTGTTCAAGCGTCACCCAACTCGACACTTGACCAGACGACGCTCTACACCGAAAAGGTGAACGAAGTGTTTGAAAGCATGCCTGAAACCGAACACACTTTTCAACTGACTTCACCCGGGGGAGGGTTCTCGGGCATGGTCACCAAGCCTTGGAGCAAACGCAAACGCACCACCGAACAAATGGTTGGAGAAGTTTTTGGAAAAGTCAGTTTGATCCCGGGTGTCCGAGTCATTGCCACGACGCCGCCACCACTGCCGGGCGGTAGTGATTTTCCGCTCGAATTTGTTGTTGTGTCCACGGCTGAGCCGCGCGTGCTCATTGAATTTGCCAATCAGCTGGTTGGGAAAGCTTTTAAGAGCGGTCTTTTTCTATTTGCTGACACCGATTTAAAATTTGACCAGCCGCAAACAGAAATAGTTCTCGACCGCGACAAAGTTGCGTCGCTCGGTTTAAATTTGCAACAGGTCGGTCAAGATCTTGGGACGATGATGAGCGGCAACTACGTCAACCGTTTTAGCATTGAGGGCCGCAGCTATAAAGTGATTCCACAGGTTACGCGTTCGGAACGGTTGAATCCGGACCAACTGCAGAGCATTTATGTTAGCGGGCCAAATGGGCAGCTCGTGCCGCTGTCGACTTTTGCGACACTGAAAAATTCCACCGAGCCTAGAGCGGTGTTCCGATTCCAACAATTAAATTCGGTGAAGATTCAAGGCGCAATCCGGCCGGATTTGACATTAGACCAAGCATTAAAATTTCTTGAGAAGGAGGCAGCTGCTATTCTTCCGGCGGGTTACTCGATTGATTATGCCGGTGAGGCGCGGCAGTTGCGCAAAGAAGGAAATACGCTGAATACGACACTCATTCTCTCTTTTATTTTAATTTTTCTCGTGCTGGCGGCTCAGTTTGAAAGTTTCCGTGATCCGCTCATTATTCTGGCGGGTTCAGTGCCGCTCGCACTCTCGGGAGCGCTGATGTTTAGTTTTCTTGGATTCACCACGCTCAATATTTACAGTCAGGTCGGTTTGATTACCTTGATAGGTCTTGTGGCTAAGAACGGAATTCTGATTGTGGAATTTGCGAACACGTTGCAAAGGGCTGGAAAATCGAAGTTGGCAGCCATTACGGAAGCGGCGAGTACACGCTTGCGTCCGATCTTGATGACTTCCACAGCAACGGTCGCCGGACATTTTCCATTGGTGCTGGCTAGCGGTCCCGGCGCCGGTTCACGAAACAGCATCGGCGTAGTGCTTGTCACCGGCATGACGATCGGCACGCTATTCACGTTGTTTGTTGTGCCGGCGATTTATATGTTGATCGCGCGCGATCACTCACCCAAACCACAAAACAATCAAAACGGGACGCTCTTAAATTTCAAGCCGGGCAATCCTTCTACTTTGATGCCAGGCAGCGGAATCATTTCAAAATGAGAATCGTCATGAAGCGGATGGCTCCGGTATTTTTCGCGCTGCTACTCGCTGGGTGCGCGGTGGGACCGGCTTACACACGACCGAAAACTTCTGCGCCGGAACATTGGAGTGAGGCGCCTAGCGGTGATGCGGCAGGCACGAGCGTAAACGTCGCCGAGTGGTGGAAAGTTTTTAACGATCCGCAGCTTGATTCACTCATTGAACGCGCCATGGTGGGCAATCACGATCTGCGTATTGCTGCGGCGCGGCTGCGGGAGTCGCGTGCTCAGCGCGGCGCGGCATTGTGGGATTTTGGACCGGCGGTCGATGCTAATGCCTCTTATAGTGATAGCCGCCTCAGTAAGAATGCGCAAACATTTCCAGGTCTCGAGACAGATACCCATCTTTACGATGCGCACTTCGATGCCGGTTGGGAAATTGATATTTTTGGCGGGAAACGCCGCGCGTTCGAAGCGGCCAACGCCGACGTCGCGGCCTTCGAAGAAGATCGTCGCGATGTGTTGGTGAGCGTGCTGGCGGAAACGGCGCGCAATTATGTCGAGGTGCGCGGCTTTCAGCGCCGGCTCGCCATCGCACGCGCGAACATCGAGTCGCAGCAGGCCGCTCTCAAGCTTACACAGGATAGATTCAAAGGCGGAGTGAGCAGTGAGCTCGACGTCACACAAGCCGCCGGTCTCCTTGCTGGAACGCAGTCGCAATTACCCACGCTCGAAGCGTCGCTGAAACAAGCGATGCACCGTCTCGGCGTATTGCTCGGCCAAGAGCCGGGTGCACTCGTGAAGGATCTGTCCGAAGTTGCTCCAATTCCGCCGACTCCTCCGGACGTGCCGGTGGGACTCCCGTCAGAGCTTTTGCGGCGTCGTCCCGATATCCGCCGCGCAGAAAGACAATTGGCCGGTGCCACGGCGCGCATCGGTGTGCAAGCAGCAGAGTTATTTCCAAAATTTTCATTGTTCGGCACGGCCGGTTTACAGAGTCTGAGTGCGAGCAACTGGTCCAGCAGCAACAGCCGGTTTTGGTCCGTCGGACCGACGGTTTCTTGGCGATTGCTGGACTTCGGACGCATCCGCAGCCAGATTCAGGCAGCGGGCGCACGTGAAGCACAAGCGATGGCGGCCTACGAAAAAGCGGTGCTGACATCTCTCGAAGACGTCGAGAATGCGCTCGTGGCCTACACCAAAGAAAAAGAACGCTATCTTTCGCTGCAGGAACAGGCAAAAGCGACCCGTCGCGCGGTGGAACTGGCGAAAGAACGATACGCCAAAGGCGTTGCTGATTTTCTCAATGTTCTTGATGCCCAGCGCTCATCGTATCAGGCCGAAGACAATCTTATTCAAAGCGAACGCACCGTGACCACCAATCTCATTGTTCTCTACAAAGCGCTTGGTGGCGGGTGGGAGCGTAAACCGGACTTGGTCCGATAAGCGCGTCTCAGCGGTTCGCCGGAAATTTCTTTCCAATCCGATAACAGCTTAGAAATTTCATGAAAGCCCAACCTACTTTATTTCCCGATAAGTAATCAAGCGCTTGCCCCGATTACCAGTAAATAGTCCTAAGCATAATATGCTTATATCAATTTAATTTATCACGAACGCAAGCTCCGCTGACTTCAGAGGAGCAGAAATGGAAAAGGGGTAAATATGGGGATTATGCGTAAGGCTGTGATTGGGTCATTGCTTGTCGGTGCTATCGCGATGGCAAAAAATAACAAAGCAAAGAAAGCAGTTGTAAAGGCTGGTAAGAAGGCCGCTAAATCGGCAAAGAAAATATTAAACAAAACTGTAAATAAAAAGAGTCTTAAATTGGCTCTTTCAAAAAGATCAAAATAGTAGACAAAAGGAGTAGCCATGGAATCAGTTTACGAGCAGGATGTACGAGCCGGAGAATTTAAAAATGGCCGGATGTTTAAGCGGAAATTAGATATCAGCTGGAGAGCTATTTTTGCCGGTTGGCTTGTTGCGGCGGCAGTAGCTATGGTTTTGTATGCTTTGGGCGCGGCGACCGGTATAAGCGCTATCCGTTTTGCCGATCCTGATTCTATGAGCAGAAAAATGTTAATGAGCGCGGCGGTATGGCTCGTCGTAACTTGGGTAGTGTCCTTATCTTTGGGCAGCTATTTTGCGAGTGCCGTTACACGGACTGTCCATAAGAGAACGGGCGGCCTGCAGGGAATCGCAATCTGGGCGCTTTCAAGTATTCTTACGATTCTTGTAGGGGTGGCGGGTTTGGGGGCTGTTGGGCTAGGGAGTAGTTTTATTGCGTACGAGTCTCCCGCAGATCAAGAAAGATACAAAAACCCGGCCGTTTTCCAGACGCAATTAAAATCAGCAGTGACTTCCAAATTAAAAGAAGAAATAAAACCGGAAACACTGGCGCTTATATCAGCCGAATTTATCAGAGGTGATAAAGAGAGCGCAAAAAATGCACTTCTTTTAAATACAACCTTAACGACTGAAGAAGCCAATAGTGTGGTCAATGATTTATCCACACAGACGAGGGAAGTGAAAGTAAAAGCGAAGACCCTCACTGATAACGTTGCTTTCTATACCGCAGTCTCTTTATGGCTTAGCGTTTTAGCGAGTCTTCTATCTCTCTTAGGAGCTATGTGGGCGGGAAAATCAGGCGTCCGAGAATACATCGAAACGAATTGCGGGCACTCCCATAAGGAAGCGGTCGGATTAAAATCTTAAAACGGAGATACTCTTATGAAGTTACTTGGTAAAGATTCGGTTGCAGGAAGAGCAGGGTGGGCGGTTCTTTGGTTGCTTGGAGTACCACTCCCAGTTTTATTCGCATTGTTTGTTTTACGTGGCTGTCACTAAAAAGAACGGCTGATTTAAAGGAGGTATTATGAAAAAGCAAACCTATTTGGGCATTTTAGAAGCGGACCATAAACGCGTAAAGGCATTGTTTAAAAGATTTGAACATACAGAAAATAAAAAGGTCAAAGGATCGATCGTAGAGACTATTTTAAAAGAATTAAGGGTGCATACGAAAGCTGAGGAAGCAGTTATTTATCCGGAGCTTCGAAAAGCCATCGAAGAAGATATGATGGATGAAGCGGATGTTGAGCATCATGTCGCCAAAGGTCTGATGCATGAACTTTCTACCATGAAAGCCGGTGATGATCATTATGACGCCAAAGTCACGGTTCTTGGAGAGTTGATTGACCACCATGTCAAAGAGGAAGAGGACAGTATTTTTCCTAAAGCCAGAAAATCTAAAAAAATGGATACCCAGACAATTACAGCTCGTCTTATCGAGAAGAAGAAAGAGTTGATGAAAAAAAACTAAACATAGATTTCCTCTAAACAAGATTTAACTTCGGACCAGACGCGTAAAGGCGCGAAGGTATTTTTCGCGCAGATGGCGAAGAAATAGCGCTAAATATGAAACCAAGTATTTGACATAGAATTTTCCTCGAGTTAACCTCTCCTTTTGAACATCTGCCGGTCGTGGCGCTAAGGGGGAATCATCATGTCAAATTCAACCAATACCGTTCGTCTCCACCGGGTGCTCAAGTCAGCACCTGAAAAAATCTACAAAGCTTTTCTGGATCCGGATGCGATGTGCCGGTGGCTTCCACCGTACGGTTTTATCGGGAAAGTGCATCACATGGATGCGCGTGTGGGTGGTGGTTGTAAAATGT
>CAZSGP010000004.1:307028-366040 GCA_964606485.1 uncultured Planctomycetia bacterium | reverse complement strand
CGAGTGTGACCGTGCCGCCGTTTGCCGCGAAACTGCCTCCTTGAATGTCCCAATTGCCGGAGACCGTAAAACTTCTTCCGGCACCCGGTGCCGTAAATGTGCCGGCTTGGAGATTAAAGACTCCATCGACGTCGACATTATTGGCGTTCGCATTCCACGTGCCGCCTTGAATGGTGAGATTTCCTCCAACAGAAACATTGTTCGTAGTGATCGTATTGGCGGAAGCAAATGTTAATCCGCCAAGGGGCGTCGTTCCTCCCACAACGCCCTGAAGATCAATATTGCCGGTGCCGGCCGCGAGAGTGAGAGTTCCGGCGCCGTTAATCGTAGTGGGAATTGTAATATTGCCATCGACGCCCGTGGTTGTATCAATTCCGGCAGTGCCCGTCACATTAATTCCATTCATTCCGGTGAGCGTGAGAACCGGCGCAGCTCCCGCGCCATTGTCGGTGAGCACAATATTGCCGCTCATCCCCAGAGCGCCGTTTGTGCCGCCAGCGCCAGCGGTAGCATTAATCGTCAAGTCGTTGAGATGCGCTCCACCGCTATTTCCGAAAGCAGCCAGCGAGACCGCTCCACCGTTTGAGGCGGCATTGGTGGTTGTCGTGTTGATCGTTAAGTCGCGGTCGGCGGCGTTACCCGAAATTTGAGAAGCGCCAAAGTTGACCGAGCCGCCGGCGGCGTTGTTGCCTTGCTCGGTGTCAAACGTAACGCTGGTGTTGAGAATAATATTTCCACCGCCGGTCACAGTGAAGTCTCCGGTGTCGGCGCCACCGTTGTCGAGGCTAATTGTGCCGTTCGTCAAAGTCACCGAACCCGCAGTGCCGCCTGCGCCGGCAGAAGTGTTGATCGACACATCGTTAATATAAATTCCTCCGCCCGCATTATTAAATGCGGCAAGTGTCACCGAGCCGCCATTTGAAGCGGCATTTGTTGTGGAGGCGTCGAGGATTAAATCGCGGTTGAATGCGGTCGCCGAAACAGCGGAAGATCCGAAATCAATATTGCCACCGGCGGCATCATTGCCCTGCTCGGTGTCGATGGTGCGGGTAAAGTTTAAAATAAAGTCGCCGCCGCCTTGCACGGTGAAACTGGCGGTGTCTGCGGCCGCAGCATCCAAAGAAATGTCTCCCTGAAGAATTGTGAAACCGGCCGTTCCGCCAGCACCGGCGGTCGTATTTAAAACAACGTCGTTCAAATAAAACCCAGCCGCATTATTCAAATCACCGAATGTCAGAGAACCCCCATTGGAAAGCGCGCTCGTGGTAGACGTATTGAGCGCTAAATCAAGGCCGGAAGCGTTAGCAGAAATCGAAGAAGTGCTCAAGTCGATATTGCCGGCGGCGGCATCATTTCCCTGCTCGGTGTCGAGAGTAACACTTGTGCCAAGAATAATATTTCCACCACCGGTGACTGCAAAGCTCGCAAGATCGCCAGCCCCATCGTCATCAAGAGAAATTGCTGATCCATTCAAGGTAATAGTGCCCGCGCTACCGCCTGCACCATTCGTAGTGGCGACGGACAAATCATTGATATAGTTTCCACCAGCATTGCTAAACGAGGCTAGCGTCACCGCGCCACCGTTGCCGCCTGCAAATGAGGTGGAAGTATCAATCGTCAGATCGTTACCGGCGGCAATTCCAGAAATAGAGGAGGCTCCGAAATTAATCGATCCGCCATTGCCGTTGTCGCCTTGTTCGGTGTCCATCGTAATGGAGGCCTCGAAAATCATATTTCCTCCACCTACAACAGATAAATCTCCGGTGTCGGCGGCATTGTTGTCGAGATAAAATGTACCGTCTGTGAAAGTAACAGAGCCAGCGGTGCCACCCGCTCCGCTAGTGGTAGTAATTGAAACGTCGTTGACGTAAAATCCGCCGGCATTGTAAAAAGAGGCTAATGTAACCGCACCGCCATTGGAGGCGGCGTTGGTGGTAGCGGTGTTAATCGTCAGATCACGGCCGGCGACATCTCCCGAAACTTGAGACGTACCAAAATTAACGAAGCCACCGTCAGCGTTATTACCTTGTTCGGTGTCGATAATGACATCGGCACCCAGAACAATGGCTCCGCCGCCAGTTATCGAGAAAGCTGAGGCGGCTCCAGCCCCATTGTCGTCGAGACTGATGTTGCCGTTAAGAGTCAGCGTTCCAATGCTGCCGCCTCCCGTTGTTTTATCAACCCATACATCATTCAGGTAGTTACCACCCGCATTACCTAAGGCGTATAAAATGACGGCTCCACTACCACTTAAACCGGCCGTATTAATAGTTAGATCGCGCCCAGCAGCGTTACCAGAGAGTTCGGATGTTCCAAAGTTAACTGCGCCGCCCGCAGCGTTATTTCCCTGCTCGGTGTCGATGGCGACGCTTGTTCCCAAAATAATATTTCCTCCACCCGTAACAGCGAAACTTGCGAGATCTCCTGCTCCGTCATCATTTAAATTGAGTGTGGCATTGGAAAGAGTGAGAGATCCAGCGGTTCCCGCTCCATTCTTTGAAGAGTCAATAGTGATATCGTTGATGTACTGACCTCCAGCATTGGAGAGAGGTGCGGAGATAATAATATTTCCACCACTGCCGTTTACATTTGTCGTAAGAGTGTTGATGGTGAGGTCTGCGGTGGCAACGGTGCCTGAGACACCTGCGCCAGCAAGAGTAACTGCTCCTCCATTGCCGTTATTTCCTTGTTCGGTGTCGAGAGTTCTAGATCCAGTCAGGCGAGTATCTCCTGTTAAAGATAAGGCTCCGGAGTCGACAGAGATATTTCCGCCGAGAGTTATGACGCCGTCGGTGGCCGCATCAGAGTTTGCGGTGAAGCTAGATAGAAAATTATTAGCGGTTGCGTTGTCGTCTACTGTTCCAAAGGTAATGGCTCCACCGGTAGAAGCTCCAAGTGCAGTGCCGGTGTTGATGGTAAGGGAGTAGCCATTCGCGTTGGCGTAGATATTGCCACTCGATCCGAAGTTTACAAATCCTCCTGCGCCATTGTCTCCTTGCTCGGTGTCTATGGTGGTGTTTCCGGCGATGATGATTTTGTTGCCTCCTGTGAGAGTGATGTCAGCCGTGTCTAAGACAAAGTCATCAAAATTCATAGTTCCATTGAGAGTGAGAGTACCGGCTGTGCCCGCTCCGTTCTTGGAGGTGTCGAGCGAAAGGTTGTTGACGTAAAAGCCGCCGCTGTTACCAAAGCCGGCTAAACTAATATTGCCACCACTTCCTCCGGCAAAGGTGGTTGCGGTGTTGATCGTGAGATTTCGTCCTGCTCCGCTTCCGGAAACTTGTGACGTTCCAAAATCTACGGATCCTCCCGAGGCACTATTGCCTTGTTCGGTGTCCAATTGCACATTAATCCCCAAAATGATGTTCCCGCCGCCGGTTACCGTTAAACTCGCCAAATCCACCGCGGTGTTATCCAAATAAATTGTCGAACCCGTCAGTAATAAAGAGCCTGCCGTGCCCCCGGCTCCGGCTGTCGTGGTAATTGAAACATCATTTAAATAAAGACCACCGGCGTTATTGACGGTGCCCAAAGTTACCGATCCGCCGTTCGAGGCGGCGTTGGTCGTAGCGGTATTGACGGTAAAGTCTCGAGCCGCTCCGTTAGTGGTCACGATTGAGGACCCGAAATCCACCGAACCGCCCGCCGCATTGTTGCCCTGCTCCGTGTCTAGAGTGATGGAGGCGCCGATCACAAGGTTTCCGTTTCCGACCACAGAAAAATCACCGGTATCCGCCGCGTTTGCATCCAGTGAAATAGAGCCCGATAACGTTTTGGTTGCGGAAGAAGTCAGAGAAAGATCGTTCACGTACGCGCCTCCGGCATTGCTAAATGTGAAAAGCGAAATCGTTCCGCTGGTGCCGTTGCCGGAGGTATCAATCGTCAAATCTCGTCCGGCCGCGTCACCCGATACTTGAGAGCTTCCAAAATTAACCGTTCCTCCCGTAGCATTACCGCCTTGTTCGGTGTCGAGAGTGACGGAAGTATTGAGAACAACATTTCCACCGCCGGTGACGGAGAAGCTTGCGAGATCTGCGACGTTATTGTCGAGAGAAATGGTTGGACCATTTAAATTAACGGCCCCCGCAGCCCCACCCGCACCCGCTGTGGTGGTAATCGACACATCGTTTAAGTATGTTCCGGCGTAATCATTGAATGCTGGCAGTGTTACATTGCCACCGTTAGAAGCAGCGTTCGTTGTGGCGGTGTTAATGGTTAAGTCATAATTCAAGTCACTTGAAACATTTTGATCGCCTAAGTTCACATTTCCGCCGGCAGCGTCATTACCCTGTTCGGTATCAAACGTGAGATTGCCGTATAGATAAAGCTCACCTCCTGTAAAACTCAAGTCTCCGGTGTCGCCGCCATTAGCATCGAGTGAAATATTCCCGTATAAAAGTGCAGCAGGAACGGAACCGCCGGCGCCAGGTGTTTGAGTAACAGTAAGATCATTCACGTAAAACCCGCCAGAGTTTCCAAAAATATCTAAAGTAACGTTTCCGCCGCCGGAAGCGGCGTTTGTAGTAGCCGTGTTAAGAGTAAGGTCTAACCCAGCCGCATTTGCCGTGATGGACGAACCATAAAAGCTGATGCCTCCAGCGCTGGCGTCATTGCCTTGTTCAGTGTCAATCGTCACCGATGTGGCCAAAATCACATCATTTCCATCATTGAATGAAAAATCCGCGGTATCGGCGGCGTTGGTATCCAAATAAATCGTGGCACCATTTAGCGTTAGATTTCCATCGGTGGCGGCGCCGTCGGCATCAATCAAAACATCGTTTACGTACGCTCCGCCGGCGTTTCCGAATGTAGAGAGAGTGATATTTCCGGAGCTCGACCCGCCGTTTGTTGTGGCGGTTCTAATGGTCAAATCCCGTCCCGCCGCATCACCAGAAACTTCGTTACTAATCACCACCGCTCCACCCGCTCCGTCATTTCCTGTTTCGGTATCAATTGTCACTGAAGCGGTGAGATAAGTAGGACCGGTTAAGGTGATTGTTCCTCCATCGGAATTGAGGCCGGCCCCGAGCTGAATTTCCCCTCCTCCGGCCGCGTCGTCATCGGCGATGAGTGTCAGAGCTCCGGTACCTGTGACCGTGATAGCGGCGTTAATGATGAGATCATTTTGAGCTCTTAAAGTAAGCGAGACATTGGCTACGCCGGTAGATGTTCCAACGTTAAAGGCATTAGCCACCGTGATGTCGTTTGTGGCTTGAAGTTCAATGGCAGTTCCTGCGGCCACTCCCGCAAAACTTCCGGTTCCTGCAGTAACATCAAACACCGAGTTCAGCCCCCCATCATCCGCGAAGGCTTCCAAGTCATCCGCTCCGGCCGTGTAACCGGCGGTGTTCGCATCCGCGCCGTTTGAGATAGTGATATTCAGCGGATCTAAAAGTAATGTTCCGGCTTTTCCTTGGCTGGCGTTTAAATTCACCCAGCCATTAAAGTCCAAGTAGTTGTGTCCTGAGACTTCCGCAAATCCTCCGTCTCCACCAGACACAGCGCCCTTCGCTTCGATGGATCCGTAGTACCTTGTAATGTTGTCTGCCCACACAATCACTTTTCCACCATCCCCCGAAACGAGCGCATCGGCAAAAATAGCCGCGTCTTTAGAAACGTAAGTGATGTCCGCATTTTGAATCTCAGAATTTTTGCCTTGGAAGTCTCCCCCAATCAAAACTTCTCCGCCGCCAGTCGCGCCAGTTGCAAAAACTTGCGCGTTGTCCATAAGACCGACTTGCTTGCCCAAAATGTGAATCGAGCCACCGTTTCCTGTTTCGGAAGACGCATCGATTGTTCCGCTGGTGAGTGTGGTTCCCGTCGAAACAAATTCTATAATTCCGTTGTGCTCTTCAACGCCTGTTGCCTCCACAATCCCCTCATTGTTGATGAGTGTATCTAAGACATCGTTTAGAGTTTTAACAGATAGGTTAATCTTTCCGCCGTTTGCCTGAAGTAGTCCTTGGTTATCAATCGAAGGCAGAAAGCCGTCGGCAGAAGGCAGACCTCTATCTATAACAAGATTGATTAGTCCATTGTTATCAAAGCTGATGGTTTGTTTTTCTCCGACTCCGAGGGCTATAGAACCAAGGTTTGCAATGATGGATCCTGAGTTTAGAATTTGTTGGTCGGATAACAGAGCAATAGATCCTCCGTCTCGAGCTGTAATGGTTCCCTCGTTAAAGATAGAGGCAGGGTTAGAGTTGTTTAGTTTTTCAAAGGTGAATTGATTATTCACGTAAAGGCTTGATTGAATGTCTAGCGTCGAAGCAATCAGTGATCCCACCTGAACATTGGCGGTGTCGTGAAAGGTAATGCCGGCTTGGTTAATAAGGACTAACTGTCCGTTGGAGAAGAGAGAGCCGAAGATGTCTGAGCTTCCACCCCCTGTGACTCTGGAGAGAACTGAGGAATCAAAACCTTGCTGAACAAAGTTCACCATTTCGTTTTGAGCGATATTAAAACTTCCAAAGTTAATGATGGCGTTGTTCGAGGCATTGATCGTAAGTATGTTGTTATCTTCAGAGACATTGAAGCTAACGTCTCCTGATTCCACAGACCAGTCTTGGGGAAGAGCGTAGAGAAGTTTAGGGCCAAGAACAAGATAGGGAAAGATAATGGGGATTAGAAACGCTGAGACAATCTTTAAGAGATGTCTCTGTAAAAGTCTTAAGGTTGTGATTACAGTTAGACTGCTTTTTTTACCATTCATACACACCCCACTTACCTAATAAGAAGTTTACATGGAGAATGATAGAATTACTAGTTTTTGAGTAATATTAGATAGTATTTAATATAAATTATAACTATTTATTATATAAGGACTTACGAGTGGCTACCGGAATAAAAAGAATTAAATTTTAGAGGCTAAATCCCATTTTGGAAAAAAATGGGTCTATCAGGAACCCGTGTTTTTGGGAGGAGCAGGCGAATCTTTGGCGATCACAACCTTATTTCGGCCGGTTTCCTTGGCTTCGTACAGCGCGCGGTCGGCGCGCGCAACCACGTCTTCGATTTTTCTAGTGGCGTCTGCCGCGGAAAGCGCCGTCACGCCAATGCTGATGGTTTTATGAAAATTTCCTTTAGGGTTTTCGAAGGTTTTTTCGCTCAAAGCCGTGCGGATTTTTTCACCCACGCGGAACGCTTCCTCGGCATTGGCACCGACCAGCATAATGATAAATTCTTCTCCCCCATAACGACCGACAATGTCGAGCGCGCGGCAGGTGTTTTTTAAAATCTGCGCTACTTCTTTCAACACCACGTCCCCGACCACGTGACCGTAGGTGTCGTTGGTGTGTTTAAAGTGATCAACGTCCGTCATCAGAATAGATATTTTCTTGCCCGTGCGAACCGGAAGCGTTGAAATCTCAGCTCCCAAAAGCAGTTTAAAATGCGCGATGTTGTGAAGTCCGGTGAGCGGATCGCGAGTCGCCATGCGAAGCAGTTTGCTGCGCTCTACGGTGATCACGATTTCATTGTACGCGGTGACAAAAAAGTAAGAGGCCACCACAATCATTTGCGCATAAATCACGTTGATCACGAGCCTGCCAAAAATAAAAATAAAAAATGCGAACACCGTGTAGCCCGCAAATACAGCCAATGTGAAAACTGCCTTTTTGAAAAAGCTGGATATTTGCGTAACAAAGAAAAGAAGTGCTGCAACAATGAGAAACAGAACAAAATCAAACCACCACGGAGCCGTTCGAATAAACTGTCTTTGGAGCAAATTGTCTAGCAACGTCATGTTCACACCCACCGCCGGATAAAGCGGTTCAAGCGGCGTCGGGCGAATATCAAAAAGCCCTGTGGCGGTGCTGCCAATAAACACAAATTTCCCCTTCAAGCCGTCCAAATCCGTGTCGGTTTTTTCCCCTTTTTTTAATTTTGCGTAAGACGTTAGAACGTCCGCGTAGCTGTAGTGTTTAAAGGTATTTTTCCAGCGCCCCGCCCAATTGATCACGAGATTCCCCCGATGGTCTAGCGGAACTTCAATTTTTTCTCCGCTCGCCGCTCTAAACTGCAGAGCATCCGGCCCGACTTTCACATCTTGAATCGTCGTTCCATATTCATTTAGCGCAACGGCAAGTGATAGCTGGGGAGTGTTTTGCCCCTCATGAAAAGAAACGGGTTTCATCCGGCGCATCACGCCGTCTCGGTCCGGGTTCAAGTTGATGTGTCCTGTGCCGCGTGCGTGATCGCCGATATCAGGAAGCGATGTTAAAAATCTCGCGGGAGTTTTGGGTGTTGCTGGCATAAAAAGCCGCGCCAAATAAACACGGCCGGATTCCTTCACAGCTTGCGCGAGAACCGCGTCCTTTTGAGCATTGGCCGCTTCACTAAACAGCACGTCAAAAATAATGGCTTTCGCACCCAGCTCATCAAGCGTCTTAATCATCGCCGCATGCCAATCGCGTGACCACGGCCACTGGCCGATTTTGTCTACGCTGTCGTCTGAAATTTCCACAATCGCAATGCGGGAATCCTGTGGGCGCTCTCCGCGTAAAATCATGCGGTAGTCGTAGGTCACGAGTTCAAAACGGTCTAGAATTTTAAAATGATAGAGAAAAAAGGTGACCGAAAAAACAGCCAGAATGATCAGGGCTCTTGCTTTATGGGATACTGCGGATGAGTTCACTCTTCTTCAGAGGCCGAGACGCTAAACGTGGTCCCGCGGATGCCCACCATGGAGGCGGGGGTTTTGACTTCGAACTTGGAATCGCCTTTTAATTTTTCGGCTTGAATTAAAATATTTCCGACCGCTACATCGAGAAGCGTGGTTTCTTTGGAAGTGGCTTCATCGTGGCGAAAAGTTTCAAGCGTCATCTCGGTTTTTTTGTGAACGGTTACGTGTCCTGTTTTCCGATCACCGTAAAACTCAAGTTCCGCCGAAGAATCGGGGCCCGTTTTAATTTTGTCTTTTTCGGCGAGCTCCACACCGGGTGCCGTCACTTTGATCCACTGATCAGTTCCGGCCTTTTGATAAGAGACGTCCCCTTGAAATTCTAAAATTTTAGCGTGACTCGACTCTTCGCTAGTGCCCATTTCTCCGGCATAGCAAAATGTAGCGAGCGTCAATGAAAACACACTCAATAGGTTAACAAATCTTAACATTTTTATCATAGATAATTAAATTATACACAATAATTTCAATAAATCAATCACAAAGTAAAGCGTAAACAGGGTGATGCAAAAAGTATACCTACTTCCAAGATGTAGTTCTTTTTCAGCATGGTATAATGCCCGATCTATGAAACCCCTTAGAGTGGCTGTGATCGGAGCAGGAAAATTAGGCGCGCGACACGCGCACACCTACGCTCTTTTACCGGATGTAGAACTCACGGCCGTCTGTGACACCAATGAAACACGAGCCAGCGACACCGCCATTCCCTACAAGGCGCAAGCCGTGACGGATTACCGAAAACTGCTCGGCAAAGTTGACGCTGCGAGCATTGTCGTTCCGTCCGAACTTCACTATAAAATTTCGAGTGATTTCTTAAAGCACGGTGTTCATCTTTTGATCGAAAAGCCCATCACCACCACCTTAAAAGACGCCGACAAACTTTTGAAGCTCGCCCAAAAAAACAAGCTCGTGCTTCAGGTGGGTCACATTGAGCGCTTCAACTCAGCCGTTCGAGCGATTAAAAATATTATTAAAAAACCGCGCTTTATCGAATGTCACCGCTTGGGGTCGTACGACCCTCGTGTGGCTGGGACCGGCGTCACATTGGATCTTATGATTCACGACATCGACATCGTTTTAGATTTGATCGATTCCCCCGTTCAGTCCGTCGACGCGGTCGGCGCTTTTATCATTTCGAAAACAGAAGATATTTCCAACGTGCGCCTGCGCTTTAAAAATGGTTCCGTCTGCAATCTGACCGCGAGCCGCATGACCAAAGACGCCATGCGAAAAATCCGTATTTTTCAGGACGACGCTTATATTTCCCTGGACTACATCGGCCAGGAAGCCGTCATCCACACAAAGTCCGGCGGGCAGATTCACCGCCGCGTGATTGACATCACGAAAGGCGATTCGCTCAAAGCCGAACTCTCGGATTTTGTTCACTGTGTGCGCACCGGTCAAAAGCCGCTAGTCTCAGGCAAAGAAGCACGGGCCGCACTCGCTCTCGCTCTCCAAATCCAAAAACAAATCGGGCAAAAAAACCATCTTCGGATGAAATGAAGAAAATTTTTATCATTGCTGGCGAGGCTAGTGGTGATCTCCACGGCGCTAATCTTATTCACGCCCTTCGCGAAAAAAATCCGTCTGTTGTCATCTACGGCGTGGGCGGCGACAAAATCAAAGCAACCGGCGCGCTCGAATTTTTTGATCTGGCCCATTTTCACGTCACCGGCATCTCTCAAGCGATTTTAAAAATTCCACAGTACGTAAACGCCAAGAAAAAAATTCTTTCGAGCATCCGTCTCGCTCGGCCGGACGTGGTGGTATTGATCGACAATCCCGGCTTTAATCTCATTTTAGCGAAAGCCATTCATGCACTCGGAATTCCGGTGGTTTACTACATCACGCCTCAAATTTGGGCGTGGAAAAGAAACCGAATTTATAAAATCAAAAAATACTGTTCAAAAGTGTTAGTGGTTTTTGATTTTGAGAAAGCGCTGTTTGAGGAAGAAGATATTCCGGTGGCATTTGTCGGGCATCCGCTGATGGACCTTATGCCGGACGTCCATCAAATGCCACAAAAAGAAAATAGTGTGGTGCTTTTGCCCGGCTCACGCAAACATGAGGTGAATATTCTTTTGCCGTATTTTCTAAAAGCGGCGGCCATTTTGAAAGAAAAACACCCGGAGCTTATTTTTAAATTGGTTGTCCCACCCACGCTGACATTAGAGTTCTACGATTCGTTTCTGGAAAAAAGCCCCATTCCGGTGGTTTTTGTGGAAGAAAATGCCTATGAAGAAATCGCAAAAGCAAGACTTGCCATCGCCTGTTCCGGAACCGCTACCCTCGAATGTGCGCTACTCAAAACACCGATGGTGATCGCTAACAAAGGCAGCTTACTCACCTACGTGGTTGCCCGCGCGTTTTTAAAAATTCCGTATCTAGGCCTTCCGAATATTATTTTAAACCGCATGGCTTTTCCAGAGCTCATGCAAAATAACGTCACGCCTGAAAAATTAAGCCTCGCAGCCGATCTTTTGCTGACTCAAGCCTCATTCATAGAGCGCTCTAAAAAAGATCTAGCTGAAATTTCTGAAAAGCTAGGTTATCGCGGAGCTTCCAGCCGAGCGGCGGAAGAAATTCTTAAAAACCTATAGAACCGGCAGGTATTTTTCGAGCTCGTAGTTGGAGATCTCGGCGCAGTACTGGTTCCACTCGATTTTCTTATTTTCAATCAGCGAATGGAAAATGTGTTCTCCCAGCGCGTCTTTCAAGAATTTGCTGTCCTGGGCAATCGCAATGGCCTCACCCAAACTGCGAGGCAGAAGCTCAATGCCTTTTTTCTTTTTCTCGCTAATGGATAAATTGGAAGCGTTCTGCTCAATGGCTTCAGGGAGCGCTAGCTCCTGGCGTATTCCTTCAAGTCCAGCAGCGAGCATCACTGCAAATGCTAAGTAAGGATTGCACGCCGGGTCCGGCCCGCGCAGTTCAACGCGCATGGCTTTTTCGTGCCCGGGCTTGACCATGGGTAGGCGGACCAAGGCGCCCGGATTTCGTTTGGCCCAGCAAATATCCACCGGCGCTTCAAAGCCAGGGGTCAATCTTTTATAGGAATTCACCCACTGATTCGTGACTATGCACATTTCGCGGGCGTATTTTAGAAGCCCAGCAACGTAATGCTTTCCAATTTTAGAGAGATGATTTTTATCGTTTCGATCAAAAAAGGCATTTTGATCACCCTTGAATAAAGACTGATGCACGTGCATTCCACTGCCATTTTGACCTTTGAGCGGTTTTGGCATAAAGGTTGCGTAGACCCCGTTTTTGAGCGCGATTTCTTTCACCACAAGCCGGTACGTCATGGTGTGATCGGCCATGGTCAAAGCATCGGTGTAGCGCAAGTCAATCTCGTGTTGGCTGGGGGCTACTTCATGATGGCTCGACTCAACCCCAATCCCCATTTCCTCGAGCGTCAAAACTGTCTCACGCCTGAGATCCGAGGCCACATCGAGCGGGGTCATATCAAAGTAACCGCCGCGGTCGAGGGGCTTCGTCACATCTGGACCTTGAAAATAAAAATACTCAATCTCGGGACCCACGTAAAAGGTGTAGCCGGATTCCGAAGCTTTTTTCAAATTGCGCTTTAAACACTGGCGAGGGTCGCCGGCCGCCGGATGACCGTTCAAATCCACAATATCCGCGAACATACGGGCCACCGCGTTCTCTTTGGGCCTCCAGGGTAAAATTTCAAAGGTATCGAGGTCTGGCTTAGCGCGCATATCGGACTCTTGCTCGCGCGCAAATCCTTCAATGGCCGAGCCATCAAATCCTGCGCCCTCGGCGATCACCTCTTCTAATTCATCAATCGTAATCGCAAAGCTTTTGAGCTGACCTAAAATATCCGAAAACCAAAGGCGCACAAAACGCACATCGTGGTCCTGCGCTTTTTTGAGGATAAAATCTTTGCTTTGACGGGCGGAGCTAAATTTAATATTTTTGAGTTTAGACTTTGGCATCAGGGGGCTATTCTAGCATTTAAGCCCTAAAAAATAGAAACCAAATTAGAGTAAAGATCGGAATTAAAATCGGCAGGCTGTACCGGAAAAAATAGCCAAAAAAACTGGGTGTTTTGGCTTTGGACTGGTCAGCGATGGACTTCACCAAAAAATTCGGCCCGTTTCCGATGTAGGTAACGGCCCCAAAAAACACCGACCCCACACTAATCGCACGGATGTACTGAGGATGCGTAGCTACAAGCTCGCGCACCGCTTGTTGTCCGACTCCACTCCCCTCGTGAAAAAGACCGAGTGCGGCACTTAAGAAATTCAAATAAGTCGGTGCGTTGTCGAGAACGCTTGAAAGAATCCCGCTTCCCCAAAAAAATTGTCCGGGGGTATGAATGCCGATTTGGTCGGCGTATTTCTCAAGCCACTCGAGGGCCGGGATCATCGTCGCAAAAATCCCGACGAACAAAATAGCCACCTCTTTAATGGGTGCAAAATTAAAGTCGTTCGACTCATGAACGGGCTTGGGTGTGGTCTTGTAGGAAAGAACTGCGGCAAGAATCATCACCGCTTCTCTTAAAAATGGCGGATGATTAATAAATACGGACCCGATAATCATCGCTAAAAATAAAATATTGTGCGCGCCTTGAAACTTCCATTCTTCATGAGCCGTCTCTTTTTGACGAATTTCAAGCGGTGCTCTCTTAAAATTGTGGTGATCGAATATAAAAAATACCACGAGTAAAATAGCGATCGTCAAAATCCAAGCTAGCCACAAATGTTCCAACACCCAAAAAAAAGGAACGCCTTTCAAATACCCCAAAAAGAGCGGCGGGTCGCCAATGGGCGTCAGCGCCCCACCCACATTGCTGACAATAAAAATAAAAAACACCGTGTGAAATGCAGTGAGGCGGTATTTGTTCATGCGAAGCCATGGGCGAATCAAGACCATGGACGCGCCAGTCGTTCCAAGGAGATTGGCAAGTAAAGCGCCAATAAAAAGAAAAATCACATTCACCAAAGGTGTTGCTTCCCCTTTGACGTTGATGTGAATTCCGCCGGAAACCACATACAGCGATCCGATCAAACAAATAAAACTAAGGTATTCGACTCCCGTGTGAAGTAAAACTTCCGCGTGGTGGGTCTGAAATAAATAATGAAACACAACGAGCGCGCCAAGACCAAACGAAACAAACTGAAAATTTTTTTCCCACCAGTGTTTTTGGGCAAGCGGCAAAATGGCAATGGCTGCTAGAAGACCTACGAAGGGCAACGCCCACAACAGTTCAATCCACATCCATTCGACTCCTTAATCTATTTAGTCGCTGCAAATAACGAGCTTTTTATTTCCGGTCAACTGACCTGAAATCCGTTTCATCACTTCACCGCGCGCCAAACGCTCCACGAGTCCGCGCTTTGTGGCCCCGATGATGACAAGATCTAAATTCAATTCATTGGCAGTTTTCGCAATGATACCGGCGATATCATCCCCAAGATTCCAAAGAGGAACCGTCATGACCCCGCGCTTACTGAATTCCCATTCTGCTTTCTTCAAAGTAATCACCGACTCTGAGGAAGGCTCCACTTCTGTTGGGTAAGCCCATCCGGGCGGTTTCTCCTCGACCACTAAAGTATAAATAATTTTTTCCCCTTTGTCCTTGGCGTGCAAGATAGCTTCCTCCACCAAGCGCGGGCTCACTGTTTTTAAAGCCACAAGTGTCGTGCCATGGTAAAGCGCCATCAAGTCGCGCGCTTCTTCCAAAGTCAGCACATTGATTCCAAGTTCGGCCGGAAGAACCTTGAGACGTCTTTGTTCAATGGTCTGAGCAATGCTACGAGAACCAAGGCCCACCGCCAAAACACTGAGCGCAAAAATGACCGCATGATGCTTCTCGTAAATAATAGTGGCCTCGACAACAATCATGACAAGCGCTGCTGCGCCCAGAATCCAACGTTCATTCTTTTTAATTCCCAGATTCATATTGGTACAGCAAGCGCCTAAATTGATGGCAATCGCTCCCACCACACCGATGGCGTACAAAGCAGCCAGGCGCGTCATATCGTGCTCGACAATCAAAACAAAAATAGGAGCTGCCGTGGCAACCAACAAGCCAAACCAAGGCATGCCATAACGGTTAAGCGTGCTAAAAATAGGTGGCAGCTCTTTGTCTTTAGACATCAAGAACGTGATACTGATGAGTCCCATGATTGCGGTATTGCATGCGGATAATAAAAGGAGTCCCAAAATAATGGCGATGACTTTTCCAAACCACGGACCGATGTAATAATCTCCGATCGCGCGGATCATGTCTTCAGTGTGTCCCGAAAGACCAGGGATGGCATTCATGGCAACACCCAAAATTAGTGTTATGGCAATGACTTCGAACATCACCGGAAAAATAGCTCGCTTCGCGGTCCGCTTCACTGGCTCCACCATAATTCCGGTCACGTTGGCAATGGCTTCGACACCGGAAAGAGCGAGCACAATTCCAACGAATTTTGTCCAATTGGAGAAAAGGGATCCTTGCGGCAGCTCCATATGAAACTTATCCAGATGAGGCATCACCGCGACGCATAGAATAATGAGAGAAAGAATCGTAAAAAACGCAATGACGGTTGCGATGTCACTGCTTTTTTTGGGACCTACGATGTTAATGAGTCCGATCAAAACCAAAGCCCCAACCGCCCAAAGCTCTGGGTGTGGCATTCCTAAATAATGAAAAGCATCTAAACAACTAAGTGACGCAGTGACCACATAATCCGCGATTAAAAGGAGGGCTCCCACAACGGCTAGGAGCCGCGACCGGGTCCGCACCGCCGAGTAAACACCCCCACCATCCGGATAAACCCTGCAGATAATCGTGTAACAGAAGCCGATGATGGCCGTCAGTATGCTCATCGCAAATAAAAAGAACAGCGACGCATGGCCTGCAATGGCAAAAGCAATCCCTAGAACGTAGGCTTTGGAGGTACCCCAGTCTCCGTACAACATGGAGCTAGCCTGATACCACTTCAGTTCGCGGGGACGATCAACTTTTTTTAGGATGAGTGACATAGAGATATTCGAGTCGTGGGATTATAGAACAAATTGCCTGAAATAGGAAACGAGCTTGCTCATGCTTACTGAATCAAGCCCATGAATAGCAAAATGGCAGGCTGAATGGAGTATTTAAATTGTCCGAGAATCTTTTCGGGATCACTGGGCAGACAAAATACGGGCTTTGATTTTTGTCGGCTTAAATGCTCCATCAGCTTACGAACCCAACCCAAGCTCTGGCCAATTTCGTTAACAACGAATATCAAAATATCGCTTTGAGTCATCGCAAAGGGAACAACTTTGCGAAGAATGGTTGGTTCCCTGCGAACTTGCTTGATCATCACCGGGTGAATTCTCATTGCCTCTAACTCCGCCTGTAGAGCTGCTCGGCAAAAATCGTAAGCACTGGATGCCTTTCTATCCCCAATTAAAATAATAGACACCCTCGGCTTGCGGAAAACAGAGATCTTTTCAAAACCCAAAGCAGCTAATTGCCCAATAACTTTCGAATCAATCAGAGTTCCCTTAGATAAAATTTTCTGATGTGTCGTTGGGTGCACAACATCTAAGGCATTGGTATGGCCTAGAGCCTGCACAAGATAAGCTTCTTCAATATGGTTGAGCATCTTAAAATTTTTTCTCATTAGGTACAAAAAAGAGGCCGCCGTCTGGTGTATAGCGATCTACACCAGACGGCGGCCCGACCCTCTGAACATTTTCCTCTAGAGAGACCTATTTCTCTCTAGACCCAAACCAATTAGATAGCAGCCGTGCCTTCTTCGCCCGTGCGAATACGCATTGCTGTTTCAATCGGGGTCACGAAGATTTTTCCATCTCCGATTTCTCCGGTCTTTGCATTCTTGGCGATTGTTTCCACGATTTTTTTGACCTCATTGTCATTGGCAAAAATCGTGATCAGCACTTTCGGAAGCAAATCCACTTTGTATTTTCTTCCGCGGTAAATTTCGGTGAGTCCCCCCTGTTTTCCATGGCCTCGGAACGTAAACACCATCATACCGGGGCAGGAAATCGCGGTGAGAGCTTGCTTCACCTTTCCAAATTGCTCTCTTCGTAACACTGCATCAATTCTTTTCATGTTTTCTAACTCCCTTCGTCAGATCAACTATTGGGAAGCGAGGTGATGTCGTCGTAATACGCGACCACGCCCACTTCTGGAATATCGAGACCGTCTTTTTCAACGGTTGCCGGTACACGTATACCCATTAACATATCTTGAATCTTAAAGAACGCATACATCGTAGCAAACACGAAAATGATGCAAGTCAACGTCCCGATGCATTGAGCATAAAACTGGCTTACGTCTCCGTAGAAAAGACCCTTTACGTTGCCCGGAACACCGTTCCAACCGTCTCCGTAAGTCCCATCAGCAAAAAGACCAAGGCTCAAAACGCCCCAAGCACCGTTAACGCCGTGAACTGCAACAGCGCCGACTGGATCGTCAACTTTAAACACGCGCTCCACAAAGAACACGGCTTCGACAACCAAAAATCCTGAAACGCAACCGATAATCACAGCCGAGGTGCTGTTGACGAATGCGCAAGGCGCTGTAATGGCCACGAGACCCGCCAAAAGACCGTTGCACATCATGCTCGGATCGGGTTTTCCAAATCGGAACCACATATACAGCGTCGCGACGAGCGCGCCACCGGTTCCGGCAAGCATGGTATTGGTTGCGACGACACCGATTCTTAAATCGGTACCGGCGAGCGTGCTGCCTGGATTAAATCCGAACCAACCGAAAGCGAGAATAAACGTTCCGATAATAGCCATCGGGATATTGTGTCCCGGAATAGCATTTGCGGAGCCGTCTTTGTTGAATTTTCCGATACGAGGCCCAATGACAATGGCACCCGCGAGTGCTGAAACGCCACCCACCAAGTGCACCACTGAGGAACCCGCGAAATCGACATGGCCATGGCCTAACCCAAAATTCTTTCCAAGCATGGCGAGCCATCCACCGCCCCACACCCAGTTTCCAAATAGCGGGTAGACCACCATGGAAATAAAGAACGCGTAGATAAAAAACGCACTGTATTTCCAACGTTCGGCCATCGCACCGGTAGGAATCGTGCAAGTCGTATCCATAAACACCATTTGAAACAAGAAGAGCGTATAAATGGCGGCGTCATACGACGTTCCGGCCAAAAAACAACCCTTGGTTCCAAACAATCCAAAATCTTTTCCAAATAAATTAATCACAAACTCGTGGTCTAAAGCAGCAGTGGCATTGCCCAGCGCTGCGATCGGCCCTACCCCACCGAACATGATGGCAAATCCGCAAATCCAGAAACCTAACATTCCGATCGGATAAACCAAAAAATTCATCGCCATCGTGTGAGCTGCGTTTTTCGCTTGGCAGAAACCCGTTTCCACCATGGCAAAACCCGCTTGCATGAACATGACCAAAAAGCCGGTCAGGAGCACCCAAACAATGTTGATTGCAATCTTATTGTGACCAACGGTATTGGCTACTTCCATCAGCGTCGGCTGACCCGGTATCGCGGCCGCAATGTCCGATGCGTTTCCAATCCCTGCTCCCGACGGATCGCTTGCCGCAAAGCAAGGAACCACGAGCATTGTTCCCATCAAAAGGCCTAGCAACAGAGCCCCTTTTGCCTTTCTTCGAAACAGACTCACCATATAACTCCTCCTCGAAATAATTGCGTGATCATTACGCTAGGGAGTTTAACGTGAGCGTGTTACGGATACATTTCAAAAAAATAAAGCTCTGATTAATGGTTGCTTGATTTCAAACTCGTATAGGAAGGATTACGAAGGGAGTTCCTTGTTGGTAAAATTTCCGCTGAAGCTGGAACACGGTGTGATTGTGCAGCCAGCGCGTCAGAAGGGATTCCTCGGGAAACACGAGCTGACCGCCGAAAAACACCGCGCCCGGAAATTGTTCGGCAATTTTTGGCGCTGCCTTTTCGGCTTCAGAGATAATATCGAGTCCTACATACGAAAAACCTTCCGCATAATAGCCTTGGGAATTCATAAACTCGATGTAACGCGCGGTTTCCTTGGCAATCTGCGCTTTCAAATGATCAAGCTCATCGACCCCTTTAAAATTTCCGGCGTCGATAATACCAATTTGCACGAATACAAAATTTTTAAACTCGGTTCCGAACAGTCGAATCACATTAAACAGCGTGTGAAGCCCAAGCCCGTTAAACCCGTTCACAAAGACCACGGCTGTTTTGGCAGAATTATTGAAAACTGGTTTAGACAGGGCGCCTGAAGCCGGCTGCGAAACCCCCGCAGCTTGAACCAAATTATTGAGCCGCCGCAAGAGCTGAGCAGTGTGTAGATAGTGGCGCCGGATGAGCACGGCCACCGCCACGAGACTTCCCGTGATTAACACCGTGAGCCATCCGCCTTCGTGGAATTTCAAAATCACGACGGAGACGAGGATGAATGTGGTCAGCAAGAGTCCCGTGCCATTGATGAGCAACTTTATTCTCCACGGGGAGTTCTTGTCGCGGTGATTCCACCAGTGGCGCACCATCCCCGCTTGAGATAAGCAGAAAGTGACAAACACGTTAATACTGTAAAGCACGACGAGAAACCGCACCGATCCTTGAGTGAGCACCATCGTCACAAGGGCCGCGCCCGACATGAGGAGAATTCCGTTTTGTGTGACGAGCCGGTCGCTTAAACTTGCAAACTTCGTGGGAAACCAGCGGTCGAGGGCCATATTTGACAACACGCGCGGTCCGTCTAAAAATCCCGCTTGCGCGGCTATAAAAAGAAGCAGTGCTTCAGAAACGAGTGTAATCAGCACAAACCCTTTCCCCCAAGAGCCCCAGTCGCTCGTAATTTTCCCAAATAATACAGCGTTCAGCGTTTTTCCGGGCTCAGGAGTCACACTAAAAATCACGTAGGCAATCATGAGACCCATCACCGTAAAAGCGAGTGAAAAGGCCATGTAACGCATGGTGCGTTTTCCGGTCACGACTTTTGGTTCACGTAAAATTGGGAGCCCGTTACTCACGGCCTCAATACCGGTAAACGTACCCGCACCCATACTGTAGGCACGCAGAATTAAAAAAATCATTCCGGACATTCCCAGTTCCAAGCGAGCCGAATGAATGTCTTGAACAGCTAACGCAGAAATCCCCTGAAAATTTGCCCAGTGTGTGATGAGCGCGTACAAAATAACAAAAAGATGCGTGACTACAAAAATCATGAAAATAGGAACAAGCGGCACCACCGATTCTTTCACGCCTCGCATATTCAAAAAAGTCAGCAAGATAACCCCAAAAACTGCAAAGTAAATGCGGAAAGGGTGAAAAGAGGGGGGTAAAAAACTAAAGACAGCGTCCGCGCCGCTCGCGATTGAAATCGTAATCGTCAGCACGTAGTCAATGAGCAGCGCGCAGCCGGATACCATGCCCAGAGACGGCGAAAGGAGCTTACTCGCCACCAAGTACCCTCCGCCGCCCCCCGGAAAAAGCTCAATGATCTGCGAGTAACTTGCGCTAATTAAAAAAACCGTGATGGCCGTGCCTAGCGCCACAAAGAGCGTTAGGTACGGATGCGTTTGCAAAACCAGAAACGCTTCTTCCGGTCCGTAACACGAGGAAGACAAACCATCCGCCCCTAAACCCACCCAGGCAAAAAAGGCAATCAGAGACAAATGATGAAAAACAGAGTGATCGTGCGGATTCTTGGGCTTGCCAATCAGCGCGTGTTTAACTTTTTGCTTAAACTTCCGTAAATGCTCGGTCACCGGTAAAACCCCCTAAAACGTAAAAAACCTAAAGAGTAAGCTCTCTAGGTGTCGCTCTCTTTCAGATGCGCTTACGGGGTTAGCTGTCGGACTCGGGCTTTGCTGCCCTATCCACCTCTTCTTTCAGTGGAATTCGCCCCTAGAAACCGAACACTGGCTTCTCACTCTGGGTCCCCCGCTCTTTTGGCTATCCGGCTTAACCGGGAGCCAATCGATTCGGCTTATAAGATTGTGTATTCTAGAAATAAGTGCTTTAAAAATCAACACTTAATAAATGCGCCGCGCTTATGTTATAATTTTGACCTCATATTCAAAGGAAGGTTCATGCCGTCTAAAACTATTGAAGAGATTTTAAAAGACACCCACATTTACCAAATTCTAAGACCCCGGCTGTTCCATATCCTGCCGACGACGACACTCAAAGACGCGATTGCCCTGATGCAGAGAGAAAAATCGGGGTACCTCGTCATTGTGGATGAGCATCTCAAAGTGCTGGGCATGTTTACCGAGCGCGATGTTCTGATGAAAGTTCTAAAAAAGGGTGTTTCGCTCCAAAATACCGTTAGCCAGTACATGCACGAAGCCACCGGCGCTCTTTCCAAATCGGACACCGTGGGCATGGCCATTGATTATATGAGAAGTCACAACGTGCGACACGTGCCGCTTGTCGACGAGTACGGCCAGCTGAATGGCGTACTGTCCATCCGCACCGTGGTTAACTTTTTATCGGAACTTTTTCCGACCGAAGTTTTCAATTTACCTCCGAAATCTGATCAGATTCACGAGACGGTTGAGGGCGGTTAAGGAGTTTTAAATGGCAAAGATTATTGATAAAGAACTCGAATCCGTAACAATCCGTTTCGCTGGAGACTCCGGTGACGGCATGCAGCTCACCGGTGATCAATTCACCGATACCTCGGCGATTATGGGAAATGACATTGCCACTCTTCCCGACTTTCCGGCCGAAATCCGCGCCCCACAAGGAACGCTTCCGGGTGTATCGAGCTTTCAGATTCAATTTAGCCAAAATGATATTTTCACCGCCGGCGACGCGCCGGATGTTCTCGTCGTCATGAACCCTGCCGCTTTGAAAGTGAATATCAACGACCTTCAAAAGGGCGGACTACTCGTCATCAACACTGATTCTTTCAATGAAGATAATTTAAAGAAAGCCGGCTGGAAAACGAATCCCCTCGAAGACAACACGCTTAAAGATTTTTCGGTTTTAAAAGTCGCCGTCTCTTCTTTAACTAAAAATGCTCTCGACGGAAAAACGAAATTAAAAATTTCGGAAATCGACCGCTGCAAAAACTTTTTTGCGCTCGGCCTCATGTTTTGGATCTACAACCGCACGCTCGACCACACCATTAAATGGGTGGAAGAAAAATTTGGCAAAAAACCGGAGTACGCTGAAGCGAATATCCTTGCTCTGAAAGCCGGTTTTAATTTCGGCGATATCACCGAAACTATGCCCGCGCGTTACATCATTAAGAGTGCCGATGCCGAGCCTGGAACCTACCGCAAAATCACCGGCAACGAAGCTGCAGCTCTTGGACTCGCGTCGGCGGCGCACATTAGCGGCAAACAAATTCTTTTTGGAACTTACCCCATTACTCCCGCCAGCAATATTTTGCATGAAGTAGCTAAGTTTAAAAATTTCAATATCAAAACTTTTCAAGCCGAAGACGAAATCGCGGCTTGCGGCGCGGCGCTCGGCGCTTCATTTGCCGGCCAAATCGGCGTCACCTCAACCAGCGGTCCCGGCGTCTGCTTAAAGTCAGAAATGATTAATCTGGCGGTTATGGTGGAGTTGCCGCTTGTCATCATCAATGTCCAGCGCGGCGGACCCTCGACGGGTCTTCCGACCAAAACCGAGCAATCGGATCTTTTGCAAGTCATGTATGGCCGCAACGGGGACTCACCCGTCGCTGTGGTTGCAGCCTCGACACCTTCGAATTGTTATGACTATATGATTGAAGCCGTACGCATCGCCGTCGAATATATGTGTCCTGTTTTCTTTTTATCGGATGGCTATATTGCCAATGGCTCTGAACCCTGGAAACTTCCAGACCTCAATAATCTCCCAAAAATTAAAGTATCACACCCAGAGTTTGGGGGAGCGAAATTCCAACCGTACGTGCGCGACGAGAAAACATTGGCCAGACCCTGGGCCGTCCCTGGAACCAAAGGGTTAGAGCACCGTATCGGTGGTATCGAAAAAGCGGATAAAACGGGTATTGTGAGTTATGACCCTGACAATCATCAACTCATGACGGATTTGCGCAAAGAAAAAATTAAACGCATTGCCGACTCGATTCCTCCGATGGAAGTGTATGGAGAGCCCAAGGGCAAACTGCTCGTCCTTGGTTGGGGCGGAACCTACGGAACGATCCGCGCGGCCGTGGACGAAGTGCGCAAAACCGGCAAAAAAGTTTCAAGCGCTCACATCAATTACATTAACCCGTTCCCGAAAAATCTGGGGCAAATTTTAAATAATTTTGAAACCATTTTGATTCCGGAGCTCAACACCGGTCAACTCATTGTGCTCATTCGCAGCGAGTTTGAAGGCATTCACGCGGTAGGCCTCAATCAAGTGAGCGGCCAACCGTTTAAAATCGCAAAAATTAAGAAAAAAATTGAGGAGCTTCTCTAATGGCAACGCTGGCTGAAACTACTCCCAACGCTCAACCGCATTTGCCGTACACTAAAGACGATTTCGTATCGGGAGCCGATGTCCGTTGGTGCCCGGGCTGCGGAGACTATTCCATTCTTTCGGTGATGCAGCGCACGCTCGCTCAGTTCGACATTCCCAAAGAAAAACAAATTTTCATTTCTGGCATTGGCTGCTCAAGCCGCTTTCCGTATTACATGAACACCTACGGCTTTCACACCATTCATGGCCGCGCACCCTCAATTGCAACCGGTTTAAAAATTGTTCGGCCGGATCTCACTGTCTGGGTCATCACCGGTGATGGGGATGGTCTCTCGATTGGCGGCAATCACTTGATCCACGCCATGCGGCGCAACATCGATCTAAAAATTATTCTTATTAATAATCAAATTTACGGACTCACCAAGGGTCAGTATTCCCCCACTTCCGAAAAAGGAAAGGTCACGAAGTCTTCCCCCTTTGGAAGCATTGATTATCCGATCAACCCGCTTTGTGTGGCGATTGCATCGGAAGCAACGTTTATTGCGCGCACCTTTGACCAAGACCCGCGTCACATGGGTCAAGTACTCGCACGCGCCGCTCAACACAAAGGCGTTGCCTTCGTTGAAATTTACCAAAACTGCGTCATTTTCAATAAAGACACCTTTGTTCCGGTCATTGGCCGCGAAACCCGCGAAGATCGCACGATATATTTGGAAAATGGAAAGCCGCTCACGTTCGGAAAAGCCAAAGACAAGGCGATTCGGATTAAAGGTCTACAAACAGAGGTCGTTAATCTTGCGGATGTTAAAGATCCTTCGGAGCTTCTCATCCACAATGAGAGTGACACCTCCTCAAACTACGCTTATCTTTTAACGCAAATGGAACATCCAGAAATGCCCGTGCCTTTCGGCGTCCTCAGAGCAATTGAAAAGCCTAGCTATGAAAAGATGCTCGACGACCAAGTTCAGTTTACGATCTCTAAAAAAGGCAAAGGGAATTTAAAAGACATTATTTACACCGAGGATATTTGGCATGTCGAAGGCCAATCCAAAACTGAAAAAAAGAAGGCTGCACCTCTAACCAATCTTCACCCGGCCGACGCCAAAACTGAAAAATGCCCCTACTGCGGGCATCTAAATATCACAGGAATGGACCGCTGCGAAAAATGCCGTCACTCTCTGACTTTTAAGGATATTCCTGAGCCCGGAAAAGACAAGCTTCAGAAACTTGTGATGACTGAAACGGTTTCAGATTTTATTTCAAAAATTCCACCCATCATCGTCAGCGAAGAAACGTCACTTCAAGAAGTGCTTGAAAAAATGCAGGCCAACCCCACGAAAGGTTGCGTACTGATTTGTGACCCTAAGTCTAAAAAATTAATTGGAATTGCAAGTATCCGTGACATTCTTTTAAAAGTAGCGGGCATTGTCACCGATCTTTCCAAAACTCCGGTCAAAAACATTATGACCAAAAATCCCGAATGCCTTCAGAAAGATGCTCCGCTCTCCTTTGCGCTTCATAAAATGCATATCGGCCGCTTCCGTCACGTTCCGGTGATTGATAATGGTGTTCCGGTCGGCGTAGTTTCCACGCGTGACTTGATCGAATATTTGTCTAGCGACAATCTGAAAAATAAAAAGAAATAATCTTTCTCGGCAAGATCCTTCGCTGAGGCTCAGGATGACAGATAGGTTTTAGGCGGGGAGTAACTTTTTATTCCGCTTCCATCCCTTGGCATGCAAGGAATACGAAAGCATCACGCGTAAAATCCCAAGACCGTAAACGATGCTCGGCCACAGGCGAATCGACGACGCTTCTTCAAAATACCGGGTCCTTATCGGAACTTCCTCGATTTTAAAATGATTCGCTAAAATCTGCACAATGATTTCGGTATCGAAAATAAAATTGTTTGAATTTTCTTTAAAGCGAATGCTCTTTAAAAGTTTAGTGCTGTAGGCACGAAAACCGGAGTGGTATTCGGTCAGATACGTCCCGAGCACCACGTTTTCAAATGCCGTCAGTAAAATATTCGCATTGTGTTTCCAGATCGGCATGCCGCCCTCAAGCGCGCCGCCTTTCATCATGCGCGAGCCAAATACTGCGTCCGCTTCGCCCTTTTGAATGGGCTCCACCAGCTGCGGAATCATTTTCGGATCGTATTGATAATCCGGGTGAACCATCACCACGATGTCAGCGCCGAGTTCAATTGCCTTTTCGTAACACGTCTTTTGATTGCCGCCGTAGCCCGTATTTTTTTCATGAGTAAACACATGAAGGCCTAAGCGCTTGGCAATGGCGACGGTGTCATCACTGCTTTTATCGTCAACAAGGAGGATTCCGTCTACGGTGTCGCGTGGAATATCGGCTACTGTGCGCTCGAGCGTGCGGGCTGCATTGTAGGCTGGAAGCACCGCAAACACTTTTTGTTTTTGAAGCGGGATTTCTTTTCGAACCTCGTCAACAATTACACTGTCGAGGCGCTGGATTTTTTTTGCCAAAACCCCAATCTGATCGTGAAGCTCCACTTTCAGAAGCGCCTGACTTAAATTTCCAATCCGGGAAGCGCAGTCAAACGGAAAACGCACAAACGCCGGATACGTTTCAAGCCGCTTCGCCCAGTACCCCAGCGAGAAAACTCTCGGGTAGGACGAGTATTTTAATTTCTTAAAACCCACCACGCCAAAGAGCTGCTCAAGCGTCTTGCGGGAAAAATAGAAAAGGTGGTATTTGTTGATCCCCCACCACTTGGCGCGCAAATACCGGCTTAAAACGCTTTCAATGTCGGGCGTACTGATGTAAATCACGCCATCATTTTTTAAAATACGGCGAATCTCGGACAAGACCACCTTCGGACTTTCCACGTGCTCGATTACATCGTTCATCACCACCACGTCAAAATGCCGGTCCGGAAAGTGAGCGCTTTGAAGTGTCCCCTGTGTGACGTTGATATCAAAATTGTCTTTTGCGTATTTTTTGGCCCAGGCGGAAAGGTCAATACCCGTCACCTTGAAGCCGCTTTTTTTAGCTTCATCTAAAAAGAAAGCAGGACCACAGCCGATGTCCAGAAGTTCTCCATAATTTTTTTGCTTTAAAATTTGTCGGAGGACAATTTGGGCTTGGGCACGGCGACCCTTTTCTTCCTTTAAGTATTCGGTGTCCTCCATGTCCACGTAGTCTTTGACGATGGACTCAAAGCCCTCGTTTGCGATGGCGTAGACCAGGCCGCACGACGTGCAACGCACCACTTTATCGGGCTTTTCTAAATGGGCCTCTGAAATCGTATAAGTACTGGCGTTAGAGGGTGTTGTGGGTGTTACGGAGTGGGCCCGGTACACCAAAACGTATTGGGGGTTACCGCATAAATCGCAGGGATTGGATTTGACTCGCTTTGTCATAAGCCCCTTCATGATAGATTAACCGCGCTTGTTATGCTAGAATTTTCCTTAGTGATGCAACACTCCCATAAAGTTTATTCCCAAGGCAGTCTTTACCCAGAGATCCGCGTCCCGATGAGAGAACTTTTCATCGAGGGCAACCCCTCTATTTTTCTGTATGATACGAGCGGCCCCTACACCGACCCTCAAGTCAGTGTCGACATTCGCAAAGGCCTCGGCCCTAACCGTCAGTCCTGGGTCGAACGCCGCGGGGACTGCCAAAAAAACGGCAAATTTTATAAAGCGAAGTCGGGCCGCAATGTTTCCCAAATGCACTACGCCAAAAAGGGCATCATCACTGAGGAAATGGAATACATCGCGATCCGCGAAAATCTCCGCCTGGAAGAAATGATGAAAACGGGTCTAGCGGTTCAGCATCCCGGCGAAAGCTTTGGCGCCTCGATCCCACAAAAAATTACGCCGGAATTTGTAAGAGACGAAGTCGCACGCGGCCGCGCGATTATTCCATCGAATATCAATCACCTGGAACTCGAGCCCATGATTATTGGCCGCAATTTCTTGGTGAAAATTAACGGCAATATCGGAAACAGTGCCATCGCCTCCTCTATTGAAGAGGAAGTCGAAAAAATGCGCTGGGGCACGCTGTGGGGCGCCGACACCATTATGGACTTGTCGACTGGGAAAAATATTCACGAAACCCGCGAGTGGATTATTCGCAACTCCCCCGTTCCAATCGGAACGGTTCCGATTTATCAAGCTCTCGAAAAAGTAAACGGAAAAGCAGAGGATCTTACCTGGGAAATTTACCGGGACACTTTAATTGAGCAAGCTGAACAAGGGGTCAGTTATTTTACGATTCATGCAGGGGTTTTGCTCCGTTATGTTCCCCTCACCGCAAACCGCGTCACGGGCATCGTCTCGCGCGGCGGCTCGATTCACGCCAAATGGTGCCTAGCGCATCACAAAGAAAATTTTACTTACACGCATTTTGAAGAAATCTGTGAAATTATGAAAGCGTATGATGTGAGTTTCTCGCTTGGCGATGGCTTACGCCCGGGTTCGATTGCCGACGCTAACGACAAAGCACAGTTTGCGGAACTCGAAACGCTCGGCGAACTCACTAAAATTGCCTGGAAACACGATGTTCAGACGATGATCGAAGGCCCAGGGCATGTACCCATGCAGCTCATTAAAATCAACATGGAAAAACAGCTCACTGACTGCCACGAGGCGCCGTTTTACACGCTAGGACCCCTGACCACCGACATCGCGCCCGGCTATGACCACATCACCTCCGCCATAGGCGCTGCCATGATCGGTTGGTACGGTTGCGCCATGCTCTGCTACGTCACCCCCAAAGAACATTTAGGACTTCCCAATAAAAAAGACGTAAAAGACGGTGTCATTGCCTACAAGATCGCAGCCCACGCGGCGGACTTGGCCAAAGGCTTTCCGGGCGCTCAAATCCGCGACAACGCCCTGTCACTCGCACGCTTTGATTTCCGCTGGCAGGATCAGTTTAATTTATCACTCGACCCTGACACCGCGCGCGAGTTTCATGATCAAACACTTCCCCAAGACTCGGCAAAAGTCGCTCACTTCTGCTCGATGTGCGGCCCTCAGTTTTGCAGCATGAAGATTACACAGGATGTGAGGGATTACGCTCAGAAATTGAAAGTTGAAGAAGCGGCGGCGCTCAAAGCAGGCCTTGAAGAAAAATCAGAAGAATTTAAGAAAAAAGGTTCGCAGATTTATCAGAAAGTCTAATTACTGATTTAAGGTATTCCCCCGGAAATCGATCCGTCTCCATTTTTTATTTTTTCGCAGTGCCCTGAGTCCCAGCACCATAAAGATCACTCCAAAAAAAAGAGAGGCCCCATATTTCCAATTCAGGCTTTTGGGAATTTCAGTGCCTACGAATGCATAAAAAGGATTGTGTTTATCATAAACCATGTCCACCTTCTCACCCAGCGACGCCCTGGGATAGGGAATCACCACTTTGGTGCCTTGCTCATCAAAAAAAACTACCTGATACTTCATAATTTTCGAAGCGCGCCTGTTATTTGGAGAATACGATGCATCTTGCTGAACAGAGTCCAGCTCCACCACCCCCTGCGCCACGCCCATATGCTGGCTCATTTGGTAATTCGAAAGAAATCCAACCCCTCCAAATATAAAAAATCCAGCCGATAGTAATATAAATAGGAATGCGATAAATTTTCGGTACTTGCGCGAATATAAAAAGGGCTGCTTGTAGGGATAATTTGGAGCGAAGGCTTTTTGATTAAGTTTCATCGGTAATGAAATCCAAATTTAATTTCGAGTTCGTCTTTACCCACGAGTGTCAAAATTTCAGGAGGCACCGGTCCAAAGCTCGAAGCCCGTTGGACGGCGTCCAGGCAATAACTGGAAAACACCTCACTGCCATCTTGCTGAACCACTTTTAGAATCGTAATCTCACCCTTCGAATTGAGCGTGATGCTAACCACAGCGCTCGCCGGGTGAAAATCCTGAGGATATTTAAACACTAGATACGGAAACCAGGCTAGCCAAATCTTTTCTTTTAAACTTTTCATGTACTCGCCCATGCCGGAACCTGTCGCTTCAAACGACGTCTGCCCGTAAAGCTCCGCACCAAATGACTTCCCGCGCGCAATCGCCTGCGTTGTAATCTTATCTTGTCCGGTTAGACCCGTCACCGCGGGCGAAGGCTTAGAAGCGTCCTGCTTGGCTTGCGCTTTCTGAGCAATTTTTTCTTCATCAGTTTTCATTTCGACCGGATTTTTAATAGCGTCGTCATTGCGAGGAGTCCGAAGCTCTTGGTCGTTCGACGAAGCAATCTCGTTCTGAGGGCTAGATTGCTTCGCTTCGCTCGCAATGACATCTTGCGCTGGTTTTTCTGCTTTCTGCTCAGGCTTTTCTTTTTGCGCTTGCGCGAGCGGATGCGCGCTCTGAGAGGGTGCGGGGGCTCCCTTTTGCTGAGCCAGCTGATCCGCAGGCCCTTCCTTTTCAATGAGAGGCCCCGCTTGAGAGGAAGCAAGTGTCTTATTCTTTTGCAGGTCCTGATTCACCGCATTCTGATTCGAAATTTTTCGCGTTGGCCGTTCAGGCTTGGGGTGGCTGGGAACCGGTGTTTCTACAAACTCAAACTCTAAATTTTCGTGCTTCTGCACTTCGTGGGCTTGCATCAAGCGCAACGTTTCGATTTTTTGATAATGGATCAACCGGTCTGCCGAAACAAGTGCAGCTCCATGAATAAAAACCGACAATCCAACCAAGCCAAAAAGCGGCAAGCTGCCTTTAGTAGGTTCCATGTCGATCGTCCGTAACCGGAGGAGTTTTATTAGCGCGAGGGGGCTTCGAGCGATCAGGAATTTCGACTTCGACTTCATCTTTTAAAACAAGAGCTTGGCATCCGAGCCGAAAACCCGCTTTTCCGCCGGAGGCGGACCCGCCTGTGGCGGGGAGATCAAACTGATCCAAAATTTGCGCTTCGTCTTCTTCCATCTTGGATAAATTTTCAGCACCTTTTAAAACGAGCACCCGACAGGTGCTACAGGAGCAATTTCCGCCGCAAGTATGAAAGAGCGGGATTTTGTGCTCGATCGCAGCCTCGAGGATGGACGTCCCTGGTGTTATTTCGATGATACGGTTGATGTTTTGAAATTTAATTTTTGGCATATTGTAGGGGCGCAATTCATTGCGCCCGCTTGTATCCGATTGCCCGCATTAAACATGGGCGCGGTAAACCGCGCCCCTACATTCATTTTTTTAGAAATTCTAATACCTCGTCAGCGTGGCCTTCGGGTTTTACTTTTTCGTAAATCTTTTCAATCTTTCCGTCTTTGCCGATCACAAAGGTTGAGCGCGCGACACCCATGTACTCTTTTCCGTACATGCTTTTTTTGACCCAGACGCCGTACGCCTTGCAGACGGTTTTGTCTTCGTCACTCAAAAGCACAAATGGGAGTTTGAATTTGCCTATAAATTTATTATGAGAGGCCACATTATCGGGGCTGACTCCAAAAATTGCCGCCCCAGCTTTTTGAAAAAGTTTATTCTGGTCGCGAAAATTACACGCTTCGACCGTGCAGCCCGGCGTATCGTCCTTTGGGTAGAAATACAAAATTACTTTTTCCTTACCCTTAAAATCCTTGAGCGAAACATCCTTTCCTTCACTCGAAGGAAGCTTAAACTCCGGTGCTTTATCGCCCTCTTTGAGCTGAGCCATGATTTGCCCTCCTTATTTATCCTCTAACGGCCATGCCGTGAGCTCCAATTTGTTTCCGTCCGGATCGAGAAAATAAACCGACCAGGATTTTTCGCGTTTCTTCTCAAAAGTGATTGTCACGTTTAGTTTTCGCAGTTCGGCGACACAGGCGTCAAACTCCCGCGTGTGCACGCGAAACGATACGTGGTTTCCGCCAAGGCCTGCGTCTTGCAGCATATGCTTTTCGCCGTTTGGATCCCCTTGAATCAGTCCGATGAGCGATGTTCCGCAATCCAGAAAATACTCGACACCGGATTTTTGGTATTCGCGCGGGGAAATTTTAAGCCCTAGCACTTCGGTGTAAAATTTGAGTGAGACCTCTAAATTTTTAACACTAATCGCTGCGTGGTCGATTCCGTGAACTTTCATCACTGTCCCCCACAATTGATGGGTCCTGTCCTTCGGCGAGCGAATCCATGTGCAGTTGCGCATGAATTCATCTCACCTCGGCCACCCATCAATCCTTTAGATTCTCTCGATTCGCTCAACTTTTCGTTTCTCAAATACATTGTACTCCGTGTACCCTGCTTCTTTCGCAAGAGCGAGTGACTTGTCGTAGTCTCGTCCAACATCGCGCGGGTCGTGCGCGTCTGATGAAAAGGTAATCGGCACTCCAGCTTTGCGGTACGTGCAAAGCACGGACAAAGACGGGTAAATTTCATGCACCGGTTTGCGAAGACCTGAGCTATTGATCTCAACCGTCACGCCGGTCTCCTTAAAAACTTTCGCAGTTTCTTCGACTTCGTTGTTAATGGCATCGGATGCGCGGTGTCCAAATTTTTTGACGAGGTCCACGTGGCCCATGATGTCAAAAAGACCGCTTTGAGCAGATTTGCGCAGTAACCGATAATAATCCCGGTAAACCGTATCGATATCCTTGTCCTTCCAGCGGGTTTTTTGGTCGGGGTCGTCAAATGCCCACGCGTCGATAAAATGAATCGAGCCAATCACGTAATCGTAATCGTATTTTTTTAGAAGCTCTCGGGATTTTTCTTCAAACCCCGGAACATAATCCGCCTCGATTCCTAATTTAATGCTAAGTTTCCCGGCGTATTGTTTTTGAAGCTTTTCGATCATCGTGTGATACATCGGCTGTTCTTCATACCGCATGGTGTAGCGGGAGTCGGGGCCCGTCACGAGAGGCGCGTGATCCGAAAAACCAATTTCTTCCAAGCCCACCTTGAGCGCCTGCTCGGCATACGCCTGCGGCTCGCCGACAGCGTGACCACACAACGGCGTGTGCATGTGATAATCGACTTTAGGTAAATTTTTAGTCACCTATCACCACCTCCGGGGTGGAATCGGTTCGGTGAAAGCGCCAAACTGAGTTCCTTGTCCACTTTTTGTTTTAAAATGAGACTTGCGGCTAATTTCCCCACTGAGAAGCTCGTGGTTAGCCCATGGCCGCCCAAACCAGCGACCCAAAAAAAGTTTTTAAGCTTAGTATCTTCCCCAATCACAAACCGTCCATCGGGAACCATGGTTCTTAAACCTGAAGCGCTTGTTTTAAAATGAGGCTTCGCCAGTGCCTCAGAAAATCGATTCAATTTTCCGATCAAATTTTTTTCGGCCTTTTGAATTGCTGATTGTTTGTCGTGCTTTGCGTTTTGTTTATCGCAACCACTCATGAGTAGCGCCCGTCCCTCTGTGGGACGGAAATAAAATTGATGGGTCACGTCCCACACAAACGGCCATGAAAAATCAAAATCCACAAGCGCCCGCGTCGTAAACAAATGCCGCCGATAAGCCTTGAGTGGCAGTGTGCTAGCGCCGGACATTTTTGAAAATTCAGACGCCCATCCGCCGGCCGCATTGACGAGAATCTTCGTCTGAAACTCGCCCAGCGAAGTTTTTACTAAAAACGAATCTTTTTGGTGCGCAACTGAGAGCACGCGAGCACCCTGCTTGAGCAGCACCCCTCTCTTTCGAGACGCAGCCGCAAAACCATCCAAAAGCGCTTGCGGCTCCACCAAACTATCCGTCGGACAAAAAAGTCCGGATGAAAATTTTCCACCGGCAAGCCTCGGAACTTTTTGAATGCAATCCTTAGGACCCCACCAACGAGAGGAAATTTTAGTTTTCTTTAATGTTTTTTCAGTTGTTTTGAGCTCTTTCAGCGCCGCGGCATCGCTCGCTAAAAGCAGAGAGCCGTTCTGGCGAAGATCAAGGCCCTTCCAAGGGCACGACTCAATGGCTTTTCG
This sequence comes from uncultured Planctomycetia bacterium, assembly GCA_964606485.1. Taxonomy (GTDB): domain Bacteria; phylum Omnitrophota; class Gorgyraeia; order 2-02-FULL-51-18; family 2-02-FULL-51-18; genus CAZSGP01. The sequence goes on along the minus strand of CAZSGP010000004.1, from coordinate 333,107 downwards.
ACCTTCGAACGCCAACCGAGCCGTAATGGGGTCGGCAATCGCCTGACGAATCATTCCGGCGTTATTCCCCGAGGCATGAACCCCGAGCTTGGGCTCTTTGTCTAAGACTACGACTCGGAGACCCTTTTGGTGAGCCAAATGATACGCCGTTGAAAGCCCGGCAAACCCTGCGCCTATAATAAGAACGTCGAATTCCATAAGAAGGCTATTTTACCAGAGAATCGATTGCTTTCCTCCCCTTACCAAGGGGAGGTGTCCGCCGCAGCGGACGGAGGGGTGGTTTTGTATTTCTCGCAGATTTTGTAGAAATTGCAGGTCCGGCACATCCTCGTATTCTCGGTAAATGCAAACCGGTCCCGAGGCAGCGGAATGTTTCGGTCTTTATCTTCTAAAAGTGCCTGCATCGAACTGATGCTCTGGCGCATAAACACTTTTGTCTTTTCAATCAGCGCTTCGTCTATCTTCTGCGCTTTGGGTTGTGGGTTTGGAGTGCCTAAAAATACTAAGAGGCCACGTATATCCGAGAGTTTCACCCCCCACTTGCCCATCGCGTAAAGCGAATAGGTTCCCATTTGAAGATCGGCCGCACCCTCTTCCTCTTTGCCCGTTTTCCAATCGTAAATTTCAACCGTGTTTCCATTTTTACGAGCGAAATCGAGCTTCACATAAATTTTACTGCCTTCGAAATTAAACTCTTCCAGGTCTTCGATCACAAGCCAATTGGATTTGTCGTCATTCAACAAATTCCGGTAAAGATCCGAACCGTAAAAATTTTTTAAGCACGCGGCAGAGCTATCATGAATCTCTTTCCAGACCTCGTCCGAGACCGGCCTTTCATATTCGTGTTCAAATAAGCCCACGGTTTTTTTGGGCTCTTGCATGTATTTTTTGGCTTTAGAATTCCGGTAGTCCTGGCGCATTTGAAGCGTCAGGCGCTCAAGCGCGGCCTCCAGCGAAATGGGCTGACCCGCCCGAAGAGCCTTTAAGCAATCTTCGATGACGTGGTGAACCGTTTCGCCTTTCCACGCCCAGCGGTTTTTTAAATTTTTGAGAATATAGGCTAAGCGCGAATCTTTCGGAGAATATTTATCCCACCCACCCCAGGAAAGGTACTTGTCGAAATAGTACTGCCGGGGACATTCGCGGAACTGCTCATCGCGGGATTTTGACCAGGAAAAGACGTTTTGGAGAGTGGCCAACGAAGCTACTTTTGGAACTGTTTTCTTAAATCTTGGCCGGCGTTGACTTCCCTCTGAATCTGCAATTGAAAAAGACGCTCTTGGATCGAGCCGGCGTCGGCAGCCTTGGGTAAAAGCCTCACGTAAGTTTCGTAGTGCTTCGAGGCCGCTTTGTAGTCCCTCAGATAGCTATCATAAATCACCGCCATATTGTAATGGGTCGCGGCGTCATTCGGGTCGAGAACCAGGGCCGTTTTAAATTCCGCAATGGCCGATGGGTACTCTCCGAGTCGCGTGTACAAAATTCCGGAGTTGTAATGAGCTGCGTGTGAATCACGAACCAGCACTTCCGTTTTTTGATTGGCATTGCGAAGACTGGTAATGGCTTTTTCAGAGTCCGGAGCATACTCCACTTTTGCCTGAACCGGTTCTTTTTCGACGCTCTTTCTTTGAGAGCGACTTAGCGCTTCTCTCAATTTTCCATTCTCTACGGTTAGCTTTTTAATTTTATTGGAAGCTTCACCGACCGCGTTTTTAGACTGCGCCAGATTTAGCTCCTCTCTTAACGATTTCTGCTCTTTTTTCCACAAGGCTTTTGTGTCGTTTAAATTTTTGTTTAAAGCCTCAAGTTTTTCTATTTTTTCTCCGTCTTCTTTTAGTTTTGCTTCCAGTTCACCGATTTTTCGCTGCGCTTCTCTCATTTGAGTTTTTAAAATTTCACTGCCTTTAAGCATATCCGGATTTTGGATCGTTTTCGTTTTCTCGGCTGAGACTTTGGCGGATTTTAAATTATTTTCAGACTCTTGAAGAGCTTCATTCAAGGATTTTTTCTCCGCTTCCAAAGCGGTGAGGCGACTGTTGGATTTTTTAAGCTTTTCCGACAGCGTCCCAACGGCTTTTTGAAGATGGCTCACTAAACGAGCTCTTTCCGTAAAGGTTTTGCGAAGTGCGGCAATGTTGTCACGAAAAGCGTTTCTTTCTTTCGCTGTCTTATCAGATTCCACCCTTAGCGCATCAAAATCCTTTTGGAGCAATTCATTCTCGGCAAGAACTCTCAAATACCGTTTTTCGTAACCGCCCTCTTCGCTCTTAAGCGCGGCCGCTTCTGCGTTCTTTGACGCAAGGCGAGCGGAGGTCTCTTGTGTAACTTTAAACTGTGTGTTTAAAGAAGCTATTTCCTTTTCCAAGGCAGCGTTTCGCCGGAAAAGGGGAACCGCTACGAATGAAGCGCCGGCTAACGCAATTAAAGTAATAAACCATGGGAGCAGTTCAATAAAACCGCGTTTCGGAAGTGGGTTCATTCGGCTTTGACCTCATAGGGTTTTACGCCCTTCATATCTAAGGGCTGGTTAGGTAGAATATCTTTGTCTCCCTCAATCACATGGGGGGTCAGCAGTACAATTAATTCAAACTCCGTTAAGGTTGCATCCTGCTTCTTAAAAATTCGCCCCACAAGCGGCAGCTTCGAAACGCCGGGAACTTGATTCACCGCGTTGGCTTTTTCAGTTTTTCTTAAACCGCCGATCACAATCGTCGTTCCATCCTTAACCATCACGCGAGTTTCAGCTTGTGTCGTGTCCACAATCGGAATGTCATTTCCGGACGGCGTCGTCAAAGTGCGCACCACACTTGAAACTTCGGGCTTCACTTTCATGGTCACAAAATTATTTTTATTAATGATCGCCGAAACGTTGAGCGAGATTCCCACATCAATAAACTGCACGTTTTCGGAAACCGTATTGCCATTTCCACCCGTGCCGGTTGTTGTTGTTGTTGTCACATAGGCTTCTCTCTGACCGATTAGAATCTTGGCTTCCTCCCCTTCAATAACAGTGATTTTGGGACTGGCTAAAATTTTAGATTCTCCGAGGGTTTGAAGGTATTGCATCAAAAAATTGAATCCGTGGCTCGCCAACTCATTATAAGTAATCTGACTAAAAAGCGATGTCGCGGTTGCATTTAGATTGGGAGACATTTGAGATTGAACCGTCAGCGGAGAAAGAACCCTGCTTTGAAATAAATACTGTAAGTTTGCACCCTGTTGGTTACGATCCGTCAGATTAATTTTTACAATTTTAGTGTCAATGCTGACTTCTCGGGTCTTGCGATCAAGGCTCAAAATCATTGCTTCAATTTCTTTCATGCGGGCTGGCAATGCCGTGACAATGATTTGATTGCTGCGCGCGTCAGCTTGAATCGATTCCACACCCTTACCGCCCAGCTTGGCGTTGAGCAAGGTTTGCATATCGGCAGCTTTCGAGTAACCCAAATCAAACATCCGCGTTTCGAGCATTTGATCCATCTCTTCAACCACTTTGGACATAAAGTCGACTTTTTCGGGAGTATCAATCAAGATAAGCGTCCCTGTTTGTTCGTCCACGACAATGCTTCCGAGCGTGCTTTTGGTAGGTTCGAGCATTTTAAAAACCTGGCTTGGCGAAGCGTATTGGAGCTTCATCAACTTCACTTCGCGCGCGTCGGCATAATCTTCGCCGTAACGCGCTTTGTATTCTTCCTGCGTCATCACGTAAATGATCGAATTTTTTTGGTAAAACGCAAGGCTGTTGGCCACCAAAACAATTTCTAAAATGTCCGAAATTTTGACATTCTCCAAAGTCAGCGTAACCCGGCCTTGGATTTTGGGGCTCATGTAAATATTAAACTTCCCTTTTTGCGCCAAAAATTTCAAAACATCTACCACATCGCTGTCGCGCAAATCAATTGAAACGGGTTTTTCGGCGCCTTGGAGAAAGGTGATATCCGGTTTGGCGAAAGCCGGGCGCATCGGCGCAAGCATTCCTCCTGCTAACGCCAACACTAGAAGAATCGAAATTCTAATCTTCACTGAAGAACCTGATCGTTCTGGCCGTCGGTGAACACAATGCTATCCGAACGGATATCTTTGACTTTGATTTTCCGGATTTCGCCGCCAATAGGGAGAATATACGTTTTTCGCTCATCCTTCACCTCAACCAGAGCTTCAGGTGCATCTCCCAGAAAAATTCCGCTGATTCTCAAGTTGGCCAACACCGTTGCGAGTTGACCCGTGGGTTGGCTCGACTTTGCGTCCGCCGCAGCCATTTGAGAAGGATCCGGCGGCGGAGGCGGCGCGTAGGGCCTAAAAACATTGCGCGCGGCAATCGACTGAGAAGCCTGCCCCACACTTTCGAGTGCAAAGAGATTGCGTGCATCCTCAAAGCCGGCTGATCGACCTGCACTTGGGACAGCAGGCTCAATCTTCATGCTTTTCTTAGGGATCACTTGGTAGACCAACAAATAAGCCATCATCAGCATCAAAGATGCGCCCAGCACTTTATTCACGACTGGAATGGTGGGGCGGCCAATTTTAATTTTAAAAGAGGGGCGGCGTAACGGCTCGGGTTCCGAAACGCTGCGCGCCGGAATTTTATCGAAATTTTGCTCCGTTAAAAACTCAGAGTTTTCTATTTTTGCCGAAGACACGACAAGCGTGTCTTCTTTGCCCGAACGTTCAGTTTCCTGAATGATTTTAAATAAACGCTCTTCTGGCGTCAGTTCGGGCGACTTCGGGTCGTTCTCCATGATTCCTTTCTCCCATCGAAGGGGCCGGAGCGCTTGGCTCCAGCATCAAACTGTCTCTAGAAATCAACTCTTCGACCAAATGTTTATCCACGTAACTTTGGTTATACATGACCAAATACTCCAGCGAGTCGTGGCATAGTTGGGTGACCTGCCGCGGAAAACCATGGGTCGCGCGATGTATCGTTTTAAGCGCTTCTTCGCTAAAAAGCTGAACCGGCGACTGGTACCCAGCCATCCGAAGCCGGTAACCGATCATCTTCCGAGTTTCTTCAAGATCCAGCGGCCGCAGCAAGTGTTTTAAACTGATCCGGTCCCAAAAATTTTTAATGGGGTACACACGGGGCACAAGCTCCATCTGGGACACGAGCACGAGCTGAAGCAATTTGTGCTCATTGGTTTCGTAATTGAGCAATCCCCTCAAAACTTCCAAACAACGGTCGTTTAATTTTTGCGCCTCATCGATGAGCAAAACGACGGTCTGGTTCTCATCCACGCCCTTTCGGAAGAGATAATGTTCAATCTCATTAAAATAAATCGACGCTTTGGTGGTGTTTGGGTCGACCGGAATCGAAAAACGCTGGCAAAGATCTCTTAAAAAATCAATTTCATCCGAAAAAAGCGGGTTGAGGACTAAATGCACCGTGACGCGCGGCTCTTCTTTCATGAGCTGCACAAAACGCCGGGAAAGTGTGGTCTTTCCGGTGCCCACATCCCCCAAAATAAGACTGAGGCCCCGGCGCAATTTCACCGAAACCCGTAACCGGTAGAGGGCCGCCTGGTGCTCCCGCGATAAAAAAAATAAAGACGGGTCTGGGCTCGTCGAAAAAGGCTCTTTGTGAAGACCTAAAATCTTATAGTAGCTTATGTTACACCCCCGTCTAATCTACTATACTACAACACACTATATCTTGTGGATAAAATATTGATTAAAGGTCTGAAAACACAACGCGTAAAAGTAGGATATTCGCCCGGACTTTGTTGACATCCTCAGGATGCGGAGCAACCCGGATGGTCTTAATGCAGTAGAGCTTTTTGGTCCGGATCATCTCGGCAAGAAATTGGATTAAATTCTCCATCCGCGCATCGGCTTGAATGCGAACCGAATATTCGGTGTAGTTTTTTCGGTCGCTCGAAATCTGAGGCCGCACTTCCCCGAGCGATACGTCCTTGTCGCGCGCGAGCTGCTCAACATCCTTCAAAAAAGACGCTCGCACACTTTCGGGATTTTTGTCTTCCACATTGAGCGCCTGCTTCAAAGACTCGAAGGCCGCGTTGACGGAAGGTTTTTGAGAAATGGTTCTATAAATCCATTCGGCGTTTTTTTTCTGGGTATGAATGTCATTTTCTAGTTTTGCAAAATTACGCCTGAACGGTTGAACGATACCCTCGTCCAAAACCCACAAAAATAAAATAACAGCCGTCGCCGCTAAAATTCTCTTTTCCCGAACCGATAGTTTTTGAAAACGCGCAAACACCTTCTGAAAAATGGACGTCGCCTGTGATAAGACAGTCGATAAGCGGTTTTTAAAAAATTGGAGGGCTTCTAAGATCTTGGGGTTCATTTAGAACTCTCCCGCAAAAATGATGGCGGCGCATGTAACTTTGCGTCAATCTGGAAATCCACCACTTCTTTATTATTGATGATGCGCTTCGTCATCCGCTGCGTATCAAGATCATGGAAAAGAGAATTGGCCTTCAGCGCATTCACAAAATCAAAAATTCCTGTCATAGAATCCGAACGGCCCTGAATCACGAGACGCCGCTCTTCATTCACGGAAAGCTCGGTAATATAAATTTCTTTGGGTGCCACGCGGTAAATTTGAGCAAGCTCGTTAAAAAGATGATCGGAATCCTCGCTTAAGTTGATAATGTCCTTGATGCGCTGTCGACGTTCTTGAACCACCACAGACTCCCCTTCGACAGCCGTCATCTGCGTCTGAAGATTGCGAAGTGCTTTTTGCTGAGCATAAAAAACAGAGAGAACAATTCCAATGGACGCGAGAAAAAGAGAGAAAATTAAAACCCCTAACATCAATAAGTGCCGGCTTTTCTCAAGGAGACTCGCCTGCACCACGGTTTCCTGAGGAACCAGATTGATCGGATTGTCGCTGCCCTTGGCACAAATGGCTAAAAGCCCCGAAAAGGAGTAACGACTAAAAATGCTTTTATCCGGTGTGGAAATGTCTTGGAGCGCCTCACGATCCGGTTTTTCTTGCGCAGAAACAGACAGCAGTTGGGCGACCGCCGGAATTTGAGAGTCAATCACTTCCACAGCGCCCGTTATAAATAATTTTTCCGCGTCTTTTCCAAGTTCTTCGTTGTGATAAAAGCCAAGCGCGCGTGACAAGTCAGAAACAACTTTCGAAGATTGAGTGGAGATGCTTTGGCTAAAAATAACCTGGCCATTTTGGACCATTAGAAAATCAGCCTGGTTGCGGTCCACATCCAAAATAGCAGTGGACGATTTAAACGAAATGTCAGGAAATGACCGAAGCGTCCATGCGGGATTCGCGGCAGCCCCAAATGTAATGTGTTCAGATTTAAGACCCGCGCTTTCTAGAAAGCGTAGCACCGAATGAATCACCTGCCGGTGAGCAACCACGAGCATCACGTTCGAATAGCCCTGCCGGCCGGATGTTAAAAGCGTGTAATCAAAAACAATTTCGTCCGACCCATAAGGAGTCTGCTTGACTGCTTGCAGATCGATCATTTTTTTAATTTCGACGGGATCTGTTGACGGAATTTCCAAATTGCGCACTGTCACAGCGAAGCGCGGAATCGAACAAAAAGTTGCTGCGGTTGTTATTTTATATTTTCGTGAAATTTCAGATAAATTTTGAGCGGCTTTTTTTTGGGACGGCTCGTCGTGCTCGGTCCATTCCAAAACACCGAGCTCCACCGGTTCCGAGGGGCCTGCGGTCTGCTTGGCGATCACCCACTTGAGAAAAGAAGGCCCCATTTCGACAACGAGGCACAGTCCGGGTTTCTTTTGAAACAGCATGGTTAAATTATCCCAGATTATGCTCTGAATTTCGAGCAAAATGGCGTACGCTCATGTCATTGCAATGACAATCAGGTACTCTTGTAAGAAAGAATTTCTCCGGTGGAGCTCATCACACACTCAATCCCCGCGAGGTTACGGCCCTGCGCGTCGCGAAGATTGGACCAGAACCGGAATGTTTTGGAGTCAAACCCCCAAATGGGTCCGATATTTTGAACAGCCGTATCGTCGTCAGGTAAAAACCCGACCTTTTGGCTCACATCCCCTAACGTTTCAAACGCCCGTTGTCCGGCGCGAGGTTTTTGGCGGAGATCCGTCTGAATTCTTTCGCGAGCTTGAGTGATCTTTCGCGCCAAACTCTCATCCAGTCCCAAAACGCGCAGAGTTTCTTCTGACACCGAGTTAAAATTCACTTTTCCGGGCCCATAAACGGTCAAATGATTCTTTAATTTTTGAAAAATAGCATCGGTCATCCCGTCGACTAGCAATAGCTCTTCTACCGAGCCAAAATATCCGGCCGTTTCTTCTTTTTTGAAGCCAAATTCTAAAAAGGACACGGTGCGGTTGCGGTATTCGACTGTTTTTTGGGCAAGCATCTTGGCGTTGTCCTCAGAAAGCTCGGCATAAACATACATCCGGCGGAATACTTCTTGAGACGCGTAGTTCAGATTGACGAGTGCCTGCTCGTCCATCAATCCAAACTGATCTCCATGTTGGATCGACAGATTCAAATGCTTGGCATCTTCGATGGGAATATTTTTAAAAAACGCGGGCTGATCCAAACAAACGTTGAATAAATCAACCGGGTTCCCGTCCGAATCTTTGACTGCTTCACCGGCGGGCGCTGCTTCATTCGCATTTATTTTGTGAAGAAAGCCCTGAACGTACCCGATTCCCGACTGAGCCACGAGCGTCAAAGCGGACTCGTTTCGCATGCGGATCACGACTGACATTTGAGAGCGTGCGCGCTCAGCGAGCGCAATCGTCACGATGGAGAAAAATACAATAACCCACAGCGTCGCAATCAAAATAGATCCCTTGGATTTGAGCGTCATGGCGCCGTCTCCGTGAAATATTTCGGATGACGCCTCATCACCCTAAACGTCCGCTCAATTCCCGGGATGGTGTAAGTTGAGCTTTTACGGTCGAAAATAATTTCAATCCGCATCGCACTGATCTCGGCCTCCGTTCCCGATTCGGGGGTTTCGTCTTTCCACTGCCACTCGTTTTTTCCAATCGGGGAAATAAAGTAATAAAATCGCACGGACTTTATTTGTTTGAGCACGGCTTCAGAGCTTCCATCCCCTTCTTTGCGAAACAGAGTGGATTGGGTCTCGTCAAAAGAGTATTCCACCGGCTTCATGCTAAACCCGGAGCCGGTCGTGGCGTTTTGGATTTGGCCTAATTTAAATTCGGCAGTCAGCGCGCTCCCGACTGAATTTTTAACAAATGTCATTTTCGGAAACGATAGAGACTCTGGCCGGCCTTTAAAATCAATTTTTGGATAAACGGGGCTTTCTTGAATTTCTTTTCGAATTTTTTCACACGCAATCAGCGAATTTTCAAGCACAGCGCTCTTGCGGTTTTCCAGAAATTGATAAATCCGGAATGAGCCGAAGAGAAGCGACGCAATTCCGGCAATCAACACGCCTGAAATCGCAAGTGCCGTCAGCACTTCGATTAGCGTAAAGCCGTGCGAGCGTCTCATAACGTTTCCTTCGCGGGCCGAATGAGAATCTCCTTCACTTTTTCTTTAGTCGGCGTTTCCACGCTTAAAACATAACGGTCAAATTTTAAATGATTGAGCTCCTCGGCGCTTTTTTCAGAACTAAATTGGTAACCGTCGGGTAGATCCACTTTCGGATCAATCGGATCGGATTTGTCCGAGTCCTTTTCGAGCTTTATTTGAAAATCAATCGCTGCGCGTTCAAGAAGCAGTGTGCCGTAAAGGGACTGTTCGGATGCTTTAAAACCAGTGAGACAGCGGCTAAACCCTTGATGAATGGCGATGATGCCGACGGTGAGAATGACAACGGTGATGAGGACTTCGACGAGAGTGAAACCTTTCGATTTCATTTCACCCAGCTCATGTCAAAAATGGGGAGCATGATTCCCGCCACCACAAAACCCACCACGAGACTTAAACCTAAAATCATCAGCGGCTCAAGCAAGGAGGTAATGGTTTTGATTCCTCTTAGCGATTCGCGCGCATAAAATCGCGAAACTTCTTTGAGTGATTCGGACAACCGGCCGCTTTCTTCGCCCACCGAAATCATTTGGCAGACAAAAGGCGGAAAAACTTTGGTGTCTTTCATGATAGCCGTTAGCGTATCTCCTTTTAGAAGCCGCGTTTGGGCCTGAGCTAAATCTTCTTTTAAAAGTTCGTTGGCAAGCACGGGCCGCGTGGTTTCAATCGCCTGGTAAATGGGAATACCATTTTCAATCAGCATCGACAGCATCGATGCAAAACGCGAAATATCGGCTTTCATTTTCACAGTCCCAAGGAGCGGAAGCCGCGTCACAAAACGGTCACGGCGCTTGCGGTTTTTTTCATTTCCAAAAAATAGGAGTAAAACGGAGGCGACTATTGAAACTGTAATCACCCAAACGGCAATTTGCCAATGAGGTTTGGCGAGCGCCATTAAAATTTTAGTCGGAAGCGGCAGCGTCGTAAACGTGCGGTTAAATAAAGTAGCAAGTCTCGGCAAACAAAACGTAATGAGAAAAAAAACAGTGCCCATTCCGACGAGGGCCACAAGACCCGGGTACGCAAGCCCCGCGCGGATTTGACCTTGGATTTCTTCTTCGCGTTCCAGCGAATCGGCTAAGCTCTCCAAAACCGCGTCGAGTGAGCCGCCCGACTCCCCTGCTTTGACCATACTGACATAACGCTGATCAAAAACTTTATTTCCGTATTTTTCAAGCGCCTCTGAAAAGCTGGTTCCATTTCGCACGTCTGCGGTTAAAGATTCTAATAAATGTTTAATCGCAGGCTTTCGTGACTGAGTTTTGATGAGCTCTAGCGCATTTAAGAGGGGAACGCTCGATTTGAGGAAACTCGCCATTTGGCGTGTAAAAACACAGAGATCGTAGGAGGAAATTTTAGCTGTAGGGGCGGAATTCATTCCGCCCTTATTTTCATTCTGCACAATTGCGGGGGCGTGATGAATCACGCCCCTACCCGGATTCGGCGTTACCGCCGTCGGAATTTTCAACACCACCTCAATCGGCATCAACCCCTTACCCTCGATGAGATGCACCGCCTCCTGCTTGGTGGGCGCAACCACCACGCCCTCAATCAGCTCGGTCGGTCCTTTTTTGGCTTTATATTTAAATTCCGCCATTTTGTATCGCTCTCTGCCTTCTGCCTACCGTCTATTTCTCTTGGACAACGCGCAAAATTTCTTCGGGTGTGGTCACGCCCTCGTATACACGTTCCATTCCGGCTTCGTACAATGATTTCATTCCCTGCTGAATGGCCAGTTGGCGGATTTCCGCGGCCGACGCTTTTTTCATCACCAAATCATGAATTTTATCGTTGAAGGGTAAAATTTCGTAAATCGCCATTCGCCCTTGATAGCCCGTCATGCGGCATTTTTCGCATCCAACGGCTTTAAAAACTTTCTTTCCTTCCCACTGCGTTTCTTTTTTGCAGTGCGGGCACACGCGGCGAATAAGGCGCTGGGCCACCACCGCCAAAACCGAAGACGCCACAAGATACGGCTCGACCCCCATGTCCACCAAGCGCGTGACGGCACTCGGCGCGTCATTGGTGTGAAGCGTACTTAAGACCAAATGTCCGGTGAGCGAGGCTTGCACCGCAATTTGCGCGGTTTCGGCGTCGCGGACTTCACCAACCATGATGATGTCCGGATCGTGGCGCAACACACTGCGCAAAACGTTGGAAAATGTCAGTCCAACTTTCGCATTCACCTGAATTTGCTCGACGTACTTCAATTTATATTCGACCGGATCTTCAACGGTGATGATTTTGACATTCGGTTTATTGAGACTTGAAAGACAGGCATAAAGCGTGGTGCTTTTTCCACTTCCGGTCGGGCCCGTAACGTAAATGACGCCGTACGAATTTTGAATCGTTTTGTTTAAAATATCATATTCACTTTTAGGCATGCCGAGTTCAGACAGTTCGAGCAGCATCTGCGACGGCAGTACGCGAATCACGACGCCCTCGCTGTAATGATCGGGAATCACCGAGACACGCAAATCAAATTCCTGATTGTTTAGGCGAATGCGCGCGCTCCCGCTCTGAGGCAAGCGGCGCTCGACGATGTCTAAATTGCACATGACTTTGATGCGCGCGATAATCGCCTGGTATAAAAATTTCACATCGTCCGAAATTTTGGTCGAGACGAGCACGCCGTCAATGCGGTAACGCACCACGAGTTCGTTCTGGTACATTTCAAAATGAATATCCGTCGCGCGCGATTCAATGGCTTCTTTCATAATCTCATTCACAAGCTGAATCACCGAAGCGTCACCCGCCAATTTTTCGATGTCCTGTACTTCTTTTTTTACAGTGATCTCCGTGACTTTTTTCTTCTCTTCGTCTTTTGAGAGAATTTTTTCGATGGTGTCGGCACCGACGCCGTAGTATTTATGAATGGCTTCTTCGATTTCAGCGGAGGGTGCGAGTAGAGGTTCCGCTTCAATCTGCAATTGGCGGCGAATGTCTTCCAGCGCCCAACTGTTTGAGGGATCGGACAACGCGATCTGTATCACATTTCCTTCCAGGCGCACAGGAATCACTTTGTAGTGGCGCACGTACTTGACCGGAATTTTTTCGATGACTTGAGCGGGAATAGTTGTATTTTTTAATGAAACGATCGGAATACCGCTCTGTTCGGAAAGACACGTTAAGAGATCGTGTTCTTTAATTTTTCCGGAATCGATTAAAATTTGGCCTAAAAATTTTCCCGTTTGTTTTTGCTGCTCGGCAGCTTTTTCCAAATCCGCTGAACTCACCAGGCCCTTTTGTTGGAGAAGCGTCCCGAGTTTAACCATGGCCGAATCCTATCGAGTCTATAGAACCTTTCATATAAAATCTCTCCTCTGGAATTTCGTCAAAATGCCCGTCTAAAATTCCCCGACAGCCTTCGATGGTTTTATCCAGCGGCACGTACTCGCCCGGCAGACCCGTGTGGGTTTCCGCCGTAAAAAAGGGTTGAGTCAAAAAGTTTTGGAGCTTGAGCGCACGGCCAAACAAGGTACGGTCATTTCGGGATAGCTCTTCAAGCCCGATCACCGCAACAATGTGTTTGAGTTCCTCTAATTTATTAAAAATACTAATCACTTCCTGTGCCGTTTCAAAATGTTTTTTCCCCACAATCACGGGGTCCAAATTTGCGCAACTGGATGCAATCGGGTCAATGGCTGGGTAAAGCCCTGCCTGCATTTTAGCGCGAGACAAAACGATAATCGAGTCGAGATAACTAAAAATGGCTACGACCGCCGGGTCGGTCAAATCATCAGCCGGCACGTACACCGCTTCGACAGACGTCAGTGAACCATCCTTCGTCGAACGAATTCTCTCGTGAAATTCGCTCATCTCCGACGCGAGTGTAGGTTGATAGCCGGTTTCGGACGGAATATGCCCGAGCAACGTGGAAATTTCCATTCCCGCCTGCGCGTAACGAAACACGCTGTCTGCAAAAAATAGCACGTCATTTTTCATTTCCTGTAAATATTCAGCGATTGTCACCCCTGTGAACACCACGTCAAAACGCGCGCCAGGCGTTTCATTCATTTGACCATAAACAAGAGCAATGCGGTCGATGACACCTTTAGCTTTGAGTTCGTGATAGAGTTCATGCCCTTCACGGATGCGCTCTCCAATGCCGGTAAACACGCAGGCGCCCTTATGTTTTTCAACCACGTTGTGAATGAGCTCCAGCGTCAGCGTCGATTTCCCAATGGCCGCGCCGCCGAGCACTCCGTTCTTACTCCCTTTCACGAGCGGAAATAAAAGATCAATGATTTTGACGCCCGTTTCGAGCACTTCAAACGTAATGAGTTTTTCTTCGTCGGGATTCACATAAAATTTTTTATCCGCGCGGCGAATCGGCCGTCGCTCCGTGCATGCGATCGGTCCTTGTTTATCAATGGGTTCGCCCATCACGTTCATGAGACGCCGGAACGTACCCTCACCCACCGGGACTTCAATCGGATGCCCGGTGCTCACCACTTCACTGCCGCGACGCACGTCCATCGTGGACTCGACTGCGATGGCACGGGCAATCCGGCCTTCGATGTGCTCCATCACTTCCAGCGACACGACTTCTCCAAAACGATTTTTAGTTTTAAGCATTTCATAAATTTTAGGAAGCAGCGCCTCTTGTGGGAATTCTACGTCGACGACTGGACCGTGAACGGCGATGATTTTACCGGTCATTTTTCTACCCCCACACGCTTCTTCGCTTTCTGAGAAAAATGATGCGACGCAAAAATATCTCTGATTTCCGCGTCAATGACTTCATGATTGGATCTAAAATACCGCATGCGCGTTTTATCTCTTTGTTTGGTCAATGTTTCAATGCGTTCGTTCAGCTCAATCGCCCGGCAAGCCACTTCCGAAAGCTTACAGTCCCAAAAAATTTCATAGAGCTTTCGTCCAAACCAAAGCGCAACGGTGTATTCAACCAGATGCTGGAAATCCGGTTCAATCACGACGTATCGGTCACTCGCAAGCCTCGATTCAAACTGTGAACCCGTCCCCTGACCGTGTTCGGCCATATGAAACGGAAGGATTTTAAGAGACTCGACAGTTTGATGCGTCATCGAATGACAATGCGCGTAAATAATCGTCGCACTTCCAATTTGATTTCTCACATATGCGTCCATGAGATATGCTTTAAGAGGAGCTGTATCCTGGTAGTCGAGCGGAAATGGAATTCCCGAAAGCTCCAGCGCCGGAATCCCTAGCTCCGTCATGCGCCGTGCGCCGCGCCGTCCGAGCACCGCTACTTCGCAGTCCGGATTTTTTTCCCGAAACTGAACTACCCGTTCAATCATTTGATTGTTCAAAAATCCTAAAAAACCTTCGTCGGATGTAACAGCCACCACTGCCGAACGTTTGGACGTATTCTTAAAATAACGGCTTTCTTTAAATTGATCATTTTTATAAAACCGGAAAAAACTCTCGATCAAATCCAAAAATACGCCCGCTTGGCGGCGATTGTCTTCCATAAAGCGATACTCTGAAACAGCGATTTCTTTTAAAATGTCGATCGTCTTGATAATTTCAAGATCCGACTTTAGTTTATTTCTTAGTTTCAACACCGCCACTTTGCTCATGACTTTTTCTCACCCGATATTACGATTTCCTTTTTGAAAGCAGCCGACTCCGTGAAAAATTCATTCATGATGCGATCGAGTTCCGTTTTAAGCGGATCGGTAAGTGTGAGCGTCTCATTCAAACGGCCTAAAAAATTGGGGTGCTGTTCTAAAATATATGGAAATATCATTTTTTTGAAAGCCGTCATTGACGTTTGCGACAATTCATCTAAAAATCCTTGTCTCAGCGCATGAAATAAACAAATTTGCTCTACAATATCAATGGGTTCGTTTTTGGCTTGTTTTAAAACTTCAGACACCGCGTGGCCGCGCGCTAATTTTGCTTGGGCCTCTTTCGAGACCACGGAGCGCATTTTCGTCACACGCAAGAGTTCTTTATACTGAACATAGTCGAGACGAAGCGTGCCGCAGAGTGCGCGCATCGCTGGACACTGAATTTTATTGCCGATACGCGAAACGGATAGCCCCAGATCCACCGCCGGCTTAAACCCCTCCTGAAACAAATCGTTGTTCATATAAATTTGACCGTCCGTCATGGAAATCAAGTTACTGGAAATGTACCCCGTCACGTCCCCCTGCTGGGTTTCCACAATCGGCAAAAACGTCATCGAGCCGCCGCCATTTTCAGGTGAAAGTTGCGCCGCACGTTCCATGAGCTGAGAATGCACATAAAAAATATCGCCCGGATACGCTTCGCGTCCCGGAGAACGGTCCATGAGTAGCGCGATTTGACGATACGTCCATGCGTGCTTGGTCAAATCGTCAAACACCACGAGCACGTCGCGCCCCTGGCGCATAAAATATTCCCCAATGCATGCGGCTGTGTACGGCGCAATATACTGCTCGCCCGGAGGCGCGTCCGACGTGCTCGACACAATCACGGTATACTCCATGGCTTTTCGCTCTTCCAAAAGTTGGGCGAGCTTGAGTAAAAAATTGTAACTGCGGCCCACGCAGCAATAAATGCACACCACGTTTTTATTTTTCTGATTAATAATCGCATCGACGGCAAGCGTCGTTTTTCCGGTGACACGGTCGCCGATAATCAATTCTCTTTGACCCTTGGCGATGGGAATAATCGCGTCCAGCACTTTGGTTCCGGTGGCCATTTGACGGGTGAGAGGTCCGCGCTCCATAATGCCGCAGGCCGTTGCAAACACTGGTAGATAATCATCCGGCTTCACCGCTTCTTTGCCATCACAGGGTTCAGCTAGACCGTTTACCACGCGGCCTATAAATCCGTCCCCCACCGGCATTTTTAAACTTTCGGTGCGCGCCACGACACGGTCCCCCGACTTAAGCTTTGAGGTGTCCGAAAATAAAATGGCGTCCACCGTCTCCTTGTCGAAGCCGATCACCATGCCCTTTTCGCCATTGGCAAATGTGAGCGGCTGGCCATAGGCGCAATTGGGCAGACCCTTTACTTTGGCAATGACTTTACGCATTTCCAAAATAGTTCCGATTTCTTGAACGTCGAATAAGGGACTGTTCATATTCCCAAATGCCTTTCGAAGCGATTCTTCAAGCTCCCATCCAGCACCTGTTCATCCATTAAAATCATAAATCCGGCGATTAAATTTGAATCAATTTCTTCCTTGGCATTTGTTCCAATTTTTTTATTTAAAATTTCTTTCTGTTTTTCGGTGAGCGCAAACGCCGTGATAATTCGAATTTCTTTCTTCGGCGAATTTCCGATTTGCTCATCTAACTCATTCAATAATTCTTCGGTTAATTTTTCATGCAAAATTTTAATCATCGTCTCACCTAAGGTTTCGCGAATGAGATCAATCGCCATTTCTTTTCCTTTTTTGCGAGCATCGCTCTCAAAACGCCGCTCGAGCGATTTCTTGCGCTCCTCTAGTTCCGACGATAAAGCCGCTTTCTCAGCCTCGATGCGGGCCATCGCTTGCGACCGAATGTTTTTAAGCTCTTCTTCAATCGCCGCTTTTTTGTCACGGATTTCGGCGTCGGTTTTACGAATGCGCTCCTGACAGTCGCGGATCACCGCTTCCTGGGATTTATTCACCTCT
This sequence comes from uncultured Planctomycetia bacterium, assembly GCA_964606485.1. GTDB lineage: Bacteria > Omnitrophota > Gorgyraeia > 2-02-FULL-51-18 > 2-02-FULL-51-18 > CAZSGP01. Next base: position 316,026 of record CAZSGP010000004.1, on the reverse strand, counting down.
TCTTCGCGGCGGATATTTTGCTGTTGGAGTTTTTCGACGCTCTTAATTCCGCGGATCAAATGCCCGTGGAAAAGCTTCTGCATGACAAACAAAAGCAGGACGAAAAATCCGATCTGTAAGATCAAAAGTTGCCAGAACATTTATGCTTTCCCCACATACAATTGAAAAATCACGAGTAGCGCAACCAGCGCAATCGCCTCCGCAAATACAAAACCCATAATCATGGTCAGCTGAATCTTCGGCGCCGAAGAGGGATTGCGTGACAGCGCCAACACTCCCGCGTAGCCAATCACCGCGATCACCGCCGAGGGGCCGGCTGTACTTAAAATCATGAGAAGAATCATGCTCGTCATTACAAGATACCTTTCTCAACCACGGCCATGAGCTCCGTTCCATCAAACCGCATCAACCCTTGCTGAATTTTCAAAGTCCAAAAAATGTTTCCATGCGAATCTTGAGTTTCTTTGACGGCCTGGCGTTCAAAAAATCCTTCAAATCTTTTTTGCCCTTTAGCAAAACCAGCGCTGATCGTGATGGCTCCCCCTTTTAAAAGCGAGGTCACTGGCGCGTGATCCGCACCCACTTCAAATTCCCCCACCACACCCGGCAGCATCACCGCCTGAGCTTCTCCCTGGAAGAGGGGAACACCTTTTATGTGAACAATATAAGTTTTAAACATAAGTTTACTATTACATATAGAAGTATACACTATTTATAACAATTTTCAATAATACTATTAAATTATGATTAAAAATGATTATATTGAACCAAGTATGGATCCGGGATGCATACTAGGTATTTTGTCGATTAATTTAGAGAGGGGTGGGAAATTTACTTCGTTTTTAGGAAGTCTTTGACTTGGGAGTGGTCACCGGCGAGAAGGAACCGAAGTTCTCCACTTGTCAGCGAAAATAACACTCGAATCCTAAGGCCTGCACGAATCTCCCAAATCGAACCGGCTAACTTTTTTAGTCCTAAACCATGCGGTTTAACTTGAGTTTCGAATGACTCGATAAATAAGCCAACAGCCTGCTTCACCCGCTCCTTCTCGTGCGTCTTCGCGAGGCTCTTTTCGAAAGAGCGGGTAAAAATAATTTTCATAGCTTCTTTAGATGGGCCAACGCCTCTTTAGACGAAGAAAAGCTCTTAGAGATATTCGTTTTAGAATGTGCTAGTGCTAATAATTTCTTCCACTCTTCAGTAGAAAGCTCGAACGCATCCTCTTTGGGCTGGACAAGAATCTGCTTTTCCTTGGTCAAAGCAATCGAGAACCGCATACCCTCTTTCAAATGCAATGCCGCCCATATTTTCTTCGGAATGGTGATCTGATGTTGGCTAGTTGCTTTTGTCTCTTCTTGAATCAATGCATGCATAACAACCTCTCAGGTTATAATAAAATAATACCATATTATTTTATTATTTCAAGAGGGGATTTGGCTTACGCCCCAGGCGCCTCATCCGCCCCAATCACTTGGTTTCTGCCGCCGCGTTTGGCGCGGTAGAGGGCTTGGTCGGCGCGGTTCACGAGGTCTTGTTGGGTTTCAGAGTAATTAAATGCGGCGACTCCGAAGCTTGCTGTCACTTGGTACGGGACCTTGGAGGGGCCCAGACGCATGGATTGGGACTCGAGCGCCTTACGCAAACGGTCCGCTACTTTCATGGTATTGGCCTGATCCGCAGCAATGAGAATGACAAATTCTTCACCCCCATAACGAAACGCGGTGTCGAATTTCTTGATCTTGGATTGTAAAATTTGTGCCACGTTTTTCAACACCTCGTCACCCGCCGCGTGACCATACGAGTCGTTGATCTTTTTAAAATGATCCACGTCCACCATGATGAGTGAGAAAGGTTTCTTCGAGGTCTTCGCACTTTCCATTTCCTGATCGATAATTTTTCTAAAATGTCCCACGTTGAAGAGACCGGTCAAGTTGTCGGTGATGGCGTGTTCCATGAGCTTTTTCTGGAACTGCACACGCTCTTCGGGGGCCACCATGTTGATTTCGCTGGTCTTCACCATGTCCTTTAACTGTTTCTGCCAGACCATGAAGGACGAGAAACTGAGCACAGCCAAAAACGCAATGATGCCGAGCATCAACTTCCAGGTGTAGGCCGCTGTGAAAAATGGATTTTTCGTTTTGTCGCTTCCTGAATTTTTCGCGGCGAAAAGTTCCAGTGAGTTTAAATCTTTGTTCACGTCCTGCAAGAGCTGTTGATTCGCACGGTACGTCGCAATGTGCTCGTGCGGCAATTGTGTTTCGTCCGACTGCCGCGAGCGAACTAAAATGAGGCTCTGGGAAATATTGTCATGCAATAGCTTAGCCATGTCGAAAGAAACAGCGCCTTTCAAGGAATCAAACGCCAGATCCGCGCGTTTTTGAATTTTTCCGAGCTGGTCTTCGGGCACCATCCAGATGTCTTCGATGTGAACTTTTAAGGTATAGCTCTCGCCGGGCTTGAGTGTTACTTTCTTTTCGACGTAATAGAGGGATTGTTGTGGGTCAAACTTGATGTCGAGACTGTCCTCGTCTTTATTTAAAACGTTCTCGGGACGCGCTTCGACGGGCAAATACGTTTTGAGCGGAACCTCCTGCTCCTGCGCGGCGGATGGGTTTACGGCCAGCACTTTTAAGATAAGGCTTCCAGCCGCATGGGCGAAATGGGTGCCCAAAAAAAGTCCGGCAACGACGAGCGCGATCGAACAGCTTTGTTTCAGTTTCATCTTAATTTCCTTTTTCCATCCACTGTTCGACGACGACCTCACCGTTTGAACCCATGGATTTCATCAACGCTTCGATGAGCTTCTTGGTGCGTTCGACTTGATTCGTCATTTTCTTCATCTGGTCGCCTTGTTCTTTATCGTTCTCATCCGCGTTTTCGGTGAGCTCCATCATTTTCTTAAAGTCGACTCCCAAAGCTTTGGCCAGTTCCTCCGCTTGGGACTGTGCGAGGCCAATCGATTGCTGGGCTTCGGCGGCAACGGACGGACTCAGCGTCGCAGGCATTGAAGAAGTCGCAGAGACGCTCGTTCCTCCCGACTGCAGCACTCTCGCTTTATTGAGTGCCGCGTTGTCGTTTAGCCTGTCCATCATCTTAGACAGATTGTCCTGAATTTTCTTAGCGGCTTCGTAACTTTTCTGCGAATAAGCACTCGCGTCGTTGACCGGACCCATCAGTGCGCCCGTGTCTCCGGTGCTGGATGTTTGCGCAGAGCCAACTGACACTTGCATACTTTCCACACTGCCGTTGGTGGCTTCTTTCATCACGACGGTATAGTCGCCGGCGGCCAGCTGCTTGTTCACATCCCAGCGGTATTTGTACACGCCGGTATTGCCCACTTCTTTTAGGCCGACGTTCGAAGCAATTAAATTATTATTCGCATCATAAATATCCGCCGTGGGGGCTAGTCCCGAATCTGTCTGAAATCCAATGTCCACGCTTGAGCCTTGAGCCGCCTGCGACGACCGCGCCACGGCTTTCCCTTTTTTAAGTCCTGCGTCCTGAATATCGCTTAAAGACTGTAGCACCGTCTTACCGGTCGGCGACGTGCCCATGCTCACTTTCACGTCCGCTAATTTTCCAAATAAAGAATTCGTTCCGGCCGCGTCGTTAATCGCGCCCATGTTGGCACTCACCGCATCAGCACTTGCTTTCGCGGCATCGGCACTGGATTTAGCCGCGGCTACATTAGTGCTCACAGTGCCTAAAGTCGCTGTTTGTTGGTTTAAGGTTCCAAACACCGTGGCAGCACCCGCCGCATCGGTAGACGCGCCGATCGCCGTCGACACTTTTTGAATTTCAGACTCAGTGGTGAAATTAATAATCGAAATCGCGGTTTTGCTAACACCCGAATAAATAATCGTCACCTTCGCGGTGTAAGAATTTCCGCTCGTCATTCCCTTGGTGGCTGGATTAAACGCCGTGTATTTGTAAACACCGTTGGCGTCGGGTCCGGTGCCGTCGGCGGGAGTGGCCAATGTCGCGAGCACCGTCGTGCCGTCCGTGTCGTAAATCGTCACACTGCTTGTTCCAAGCGGAGGAGCAGTCGTTACCGCGGCTCCCGATTTTGAAAGCGTCGCCGATAAATTGAGCATATTGGTCGGCGCGTTGTAATTGGCAAATAAATTCACATTAAAAGGAAGCGGCGTTTCAGACTCGAGAAACACATTTACGGTTTTGTCGGCGTCGGACGCGAAAGTAGCGGTGGTCGCCGTAAATCCGGTCTTTGAAAAGGTCGCAGTTTCGGTGGTGGAGTATTTGTAGTGCCGCTTGGTCTGCGTGGGACTCGTCAAAGTATTATCCGTCACATTCCAAGTTTGAGAGTCAATCGCGCTCAACGACGATAAATTGTTTCCGTCGTTGTTCGTGACATTAAAGGTAACGAGATAATATTTCACTTTAAATACGGCGGATTCTAAAGTCGCCTGCGCTGCGCCCGAATGCGCGGTGTCGGTCAGACGGAATTTCACATTGCGCTTGCCGTTCGTTGGAGAATTTAAAGGAGTCGGTGGATTGGGGTTATTCGCGTTTAAAACCACCAAGTCCGGAATATTATTCCACGGTGCGGTGGCAGAATTCGCTCCGCTAAAAATTTGAGTCCAGGCCGTGTAGCCGTCGGCGTCAGTGGCGTATTCGAGTTTAGCCGTCGACATCGTGCCGTTATTTGTCCACGTCACCGCTTTGCTATCGTCTACGGCCCATTCGGTTGAGCCCACCGGCGCAGAAAATGTAAATGACCCTTTGATTGAAAAGGCGTTGGAGGTCGCAACCGTAACCGGATGATTAGACGACATGTCCGTCACGCGGAGTTTTCCGGCGTTGCCCACGGCATCGGGAATCGTCCAATTCACAAGCGATCCAGGAGCGGTGTTGCTCACCGTGACTTCATCTCCCGAAAAATTGCCGCTCGCGGAAAATTCTATTTTCACCGCACTCATCGTGCCGGTGCGTGTAAATTTGAGCGTTGCCGCTGTCGTTTGGTCACCAATCGTCAACACATCTCCCACAAGTTGTGTGGCGGGCGTCGCCGTCGACAAAGCACCCGTCACCGTAAACGCCGGTGAAATGGCGGTCTTGGGACTACCGGGAATGGACCCGTCGGAATTGCACTGAGTCACTTTCACGACGGTGTTGGTCGAAATCGCGTCCGGCACCGGATTCCAATTGTAAGTAAAAGGTTGCGAAGACACGGCTTGATTGGCTTGAATCGTATTCCAATTCGAGCCGCCGTCTGAAGAATATTCTAATTTCACATTCGTAATCGTTCCGGTAAATCCAAACGTGATGGGATGATTTCCACCGACTGTGTACACCGCAGACACCGCCGGAGCTGTCATCGAAATACCTGTCAGTTGGAAAAATGCGTTCGAGTCATCTTGGTTTTGTCCGGCGCTTGGAGCCGCTGCACCCGTTGCAACCGCAGGATCATCCGCGTCAACCACGCGCACTTTAACGGTGCCTGAAGTAAATGTTGGAACCCAAGTGTATTTGCCGGTGGCGTTGCCGGGATTATTATTGCTCACCTTCGCAACCAGCGGATCGATTTCAATATTTTCTGAACCGAAACCAGTCGTCGTGTAGAAAATTTTCACGTTCCGCACCACATTGGCGCCGGAGGGGTTCACTGTCCACGTGATATCGTGTGGATTGGACGCGCTCCAGTCTTCACTGCCATTGGGCGCCGTTACAATAATTTGTCCGTAAATGACACTGACGGCATCCGAAGTGTCAGTCGAAAGTGCCGTATCAGCTCCGTTAGCGAGCGGCACGGCATCTGCATCGGTGATGCGTACTTTAAAATTCGCTGCGGTGTTGAGCGGCAGTGTCCAGGCCAGTGTGCCGGCCGCCGCAGACATTGAGGGCGTAATGGAAATATAATTCGTTCCATCGAGCGTGTACTCAAGCTTCACATTGGTGAGTGCGGTTTGCGTCCAGTTAATGGTGTAAGGGTCGTTCGCCTTTACACGGCTTGCCGCGTCCGGTGCCGTCACGGTGACTCCGGTGACACTAAACGAAGCATCTGAAATGTCATACACCGCTGCATCATCCGACTTTTCAATTTTAATTTTTAAGGCCGCATTGGCTTCGTTTCGTGCAGGCGTCCAGTCGTAGCTTCCGGTATTATTCGTCGAAGACGTAATGGTGGTCCAAGATGTGTACCCATCCGCAGAACTTGCGTAGGACAGCTTCACCGTAGGCATGGTTCCTTGAGTTTGGTAAGAAATCGTATGCGGCACGCCGTAGGCCCACTTCTCCCCGCCGTTCGGCTTGATCACCGCCGTCGTTCCTGTCACGCGAAATACCGCAGAGTGACCGTTTTTCGCATTTTGACCGCCGAGTGTGTTCCACGCCGCCGAATCAGAAACACGAATCGTCACCGTGTTCGACGCCGCGGAGGGACTCACCGCCCAGTTGTAGCAGTACTGACCCGGGTCGCAACCGCCTGCTTCCACGTTGTCAAAAGCGATGCCGCTATCAATCAAAGTCCAAACTTTATTCACCGTGTCGTCGTTAGGCCAATTGTCGGAAGAATATTCAATCATCACTTTCGCATTGCCCGGCACTGCGTCACCGGTTATATTCCAATTAATTTTTTTCTGTGTCGAAATACCGACAACCTCATTCAAAGCGGGATTGGTGACATTAATGGTATGACCGTTGATCGTAAAGTTCGTGTCGCTTGCGTCCTCAACCAAAGCTTGAGACTCGTCCACAATTTTTACACGAGTCTGCGTTCCAAACTTGTCGCCGTTCACAATCCATGCGTACGTTCCCGCGGCTTTGGCAATTCCGGTCGCGATCGTATCGGGGTACGTCGCGCCACCATCCGTCGAGAGTAAAAGTTTAACCGTGGTGCCCGGGAGTCCGGTTTGAGTCCAAGTAATATTTTGTGTAGAACCTGAGGGCCACGAGACATTCGTATTGGGGGAAGTGATGTCGAGTTGATACGTTTGAAAACCAGCATTGGAAATATCTGTTAATTTGTTGGTAGATGCTCCAACAGATTTGATGCGAATTTTAGCGGTTGACGCAGAAGCAGTGACATCACCAATTACCGGAGTATAGGTATAACCGCCACCGGCCAACACCTTTACTTCTGAAGCAGATAGGTCCCGACTAAAGAGCGCAACATCATCCATTTTTCCTTCGTTAGAAAAGGTGCCACCGCCGCCGTTCCTAAAAAACCGAATGGGAGACGCATTGTTCACACTGCCTTGTGTACGGGCTATGGGTCCAGCCACCACAGACCCGTCCAGGTACCCAGTTAGTTGCGTCGCTGTTACCACAACCGCCAAATGCCTCCATCCGCTGCCCACAATACTTGGAAAATTAAGTATATCTCCTCCGCTACCATCATCCCCAATTTCAAACTTCGGCGCGCCAGAGTTGTACAAATGAAAACCTTGAGCATCCCCAATAGTCTGATCGCCAGCCGCTTTGTATATATAGGTGTCAGTGGACACGTTGGCCGTGGCTTTATTGACCCACAATGACAGAGAAAATGCCCCTGTTCCAAAATCAAAAACGCTATTGTGAGCGACACTAACCGTATTCGTCCCATCAGAACTTAAGGCAGCCCCAAACTTTCCGGAGTTCGTCCACAACGCGGCGTTGGTAAGCGTAGCATTATGCGGAGAGCTCGCACTGTCGTTAGCGGCCGTTCCACTGCCTTCATTGAATCGCCACACTCCAATAGCGCCGTTAAAATTCTGCGGGATTGCCTCAGAACCCACCGCATTTCCACCGCCGTTAACGCTTGTCGCAATCGTGTTGCTGAAAGTAGACCCATCCGCGGCGTATTCGATCGTTAAATCATTAGGAACTACCCCTGCAGGAATCCACGAAATCGTCTGCGCCGTCCCTACCTTCCAATAAATCCCAGAAGCGCTAGGATTACTGACATTCAAATCCGCAATCGTAAAGTCCACATCCGACGCGTCATTAAGTTCCGCCGAACCACCCGCCGCTGAACGCGCACGCACTTTCACCGTCGTTAAAATATCGGCCGTTGCACTCGGTACGGTCCAGGCGTACGGCGTTCCCGAAGTATGATTTAAATTATTCGCCGCTGGTGTCAGCGCCAGCCAGTTCGTTCCCCCATCGCGCGAATATTCTAAAGTTAAATCATCCGGCACAAAATTGAGAGCGTTCCAGGTAATATTTTCCGTCGACGCGGCTTTCCAGGTAATGGCGGTGTTGGGTGAAGTAATATTGATATCCGTCGCCGTGAAATTATTGTCCGACGCGTCGGTGAAATTCGGCACAGACGCTGAGGCGGCTTGAATTTTCATTTGATTCGAGGCGGAGATGGATGGCACGGTCCAGGGGTAGCTGGGGTTCGAGGAAGCGAGTGCGGCAATTTCAGTAACGGAAAGAGCCCGGCTAAAAATTGCCACATCGTCTAAACCGCCGCCGTAAAGAGTACTACCTGCAGCATTTCTTCCAAAATAAATTGGATTGGCACCAGTCGTCATCGTCCCTGTAACATTATCGCTGTCGGAAAGAACGCCATCTCTGTAAAAGTAAGTCTTTGAAGCAACGGGGTCATATGTAAAGGCAATGTGATGCCAATTTGTATCATTAATTTTAGGGCCCGAATCTACTGAAATTCCTGATATACCCGAAACATTTGCAATCACATAATAGCCAGCGTTATAACCAAACTCTAAATACCAGTTTCCACTTTTCGCAAGCAACGTACCACTCGCTCCGCCGCCGCCAATGCCATCCGGCTTCACCCAACAGGCCATCGTAAGCCCAGTCGTAAAATTCAAAGCCGCGTTATTGGCCACTTGGTAATAATTAGCGCTATTCACAGGAAATGGGACGGTGGCTGAATTAGAAAACTTTCCGAGCGCATAAGTAATACCGCCATTTAGCGTGGCATTGAGTGCGGCTCCCGTGGCTGAAACACTATTTACCGCATTGCCACTAGCTTCATCAAAATGCCACACCCCCACCGCCCCCGACATCGCCTCCTCATTGTGATTATTTTTAA
>CAZSGP010000004.1:0-306928 GCA_964606485.1 uncultured Planctomycetia bacterium | reverse complement strand
GTCGTCGAAAAAGTTGAGCCGTCCGTCGCATATTTTAAAGTGAGATCATTCGGAACCAGTCCACTGGTCGCAGTCCAGGTAATAGGATAAGTTTTCCCTATTTTCCAGATCTCGGAGCCGTTGGGAGAGGTGATGTCAAATTTATCAATCGTGAAATTCACATCGGACATATCGTCAAGTTCAGTAGCCGACACCGAACGCACACGCACCTTCGCCGTGCTCACGCGGTCTAGTGCATTGTTGGGAATCGTCCACGCGTACGGCGTGCCACTGGTATGATTTTGATTCGTCGCCGCGGGAGTTAAAGCTAGCCAGTTCGTGCCGCCGTCGCGGGAGTACTCTAAAGTTAGATCATCCGGCACAAAATTAAGTGCGGTCCACGTAATATTTTGAACGGTAGAAGTCTTGAAACTCACGGCCGTATTGGGCGCGGTGATATTGATGTCCGTCACTGTAAAATTCGCATCCGACGCGTCGGTAAAATTGGGAACTGACGGTGAAGTGACTTGCACTTTCATTTGATTTGAGACAGAGATGGATGGGACGGTCCAGGAGTAACTCGGATCACTCGTCACCAAGCCAGCAATTTCTGCTCCAGAAAGTGCTCGGTTAAATACGGCGACTTCATCAATAGTGCCGTTTGCATAAAAATTTCCGCCGTATTGGGATATTCCGATCTTGAGATTTGCCGCAACCAAATTCGCTGTTGTGGCAGGAACCGTTCCTGTAAAGGTTAAAGTTTGAAGCACTCCGTCCAAATAGCCTTTTAAACGATTCGCGTTGCCGGTTTGGCTTCCGTCAAAAACCAGCGTGATGTAATGCCAGTTCGTATCGTCAAAGCTCACCCACCCCTGAGAAATAGATCCGTTATGAACGCTAAAATAAATTTTTCCATCATTCCAAAATTGCAGATTCACTAAATTATTGCCATCTACGTATTTAGTGATCGCAGTCTTCCCGCCACTATTTTTTTTCATCCAAGCGGACAATGTAAATTGACTCGCACTATTGAGGGCAGTCACATTTCCGACATCGATATAGTCATCGACGCCATCGAAGCTAACGCCGTTGCTAAATTTGCCCGCGGCAAAAGCCATACCAGTGCCGTTGGCGTTTTTTGCCGTGCCGTTGTTCGCGTTTACAGTGCTGTCGCCTAAACTGGTTGTCGCGTTGTTTGCAATGGACCCCGTCGTGCCATCCAAATGCCACACCCCCACCGCCCCCGACATCGCCTCCTCATTGTGATTATTTTTAACGTTAGAGGCGATCGTCGTCGAAAAAGTTGAGCCGTCCGTCGCATATTTTAAAGTGAGATCATTCGGAATCGATCCTTGAGTGGCAGCCCACGTGATGGGGTACACTTTTCCAATTTTCCAAACTTCAGTTCCGTTGGGAGAAGTAATATCAAATTTCCCAACCGTAAAGCCGGCATCGGAGACGTCGGTGAGTTCGGTGGCGCTGACGGATTTCACGCGGATTTTACCAACGGCGCCCGTCGTGACGTCGCCAGCGACCGGAGTGTAAGTGTATCCGTATCCGGAAAGTTTCATGATTTCAGCGGGAGTAAGTACGCGGCTATACTGCGCGACGTCTTCGATGAGACCGTTAAAAGCAAGGTTGCTAGCGCTGTTGTTTCCGATCAGCAAATCCTGACCCGAGCCCGTGGGTGAGGTGCCGGTCGCCGGAGTATTCGTTTGCGTTTGAAGCGAGGCTTCTTTGCCGTTGATATAAAGTTTAACGACTTTTGCTGTGGCGTCATTTGTCATGGCCACATGCTGCCACTGATTGAGTGTGATGGAACCGGCGGTAGTAATATTCTGCGGCGTCGTTCCCGAGTAAGTGACACTGCTATACAGACAAGGAGTCCCTGTAAGATACATCGTTAAGAGGGCGCTGTTATTGCGGTTTAGAATGACTCCAGTATTGCTGGTGCCAGCGGTGCGCGGATAAATCCACGCAGACCACGTAAAGCTTGTCATGTTGAGTGACGCATTCTGCCCGGCATTTACCTTGTGGGCGGCACCGGAAAAATCGACTGCGTTGCCGTATTTCCCGGCGGCAAACGCTGCGCCGCCCGAAAGCGTACCGAGATTGCTGTTCACCGACGCGTCATCCGCCGCGCCGGAAGATTCATTAAATTTCCACACGCCGACGGAATTCGCGATCGTTGTCGGATCAGTTTCAATATTGGTGTCCACTCCCGCAGAATTTAAACCCGTCGCGATGGTGTTCGAAAATGTACTGCCATCCGCCGCGTACTCAATCGTCAAATCATTTGGAACCGTCCCCGATGGCGCCCACTGAATCGCTACGGGCAGCCCGACTTTCCAATTTTCCGCGCCATTGGGTGAAGCGACGTTTAAGTCGGCGATTTTGAAATTAGTATTGGATTCGTCGCGCAAATTATTCGTCAAACCACCCGCGTCAATGTCATTCGCCGCCGACTGAATGCGAATGCGATTGTTGTCACTCGGCAAATTCGGCACCGTCCATGAGTACGACAGTGCTCCAGACGTGAGTCCCGTCGCCGCATTTAAGTTGGTCGCCGCTGCATTGGAGTAAGTCACTCCGGAGTCTTGCGATAAGTGCAGCGCCACATCATTCGGCGTGTAGTTTGGTGTGGTCGTAGACCAGGTGATGTTTTTAACCGAGCCCACTTTCCACGTCGTTGAGGTATCCGGGGCTGTCACGTTCATGTCGGTGATTGAAAAATTATTATCCGACGCATCGGTGAGCGAGGGCACAGAAGCAGAAACTACTTTCACTTTCATTTGATTGTAAGCGGAGGCGGAAGGAACAGCCCAGGAGTAGCTGGGATTACTTGCTGCCAATCCAGCGATTTCACCACTGGATAGCGCTCGGTTAAAAATAGCGATATCATCGACGGTGCCCACTGCGGCATTGGACCCATCAGAGGCCGTGCCAATCATGAGCGGAGAATTCGTGCTAGAGATAGCGGCGCCAGCTGTGGCTCTAGAACCATTTGCAATGCCATTCACGTAGGCCCTCATCATCGCGCCATCATAGGTAATGGCTAAATGCACCCATTGACCTGTACTGATCGACGTTGAACCGGTTAATAAATCTCCATTAATGTATCCGCGAAGTAGGCCTGCCGAAATCTGCAACCGGTAACTGAATCCATAATTTTTTTCAATAATAACTCTCGTTGATCCCACGTTAGTAGGATAGACCCAAGCCGAAAGCGTCAAAGCACTCATTCCTTTTAATGCGGCATTGTCGGGCACGGTAATGTATTTGCTCGTTCCGTCAAAAGTAACACCGCTGTTAAATTTTCCGGAGCTTGTCCACGCGGGACTATTGGTCAGCGCTCCTACAAACCCGCTTTTGGCATCTGTCGTGGTCGTACCCGTATTTTCATCCAAATGCCACACCGCCACTGCTCCGCTAATCAACTCTTCGTTGTGACTGTTCTTCACACTCGAGGCAATCGTCGTAGAAAAGGTAGCGCCGTCCGTCGCGTAACTTAAAGTGAGATCATTCGGCACGCCGCTTGAGCCGTTCCAGATTATGGGTTTGGCCGAACCCATTTTCCAAATTTCATTTCCATTGGGCGAGACGACGGTGAGAGTCGCGGTGGTAAACCCAGCGTCGGAGTCATCTACAAATGTCGCATCTCCCGCTGAAACCAAGCGAACTTTTCCAACCGCACCCGCGGTCACATCCCCAGAAACCGGAGAGTACGTCGTGACATTCGTAAAAGCAGGAATCGTAGAAGTCGCAAGCGTCGTCACTTCACTTTGCGTGAGCGCGCGATTATAAATCACAAAGTCATCAATCTGTCCGGTAAAGTAATCAGGGCCGTTGCTCGTGCGCCGGCCAATATAAACCGCAGCAATATTCGCACTCGTCCCCGCACTGATGCCGCTTACGCCCTGCGAGACTCCGTCAATGTACATCGTCGCAACGTTGGAGTTGTCGACGCTTAAAACAATGTGATGCCAGCTACCCGCTGCAGGAGGTGTCACCGTAAACCAAGTGGGGTTGTCAGAAATACGAATCACCCGGAAAGTTCCGCCCGAAAAAATAAATGCGTTTCCGGAACCCGCGCCATTTTCCACGGAAAACAAAGCTTGTTGGGTGCCAGGGTTAGATGCCACTTTGTACCACAACGACACCGCGTAAGGACCGGCGAGACTCGGCATGCCGCTAGTCCCAAGAGCGGCGTAGTCAGAATTCGAACCAGTGAGAGAGATGGCGTTGCCGTATTTACCCGCCACAAAAGTGGGAGTCCCGCTAATCGCAAGCGCATTTCCAGCGACTACGTCAGGCGACGAAGTAGCACCGGTTGATTCGTCTAAGCGAAATGCGAGTTTTGCAATCGCCGTGCCACTTAAATTTGCCGAAATCGTATTGCTAAATGTCGAACCATCCGCAGCGTATTTCAAAGCTAGATCCGACGGCGTTCCTACCGACTGAATCCAGCGAATGTCCTGCGCCACGCCCGTCTGCCAAAACTCGGCGCCGTTGGGTGCTACCACTCGCACGTCTGCAATCGTAAAGTTCGCGTTCGAAGCGTCTACAATTTCAGTGGCACTCGTCGAACGTGCACGCACTTGAATCGTATTTTTTATGTCCGAAGAATTGGCGGGCACTGTCCACGCATAAGGCGTGCCACTCGTATGATTAAGACCAGTCGCAATCGCCGTACTCACCCACGTCGAGCCGCCATCGCGAGAATATTCTAAAGTTAAATCATCCGGCACACTCGCCGTGGCCGTCCAAGTAATATTGTGCGACGAACCCGCTCTCCACACTTCGGCACCGTTGGGCGCACCGATCGTGAGATTGGCAATTTTAAAATTGGCGTTGGCCGTATCGCGAATCGCCGGTGCCGCCGCCGAACGCACACGCACATTGGCCAGTGTCGTGTCGGAAATCGTTGGGACAGTCCAGGGGTATTTGGGGTTGTTGGAGTAGAGCGCTTGGATTTCAGTAAGAGAAAGGGTGCGATTAAAAATGGCGGCATCATCGATCAGCCCATTAAATCGAGTGCCATCGGCGACATCGGTTCCGAACATCAGGCTTGAACCATTTGAGATTTGCATGGGGAGATTAATCGTTTGCGACCGAACCTGCACACCATCCACATATTGCAGTAGCACCGAGCCGTTGTAGGTCATGGCAAGATGATGCCAGTTAGTATCATCGAACACACCGGTCGCGTAACCACCTGTGAGCGTCGGAACATACACTCCGCCATGAAACGAATAACCGCTACCACCAAAATAGCCCAAATACATTTCGTATTGGCCATATTTCTGAATGACTCCACCCGCGGCGCCTAAATTGGCTGATTTTACCCAGGCTGATAACGTAACATTCGTAAGACCTAAACTGGCATGATTGGCTACTTGGGCGCGGCTTCCACTGGTTCCGTCAACACTAAGAGCGTTTGAAAATTTTCCAGTCGCGTAAGTTGCAGATCCATTTAATGTGACGTTAATCGCGCTTCCACCACTCACACTATTCGTAGCGGCACTATCAAAATGCCACACCCCCACCGCCCCGCTCATCAACTCTTCGTTATGATTATTTTTTATCCCCGTCGCAATCGACGTCGGCGCCGTCCACGTTCCGTCTGTCGTGTATTCCAATGTCAAATCATCCGGCACCACGCCACCCGAGTTCGACCAGGTGATGTCCTTCACCGAACCCATTTTCAAAACTTCAGAACCGTTTGGATATCCAACAGTCAAAGTCGCCGATTCAACATTAATGTCCACTTGGTCGAGCTGCGGCAAAGCACTGCCGTCACTGTTTAAAATAGCGGCGTATTTAAGCGTTCCGTTTGTGGTGAGACTGGTGTCATTATCCAGCGCGGCGATATTCGTATTCACTTCGGTTTTGGTATTGGCTTGTGAATAATTTCCGAGCGTAGCCGTCACCCAAGCCGAACCATTGTGGTACTTCCATGTAACGCCATTGTCAACGGACAGTTGGTATTTAATATTGGAGTTGGCAGGAATAGTATCGGTCGCGGTAAAACTCGTGGCGTATGAAAATGCCTGACCATTCACTGTTTGGGCGTACGGGTTCAGTGTCGAGTAAGGCAGAGCCGTATACTCCGCCTTCACGCTTTTAAGCATGGGGTCCAGTGCGGTGTCGTTGCGGTAAAAGGTTGCTTTGTACTGGCCGTAGCGATTGCCGGGTGAGGGCGAGGCTAGGGATTCGCGGATACCCGCCGTGGAACCGTAGTAAGTATAGGCCGTATTATCCGGACCGACAAAAGTTCCGTTGGGCGTGGCGTCGGAGTCAGTTTGGAGTTGGAGTTTGATTTGGGCGTGGGGCATTTGCTTGTAGTAAAACGCGGCGTAATCTTCCGCATAGTAATCAGCTCCAACGATATCCGGCAAGCCATCGTTGCTGACGTCCGCTACATAAAGGGAATTCAATCCATCATATTGTGTAGCAGAGAGAACCTTAAAACTGGCTTGCTGCTTAAAAACATCATTCCCGTAGTTTAAATAAATCCGAAGTTCATGTGTCGTCGTACTGTTATTAGGCGAGGAGCCGATAACTATATCTAAATCTCCGTCTGCATCAATATCGGCCACTTCTAATTCGTTCCACATGGGGGTTAAATTAGGTGATGCCAGCGTCACAGGTGACCCAAAGTTCTGGCTTCCGTCATTTTTATAAACGTAAACGGTATTTACGGCGCTAACCACGACATCAATGTCGCCATCCTGGTCGTAGTCAACCGCTTTAACTCCATATCCATAAACAGAGGCTGTAATCTGTATCTGCGTAAAGCTAGCCCCATCGTTTCTTTCCCAATAAACACGTGAATAGGTCCCATGAACAATATCCAAATCCCCGTCGCGGTCAACATCCGCCACATCAAACGAATAGACTGTCTGACTATTCGCATAGGCCACAATCGTTCGTTTTGTCCAACCCGGCGGTGTGAGACCGTCACTTTCAAACCAGTAAATTTCCGCGGCGGTTCCACTTGCGGGTGATGTTCCGGCAACCACATCCATTTTTCCGTCGTTATTGACATCAGCCGGACGAAGGGTTGACCAGTTGTCCGAACTGATATCCGATGCCGTCGCAATAACACGCTTAGTCCACCCTGCCGGTGGCATGGCGCCATTGTTCTCCCAATAAGCCAATTCATTGGTAGTATTGTTTTCGACTGCGACCACATCAACATCTCCATCCTGGTCCATATCTGCAGCCCGCAACGCTCCAAAATAGCTGTTTGCGTCATCCAATACGATATCGCGCACGGTAAATGTTGGAGGATTCGCACCGTTATTATCAAACCAGCGAATATCTGCCTGAGTATTATGCCCATTCGTTACATAGATTGCAGAGGCCACCACATCCATGTCACCGTCTTTATCTAAATCGACCGGATAGGCTGTTTGCGCTCCGCACGATGTCCCCGAGCAAGCCATCGTTCCGACAGCATTGAGTTGCCATGGTGTGTTGAAACTTATTTTTCTCCCACCGGCCAATAAAAGATCCAAAACGCCGTCACCGTTAAAATCGTATGCTGCATCGTATCGATCGCCATACGTAAAATAAGCATTGGAGCTTTGATCGGTAAAAGTTCCCGTTCCATTATTTTTGTACCAGCGTCCTGCCGTTCCATTATCATTACCACCGGAAAGCAGATCCACATTTCCATCATTGTTAATATCGCTAGCCACTAAACCGCTCAAATAAAAAGTTGCGACTTGCGTTCCCGCCGCAGGAGACCATGAAGTTCCAAGAGCATTTGCATTGCTCCACCAACGAATTTCTCCTCCGCCTGGAATTTTCGTAGTCGAAATAGCAACATCCATACTCCCGTCATTATTAAAATCTGCTGCAACAATTTTGCGACTTGCGGTCCCTGCGTTTCCATTGACACTGTTATCGCCAATGGTTTGCTTAGTGCCAAATGTCAAATTGCCAGAGCCATCTAGCGTGCTAGCACACCAGCGAGCATAAGTAACGGACGCGCTATACTCCGTAAACAGAACATCCTTCACACCGTCCCCGTTTAAGTCCGCCAAAAAAACTCCGTCCGGAGATGCTAAGCCGCTGACCACGGTCACACCGGTGTCAAAAGTCACGGTGTTGCCCGTGCGTGTATTTTTATACCAATAAATGCCCGAATCATCGCGAACCAGCACATCGATCTTATTATCTTGATTAGTATCATCCGTAATCACTAAACCAGAATTACCCGAACCCAGTGTCAGCAAACCGCTGTTGGCTGTTGTCAGAGCCACGGTTCGGATGCCATTGGCACCATTGCCAGCGTTCGTTGTTTTGTCAAAAGTCCCAAGCCCCGCGCCGTTATTTTTAAACCATGCCACTTGTTTAGTTGAAAATTGAGTGAGGATTGCTACTGCATCCGGGTAGCCGTCACCGTCTAAATCACCCGCCGCGACAGAAGACACATCGTACGGATTTCCGGATCCGGCTCCGTAAAGATACTCTTTGACCGTAAAATTACCCGATCCATCGTTAGTGACAGTTTGAATACCATTGTTGCTCGACCCATCACCATTCATTGCTCTAATTAAATCTAAGGAGCCGTTTCCATCAATGTCCGCTGCTGCAACTAAATCACGAGTATTACCAGGTTGGTTATAAGTTACAAACTGCATCCCCGGCGCCACACCCTTGGTGGAGGCAGTCAATTTATCCCACGCGACGGCGGCAATCTCCCCATCCATCACCGCCCCCGTAAACGTCGCCGTCTCGCCTTTTTTGCCGGCGAGATAGGCGATTTCCCCGGCGGAGAGGGCGCGGTTCCAGAGCGAGACTTCGTCGATATAGCCATCAAATGTACGCTCTGCTGCGGGCGAGAGATTTCCGATCGTTAAGTTCTTGGCTGCATCAGATGACCTCGTACCTATCCCATTCGTAGTCGCGCCATAAGATGCCTCGACGCCATTGATATAGATTTTGGCATTCGCGGCTGTCGTTGAGCCATCCCACGTAACGGCTACGTGATTCCATTGATTGAGAGTCAGCGCAGTGCTCGTCGCATGATTGAGTCCTGTAGTGGAATAAGTTTGTGTAAATGCTAGGTTGTAGCTGCTATTGATATATAATCTCCACCCGGATCCAGCCCCCACATCCCCCACTTTAGACAGGATATTTCCCGCGGTTCCTTCGCCTGAAGACCTTGGATAAACCCATGCGGAAAAACTTAGCTTTGGCAAATCATCCAAAGAAGCGGCCGAGCCGGCATCCACGTAGCTAGATGTCCCATTAAAATCAAGGGCCTTGCTATTAATACCTGTCGTTTGCACGGACGCATTTGAAACCGTTCCCTTATTTGGACCTGCAAAATCGGCTGCGGAAGTTGTGCTCCCTTCATCAAATGCCCAATACCCTAAAAGCCCCGGCTCTCTCCCCGAAAGCTTCGGTGAATGTTTGGTGAGCGATGCGGAAGCTTTCATATGCACCGCCGCCCCCGCCGCGGCTTGGGTGGCAATCTCCGCGGCCGTGAGGGCGCGGTTGTAGATGGCGACGTCGTCAACAAGGCCTTTCATATTTCTATTGTAGGCGCGGAGTTGGCCTATGTTTAATGCAACAGCCGTGTCAAGTGAGCCTACATGGGTACGAGCTGTGGTATTTGAAAGGGCTCCGTCCAAATAGGTTTTGATATCTGTTGTGGAAACAACAGCAACCAAGTGATGCCATAAATTATCTTCTAAGCTACCGGATCCAAACTGAGTTTGATCTCTACCCGCCGAACCATCATCAATTGAAAACTTAACTCCTCCAGAACCGGATGCCGCAGCAAGCGTCCACCCAGTTCCTACTCCGGTGTCAACATCGTCACTATTTTTGTCGATAATCGTTCGAATGGCGTCTGTTCCGACATCCAATTTAGCCCAAAGCGAAACAGTAAAACTTCCGGCTCCAAAGTTGAGTAGCGCGTTGTGGGGTACGGTGATGTAGTCATCGGCGCCATCAAAGTTTACGCCATTTCCAAATTTGGCCGTCGCGATGGCCGCGCCGCTTGTCAGAGTCCCAACTAATGCATTTTTAGTGTCCGTCGCGTTGGTGCTAAATGGCCAGTACGCCACGAGCCCCGTCTCACTAAGTTTAATTGAAGAACTCGCCGCCACTTCAGCTCCAGGATTCATAAACTCCGTATCCGTTCCATACGAAGCCCCCGTCGCTTCAAATTCTGTTTTAGTGTCATGCGTATAAGAAGGATATCTCGTAAGTAACTGAGCCTTCCCACCCACGAGCCCAATCGTCGCCGTCTGCCCCGCCGGATCCACAAAAGTGTAGTTGGCCCCCGTCGTAAACAGCTCCGAATAAGTCGCCGCCCACACCCACAAGCTCCCCCCGAGCACCGCCCCCACCACCAGCGTCAACACCGACACCCCAAACCTAGTATGCTTCCGGGATGCATATCTATCTTTTTGCTCGACCAACTCCACCCCGGAGGTGGAATTACTCTCTGGGCTCATCTGGGTCTTCCGTTGGCGATAAAAAAAATTTTTCATCCGAGGCCTTTCCCTGTTTCCTTTGTCCTCTTCGCTAAAGCAGAAAGCTATATTTGCACTATCTAGTTTACTTCTACTAGAAAGCTTAACATATTCTTATCAAATAGCAAATTAATTTTCAAACATATTTACAATTCAAACCTAAGAACCCAGTATGCTTCCGGGATGTATATCTATATTTTTGCTCGACAAACTCCACCCCGGAGGTGGTAGAAGAGGTCATAAAAACTTTTCATTATGAACCATAATGGCAAAAAATGATAATCTCATAACTTATTTATTAACAATTACTTATACATTAAATGTTAGTAGATATTAAAAATTTAGTTAAAATAGTTGGAAAAAATGAGCCCCTGTGTCGTCTGGTGTAGTAGGAAACCGAACCACCCCGGAGGTGGAATTAATGGAGAAAATACTTAGATGAGACGCAAAAACGAGCTGGTGACTGGAAGCATTTACCACATTATTTCAAGAAGCATAGCGGGATACAGAATCTTTAATAATCCCTCGGACTATGATCGTATGGTAGGCACTGTGATTTATTACCAACAGGAAAAACCTGAGTGTAAATTGTCTCATTTTATCTATCAAAGAAATAATCAACACATCTCATTGGCTAACTCAATCGAAGTTGCTGAAAATAATAAAATTGCTGAAATTATCGCGTACTGTGTAATGCCAACTCATATCCATTTGGTGTTGAGACAATGTAAAACAAACGGGATCTCAACGATGATTTCAAAATGTTTAAATAGTTACACGAAATATTTCAATCTCAAGCATAAGAGAAATGGCCCGCTCTGGGAAAGCCGTTTTAAAAATGTTTTGGTCGAGACCGATGAGCAATTGATTCATCTGACTCGATATTTACATTTAAATCCCGTAACAGCTTTTTTAATTGATAAGCCCGAGCTGTGGACGGCTTCTTCTTACAATGAATACCTTTCAAAATCGCAAAACGATCAGAAAACAATTTGCGCTTACAAGGATATTTTGGAAATTCGTCCTAATGAATATAAAAAATTTGTCGATGATAGAATTGATTACCAAAGGGAACTTGCGAAAATTAAATCTCTGGTGCTAGAGGAATAACTGAATGTTGTGTCACCTATCACCACCTCCGGGGTGGTAACGGTTCAATTTAACAATTTCGAAACACGCTCTTGAAGAGTTTGGTTATCGAAGGGTTTTTCAAGAAAATCATCCGCGCCGAAGTCGACGGTGAGGCGCTGATCTTCTTTTTTGACGAGGCCTGAGATGGCGAGAATTTTTGTTTTTTTGGTTTTGGGATTTTGTTTGATCCAGCTGCAGAGTTTAAAGCCGTCCATTTTGGGCATCCAAATATCCAAGATGACTAGGTGCGGCCGGAAACGTTCAATTTTTTGTCCGGCTTCAAAGCCGTCGCCGGCAGATTCAAAAGCGTACGCGCTGTCTGCACTATCTGAAAAAATGCGGCGGATCGCGGAAATCATATTGGCTTCGTCGTCGACAACCATAATTCTTTTTTTATCCATGAGGTCGAGCGCTGGAAGATTTGGTAACTTTTCACGTTTTAAAAAATCGTGTAACTCTTGCGCGCGCATTTGGTAATGTTTAGTGATGGGGGATTTTTCGGCGCGCAAGGGCGCAATGAATTGCGCCCCTACAATCCAATTCTCTACGGTTTTAAAATCAACGCCGCAAAGCCGTGCCGCTTCGGGCAAATTTAAAATGTCATCAGGGTAATATTTTTTAATTTCGCTCATGCGTGACCTATGGGAATCTCCACCACAAACATCGCTCCCTTACCCGGCGCGCTCTCGCACCAAATTTTTCCGCCATGATTTTTAACAATTTCCTGAGAAATGCTTAAGCCCAGTCCCGTCCCCTTGCCCGGACCTTTGGTCGTGAAAAAAGGTTCAAATAATTTTTTCTTCGCTTCACTAGAAATTCCTTTTCCGTCGTCATGAATTTCAACGACGGCCCGACATTCCTGCTCCAAAGTCCGCACCACAATTTTTCCTTTTTCATCAATGGCCTGCGCGGCATTGACAAGCAGGTTAATAAACACCTGTCCCATTTGCTGAGTGTGCACGCGCACGTGGGATTGCAAATGAAACTCCCGCACCACTTCGGCTTTAAATTTAATTTCATTCCAGGCAATGGAGAGCGCGCCTTCGAGCACCCGGTGCAAGTCAACGGTCTCGACGGATTCCTTGGCGTCGGCGCGCGCAAATGTGCGGAGATTGGCCACAATTTTTTTGACACGATCAAGACCATCGCGGGATTCGGAGATTAGTGGTTTCATGTCGGAGAGGATTTTTTCTTTATTCGCCCCTACGACTAAATCGTTCACATATTTTTCCAGCGTCTCCAAATTGTTACCCACAAATCCCAGGGGGCTATTCATCTCATGCGCAACACCGGCGGAAATTTGACCGAGTGTCGCAAGACGATCTGCGAGGATCAACTTGCTCTGCGCTTCCTTGAGCGCTTGATGCGCTTTCACGGTTTGCTCGAGCGTGCGGATCATTCCAAATAAATACAAGGCCATTAAAAGGGTGAGGAAAATTCCTGTTCCGAGTGCCATCCAGCCAAGTCTCGGTTGACGACTTTTAAAAAAATCAGATGATGGGTAAAGCGTTACGGAAATCTGCCGCTTTCCAAACGGGAGCGTGGAATGCGTGTTCATCATCGATCTTTTCCCAATTTCCTCGGGTGTCAGAGTCCCTTGGCCCGGTCCCTGCCCCGCGCCGTGATGCACCAACAAAAGCGACTCGCCCTCGGAGCGGATTTGGTCATAGAAATAAAAATCAAGTTCCGAGTCCGGGAAATCAATCAGCGCGCTCTGAACCCAGGGCGCGAAATTTCCTTTTTTTAAAACATCGTCGTTTAACTCATGTTCTGCAGCCAAGCGCAACGCCGCGCTTTGCGATTGCGCGTCCGTTTGAAAATCAGATGAAATAATTTTTTTTTCTTTTTGAGTGATTGAGAAAAAAAGCCAGAACGAAAGGCTCACGCCGCACAAAACAACAAATGCCAAAAATGCGAGCTGTTTTTTAGGGTTCATACATACCCGTCATTGCGAGCGAAGCGAAGCAATCTCGTTCTAAAGTGTTAGATCTTCTCATACAAATCTTCCCAGGTCGGATTAAAGGATTCGATCAAGGCGATCTTCTTCTGCCTTGACCCCGCCTTAATCTGCCTTTCCCGAGTGATGGCTTGGTAGGAGTCGTCACACGTTTCATACCAGACTAATTTTTCCACATGATACTTACTCGTAAATCCTTTCACGAGCTTCGACTTATGCTCGTACACTCGCTTCTTTAGATCGCTAGAGACCCCTGCATAGATAACCGTATTAGATTTATTGGTTATCATGTAAACGTAATAATTTTTACTCATTTATCCTGCCCATAAAACCGAGATTGCTTCGTCGGCTGCGGCCTCCTCGCAATGACAGACTATCGCTTTACTTGGCGATAAGATTAATCGCGTGAAAAAATTCTCCAAAGTTAGATGGGTTTTCGACAAAAGTGTCGGCGCCCGCGGTGAGCGCTTTTTCTCGGAGTCCTGGAAACCCCGAATGGGAGTAGACCACAATAGGCACCAGCGACAGTGGCGGACCTTTTCGCAACTCTTGAATCATTTCGACCGCATCCATGGATTTTTGAACAAACTCCATGACAATGATTTGAGGAATGTGATTTTTTAATTTTTCTTTTAAGAGACTGGTATCTTCGATGATTGACACGCGGTAGCGCTCCTGCAGAAACATTTTTTGAAGCTCCTGCACTTTTGGATGAGACGGCATGGCGAGTAGACACACGAGCGGATTCCGGTCGCCGCGAATGATCAAGCCTACTTCATTGAGCAGCTCTTCGATTTTAAAAGGCTTGGGTAAAAATCCGTCGGCTGAAATTTCTTTAAACATTTCGCCGAGTTCCTGACGTGCCGTCGACACAAGCACCGGGTACTTGGTTCTACCGAAACGCGTGCGGATTCTTTTGTAAAACTCCATTCCATCCATGCGCGGCATGTTGATGTCGAGGATGATGAGATCCGGTGTGTATTTTTTGAGTTTCTCGAGGCCGTCCAAACCGTCGTGCGCGTCTTTTACTTCGTATCCGCGCGAAGAAAGAATGGACCGGAGAAGTTCAACGTATTCCGGATTATCGTCGATGATGAGAATTTTTTTATTTAACGATTCCATTTTCGAGCCACGTGTATTTTCCGTCCAACATATTGCGCCCGATTTTATAAATCATGGCATCATCATTTTCACACTGCGCTTTGAACTCGTGTTTAATTCGCAAGCGGGCTTCACGGCAAAATAAGTCCGCTAATTCCTGCGGCGTTTTGTCGGCAGGATTTTGAGCGAGCAAATTCGACGCGTACGAGCACGCGGCCGCCATGGCAAACAAATCGGTTCCGATGTTGACGTAGCGGTTTAAAATATTCTGACGTTTTTCTAAACGCTGTTGGTGAACGGCCATCGCGAAGAATAAATCGCGCGCCAACTTGTGGCTCGTGGACTCAATGAATGAAAGATGACGAGCAAGCGAGCCGCAATTTTTAGCGTAGCCTCTCCAGTGCTCAATGTAAACCATTTGCCGCGGCAGCCATCCGGCATAGTGAAACACTGTTTTGAATATTCCTTTTCCCTTCATCAGTCCAAAAATTCTGCGTAAATGCGGATCCATCGCTTCGCGCGCAATAAAAAGCCGCATGATTTCGCTTGTTCCTTCAATGATTCGATTGATGCGGCAGTCGCGCATGTAGCGCTCAGCCGGAATTGGTTCTTCTCCGCGTCCCTTCAAGGAATCTGCGGTTTCATACCCACGACCACCGCGCACTTGCATGCAGTCGTCGGCGACCTGCCAGGACATTTCGGTGCAGAAAAGTTTAGCCATAGCCGCTTCCAAACGAATATCCACTTTTGCTTGGTCGACTAGTCCCGACGACAACCACGTCACCGCTTCCATGGCAAACGTGTTCGCGGTCATGAGAGAAATTTTCGACGTCACCGATTCGTGGTACCCCACCGGCTGGCCCCACTGCACGCGCTTGTTGCCCCAGTTGCGCACGACTTCGAGTGATTTTTTAGCCATCGCCGAACACGCCGCCGGCACGGTGAGACGGCCCGTGTTGAGTGTTGCGAGCGCTAGTTTCAACCCTTGTCCCGGTCCGACAATAATATTTTCTTTCGGCACTTTCACATTTTTAAATCGCAGAAGTCCATTTTGAATTCCTTTTAAGCCCATAAAATGGCAGCGGTGCGCCACTTCAAATCCGGGCATATTTTTTTCGACAATAAACGCTGTGATTTGCTGTTTTTCTTTTCCCTTCACGATGATCGGAGGGGTTTTGGCCATCACAACGAGCACGTCGGCAATATTACCGTTGGTGCACCAGAGTTTTTCGCCGTTAATGAGATAGAAATCGCCGTTTTCAATCGGGGTAGCCGTCGTCACCATTTTCGCGGGGTCAGACCCGGCTTCCGGCTCAGTGAGTGCAAATGCGGAAATAGCTCCTTTGGCAAATAGCGGCAAATACTTTTTCTTTTGTTCGGGGGTACCTAACATTTTAAGCGGCTGCGGCACGCCGATGCTTTGATGCGCGGACAAAAGCACAGCCGTCGAACCGCAGTGACTGGCCACCATCGCAACCGCACGGTTGTAATTGACCTGCGAGAGTCCAAGCCCGCCGTACTCTTTGGGGATTTTTAAACCGAAACAGCCGAGTTCGGCAAGGCCCTTCATGACGCTATCAGGAATCAGTCCTTCACGATCGATGGCATTGGCATCGACGTTTTCTTTTAAAAAATTTTCAAGGCGCACCAAAAATTCATCGCCAATTTTTTTGTCTTCAGCGGATTGGGCAGGAAACGGAAAAATGAGATCCCAGCGCACACGGCCGGTAAAAAGATCTCCCACGAAACTAGGATAAGTCCAGTTGACTTCGCGTGCCGACTCGGCAACATCCAGCGATTTGGCTTTCTCGGCGTTCTCTTTACCCTTGAGCAGTTCCATAATTTACTCCTCCGCTACGGGGCCGGAGGGGTCCGGCCCCTCTGGCACCATCTTTAGTGCTTATTATTGATTAATATTAATTAAATTATATCACTAAGGCTTAAAATTGCAAGCTTGCTCTGCCATTAATTGAGCATCATGAATGCAGTCCGGAATGCCCACCCCCCGGTAGGAGGAGCCGGTGAGATACAAACCCTTTAGCTGCCCAGTAGCTTGTTCTATTTGAGACACCCGCTCCAAATGACCTAGAGCGTACTGCACCATTGCGCCGGGGTAGCGATTAAGGTCACTTTTTAAGGGCTTTCCAGAAATTCCCAAAATTTGAGCGAGCTCCTCCTCGACCGAGCGCCGCAAATCGGCATCGGGCTTTGCATAGACCGCGTGTCCAAAAACACCCCCGACAAATGCGCGAAGAAGCACACTTCCCTCCGGAGCGCGGCCCGGAAATTTTTGACTCGAAAAACTGCAGGCTACTAAATTGGAATTTTCGATGCGCGGCACGACGAATCCAAACCCATCGAGCGGATGCGTGATTTGGGATTTTTTATAAATGAAATTCAAGGTTGCGACAGATTCGTAAGAGATTTGATTTAATAGATTACATAAATCGATTGTAGGGGCGTGATTTATCACGCCCTGATCTTGGGCGCAATGAATTGCGCCCCTACGCAAGATGTCCGACGTTTTAAACGCGGGCGTTGTGAAAATAACCGCGTCAAAATTTTCTGTGGTTCCGTTTTCAAATTCGATCAACCAATTTTTGGTTTCTTCGCTGAAACTCGCTGAAATTATTTTGGAATTGCACTTCATTTTTTCGGAAGGAATGGACTTTGCTAACGCATCGGTGAGTTCCTGCATGCCGTTTTTAAATGAAAGAAAGAGGCTATAGCGCGGACCGCTCGCGGTTTTTGATTGAGACACTTTCTTTTTTAATAGCCCGCGGATCACACTGCCATGCTCGCGTTCGAGCGTCTGAAATTTTGGCATCGTCGCTGAAAGGCTTAATTTTTCAGGGTCGCCGGTGTAAACGCCGGCAATCATCGCCTGTCCCACGCGGTCTAGCGCCTCGACACCGAATCTTCTGCGAATAAACGAACCCACGCTTTCGTCGGACCGGTCGTCACGCTTTGGAACAAACAACTCGAATATCATGCGCAATTTTCCGGAGAGCGAAAAAAGTGGCGTTTTAAAAAATGTTTTGAGATCAGTCGGCGCGATCAAATAAAATCCGGCCGGGAGCGGAACCAGGCGCTTTTTTTGAAGAATAAAACTTTTCCGGTTTTGGGCACTCGTGCTGATGAGGCGGCTTTCGAGGCCCAATTCTTTGACAAGATCAAGCGCCCAGGGCTTCTCCGAAACAAAGGCGTCGGGTCCTTTTTCCAGAACAAAGCCGTCCACACATTCGCTTTGAATGGCATGCCCCAACCGCGAGCCTCTTTCAAACAACGTAAAATCAAAATCGTTTTTTTTGGAATTTTTAAGCTTAAGAAGTTGGTGGGACGCAGCGAGCCCTGAAATTCCGCCGCCGATGACCGCAATTTTTTTCATGTCCGCCTTACCATTACCACCCCGGAGGTGGTGATAGGTTACAAAAAAGTTAGATTTTCGAGAGAACGAGTTCACCCATCATTTCAATAAACAGCGCATGATCATTCACAGCCTTCGACCGGCGGTACTTAAGTCCCCGGTCTTCACAGAATTTTTTAGTTTCGATATCCAAGTCGTACAAAATTTCAACGTTCTCGCATAAAAATCCAATCGGCAATAAGCACACTTCTTGAAATCCATTGGTGTCGATTTTTTCAATGATGGATTCGATGCTCGGTTCGAGCCACGGATCGCGCGGAGAGCCACTGCGGCTTTGGTAGGCAATCGTCCAATGGTCGAGCCCCGACATTTCGGCAATCGCCTGAGCCGTTTTTAAAAACTGTCCGGCGTAGTTACTCTTGTTCGACATCTCAACAGGAATGGAGTGTGCGGAAAAAATATAAAATGTCCGCGGTGATTTATGGATGAGCTCGGCTTGAGCTTCAATAAAAAGAGGGTCCAAATAAAATTCATCTGTGTATTCAATCTGAATATCGCCTGCACCAGCCTCCTTCTGACCCTCTTCAACACGCTCAATATATTTTTCGAAACTGGAATACGACCGGAAACCGGCGAGAACGATGCCGATCACACGCTGGATGCCTTTTTTCTTAAATTCCTCAAAAATATCTTTGTAAAACGGAAACGAATGACGAAACCCGACAGCCACCGGAAGCTTTTGGCCGGCAACGAGCAGCCAATTTTGAAGCGCCACCGCCTGTTTGTGCGTGTATTCAATGTAAGGCGACACGCCACCGATGAGTTCATAGTGATGCAGAACCTCATCAAAACGCTCCTGAGGAATGCGAATTCCCTTAAGGACGTTTTCAAGGAAAGGGCGAACCTCTTCCATCTTTTTTGGACCGCCGAAGCCAATGAGAAGAACCGCTGTCTTTTTATTCATTTCGATTATTGATTCCCATGAACCATCTCCACAAGAGCAATCACATTTTCTACCGGGGTTTCCGGCAAAACCCCATGCCCTAAATTAAAAATGTACCCAGGCCGGCCTTTGACTTGGCCCAACACTTCCCGTGTGTGTTTTTCGATGGTCTTTAAGTCTCTGAGTAAAATACGCGGGTCTAGATTCCCCTGCAGAGCCTTCCCGGGGCCAATGCGGCGCCACGCTTCATCCAAGCGGATATGATGGTCGACGCTGATCACGTCACCGCCCGCCTCCGCAAACTTTTCTAAAAAGGGTGCGGTCCCCGTTCCAAAATGAATCGTCAACACCTCGCCTTTTAACGCGTCGAGCAGTCGCTTAGAATACGGAAGCGCGTATTTTTCATATTCGCTTTCGGTTAAATTTCCAATCCAGCTATCAAAGAGCTGAACCACGTCTGCGCCCGCCTTCGCCTGAAGTTTTAAGTACGCGGCGGTTTTATCCGCAATTTTTTCAAGCAAATGTTGCCATGCTTTGGGGTGATGGTGCATGAAATTTTTTGTTTTAATAAAATCTTTAGTGCCGCTTCCTTCAATCATGTAGGACGCGAGCGTAAACGGCGCACCCGCAAATCCGATCAGCGCAATCTCGGGCTTCAGCGCCTTCTTCGTTTGCCGAATGGCCTCGAGCACGTAGCCCAATGATTCTTCGATGTGAAAATCTTTTAAATTTTTGACGTCGCTCTCGCTTTGAATCGTATTTCCAATCGACGGGCCGTCGCCTTTTTTATAATCCAGCGGCATACCGAACGCTTCGGTGATCAGTAAAATATCCGAAAAAATAATCGCAGCGTCCGCTTTAATTCTTTCTTGAGCGTACACCGTGACTTCGGTGACCAAGTCCTTATTTTTGCAGAGCTCCAAAAAAGTGTATTTCTCACGCACGTCACGGTATTCGCGCATGTAACGACCGGCTTGGCGCATGAGCCACACCGGAACACGAGGTGTCGCTTCTCCCCGGCACGCTTTTACAAAAATCATTTTTTAGTCTCCAATACTGATTTTGCTTTTATCGCCATCTCTTGCACCAAATTGGCCATCTTTGTTTGTTCAGGCTCAAGATCCGGCGGCACGCCACAGGCCCGCATGGTTTCCGAGCAGTCCGGTCCGATCGACGCGACCACTATTTTTTTGAATGCGTCACGCAAAGACTCCGCCGCAACACCCATTTTTTCTGCAACCTGCAAAACATGTTTAATTTGAACGGACGTCGTAAAAAAGGCACCTTGCACTTTGCGACTAGTAATCATCCGGACTGCTTCCTTTAAAGGTTCTAGATTATCTGGCAAAGCCCATTTGTAAACGGGCACCACGACCACTTGAGCGCCGCGCTTTTCAAGACCTTCGGTGAGCTCGGCGTTTGTGACGCCGTATTCTTGGACGTATACCTTTTTACCGTTCATGGGCGCAATTAATTGCGCCCCTACACCCTTATCCATCGTCTCCAACAATTCCCGCCACGTGTTGGGTTCCGGCACCGTGAGCGCGTAGGGAATGCCCCATTCCTTTAATACGCGTATCGGCTTTGGACCACGAGGCACAATTGTCGTCTTGCGAAATGCTTCTAAAATTGTGTCTTTCGAATAGCGGGCCTCGAGGACATTGACGAGTGCTTTTGTGCCGACGCCGGTTAGCAGAATGAGCACATCGACTTTGCCGGCCAATAATTTTTCGGCAAATTCAAACACATGTTGGTTTCCTTCGAGGGTCACCTCTTTCATAGACGGCGCTTCAAAAGGGGTCCCGCCCTGCAGACGAATCAGATCCGCCATCGTCTTTGCGTGGCGGCTCTCGAATGAAACAATCGTTAATCCGTCGAGCGGCTTCATAAATATATTCCAAAAAAATAGCGTTGGGTGACGGCGGTAGGCGTCCGTCTCGAAAACACCGAAGGTGGCTTTCGAACGGACAACCGCCGGCAGGACCCGACGCTATTTTTTAATAACTTCTTCATAAACTGTCTCTAGCTCCCGGCTAAACCGGTCCATCGAATAATTTTGCAATGCATTTTGGTACGCATTCTCCGCCACTGACCCCGCGAATTCAGGGTTCTGAATAATTTCCACAATCGCCTTTTGAATCGCATCCGCACTTTTAGGCGGAACCAAAAATCCGTTCACTCGATTTCGAATGATAGAGTTTACCGCCCAAATGTCAGTCGCCACTACAGGAATCTTTGAGGCCATGGCCTCGAGAATGGCGAGGCCAAATCCCTCCCGGAAGGTCGCCGGATGCACAAAAATATCTATCACAGCATAATACGGGATTATATCGCCCTGCGCTGCGACAAATGTCACATCTTTTTTAAGGCCGCGGCGAGCCACTAGGCGCTCCAAATTTTTTTTCTCGCGCCCATCGCCGATTAAAATAACATGAAAATTGGGATTTTTTTTCTTGAGAAGGGCGGCGGCTTCAATCAAATACGCATGGCCCTTATCTTCCACAAAACGCGCAATACAACCGATGATCACGGTGTTGTCTTTGACTCCCAGAGCACGGCGCAGTTCGGATGGATTTTGCTCGGCCAACTGTTTGCGATGCGCCGCAAAATCGATCGCATTAAAAATAATGCGGATTTTATCTTTTTGAACTTTGTGGGTTTTTTCGAGTTCTTCCGAAACAACAGAGCTAATGGCAACAACCCGCTTGCCCCATGCGGGAATAATTTTACGGCCAAAATTTCGCTTAAAAAAACCGTGCGCCGTTGTGACGACTGGAATGCCGCTGATGCGTGAAAGAGCCCCCGCAAGCACTTGAGTCACTCGGGTATGCGCGTGCAACACTTGGAAAGACTCTTCTTTGATAAAACCTAATATCCGAGAAAAATTCATCCATAACTTCGGGCTTAAGAAACTTTTGGCGCGGATTGGGAAATTAATCGTTCGAATTCCCGCTTCCCGAAATCGCTCCTCTAGCTCTCCCCCCGCTGAAAGAATAGTCACGTCATGTCCTTCTTCGACTTGACGCTTTCCAACAAGGAGACAATACTTCGTAATCCCGCCGGCATTTAAATGGGTGGTGAGATGAAGAATTTTCAAGAATCCATCGCCTCGATCTCGGGCGAATACGGCGTCGCGATGCCGTACCTCTTGCTCAAATCCCGGATTTCAGATAAAAGGGCTGGGCTCGAACCTTGCTCCGTGAGTTGGCTAATCAGCGCGTAAATTTTATTAAAGGCCCAGGCCTGTCGGATTTCAGCTCCTCCCTTTTTGGCGTTTTTGAGCGCGCGTTTAAAAATAAGTTCTTTGGTGGCGCCGTCCGAATCTCCCAAAAGCTGCATTGAAAACTCGTTTTCGTTCTGATACGTGCCATACAAGGTAAACTCGGCTCCCTTGTAAAAATCGGGCAAGGCTTTGGGGAAAACATTTTCTTCGGAAACGGCATTCAGGCGGTACCGTAAATTAAGAAACAGCGGATCTTTTAATTTGTCATAAAAACGCGCAAGGCCCTTGTCGATGTCCGGCGTTTTCTTCACAAATTCTGACCAGGCGCGGTTTTGGTACGCTGCAAAATCTAAAAGGTACCGGTTTACTTTGGCGCCACCGCTAAACGCAAAAATGGGTCGAGCCTTGCCGTTGATGCGCGTCACCGAATTGATCAGCTCTCGGGAATCCACAACTCCCGCCGTCGGTCGTCCGTCCGTAATCAGCATGACGTTCGAGGGTTTGCGGTCGAGCGGTAGTTTGACGATTTTATCGAACACTGCGTACACATCGGTGCGCTCGCTCGCCGTGAGTTCGCTGACAAATTTTTCAGCGCGCTTAATCGTATCCGGTGTTGCGGCAACTGAATGCGGCATAAAAAAACTCACGCGATCTTTGAAGGCGATAATGTTAAACGTGTCGCCTTTATTTAAATTTTCCAAACAGTAACGGATACCGCGTTTAAATTCTTCGAGGCGATCCACCGAAATACTTAAAGAAGCATCAATTGTAAAAAGCATTTCTTTGGGTTGAACTTTGAGCGCCTGAGCGCCGGGCTTTGCGAAAATTTTGATGACGAAGTATTTTTGGTCGTCTCCAGACTCTTCAAACGTCAGCACTTCGATGTCTAAAAATTGATCAAGCCTTTCAAAGCGTCCAAGACCCCCAGCCTTTTCTCCCAAACCCTGACCGAGCGCTGAACCGGACGTCGTGCCGTACCGCGAAGACGTCCCCGGCGTAAACCCGGGCATCCCCTCTTCGGGATCCATGCCTAAAGAATTTAAGATTTCTTGATCAGCCGAACGCGAGGCTTCGTTTAAGGCGCTGACCACGTCGCTGGATCCGCTTCCCGCGCGATCCAGGTCCGCGGTCTTAAAACTGTTGTACTCTTCCACCGTTTTTTGACCCACTTCAATTTTTTCTTTCACGAGGCGGTTTTGAATTTCAAATAATTCGGTTTGGCGCTGCTGCGGCGACTTTGAAAGCGCGGCTAGTTGCGGCTTTCGCGCTTCTAGCGGCTCAAGAAGCGCGCGTTCATCTTTCTGATCTTCCAGTAGAGACCCTAGAGGGACGTCGTTCACCGTCGGGTCCGTCGAGTTTCCGGCGGCGGCTAAAATCGCATTTGCTAGATCGCCTGCCCCTTCTCCGATAGAATTTCCTGAGGAATCCCCCTCTATGGAAGTCGCATCCAAATCAAACGTTGGCATCGAATTTTTCAAAAAATCTGCATAGGGGATGTGGATAAACACAAACGCCAGAATCATAGCCGCGTGCGCGAGTAGGGCTAGCAAAATCGGCCAAAAATATTCACTTTTTCGATTTATTTTCATCCGTTAAAACCTTCCGCTTTTTTGGCCCATTCACTTTTAGGATACCGGTTCTTTAATTCTTCAAATGCATGCTCAGCGTTTTCTATTTGCCCCGAAGCTGTGAAACACTCCCCTGCCTTGTAGAGCGCGATGCTCGAGTATTTTGCATCATCGTAGAGCACGGCTACAAGCATAAAGGCTTTGGCGGCTTCTTCGGTTTGCCCCTCGCGAAGGCGCAAAGAAGCCAGTTCAAAACGCGCCCGCGCGGATACGGCCGTTTCTTTTTGAAACCCGAGTGCCTTGTTGAAAAAAACTTCCGCGTTGGAGAAGCGCCCTTCGGCGGCATTGGCGACGCCGAGCCCCAAATACGCATGCGCCACAAATTTTCCGGAAGCGTTGTCACCAATACTTTTGTCGTAAAACTCGAGGGCAGTTTTTGGTTTTTTTAAACCCATCCAATTTTCAGCCGTTAAAAAATCGATTTCATGTTGAAGATTTTCACTAGGGAAACGTTTTGGGATTTCCGCGAGTGCTTTGGTCAGCACGTCGTAATCGCTGTGATCCAATAAATATTGGCATAGCCACAGCGCCTGATTGGAGGTGATCTCGATTTTTGAATTTTGGAGCAGAGCTTCTTTGACAATTTCTGCAGCACTATCAAACGTTTGAGCGTCAAAGTAAAGCACCGCAAGCCTTGATTTTACTGAAACCGCTAACGCGTGCGTGGGCGTTGCTTTTAAAAATTGCTCAAGATACGTCTGTTCTTTTGGAGTGTCTTTTAATTGCTTCGCACAAACCGCGGCACCGTAGAGCGACTCGGCGTAAAGTTTAGAAAATGGATTACCTAAAAGAATCTCTTCGAAACTAAGCAAGGCCTCCTTTGGACGGCCGAGAGCCGTGAGCGCAACGCCTTGCTTGTAATGCGCGAGATCCACCCATTCATTTTTAGGAAAACGCTCCACAAGCTCTTTTGAAAACTCGGCGGCGCGTTCATAGTCTTTCACGTCCATGTAAATTTGAGAAAGCTCCAGTAGCGCACGCGGCGTAAATTCACTTTTAGGGTACTCCCGCGCCAAACGCTCAAGCACCGCCTGCGTTTCATTTTTTTGGCCGAGTGCCGCAAGACACGCGGCTTTCTTATAAAGCACCGTGTCCGTTGGGCGGCATTGATTAAAAAGTTCGAGCGCCTTTGGATAATTTTTGTCCGCAAAATAAATCAGAGCCGCACCCTGCGCCATGGAAGCGCCATCGTGGGACTTGAGTAAAAGCGATTCGTTTTCTTCCCATATTTTTTTGGCAGAAGACGGATTTTTTAAATAAATTTCACAATAAAATAAACCCGTTGTCACGTCTTCGAGCCACGCTTCGCTATTTGGAAGTTTCTGGACGATTTCATACGCGTCCCGCGCTTTTTTGTAATCCTTTATTTGAAAGTACGTTTCAGCGATTTTGAGGCTTGCTTCGCTCACTAAATCAGCAGGCTCTTTATTGCTCGCGGCAATTTGGTAAGCGTTAAGCGCGTCATCGAAACGCCCTTCCTTTAGGAAACTATCCCCCATCACCACTCCCGCGTAGGACGCGTATTCACTTTGAGGATAATTTTTAAGAAGCTTCGCGAGCAACGCCTGCCCGCGCCTCGACCGGCTAGCGGCGTTTTGAGTCTTCGCCAAATAAAACACCGCGCCCCCGCGAATGGCTTCATCTTTAGAAGTAATCAGAAGCTTGGTCAGCGTGTGTGTCGCGTCACCGGACTTGCCGAGCAAAAAATAGGCGCTTCCTAAACGAAACTGGGCTAAATCGCTGCGAGAGTCCGACGGAAACTCTTTTAGAAATGCATCAAAGTAAAATGACGCTTTCCGGTAATCCTTCAGGAAAAAGTAACAGTCCGCCGCACGAAACCGGGCGGATGGGATTTCAGTCGACGTTGGATTTTGTTGAATAAACTTTTCGTACTCTGCAACCGCCGGTTCGTACATTTTGCGGACGTACAACCCATTAGCAAAATCAAGATCGGAGTCGGCGGCCCATGAAATGGGAGTGATGAGACAGAAAACGGTTAGGGTTAAAAAAAGAGAGCGCTTCACCCGTCTATTATAACAAAAAAAACCCCGCGCTCCCTGCCGGCAGGCAGGTTGAACCGGGAAGGGTAAAGTTTTAGGCGGCCGTGCCGACGGCGGTCGTCGTGCGGTCGTAGGCTTCGAGAAGCTGAGTGAGACGCGCGCCAAGAGGCAGGCAGTCGAATATACCATTTCCGATGGCTTTCACACCCGGCAGGACAGCCTTACCGTTACTTGCGCGAGTGGCCAGCGCTAGGATGGAAATGCCCTGCGCGGACTTGGCGGCCTTCGAAAGACTCATGACGATGAGGCGTTCCGGATTAATAGAAATAGTGTTCACATCCACAGCCTCTGCAGTGACGAGCGCGGCAGGGTTATCGAGTGAGCTTAAGTAAGCTAGGCGTGCTACGGCCGTGCTAAACTCGCGCACTTCGTCGTAAGCACTTAAATCCATTTGAGGCGCTTTTCCAACCGCGACCAAGACCTTGCGGACTTTCAGACCCTTAATAGAGCGGACCTGCTCAGACAAAGCGCTCATTTCACTGGCATAGGATTCGCGAGAGCGCGGGTCCGTCAAGAGGCTTGCGTCTGTGGCGACCACATACGTTGCATCGGAATTACCCGCCCATGACTGCAAGAGATTGTGATACGAAGCATTCAGCTCTGTGCGCAGAGTGCTTAACAGGCTTTGAGCATTTTCGTTGAACGCGACTTTACTGCTCAACAAGAACGCTGTGGAGTTCGATATAAAGGTGTCTACCGCGATTTTTGCGGACTCGTCGGAACTGGCAGTTGCAATCGCTTCAACATTCTTTGAAATTTGCGCGAGCGCCGCTTCGCGTGCGCGCACAGCTGTCTCTGTCACGGAAACAGCATTGTCATAAATCGCTAAATTAGAACCAAACAGTTTTAATTCGTACGGAGCCGGCTTTGAAAGATTGGCCTCAATTTCATTTAATGCCTCAGAAAGATTGGTAATGCTCAGCTCATCCGCTTTACCGCGAGCGATGAGGTCTTGAATCTGAGAATCTTTGATGCCCTTTACCAATAAACCCGCCACTGCGTTCTGTGCTCTACGGCGTGCTTCAAAGACTTTCGTAATCGTTGAAACGGCGATGTTTTGCTCAGCTTCGTTTTTCGGCAAATCCAAAATCGCGACCACGGCGGGATTGCCTGCACGGGCCTTCGCGAAGCGAGCGCCGCTACGAACGACAACAATGTTCGTGTCTTTAGAAACGGCAGGCCCTAAAGCTTCTTCTAAATTTGAAACGGCATCGTCAAAACCAGCTGTCGGGGTGACGACGGCGATGATGTTTTTGGTGGAAGCTAAGCGAGCGCCGCCCACACGCTTCTCCTTCAATGAAACCTCAATCCTAGCTGGGTTGACTTCTAATTCCTGATAATCTGGCTCGCTAATGGGAGGATTATTCATTCTACGCCCAGGCCTCCAAACCATTTGAGACGTTTCAGGGATATACGTAAACCTCAACTGATCAACATTGCCCCCCAGAACAAGTGCCTTAGACACCAGATTTTCAAGACCCGGGCTTGTGTTCATCGGAATTCCTTCCGCCTTCAAACGGACAACCACGGCCTTAAGAGTTTCAAGTCTTTTGTCAACAGAGCTTAAATCAGTTACCGTCTTTAAACCCTCTTGAATAATAAATGGTATCTCTGAATTCCCTTCGAACCCAAGGGCTTTAAGATCCAGCGCGAGTCTCTCGATGCGCAATAAGTAGCCCTCCGCGGCAGCTAAACGACTTCCAGCTGTTTTCTCATCTTCTTGGCTCCCAAGCATTAATATTTGCTTAACCGCTTGTCCTGTATAAACTCTTGGGTTAACTCCCTGCCCAACTAACCGTTTTGAAGATTCAATAACGCTTGCGACTTCTTTTGAGATTGGACTTCCTGGAAACGCTTTTCGTATGCTAAAAATATGTCGGAAAGTCATCCCGAACTCCATGCCCTTAGTGGCCATCGATAGCGCTAACTCGAGATACACAATAGCCTCATCCCGGTCTGAAACTTCGCGAATCAAAGGACGCAACTCATCAATATTCTGGCTTATATTTGTAAAATGCTTGGAAAGCTCCTCCATAATAGACAATACATATCTCTCGTATAGTTTTCTCTGAAATGCAAAAGTCTGAGGGTTCTGCTTTTCATCCGAGACGCCAGGATAAAGCGGATAAAGTAGCTCCGCTGTATGGAGCATCTCTACAGTTCCTTTTTTGGACAAGGATGCAATAACACCCATGTATTTTTTATAAATTTCACGATCTTCAAACCGTCGGCGAGCTTCTACGAGCGCCTTCGTGAGATGATAAACCTCAATATCGTTGCTGACAGCAGCTTCCGCTAACTTTAATGTTCCGTCAATTTCTTTGTCGGTCATTAAGTCGAGCATTCTGACGAACAAATGTTCTTTCACTATTTTTGTTGAATCATAACCGTTACGCGTATCTACAATTAAAATATCCAAAATACGCTGTAAATATTTTGCGTCATCCTCGAACCGATGAATCAAGTTGTCGGGCAAATCATGCTGGATGGCGACTCTGGAGGATAAAACACTGCTACTCGCGACCAACTCTCTCGCCAATAGATGGGTTTTTTCGTTCAAACGCTGTCTCTCATCAGGTTTGGCCACCACTCCTCGGAGAGCATCTTTAAGCCTCTGACCATAGAGCATCATATATAGATCCGCTTTTAACCAGTAATAACGATCAACCATCCGACCCCACAGCCCTTGTTCGGCAAGTCGCGCGCCACGACTATTAACTATCTTGAATGGCGAGAGAATAGCCTTCGCTTTATCCAGAGCTTCTGCCTCTAGAACCAATGCAGATTGTTGACGAAGTGTTCGAATATAAGAACGAATCTCGTAAACTTCGGCCATGGCTTTCAGTGCTGCCTCCCTTTCGGACTCGGAAAAGCTCGGAAGTCTTTCAGATATCTGCACCAATAAATTAGAAATTTGGTTATGAATCTTATCTAATTTCTTCTGCTCGTATTCTAATTTGATCTTCGCGTATACAATCCATGCCAAGAATATTGCCACGAACGAAAACCCAGCAAAAATTAACCATGAACCAGAGAGCGTTAGCGCCGGCAATCCAAAAAGCTCAATCAACGGTTTGGAAATAAGTGGGATCTTAGGAGTTGCCTGAGCGGGAACGAATAAGAATGGTCCCATTAAGAGAACGGTCAACCAAAGTGATTTTTGCATCTCAGAAGCCCAACGTATTAATTGAGGCTTACGAACAAAGGTGAGAAAACCTTTAACCCATGTAAGCTCTAGAGTCCATTTTATAATCTTATTATCGAGATCAGTCCCCGGTATCAGGTCTACCGCCCGCAATTTTTTAATCCACTCTGATGGATTTGACAGTACTTTTAATCCCAAGGAAAGGACTACGAATGACGCGGTCCATACAAATGCCCAAAGAATGCTGAAACCACCAAAAGCATGGGCCGCTAAAAGGTATGATGCCCCGAATAACATGGTAAAGCCTACCCCAAAACCCATTACTTTTGAGAACACATCTCCCCAGCCATTCCAGAAAGAACGACCAACTTTTGCTGCGGTAAAAAATGGTCCAAACATAGCGCCTACTGAAAAAAGCACTGAGAAAAACATGGTGACAATGTTCATTGCGTTCCAATCGACGTTAGCAAAAATAATTGTTCCAACATTCGCCGCAAATAATAAGGCGCCAATAATGAATGTATAAAGAAAACTCGCGAGATTATCCTTCATGTTAAGCTGGGTTAATGCTTGGTTTTTTACAAGATTCAACTTCGCAAATCGTTTCTTCAAATCGAGGTTTGGATCGGCCTTTTGAGCGTCCGTGTAAATATTTTTAATGCTCTTTCCAAATAAGATGCTTTCTAAGGGCAAGTCCTCGTTTTTGGCGCCGGACATTACAAACTCTAACGAAACTCCGATGGTTCCCATTACATAGGAAAGCGCCATACGCACGTTATAATTAGCAAAAAACAGTGCATCACTCAAACGACGCGAAAAGAACATTCCCATCCCCACTTGAAAGCCCATGACCTTCATATGATAGGCCCAGTAGTTAAATATCATGATCTGATTGAAGAAGAGCCCGATCATCCAGATAATAGCCGCTAGACCAATAAACGGAGAAAATCCGAAGACCGCGGATATGGCCGTCAGACCCACTTGGAACAATGCGATCGTCGACAAGTGATAGAGGTCCGAGTTGCTGTGTCGAGACTCTTTTTC
The DNA here is from genome assembly GCA_964606485.1 of uncultured Planctomycetia bacterium. GTDB lineage: Bacteria > Omnitrophota > Gorgyraeia > 2-02-FULL-51-18 > 2-02-FULL-51-18 > CAZSGP01. The sequence continues at coordinate 276,854 of CAZSGP010000004.1, read as the reverse complement.
AAAGAAGGAATCGGGACCAAATTCCAATGCTTGTTGGTTCATCAAATCATTAATCGTTTGGACAAGACCGCTCGACCAACGTTTGGGTGCCGCTTCTAACTCCGCAAGGCTTTGTTTTTCTCTGACTTTCGTCCATGTAGCCTCAGAAACACCGTACTCTGGCTCATAACCCATGCCGATGAGATTGTGATTTTGTTGAACCGCCGCCCAGTTATCTTCGCTAATTCCAATAGCATTTGGAGCAAATCCGATCATTCCAAATAATTGATTCATATCTTTTATATTTTTTGAATCACCGGCGAAAGACACGAATGGAGAATCCGGATCGGCAAATTGCTGCATGAGCTCTGTAAACGGAACGCGGATAATATTACCCCAACCCGTTCCTAAGCCACTCGGCAAAGAGATCAAATTTTGCCCGTGACCCGCTTCAATTCCTTCATTGGCATTTCCCGTCACGTCTAATGTATAAGTCGTGTTGCGAAATGTTGTAATAATGGCCATGTGTGGGTTTGTGGACATCCGTCTAACGTCTTCCACATATTTATCAAGATCCGAAACCGTGGCATTGCGGTCAATCACCACCATGGAGCGAAGCTGAGGAATATCTTCAGGCTTCATAAAAATAGCATTCATGGCCGCGGACTTCATACCAAACACAGTATGATCATACATGACGTATGCTGAGGAACCCATCGGCTTACCGGTTCCGGCACTCATCAGATAGTCAATCAATGACGCTAGCAGGACGCGCTGGTTTAGCTCACGGCTTTCTTTTGAATTAGAATTGAGATCGAGCTTATTTGGAGTCTGGTTATCATTATGGTCTTCGTATTTATTCATCACCAAATGAAACACCACCGAATCCGACATACCGGCCTTATTGAATGCTTCTGCTTGAGCTGCCATGTTGATACCCGTGTTCAAGCTCGAACCACCAACACCTAATTGATCGATTAAGTAACGTTGAAGCTCCCAACCAAATTTAACTTTTAGTTTATCCTCGGGGTTCAAATCAAAACCGACTCTTAGTGCCTCCGGAATATTGGGATCATCCATTTGGCGCAAATTCCACAGACTGACGCGTTTCTTTAATGCATTCCCGTGAAGCTCGGCTTTACGAAGCACCATGAGCCAATCCGAAAAAATTGCTAAAATCTGTTTGCGATCATTCGTATCAACCTTCATGTCTTTAAGTCTCGTTTTTGCGTCTTCCAAAAAGAGCAGCAAGGTATTTTTTCCTTCGGTGTGATTTAAAAGCTGAGAAATGGCTTTTTCATAAGTTTTCTCATGAGCAGCCATAATCTTTTTGTCATCCGAGCTATCATCAAGCGATCTCACATCTGAAGCCAGTGTATTTCCTCCGACATAAACAACGGCTGTTTTACCTTTTGGTAAATTATCAGGTTGAGTATTATTTTTAGCTGGTGGAGTCGTGTCCTTTACCTCTTTTGGCCCACGGTCGGGCTTGAAGAGAGTGTAGTAAGCTCTCATCACTTGGTTGCTACCAAAGCGTAGAAGCGGCATGCCGGAAATGACGTAAAGCCCCGCAATAATCACATGTCCCGCATTGGCATTGGCAAAGTTCATAGAAAACCATGACCAAACTAAAAGCATGGTGACAAAAAACATGCTTGTATAAAGCCAATAGCCTTTAGTGAATAATTCGACTGCACGATCTCTTCCCACGCGGGCGGGTGGACGAAGAAGATAAGTATAAGCAACGCCCACGAAAGACCGGTTTCCGAGCGTTAGCCCCAAGGTTTCCATCGTAAAAATTGACGCCGCAGTCACTAAAAGTCCGGTTGCGGCCATAGAAATGGTCATGCCCATCAAAAAGGGCAGTGTTGCCGCTGTTCCAGTAAATATTGTGGCCGCCAAAACTGGCAAGTAACGACCTCTAGAGTGTTCGGAATCAACTTTACGAGCACTTAAAATCGCTTGATATTCACTCCTAGCGTTCACAACAAGTGCCACGAGTCCAACAACCACCCCAACTGCTGCGAATCCGAGCACCGTAAATAGTCCGCCCGTTGAGGCCGCTCCACTCCCCAAAGCAATTTTTCCTCCTAAGAGAAGAATAGCCGCCAAAATCTGGGGGATTGTTTGAATGAAGTAGCGACCATATTGAATGTAAAAATTAGGGACCGACGCGAAGTTTTTATCTTTTATAAATTTATTGAATTTATCTTGATTAAACTTTCGATCGGCTAAGCGGCTACCGTTCGAATCGGATAGAAGCTCACTGACGACTTCTTTCCATTTAGCTGCAAACAAGCTTTCATCGCCCGGTTTTGAATTTGGGTCTTTGCGTTCGTTATCCCAAATTTCGCGCAGTTCTAAATTAAACTCCGAAAGATATATACTCAAGAAGCCCCAAAGCTGAGGGTCAAATTTTTGATCCACCTGGTATTTCTGAGTTGTTTCTAACTTTTTCTTATGCTTCTCTTTCTTAGCCGCATCCTCCGGATGCTTAGACGCCGCCGCCTGCTCGGCCAAAAATTTAGAAATGGCCCTCGCTAATTCATCAAGCTCTTTAAGCTTTGTTTCCAAGTCAACGCTCTGATAGCCCGCTTTTTGATGCCAAGAATAAACCATGACGTACAAGAAAAAGAGATGCTGGAGAAATGCGCCCTCGATGTCTCCATCGCTTGTAATCAATTTTCCATCAGCCCGTACGGAGACTTTAAAGACGTTCTCGTTCATACGCTTAAGCGCTTGAATATATTCTGGGCTATTCACATCAAACAAATAATCCGCGTTTTTGGCCTTTTCTTTTCTCTTTTCAATCTCCTGCTTCCATTCCGCTGCTTTTCTACGGCTATAACGGAGAATCCAGTACGGCCACGATAAAATCACAGTTGCGGCGATAATGCTTATCCATCCGGGCCAAGATAAGGCATCATGTTTATCGATTCTCTTTGCCATATATTCCCCGCTGACTTCACGCACTAAATCCAAATCGACTCTTTCCAAAGCGGCCTTCAAGTCCGCTTCGGTCGTCTTGGAGTTGGCGATAGCCTTTTCCGCGCTAATATCTCTTGGATCTAAGCTGACGATGTTTCCCTCGCCAGCCTTCCACTCATAAGAAAGCCAAGAGACTCCGAATCGGTCTAAGATCTCACGATGGGCTACTTGGAACAAAGTGTTGTAGTGTAAATTTGCTTTTTTGGATGTTGGATCCGACGCATCCATCCGCGGGAGAAACACGTAGCCGCCCACTTTGCGCCACAGCGGTTTCTGAGCATTTAAAGAATTGACTTGGTAAGCCGTTGTTTCTGCTTCGCCAGACGCGGGGTTTAATTCATGAACCAGTAGGTATTCGTTTTCTTTGCCCTTATATTCCACTGCAATTTTCCGGAATGTTCCGGCAATGGGCAACCCTTGGGGATCTAGAAGGACACCGCCAATGGGGTGAGTTCCGCTAGGATCATACAATGTCAGTGAGCGAAGCTCTGTATAAAGATTGCTGTCTTCATCTTTATGTTTATAGTCTACGATGGAAGCAACCAGACGGTTGTCTGCTCCAAAAATATTAATACGGCGCCCGTAGTCATTTTCGGTCTTTTTATCAAAAAATGCCTTTTGACCCGTCAGTTCCCCAACTGCCAAGAAGGAGTCCTTAGAACCGCTAGGCGTATAAGTCACTAGCCGGGACTTGTCTTCATTCTGACCAGCCGTATAAAGACGGCTAAGGCGAATGTTCTGTGACGGCTCAAGTGGTGCCGATAAACGAACCGTAATTCCACGCACATCCGTAATGTCCACGCCCTGACGAGCCAAAAGCTGGACGGGTACAGCGTAGATAAACTGCTTGTTGAGATCGTTTGATTCCGCAACCATCTGAACCGAGCGGCTTTGATAGTCCAGTGTGTTTTCGCTGATCGGAATCCAAAATGGCTGCCCCGATGAGCCAACCGTCACGGTCTTTTGATTGGAACCCTCGCCGCTTTTAACTTCAAACTTAACAACGGGATTTTTGTCAGGAGACGACTTTAAAAGATCGGATCCCGATAGATAAACAAAGATAAAATCGCTGTGCGAGTAGTCCTTCTCCACTTTAAGTTCGGCTGATGGATTTGCCTCGTTGAGAGAAAAATCATAATCAACAGGATCTTGATCGGAAAGATACACGGCCAAGGCTTGTTTTTGTTTGTACTGGGCTTCGTCCAAGACTTCAGTTCCGTCAGACCCTTTAATTTTTACGTAATCGCCTTTGAACTGGATATCCACTACGGTCTTTCCGTAAACGTCGACCCACTTCTCTCCCTTAAAGAGCAGGTGGCCATTTTGATCTTTATAGTCCACGTCGAAAACTAACCAATCCTCTATCTTCGGATTAGGCATATACGGATTAATTTTCTGGTGACCCTTTTCACCTTGCTTTCTATGAAGATCTATAACTTTTAACCCCTCTTCACGATGACCGCTAACCACATTTTTCTTAGCATCATATTGGACTTCCGAATAAGAGTTGCTTTGGATGTGGACAGATTTTTTCCAGCGTCCTTGAAGAACAATATCGATGTAATCAGATACTGGCTTTGCTTTACCATTCAAGTATTTCAGAACTTCCTTTTGATAAACAAGGCAACCATCATTCGTTAACAGATCTTTTTTCAGCATCTCAGCGACAACCCTTACTTCTCCGGATAGCGCCTCAAATGCTAGATCCCCCTGGCTTCTAACAATTATTTTTAATCTAGAGCGGTCCTCCATAATTCCATTAAAGTCTGCCTCTTTGACAATTTCAGGGAGCTCCTTTCCTTCCGAGTACAAGCGCGTAAGGTAGGCAGAAAACTTAGAAACGCCCTTGTCAGAATCAGTTACAGTTTGAGTCGGATCATGTTGGTAGGTTGCCGCTTGGTCCGCGATTGTATATTGTCCAAATCTTTCAGGGTTTCTTAAAAAGAAAGTGGATTTTTCGGGAGTAAACTCAGCATCCCCCTTAGATTTATGTCCCACGGTTCTAGCTAAAAGTTCACCCTTAAAGTTCTTAACTTCCTTAAATTGTTCGAATAGATTTAGTCCGTCATTTTTTACGGCAACCTGATAGACAACGTGCAGCGGATTAATTTTATCTTCCGCCACGTTTTTAACTTCAACTACCCGTGTGTATTCAAAATAACCGATTGGAACACCTTTCGCATCTAGAGGTGCTTTTCCGGGTTCCTCGGAGATAACCTTTTCGGCATCATCAAGTGCTTCGCCAAATTCATTCGTTTGGTAGGTATATACGTCATCAGCAATCCCGAGATATGCGTTTCCTTTTTCTCCGGTGGTGTACCTGAATAAAGTCATGTTGAATGGTTTATGAGAAGTCCGGTCTATGGCCCACTTGCGATCCAGCAGACCGTTGCGGAATTTGGTTTCCCATTCGACATCTTTGCTGATCAAATCTAATGTTTCGTATTTGATGACACCTTTTTCTAAATATTCTTCAAAACTCCATAGCACTCTTGATTTTTTCAATTCCATCGGCTTCCCGGTTGAAGAGTCGAATAAAACTCTTTGCGTTTTTGGATCCCAGGCATAGCTAATAGACTCCGATGCAATTCCATGAGCTTTAAATTTCGGATCAACGTACAAATGGACCTGTAAAACGTTGTCTTTTATTTCTCTTATGACCCGTCCATAGGCATCCTTGACTTGGGTTGATTTTTCGACCGGCGCATTTTTGTAATAGCGGGTAATTTCAATCGTGATTTGAACGCCTTGTTCTCCGGAAACTTTTATAGGATTTCCGACGACTTTAGAGGTTTCCCCTAAAAGATCTCCACGGCTTTGATAATCCTCGTAAGAAAGACCATCAGCATATTGATAAATAGCCGAACCGGAAGCCATGCCTACTGCTTTTAAATCCTCACGATCATAAAAATATTTCATTAAATGAAGCGGAGCAAAACGCCCTTCTTCCATCTTTCCGGTTACGGCATACAACAAAAGTCCGTCGGCGTTACGCACTTCATACAGAACATCTACGATTAAACCGCCTTTTCCATAATACTCAATCGTAGATTCAAAGATTCCTTTGGTCTGATCAAACTTTGTCAAAATACTGCGTGAAATTTTAAGGGCATTTGCTTTGTGCCATTCAAGGTCTTTACCTTCAGTGTACTCATAGGAGATAGATTCTTTTGCAACTCCGGCAGACCCGGTAAGACCTTCAAAGTCTGAAATCTCGACATAAGTACGACGAAGGACGCCGGTAGAATCATCGAACGTTCCACCAAATTTAGCCAGACGCCTTCCCAGACCATCTTGAATTTCTTCCCAAACCAGATCAAGCTCGAGATTCTTTACAACAGATACGCGTCGCCCTTCGGCATCAACTCGTAAGTTTGAAACTGCTAATGATTTTTTTGAAACTCCGGTGAAGTTGTTGGCATCCTTGTCCCAATCAAACAGATTAGTTTCACCGCCTATCGGAAGACGCGAATTGGAATCATATTTTGTTTCGGTAACTTCAACTTCTCTGCCATTTTCACGAAGTGTAATGGAACGGATTTGATTGCCTAGAAAATCATAATCTTCTAGCCATTGTTTGGCCTTAATTTTGTCTTCGATTTCTGTGCGAACACCAACAATTGCTCCCCCGCCATTAATAAATTTGGAATACTCATTTATGGGGACAAAGAACCCTTTATCAGAAATATATCCGGTGGTTCTTCCTTCTTTAATTAATTCCCCAGCGTAAAAGGTGCTAACCGAGCTAACCCCACCAATAACGTCTAGGTTAAATTTGATGGTGAGCCCTCCAAATTGCTTTTCAATTAGGCGGCCTATATGATCAAAGCGGACGATATAAGTATCTTTATCTTCTATTACCTGCACTGTTTTAACGCCGAACTCATCCACTGCCAAAACTTGGCTCGTTGAAAGCGGCTTAGGATTGGTTACAACTCCGTCAGGCGCAATATATGTTAGTCGTTTAAACTCTTCGCCATCCGAATCATATTCAATAATAGTTTTTCTAAAAATTCTTCCATCCTCATCTCTCAGATAGCTCTCTATAAGACGACCGGATAAGTCATATCGGTCTTGATGACGTGAGTGTGATGCAAAATCTTCCACTTCTACTACGAATAAACCGTCGCTAAAACTAACAAGCTTGCCGCTAGAAATTAACAGCCGCACTGGAAGCAATAATTCGTCGCGATGCTCAAAAAATGTGCTACGCCCCACTTCGAGACCCGTCGCCCCATTTGCCCGATCAATTTCGGTAATAATTTTTCCTTCGTTTGAAGAAACTGTTTCACTTAAAAGTTCTCCGAATGAATTATAAACTTCCTCTTTTTCATAAATAGGTTTTTCGTTGTCCTTGTAAAATACACTCACTATTGAAACTAGGTTTCCATTAGAGTCATATCCCTCAAAGCGAGATTTAGATCGGAGTGTTTTTACACCATTTTTATCTTCTGAATAGGTCTCACTTCCGATGACCTGACCATCTTTGTAATTAATTTTTATTAATGTTTTATTAAACTGGTCGCTTGGAATTTCTTGTCTTAATAGACGGCCAAGCGCGTCATATACTTCGATTTTTTCCGTTACGGAATTAGCATTTTGAATGGTATAAACCTTGACCCGATGGTTTCCATCCGCGTCATAACCCTGGGATTCCGTTCGACCGATCATGATCCGGTTGTCTTTGTCGTCTACGGCATATAACAGCGATGACGTCTCTTGGTCTGGGTCAGATGGATTATCATAATAAGATACTGCAATCCGTCTGTTCCCCTGCGGGTCCTGAGTGAGCGTCTCCAAAACACGCCCGTTCGATGGGTCATACGTTTTTGTATTGGTTACGAACCGGGCATTTGAATAATTCGTGGCGTCTAAAACCTTTGCATCAGTAGTTACTATTTGTCCATCAGGATTTCTTAGAAATGTTTTTTCCGAGACAACCGAATACCCTTGATCATCTTTCGAGAAAATCATAACTCCCGTTAAGATTTCATTGCCCGAGGCCTCTTGAGTGAAAATTTGAGCTTCTGACGGCTCGCCTGTAGAAGTGTTTGTTTTTATAACCCTTATGACCCGCTCGGCCCTTACATTTAAAACATGGTTTCCATCAACATCAACTTTTAATGATCCGCCTATGTAGGACGCCTCTAGATTGCCGTTCAAATCATACACATCGACTCTCGGAAAACGGTTATGCTTTGGATCGCTCACCTTGACCCATAGTTTTCCATGATCATCTCTCTCAAACTCGCCGTTTAACCCGAAAATAGGAGTTACAACGCTTCCGGTTATTTCCTCAAAAAGAGCGCTGACCTGGTCCGGCGGCATGCCGTCCAATGCTCCCGAGATAAGGCCTAGCCTGACTTCAAGCGCCGTCTGGACTTTCTCCACAGTCTCATCAGCCTGCTTCGTTCCATAAATCACGCCGCGGAAACTGCCGTCTTCGGCCTGGTACAAATTGTGTTCTTTGACATCGACATACTGTTTGATCAAATAAAATTTCAGTCTAGCGTCTGTTTCCTTGGAAATCTGATCCGCAAGGCTCGACAACTTTTCCTGAATTTCTTTTTGAACCTGTCCAAATGCAGACGGGTCAAAATCTAGCGCTTCATAACGAGCATCGGTTGCGCGGTGAACAATGGCGGATCCTTCGACCAGTGCTTTGTCGTTGGCCAGCGCTCTTTCTTTGAAAACAGGCTGAAGATCAGGATTTCCGGCGAGGCCGTCGATAACACGTTCGGCCACCGCACTGCCGTATAAAATATGTGGAGCGCGGTCGAAGGGATTGGCTTCGTTAAAAAGCACGGCTGAATTTTCACGCGCTTTTTGAGCCCAGATTCGGTACTCGGACTCAGCCTTAGCATAATCCTCAGGAGTCATCATTTTGAACGACAAGGTGCGCTGTGCATCACGCGCCACCTGATAAACACGCGCGGTCTTTGCTAAAATCTTCGGGTCGGTAGTGAAGTCATTAAATTCATCACTAAAGCCAATGATACCCAATAAATCTTTAGCCTTCTTCGTCTGCTCAAGCTCAGCCTTGTTCCAATAAAAATCGACATCCTGTGTCGGGTCAAAGGGTAAACCTAACTCCTGAAGCTCGCTGATCAAGGCTTTGAGTTGGTCTTTGTCTTGAAGCAGAACTTCGGAACCAAGCATCGCTCTTAATCTCAAAAATACTTCAGCCGTGCGAGCGGGAAACTCAACAACCGTTCCCGGAACTTCATCAATCTTGTCGTAAAGGTCTAAAATATTATTGTCCTTATCAACACGGGCAGCGACTTTGCCTTCTCCGCCTTTGTCAGTGCTCGCCAACACGCGCGATGTCTCCGCCAAGCGGCGCGATTTTGCCTGATCCTCCAAAGCCTTCGCGTAAGCCTTAGGATCAGCGAACGCTTCTACACGTGCGGACGGTGTGAGCACAGAAACTTCTTTTTGTGCGGCTTCCAGCTGTTCGCGAGCTCTGGCTTCCATATCGATCAGCGTGTAAGGATCCTTTTGTGTTTGAACGGCGGGTTTTGACGCGTCCACAAACTGTTCAATGCCCGGTAAAGTGCTCGAATCGATTTTCCAGAAACGCGCGGTTCTCCAAAGATCATCGGTGGATTTGTCTTCTTCGTAAAACTCGGGGCTCACGGCCAAAATATTATTCAGGCGACGATCCTCGGGAGACATCTTGCGGACTTGTTCAAACTCATCGGCGTTTTGAATGCGCACCGGCGTAAAGCTCTTGATTGTCGCGTCTAAAGTTGCTGCCGCTTGAACGAGCGCTTTATAATTTTCTATCACTTGCGCATTGGCTCTGGTCACGTTTTGAGCGAGGTCCGCTTTTTGAGCGGCGGTGTAACGGCCTGATTCGGATTTTTTATTAGCCAATGCAAGCTGAGCGATCGCATCCTGACGAACATTGCGCGCGCTTTCTAGTTCGCGTTTTGCATTGTTGTAATCCGCCATGCGCGTCCGGACTCTGTAAGTGGCTTCGTCTCTGGCCTTTTGCGCACCAAGATTGGCTTGAGACTGGCGAATATTGGCCGCTTCCAATTCATAAGAATCAGCCCGGCGGTAGAAAGGCACTTCAAAATAGAGCGCGCCTAAAAGAGGCTTAATGTCGTCAAAACTAGAACCGTATAGCTGGGTAAAGCCTGAGCCTTGCGCGTATTCGCGAAGCACCGGAATATTCCAGGTCTGGATTTCAGAACCCAGATAATCCGTAAGACTCTTAAAGGCGACCGAGCGGTTGTAGTAGCCATAATTTTTTTCAATTTCGATTGCCCTAATATTATCTTTTGGACCGACGTCGCGCGGATTTCCAAACACCGTGAAGGGAATATTGATAGAAAATCCTCCGCTGCCTCCACGCACACTTTGACCGGCTTTTTGAATGTGAAGCTTGCTCTGCTCGTTTAAAAGCGCCACATTTTCTGCGACGTCAGCGAGACCCAGCGCCGTTAGCTTGCCGCTAATAACTTCCGTGCTAAATTCAGGTGATTTTTCGGGAAGGTCTGAAATTCCAACGTTAGCATTTTCAGCACCGGTAACCTGACGACCAATGGCGCGCTTTAAGTCCTGTATACGCGCCTGGGTTTCGGATTGTTCGGTGGAATAACGTGCTAAAAGATTATTTTTTTGGAGAACTTCTTCCTTATCGGCAAAAAGAACATGAAGGAAGTTCATGGTGAGCTCAGTCTTAAGCTGGGCAATTCGCGCCGTTAGCTCTTTATAGCGCTTCGCGGCCGCTTTGTATTCGGCCACTTTCGCCTGAAGATCTACAATTTGCGAAACCAATTCTGCTTTGGCTTCCAGTGCGCTCGTTTGCACGCCCGCTTTGGAATCCCGTCTTTGAGCGTCAATCGTTAAATCAAACGAAGCGGCGGCTCCAACAGCCAAGGTGGGTGTCCATAGCGCCAGATGCTTACGGGTCATAACAATGCCCTGAGCAGTGGTCACTTGTTCATCTTTCTTAAATACATGCTGGTATTTTCCGTCCGGATCAAGGCCGCCGCTGACTCCAAAAACTTCGGCAAGACCACTCGGGCTAATCACAGAAAAGGTGTCGGGGAATTTTTGAACTTGGCTTAAAACACTCAGCCGGTTTGAAACGCCGGGGCTATTGGATAAGAAGAGTGAAACTGCATCCGCTGAATTTTGAATCTGAATGGACTTCGCAGGTGGCGCTTGAGGAAGCGGTGTTTTCATTTCAAAATCAAGTGACGCTTTGATCTGCGCATTTTTTTGCTTCAAGGCATCGATGCGGCCCTGAATGAAAATCGCCGCAAGCTCGTCGCCATACGATTCGCGCTTTTTGGAAAAGCCTGCGCTTGTTTCATTTTGGAATTGTTGAATGCGCATTTGGATGCGGCTTAAAACGGCTGTCAGATCCTCAATGCTATTTCGAGTGAGACTATCGAGTGTCTTAAGAGACTCGACGCGCGCCACACGATCTTGATTGGCCTGAGCCAATTCGTACTCACGGCCAAGCAGATTGATGCCGGCTTGAACTTCATAAGCGGCGTTGGCTTTTTGACGAGCGCTCTCGCCGCCAAATACATTTAAGCCAAGTTCCAAAAGACGCGTGACCGGGTCACTCAACTCCACCACCACAATGCTCGGAAGACCCAGCCCCAGACCCAGCGCGACGCCCTCGGGAGACTGGGAAATTCCTTTTTCCGCTTTAGCTTTTTCAACTAAAATTTCAGCCATTTTGACATCGGCTGCGGAGTCATAATCTTTTACAATCGTCGTTTTTAATTCTTCGAGTGCTTTTTCAAAATCAGCAACTGACAGATCTTTTAATTGAATCGTTTGGCCGTAATGAATGCCCGTAAGATCTTTAATCTCAAGCGTGGCAAGTTCCCGGACCTGAACCAGATTGGCCCTCGCCGATTGAGCGGACAACAAAATGGCTTCGGCTTCTTTTTCTGTGAGCGAAACCGACTGCTTGTTCTCCACTTCCGCTCGAATTGCTTCAAGATTTTTCTCGAGCAGCGCGATCGCTTGGTCTGCGGCCTTCACTTTCGAATTAATTTCAGCATAGTCTGTCGCGAGACCCAATAACTGCTTGTGAATCAAATTGCGTGTGATTTGGCGCGCAAGCGGGATCTGCTTTTCAGAAAGGCCGGCCACCACTTCACTCAATCTTTGGCGTTCTCCGTCGCCCACTTTCCAACGGGCTAAAAGAGGAGCCACATCCAAAAATGGAATAATGCCCCAATCCGCACGCAGACGCGCATAAAATTGGATACGATTGTCTTTTTGAGCGCGAGTCAGAGCAGAGCTTGCTTCTACATTTGCTTCGGCCAGAGTCAACTGATCGGACCAGTTATAAGACAAACTTAAAACCTGGTCGAACAACTTCGAGGTGCCGGCCGATTTTTGCAAAGCCGCCGTCAACTCATCGCGGGAAATGCGGCCCTTGTTCAGTTGTCCGTCAATCATTTCAAGAAGCTTCTGAAGCGTAAGATCTTTGTACTCGGCTGTCGGTTTTCCGTCGTCTTGGCGGTTTAAAGCCGCAAGATCGCGGCTCACTTTCAAATAATCTCTTTGAAGCTTAAGATCGGTGTACTTTGTCTGCAACCCATAAAGTTCGCGCTGGGCAACACGGAATTTTTCAGGCGAAACAGAGATGCCCTGCCCCTTTTCGGCGGCAAACACAATGTCTTCACTCACCTTAATCTCCGCTTCGACCTTTTTGATTTGCTGTTCGACGCCTTCGGAGTTAATCGTATTGATTTCAATATTTTTTGCGCGCAGCAGGGTCATCAGCAATTCATTCACCATCGCCAAATCTGTCAGATCGGTGCTCAGCTGGTCATACGCGCCACTCGTGCCAAATTCAAACAAACGGATGTCGGCTTCGCCGCGAATGGAGAGAACCTGCGTCACTGACGAGACAATGTCAATTCCCACCGACCAGCGAGGATTTTGAACTTCTTCTTCTGCCTTTGCGGCAACGTTTACGTCCAGTGCGGCCACTTCATGGTCATACACACGCGCACGGAAGGTGTCAGGGTAACCGCTTTTTGGTGCAATGGGTAAAATGGTCAAATCGTTAAAATAAGGATCCTGAAGACCCAATTTCAAATGAAGCTCTCTTTGAATCTCCTCAAACTGGGCTTTCGTGCGATACAGATTTTCCAAAGCGCGGCGCTGCTCGGCAATCGTATTTTGGAAATCCACTTGGCGAATTTCACGCTTGTCTAAATCAAAATTTCGGCTCGCCTCTAGAACCTTGGCGTCCCACAATTGAGCGTTCTTGTAAGCTTCTTCGTAGTGGGTTTGTGATTTGAGCAGAGCAAAAAAAGCGCTCTGCGCTTCGTCGGTGGCGTTTTTAATAAACGCCGCAAGTGCCGGTTTCGTGCGCTCTTCTTTTAATAGAGAAGCTTCCTCGTAGTTGAGCATATTTTCGTTAAAGTTGATGCTGAGTTTTAGCCCAAAAATATCCGAGCCACCTGCCACAACAGATGCTCTGGGATTCATCTGGGCCGATATGGTGAGCGCTTTCTTAGCAACCGCCGCAAGCTTCGGATCCATTTTGGCAATCATCACTTCCAAATTTTGTTCGACGTGCTGATTTACGAAGGTCGCAAAATCCATGCGCGCCAAATCAACGCCTTTTAACTCGACCTTCGCTGCTAAAAGATTAAAATCAATTTTTTCCCAGCGGTCTGCGACTTTGTTCTCACCGGTTTTATCTCCAGCATAGTGAATGTCAAAACGGTAGCCCTGCTCTTCGAGCTTCCTTAAATCGCTTTCGCCTTCGATTAAGCGCAGATCAGCGTTTTGGTCGTTCTTGTCGGTCAGAATAGCCCGCGCTTTCAGATGAAGCTCCATCTCTTTGTCGCCGATCTTCACGTGCGTGACTTTGGCGTCTCCCAGTGTCTTCTGAATCTCTTCTAAGCTAGCGCCTGACTTAAGCGTGACTTCTACGTCCTTCGACCAGAATGATTTTTTAATGAATACCGGCTTGACGGGCATTTTTTCTAATTGCGCAAGGTCAATGATTTCTCTCTCGTTGCCTTTAACGGCCACCATTTCGGTTTGCTTGACGAGCTGCAAATTGTAATCAGGAACATTTACAAGAAATCCGCGGCTGGCGTTTGAGTTAAAAATACGCGCTTCAAAATCGAGCACCTTAGGTTCAGTCCACTGCGCTTTGGCCGGAACGAGGTCGAGCTCAGCCAGTAGCTGTGCTTCTTCAGTCTTAGCTACGCGAGATTCTTCCACACGGCGCGTGGTGTCCTGCCAGTAATCCAATAGATAATTTTTAAGTTTAGACCAGTTTTCTTTGACAAAACCGGTCTCTTCTTTAGCCGCGGGTTTCGGAGCGGCAGCTTCCGACTTGGCGACGGGCGGAACTTCTGCTTTTGGCGCATCTTTGACAGAGGGTGCTGGTTCGACTTTGGGTTCTTCCGCTTTAGCGGCGGGTGCCGGTTCGGGAGTAACCTTCGGCTCAACTTTGGGTGCCTCCGATTTGGTTTCAGCTGGAGTTTCCGTTTTAGCGACGGGCGGAACTTCTGCTTTTGGCGCTTCCTTCATATTTTCAAAACGATCGGCAACCGTATCAAATGCCAACTCGGTCCATTCTTTTACTCCCCAACGATCCACTTTTCCGGGATAGTGAATCTGCCACACATAGCCGTCATTCGCCAAATCAGCAACATCACCATTCGTTTTGATTAAACGAGGGGCGTTTGAATTCTTTGGATCCGTTAGAAGCGCGCGGACACCTTTTACAATTTTGTACGTTTTATCTCCAATTTTGACATGGGTTAAATCTGGTGACTGCGGATCTTCGATCGGGGTTACTATTTGTCCTCCAAACGAAACGCTCGGGTCGGATTTGACTTGTTGAAAAGTGACTTCGGTTTCCTGGCCATTCACTTTTAATTTCTTGGTTGCCGCGTCAAAACTCTTTAGATCGATCACCCGGACGTTGTCGGAATTTTTTGTCTCTTGAATAATCTGCTCATACGAATGCAAGAGCTGAACCACGTAATTCGGGTTAGTGGCCGAAGGCGTAAAAATACGTACATCAAAGTAATCTGTTGGACCCGGCTCGATAACGGGCTTCGTTTCCGCTTTAGCGGGAGGCGGAACTTCTGCTTTTGGCGTCTCTTTGACAGCGGGTGCTGGCTCAAATTTTAAACCGCAAGCAGGACAATGATCTTCCTTATCTGAAACGTCATGATTACACCGCGGGCAAATAAATGTCTCTTCCGCATCTTGAGTATCTTTCGCGGGAGCGATGGCATCTTTAATTTGCCGCAAGCCCACCTTCAAATCCGTTGCGCCAGGAACTTCTTCTTTCTGAGGCTCTGCTTTCGGCTCGGGTGTTTTTTCTTCTTTATTTTTCCATTTGTCTTTTTGGACTGTAGTGTAATCTTCGCGCACCGCTTCTGGAATTTTGGCATCGATCCAATCTAAAACATGGATTAATTCTTGAGCAAGAACCGGAATGTCCGTAAGCGAAGTCTCACTGTCTTTCGCTTTTGCTTCTAAAAATTCTACACGCGCCTTGGCGACTTCAAACGCGACATGCGGTGCCTGGCTATCGTTGAGTATTTTTTCAAGCGCCAGCGTGAAAACCGACTCCTGAGCGTTTTTAATCAGCTCGGGATAAGTCTCGCGCGCGATCGTTTTTAAGTTGTCATCCTTCGGGTTCTGCGAAATCAAGACTTCGCTAACTTTGGCAAACACACGCGAAGAAGAGTCTTTGATCTCCGACCGAGCATCTTTCAAGCGTTGATCGTCCGGATAAGTTTCTAACGCCTGATTGATCTGTTCGAGCGCTTGCTTGTAGGGATCGCGCGTAGCTTGGAGACTATTCAAATCCTTCTTAGCTTCCAGCGCTTTGGCCTCGTTTTTCAAGACCGCAACTTGTTCAAGAACTAAAGCGGCTTTGTCTTCAACCTTCGGAGCCTCTTTGACAGGTTCTTTCACGGGTTCTTTCACGGACTCTTTGACAGCTTCCTTGGATGCGGGGCTAAACTGGGCTCTCTTTTCCTGAACCTTTTGATCAAAGCGCGCCAAGGCTCCCGGATTCTTCTTGTCGAGTCTCATGGCTTCAACGCGAAGACTTTGAACCACATCGTCAAAATCTTTAATCGAACGAAATTCTTTTCGGGCAAATTCTCTTTCAAACCGCTGAGAGGCTTCCATGCTCTCTTGACGCTTGGCTTGAAGCATTTGAACGTCTTCTTTGTTCCGCTGTAATTTTTCCTGAGCCTTGCGCAGAGCTTCAGCGCTGGCCTTGGCTTTGGCATCGGCTTCTTTGATGGCTTTGGCACGCGCGATTCGATCCGCCTCACGGCGCGCGAGCTCCGCTTCACGGTTCGCAACTTCAAGAGCGGCTATTTGTTCACGACGGACGCGCTCGGCTTCAATTCCTGCTTTTCTTAAACGATCGGCTTCGTTTTGCGCATCGCGGAATTTCCGCGCGGCTTCATCCGCTTCCGCCTGAGCCTTCGCTTTTTCCGCTTCAGCAGCAACGCGCTTGGCTTCGAGTTCAGCCGCTCTTTCGCGCTCGGCTTTCGCGCGGGCGGCGTCTTCGGCGGCTTTGCGGGCGGCGGCTTCTTTGGCCATTTTTTCGTTTGCTTCATTTTCAATGCGAAGCGTTTCTGCAATCTTGGCGTTTTCTTTGTCAGAATCTGACGGACCAAGCTTGACGTTAGAGATAAATGGATTTGGGATAACGGCTACCACGTGCTGGGCAATGCCCATCCAACCGTCGGCAACCCAGTGTTCCCACGCACCCACTGCTTGATGACTGTCAATTCTCTGCTTAATTTCTTGCTTATAGTCTTCATCTCCTTCAATCAATTTCACAACGCTGACTAAAGGCGTGAAATGCGTGGCCTTCGCAAGACCCACGATTAAATTGATTTCAGTTTGTACAAACCACATTCCCGGGACTCCGGCTAGGATCTTCCACCAAAATGTGCTGCTGAATAAAAGCTCAAAAAACGCTCCGGCGTAAAGATTTGATGTCACCGCTCCCGCTAAAAAGTCCTCGACGGCTTGTTCGTAATTCACGGAGGACGCTGTCAGCACATCGGCATCAAAACCCTCTTTCATGTTCGACATGGCTTTTAAAATAAGTTCTTTTTGATAACCGCTGACGCCTAGCTTTTTAGCAACCTTCGGTGAAGACAACATGGTTTCCACAAAACCAATCATCGACGCCTGTTGAGAAACTGTCAGTTTTTCCATGATTTTTGAGATATTTTCAAGGTCGAATGAGTTCAGCACAAATGGTTTGCGCTCGGATGGTTTTACTTCTTGATTTAAGGCGTCTAAGGTAGCTTTGTAATCATTACGCTCGTCTTTAAACACGTAGCGAATCATTTGTTCGTTGAGATCCGAATAAATATATGTTCTGACACTCGACCACATATCTTTTAAGCCCAGAACAAACAGCGTGGCCATAGCTCCACCGATGGCTCGGAATGTGAAGTGAAGCGACTGCTCGTGCATCGGACCGATGGCGGGTAAAGGCACATTCCAACCGCGGTCTAGGAAATTAAAATCAACGGTGGAAGGATCGCCTCCAAGGCTTGCGATATTTTCGGCGCTATTGGTAACGCCCAAGGCAAATAGGCCCGCAAAAGCAGCAACAATCACAACATCCGTCAAAATTCTTTTGGCGATGGCTTTTCCGCGGCTAAATTCAGGGTCGTTCTGAGCTTTCCAGCTAATTTCCTTTAAAGCCGAGCGCGTCGTGAGTGTCCGACTTACGATAACAATCGCAAACGTCACTACTAGTCCAACCGGCGCACCACCCAAAGCCACCGTTCCAATTCCGATAAACGAAAGAATTGGGCTACCCAAAGCGCCAGCAATGAATACAATGGAACGCTTGGTAAACGCATCTTTGACGCCACCCAGTAGAGAAACTTCCCATGCATTCGTTAATAAAAATTCCCGGTCAATCGCCTTCGTGCGTTCTTCGGAATAATTCGCGGCTTCGTATATTGCAATCGAGGAGGTTTCGATTTTGCCTAAATACGGCGCGTAGTATTCGGCCAAATATTCCAAATAATCTGTTTGCGTCGTGCGTCCTTGACCGGGATAAACGCGTTGAACAAGATACGCCAAACGTGGGAACCAATATGCTTTAATTTTGGCTTCGAAAACTCCCAAGATGAATCCTTGGAATAAATGATAAGGCAGTCCGACGGTGAGATGGATAAAACCTTTAAAGGACTCGATGAAGCTTTCCTTGAAAACAATTTTGCGGACTCCGCCTTCACGTTCGACGGCTTTTTTCCATGCGAAAACGGCTTCAGCGAAGATGAATTTATTAAGGATAAAATTAAAAAATAAAATGGTGAGAATCGATCCGGCACCCAATGCGGCGATCGCTCCTAAAACTCCGAGGCCGCTCGTCAGCGCAAATACCGCTAACCCTCCAGCGGTGGTTAAGAGCGTTATTCCAATCGCCCATTTCCACTTAGCCACATTCAGATCTTTTTCTTTGTCGGTTTTTTGCTCGGCGATTTGTTGGGAAGTAAGGACCAGAGCACTAAGACGCTTTTGTCCTTCTAAAATCATTTTCTTAAGCGTATTTCGATAGGCCCCTTCCGGTGAAGCGGCGCCCAGCTCATCCGCAATTTTGGAAAGAGCTTTGACCGGAATAACTTGAGCGTGAGGTGGATCAACCGTACTCGCCCATTTGTAACCGATAATTCCAAAAAGCCCCGCGCTGACAAACGGGAACGCAAGCCACGCGATGAAAGCCGGTGTCGCAAAAATTAAAGCGATTGTCGAAATAATGCTTGAGACGATGAATGCGGAAGCCGCGTAAACCCGCGCGCGTTGCCATTTGTCTAAAACCATCGCGGGCGCTTCGGTTGCCTCTTCCACCACAGGAGTAGCCGTTACTGGCACCTCGACCGCCGCCGCAGAAATATCATCAGGCTTGGTGTTCGGGCCGTTTGGATCTGAAAGCGCGAAAGTTTTTGCTTCGTTTGCTAAGGCTTCGAGAAAATCTTGAGTAGAGTCGTGTGTTTCGGCCGCAATTTGAGCCAAGTGCTTACGCTCGGCAATATTTGGATTTTGAAGATTATCAACGATGCCGTCCGACACCGCAAACGCAATTTCTCCGGCTTTGATTTCTACCGGCTCGACTTTGCGCAGGTCATCAAGTGCTAAATCGGGTTTCCCGAGAAACTTA
This sequence comes from uncultured Planctomycetia bacterium, assembly GCA_964606485.1. GTDB lineage: Bacteria > Omnitrophota > Gorgyraeia > 2-02-FULL-51-18 > 2-02-FULL-51-18 > CAZSGP01. The sequence goes on along the minus strand of CAZSGP010000004.1, from coordinate 257,716 downwards.
TAAATTTCATTATTGATAGCTTCCTTAGGACCCACGGCTTCCGCCTCTTCAGGCGTCATGAACCCCTTGTCGACCATATCGACAAGTTTGGTGTCATCAATGGTCACTTTGACTAAAGAGCCATCCGCTTTACGAATATAAATGCGGCTATCTCCTACATTCGCAGATAGAAGCCAATTTTTTCCGGTGGTTTCGTCTTTCCAGATCACCCCGACCGATATCGTCGTTCCCATATCTTTAGTGGCATCCGCCGGCAAGCCCAGGGCATCAATAGCCTCGCGGACTTTTTCTTGAGCGAGCATGACCGCATCATGAAGAATTTTTTGAACTTCTTCTTTGGAAAGTCCCGGAACTGAATTCATTTTTAAATACGCGGAAATTTTTTCTTTGGCAATGCGGCTGTAAGTCGCGCCATTTCCGCCGCCGCCCATGCCATCCGCGACTAAAAATGCGCCGATCTTAGAATCGGCCCATACGGCGTCTTCGATGGATTCTTCGGTTGGGCGCTTGGCGGGGTCTGCATAACCATGCGTGCGAACCGTTCCAATTCCAAAAGTGGGAATTTCATCCGCATCCACGGCGTTAATCACATCATCGGGCGCTGGCTCTTGCGGCACATCTTGAGCGACAATCAAATCATCATCGGAATCCATATCGGCAGGTAAGTCATCTGCCGGCGGACCGGTTGCGGGTGCCGCGGGAATAACTGCCGATTGAGGCGCAAGCAAATCATCCATCGGAATGCCGCCTGAAGCAGATGCGCTAAAATCAGGCTTCGCCATTTCGTCAGAATCAGATCCCATAAATGCGGCGAAGCTTCCACTGTCATCCCCAGATTCACTAAACATAATCTCAGGCGAAGTCGAGGATTTTAAATATTTTTGGTATAACTCTTGAAATTCCTGGGGATCTTTTATATGGTCAATTCCAGCAAGCAGCTCAGCCAACAAATCAGCGGGTGAGAGCTTAAAGGGCCATTGGTCGGTGTTGTGTTTATTGAAATCTTCCTCAAAATTTTCCCAAGCCGCTAAACGCTGGCTAGCCTCGGCATTTTGAAATTTTTTATTGTAAAATACTTTTAAGCTTTGAAATTTGTGTTCAGGAGTCGGCTTATTGTCCTGAACCTTTTCGACTTCCTTTTGCACCTGTGCTTCTAGGGCCTTCGCAGCTTGTGCTTCCGCGACTTCTTTTGCCGCCTTTGCTTTCGCCACTTCGACGTCAGCCTCTTCTTTTTTCACATTCGCTTGAGCGGATTTTAATTCTTTGAGTGCAGCGTCGGCCTGGACCTTGGCTTCTTCGGCCATTTTTTGCGCGGCAGCGACTGCGGCCGTTAATTCTTTAAATTTTGCATTGGTCTCGTTTTTAAATTGGGCGAGCTCATCTTCCGCTTTTTTGCGAGCCTCAATGGCCTCTTGGGCTGCAAGTTCCGCTTCTTTTCTTTTTTCTTTTTCTTCGGCGAGAGCAGCGTTGAGTTCCTCGATTTGTTTTTTAAGATCCGCTTGAGCGTCGAGGGCTTCTTGTTGTTCTTTGGCGGCTTTCGTTTGTTGGACTTTAAGCTGTTCTTCGAGTTCTGCGGCTGCATCAATTTGAGATATTTGAATTGCGGACTCAAAATTTTCGACCGACAAGGCAGAGGGCTTGATTGAATGAGTCAGAGTAACGGTTTGGCCTTTTTCGATGGCGGACCGGATCTCGGCCATTTTCTTTTTGATTTCCGCCAGCTCACCTTTTTGCGTTTTAACAATTTCTTTTAATTTTTTTGCTTTTTCTTCGTCAGAAAGCCCCAGCACCTGATCGTCGGAAACCCCTTTAACCATTACCCCTTTAAGAAGCACTCTTTCAATGGCATCTATCAACTCTATGCTCAAAAGGCCTTCTGGGTAAGCCTCTTCCTCGATTGAAGAACTGGAGTACCCGGTGTCTTCGGCTTCGATTTCTTGTGGTTGCGCTTGCAAGCTCTCGGCTTTTTTAGATATCGTCACTACCTTTGGTTTCATTTTGTCGGCAAGCACTATTCTATCGGAGATACCCTCGCTCTCTTTTCCGGCAATCAAAGTGAGGCCATTGATATAAATAGCTACCTTATCGCTGAGATTGATCAAAACCCATTTATACCCGTCCGCATCTTTTACCAATTCAATTGCTGCTTGCTCAGCGTTAATATAAAAAACATCTTCCGTTTGAAAATGAGAACCAGAGTTTTGGTTTTTACCGATAGTGATTTTAAATCCATTTTTTGAATTTAACGTTAAGGTCCTGTCGGGGACGTCTCCGACAACACTTGAGAGTTGGATTGTATTTCCGTCTGTTTGAAATGCAATTTCAACTCCAGACTTGTCTATTTTATCGATCGCGAAAGAACCGGAAATGCTTTTCGGCAAGTTAATCAGCTCGGGTTCCTTCTGCTCAGCTTGGTCTTTTTCTAGATTGGATTTTTGTTCTTCTTTCGGAAAATTTTTCCCCACCCACTCTTCAAAATCCGCTAACAATTTTATTTTTTTACTCTTCATAAGAGATTCAAGCTCATCATAGGCTTTAGCTTTCGAACTGTTGGTCTTTTTCAAAGCTACACCTGTTTTAAATTCAGTCCAGATTCCTTCTTTAAATTTTCCCTCATTGAACGAAGTATCTGTTTCGAAAATTTTTATCAGCTGCGCATAAATTGATTCTTCCCTAACTTTAAACTTTTCGGTATTAGACTCCAACTTGGCTTGAGGACCAAACAAAGCTGCGCCTTGCGCATCTGTTAACGAAGGTCCGGGAACTTCCGCAACTCCACCGCTTTCTGTTTTTTGCTGTTCCAAAGGTACATTTTTCGCTTCTTTGGCCTGCTTCAACGCTTCAGCTTTCTTCAGCGCTTCGGCTTCTTCGGCCTTCTTGAGCGCTTCGGCTTTTGCGGCGTCTTCTTCTTGTGCTTTTTTATAGCGAATTTGTTCGAGTGCGTTTACAACTTTTGCTTTCACTTCTTTGCGTGCAGCGGCGACTTTGAGAGCGGCTAAGAGTTCTTTGTGAGCAAAATCTTTGTCTGCGATAGTTTTTTGATAATGTTCATCAGCGGCAATCAGACGAGCCACAAGTCTGTCTTCTGCTTCTTTTATAGAGGCTGCACTCGGCTGGGCCCCTTGAGGACGAATGAGATCCAGTGCCGCCTTGAGAGACTTCATTACACTTTCAACATTGTAGCGAACATTCTCATTGGCCATGATGCTTGTAATATAGGATTCCTTATACCCATAAGTCTTTGGCGCCAAACTAAAAAGTTTGTCATCGATTATCTTTTTAGCAACCGCTTCATTGCTTAGCCCAGCATCCTGATCCGTTAAACCTTGAACGGCCGTTTCAGCTTCTTTTTGCGAATTAGAATTCATCGCACTCAGTGCTGGAATAATTTCTAAGATTCTCTCTTTACGCTCGTCAGCTGTTTTCTTAATCTCACTTTTTGAAAGACGGAAAGTACTCTTCTTGACGGCAACCAAACCATTACCCACATCAGGATCTTTAAACCAATCCAGTTGCCGCTCAATAGCGTCTGACTCTTGACCGAGAAGATAGTCGAAATATTGTGGATCGATGTTTAAAATCTTGTATTGCTCAATCAATTTTGCCCGTTCTAAAAACTGCTCCACACGCAAAGCGGGATTGGCTTGAGTCGTAACACGATGACCCATCTCTTCAGAAAGACGCACTAAAACGGCCTTTTTCATTTCAAAACTGAGCGCGCTTTCAATAACAGCTTTTAATTTTTCGGACATTTCTGAACGTTGGGAAAATAAAGTTTGAATGAGCTGATCTTTCAGTGTCTGGATGGCTTCAGCCTCAACCTGGTCTTTATCGGCGGGAATGCCGGCGGCGACTTTCTCAGATTCTGCTTTTAGAGCTTTCAGATTTGTTTCAGCCAACTGCATGCGCACAAGAGCGTCGGTCTGGCGCTGATTAGCCGCCGCGACATCACCCATTTGAATTTCCTTGGCGGCAAGCTTGGCTTCCACTTCTTTGTAGCTTTCAGAACCCGCCGCATAAACTTCGGCGGCTTTATCGAGCGCAAGTTTTTTATCGGCCGCAAATTGTTCGTCCGATTCGTAAATGCGGGATTGGATTTCTTGAATCTTTGCGTTTAACTCGGCGAGCTTCGTGTCGACCGGTGTCACTACCTTCTGTGGCTCTTCCGACTTAATATTGATCGCTCCGGAATCATCCGCGGACGGCAGCGGTTGAACAAAGACTCCACTGTCATTCAGCGGAACTATGGCTCCAGCGGCTTTTAACTTCGCGTTTATCTCTTCGTCGGTTTTCTTTTGCCGAGCCGCAATATAAGCCGGATTCACTTTCCAAAGACGTGCATCTTGGGCGGTAATGTAAGAAGCGATCTGTCCGGTGAGCTTTAAATTGGGCAATAAGAATTTAACCACCGCGCCGCCGTTTCCAATATTTGAACTGACCTTCGCGAGATAAAACACAAACCCATTCACTTCAACGCTCGGGGATTTTGCGGCCTTTAACGCATTCTCCGCTTCCACGCTCTGGGGATGAGCCCAAACAAAAGTTTCCGATTCAAAATAATCATTTTGACGTTCAGCGAGCGTGTTGATTCCGTCGGATTCTATAAAGGGAGGTTTTTTATTGTCGAGATCGTCCATGGTGAACGGACGATTCAGATATGCTTTTTGCGCTTCGGCTTCTTCCTTCGCTTTTTGGGCGGCGGCCTTTTTAGCCTCAATTCTTGCCTGGCTTGCTTGCGGCGAGAAATCAATCACCGGTCCGCTTAAGATTTCATTGATGCTGACGCCTAAAATATTTTCCATAAGCTCGCTCGTGCGGGCCATGTTGGCCTGAGAAGCAAAGGGTGCGTCTATTGAATCAGGGGTGAGCGGATATTTTGAATTCCATTTCCAGAAAAGATCGGTTTTGGGATTTTTTAGACCACTCTTAAACATATTGGAATCTTTATGGGTGATATTCATGACGTGAACCAAGCCTTCAGGCGTCACACCGATCACAACACCCTTGATGCATTCCACAAAATCTGGAACGCTGTCTAAATTGTCATTGGTATCGGAGCCGCTCATAATTTTTTCGGTTTGTTTGAGCCCCGGCAGATACTCGATAACGAAATCACCTACCTTGAAATCGCGATCCGCTTGAATTAAGTCAAATTCCTTGAAATGAGTTTTTTCTAAAGCCGCGACTTCCACGTCTTTTTCTTGCGGCTCAAAATAAAGTTTTCCGTTCTTGACCCAAAACTTCACGGCTAAGAATTTTTGAGATTCATTTTCTTGCTGGTCAGCCGTCTCTTCTCCAAAGAAAACCGGGTCGCCGACAGGAGCAAGCTCACCGTCGGTGTCTTCGGGTTGAGATTTGACCACAATCATTTTTTGCGCGAAAACTTTTCCGTCTTTTACCGTGAATTTTACGGCTTCATTTTCGTTAATGAAATAAAGCAGGTATCCGGCTATCTCGATGTGCTTTTCAAGATCAAAATACGCTCTTTGTCCTTGCCCGATGGAAGTCGCACCAACCGCGACGATGGCTTTATCAAATGGAGTTTTTGCAGCTTCAGCGGCCTTTGCGGCGTCTTGTGCGGCTTTCTTCGCCTGAACAGCCTTCATCTTCGCTTCGAGCTCTTGTTTTAGTTTAGTCGCGGCATCCTGAATTTTTTTAAGTTTGTCTGCATCGTCCGCGAGTCTTGCTCCAAGAGACATGATTTCATTGTAAAGAGCGGAGGCGCTTTGAAACTCTGTCTCCGCTTTTGCAAGTTCGATGGGGTCTATCTCGCCGGAGTTCATCAAAAGATCTAATTTTTCACCGGCAGCGGTCATTTGCGCTAAAAACTTTCCGGCCATGTCAGAAACTTTGCTCTCCGCAACACCCAGTTTCGCTTCGGCTTTGGCGGCACGCTCTGCAATTTCCTTCGAGGCTTTGTCTTTAGCATTCGCTCTTAGCTCTTCTAGGTTTCTCTTAACTTCACTCTCGTTTGCTAAAGCTTCCGCTTTTTGACGCGCCTCATCCGCGGCCTTCGCAGCGGCGAGTGCTTTCTGCTCTGCTTCTTTGGCTTGGGTCGCTGCTGCCTCCGCAAGTTTACGCGCTTGATCGGCTTCTTCGGTTTCTTTCTTTGCGTTAGCCTCGGCTGCCTTTAGTCTTTCATTCATTTTCTTGGCTAGTTCTTCGCTTTCACCCTTAGCTTTAAGAGCATCTTTGGCTTTTTGGTCGGCATCTTTAGCAGCAAGTTCTGCGGCGTCTTTAGCTGTCTTTGCGTCTTGTGCTTCTTTTTCAGCTTTAGCCTGATTCTGTTTTGCTAAATGAATTTGTTCTTTGGCATCAGCCTTTGCTTTTTCTTCGGCGGTTTTAGCAGCAGCGGCTTTCTCGTCGGACGTTTTTTTGGCAGCTTGAGCGGCGCGTGCTGACTCTTCCGCTGTTTTTTGTGCGGCAAGAGCTGCTTCGGCCGCTTTTTGCGCCTCAGTCTTTGCATTTTCTGCGGCGGCACGTTCAGCTTCTGCTTTAATTTTAGCTCCTAAATAATCTTGGGCTTCTTTTTTAGCAGCCGCTTCAGCAGCTATGGCTTTACGAATGCGTTCACCGCCGGCGGACTTATACTCCGCTAAGGTTTTATCAGCTGCGGCTTTAGCCGACTGTGCATCTAATAGATGTTTTTCAATGGCCTCTTTTTGGGCGAGAGCCGACGTCTTATCGGCATCAGCCTTTGCTTGATCCGCTTTTGCAGAAGCTAATTCCTTTTCCGCTTTGAGTTTTGCATCAAAAGAATCTTTTGCGCTTTTGTCCGAGGCTTTGCGCGCATCATCAGCTTTAACTTGTGCGACTTTCGCTTCAGCAGCTTCTTTTTTAGCAACCGCTTCGGCGTCTTGTGCTTTTTTGATGGCAGCCGCTGCTTCAAATTCAGATTTATTTTTAGCAGCGAGTGCTGCAGAAGCGCTGTCACCTTCGGCTTTAGCGGCAAGTTCTGCGGCGTCTTTAGCCTTCTTTGCGTCTTGTGCTTCTTCTTTAGCTTTTGCTTCATCTAGCTTGGCTATACGAACGAGTTCTTTGGCATCAGCCTTTGCCTTTTCTTCGGCGGCTACGGCCTTAGCTGCTTTCTCGTCGGAAACTTTTTTGGCGTCTTCGGCGGCGCGTGCTTTTACATCGGCTGTTTTACGCGCATCATCGGATGCTTTGGCGGCCGCCAATGCACGGTCTTGCGCGTTTCTCGCGTTTGCGGCTTCGGTTTGTGCCTGAGCTTGCGCGGCCTTAGCTTCCGCTACTTCTTTGTTAGCAGTAGCAACAGCAGCTTCAAGTCTTGCGTTCATTTCTTTGGCTAATTTTTCGCTCTCCGCTTTAGCTTCTAGCGCTTCAGCGGCTTGCCGGTTAGCCTTAACCGAGGCGTCATTAGCCTTAATCATTTCTTGCTTGGCGAAATCGGCCTCTTCTTTAGATTTGGCTTGATCCTCTTTGGCTCTAGCAATCATTTCTTTGGCTTGTGTTTCGCTGCGCGTTTTATCAGCCAAGGCTTGAGCAGCGAGTTGATCGGCCGTTTTTTTGGCGTCATCCGACGCTTTCGCCGCGGCCAGTGCTTTGGCTAGCTCGGCCTTCGCAGCTCCGAATTCGTCTTTTAATTTTTTGATATCATTTTTATCATTAATTTCCTTTTGAATACTTTTTTCCTTATCTTCATATCTTTTAAGTTCTAAATTTAATTTTTCAATTTCGGTGGGAATCTGCTTGATAGCAAGATCGAGTTCGGCTTTACGATTGCTGAGGGACCGGTTGTCATCCACTAATTTTTCTAAAGATTTTTTAGCAACGTCATAAGTCGCTTCCGTAGAAGTTTGATCTTCGATCGCCTTTTCGTGAATCTTCTCTAAATCCGGACCTTCTGCAGTCTTTTTGCCTTCCAGCTTTTTTTGGTAAAGATTTGTTAATAGTCCAACCGTTTTTGCGACAGTGGCTTTAATTTGATCTAACTTATCGCTCAATTCTTTCACACGTTTCGTTTGGTTTGCGATATCTTGTTCAATGCCTAATATTTTTTGAAACTCAGCTTTGGCGCCGTCCAATTTTTGTCTTAATTCCTGGATTTTTCCGCGAACGCGTTCTGCATTCGTGCTTGCCTCTTTTAATTGTGTTTCTAGAGCCGGACCAATCACGTCAGAGAGCTCGCGGACGAGAACAGGTTTTTTATTGAGCCTCAATTTACCGAGCAGGCTATATACTTTCGCTTTTTCGATTGCGATCTGAGAACTAACTTCTTTTATAGCATTTTCTAATAAAGTTTTACGGACCTCTTTATCGACGCTTAAATCCTTTACAATTTCATCGCCAATCTCAATGCCTTGTTCTAAAATTTTCCGAGCACTTTCGAGATCCTGAGTAGCTTGCTCAAGCTCTTTTTCTGTAAGCTTCGTGATCTCTCCGTTTTGCAGCCTCTTTTCCCAACGATCGATATGCGCAAGAGCCTGTGTAAGAATCGGGGAAGCTTTTTCATCCACGCGTCTCTTAGCAATGGCTGCCGGTGTTTCTGATTTCTTTTGTTGGCTCAGGCGGTCATTCGCCTTGCCCAGGGCTTCGGTAACGCGTGCATCACTTAAAACTGCGGGGCTTGCGCCGTCGGTCACGATTGAAATTTGTTTTTTTACATCTCCGCTCACGACTTCATTGGAATCGTAAGATAAGCGATTTAAACGCGTAACTAAATCGCGTATTTTTTGCTCCAGTTTTACGGCGTCATTTGCCTTCTTGTATCTTAGGACATTTTGCTTCATGTCTTCTGAAATTGAAGCACGGCTTTCATTTTTTAAACGCTCTGCTTCGTCAGCATTTAACACAAGGTTGGCGGGTATAGGCGGTAGTGATTTAAGAGCTCCAAAGTGTTGCATGGAGCGCCCAAGCGCATCGGCGACTTTTTCTAAATCGCCGCTACTGACGCTCATTATAGAAACTGGCTTCTCGGGAGTGCCGCCAATAATTTCTTCAGCAAGCTCTAGCTCCGACTTTCCATCGACAATCAACTGATCAAATTTCTGATTCACAAGATCCAGCGCCGTTTGATAAGCCGTTTTTTGAACGGGGGCCGTCGGGTGATTCACGGCTTTTAACTTAGCGACGGCTTCTTCTAATTTTTTCTTTTTTTCCTGATCGCTAGAGAGCCTCGCGCCGGTAAAACGAGCTGCCTTTTCGAATAATGGGATAAAGGCATCTTTTAATTTTTGCGCGTCGTCTTTTTGACCCCGAGATTCTAAATTTTGAATGACCTCAAGCACAGGGTCTGCACTAGCGCTAATAATGCCCACGAGCTCCGAGGCATCTTTTTGAGGAGTCTTTGTTAGGCTCTCCAAACTCTCGATTTTAGAAAAAATATAGTCGCTAGCTCTAACAAATGCTTCTGTATACCGTCTCCTCAAATCGTCATATTTTCTAAGCTTATTATTTTCATATTCATTTAAGCCTGGATCAATTTCGTGCGCCCACTTTAGCTCCTCTAAGCTCACAGCAAATTCCCCGGAATCTCCAGATTGTCTTTGAATAGTTCTTAATACATCTAAAACGTTTTCCATTTGTTTGGGATCTAAGAGGTCCGTAACTTTTTCGATCAGGTTTTCCACCCTAATCAGATAACTTTCTACTCTATCGAGCACCTCCTCACGATGGTCATAATAAGCATAGATTCGTAACCGACGAACAATGTCTTTGGTCTGAGCATCGGAAACCAGCATGAGCGCCAGTTTTTTTCTGTAGGCTCGTGCCATCTCACCCGTCACAACCACTTGCGGATTGTTTTGAGATTGGAGACCTTGAAGCGTTTCTGGCAGTAACTTTTGTAAGTCGGCTTCTAATTGAGCGGGGCTCTGTGTCATGGCGTCTTCCAAACTCTTCATCGATAAATCCATGACACGTACACTAAAAAGCCCGCGCGTTGCCTCTTTCGCTAGAGCTTTATCGACTCCAAAAATTTCTTTAAGCGGTGTGTTGATGAGCTGATCGAGTACCGATTGAATAGCGGTTTTATCTTCGGCCGAGAGAAGACTCTTGAAATTAACTGAAAGGCGTGCGCCGCCCGTAATATTGATAATCGTCACAGCTCCGTTACCAGCACGGAACGTTTGTCCCCAGGCAGCTTGACCGGAATGAACGCTGATCTGAATTGCATCGATTCGTTCAGAAGAGTTCAAGGTCACGGAAATAATGCCATTGGACGGCACCGTGAAAACCGTTCCTTGGCCTACTAAGCCGACGGGCGATTCTGGATTGGCGCTGGGTGGCAAAATACGAACCACACATTGATTTCCAGCTTGGTTCGTCGGTACTTTTATTTCTAAGGTTTGTGTTTCTTTCAAATCAAAACGTCCGTCTGCGTAAGAATAAAAGGAACCGTTTAGACCTGGCTGACTCACCGCGCCATCGGCCAGTAAACGTTTGGGATCATTGAAGTTGGCAATTGCCGCATTATAAGATTGATCCAAAAAGGTTACCCCTTGAGTGGGCGTAAACGTCACAGCCGTACCGCTCACATTTTTGGCGTAGAGACCTAGGCCCGACTCGCCTTGTCGGATTTCTTGATCTTTCCAGCGCTGACGCAGAGCTTCAACCACATAAACACCCAAAAGCGCGTGGGTGTTGCCGGCATTTTGCTGAGGAAAAAGTTTTCCATGATAGGCAAACCCGCCCAGCAAAGCCGAGATTGCCGCGCGAATAAAATTGCCTTGTGCTGCTTGGCCGATCACTGCGTTTGATTTGCCGAATTCTTTTAGGATGTAAGGCATTTTGAGTTGTGTCGCAAACTCTATGCTCCCGCGATAGCCTTGGAAAAGACCGTTGATGGAACCGTCATTGCCATCGGGATTAATCACGTCCACCGGATAAAGATTGAGCGCTAAAAAGTCATACACGCTCGGAATGCCGGCCGCTCTCATTTGATCGACCTGCTGGGCCTCGATGACGCCGTGTCCAAACCCGAGACGAACATCCGGATTCACACTCTTAAACTCCTGCGCCAGTTCCACCATAAATTTATAGTAGTCAGCCGGTGTCATGCGAATGGTGTTATCTATCTTGCCTCCAAAAAAGAGTGCCGGGTTCTGATAAGCATGCTCGCCGTTCGGTCCTTCGACATAATAGGCGTTCTCATTGCCAAGCACGACGAACGCAACTGACGGCGCCACATCTTTTAAAACTTGCGCAAATTTCCGCACGCGCGCTTTGAGGATGTCTTTGTTGGCTTGAGTGGGATTATTCAGTAAAAATTGTCCATTTTCCTGAGCATAGAGACCTGCCCAGTTCATCACCGCCGTTTTGATATTCTCCTGCTGGTCGAGTGTAGCGACGTCGAGTTTAAATTGATTAAATACGGCGTCGTCATTCGCCGTCGTGCCAAAATTATTCGGATCGAGATACAGCATGACGCTTGTATTGCCGCGTAAAGATTGTTCATGGGCCATGCCATTCGTAAGAAGACTCGAGTAGACCTTATTCCATTGGCTTGGTCCGTAAGCCACTGAAGGATTTTGCAAATCAGAATCTTGGTAAAGAATTCCGGTAAAAGGATTCTCGTAAATCATTTGGCCGGCAGCGTCTTTGCGAACCGGAATCAGCGCATCGTGATCCGGTGAAAGTCCGACAGCCGATTGGCCCGCCAGAATACTCGCTTCTTCTTTGTGTTTTATGCTCTTTGCTGTGAAAACAGATGGCCCTGACGCGTTTGAACCTCCGCCGGAAGAACCGCACGCACAACCAATGATGGAAAGTCCTGAAAAAATAGAAAGGCTGGTCAGCGCTGAAAAAATGGTTTTCCAGAAAGCAAAACTTCCAAGTCGTGAACCGGCAGGTGCAACATCCGTCGTATGATTCACGGTAAAGATAAGACCCGTATCGCTGAATCCAGAAATAGAACCTCTTCCCACGCGGCGAATAAACAGACGGTACTGTCCGATGCCGGCAGACCCCGAAATAATTGTGCCGCTCGAAAGATCAACTTGAATGCCGGTTAAGCGTTGAATATCGGAAACTTTATTAAACTGGCTGATAATGTCGTTGCCAGTAACACTTCTAAACTGAAGTTCAACATCATCCGTCGCTTGCGCGCCATTGGAAACAAGAGTGGTGGCATTAAAGTTCACGACGCCCACAATGTCTTCGTCGGGATTATCGATCGACACGACCGAGCCGCTGGGTAAATCAGACAGTTTGGGATTTGCGCTAAAACTATTCACATTCACCGTAGGAACCGAAGACGTGGTGAATTGAGAAGTCGCACCCGCTGAAATCACTCTAAACTGACGGGGGCTCCAATCTCCAATTGTTGCTACGGGGCCCGAAATCACCGGCATCTGAATTAAATCTGAATTAATAAAACCACTGTTCGCGGTGATAGCGGCACTCGACACAATTTGCTGTCTTATGGAGTGACTAGTGGCTTCTTCCCACCAAATTTCAAGACTCGAGTTTGCCGCAATTGCATTCGTGCGAATAACCGTCTGAATAAGCGCGTCCGAATCGTCATCGCGAAGCTCGGTGATGGTATCGGCCGGTGCGGCGGTTAGTTTTGGATTGTCTGTAAACACGTCCACATCGATTATTTTTCCGGTCACTAAAAATGGGGACGTTTGACCCTGGTCCACTAACCGCATAGACAAAGTCCAGGTGCCCGTCGTTTCCGGAGAACCGGAAACAAGCGGAAGCAGTGTCAGATTGGATTCTAAAAATCCGTGATTCACGGTGATTGCGTTTTTCGCGCCGATCACGACCATTTGACGCTGAGCGCCGTTCACATGTGTCCAACGAATGTCTAAATTAGCCGTATCTGAAAAATTAGCGGCTTCGGAAACCAGAAATCCTAAAAGAGCGAGTGCGTCGCGGTCAGAATCATCCGCCGAAGTAGAAAAACTGCTTGAAAGTGCCGTAAGGCGCGGGGTATTGCTGAATTTTCCCGGCAAAACAACAAATGTTTTCCCAGTTTCCAAAATTCCGGTTTTGGCGCCTTGGCTATTGATTTGAAGATAAATTTTCCACGTTCCGGCCTCAGCGGTGCCGCCGCGTGGACTGAGCTGTGTCAAATCCGCTGAAATCACATTGTTGTTAGATGTAATCCCGGAAACTTTGGTTCTTAACGTGCGTGTTGTTAAATTTTGAGGAGCATCTGAATTTACAAAAATAATGTTTACGTCATCCGTATTTTGATACGCCGCTAGATCCGCACTATTAAAAGGAAGGTCGCCCTCTCCGTTGCCATCGGCATTTCGAGGATCTGAAAGAATAGTAGCGTTTGGAGTCGGCAATTTCGGAGTATCGTTAAATAAACCTGCGCCAACGGTAAAAGTCGCCGGCACTGAAACCCACTCCGAAAACAAATCTCCGTCCAATGTTCTAAACCGAACCGAATAGACGCCTTCGTTTTGTTCGCCTGTAGGCGGAAGAGGCTGTTGAACCGCAAGTGCAGTCAAATTCGTTTCTAAAACATAATCATTAAGAGCGAGGTCGCCCACCGAGGAATAACTATCGCGCGTCGTTCCATTCACGCTGATGTACTCGGTTTGCAAACCCGCGTCAGCGTTTTGGACTAAATTTTGGCTAATAAAATGTGTCTTGTCGTGGAATGTGTTGATCACGCCATCTAAATCACTATCCTCGATTTTTACAAAAACAGATCCGGGAGGTGTTGGCAGCGAAGGCAGAGGTTGAGTAAAAGAATTAATTTCTACTTCCGAAAAAATGATTTCTTGAGTTCCGGTGGCATAAGCAACCGTGTAATTACCCGGAATCCGCGCCGTTCCAAAGTCATCCACCGTGGGCTTTCCTTTCGAAAGATCAATGCCCGCCGCAAAACTAGGATGGTTCAGGTCCGCTACCTCGCTTAAAAGAACCGAGCTGATCATGGAGTTGGAACCGGTTGTGTTCCGGAACATAAAGTTTAGATATTGCTTTCCATCCGCCCCCGTGACCGATAATTGTTGAAGTCTTTTAATATCGTGCGGAAGTTTTATGACAAGAAAAGCATCTTTATTTTTATTGAGTACTTGACCACTTCCAAAATCAGTAATAAATGGCGTCACACTCACCGTGCTCGAACCGCCCACGCATCCGGCAATAAATCCAGAGACAATGAGAACTGCTGCGTGAAACCATTTACCCAGAGAAGCGAATCTTGACCCCTGCTCTACGGAAAGAGTTTCAAAAGGCGCGGGTTTTGCAACCGGACTCGTTAGTGCTGTTTTTAATACAGTCACCGGAGCTTCCGGCGCTTTTAATTTGATTGCCGGCCTTGAAATGGGTTTTTCCACCGGTGACATTTGTGCCAAAAGCGCCGCAGCGGCTTTGACAATGTTTTCTTGCGCAGCGGGATCAAGCGTCACATTCGCCGCACGGCTAATCGGAATAATCTTGGCTCTAATTTGTTCTTCGGTAATGGTTTCGGATTGGGCGCGAACTGCAAGAGCCTCCACCACGCGGGAAATAATTTTCGCTTCGTCAGTCGCGTTTAATTCCGAAAAAGTTTTTTTGGCGCTTTCTGCAATTTCTAAATTAATTGTCGTGCGTGCCGAGCCGGACGTGACTTTTTGAATGTCGGTGATTTCTTTGGCGTCGTCGCTTAATCCATAAACGTATTCGGCGCCGTCAACACTGACCACATAACGGTCGCCTTGCTTGGCCACTTTGGTGGTGGTGAGAATAGTTTTCCAATCGTCCACCGAAACAACAGGCGTGATTCCCGCGGGAAGCGCCGACACTCTTGTTTGATAATTTTCCACGGCTTTTTGAACAGTTTCGGCATCGAGTTGTCCTAAACCTAAAATTTTCTTCGACACACCGATCACGCCACCCAGCACACGTGCTAACTCCCTGCGATCACCTACGGAAGAAAACCGTGCAATATCAAATAACGGCTGGGCCGCCAAATAAAAATCCGAATCCTTAAACGCTTCTTCGTACTCTCTGGGTTTCTGTGTCAAAATTGCAATGTAAGGACGGTCGGGAGATTTTTCGTCGAACTTGGGCATGACGACCAAGTACGATAATTTTTCTTGGTCCAGCAGCTCCGCAATGCCTTCAGAGTGAAAACCTCCGGTGACGAGTGCGGCCACGTGAACGTTTTGTTCTTTCATGCGCTTGAGTGTATTTTCCATCAGCGCCTTGTTGCGGCGGTTTGCGAGTTCGTAAAACTTTTGAGCATCGGGAATCGACGCTTTGAGCGTTGAAAAATTCACACGCGATCCGGATACGTTGTATTTTTGATTCAGCGCGCTGAGCGTGGCTTCAATTTTCGAAATTTCGCAGGCATTGCGGTGTTCCTGATAAAACTCATAATCTTTGCTAGATAAAACCGTATCGAGCAGTTGGCTTAAAATCCGAACGCAGTGTGACAGATCCGACAGCGCTCTTTCGTCATCATTTACAAACAGCGCTGACTTTAATTCATTTTCAAATGCTTCGACTTCGTCAAAAATGGCAATAAGGTCAATGCTTTCGTAGAGCACCACGTACTGGGCGTACAAAATAACGTTTTTGTATTCGGATGGATCAATGTTAGCGGACTTCGCAAGTGCGGCTAAGTCTGCGTGAAACGCGCCGGGCGTAATTTTATTTTGTTTAAACTGAAGTGCTTCGAGAACAAGCTTCTCTAAATCTTGCTTGCCTAATTTTTTGCCGAGCTCGTTGACGAGAGCGTCGCGTTCTAAGCCCGCCGCGCGGAAATCAATTTCCTTTTCCAAACTAACCGTGTCGGACAATTTTTTAAGATTCACATACTTCGAGTAATCCACCTGGTGCGACTTGGCTAAACCGCTAAAATGCTCCCAGTACTGCGTGAACTTGATGTCCCCATTGCGCTGGAGAAGACGTTTCTGAGTCATTTCTAAAAGTTCTGAGTGGTAAACTTTGCTCTCGAGGGTTTTAAGCGTTTGCGAAAGATTTTTTAATTCTTCGCGAACTACTTTCTTTTGATCAGCCAAAGCGCGGAACACATCGAGATTTTCTTTGTAGAGACTTGCGTCGTCCACGCCGTAGAGCTTGACGTTTTTGGCGCTAATCATGGAGTAAAACTCACCCGCCGAGATCTTGCCTTCCTTTAATAGGTAGCGGCCTGTCTTCTGGCGGACTTCTTCAATCGGGAAACTGGAAACGAGCGACGTGTCGACAAGATCGGTTGCACCTTCTAAGGCAATGAGATTTAAATTGTAATTCGAAACTAGATTATCAAGTATGTTCGAAATGCTTTCTTGAGCGCCCAGTTTCGAGTGAGCGTCTTGAATGTTGATGATGACGTCTTGGCCGGACTTTGCAACCGCTTTACGCGTGAGGCCTGAGTCAACGGGAATGGTGATCTGGGAAAGTTTGGACGGATCTAATTTTTGTGCTTGGCGCGCATCGGTCACCGCAGACCACATGGGTGTTCCGCCTTGCGCGTGAGAAAATTCTTGGAACACAAAGGTGAGCACGAGCAGTGCGGAAATACTCCGCAGTCCGATTCCAAAATTGGAACGGAATTTTTTTTCTTGAACCACGATATTGTCTAGCGATTTAATATCGTTCAATAGTTGTTCCCCGGTTTAGTAAACCAATAATAAATGAATTTATTAATTGAGAGAATTTTCCCGCTTCCCTTGCATACAGGAAGAGTATACACGACGGAAATGGGCTTTACAAGGGTCATTTAAAATATTTTTACTTAGTCATATCAAAAGTAAGAATTTGCTTAATTTGGCTTAAGTTAATAAACCGGATAACCTAGTATGCTTCCGGGATGCATACTAGGTTATTTGTTCGATTAACTTTTGATAAATTAATCGATTAAATTATTAGATTAGGCGGATTTGGCGGTTGCCAGGCGGGAGGCCATGGCTTGGGCGACGAGTTTGAAGATTTCAAGAGGCACGTTGAACCATTCGGCAAGCGAGGCATTGCCAAGGAGCTTCTCTAGAGCTGCGTTCTGGTAAAGCGAGGCCTGCCCCGGGACACGGAGTCCGGTCAGTTTCTTTTTGGCAAGGAAGGCCAGCACGAGCTGAGAGCCAGCATTCAGCTTCGCATTGACAGACTGAGGAGTGGCCACAAACTTAACCCCGTCTGCGCTGTTCGTAATGGCATCCATGAAACCAGCGCTGTCGCTTTCGTTAAATATAATGTTCGCACTTTCTTTAATCTGTGGAATGCGCGTGCTCAGCTGTTCCATCACATTTCCACTCATGTCGACGGCTTCGAGTTTCACCCAGCCTAACCCCACTTCGGTTAGGGCTTGTTTAATCGGTTCAATGGGAGCATTTTTATCCGCATAAAGAACCAGCGTATCTGCTAAATTATTTTTCCCGCCGGTTGATTCGCGTCCCGCAATCATATGAATGGTTTGCGCAGCTACGGCATCGAAACCTTTGTCAGTTATGAATGCTTTGGCCGGCAACACTTTAGCCGCCGCGCGAACGGTCCCGTTTGCTTCCATCACGCGTGTGATGGCTTTGGCGTTCACATAAGCTTCCAGCGCACCGGAGATCGCAGAGGCCATAGCCGGAGCCATGAGGTTCAAGGCTTCATCAGCCAATTTTTTCTGGGCCGCTAATTCTTCGTCAAATTTGGATGGAACAAGCGGATCGATTTCTTCGTTGAGCAATCCGCGAATTTCAACAAGTGCCGCCACCAAACGTTTTCCGTTATCGTTGTTTGTTTCAACGCCATTGGCCTTGAGCATGTCGGGGAAAATCACATCGATGTCTTGGTTTAGATCTAATGACTCTGGCGCAATGGCGAATCTTGCACCCATTGGCGAAGGTAGTGGTGAGGTAGCGAGGCGGGCGGCGGTCTTTGTCTTGTCGTCGACCGGTAAATTGCCGACAGGGGTAACGCCGCTATTTAATTGTCGCACCACAAACGGCGCTGGCACTGATTCGTCTTGCCCACCAGAACCCGATCCGCCTGCCGCTTTCTTTTCAAGATCAACCAATTCGCGTTCGTATCGCTCTGAGGCAAGCTTTGTGATTTCTTTATCGCCGTGCGATTCATTTTCTTTCTTTCGGTCGTCACTCATTTGCAACTTCATCGCTAAAAGTTGTAAATCCTTCGGAGAAATTTTTCCGATCTTCTCTAGCGTCGAAAGAAGCTCTTCCTTATTGTTTTGCATCAGTAAACGGTAATTGGACCCGACTAAATCTTTGAAAATCTTAGCACCTGTCTTGGTGTACCCAAGGCCGGACGTACCCTTCTCAACCAATGCATACAGCTTGATAATTGCAAATGCCAAAGCATCGCGCATTTCGGGATTGGCAAACTCTTCTAAATGAGCAACATATTCACGCTCTTCCAAAGTGGTATAGACCTGGCTGCGTTTGCCTTTACCCTGAACCAAATACCGTGAATCAAGTTTATGACGAAGTTCGTGCACGCGTAAATCTACCTCCGCCCCGTAGCGTAAAATGTCGATGATGGTCTTGTCTTTGGCGGTAGCTGGACTTTGACTGAAAATTTTCTTTTCTGCGCTGCTTTGGCGCATTGATTTTTCCAGTAGCTCGCCCAATTTTGAAACCACGCTATTGCGTAATTCAGGATCGGTGATAATTGATTCCGGATTTTCTACGCGCCGTGTGCCAGCGTAAATCGGGTTCTGCCAAAGGTCCTGATTGAATTCTTGAATAATTTTAGCAACGTGCGGAAACTCATCACTTGTGCGGTATAAATCATTAATTTGAATTCTACCAGTATCGGTTAAGCCAAATTTTGTCCCCGGACGCCCTTCTTTAAAGGCCGCAAGATCCGCACCCAGCACCGCCAACACTTCAGCTTTTTCGCCGCTAGAGGTTGCGTAGAACTCGTTATCAACCCAACGAGCAACGCTATTGCGGTAGATCGTCACCGAGCGCTCTTCTTCGCGATTCACGGCGTTGTTGCGGCTACGGTTTTCGGTGATATCTAAATCTGTCACGATAAAGGTCGGAGCCGCTTCGTTTTCTCGCTCACCTTCAATGACTTTCGAAATCTCAAAACCGTTAAAGAAGAACAAGCCCGTATTACCTTCAAATTCGGCGTTCGCATGAAGGCCCAGTGGTGCCAAGTATTGATCGTTCAGTGAAATTAATACGTCTGTCACCTTGGATTCATTTTCTGATGTTCCGACCCTATCCTTAAGCTCTAAGAGCCTGGCAATACGCCGGCCTAGCTCTTCACTAATCTTATAGGCTAGATGAAGTACTTTTTGTTCGTCGTGCGCAGTGGCACGCCCCTCACGATAGTTTTCAATAAAATGTGGAAATACTTTTGAAATAAAGATGCGCGTTTGCGCTCTTTCCGTTTCTAAAACATCTACTGCGCGGTCTGCCTTTGAAGCGAGCTCTCTAAGACGTCCGTTTAAGGTTGTCTCCCCAGGAGTCGGCAACAACTCATAGCCACCATCCCTTTCGCCAAGCCGTACGAATACCGGCAAAGTGTCTGGTTTATCAAAATTTTCTCCCTTAAATGCTTTTTGCACGCTAGACAAACGAACACGCTTTCCTTCAATAGTGACAAATTCAACACCGCGCGCTTTTAATCTCTCGTAGATTTCCTGGATACCATAAATTCCAAGCTCATCAAAGCTACCGGTGACAGAGGCCTTGAAAAGTTTAGCCGCATATTTTTCACGGGACATTCCGGAAGCCGCAAACCATTTTTGAAGTGTGGTTTGCGCACGGTCGTAATAACGCATCTGTTTGATCGACCCGTAAGAATCACCCAACTCTGCAGCAATAACGGACGCAACGTAGGTGACAATGCTTTCGCGCATATCGTGTTGTGCGAAGTCAAACGCGGTTGCATGCAATCCTTCATGTGCAATGAGCCCCGCAGATAGATTCTCTACGCGGCCGTCTTCGTCAGTCGGGATAACTAAAACACCCACGCCTTCGAGATAAGCGCCATCCGAATTCTTAAGTTTTGTAGTACCTTTCAGAACACTCTTTTTGGCAAACTGCACTTTGAAATCCCGTAGCGTCGCCGGATCAATTCCTGCCGCAACGGCCCATTCTTTGAATTTGTCTTTCACTTTTTTCTCAATGGAACGTGCTTCTTTTAATTTATCGGACTCAGGTTCGACACCTTCTTTAGATTTAAGAATATGGATGTAGTCTTTAAAATCCTGGCTCAATGTCCTCTTCACAATCGAGACGTCCTGCATTTCTTTAAAAGATTCTAAGCCGGGTTGCGATTCCGTTAAGCGCACCGATCCTTGCGCAATATTTTGGGCCACGGCTGCAATAATATGCGAGCGGTCTTTGATATCCATTTGAATCTGCTGTTTGGGCGGGACCCCTTTATTTGTTTCCGCCAAAAGTTGATCAACCGCCTTCGAAACAAGTGTGCGGGCATATTTTATTCTTTGGGCATCTTCCTTAGATAAACTCAAGGATGTGGCCGTAAACGAAGGCTTTGTCTTTTGGTTCATCATCGCTTCAATTTCGGAGGACCCATCTTCAAAAAATTGTTCGTCGGTGTCGCGAGCCGCACTCACTACCGCTTTATAACGCTCCAGTCGTTTGTTGGGATCGGGTTTGTAACCATTTTTAGCTTTTAGATTTTCTGCATCTAGCTCGTTTTCGCTAAGACCCTGACCGTAAAGATTATAGTAGAGCGTTAGCAGTCTTGTTTTGTAACGATCCATTGCATCTTTGTCGCTAGGCAACTGCGCTTCTTTAACGATTTCCTCGATGGAAGGCGAATGATAAACGTCAAATATTTTGGCAAAAATTTCAACTAGCTCGCGGTTCTGGCTTTGAAGACCATCGATCTCGACGATAAGAGGTAAAAGCTGTGCGAGAGATTCTACAATTTTATTTTGAGACCTCAGGATTTCCACATCCTCTAAGAGAGCTTTCTCAGCGGTAATTGCATCTTTCTTTGCATTTGCCATAGCACCGTCACCTGTTCTGCGGTCATAACCATTGGCAATGCGCAAGTAGTGATACAAGCGAATCAACGCTTGTGGGGAACGGTCGCTCGACAAAGCCTTGGCAGCATCGATGTAAAGATCGGCAATTTGATTTTTAAGTGGGGTTTGGCTTTGGTCGTACTGAAATGCTTTTTCCAAGCTACGCGCTTTCTCAATTCCCGTTTGGGTAGCAGCCAATTGCAGATAAGCCTGACTGAGAAGCGTCTTAAGATCCGTACTATTGGCTAGAAGCCTATCGCCCGCTCTTTCAGAAAGGGCTTTTTGAAGAATCGTAATCGCCTCCTGCGGCGCGGATGATTTTGCTTTTAGAACGAGAGCATCAACCTTGGCTTTTACTTCATCAAAAGGTTCTTTGACCGCCTCTTCCACCGCTTGTTTTAAATTCATATTCAGCGCTAGGTTTTGGTCGTTTTCCGCTTGAAGACTAAATTTCATGCGAATGCGCTTTCCAACTTTTTCTAGCTCATCCAGCGGTCGGCCTTCAATACCATCTTTTTCGTGTGGTAAGGCGGTTTTACGGAAATTTGTTAGATCCTCCTTAGAAAAGGCGCCAAGCATCATGAGTGAAAGACCTAAGAAGCGGTCGCCCAGTAAATCTGCTTGAGCCAAAGCCCGTTGAAGATCTTCTAAATTTTTAATCTTGTCTTTTTGAGACAGAAGCTTCTGAAGCTTGCTGAGCTCAGACAGCGTTAAGTCATTATCAACCGCAAATGCGGCGGCGCTGTCATTTAAATTTTTATTGTCTATGAACGCAAGGTCTTTGATCTGAGTGTTTAGGGCTTTAGCGCTCGCGATCAAACGATCTAGATTCTTTCTAGTTCCGATTTCGGGGTATGACATCGAGACCAACGCCAAGTCAGTGTCTCTAGCCTCCATGAGGTCCGGTTTAAACTGAGATTTATCTTCTTCATCCAGAATTTTTCGCACCGCGCCCACCGCTCCGCCATTGGCATAGCCGGACTTTGCGTCTTCTCCATAGTAGTAGCGCAATGTTCCTTGTTTAAGCTCACTATTTTCGTCCGCCTTGACCAGTGCTTTGGCAAGAACGTTTGCTACTTGGCTGCCACCATGTGATTTCATAAATGCCTTATCGACGGATTTGTATAATCCTTGTCTTGCGATCTGCTGTGAAGTTGAAACTCCTGAAACCGTCCAGCGGTCATTAAAGCTATTTAGCCAATCCGCCACAAACTCGCCTGGTGCCCTTAGTTTCTCAATAAAGCTCAGAAGCCCAGACCGGTTGAGAATAGCCGCAGCAAACAGACCTTTGGCGGCTCGGATAAGTCCATTTTTGATTGAGCGCGCCCATGTGTTTTGAGTGGGGATACTCACAGGCGCCACTTCATACTTCTTTATGTCGTCTCTCATCCATGGATTGACGGCAAAAACTTGACCCTCGCGGCCACGCGCGTTGTCCGGCACCACGCTTGCATCGACGTCTCCGGACAGATAATCCATGGCGCGGTCTTGGTTTACCTTGCCGACAAGGCCTACCAATAAGCCGGCCGCACGATAGGCATTCCTCGAACCAAGTAATTTTTGTTTTTCTTTTAATGCTTTGGATGCCTTGTCGTTTTCAGTTGTTGCAACCTGAACGGTCTTTTGTTCCTTGCGGTTAAATTGATTAATTTCTGCGTTCACCCGGGCAAATTCGACACTTTGATGAATCGACTCATCAATTTTGGAACGAGCATCTAAGGGATTATTCTGATAAACCAAATTCAAATAAGAATAGGTGCTGTCGGATATCATTCTTGCCGCTCTTAGATTTTGTAGGGTTGTCATCTGATCCGCTGGCTGAAGTGAAGGGTCCACAAACTTGAGAGCCAGTGCCACCTCCCCTAAATTCCCAAGACCCGCAAAATTAAAATTATGGCTTGCCAATACCGCAAGATTTTGCGCAACCACAGGATTAAGCGACATTGCTTTCTCTTTTTCAGTAAGCGTAATGAAAGACCTGTCATCCTGAACTGAGCGCGTCAGCTTATGCGCGAGACTGATCGCGTCAACCACACGGGAAATCACGTCGCTAGGGGCAACGAGCGTTCCGTCTTTAGCGTTGTTCATTTGAGCCGCCAATTGTTCGACGGAAATATTTTCACTGCGGTGATCCAAATTTTTTAAACCCAGCGCCGCTCCGACAATACCAATTCCCGCTTGGGCATTTGAACCAAAACCCGTTTGGCGGAAAATTTGGTGAAGTGTCGTTTTGTTGTGAAATTCGTTATTGACCGGTGCAAAAGATATCGTCGTGATTTCGTTGCTGATATTGACGCTGCCTTTACTGATACTCGTTAATCCCGCAAAAAGCGCTTTCATCGTTTCGTCGTCACCGAACGTCATATAAACTGGCGTGGCTTCGGTATCATTCGGGTTAAAAAGCTGAATCAATGGCACTCCACTCGCTTGTGGAATCACCATGAGCTGCCAGCCAGCGCCGAGATTTTCAATTTTGTTAAACTTGTCGAATTTCATGAAAAATCCTTCGCCGGTGCGGCTAACGACTTCCGCTTTCACGGTCTGGTCGTTGACTACTTCTTCTTTCGCCTGTCGGCCGCGGGCTTCCATGCGGATATGGACGGTGGCATTACGGATTTCACCTTTAAATGGATTGGAATTCTGGTGCGATTTGATGATATCGCGCTCCGCCAACGCGAGCGAACTTTCAACCAAATTATCAACGATATCAGAAACACTATTGGAATTTAATTTTCGCAGTGAAGCTGCGGACGTCCCGTTAAAACGCGCAAGCCTATGTTTGGCGACGATTGTTTCGCTATTTCCGGGAAGCAGCTCTGCTTCCTTAGCCCGCAGTTGAGTGACCGTCCGCGCCGCAATGAATAAAAATTTCATGTTGCTCCGAATGTGGAGTGGGCGAAGCGGAGAGAACGAGCGCAATACAAATTTAACACCATTCCACATGCTTCCCGAACGAATCGCCTGCCAGGTTGTTTCGCCGGTTTTTCTAAAAGAGAAGATGCCTTCCCATTGCACGCGCGCATTTCTCACCGACTGACGCACCGTGCCTAGAGCCATTTCTTCGCCGGTTCCGAACTCACGCTGTTTCATCTCAAGATCCGCCGAATCACTGTGGCTGTCGAATAATTTCTGCTGGGCAAGGGACGCGCGCTCGTAACCTACCGTCCCTTCGCCCAATTCGAATAAAGAATCTCGGATCGGTTTAATTTCAATTTCGTTACGCGCATTGTCGCGAATGGAATAACGCGCACCTTCGGATATGTTCACATCCATTTCGATAAAGTGAGCATTTAAACGAAGGGCTTCTGAAGGGCTTAATTTACTGATATCTCCCTCAGCCTTTTCGTATGCATTCAAAAGTTTAAGCACTTCGCCAACTTCACCCGGGCTTTCGGCATAGCGCATGATCAGTTTATTTCGGAAATCGTTGCGAACCTGATCATTTTTTAAGTTTGAGAGACGGTCGGAAAGTGCCTCACCGTTTACCTGGAAAAATCTTTCTGCGGTAAGCTCCGAATTGTTACGGCCCACACGACCGAGCAGCTGGATAAAGTCAGACGCGGCTATATCTTGAGCGCCAATCACAACCTGGTGCAAAGATTGCTTCGTAATAGCTTCGTCGGTTAGTTTATCGGCCGCTTTTTCGAGTTGTTTGTAATCGCGTCCCGTCCATCCTCTTTCGGAAATTAAAATCACGCGTGGCTTTCTAACGCCTCCCGGACCCTTAGCCCACGGATCTTTAATAATATTATCGAGTTCTTTTTCGGTGGTATCTTTGTCGAGAGTGACTACGTCATAACCGTTAAATAAATCATTTTTTCCATTTTTATATTTTTCAAAGGTTTTAAATTCTTTAGCGCTAACTGCCACCAAAACACTGATACCGTCCGTTAAAGATTTATTAATTTTTTCGAGAATCTTTTTCTCGCCTTCGGCTCCCTCAAAAATGTGGTCATTGGCTACTCGGCCTTCATCCAGACGAGAACCGGAAATATTTAAAATACGAGAACCCACTTGATAGTTCTGCAACCCTTCGAGCCCTTGCAGTGTGCCGGAACCACCCACTACGCTGGCACGCGCATTAATGCGAATACTCTGTGCAATGGCACTCGACATCGACGTATCGCTCTTACGTGCCATGCGCTGAGCCGACATCACATCCCCGCGGGATGCACGCAGCGCTAAGGCAATTTGATAATTCGTATCTTGGAAACTAGACTCTTCACTCTTACCCCCCTCAGGACTAACGGGCACGATCACCTCTTGGCTAGTCTTGGCGTCAAAATGCGTGGAGTAGTGATACCCTACTTTGGCCATGAGGGCACGAACCACTGAACTCACCATACCGGAACTAAAACCCTTCTTTTCCAGGTTTTGGCGCATGGCCTCGCTCAAATACACCTCAGTTGTTTCCGGATTGTAGAAAATTTCGGATTTATCTTTTCCGAGCCGTGACTTGGACTCAGCGACGTAGTCCTCGTATTTTTTAGACCCTTTGAACTCTTTTACAACATTGCGCACGCCAAAACTGCCATCCGCTTTTAAATCCGCAATCGCATTGATCACATTGAGCACGTTGATCACATGTGGCAGATCCACCGAGCGAAGATTTTCAGCGATCATTCCTGATTCTTTGCTCTTTAAGAATTTATGGAATTCGTCGAGGGAATACGTATTCGTCTCTTTCATAGCATTCCACAGCTCCGGCTTTCCGCGTTGAGCGTCCTTGGCCGCTTCATTGAGCAAATGCACGTTGCTGATGTAATTAATGATCACGAGTTTATTGGAATCTTTATGGGCCTCGATCACGTCTGAGCGGTCGCCGGATTTGTTGGAAAAGGATTTATGGCCATCGAACAAATATAGGCCCGAAGTTTTTTGCATATACCAAATCGTCATCTGTGTGTCGCGGTTATTGGCAGTTGTAACTCCATCGACGACCTCGGCAGCATAATTTCGAATCGCGTCCTCATTTTCCACCAAGAGTTTGCCGCGATAAGCCTCGCCCTGTATAAAGCGCTGGATCATGTGATAAATATAAAATACATTGGTTTTGCCTGCGCCGGTTCCTAAGGCCACGTTATGACCTTCCAAAAGACCTAGAATCATCAGTTCTTGCTCGGCGCGGTAATCATGCTGCCCATGAATGAAATCTTTAGTGGCTTTGTCTTGATCAACAATCGAGTATTTAAAAATTTCTTTAGCGTAAACCCATGCTTCAGCAAAACTCATGGTTTTTCCTTTCTCTGAAGCGATCTTTACTCTCTCCGCTAAAATTTTCAAACGTTCAGGAGATTGCTTCTGCATATCCAAGCCTTCACTCGCCTCATAATCTTTCTTAAGGCCAGTCTCAAGCTTGTTTACTTCTTTCTGGTAGTAGAGCGCTAATTTTTTATTTGGCGCTAAAAATTCCTGGAAGCCTTCGTCAGGCATAGAACCAATCATTTTAAAGATTTCGACCAAGGTCTCACTGTCTACTTTGTCTTTATCTGCAATGAGACCCATGTCAGATGCAAAATCCGTAAGAGATTTCTGGGTCTTCGCATCAGGTGTGGACAACTCCTTAACTAACGCATCCCACGCTCTCGTCTCTTTTATTTTTTGACTCTTCTCAGTTTTATCGGACGCTTTTGCTTTGAGGAACTCAGCATACGCTTTTTCAAGTGCTTTAAACTTATCGGTTCCCAAAGCACTGATCCATGCCGATTTGGGCGACTTAGCCAGCGCTTCAATGGATTTTTGTTTGACTTCAAACTCCTGTAGCGTCACTTTTAATTTTTGAATGCGCTGTCTCAGCTCCACTTCAAGAGATGTCTTATCGGAGTCCTTAGCCTGATCGATTTTTTCTTTTAAAACTTTAATTCGATGAACGTATTGAACCAAAAATGCTTTTTCATATTTTTTATACCATTGCTCAGGCGCCGTCGGATCTGGCTCATCCAACTCTTTCTTATCCTTTTCGCTAATTCCATCTTGCATCTTGTACAATTCTTTAGCAGCTTTCTCCATAGAAGAGATGTCCATTTGCTCCACACTCTTCAGCATACTTTGCGCGACTTTATTCAGTTCCACCGCTTTATTAAGTGTTTTGTCCTGCATCGTTAAGGCCTTGTACAAAGCGGCTTCCATTTTCAAAATATCTTTAGCAATGGCCTTGCGAGCATCGGAGACCTTCAGTCTTTCACCACGGCCTTGCTTAACCACAAAGCCCATACCCATAACAAGATCGGTTCCAAGCTTAAGCTCGACGTACTCACTCATCTTGTTTTCCTGAATCTTACGAATAATTTCTAAAACCAATTTTTGTTTGTTTTTCTGGGAGAGCTTTTCAAATCCTTCGCTGAAACGTTTAAGACTTGATTCCGAAGCCGCGGCGCGTCCGATTTCATTGAGCTTGTTGATGGTGAGATCGATATCTTTTTTCAACACTAAACGTTTACCCATCTCAACAACGAGCTTCTCTTTATCTTTGACCTTGGAATTTATTTCAATAACACGCGCTCCGGCAAACCGTCCCGCTAGGCTCAACATCAACCGTTCAATCCGTTCAAAGCGCGAGCCTTTTGACAACCAAAGCGCCAAGCGCCCTTTCCATCCATAAATGCTTTCTGATCGCGCAGTGACGGTCGCTTCCATTGCACGAAGCTCGGCATCCTGATCCAGGCTCGCTTTCTTTAAACGGGCTGCTGTGAGTTTTTGTGAAAGATCGTTCGCTTGTTCCGGGGTCAGAGAGCTACCCTGCAACTCTTTAATAGCGGTTTCGATATCTATTCCAGCTTGTAATTTTTCATTAAGTTTGGCTTCGCTATTTTTCTCAATGCCCGCGTTGACCCGTTTTAAATTTATGGCATCAAATTCCCGGACCGCCTCGTTGATCCAAGCATTGGTGTTATGAATTTCAGCCGCGCGGTCGGACATGGCAATCTTTGCCTCAAACGCTGCGTAGGCTGCTTCTTTGCGGAAGCCGTCGGGAAGACTGTTTAAGAAATCGAGAGTGCTTTGATCGGCATGTTTGGCATCTGAACCAAACACGTCAACTTTCACTTTATCCAGCTGATTAGAAGCAAGCCCGATCAGTACGTTCAAAATCTGGGCCTTCACATTGATAAATTCACCTTGTGTCTCAAGCTCAATAGAGCGAACTCGTTCAACAAAACTCCTCACAAGACTAACGTCGCTCGTGCGGCTCGCCGACTGAAGCACCGCACGCAACGATTCGCCAATGGCTTTGACGGTGGAATCAAACCGAAGAACATCGGCCAGGCGTTGAACGGCTTGCTGGCGCTGGGCCAAAGAGCTGCTTTCTAATTGAGCCTTCGCGTCCGTGACTACGTGATTTTGAATGTCTGCGAATTTCTTCTCAAAACTTTCTGCGCCATCCCCGAGTTTGTTCATCAAATCCCCGCCCGTCATGCGGTCAATCGACACCATTACTGTAAAGAACGCCGTTTCTTGATCCGTGATTGAATTGCGATTTATAAAATCTACAAAACTCTGACGCAGGACGTCTTTGGGGGACTGTGAAGAGCGCTCTTTTCCGGTTCCTGCATCCAGAAATCTGACGAGCTGCATCATCAAATTGTCTTTTTTAAGATTCCACTCATTTTTTCTTGAAGAAGGAAGCAGGCCTGAGTTCTCCAGATGATCGATTCGGTCAAAAACTTCAATCATTCGATTAAAATTATCGATGGTGACCGTGCCAACGCTCGACGCAATTTGTAGCTCGATACCGGCTTGCTCTTTATCAGCCGCTTTCACCGCTTCCGCTTTAAATACATTGCGATAGCCACGGCTTGTGGAGACGAGTTCTTGCCACGTTTTATTGGCGGCGTCTTTCATCGTCCGTGTCACATCCACCGATTCTATGACTGCACCGTTTCCATCAACGAGATCAATTTTGTCTCCAGGTCTTGCGAAAAGGAAACTCGTCGCATTAGCTGCTTTGGCAGAGAAATTGCGCGCCAAAAGCCTTTGATTGGCTTCGGCTAAATTTTCGCTCCATTCCAAAGTGCGCAACTGGCCCTGGGAGTCGCGAACTGTGATCGAGTCCGGAGCGTTGCGATAGCGCTTGAGCGCCTGAAGTCCTGCGGCAATCGGATTTTCGCCATGTGCATCTCGCATTTCTTTAGCCAATGCTTTTTCGGTGGCGGCGGCTTTCAAATCACCCGCGCGGAATTCAATTTTTCCGCCAATGGCGTCTATGCTAATTAAGTCCGTGGGGGCCATGTCGGAGGAAGCAATGCGTAGCGCTTCATCGTGTGACATGGATTGCTCGGCGCGAGAGAGCCAAAGCTGTTTGATGGCTTGCATCACTTCTGGAGTGTAATGACGTCCTGCGGCGACCGCCAATGTGTCCGCGGCTTTTTGTGCGCGCAGCGCTACGCTTAATTTCGCCTGGGTGACTTTTGATTTTTGGGCAATAAACGCTTTGGCTTGTTTATTTATAGAATTAATGCCGACTTTTAAGGATTTTGATTTCATATCCGCAGCGCGGGCACTTTTTGTCAGGGATGCAATAGCAGACACCGCCTCCGGTTGCTTAGAAATTAATTCTTTGTCTTTCGCCATAGAGGCTTGTACTTTTTTAAGTTCCATTCTGTCGCTTAATAAATCTTTTGAAATTTTGTTGAGGGTCGCTTCTAGATTTTGACGAGTCACTCTGTCTTTGGTTACTTTTAGATCTGCGCTCCCTTCTTTAAGCGAGGCGCCGGTGCGTGAAATTCTATCGGAGAGAGCCGCGATTTTTGCTTCCGCGACTTTGATACGAGCTTGCGCGAGCTGTGTTTCTTCTCGGCGTGCGGCGGTTACATCCTTTGAAAGAGTATCGATTTCAACTCTAGCTTTTTTGGCTTCGGAAGCTGCCGCGCGGGCGAGAAGGCGCATGGAACGCGCCAGCGTTTTTGCTGATGCAAAAACGGAAGCGGCGGATTGAAGCGATTTCACAGCTTCCTGAGAAAATTTAGCCATCGCATCGATCAAATTGGTTTTACGGGCCGCATCGTCTTTATTCGCCGGGTCATTGAACTGGGCTTCGTAAAGTTTAGTCGTATCTGAAAAACGCTCACTGCTTTTTTCGAAAAGCTCATGCGCTTTTTTCAGGGCCTTTAGCGTGAAGGGTTGTCCAAGATCACCGGATTTTAAGAATTTTTCGGCGAGTTCAAAATATTCCTGGGCATTTTTTTTGAGTTCAACCCCATCTCGTTCCGCAATTTTTTCAGTTAAGCTTGGCGTCAGTCCTAAGGCCATGGACTCGCGGTATTCCAAATCCGCCACGCGATGCTTGACGGAAAGCTCGTGCAGTAATAATTGCGCCCGGGAATTTTCCAGATTCCGCAGTTTATCCAACTCTTTAGGATCACTGGAATTTTTGGAGCGGAGCTCTTCGATTTGTTTGTTTAATTTACCTAGATCACGGGTCATTCCCTGAAGCCGCTTCGAAACTTTCTCACGAGCTTCGGTGGCTCTGCGAACTCTATTTTCAATCGCTCGCACAACCGCGATACGCTCTAGCGAAAAACGTGTTCCATTCTGTTCCCCGCGAATGTAGTTCGCCTGACTCTTACCGATTAACCCGCGGAGCATTTCTGTTCCACCGGAGCCTGCGGCAATCGCCTGGGCCACTGCCATGTCCGAATTGATTTGACGAACCACCGCATGTGTAGAAATGGCCTCGACATTCAACTGCGTTGGAGATATTTTGGCCCGTTCAGCCGCAATCATGTCTTTAGCCGCCGGATTTCTCCGCGAAACGGATTTTAACGTCGCGGTGATGCGTTCCGCCGTTTCAGCGGCACCTCTGCGGTCGCCGACAAGCCCTGAAGTTCCGGCTCCCTCAAAAAAGAGCCGCGCATTTTCCAAAGCTTTCACAATCCGTCCCAGTTCTTGCCGAGAGGCCTGAACTTCATCGGCATTTTTACTAGAAAGACCTTTAACGGCCTGCTCAAGTTGTTCAGTCATCACGATTTCAACTTGGTGCATGATCACATCCACGCGATCAGACGCCATGACGCGTCGGACAGTTTCGGGGTTCATGAATTTGAACACTGAACTCATGGCTTCGGTGGTTTCTCTTAAACCCTCCGTAAGCTCGGACACCGATGCAACGTCTTTGAAGTTTGAGACAATGCTATCTTGAGCCACTGCCACAAAACGTTCATACGAGCGTCCAAGCTCTGAAGCGGCTCTTCTCACCGTCCCGGCAGAAGCGCCCATTTGCTCAATGGTATTCAAGGCTGTCGCCATTTCTGAGTAGGCTTGGCGGAAATCTTTAAAGCTCTTGCGAGTAAAGGATGTCGGCACACCACTCTTTGAAGCGCCAATAATAAGAAGCCCTATTTGATTGGTCGCTTGCGATAAAGTTGCGCGATCCACACCCGTTAAATTGGCCGCCAATAAACTTTGAGACATGGAAGAAAATATTTGGGCCATGGAATTTGCGAAGTCCGGATGCTTTGCAATCTCGTTCAACACCGATGAACTTAAAAGATGCCGACCCATATTAAAGATAGCTCTTAAAATAGTGGTTGCAGATTCCGGAGTCGTTGCAATCTCTGCGGCTCCAAAAAACGAACGTGCCAACAAGACTAGATCGGAAATATTGGCGCCGGCCATACTGCGGATATTGTTGATGCCGCCCGCAGCGTCTTGAGCAATGCGAACTGCAAACTCTGAAAAACGGGCTTTAGCTTCTTTAACTTTTGCGTCACTGGCCCCAAGAATGGATTCGCCCACGCGAATAGCTTCAGAGGATGCGCGCGCAGCATCCATCGTTTTAGCTCCACCTAGATCCTGTTGACCCACTGTACTTAAGCGCTGAAGTGCTGAGCCTAAAAGGAAATTAGCTTCTTTGGCTAATTGAGATTTAGCCGCCTGAACGCGTGAATCTTGGGCGCCCAATCCAGCTTCCGCGCTTTCAATAGCTTTCGAGAATGCCTCGAGCGTTTTATTAAATGAATGAATATCCGTCCGCGGCACCGAACTCAGGGCTTGTTGAGCTTGAGACAACCGCTCAAAAGCATCTCCGGTAGACACAGCTTCCAGCGAGCTCGCTTCAACCGTCATTTTAAAACGACCCGCCTCTTCGGAACGAGCGCCGGTGTAGGTATTAAGCCATACGGCACTTGTAACATCGAGCGGGCCACTCAAGGCTTCATTGGCTTTATCCAAAGCTTCGGAGGAACGGCCAAGCACCGCATAGCGGTACGCCATGCGCGCGGTCGGGCTCCAGCCTTCAAGAAAGGCTGCGTTGAATTCAGGGCCGGGCGTGTAATCTTTGATAAAGAGCAAAGCCCAACTCAAAACCTCGCGTGATCTTTCGGAGAATCCAAGATTGGCTTTATCATCCGACATGGACTTGAGGGCAATGTCAAAGCCTTGCACCGTTAAGGCCATGGTGAATTGTTGCCCCATCCATGCGGTTGCTTTAACGGCGCGTCCCAACACCGGCCTGTCCGACACTCTTTCAAACCATGTTTTCGATTCCGCGTTTTGTGCGGCGTTTATTTTGGGCGCGTTGGGTGTAAATAAATTGATAACCGGCTTGAGATAAAATCCATGCTGTGGCCCGGTGACCACGCTTTCGGCTAATTCATAACCGAGATTAACCCACGTTTCCTTAAGAGAAAGAGAGTCCCATGTTTGCCAGAATCGATCTGCGGCTTCTGTTCGGGACTCTTCGGTGGAGCCGAAGCGAGCGCGAACCGCGTCGAACATGAAACTCCAGAATTTACCTGCGACAGTAAACGCCGGCGACACGGCCATCCATTCAATGGCTCCATGAACCATATCCGCCCTTAGCTGTGCTAATGGGCCTTCTACTTTATTTAGACGATTGAGCACAGAATTCAGACGATTGAACCCAGTAGTAGTGAAGCGGGCTTCCACATCGAAAATCTTTGCTTCGTTCGAATTGGCTAATTTTTCCACTTTGTTTAAGGCATTGCTCTGCATGCTTCGGCCTACTGCGCTCAGTGCATAGCCCAACACAATTCCCGCTAAGGCACCACTCGCCGCCGAGACCCATACATTAGACCAATTGATCGTTCCATCTTTTTCTCTAAGAGAGCTGAAATCTCGAATGACATTGACGGTTGCACCGACCACTCCATAAGAACCGGCCCTAACCATACCCCAGATTCCGCCAACACTCGACCAGGCACGACTCGGAATTTGCATTGACTGGCTCCAAACCTCTCTCAAATTGGTAGGCCAGAATTTTTGCGCGGCGGCATTTCCGGAAGGAGACGCGGAAAGTGCTTTTTCGCTCATCCACTGGTTAAAGCGTGCAAAACGTGAGCTCGAGTAAACAGACAGTGGGCCGTTTCCAGCTTCTGCGGCAGCACTCGGAGCAACATTCACAAACAAGGCCCGTGTAATGCCACCAAGCACCGCGCCAATCAAAATATTGGAAACTAGATTTTTTGAAAGATCGTCATTGTTGATGAAGTTATTGAAAACTCCACCGCCGATACCTACCACGGAACCCATCAGCATGAAGGTGCCATAAGACACGCTCCTGTTTACTGCCACAGCAACTCCGCTATTTCCAGATCGAAGAGTACCGCTTAGTAATCCGAATCGTTCCACTGCCGCGCCGAAAATAGCTCCAATAACAGCGCCCACTCCAAAATCCGCCAGCGTTGTAAAACTAATTAGTTTATAGTCTTTTTCATCAGCGGAATTCAAATAGTGACGAGCGACGTTCATGCCGCCGCCGGATAAACCGTAGACCACGCCGGTGCGGGCTCTCCAGGCCATTCCAAGAACTCCTGCTTGGCTTCTTCCTGCTTGAGCGGCGGAACTACTATTGGAAGCGAACAAATAATTACCAATCCTAGTATTTCCGAGAACTTTGGCGGCTCCTGCCGTACCGCCGGCCATTAAAACGCCGGTGCCATAGCCGCTTAACATAGAACCTAAAAGATCATAGCCATTAAAATTGGATTGGCCGGTTCTATAGTACGAAATTGCATTCG
This sequence comes from uncultured Planctomycetia bacterium, assembly GCA_964606485.1. GTDB lineage: Bacteria > Omnitrophota > Gorgyraeia > 2-02-FULL-51-18 > 2-02-FULL-51-18 > CAZSGP01. The sequence goes on along the minus strand of CAZSGP010000004.1, from coordinate 223,882 downwards.
ACCCAAGTGCCCCAAAAGCGCTGAAGCCTGCTCCAGATACCCCCGCTTTTAGAAATGCGGTTGCATAAGCAACATTTCCCGCGAGTGAAGCGCCCAAGGTGACTACAGAAAGGCCAACTACCGCAACTCCTTTACCAAATCCCCATTCGTAATCACTGCTAGTCATCTGGTCTAATGGCTTTCCAAACCAACCCGAGGAATATTGATAAGCGCCCCAAGTTCCTCGTGACTCAAAATATGACTGGAGTGCAGTATGATGGGCAGTTTCAAAAATATTTGATTGCGAAACTTCGAACGACGCTTCCTTATATAAAGAAGGGTCGGCCACTAACACTTCGTAAACAGTTTGAATCGTATCGGTTCGATTAAAATTCTTATCTTTATGTGCAGAAAATTTGTCACGCAACACAGCAGTCTCAGAAGCAACTGTCTCATCGGCCCCAATATCAGCGTCTCTCCATCGATTAGCCGCAATAGCGGCTTTCTGTTCTTTAGTTCCTCCTTTTTTAATCAGCTCGACCAATTGCCCTGAAGTGCTCCAAATTCCTTGCAAGGTAAGTGCCGTTTCAATGCCCTGAAGGTTACCCGTTCGAAAAGCCTTACTAAAAATACCAGCAATTTCAGCATTGGTATGTGGAATAGGTAAAGCGTCTCCCAGCAGAGCCGCAAAGGTCTTCTCTTTCTTTTCTAATCTCAGCTTGTCCCCAGCGCCAATAATCGAAGCATCGCCCTCACCTTTTAAAGATGATGCTTGATGCATCAATTCAAATAGAGATGATTCACCAGATTTATACTTTCCAATCGCGTTTTTGAAATCTCCCGCATCCGCTCGTAACTCTAGCGCATATTCGTAGGCCGCATGATAAGCACTCTCTTTAGGATGACCCATAAAGCGCTCAACCATTTTATTGGCATCATTCCAAGCTTGATCGGCCATCTTTTCAAAAATTTTAACTTTCGAAGCAGAATCGGTATTGAGAAACTTATCAGCCTCATCCGCATTCCCCAATGCCACGCTTAAAAATATTTTTGTCTCCTCAGAAACAACATCCCCGGTTTTTCTTAGCGAAGCTTCGAAATTTTTATCTTTATCCAGGGCATGAGTTGCCTCATAGCCCCAAATTTTAGAATCTTTCTTGTCATAATTTAAAATATCCAAAATGCGCACGCCGACAGTGCTGGCACCCTCCTTGATTTCACGGGAACCGGCGCTGGTTTCAAAAAAATTGGTGTATGCCGAAATTTCAATGTTTTCTACTCCTCGTAGGAACTGAATAACCAAAGTTTTTCTAGTTTCAGCACTCTGATTTTTCAGCGACTCTTTAAGTCCTGAAATTTTTTCTTTGAGAGCACTGGCTTGTTTGTCTACGCTAGCGTGATAGATGCGTCCCACTGGAGAAGATAGTTCTGACGCCACTTTTTCGACAGCCGCTAACAGATCATTTTCCTGACCAGTCAGAGCTCCCATGACTTGACCCCACTGAACCAAACGGGCAACTCCGTTGACCGAAGTGTAGATCAAAGAACCCTGCTCGCCCTTATCGCCAATAAGCGAATTTCCAATTTTGAAATTTTTAATCAGTCCATCCACAATGAACTGCTGGCCTTCGGTGACCACCACCGCATTATTTCGAATTTCAATCGCGCCCTTGCTTAAAGTGACAGTTCCATCGGCTGATTGAGATGCGTGAATCGATTTGTCCGGAAGTTTGGCGTTGGATGTAGGGCCGCTGCCGCCAGTCGGGTCGGTGTAATGAGCTAAGCCGGTCGCTCCAATTTCAAACGTTGCGCCGTCGGTGACATTCATGCGGCCGCGTTCAATAGAGAGCGAATCGCCCTGCCAGTTCACAATGGCCGTTTGGCAGAGCTGGTACTCCCCATTTTCAATCTTAGCGGTGATGAATTTGCTTTCGACGGTAAAACTGCCGTTTGCGTTGACGACGAGCGCCATAGGGCCTGTGAATTTAAGAGAATCCATGCCCGCAGGAAGATTCTTCAAATTTGTTTCCAGCGGATTTTCACTCGTGACGTCCATGTGAAGAACGGCGCGGAATTGTTTGGCTCCGTTTACAGTACTTTCACGGCTTTCGATGGTGACAGAGCGTCCATAAAGCGTGAGCGAGTGCGGCTCGATTGGGCCGACGAGATTGTCCTCTTTATCGAATGAAAGTGTGATGCCTTTTTCGGTGGTAGCGGGATCGGGTGTGAAAATCACCGATGAGCCCTGACGCTTGCCGCTCGAATCATACTGACGGCTGACAGATTTATTGGCGTCGGAACGTGCTAAGACTGAAACAGATCCTGTTACGCTATCGACACTCACCTGATGAGAGGCTTGTGTCACATCTTGCAAGAAATTCAGTGCCGCCCCGCGGACTTCTTTGGTAAGACCGGTATTCAAATAATCTTCGACTGCTTTTTGAGCGGTCGCTGCAGGAACTTTTTTGGTGAGCACTGCCGCAACACCCAATCCAATCACGTTGAGTTCACCCATGGCTTTTTCAAATTCAGTGGCGTCCGGCTTGCCGTACGCGTCGGAAGCGCTACTAAATGATTTTTTCCACGCTGACTCTAAAGCTCCGAGACCTGCCTTCTTCAAATTGTCCGGAGCTTGAACGCGGGCTTCGGCAATAGCCAGCAAGCTTAAACCTGCTTGAGATTTTCCAAAGTGATTTGCAAATGCCTCTTCATCATCTTGCGCATAGGCCTTGATGGCCAGCGCGGTTTCGCGGTTGTAAACGTCTTTAGCGCTTGAGAGACCTTGCGTGTCAAAACGCCCGTTCACTTTGGCTTCGTTTTTCTTCATCTCGAGCAGAGCAAACCCGCCTTGAATCATTTCAAATTTTTTGGCAAAACTTTCAAAATTTCCCTGACCGTAGGCAACTTTTGCGTCATCCAACAAATATCCAAAATTAATCGTCATGTCGTGCAGGCCCGCTTGATCGAATGCGGCAATAGAGACTTGTTTATTTTCGATCGCCGCTAAAAGCCCAAGGCCTTGTTGGGCGATCTGGAATTTTTGAGAAAATGCGGCAAGATCTCCCTTCTCGAACGCGGCGAGCGCTTCATCTAGATGAAACGAATAGACTGAGGCATTCAATTTCATCTTCGGATCTTCAAGAGCGTTAAACCGGCTGCGAGTCGCGTCTTCGTTTTGTTTTTGATCCAAAGCACCAAGGCCCGCTTGAATCGTTTGAGCGGCGGCACTCATAAAGGCGTAGTCGCCGCCAATGAGTCCAAATCGGGCAAGATCGAGCAGTCCATTCAAAGTTGCATTCATTCCACCAAGACCCTGGGACTCAATAAATTTTTGATGACCCGCGGCGGCAAGCACAAGACTTGCGTAGCTTACGGCAGCAGTAACGCCTTCGAGATCAGCAGTACGCACCATTTCTGCAAGCGTCCATGCTGATTGCGGCACCACGCTTCGGTCAACGCCGCCAACTTTGACCACCTTCACTTGGTTGTCGGAAAGCGCCAACACATTCGAAGCAAAACTCAGGAAATCTGCATCTTTGGCAAGAGCAGGGTCGCTCGCTAGTTGAGCAACGGTGATTTTAAATTCTCCAAACCCAAGCACATCGTTTTGACGCGCAGATATGGCCTTGATTGCAGAAATATTTCCCACCATTCCGGCTAGCGCTTTGTGATCCAAATTTTCAATGGCGGTGTTGAGCGCAGCTTCATCGGAAACGAGCGGAATATCTTTAACGCCAATTTTTTCTTTCATTCCCACAGCGGCGTGAAGCAGTTGGACATTGCCAAGGGTTTGCGCCATGGCCACGCGGCCGGCGAGCGTTGCGGGTTGTTCTTTTAATTTTTCGCTTAATTTTTCTTCCGTAATATTCAAGAAACTAGCTATCGCTTTTTCCTGTCCTGGCTCCAAAGCAAAACCTTTGACGCCGTCAGAATTCACGTACGAGCCGAAAATAATCGTGTCTCCCTCACGAATAATATCGGCAATCGTATCCACAGAAAAATCCATACCCGATTGACTGAATCCGACAGTGCCTTCGTAAACGCGGCGATTGTCGGAGAACAGTCCTTCCACACCGGCGTCGTTATATCTAACGAGCAGTTCACTGCCGGGCTCTTTAAACTTCACTTCATTGCCAAGATAAGCGAACGTGCCGTTAATTCCGATTAGAGCCGTGTGAAGGTTTCCGTTTTGATCTTCGACGTCGCTATTGAATACTTCTCCTTTAGACGCCAATCCCTGCGGAGACGTGCCAGCTGCGCCGCCTGCTCCACCCAAGATTTGAACCACGCGGTTCTTGTCGCCTCTCACCGTATACGCGCCAAAGAATGCGCCGTCCAGCGTCATGCCATCCACACGGAGATTGTCGACCGTGATTTTTTCACGGGCTTGGTTTGGAATAATCTGCTTTCCGAGATCCAGCACCATCCGCTGGCCGTCCTGGGCTGTTATATAAAGGAAGCCATCTGTTTCGCGGCTTAAGGTATGCTTCTCACCGCCCGCCGATAATTCATAAACGGGTTGTGGATTTTGACTATCCAGTGTCGTGAACACGGTCAAACCATTTTCACGCTTGTTTTCAATGGTCAGAGCCGTGTGATCGTCGTTATAAACAAGTTTTAAGTTTTGGTTTTTCCCGGTCATCGCGTCGTGCGCGAGACTCAAAATAGAAGTCAGTTCGTTTTGTTCGGCCGGAAGCAGAGTGTTTGCGCTAGTTGAAAATGGGAATGTGTATTCCGTGAGACCCAAGAACTTCGCCACTTGGCCATCTTGGCCCTTATCGAGCATGAAACCGGTGGGTCGACCGTCTAATTCATTAAAGGAAGCGTGATAAGTGGCGGTGATTTGAGCGCCATTGGCAGAGAATAAAACTCGTGGCGCTCCATCGGCGATATCGTCCGGCGGTGCGCGTAAGCCGAATTGAATGGCCATTTGTTTAGCTTCGTTGAAATCCGCTTCGGTGACTTTTTGCGCCGTCACTGCGTTCATTTCAAAATCTATCCGATCCGTATGGGTGGCCGCGTCTATTTCACGAACTTCATTGGCTCCCGCAATAAAACTAACAGCGGCTCCATTTGCACTAATTTTTTCAATGCGGTCTTGTTGACCCGCCGGCAATACCCAAGAAAGATTTCCCTGCGCGTCGAAGCGGCCGGTGCCAACGATAATGTCCGAAACTTTTCCAGTTTCGTCTGGTGCGCCGGTGCGGACAATCGCGGCTGTGTTTTCAGTCTGCCTCAAGCCGAGCGTTGCCAAACTGCTCTTCACCACTTTTGCTTGATCAGCATTTACTCCCGCAACCTCGTAACTTGAAAATACATCGCCCGTGCGGTATTCAAACGGCCTACCGTCGTCGTTGTCGGGAATATAATTCACAGCACCCGTCGAGCGAATCAGCGTCTGAGAGTTGATTGAAATATTTTTGGATGTTCCATCGGGCATGAGAATTTTAGCGTCAATCGGCGCGCCAGGATTTTCGGAAATAAATTTCGAATTTAAAATCGTCATTGTGCCCGCATAACCTTTTTCGTCAATCTGCGAAATCATGGTTTGGCCATCGGCGTTGACACCTTTTAGACGAATGCCCATATCAGCTAATCCCGCCGCGGATGAGGCCATGGTATCGGCACTAACCTCTCCAAAATAACTGAGCATCGAAATCGCACCCTGCGAATTGCGATCCACGCGGAAAGTGGAAACGCCTTTTGAACTCACCAATATTTCCGAATCCATTTTCAGCGTGTCGCGGCAAAGCGATTTGGTTGCGTCGTCGACGTCGTCATTGAACTGAATGCGCTGCGCCACGCGGGTGAAGTTTTCACCGCCAACCGGGAATCCGTTGGCTTGCACATCTACTTCAGAATGGCCGACCGGAACAAGACTACCTGCAGCGTTTTTAGCAAAAATATTTATAGGGCTACCCTGTCCGCCCGCGCCGAGCGCGGTAGGTTTGAGCTCTCCGCCAACAGCGAGCATTCTGGAATCTTTATTTAACGAAACTTCGTAATAATTTTTACCTTGGACATAAACGTTATAATTCCCGAGTCCGAGCTCGGGACGAAACACCGGAACTTCTGCAGAGGAGCTTCCCTCTCCTCCGACCTGGAATCCTAAACGCGTTTCTACTTCACCTTTGCTGCTCAAAAGTTCAAGTGACTTTCCTTCGCGGGTGAATCCGACCAAATCCGAATGCAGCGAACGGGTCACCGACAGACCCAGTGAATCCATAAACGTGGTTTCGCGGTTATCGAGAGATAGAAGCGGTGTGGATCCGCGCGCAATGACAAATTCTTTACCGCCGGCAATGGCCGTTAGATCTACCGGTTTGTCATCGCCAAAAATCAACGCTTGGCCGCCGCTAATTTTTCCGCCTTTTTCGTATGAAATACGCAGATTTGCTTGCTGGCCATTAAACTCCGTAGCCACGGTGATAAATCCTGAGTTCAAAATTTCAGCGCGACCATTTTTTCCGATTTGAATGTGCACATAATCAGTCGACGTGGTTGATTCGATCAAATCTCCGTTCACCATTATTCCACTTTGGACTTCCAGATCAGAGCCGGCAGTAAAAGGATTGAACTGAGCGCCGTCATGAAGCATTTGCGCGCCATCGACCAATGCAAAAGCCTGGTAACGGACCACTCCGTTTTCTTCGCCGATTTTCGTTAGCCGGAAACCTTTGGACGCCAGCTCGCTCAGGTCGTCGTTCGAGGAACCTGCTCCAGAACGACCTTCGGCGCCTTGAGCGGTTCTAACTTCAACCACAAAACTGTCACCGGCAATAGAACGCACGGCCATTTTTAAATTTCCGTTGTTATCGCGTAGAAGTTCGCCGGTTTTGCGGTCTTTTAAAGCAATGCCGCTGAATTTTTTCTCATTTCCTTCAGAGTCCTTGATCACGTTGCCGCGCGCGTCTTTCAATGTTTGATCTTTTACTTCGACGGTTTCAAAGCGGCCTCTTGAAATAGCGAGAATGGACTTCATTTCTGAGTGGTTCTTTAAGAATTTTTCGCTCAGGCTCATGGCTGTCGGGCGTAGAGATTCGGCGCTCGATGCCTCGCTTGTCAGCACCGCCTTGCCAGAGGCTCTTTCCACAGTGGCAATTACCGTAAGCAGTCTTTGGCCTTGAGTGGTTTTGAGATATTCGGGATTTACTTTTTCAAGCAGTGCATTAGCCTGGCCGAGAACGGTTTCAGCCGCTTTTTGAATGGCTTCATTTTTATTTTCAAATAAAGGAGCGAGTCCATTTAACCCATCGGCCACCATGTTGATGATTTCAAGCGACTCTTCCTGAGAAATATTTCCATCGATCAGTGCCAATTTCAACATCTCCCGTGCGGGCCCTAGCGTCGACAATACGGCGGATAATAAAACTTTGGCATCAAGCTTGTTGTTGGGATCTTTGAGCGTTTCCGCAAATTTTTTAATAAAATCACCGTTTGCCGAAAGGTCTGATTTTAAAACAAGGGCGGCCATCCCTTCGGTGTTGAAAATAGCGTCTTCTAATTCCGATTCATCGGTGCCCAATGAAAGCGTCTTCATTTGTTTACCACTTTTTTGCAGTGCGACCAAGCCGGCTACTGCGTTATTGAAGAATTGATTGATGCGGCCTTTTTGCTCGGCAACCATTTTAGGATCGGCCGTTTGGATATAATTGACGATCTCGCCCTTTAATTTATTATAAGTCTCCCAATCCATTCTATCCGTGCTAAACAGCGCACCCATCTGTTCAAGCGTGCTTTGGATAAAGTCCCCTAAAAGACCTGGCGTCATAATTCCAGCAGCGAGCGCCATGCCATACATCTCAAGCCGCGTCTGAATTAGTATTCCGGAAAGTTTGATAGCATTTTCTACGCTCAGTTTGGCGTAATTGATTTTATTGAGCGCGTTCAAAACATCCAAAGCTGATGAAACTGTATCGGCTCTCAGCCAACCTTTGTCGCGAAGCGCTCCTAAAATTTTAGTCACATTGCCCGCACGGATTTGGATGGCTTCAACCGTCTCTGCGCCATGTGAACCATCGGAGGAATTAAAATCGTCCGCCAGATTCTTAGAAAGTGACTGGAGTTTATTGAGACCGCTCTGCGCGTTGTCGTTGGCATCATCTGAATTCTGAGAAGTATTGATGAGAAGAACGGTTAAAGTGGTCACCGCGCCGCCTGCGATTTTATTAATATTAATTTTTAGATCTTTGGCAAAATCTTTTCCGAAAATCGAAATAAATTTCACCAGTGTCTCGGCAAGCCCGGTGATGGCATCACTCAATACTTTGAACGGGAACTGAATAGCGGCGATCACCGTATTTAAAATTCCACTGAAGACGCCTTGAAGGGCATCGCCCGCTTCTTTCCAGTTGGCTTCCTTCTTCTCTTTATCACCAAAAATGGCCTTTGCCGCAAATACAAAGACACTGCCAAAGGAGATAGCCGTATCTACTAATTTCTGTCCTACTGCGACAGCCGCCATGACCGCACTCGTAAAGGTGGCCGCCGCCGCTCCCGCGGCCATCATCACGGTCTGCAAGATTGGAGTGATCACCGGAATATTCCCGAAAAAGTCTTCAATGAACTGAGCGGCTTCCTCAAACGCCTTTAACACAGTCGAAGAGGGATCAAGCGCTTTCTTACCGGCATTTTTCTCTTGCTCGTTTCCTCGACCGGTCTTATCAGCGTCTTGATTTTTACCGTCGGATGCGATGAGCTTACTCATCTGTTCGATCATATTCAAAAACACCGTCGCGAATTGGGTCACGGCACTCGCAATGCTAAAAATACCGCCAATGATCAGCTTGGTATTATTTTCAACGATTTTATCAGCGAAACTTCCGGCTAAACGCGCGAGAAATCCTTTCATAAATTGAGCTGCGAAATCGAATGCGCCAGATGGAGCGTTCGCGAGAGCTTTAGACCAGTCTTCGCTAGTTGGGTCTTTTTCGTTTGGAATTAGGCTATTGGCAACGGCCATCACAGCTTCGGTGGCCGCCGAAAAGGCCCGTCCAAAATCTTCATTCATGCCAATGCTCTTTAAAAACATCTCATTGGTAAAAAGGGCGTTCCCAAGCCGGGTATAAAATTGGCCACCTACAGCGGAAAGTTTATTATTATCAATATAAAGACCCGGCTGTAACACGTCTTTTTTAGCGAGGTCTCCACCCAACGCTCCTGTCAGACCCGCCATCAAAACCGTAACCGCGAGCGAAATGGCGAAACCCGTGCTCAGTTGCCTCAAAATCTTTTGATTGCTTTCTCCCTCGTGTTTTAAATAAAGGTAATTCGCTGTACCGCCTACAAGGGTCGTCGCTGCGACAGTGGCCCCTTCATTAATCATGCTCGCTACAATTCCTTCGCCCCCCGCCACGTTTGCTCCCAGCCCAACCCACTGAATAGCGCTCGCGAAAAATGCGGCAGCAAAACTGGTAGCAACCTGCACCGCCACCTTACCCCAAACCCCTTTAGAGGATTGCCCCATAACTTCAGTTTGAACCACGGCGTTGGCGGATTGAATCACCGCTGTCACAGCAGCTGCAACCAACGCGTTAAGCACTATAGCCAACGGCGTTCCTGCGCCGAAAGTGACCACACTCAGCACAACACCTGAAATGACCGTCGCCGCAATAATCGTATAATTCCAAATTTGTCCGAAACGGCTCATCTCATCGCCATCTCGCGGAGCAAGTTCTATGAGCTGAGCAATCGAGGTTCTTTGATCATCAAAAATAGAAAAGTATGTGAATGAGGAATAATACGTCATTAAGGGGTTGATGCTTTGACCGGCTGCAAAAGAGGAGGACCCTGCAAAAGTACCCGAAGCAGCCGCTGAGCTCCCAGCAGAAGTTCCCACACCGGCTGTTATGCCGACGGCGCTAGCTCCGGAAGCGCTCGAGAGCGCTGAAAGAGCTCCCAATGCGGCGGATGCGGCGCCATACGACACAACAACAGCCAGAACGGCAACAATCGAAACAACGGCCGCGAACGTGCTGTTGGAATAAAGCTTGGCAAACCCCGTCCCCTTCGATTTTATAAATTCCTGCCGGAACACTTCTCTCGAAAGAGTGTTTGCAACTTGACCGTACGAATTAAACACGGTCGCGGTGTTGGTCTGAGTGTTCGTCGTCTGCGTAATTCGGAAACTTCCTTTTTTACTCTTTGTAATTTGCGTAGCACTCGTGCTTTCGAAAATTTGCTGATTAAACGCGTTGTAGCTTTGGGTGACCCGTGTCCAGACATTGGTCCCGCGCGTGCCGGGGGTGTTGATGAATTGATACGTCGAATAATTCACAATGCGGTTGTAGCTGTCGTACACAAAACCGGACTGATGAATGATGTCGACCACGAGCTTCACAAAATTATTAAATGCTTTCGAAAATTGTTGAATGACTCGCGTGACAATTTGGTTCAGCGAATTAAACGTGGTCTGAATAATGCTCACCGTCTGATACGTCGTGGCATAAGTGGGGGCGTGATACACCAATTGACCGTAGCCGTCACACCCTGCGAATCCGGCGCTAGTTTGCACCACTTGCTGGACTGACGTTATCTGCTTTACGGCATTTCCGAAGGTATCAAAGATAGACTGAGTGCGATTGGTTCCGACGGCGCGGTAAAGCGTGGAAAACCGGCGGTTCGTAATTGAAGCTGTTCCGCCCTGGTAAAGATTAACGTTGAATGACAGCGTAGCCACACTGCCGGTTATGACCGGTGCCGCAGTGAGCGCGCCAAAATATCCTTGCTGGCCATTGTCCGCCGCAAATATACCATCGGTGTACTGCTGACCGCTGCCGTTAGGAAGCGTGCTTAAGAATTGTGCGTAGGCTTGAGGATCGGAAGCAGGCACGGCCACAAGCTGTGTGGAACTTGTAATCGTGTCCACGGCGTTGGAGTTTAAGTCATAAACGATGTAGCGCGTAAATTCCGAAAACGCCATTTGGCCTTGGCTTGCCACCGTGCGAAGCGAGCTGATGAGACGACCGAGCGTGTCGTAGCGCAGATTCGACTGGCGGACCGTGCTCGTGAAATTCATGGCGAGCGCACTCGTCTTCGTCGTGTCGGCGGGATTTAAAAGTCGCCCGGCGGCATCAAATCCAGTCGTGTGGTTTACTTCTTCAAATCCTGAGACTTGACCACTCGAGTCGTACTGCGTGCTGGTACGATCCGTCACGGTGATGGACTTGTCAGTGTTGGAGCTTCGCGTGTCGCGGTAAGAATCGAGTCTGCCCTGCGAGTCATAACGCATATCGGTGCGGCGCGTCACCGATTCGGTGCGGTAGGTTTGCGAAGTCCCATTCACAAGACGCGATCCGTTTTCAATATTGATGTCCGTGAGACTGAGCTGGCGTCCGGCCGCGTCATAGCGAATGTCCTGCGTCGAATGAATGCGCGTCACAGACGGCGGACCGCTGCTTGCCGTTTCACCGGTAGCTCCATCGGCCCAGAAAGGATTCGTCCAGTGCGGCTGAGTCATGGAGCCCGACAAATGCGCATACGTCATTTGTGCGTGATTGGCTGAAAAAGCGTGGTCGTTGTAGGTCGCAAAATTTCCAAAAAGAGTAACGGTTGTTGTATCGGCAAAACCTTGGAGGCGGGAGAAATTGTCGTATGAAATTCCGCCGCTGGGAGTCACGGCGTACTGAGAATTAAACGTGCTGTTCGCGCTGAGCGCCAAAGGTCCGGCGCGCGTTTCAGTGGTGGTTGTGTAACGCAAAGCGGCGGCGGCATTGGCTTCTGCTTGCGAACCGAAATTGCCCTTGGGAGTTAGAACAAAATAATCCCCCTGGTTGTAAACATCGTAATAAATACCCGCATCGGCCAATTGAATGGTCTGATGCTGACCCAAGGCCAAAGCTCCTGAAAGTTGACGAGGCGCTATCGTGCGAATTCCTTCGCCGCTGTACAATTCCAAACTACCGCCGCCGTAAGCAAATACGAAATAATGTTTTCCGCCAATCATCACGCCGTGAGTCGAGTCCAGCAAATCTCCACCACCCGCTACAGCCGTGGAATTGTTCCAATCGCGATTTGGAATTAAAATCGCGTTGTCTCTAGTCGTCATCGTGGTGCGTGTGGATATTCTTCCGCGCGAATCCGGTGTTGAAACTTGATCGGTTTGCTCGACATTGCTTAAGAAATTCATTACCGGCAACAAACTCCCCGCCGCGTCGAGCACAATGTCCACCCACTGACCGTTTTTGGCCACCGTTTTTTGGAAGGCCGCCATTTGATTGAGTGTATCGTAAGCGATTCCATTCATTTCAGTCTTCGTCTCGCCCACAGTACGCGAGCCATTGCGATCTCCAAAAAATTCTCTCTCTTGAGTGGTGGACGAAACGAGTCTTCCAAATGCGTCCAAACCATTCGGCTGAGTCACTGTTCCGAGCGTTTGGATCAGGGTCTGATCATGATCGAATGAGCCTCCAAAAGAACGCGGATCCATCTGCCCCGAAGAAAGCATTCCTTGTCCGGATTGACGCGATGAAAAATCCATGGTCACGCGTTGGCCGAGACTGTCGAGCTTCACGCCTTTGAGCACCGTTATTTTTGAAACGTTGTTGATGGCAAAAGTCGGGTTCGAAGGATTTGACATATTATTTCCAACATTGGTTCCGTTTTGCGTTTCGCGGGCGCTTTGCGCCATCAGATTGCCCTGCGCGTCGTACGAAAACTGACTCTTGTTTACCGTCGTCAAATCCACGCCACTTCCGACTTCATGACGAGTGGAGCTTGATGACAGAATGCGACCCGACGGCCCAAACATTTGGTTTTCCGAATAAGTCGTGACACCCGTCAGCGCATTGCCGTTCGAATCGAGCCGCGTGATGTTGGAATCGAGCGCGCTCTGGAATCCTTGGCGAATGATTTGCGCAAATCCATTGTCATGGCGAATATTTTGATTAAACTCGACACTTTCGAAAGTATTGGAAGTTGCGAGTGTCTTAAGCGAATCCTGAACCGAAGCTTGGCTGAGGGATGCCTCTCCATTTGCCACAAACTGGGAAATATTCGTTCCATTTTTAAGCCGCAGAATCATTTCCCGCTGACCAAATTGATCGTAAGAAATGTAGGTGACTGTGTGATCTGCGAGACTCGTGAGTTTCACCAAAGTTTTGGTGGGGTCTGCACCGGCAGTGTTGATGCGCTCAATATTAAACAAAGCTCCCTGATTTTGTGTGCGCGACGCGTCCGTGCGATAAATCGTGGTGGCGAGATTGGATGGAATTGCGGAAGCCGTGTCAAAATCCGCAGCGTAATAAATATTTCCAGCGCGGCCGGTGGCCCGCGAACCGTTCCACGTGGTTTGAGTTCCGGAACCAAGTGCGGCCATGGCCAGTTGCCGTGCAAGATCCGCTTGTCCGTTCACACTCGCCGTTGAAACCGTAAACGTCTCCCCACTTCGTGAATCTGTCACCTGTAATTGATTTTGAGAATTTAAGAAAGTACCCTGAATAATATTTGTTCCGTTTTGCGTTACACCCGTAAGACTCACGGCGGCTCCCACACCATTTCCGGCAAAGCTGCCTGTGCTAAAACCAAAATTTTTAATCGTGAACTGCGCCATCATCATGAATTCCACTTCCCAATCGAAACCGGGGTCAGTGACCACTCGGCTTGTGACGTTATTAGACGTATTCACACTCACCATGGGTAGCGTTCCATAAAGTAAAGTTCTGTTATTCACCACTAATCGAAATGCTCCGGGAGATAACGAAGATGCGGGAGTGGCGGATAGAGGTGTTGCAAACGCCGTAGTTTCAGTTCCGGTTCCGGCAAGAAATTGAACCGTATTGATCGCATTGGACCCATTGAGAATTTTATCCGGAAAACCAGAGGGATTGTAATGAATCGAATAACCCGAAAGACTCGTATCCGCTCCGGAATAAACTCTCGACGTGCTTGCGTTATTCCATTTCCAATTCGCCGCAAACTGCGCGTAACGCTCGAAAACCGCTTGTGCTTCGGAAGGATTATTTAATCCGTACGAAAACGAACGCGTGAGGCCATTTCCTAAATTTTCAGTGATGGTGTAGCGGTAATTTTGAAACAGCGGATCGGTGTCCGTCATCACTGCAGAAAGATTGGCGGTTAAGAGTACGTTGCCGCTGGCTTCAATGTACTGATTTGGCGCGCCTTGCGCGTCATACTCCATACGATTTCCAAAAGCATCGGTGATGGATTGCGTGCCGCCATTGCCGCTGATCTGCACATGCTGAGCGTCTAAAATTTCCGAGGCGGCATTCATAATATCCGCGTCCATCCCTGCAAATTCCACACTGCGCGACGAGGGGTCGTTGTCATTCATGCGATCGGTGAACATTAAGTTTCCAATCGCGTCGCGTGCGTAATTTATAGTTTGTTTTTGATTAGCCTGGTCACCGGCGTTAAACACAGCCCCCGTCGGTGAACGTTCGATGATTTCCTGTGTAATTTCATGGTGCACATCAAAAGGTTTTAAATCGGCGTCGGTGGAAACAGCGGCGCCACGATTGGCGTAGGCTTTATAAGTGTAAGTATGATTTTCGGTGGATTGCGTCGTGCCGTCTGTTAAGAACGTTACCGTGCGATTGGATTCCATGAGAGACGGCGCCGTAACGGGATTATCAATGCCAGTGGTTTTAAACACCACCGTGTTCACGGACTTGGCCTGTGCGCTCGAATCATAAAAATCCGTCGTCATGCGATCACCGATAATTTTAAACCCAGATGGCAACCCGAGTTGCGTCAGGCGGCTTGCCGGTTGCGGTGAGACGTAGTGATTCACCGTTTCACGAGTGGTGTTCACAATTTTTCCGGCACCTGTTCCTGTGAAGAAGCGCTCGACCTGTCGATCCGGATTTCCATCGGCGCTATACGTTTGAGAAACAGTTTCAACCCCGCTCACCGAGCCCACGCGGATTGTTAATCCGTTCAGCGTTAAATTGCGTGTGCCGGGATTGGGGTCAGCGGTTAAAAATCCAAACCAGTTGCCGCCGTTTGCAGCCGCTGTGTCGTAGCCGTCGAGCAATCCAAACCCGTCGCTGAGCGCTGGAGAGTTTTGGCTTCCGGAGGTGAGCAAGCTTCTTAGGTTGAAGACGTTTCCGTTATCTTCTACTAAATGATAATCGGTATTGGAACCTGAAATAAATAACGGCTGAGTAAACGCGTCACCGGTGAGCTTGAATTTCGTTTGCGAATTAGAAGTTGAAAGCGTTCCTTGCGCGGAAATTCCGTAGGAGTTCGAAGTCACCACCACAAAGCCCGGTTGCGAATCATAATCGTTGATTGTCTTTGTCACCATCACGCGGTCGAGCATTGTATCTGCCGAACCGGTCGCCGGTTCCACGTCCACGCGCTCGGAAGAACGCAAACGGTTGCGCTCATCGTAAACCATGTTGCGCATTTCAAAATGGGAAGTGATTTCCCCGTCGCGGCGAGTCGCTTTAAAGCTAAACGTATTTTCGGTGTCGCCGATATAAGTAATGTCCGAACGGTTTTCTGAAAAGAATGTTCCGCTCTGGTCGCGGCCTTCTTCACGGTAACTGGTTACGCGACCCAGAGTATCGCGCCCTAAAATGGTGCGTACGGTTTGGAAATACGTCAGATCACCGACATAAGTCCGCGAACCCATTTCAAGATCGTCGGGCGTGACTTCATGTGCGCGCTTGCCTGACGGCTCGCCTGCGTCTAATTGCCCGTTGCCATCGGTGGCATCAATCTGATTATTGTCATTGTCATCGATGAAATAATAATAAATTTGCGTGCGATCGATGGATTTATTTCCAGAATCATCGTAAGAATAAAAAGCGGAGAGATCGCGGACTTCAAAACCCTGAGAGCCTTTCCAATAGTCGCGGCTAGTTTCAATCAGAGCGGTTGCGGAATTAAGGGCATCCACTACATTTTTTGAAATATCCCTCGTAATCTTGTTCGAATAATTCACCGATTCGACCAATGCGTTGGCCGCATCGCGGATAAATAGGGTTGAGGCCACTACCGTTGTGCCATCTGTTCCGTACGAATGCGAATAATCCGAAAGCTCGTCACCCCGCGTACCGGTAAAGAAAGTGGTTGAGCGGCGGTTCGCGGTAGAAATCTGAGAAATGCTTGTGGTTTGATGGCTGTCGGAGCGAACAAGCGCGTCATTCGAAGAAGCGACGCTGGCTCTCACATTGCCCTGATAAGTGTTCACCGAAACGTTTCGAACCGTGGCGCCATCCTTGGCATAGCTATAGGAATAATCGGCGATCTCGTCGCCGCGAGGACCCACAAAAAAGGTTGAGTTTCTGCGGTTGGCCGTGGCCACTTGAGCAAGGCTAGCGGTCTGATGACTGTCGGTGCGGACCATCGCATTGTTTATAGACGCATTTACCGCGCGAACGTTTCCGGTATAAAAATTAATGGAAACATTCCGTACCGTCGTACCGTTAGTGCCGTATGCATAACTGTAATCCGCAATTTCATCACCGCGAGAGCCCACGAAGAAGGTCGAGCTGCGGCGGTTTCCTACGGCGATTTGAGCGATGTCAGTGGTTTGGTGAGAATCCGAACGGATCATGGCGTCATTAGGCGTAGCGTTTGTCGCGCGGAGATTACCTTCGTAGAAATTCACGGAAACATTTTTGACGGTGGCGCCATCATTTCCATAAGCGTAGGAATAATCTGCAATCTCATCGCCGCGAGAGCCCGCAAAGAATGTAGAGCTTTTTCGGTTTAACTGCGCAATCTGAGCGATATCCGTCGCTTGGTGCGAATCCGAACGCATTAAGGCATCATTGGTGGATGCGACGGTCGCCCGCACATTTCCCTGATAATAATTTACGGACACGTTTTTAACAGTGGCTCCGTCGGTGGCGTACGAATAAGAGTAGTCGGCGATTTCCTCACTGCGGGGTCCGGCAAAAAAGGTAGACGAGCGACGATTGGCGACAGAAACCGAAGCGATCGCCGTAGTTTCGTGACTATCGGAGCGGATCATGGCGTCATTGCGGTTCATGCCGGCATTGGCAGAGGCGACTGCCGCTCTCACATTTCCTTGGTAGAAATTCACAGAAACATTTTTAACCGTGATACCATCGGCCGCATAACTGTAGGCATAATCCGCAATTTCATCGCCGCGAGAGCCCACAAAATAATTGGAGCTTTTGCGATTGGTAGTGGTGATTAGAGAAATATCTGTTGTTTGGTGAGAGTCCGAGCGGAGCAGGGCATCGTTGGCAGAGGCGTTGGATGCGCGGACGTCGCCTTCGTAGAAATTGACTGAAACGTTGCGGACCGTGGTGCCGTCGGTTCCGTACGCATAAGAATAATCTGCGGTTTCGTCGCCGCGGGCGCCGGCAAAGAACGTCGTGCTCTTGCGATTGGCGAGCGCCGCCAACGTAATGTCAGTGGTTTGGTGACTATCCGTGTGAACCATTGCATCCGTAGACGAAGCTAAAGCGGCCCTCAGATTCCCCTGATAAAAATTTATTGAAACATTGCGAACAGAACTGCCATCGGAACCGTAACCATACGAATAGTCTGCGATTTCGTCGCCGCGGACACCGAAAAAGAATGTGGAATTGCGGCGATTGGCCTGAGTGATTTGGCCAATAGCAGTGGCTTGGTGGCTGTCGGAGCGGACGAGTGCGTCGTTCACCGAAGCGTTTGAGGCGCGAATATCACCTTGGTAAAAATTGACTGAGACATTTTTAACCGTGCTTCCGTCTGTAGCATAGGAGTAAGAATAATCCGCGATTTCCTCCCCGCGTGGACCTGCAAAAAATGTCGAATTTTTTCGATTGGTCGTCGCAATTTGTGAAATATCGGTAGTTTGATGGCTATCCGAGCGAAGCAGTGCGTCGCTCGCGGCCGCGTTAGACGCACGAGCATTGCCCGTATAGAAATTTACGCTTACATTTCGAACCGTCACGCCGTCATTGTTATACGAATAAGAATAATCCGCGACTTCGTCTCCACGGGTGCCGGTAAAAAAGGTTGAACTGCGCCGGCTCGTAATGAGAAGTGATGCCACTCCCGTCGCTGTCGTTTCGTAGCTATCAGAGCGAATGAGCGCGTCATTCACCGAAGCATTCGAAGCGCGAACATTTCCTTCATAAAAATTAAGAGAAACATTTTTAGCGGTGGTCCCATCCTTAGCAAAACTTACGGAGTAATCGGCGATCTCGTCGCCCTTTGCTCCCACAAAAAAGGTTGAGGATTTTCGATTAGTCACATCCACCTGCGCAATGTCAGTGACCTGATGCGAATCCGAACGAAGCAAAGCATCGTTCGCTGAAGCGTTTGCGGCGCGAAGATTTCCGGTGTAATAATTGACGCTCACATTGCGAACCGTAGTGCCATCATTGCCGTACGCATAAGAATAATCGGCGATCTCGTCGCCGTGATTTCCCCTAAAGAAAGTAGAACTCCGGCGGGTGGCTTGGGTTATTTGGGTAATATCCGTCGCTTGGTGGCTGTCGGAGCGGATGAGGGCTTCGTCAAAAGAGGCATCGACCGCGCGCAAACCTCCAAGGTAGAAGTTGATAGAGACATTGCGAACGGTGGTGCCATTGCCAGCGTAGCTATAAGAATAATCTGCAATTTCATTTCCACGGTCTCCGGCAAAAAAAGTGGAGCTACGGCGGTTGGAAAACGCCGCCAAAGTATAATCCGTTGTTTGATGGCTGTCGGAGCGAAGGAGCGCGTCGTTTACGGAAGCATCAATGGCGCGCTTGTCGCCTTGGTAGAAGTTGATGGAAACATTTTTTACCGTGGTGCCGTCAGTGGCATAGCTATAGGAATAGTCAGCGATTTCCTGACTGCGGGAACCGGCGAAATACGTGGAGCTTTTGCGATTCGACATGTTGACCGAAGTAACGCTAGTAGTCTCGTGACTGTCTGAACGAATCAGCGCGTCGTTAGACGAAGCGTCTTGGGCTCGAAGATCGCCTTGATAAAAATTGATCGAAACATTTTTTACCGTGGTGCCGTCTTTATCATATGAATACGAATAATCAGCGATTTCATCCCCGCGAGGCCCTGCAAAAAAAGTGGAGCTTTTGCGATTCGAAGTGCCAACTCTAGAAATATCGGCTGCTTCGTGAGAATCCGAGTAAATTAGGGCATCATTCGCTGAAGCGTCTGCCGCCCTCAAAGAGCCCTGGTAAAAATTAACCGAGACATTTTTGACCGTGTTACCATCCGACCCGTAACCATAAGAAAAATCGGCGATTTCTTCGCCACGGACGCCGGCAAAATAGGTGCTACCGCGACGATTGGCTTGTGACACGAGTCCGATAGCGGTTGCTTCGTGGTTGTCCGAGCGAACCAGTGCATCATCCGATGTCGCATCCATAGCGCGATGGTTTCCTTCATAGAAATTGAGTGCAATCGAACGAATCGTAACCCCGTCACTTCCGTAACTAGCACTATAATCCGAAATTTCTGCGCCGCGACCTCCTACGAAGAAGGTGGAATTGCGGCGATTGGCTTGAGTGACTTGACCAATGGCAGTGGCCTGGTGGCTGTCGGAGCGAAGAAGCGCGTCGTTCACCGAAGCGTTGGTGGCACGAACATCGCCCTGGTAAATATTCACTGACACATTGCGAACGGTAGTGCCGTCGGGTGCATAGCTATAGGAATAGTCGGCGATTTCTTCACCGCGGGTGCCGGTAAAGAAAGTAGAACTGCGGCGATTCTGTAGAAGTAGTGAAATAGCCCCTGTTCCGGATGCTTCAAAATTATCTGAACGTACGAGAGCATCATTAACCGAAGCATTCACAGCACGAATATCACCTTGATAGTAATTAATGGATATGCTGCGGCTTGTAACACCGTCTTTGGCGTAACTGACACTCGTGTCGGCGATTTCTTCGCCGCGAGCGCCCACAAAGAAGGTGGAGCTTTTGCGGTTAGCTTGAATCGCTTCGCCTAAGCTCTTCGCTTGGTGGCTGTCGGAGCGAAGAAGCGCGTCGTTTACGGAAGCATCAATGGCGCGCTTGTCGCCTTGGTAGAAGTTCACGGAAACATTTTTGACCGTCAAGCCGTCCTTGGCGTATCCATAGGAATAGTCGGCGATTTCTTCGCCGCGAGAGCCGGTAAAGAACGTTGAACTTTTACGATTCGCGTCACTCACTTGAAGAATTTCGCCAGCTTCGTGAGAGTCAGAGCGAAGGAGCGCGTCACTGGAAGATGCGTTCATTGCGCGAACATTCCCCTGATAGATATTTACGCTTACATTTCGAACAATAACTCCGTCGTTTCCATAAGCGTAAGAGTAGTCGGCGATTTCTTCGCCGCGGGAACCGAAAAAGAACGTGGAATTACGACGGTTAGCTTGAGCGATTTGGCCAATGTCAGTGACTTGATGGCTGTCGGAGCGGATGAGGGCGTCGTTCACCGAAGCGTCTTTGGCGCGGAGATCGCCTTGATAAATATTCACTGAGACATTGCGAACCGTCGTTCCGTCCGGAGCATAACTATAAGAGTAGTCCGCAATCTCTTCACCACGCTTGCCTGCAAAAAACGTAGCGCTCTTGCGATTAGCTGGGGTAATTTGAGCAATATCCGAAACTTCGTGCGAATCGGAGCGGATCAGCGCATCGTTCGAAGTGGCTTGAGCGGATCGAACATTGCCTTGATAAAAATTAACGGAGATATTTCGAACGGTGACGCCGTCGGCGGCAAAACTTGTAGAGTAGTTTGCAATTTCGTCTCCCCTGTTTCCGGTAAAGAATGTGGAACTTTTGCGGTTTTGGACTCCAACAGCTTGGATAGAGCCTGCTTCGTGACTATCGGAGCGAAGAAGAACGTCGTTGACCGAAGCGTTGGATGCGCGAACATCCCCTTGGTAAAAATTGACGGAGACATTTTTAACCGTGGCTCCATCTTTAGCATAACTGTAGGAATAATCGGCGATTTCTTCGCCGCGAAGACCCGCAAAGAAAGTGGAACTTTTACGATTCGTAACCGCAATCTGAGCAATATCCGAAACTTCGTGCGAATCGGAGCGGACCAAAGCGTCGTCTAACGAAGCAAGATTGGCTCTCCGGTCGCCTTGATAAAAATTAATGGAGACATTGCGGACCGTCGTTCCATTGGCAGCATAGCTAGTGGAATAATCCGCAATTTCATTTCCCCGGTCTCCCGCAAAAAAAGTTGAGCTGCGGCGGTTTGTTGTCGCAACCTTTAGAATATCGTCTGTTTGATGGCTATCGGAGCGAACAAGCGTGGTGGTGGTGGAAGCATCCTCCGCGCGCAAGTCTCCCTCGTAAATATTCACCGAGACGTTGCGAATAGTAATTCCGTCGGTGGCATAAGAATAGGAGTAATCGGCAATTTCCTCTCCACGGACACCGGCAAAAAAGGTGGAGCTTCTTCTATTTTGAGTAGTAGCCGCGCCTATAGCCGACGTTTCATGGCTATCCGAGCGGATCAGCGCATCATTCACCGAAGCCGCCGCCGCTCTCAGATCGCCTTGATAAAAGTTGATTGAAACATTGCGAACCGTGGTGCCATTCGCAGCGTAACTGTAGGAATAATCCGCGATTTCTTCGCCACGAGAGCCGGCGAAAAAGGTCGAACTCTTGCGATTGCTATTTGAAATTTGAAGAATATCCGTAGTCTGATGACTGTCTGAACGAATCAGCGCGTCGCTCACAGAGGCATCCTTGGCACGCAGATCACCTCGATAAATGTTGACGGAGACCGTGCGAATCGTAGTGCCGTCCGGAGCGTAGCTCGTGGAATAATCGGCAATCTCTTCGCCGCGAATGCCGGCGAAAAAAGTGGAGCTTGTGCGGTTTTGAATATTTACCGCGCCAAGACTCCCCGCCTCATGAGAGTCCGAACGAATGAGCGAATCTTTAGGAGCCGCATTCAAAGCGCGAACATTGCCCTGATAGAAATTAACGGAAATATTTTTAACCGTCGTACCATCCGTGGCGTAGCTCGTGGAATAGTCGGCGATTTCTTCGCCGCGAGGGCCGGCAAAAAAGGTGGTGTTCTTTCGATTTTGAGTGTTCGCTGCTGAAATTCCATCCGCTTGGTGGCTGTCCGAATAAATCAGAGCATCATTGACAGAGGCAACCGCCGCTCTTAGAGAACCTTGATAAAAATTAATCGACACATTGCGAACGGTCGTGCCGTCGGAAGCATAGCCATAAGAATAGTCCGCAATTTCCTCACCGCGCACACCCGCAAAGAAAGTGGAGCTTCTTCTATTTTGAGCGGTAACCGCACCAATGGCCGTTGTTTCGTGGCTGTCGGAACGGACAAGCGCGTCGTTGACCGTGGCATCGACCGCTCTCACATCCCCTTGATAAAAATTAATCGAAACGTTACGGACCGTGACGCCGTCGGTGGCGTAACTATAAGAATAGTTCGCAATCTCTTCGCCGCGGGTTCCGGTAAAGAAAGTTGAACTGCGGCGATCCGTGACAAACAGAGAAACCACACCTGCTGCCGTCGTTTCATAACTATCCGAACGAATTAAGGCGTCACTGACGGATGCATTTTCAGCGCGAAGTTCTCCTTCGTAAATATTAATCGACACATTGCGAACGGTGATGCCGTCGGGTGCGTAATTAGTAGAAATATCGGCAATCTCTTCGCCGCGCACCCCTTTAAAAAATGTAGAACTGCGGCGATTAGCTTGATTGACTTGACCAATCGCATCTGCCAAGTGTGAGTCGGAACGGATGAGCGCGTTGTTGACCGAGGCATCGGCCGCTCGCACATCGCCTTCGTAAAAATTGATGGAGATATTACGGATCGTGACGCCGTTAGGAGCGTAACTCGTGGAATAGTCCGCAATCTCTTCGCCGCGGATGCCGGCAAAGAAGGTGGAGTTTTTTCGGTTTAATAGATCGACTTGTAAAATGTCGGTTACTTGATGGCTGTCCGTGCGAACGAGAGCGTCATTGGAAGCCGCCTTTGCTGCTCTTTGATTTCCGCTGTAAAAATTAACTGACACTCCGCGAACCGTGACGCCGTCATTGCCATAGGATTTGGAATAATCCGCAATCTCGTCGCCGCGCACACCTACAAAAAAGGTGGAGCTGCGGCGGTTAGCTTGGGTGATTTGACCAATGGCGGTGGCTTCATGGCTGTCGGAGCGGATGAGGGCGTCGTTCACCGAAGCGTTGATAGCCCGAACATCGCCTTCATAAAAATTAATCGAGACGTTGCGAACGGTGATGCCGTCAGTAGCATAACTATAAGAATAATCGGCGATCTCATCTCCACGCGTTCCGGTAAAGAAAGTGGAGCTGCGGCGATTGCCCTGAGTAACTTGGCCAATCGCGGTGGCTTGATGGCTGTCGGAGCGGATCAGAGCGTCATTGACCGAAGCTGCCGCGGCCCTTACTCCACCTTGATAAAAATTGATAGAGACGCTGTTCACCGTCGTTCCATCCGTAGCATAACTGTAGGAATAATCCGCAATCTCGTCGCCGCGAAGACCAGCAAAAAATGTACTGCTTCTGCGGTTCGCTTGAGTCGCTCCACTCATATCGGTAGCGTCGTGACTGTCTGAGCGAATCAGTGCGTCGTCGGCTGAGGCATTCGTTGCACGAATATTGCCCTGATAAATATTCACCGAGACGTTACGGACAGTGATTCCATCTGTAGCATACGAATAAGAATAATCTGCGATCTCATCGCCACGGTCACCCGCAAAGAAAGTCGAGCTCTTGCGGTTTGCTTGAGTAATCTGACCAATGCCAGTGGCTTGGTGGCTGTCGGAGCGGACGAGGGCATCGTCCGGGGAAGCATCGGTAGCACGAAGATTGCCATTGTAAAAATTAACCGATACCGTGCGGATGGTGGTGCCGTCATTTCCATAAGCGTAGGAGTAGTTGGCTATTTCTTCGCCGCGGGTTCCGGTAAAGAATGTTGAGGTCTTGCGATTGGCATCTGTAATCTGTGCAATGTCTGTCGCCTGGTGGCTGTCGGAGCGAAGAAGCGCGTCGTTCACCGAAGCGTTGGTGGCACGAACATCGCCCTGGTAAATATTCACTGACACATTGCGAACGGTAGTGCCGTCGGGTGCATAGCTATAGGAATAGTCGGCGATTTCTTCGCCGCGTGTACCTGAAAAGAAGGTAGAGCTCTTCCGGTTGAGCGTTGAAATTTGAGCGATGTTGCTTACTTGATGAGAATCCGACCGAGCGAGCGCATTGCTAATCAATGCGTTGGCTGCTCTCACGTCGCCTTCGTAAAAATTGACAGACACATTGCGAACAGTATTTCCATCATTTGCATAACTATAAGAATAGTCGGCGATTTCTTCGCCGCGAACGCCGGCGAAGAAAGTTGAACTCTTGCGGTTAGCTTGAGTCACTTGGCCAATCACAGAAGCTTGGTGGCTGTCAGAGCGAATGAGCGCATCCTCCACATCGGCATTGGTGGCGCGCTGATTGCCTTCGTAAAAATTGACTGAGACATTGCGAACTGTAGAACCATTGCTCGCGTAGCTATAAGAATAATCGGCGATTTCACTTCCCTGGTCGCCGGCAAAGAAAGTCGAACTGCGGCGATTGGCCGTTGCAATCTGAAGAATGTCGGAGGCTTCATGGGAATCGGATTGAACGAGCGCATGATCCGGCGAGGCGTCAATAGCGCGACGATCACCCTCATAAAAATTAACGGAAACATTCCGAACCGTAGTGCCGTTAGCGGCGTATCCATAAGAGTAATCGGCGATTTCACTGCCTCTATCCCCAATAAAGAAAGTCGATCCGCGGCGATTTGTACCCGACACTTGCGCAATAGTCGTCGTTTGATGCGAGTCGGAACGCACAAGCGCATCATTAACAGAGGCGGCATCTGCCCTCACATCCCCTTGATAAAAATTCACCGAGACGTTTCTCACAGTGGTTCCATCGGTGGCGTAGCTGTAAGAATAGTCTGCGATCTCTTCACCGCGGTCGCCGTCGAAGAAAGTAGAACTCTTACGATTTCCTTGCGTGATTTGGCCAATCCCCGCCGCCTGATGACTGTCGGAGCGAACCAGCGCGTCATTCACCGAAGCATTAGCCGCTCGCACATCGCCTTCGTAAAAATTTACCGACACATTGCGAACCGTGGTTCCGTCCGGAGCGTAACTCATGGAGTAATCAGCAATTTCTTCACCACGAGTCCCAACAAAAAACGTGGAACTACGGCGATCCTGGACAAACAGAGAGGCCACACCTACCGCCGTCGTTTCGTAACTGTCGGAGCGAATCAGAGCGCTGGAAGATGCGGCAACACTCGCACGAAGCTCGCCTTCATAAAAATTAATCGAAACATTCCGAACCGTAGTGCCATCATTGGCATAAGAAGTAGAATAATCGGCGATCTCTTGGCCCCGGGCACCCGCAAAAAAGGTGGAACTGCGGCGGTTGGCTTGAGTTGATTGAGCCAATGTGCTTGTTTGATGACTATCCGAGCGAACAAGCTTATCTTCTGAAGAAGCATCAATTGCGCGGCGGTCACCTTCGTAAAAATTAATGGAAACATTTCGAACCGCGGTACCGTTAGCACCATACCCGTATGAGTAATCGGCGATCTCTTCCCCTTGCGCACCCGCAAAAAAAGTGGAACTGCGGCGGTTTGCGGTGCCCACTTGAAGAATGTCCGTGGTTTCATGGCTATCCGACTGCACCAATGCGTCATTTGTAGAAGCGTCACTAGCTCTGAGATTGCCTTCGTAAAAATTTACCGACACATTTCGAATAGTGACTCCATCCGGAGCATAGCTATAAGAGTAATCGGCGATCTCTTCCCCTCGCGCTCCAGCAAAGAAAGTAGAACTCTTACGATTGGCAGGACGCGCTTGAACAATATCGGAAGTCTCGTGCGCATCCGAACGAACTAGCGCGTCATTTACAGATGCATCTTGCGCTCGAAGATCTCCTTGATAAAAATTGATCGAGACGCTATTTATAGCTATACCATCTGGAGCATACGAATAAGAGTAGTCAGCGATTTCGCTTCCACGGGTTCCCGCAAAAAAAGTGGAACTGCGACGATTAGTTTGTGAAACCTGACCAATAGTGTTAGCCATGTGCACATCGGAACGAATAAGAGCGTCCTCGGCTGAAGCGTTAATGGCGCGACGATCACCCTCGTAAAAATTCACTGAGATATTTCGAACGGTAGTCCCGTCCGAAGCGTAAGATGCAGAGTAGTCCGAAATCTCGTCCCCACGATTGCCGGCAAAGAAAGTAGAACTTCTACGATTCGCCGTCGTGATCGCCGCAATGTCTGCAGTGTCATGGCTATCGGAACGAAGCAGGGCGTCATCTACAGAAGCGCTCGATGCCCGAACGCCGCCAGCATAAAAATTTACGCTGACATTTCGAACCGTGCTGCCATCGATAGCGTACGAGTACGAATAGTCGGCGATTTCATTTCCCTTTTCGCCCACAAAGAAAGTGGCCGCACTTCTATTTCCTGTGGCGATTTGCGCAATGTCGGTAGTCCGGTAACTTTCCGAGCGAACCATGGCATCATTAGGCGTTGCATTTGTCGCACGAACATTTCCGGTATAAAAATTGACTGACACATTGCGCACAGCGTTTCCGTCATTCGCATAGCCGTAGGAATAGTCTGCAATCTCGTCACCCTTTTTGCCTACAAAGAAGGTAGAGTTGCGGCGATTGGCGATGGATACTTGCGCGATATCCGTTGTTTCATGGCTGTCGGAGCGGACCATGGCATCATCGGTGGAAGCATTCGCTGCACGGACATTTCCCTCGTAATAATTCACCGAAATATTTCGTACTGTGACACCGTCTGCGGCAAAACTTGTGGAGTAATCTGCGATCTCTTCGGACTTGTCTCCCACAAAGAAAGTGGAACTTTTACGGTTCGTCGCCGTTATCTGACTAATATCCGTAGTTTGGTGACTGTCGGAGCGGACCAGTGCTTGGCGTGTCGTGGCGTTTTGCGCTCTCACATTTCCATCGTAAAAATTAACGGAAACATTTCGGACCGTGGTGCCGTCCGGCGCATAACCATAAGTATAGTCGGGAATTTCCTCTCCACGTTCCCCGGCAAAAAAAGTGGACGCTCTGCGATTGGCCGTTGTCACTTGCGAAATGTCACTCGCGTCATGAGAATCCGAACGGGACAGCGCGTCACTCGTTGAAGCGTTAGCAGCGCGTAGATTGCCCTGGTAAAAGTTGACGCTGATATTGCGAACGGTGGTGCCGTCTTGCGCGAAGCTCGTGGAATAATCAGCCACTTCCTCGCCGCGAGCTCCTGCAAAAACGGTTGCACTTCGGCGAACGGCTGTTGAAATCAAAGAAAGTTCCGAAACCTCGTAACTCTCAGAGCGAACCATGGCATCTTTTGACGCCGCGTTCTGCGCGCGAAGATTGCCCCCATAAAAATTAACCGATACACTGCGAACCGTCACGCCGTCATTGGCGTATGCATAAGAATAGTCCGCCGTTTCTTCTCCGCTAAATCCCACAAAGAAATTTTTAAGCGCGACCGAACCGTCTTCCCGGAGCGTCGTAATTTCATCAAGTCCGCTGTCCAAATCTACATCGTAGCGGTACGTTTGGCGCGTCGTGTAATGCCCCGCGGAAATGTTTCTAACAAAATCTGTTTTTTCAGAACCCTTGATCCCAGAGTTTTGCGTAAAGGAAACTGCCCCAGCAATTCCCAAGATTTCCTGCTCATTAATGACGCGGTCTCCTTGAAGAGCCGCCGAGACAACCGCATTACTAAAATCCACTTTCCCCTGAATCTGTACCGTCGACTCCACCCGTCCGCCTGAATAATTGTTGAAGCTCGTCATCCGAACTTGGTTAGGGTCCCCTCCCGCATATTGCTCGGTGTACATCACATGATTTTGAGTGTCATTTGAATTAAAACTGCGAGACAACTCAAATCCGCTCGACGCTACTCCCATAAAGGTTGTAATAAAATTGATGCGGTCCGGCTCTGCCGCCTGATACGTAAACACACTCTCCGTCTTCACCTTCGTCGCATCCGTTATCGTGGCCAGTAGATCCCCTTGCACTTGCGCAAAAGTGGTTCCGCCCACATACTGCCGCGACAACAACACTTTGCGGCCGCTCGAGTCGTTCAGATCGTAGTAGGTGACGTTTCGCACACTTTCGGTCGGGTCTAAAATACCGTCGGCGTTGGCGTCTTCAAATTGTGAGGTCGAAATCACGCGGCCATTTTGGTAGGCGTAGCGCACGGTTAAATGATTCGTCGTCGCCACCAAATCTAAAACCGACTGTCCGCTTAGGGCACTGTACGCATAACGCACCAAGTGGTTGGCGTTTGACGCAACGCCGCTTCTAGAAAAATAAACACTGGCTAAGTTGTGAGCCGCGTCGTATTCAAATTGATAATTGATTCCGCCTGTAAAAGAAATGGATTTAATGAAATTCCGATCACCCGTATGTCCGGTTTCGTACACCACCACCGCGCCGGGGTCGCTTGCCATGTCCCGCGGATCGACCGGCGTGTTAGACCCTAAGTCCGCCACCGCAATATCTCCCGTCGAATCGATGCGCTGAATTTGCTGATCAACCCCTGAAAAAAATGAACGCGACACCTGCTCGCCCGTTCCGCGAAGGCGTCCGTCAGCCAAGGATAAGTCTGAGATGTCGTATGAAACCGTATCGAGTAGTTTGCCGCTCGGACTGTAACTAAAATCGAGTCGCTCAGTTTGGCTGTAGCGGCCGGCCGCGTCTTTCTCATAAAGCAATTGCAGTGCGGCCCGCTCTTGACCACGAGAGATTTCTAAAACCGTTTCGTTCACCAATTCGCCGGTAAAGATTCCTTTGATCACATTTCCCGCAGCGTCCATCACAAGATCGCCGCTCATTTTTTGGCGAGCATCACGCGTCGATAAACCAGTCGTATCAAAGATGTAGGATTTTCTTGCGCCCAGCGAATCCACGATATGATCCGTGCGGCTTTCGACAAAATATTTTCCGCTGTCATCGATTCCAAAACTAAACACCTGCGACACTTGTCCGTTCTCAAAAACATTCTGCGTTTTTAACGTGCCGGTGAAATTGGCAGGGATTGGGTCTCCATTGGGATCTAAAATTTGGCCGGACGATTTCTTGCGGCGGTCGCCTACGGAAAGCGTCGCGTCATCGACATCAAACGAAAAGCTAGAGACCAGCGCCAGGCGAGTCTTGCCCGTATTGGCATCTTTGAAACTACGGTATTCAAAATCCTGCCGCTCGATTATCTCGCCATCCTTATAAGTAAAGACTTGATCTTCAACGCGGTTATCTTCGGCACCCGTAAACGTGGTCTCCGAACGCAGATCTTTTTCATAGCCCACACCGCCCGCTCTCAAGTCCGCTTGAATTTGTGTCCACGCGGCACTGGAGGGATCGTAGCTACTGATGTCATAACTTTTTTTGGACTCAAGCACTCCTGCCGCGTCGTAATTTGCCACTTCAAACGAATTGGGACGCACAACGTTGTTCGCATCTAGCGCATAATCGCTAAACGCATACAGTAAATGTTCTTTTTCCGAGCCGTCATAAACTTCGCTGCGAATCAGGTTATTGGTGGAGAGCTGAGTCTTAAACGCATTTGTCGCGGTGTCGAGCCCGGAATCTTTCACATCAAACGTTTGAACGCCGGTTAAAAACCCGGAGCTACTACGCTCATGCATTTGCACCATCGTGGATTTCCCATTTTCAAATGCGCTTTCCACATAATCGACAAAGCGTTCGCCCTTCGAATTTTTTCCTTGAGCGTAGTGAATGACGGTTGCAAGTTCCAATTGGCTTGCCGCGCCTTTCGGATCAATTTTCTTGCTTCCACCGCGAATGGTCGCGCCATCTTTGGTGGTTTGAGTCACCGCATCACGCGTTAAACTTGAGATGTCTTTTCCATTAATCTGATAAACATAAGTCGCATTGATAGAGCCGTCACTCGCGCGGTCAAAAACTTGAAGCTCGGCCGGCTGACGGCCTTCATTGAAGGTGACCATATAATTGAATGCGCCGCCGCCCTTACCGCTGCCGCCTGCCGCGGGCTTGCGATCTTCCTCGCCGTGAGATTCAAACTTGGGCGATTTCGAGCGAAGCTGTTTGGTGAATTCGTCACTGCGCAGGGACTGGAAGAGTAAGTTCAAATCTTCGCGCGCTTTCATGCGTTCAAGTTGATCGTTATTGGCTTTCTGAAGATAGGAAGGAAGGAAGAGATTGCCGGAATCGCGTTCTTTATTTTTTCTTAAATAATCAGAATCCACGCCCCAGGCTAAGTCATGGAGTAAAAAAGTGCCGATGATCAGTACGGATACTGATTTGAACTGCCACGACCAGCGGCTTTTGTACGGTTTTAATTTCATGGACTCATTTTGCATTTTAGAGATGAATCTCTTATAAAGTCTCCGTGAAATTTAAGTGTTATTTTAGCACATCTTAAGTAAGTTATTAAATCCTTTTTTATTTTCCTTAATTATAGAAAAATAACGCCTCTTTCATTCGGATTCCTGATTAAAGTATGGCATGCAAATGATCAAGTTTCAAATCTCATAACTAAATATTTTATAAGCTAACATTATTCTTAGTTTTTTGTGCACTAACAATTTTTCTTATGGCACCCTTTATCGACCATTTAGTGTGAATCATGTCCTGAAACAGCACATAAAATGCGGGTGTCACCATCAGTGTAAGCAAAGTTGAACTAACTACCCCTCCAATCACTGTTAAGGCCAGTGGTGACCATAGGTTAGCGCCTTCTGACTTATCAATGGCCATAGGAATGAGCCCTAAAACCGAGCAAAAAAGCGTCATTAAGATGGGTCTCAATCGGTCCTTGTTGGCGAGTACGGCCGCTTTTATAGCTGAGTATTTTTTCTCATTAACATAAAAATTAATGCGGTCAATCAGCATGATGGAGTGGTTGACCACAATCCCCACGAGCATCATCATTCCAAACAAGGCCCCCACGCCTATCGACTTTGGACCAAAGTACAGCGCCGCGGTAGCGCCACACAAAGCAAGTGGAACGGCAATCATAATAAGAAAGGGTTGATACAGTGATTCAAAAAGCGAGGCGAGCACCAAGAAAACAAGAATGAGCACAAAGGCAATCATGAGCCGCATTTGCCGGCTTGTGCGAATAAGCGTCGGGTAATCTCCTGCGACACGCCAAAAATAATTTTCTGGGAATGGGACTGATTTTAAACTCTTCGTGATATCTTGGACAACTTTACTCAGCGCTACTTTTCCAATATTGGCACTCACTTGAATCACGCGATTTTTATCTTTACGCCATATTTCGCTGGGTCCTAGACCAAATTTAAAATCACTGACTTGATCCAGCAAAACAAAATCACCCTCTTTAGAAGTAATAATGAGTCGGTGCAAGTCCTTAAATGTTTTGCGGTATTTTTCGTCGAGTCTTGAAATGGTTTCAACTTCTTTTCCCTCGGTGTGAAACACAGTCGCGCGTAAACCTCGCATTTGCCCGTGCACTTGATTGGCCACTTCGCTGACGGTCAGCTCGCTTAAACCCGCTTTTTTCTTTTGAATGAGTAGCTGCATTTCGGGACGACCTTCGCGCATGCGAATTTTCGTGTCGGACAACCCCTTCACTGACTGAAGGCGGTTCGCGATGGCGATGGCGAGCTCTCTTAATTTTTCATAATCAAACCCAAAAATTTCGAGGATGACTTCTTTGGTTCCAACCTGCTCTTCTTGTTGAAAGTAAATAAAGGCGGGGTGAAGTTTGTCGGTTTCTTTGCGAAGCGATTCGATAATGTCATTGGCAGACCGGCGACGTTTTCTGGCTTCAACAAGCTCGACATACACTTTGGATGACCACGGCTCAATGCGCGACGTGACGGTTTTTACCTCCGGGACTTTTTTAATAACGGCTTCCACTTTTTTGACCACTTTGTCGGAAGCGTCAAGCTTGGCACCGGTGGGAAGCTCGACAAACGCAGTGAATTTATTCTGCTCGGTGCTTCCTAAGTATTCCTGACCCATGCGAGACAGAAAAAAAATCGGCAGCAGCACAATCCCGGCACACACCCAAATTGCCATTTTTCGAAAGCGGATGGTCTTAAAAAGAAAGCGCCGCTCGTAGTGCACAAAGCGCTCAGGCGTAAGCCCAGTTATAACCACATACGCTCGAGAAGCTCGTAGACGCTCAACCCATTTAGCCTTCGAGAGCAGTCTTATTTTTGAGAAAAGATTCTTCGCTGCGCTCAGAATGACGGACCATTTGCCATCCTGAGGTTCATCATCTTTTTGATGGGCCGAAGGATCTTTTCTTTCTTCTTCAAGCAAGTACTTCGAAAAAGCGGGTTTTGAACACATCATCGGGACAAGCGACAGCGCACAAACCGATGACGCCAAGAGCGAAATCACAATGGTCGCGGCCATGCCGGAATACAATTTTTGCAATTCCTGTCCCATGAACATGAGAGGAATAAACACAATGACAATCACCACCGTTGACGCGAGAATCACCATAAACATTTCGTTACTGCCTTTTACAGCGCTCAACACAATTTCGTTTCCGTCTTCCCGCTTCTTCAAAATATTTTCAAATACCACAATGGAATTATCGACCAAGATCACCATGCCGAGCACCAGTCCAAACAGCGTCATGACGTTTACGGTGAGTCCTTGAAAGCGCATGAAAATAAACGTTGCGATGACCGACACCGGAATCGGCAAGGTCACGATAATGATGGAGCGAAAGCGCTTCACGAGTAGCAGGGACGCGAGTAGCCCAAAAAATAAAACGTCGAGCAAAATCCCCTTTGCAAAAATTGCGAATATGATGAGTAGCCCGATCCCTACGTATTGCGCGGGCTTTAAGCGAAATAAAAATAAAAAGAACGTGAGGATAATAAGCGCCACGCCCTGAAGAAGAGTCTCTTTTAAATTATCAATGGCCTTCACGATGGACTCGGACTGGTTCGACGTGACCACAAGTTGAATATCCGCCGGTAGCTTCACTTTATATTCGTCAATCGCCCGCGTCAGATCGTGCGTCACGGTGATCGTATTTTTCGTGCTTTCTTTTTGCACGTAAATCGTCACGACCGGCTTCGTGTTGAGCCGTGAGTACTCCTGCGGTTCCAGATACGAGTCTTTCACCGCGGCTACGTCCTTCACGCGGATAATCGAACCCGACGCATCGCGTTGGATTCCCATATTTTTAATTTGATCCACCGATTCAAATTCGCCCATCACGCGGATCAAGTACCGGTCTTCTTTCTGTTCCACCTCACCTGACAGCAGATTTAAATTGTTTGACCCCAAAACGCCTGTCACTTGATCAATTGGAATGCCGTATGACGCAAGCTTCGTCTGATCCACGTCGACTAAAATTTTTCGCTCACGTCCACCGGCAACTTCTACGTTTGCCACGCCTGGAACACGTTTTAAAACTTCTTTGAACGAGTCGTCCACGATTTTGCGCAAGTCTTCAGTGGTGCGCTTTTCACTTGTCATCGCTAAAATGTAAACCGGCACGTCACCCTGTTGAAATTGCGCGATCACCGGCTTTTCAATTTCTTTGGGAAGTTTATTTTTAATTTTGGCGAATTTTTCGCGCACTTCGAGTGCGGCAAAATCCATGTCGGTTCCAGATTTAAAACTGAGGACGACGGTCGATTCACCTTCTTTAGAAATCGACATGAGCTGTTCCAAATTACTCACCGTGGAAACCGCTTCCTCGACGGGCTTGGAAATTAAACTTTCGACTTCAGTCGGAGGAATGCCGCCACGGGCTTGGATAATAATGCTGATTTCACCGAAAGACGTGTTGGGGTAAAGCTCGACGGGGAGCTTGCTTAAACTCACAAGCCCAAAGAGAATAACGATCAGCGTCACCATAAGAACCGTGACGGGTTTTCTTATCGAAATTTCGGGAAGATTCACTTTTTCCTAAATTTTGCTGCGATCTCTTCGGTTCCGATATAAAGCGCCGGTGTCACGACTAGAGTTAAAAACGTCGCCATTAAAATTCCACCCATCACCGCAACAGCCATCGGAGCTTGAAGCTCGGCACCCTCGCCGATCCCGAGTGCCAGCGGCGCAAGACCAATGGCCGACGAAAACGCCGTCATGAGAATCGGACGGAGTCTTGTTTTTCCGGCAAGAATCGCGGCGTCTTTCAAAGGCATTCCTTGCGCACGCAAACTATTCACAAAATCGATGAGAATAATCCCGTTATTCACCACGATACCCGCGAGCAAAATGATTCCAAGGATAACAACGACGCTCATCGGCGTGTGAGAAATGGCGAGCGCAATCGCCACTCCGATCAGCGACAACGGCAAACAAAACATGATGAGAAACGGCTGCCAGAGCGACTCAAACTGTGCCGCCATAATCATGTACACCAAAATCACTGAGAGCGTGAATGCAAATTGAAGGCTCGCGAAGGATTCTTTTACTTCTTCGCTTTCACCGGCAATCTTCACTGAGTAACGGTCCGGAACTTTTAAAGAGTTAATCACTTTTTGCGTTTCCGCCACCGCCTCTTCGAGGCCGCGCCCATAAACTTTGGCATAAATCTGCACGGTTCGCTCTTGTGACACGCGCTTAATTTCACTCGGTCCCTTGCCGCGTTTGAATTTCACAAAGTCCGACAACGGCACGTCGAGATCAAGCGGCGAGCGAACCACCAAATTTCCCAATTTTTCAAACTTGTCGCGGTCGCTTTCGTGAAGCTGGACACGAATGTCGATTTCCCGGCCTTCTTCTTTAAATTTGCTCGCCGTGATTCCTTTGATGGCGATATTCGCTGCCTGCGCAATCGTCACCACCGAAAGCTGATAATAAGACGCGCGGTCCTTGTCGATAATAATTTTGGTTTCCGGAAATGATTCGGCAATGCTGTTGGTGACGCCGTATACGCCCTCAATGGCCTCAATTTTTTGCTGGGTTAACACGGACAAGCGTTGAAGCTCGTCCAGTCGCGGACCTTTAATGTCCACAACCAGCGGCGCGTCGCTATCGCCTCCCACTTTAAAAGCGCTGTCATACAGCACGTAACTTAAACGGCCGGGGAAAATATCCGCACGGCCTTGAGAGAGTTCGAAATGCTTTCTCACCTCTTGGACAATCTCATCGGTTGGCCGTTCCCGTTTTTCTTTGAGACTCACTACCACCTGTGATTGGTGCGCGCCAAGACGCTCGAGCACTTCTTTCGTCGCGTCACCCCGGCTTGAGCCAACCACCGCCGAAACGCTATGCACTTCAGGAAACGCTAAAAGAAATTTTTCAACTTTTTGGGTGATGGCGTTCGTGTGCTCCACGCGTGTGCCAACCGGCATGTCGAGTTTCAACATAAACTGCCCCTGGTCGACTTTGGGAAGCAAGACCTTGTCGGTGTTAATAAGCACGAACAGACTGACGACAAACATCCCAAAAACAATTAATAAATAAAACCATTTCCGCTCGATAAATCCGGGAAGAATTTTTGCATAGGCGGATTCAATCCAGCGAATCGGTGCCGACAGTGTTTCCAGTGTATTTTCAAGTGCGCTTTTTCCGACGATTGCGCCACCCTGTTCGTGAATATCACGCTTCGATAGAGATGACTTCTCACCCACCTTTGCAATCAACATCGGTAAAAGCGTAAACGCAATGATGGCTGAAATCACCTGAGTGACCACGACGACCCAGGCGAGCTCTTTGAAAATTTGTCCTGCAATTCCCGTTACGAAAACGATCGGCAAAAATACCGAGACCGTGGTTAGGGTCGACGCCCACATCGGCGCCATCACTTCTTCGGATCCGACAATGGCCGCTTGTTGCATGCCGTCTTTTGGATTTTCGCGGAATTTCCGGTAAACGTTTTCAATAACGACCACGGCATTGTCGAGGAGCATCCCGACGCCGAGCGCCACGCCTCCGAGTGAGATCACGTTCAGCGAAATTCCCATAAAATACATCAGCGTGTAAGTGGCGAGCACCGTCACCGGCGTAATCGTCACGACCAGCGCCGAATTTTTAAAATCACGCAAGAAAAGGACAAGCACTAGAAATGCGAGCAGTCCCCCTTGAAGCGCCGCGTCCTTCACGCCATTTAACGCGTCGTTGATAAATTTGGATTGGTCGTAAACCACGTCAACTTTGATGTCTTTGGGAAGCCGGGTCTCGAGTTCTTTTAATTTTTTACGGATCGCCTGGCTTACGTGAATCGTGTTGGCCTGCGCTTGCTTCTGCACAGCAAGCGTTACGTTTTCAACCGCATTAAAACGTGAAAAACTCGTTCGGTCTTTTACCGTGCGGTTAATCTGAGCGACATCCCGCAAAAGCACTAGACGGTTGGAGGGTTCTTTGGCCCGAAGTTGCGCTAAGCGCGGATCTTCACTGGATTTAGACTGTTCGCTCCGAAGAGGAATTTGTCCGATTTCGTCGACATGCTTAAACTCTCCGAGTGTACGTACGAGATACTCATAAAAATTTTCTTTGATGGTGCCGCCGGGGAAATTAAGATTTGCCGCGCCAATCGCGTCCGAGACCTGCACAATTGAAACGCCCGCGCCGCGTAATTTGGATTGATCCACATCGACTAAGATTTGTTCTTCCGCGCCGCCCGAAATGCTAGCCGATGCGACGCCATGCAGTTTTTCGATTTCATCTTTAAACCAGCGCCGTGCGAGTTCCCGCAATTCGACCGGCGTGCGCTCAGAACTTGCAATACTCAGACTCATCACCGGCAAATCAAACGGATTAAATTTCACGACCACGGGTTCTTGTGCGTCTCGCGGCAAGCGTTCTTTGATGAGATCAATTTTTTCGCGGATGGAGAGTGACGCAAAATCCATATTTTGATTCCATCCGAACTCCACCACCACAAGCGACAAACCTTCTTTGGAGTTTGACGTAATTTTGCGCAAGCCCGAAATCCCGCCCACCGCTTCTTCAATGGGCTTGGTGATCAGGGTTTCTATTTCTTCGGGGGCGGCATTTTCGTACGGCGTTACAATTGATAGCTGAGGATAGGAAATCGGCGGAAAAAGCTCCTGACTGAGTAAGTTCAGGGAAATAATACCGAATAAAAAAACGCCCACGTACACCATCATCGTGGTGATCGGGCGTTTGATCGATAAAGAGGGTAAGCTCAAAAAATTCCTTCCTGGGTTTCCGTGATTTCGACTTTATCCTTATCTTTTAAATCCTGTTCGATGTCGACCACCACCGAATCTCCTTCTTCCAATCCTTCTTTAATTTCCACTGCGTCCGGCGTGGCGTACTGAATTTCGATTGTTCGCATTTCAAGAGTTGCAAAAGCGTTTTTGGGTTCTTCCGGAATTTCAGCGACTGCTTCTTCGGAGTTTTTCCTTCGCTTAGAAACCTTTTGAACCGGTGCCGCCGATTCTTCAATGGCAGGATCTGCCTCGTTCGGATGAACCAAAAAGACGTAGTACTGATCTTCCTTTTTCTTGAAAGCCGAAGCAGGAATCACAAGCGCCTGGTCTTTTTCGTACACCAGCACGTTCACACGGCCAAACATACCGGGTTTAATTTTCTCATCGGGATTTGAAATCTTGGCGCGGACTTTGAGCGTGCGTGAGCGGCCCTCAACAAGTGGCGAAATAGAATCAATCTGGCCCTTAAAAATCTGATCCGGGAAAGAATCCACCACAAGCTCCACGTTCTGACCATCTTTGACTTTGGCCACGTCTTTTTCAATGACGCCAAATTCCACATAAACGTCTTTCAGGTCGACAAATGTCCCTACTTTATCCTGCGGAGAGATAAATGCACCGCGGTCAAGCTCAAGCGCACCCACGTAGCCATCGCTTGGGGCAATCAGATTTGTTTTATCCAGTTCCGCTTTAGCGGATTGGTATTCGAGCTGGCTTTGTTTGAGCTTTGTTTCAACAATCGACCCAAGTTCAAATAGTTTCGTCTGTTTTTCAAGTTCGATTTTGGAATATTCCAATTTCAACAGCGCTTCTTTTTGATCGAGACTTGCGATAATGTCTCCTTGAGTGATTTTTTCGCCTTCCTTAAAATTCACGTATTCGATCGTGCCGTTCACCGGAAATTTCAAATCAAATTCACGGAATCCTTTGATCGTCCCGAGGCCTGGTAGCGTGTCACGGAAACTCACCGGCGCCACTTTGTAAATTTTTACGGGCGTCGGCAGTGCTTCGGCGGCTTTGGGCGCTATTTCATGTTTATTTTTTTTGTAAACGGGGAAACCACCGACAAAACTCACATGATCTTTAATGAACGAAATTAAAAAGAAAAGCGCGATGAACACTGCAAAAATTGGTATTAAGGCTTTTCGATTCAAAGCACCTTTATTGTCCATAAACCCCTCTAGTCTTTGGCGTGAACGGTTTCGTTTTCAAAATAATCCGGATCTCCCATTGAAAGTCCGAGATTGGAAATCGCTAAATTGTAATCGGTGACAGCCTGGATAAAAGCAAACCGGCCCTCCGCCGAGCTGATCAATCCTTCGATGTAATTGGCCGTGGTAACTTCCTGCATGCCGAGCATG
This sequence comes from uncultured Planctomycetia bacterium, assembly GCA_964606485.1. Taxonomy (GTDB): domain Bacteria; phylum Omnitrophota; class Gorgyraeia; order 2-02-FULL-51-18; family 2-02-FULL-51-18; genus CAZSGP01. Next base: position 185,494 of record CAZSGP010000004.1, on the reverse strand, counting down.
TACTCGGAGATAGAATTTTGTTTTTCTTGGTAACGGATTTTGGCAGAGGTGGAGTCCACCTGCACCATTTGCTTTTGAAGCGCGTAATAATTTTCCCGAATTTTGGCAGTCACATCTGCTTTTGCTTTGTCCAAATCACTTTGTGCTTCCAAGAGTGCCGCTTGCGCGCTTTTTTCATCAGTAATTTCTGAAAGTTTATCCAACAAGTTAAATGCGACACGGGTTTTGCGATCCTCGGAACCCGTGAGCTGAATCACCGTCGGTCCAAACACGCGCTTATTCTGACTCACCTCGACCGAGTTCGGCCCGATCGGCATACTCGACTCCACTCCTAAGAACCATTCTTTTTCTAAATCCAAGTCCGCATTTCCGTCATCAAATAACGCTTTGTTGTCGATAAACGTTTCGCCGAGCATCCCCATCGAGCCCCGTAAATCAATTTTTGGTTTTTTCTTCGACTGATAAATTTTGACGCCATACATCGCCGCCTCAAATCCAAAATTTTTAAGCTGCATGTCGGGGTTTCGCTCGAGCGCAATCCCCACCACTTCTGAAAGTGAGGAATGGAACCCAAGGAGTTTTAGTTTTAAATCCACGGGAATGTCGGTTTTGTCATCTACGCCCATCACCTGAGACAGTGTCAGAATGGCGGACATTAAATCATTTTCAGACGCCTCGGTTTGAAAACGAATTTGTTGGTAAAGAGACTCCACGTTGAGATAGTCGATCTCTGCGATTAATTTTTGTTCGCGGACTTGCCGTGCTTTTTGATACAAATCGTGCACCTTTTCGTAAAGTGTGCGTTGGTACTGCACGTTGTATTCGGATTTCACAACGCCGTAGTAATCAACTTTGACCTGATGGATGTATTCCGAGCGTGTTTTTTCATACTCCGCCTTCGCAGCCTTTAAATTTGCTTCCGCCTGACGCATCGTAAAAATCAATTCCCCGTCGTAGAAAATAGGCTGGCTCATATTGAGCTTGTAGCTTCGTCCTCTAAACAGACGCCCATGTTCGTCAAAATTTCCAGCGTCGGCGCCCGTCGTGCGAGCGCCCACCTGCCCCGAAAGACCGGTGTAATTTTCAAATACGCCTTGAACCGTCGGAAAAAGAGCGCGCCGCGCTTCAGTGAGTTTCGACTTCGCCACTTCCACCTTTTGAGCGTATGCTTTGAGCTCCATGCGGCTTGCCAATCCAACCTTCACCGCCTCTTTTAAATCCAAAATATTGTCCGAAACAGCCACTCTGTAAAGCAACTCACTCTCGCTTAAGTCGACCTTTTGATTGTTGATCTTATACCCCTTCCAAAAATCCTGATTTTTCTTTTGAATTTGCGGCAGTGGCGCCTGAATGGCTATTTCTTTTTCGATCTTTTCTTTAATATTTTCTTTTGGTTTTTCTTCGGTGGCGAGTTCCTGCATCAAACGGTCGGCTTCGCTTTGGAGTAATTTTGATTTTTCCTGGTCGAATGCCAGCTGCACTGAGCTTAATTTTTCGTTGATCGCGGCTTGCTTGGCCTTGGCGGCTAAAATATCGTTTTCAAGCGAAGACAGGCCATCTTCTGGATAACCAGAAATTGTTATAAAAAGCAGAGAAAGCAGTGCCATTGCACCTAGGAAAGCTTTTTTAAAAAGCCTTAAATGAGTCATAAAATACCGATGATAGGATAACAGGAAACTACGGGGTTTTGAATCTAAATTTGAGGTTTTTAAGCGTTTCTGGAATTGTCCGAACTCTATTGGTTTCAACATCTTTTAGCGCAGATTCGATTTGTTCGTAGGCTTCCTTGGACTTGGGCGCTTTCGACAAATAAAGCACAGCTTGAGACAAAATAATCCGCGCTTCCGGAAGCCCCACAAATTCAAGCGCCTGAAACGCAGAAACAGCGACCATGAGCGCCTGTGGGTCGGCATTTCCTACGTCCTCAGACGCAAAAATCGTCATACGCCTCGCAATAAACCGGGGGTCTTCCCCCGCATAAATCATCTTTGCGAGATAATAAACCGCCGAATCAGCATCCGACGCGCGCATGGATTTGATAAACGCTGAAATTGTGTCGTAGTGCTGGTCGCCATGTGTGTCGTATAGCACGGATTTCTTCTGAACGGATTCTTCGACAATACCCCGAGTCAAATGAACCCCATCCGCTTGAGGCTTGGTCGTTTTAACAGCCAGTTCCAGCGCGCTGAGTGCTCGCCGCGCATCCCCTTCGGAGATTTTCGCTAAAAATAAGAGCGCCTCTTCGTCCGCTTTCACGCGGTAAGCTGCTAGTCCCTCCGGAACATCCGTTAATGCGCGCTTTAGTAAAATCAAAATTCCTTGTTCGCTTAAGGGTTTAAGTTCAAAAACGAGCGACCGCGAAAGAAGTGGTGCCACGATCGAGAAAAAAGGATTTTCTGTCGTTGCTCCAACGAGCACGGGGTTTCCTTTTTCAACATCGGGCATCAGCACGTCTTGTTGGGCTTTATTAAAACGGTGAATCTCATCAATAAACAGAATGGTTTTTTGCTTTTTAAGTTCAAACCGTTTTTTGGATTGTTCAATGACTTTTCTTAGCTCAGCAACATTGCTTGTCACGGCGTTGAGCGGCTCAAAATAAGATTTGGTTTCATTGGAAATCACAAATGCGAGTGTGGTTTTACCGGTGCCTGGCGGGCCGTACAAAATTATGGAGCTAAAATTATCGGACTCGATGGCGCGGCGAAGAAGCTTTCCCTCTCCTAAAATGTGTTCCTGGCCGGCAAATTCACTTAAACGCTTGGGTCGCATCCGAACCGCGAGGGGTTCGTGGGTTTTGGAGGAGGTTTGATTTTTGCCTTCGAACAAATCCATTTAAAAAGCCCCGCCTGTGCCGTGCCGTAGCGATTTTTCTGAACCCTATGAATAAGGGTGGGGACCTGTCAGAGCCATTAGGCTAGAATCCTACTCCGAAGAGCAGGCCGCACACAGGCTTTAAACGTTAGCCCCCAAGTTGATATGTATTGGATCCGAAAATAGTCGCCCGTGATCCACGCGCACCGCAGGGTACTTTCATTATAGTCCCCGCTCGTGGCGTTCGTCAAAACGCTATTTTTTTGCGGTGCCGATCTTTTTTGTCAGATCTTTGATGCGAGATTGTTGCAAAAGCGAGTTATCTTCCAAAATTTGGTATTTCTTCTGCCACACCTCAATGTCGGATCGCAGTTTTTGAATTTCTTCATTACCCACATTCTGTACGGCGGCGCCACTTTGCAGTTCTTGGTTCTTGGCCTTTAAAGAATCTATGCTTTTTTGAGCCGTGTTGAGTGATTCTTGAAGATGCGACTTTTCAGCCTCTAATTTCGCAATTTGGATTTTTAGCTCTTCTGAGATTGAATCTGGTTTTGTTTGATTCTCTAGTTCTGCTATTCTCGTCAAGGCTTTGTCACGGTCTTGAAGGACCGCTTCACCAGCTCTGCGAATGTCCTCATTTTTTTCTTTTAGAGCCTCAATTGATTTTTGGGAAGCTTCCAGCTCAATTTTAAGATTCTCCAACTCCCCGTTTGACGCTACAGGCTCACTGACCGGAGCGGGCGCGTTTTGGATAGCATCTAATTTGGACTGAAGTGCTTGTTGGGCTTCTTCCAGATGCGCGTTCTCCGATTGCAGACTGGCTATTTGAGTTTTTAAATCATCCATGATCTGCGTTTGCTCAGCCGAAGGCATTTGGCTTTGTGCGGCATTTGCAGAACCCGCAGCTTTTAGCGCTTCTATTTGCTTCAACGCTTCGTCTCGCTCGCGGGTCAGCATCTTGGCGTGGTCTTTCCAGATTTGAAGTAAATTTTGATCACGCTCGGAAAGCGCTGCAACATTTTCTTCTTCCGCTCGCAAAACACCCGTCGATAAAACTAAACAGAGGCCGCCTAAAAAAAGTGCGAGATATTTTTTCATGAACTTTTGCTCCTTGATCGGTATTTTAAGATAAAAAACACAACCGCAGTAAAGAAAATAATATTCACATAGCCATAGACCTTGAAAGATAAATCCTGCGACCGTATCGCCTGTGGCGTCATGAGAACGATGCACACCCACACACCGATAGCCCAAGATAAACTGAAATCATTCGATGTTTTGCGCTGAATGATCCGCATAATCAGCGGAATATTAAAAAGCGGTAAAGCGATCCCCGCAACGAGGGCCACGATCTGAATCCACTTGTCTAGGCTCAACGAAATTCCACTCCAAATTTTGTTTTCAAAGCCTCGCCCACTTTTTGTTGGAGTGCTTGAATCTCATCATCCGTAAAAGTACCGCTCTCTTTTTGGTATTCCAATGAAAATGCGAGACTCCGCTTTCCTGAGGGAATATTTTTCCCGGCGTACTCATCAAAGAGCTGAGCACCTTTTAAAACGCTTCCACCATTTTCAAGAATGATCTTTTCAATCTCAAGCGCCTCAATTTTCCGATCGATTAAAAACGCGATGTCCCGCTTGACCGAAGGGTATTTGGCAATGGGTTTAAGCCGTCGCACTTCTTGAGGCGCGCCCAGAATCTCATCCAGAAAAATCTCCGCATAATAAACAGGCTTTTCAATCCCCCACGCTAGACGCACACCTGCACTCAGGGCTTCCGGAGAGACGGGTATGGCAGCGCCGAGGTGATGTTCGACATTTTTTAAGATGCCTTTTAACTCAAAAAATCCCGCCTCATACCGGCGGCGCCAGTTTTCCTCGAAATTTCCACAGAGTGTAATGCCCAGTGAAATTTTTTCAGCGCCTTGAAAAATAACGCGGCCCACTTCAAATAATTTAAGTGAGCTTGCTTTGCGATTTAGATTAAACGCCACGGCATTGAGTGCTCCAACCTTCAGATGAGGACGAAAATATTCAATGTCAGCGCTCAGTGCATTTTTAATTTTTTGAGGCGTCGAATTTTCAACACCACTTTCTTTGATCATTTTCTCCGATAAAAGACTGTAAGTCACAATTTCGGAAAGGCCTAGTGACGCCAAATATTTTTTGAGTTCGAAAATCTGCTCGGCTTTGCGGTCAATAAAGGGTTCGATGGCGTGACGCATCGGCGCTATCTTTACAGGCACTTTGTCGAAGCCTTCAATGCGCAATATTTCCTCAGCCAAATCTTCCGGGATCTGACAATCGCGTCTCCATGAAGGAGCTAGTACTTTCAGCGTGCCTTTTTTAGCCGATTGAACCCCAAACCCGAGTGATTTTAAAATTTGGGAGGCACGCGCTTCTTTGACTTCAAGTCCTAAGAAATTTTTGAGCCATTCGGTTGAGAATTGGATGGGCGCAGGCTTGTTACTATTTTTAGATTCTTTGACGAGCAGTCCGCTCGTTTCGGTTCCACCCGCTAGTTTTAGAATGAGATCCATCGCGCGGCGACTCGCGCGTGACACGGCCTCGCGATCCACGCCTCTTTCAAAACGGTAGCTCGAGTCTGTCGAAATTTTGGTGCGCTTAGACGCGCGGCGCACGAGAGCCGGGTCAAACAGCGCCGACTCTAAAAGAATATTCTTGGTAAGGCTCGTGACTTCCGTGAGTTTTCCGCCGATCACACCGGCCATTGCGATGGGCTTTTCAGCGTCGGCGATCACGAGCGTTTTTTCATCAAGTGTGTATTCGACGCCGTCGAGCGCTAAAAATTTTTCACCCAATTTCGCAAAACGAACAATGATTTTTCCGCCTACAATTTTATCAAAATCAAATGCATGTAAGGGCTGGCCCATTTCAAAGAGCACAAAATTCGTCACGTCGACCGCACTGTTAATGGGACGTAAATCAACGAGTGATAATTTTTTTTGAATGTCGACGGGTGAGGTTTGAATCAAAACATTGCGAATAAGCCGCGCGGTGTAAAGCGGACAGGCCTTGGAATCTTGAATCGTAATCGAGACCGATTTTTTATCGGTTAAACCGGATGTGGGTTCTTTAGAAATTTTTGGCGCGGTGACGGATTTACCCGTAATCGCCGAAACCTCACGCGCTAATCCTAAAATGCTGAGCGTATCCGGACGATTCGTCGTGACTTCAATTTCAATCACGTCTTCACCGTCTTTTTTGGCGAGTGCTTCGACCTTATTCCCGGAAAGCGTAAGGGACTCCGCCAATTTTTCAGGCGATTGGGAAAGCTGAATATAGTCTTTTAACCAGAGAATCGGTAACTTCATTTTTCCTTTAACATCCTATCATCGCAGGTCCTGCCGGCGGTTGCCCACAGCCCGTGCTCGCCGTCTTTCAGCAGCCTGCGCGCGGATCTGGGCGCCCACCGCCGTCACCCGCGACACTTAGTTTCCGCTAAAACTGATTTAAAAATCGAATATCGTTTTCGAAAAATTGCCGAATGTCTTGCACACCGTACTTCAGCATGGCCATGCGCTCAACACCCATCCCAAATGCGAATCCGGAATATTTTTTTGGATCTATTTTCCCTGCTTTCAAAACACGCGGATGCACCATTCCTGCTCCTAAAATTTCAAGCCAGCCTTTGGTCGGATGCCAAACGTCAATCTCCGCACTTGGCTCGGTGAATGGGAAAAAATGCGGACGAAATTGCAGCTTAGCTTCGGGCCCAAAAAATTGTTTAGCAAATGAAAGTAGCACCCCTTTTAAATGAGAAAATTGAATGCCTTCGTCGACCATTAAACCTTCAATTTGATGAAACATGAACGAGTGCGTCGCGTCAACCGCGTCGGGCCGGTATACTTTTCCAGGAGCGACAATGGCAAGTGGTGGTTTCGTTTTTTCCATCACGCGGATTTGCACCGGTGAAGTCTGACTTCTGAGTAATTTGCCGCTCGATAAATAAAAGGTGTCGAATCCGTCGCGCGCGGGGTGATCGAGCGGAATATTCAGCGCTTCAAAATTATAATATTCGGTTTCGGCCTCTGGCCCATCCACCACCGAGAACCCAAGCCGCTTAAAAATAGTCGTTACGTCCATCATCACCTGTGTGAGCGGGTGCAAATGTCCGGCTGAGTAAAACGTTCCGGGCATTGTCGAATCAAATGACGCGTCAGACCCTTGGCTTGCAGTCGAAAAAGATTTTGATTTTTCCTGAAACAGCGCTTCGAGCGCCTGCTTCACGCGGTTTAAGGCTTGGCCGGCTTCGGCTTTTTGTTCGGGTGGAACTTGAGCAATGCGGGGGGTGAGAAGAGCGAAAGCGCCCTTACGGCCCAGGAATTTATTCTTTAACTCTTCCAGTGCTTTCGCATCTGTAAGGGCGTCGACTTCATTCCGGGCCTGGGCTTCAAGATTTTGGAGTTCTTCTACGAAATTCACGCCTGCTTTGCGATGGACGCAAGCTCGGTGAATACTTTTTTCTCGGTGTGGGCTAAATCCGCCAGGATCTTACGATCAATGACGATCTTGGCGCGCTTTAAGCCACCAATCAAACGGCTGTAGGTGATGCCGTTGTCCACAGCACCCGCGGAAATACGGGTGATCCACAATTTGCGGATCACGGATTTCGAATCTCTGCGGTCACGTGTGGCAAATGCCATCGCGCGCTGAACGGTTTCGCGGGCCGAGCGGTAAAGCTTGCGGCGTCCGCCAAAAAACCCTTTGGCGCGTTTTAAAAATTTCTTCCGGCGTCTGCGGCCGGCTGGAACCGTGTTAGCTTTAGGCATACGGCAAAAGTCTCCTCATCGTTTTTTCCATTCCTTTGAAAACCAAATCGCCTTTGCGCAGCTGGCTCTTCCGTTTGGCGCTTTTCAAATTCAAAAGATGGCGCTTACCGGCTCTCATTTTTTTGAATTTCCCGGATTTCGTTTTCCGGATTCTTTTGGCGACCGATTTATTGGTCTTTAATTTTCCACCCTTGCTCATATCATCCTCTGTTCTTTGTTTTCTTTCTTTACTTGGGCATGACGATCATCGTCATCATCTTGCCTTCCATATACGGCATTTTCTCGACTTCGCCGAGTGCTGCCACGTCCTGCGACAGACGCGCGAAAAGTTTGCGTCCGGTTTCCACGTAATTCATTTCCCGTCCCCGGAAAAACATCGTGACCTTAGCCTTGTCGCCTTGCTTCAAAAATTTTTCGATGGCGCGGAGCTTCACTCCGTAATCATTGTCATCGATAAAAGGATGAAACTTCACTTCCTTTAAATGAATGACTTTTTGCTTCTTGCGCGCTTCTTTTTCTTTCTTTTCCTGGTCGTACTTGAATTTGCTGAAATCAATGATTCGGCAAACTGGAGGTACCGCCAGGGGAGCCACTTCCACGAGATCTAGTTCCGCATCTTTGGACATTTTCAGCGCTTGTTGAATCGTAACCACGCCGGCTTGATTTCCATCTTGATCAATCAGACGAACTTGCGGTGTCCGGATCATTTCATTGATCCGAGTTTTACTTTTAGAGATGAACGGCTCCTTTGTTTCTCACTTCGTTAGTCAAGCGCTCTTCAAATTCCAAGAGCGAAAGCACTCCCTGATCCCCTTTGGATCGGGAGCGCACAGCTAATTTTTTGGCTTCGATTTCCCTGTCTCCGACGACAACCATATAAGGGATTTTCTCCGTCTGCGCCAGACGAATTCTCGCCCCCAATGTTTCGGACGGACCCTGGATCTCGGCTCTAAAGCCTTTGGCCTTGAGAGACAAAAGCACACTTTCGGCATAAGCCTCATGGGCCTGGGTAACGGGGATTATACTAACTTGTGCCGGAGAAATCCAGAGCGGAAAAGCACCCCCATAATGCTCGATCAGGATGCCTAAAAAGCGCTCAAGCGACCCAAGTACCGCGCGGTGAATCATCACGGGACGTGAAACGCCGCCTTCGGGGTTGCGATATTCTAGTTCAAAACGCTCCGGCATGTTGAAATCAAGCTGAATCGTGCCCAGTTGCCAGTCCCGCATCAGCACGTCCTTCACGACAAAGTCAATTTTGGGTCCATAAAAGGCGCCATCTCCCGCATTCACGGTAAATTCGAGACCATTGGCCTTCACCGCTTCTTCCAAAGCCTTCTCGGCCTTGTCCCAAACTTCATCGGACCCCACCTTTCGTTCCGGGCGGGTGGATAAAAATACTTTGCACTGCGGAAACCCAAATGTCGCGTAAACTTCGCGGATCATCCGGCAAACGCCCGCAATTTCCGGACCAATCTGGTCTTCGCGGCAAAAAATATGCGCGTCATCCTGCGAAAATGTACGAACACGCGTCAAGCCTGCAATCACACCAGAGCGCTCATAGCGGTGGAGACGTCCAAAATCTGCGATTCGAATCGGAAGGTCACGATAGGAACGCAGCTCGGAGGAATAAATCAGCGTGTGGCTTGGGCAATTCATGGGCTTGACCGCACACTCTGTTTTTTCAATCTTCGTAAAATACATATTGTCTTTGTATTTGTCGTAATGCCCCGACTTTTTCCAAAGCTCCACATCAAAAACTTGCGGCGTGATCACCTCATCATAACCTTCGCGCCGGTAGATTTCTCGAATGTAGTCCTGCAAGAGATTGTAAATAATTGTCCCTTTGGGTTTAAAAATCGGAGAGGCTGGCGCAAGCGGCGTAAACATAAACAGATTGAGTTCCTTGCCGAGTTTGCGGTGATCGCGTTTTTTGGCTTCCTCGAGCATCTTGAAATAATCATCGAGTTCTTTTTTCGAAAAGAACGCCGTTCCGTAAATGCGCTGCATGACGGGATTCGTTTCAATCCCCTTCCAATAAGCGCCGGCAATGGAGGTGAGCTTAAACGCTTTGATGAGCCCCGTCGAGTGCGCGTGTGGGTACTTGCACAAATCGGTGAAATCCCCATCGACCACAATCGACATGTCTTCACCAAGAGACTTTAATTGTTCGACAGTTTCGACTTTAAACGTCTCGTTTTTCGCGGAAAAAATTTTATGAGCCTCGTCAGCGGACACCATTTTCTTTTCGAAGGTGTAATTCGCTTTGACAATGTTTGCCATTTCATCTTCGAGCGCGCGCAAGTCCGCCTCGGTCAGCGCCTGCGGCAATTCGATATCATAATAGAAGCCGTCTTCTACCGGAGGCCCAAAGCCAAGCTTGGCCGTCGGATGAAGACGCTTCACCGCCTGTGCTAGCACATGCGAGCAGGAGTGGCGGAGCTTATCGAGATCTGTGTATTGTTCGGCTATTTTGGACATTCTAAATCCTAAATTTTAGGTCGCCATTCTACCATACCCATCCTGAAATGGGAGTCGGGCCCTAGATGCATAATTTAAGCTGGCTGCTTGTTTAAAATTTTGAGGAGTTCGTTCACTAAAAGAGAGTGGCGTTTCTCATCTGCAATGAGTCGCTCCAAATGCGGACGAACCGCTTCCGACCCAGTTATTTTTTGCGCTTCTTTCGAGAGTTTTTCGTAGGCCTTTACGCTATCTTCCTCGAGTTTTAACATTTTTTGGAAGCGGATTTGCCAAAGTTCTTTATAAAATCGGCGCTCCACTAGCGGGTTCCCAAATTAATGATCAGTTTTAAAATCTCGGCATGGCGTTTTGTGTCTTTGAGAAGCACATTAAAAATTTTTTTGATTCTCTGGCGGTCCTTCGGAGAGAAAAATTCAAGGTCCTTGCTATTGAGTGAATAAAGAGACAGTAAATAGACATCCACTTCTTCGTCTTGAAGGGACTTGGCAATTTTTTCGACGAACGGCACCGGCAACACGCCCATACTTCTCAGCCGCCGATGACCTTCAAGCGCAGCGCTTTTAACCGATCCACAACATGCTGAGTCAGCCGTTTCAACAATTCATAACCTAGAACTGGATCTTCTTCGCACTTCGCGCGCAGATATTTTCCGTCAAGCACGATCACTTTAACGGGACCCTCGGCGACCGCATCAAAATTCCACACGTGGGGGTTAAGCAGCCAAGACCAACCGACAATGTCATTCGCTGAAAAATTTTGAATGGGTATAAATTTTTTTCCGACCATCGTGCCCACCTTAACCTTGCCTTCTAATATAAGGAAGAACTTGGACGCCTCTTCCCCTTCTCGGATGAGATGGTCCTGATCTTTATATTCTGCAAAACTGGCATAACGAGCCAACTGCTCTATGTACCATTCGTGAACACCCTTGAAAAACGGATGGCGTGAAAGAAGTAATTCGGTTGTTTCCATAGAGAGTCCTCCTCCTTTGATATTATAGCTCAGATAGCGGAGAGAAGTGAGCGATAACGGTCAACTAAGAAAAAATGGTGGGCAATAGAGGACTCGAACCTCTGACCTTTTCCATGTCAAGGAAACGCTCTAACCAACTGAGCTAATTGCCCGAGTCCGCCTTCGGCGGACGAGGGCCCCGCTGCGATCTTTGGCGGGGCCAAAACTCTATAACTTTTCTGACGAGCGCAAAATTATATCCAATGTCTTGCGCCCTTGTCCCGTCTTAAAATATCTCTCGCGCTTTAACGCCAAACTCTTCTCTAAAAATTCTTCTGAGTGCACCAACTTGAACGGATTATTATTCCGCGTCCATGATGTCAGGCCTTGTCTATGCCAAACCAATCTCTGTTCTATTGGTTTCGAAGTACATCCGACATAAGTCCGGCCATTCTTCAGACTCTTTAAAACGTAGACTGTAAACATATCCTTCAGCTTCCGCCAAAGATCGCGGCGGACGCGCCAAAAAGCGGCGCGAATTGCCCGAAAAATTTGAAACCACCCTGGGCGAGGAGAGAGTCGAACTCTCATGAGCCGAAGCCCAACAGATTTTAAGTCTGTCGTGTATGCCATTCCACCACTCGCCCGAGAGCGGAGTAAACCTCGAGGCGCGAACCAGAGTTGAACTGGTGTACGCGGTTTTGCAGACCGCTGCCTAACCACTCGGCCATCGCGCCAAAGACCTAGGATTTTAAAGAATCCCTTCGCATCTGGCAATCAATATTCTGGCCAACGACTCTTTAGTCAGCGCTGTGGTTTTTTCGATCTTCGCGTCGCTATTGATGATCCAATAACAGACCTTGCTATCTCCAAACGGCTTCGTCTTCGCTCCGACTTCCTGCGCCACTATCCAATCTAAACTCTTTTTCTTTAGTTTATTAACGCTATTCTTTAAAACGTTGGAGGATTCTAACGCAAATCCGACAAAAACTTGAGCTTTTTTCTTAAGCTTTGAAAGCTCGGCTAAAATATCGGGGTTTTTAATGAGTTCGATTTTGTTTAGATTTTCTTTTTTTATTTTTTTAGAAGAGAGCGTCTTAGGTCGCATGTCGCACACCGCAGCGGCCATGATTAAAATATCTGCACGTGAAATTAATTTTTTAAGCGTCTCCAAAAGCTCGCGCGCGGTCTGCACATCCTTCGGACACTCCACCGCTGTCACCAAATGATTTCTAGATTTCGCGGCTTCCACCAAGCACCGACCCATCGTTCCGGTTGAATAATTTGAAAGATACCGTACCGGGTCAATCGGTTCCTGCGTCGGGCCATACACAATTAAAAATTTTAATTTTTTCATATCTATAGCAAATCAGCGGGTCCTGTCCTTCGGCGGGCGATCTCGTGTGCAGTTGCGCACGAGATCATCCCACCTCGGCCACCCGCTGATTTTATTTTAATCTTTCCTGTACAGCTTTAACGATTGTTTCGATTTCGGCCAAGTGTCCCATTCCACGGTCCATGCAGACCAAGTGGCCTTCGATGGGAGAAATAATTTTAACGCCGCGTTTTTTGAGACGCTCAATGTTTTCTTGTGTGGCCGGATGGCTCCACATATTTTCGTTCATAGCGGGTGCGATGAGAAGCGGCGCTTTAGATGCGAGAGCGGCACAGGTTAAAACATCGTCCGCCATTCCGTAGGAAAGTTTTGCAATCACGTCCGCAGAAGCGGGTGCCACTAAAATAAGATCCGCACTCTTCGCGAGTTCAATGTGAACGGGCTTCACGCGTCCAGGCAAAGCAAAAAAATCGGTCACCACTTCCGTCGCTGAAAAACTTTGCAGCGCCAGCGGTGTAATAAACTGCTGCGCGTCTTTGGTCATCACGACTCGCACGCCGAAACCGGCTTCGCGCAGTTCAGTGATCAGATCGCAGGCTTTATACGCGGCGATCGATGCGCTAACCCCTAAGAGAATTGTTTTCAAAATACCATCCGCTCGGCCTTGATAATGGATTTCAAAACTTCGAGTGCTCGCGGAATGTATCGATTTACAATCCTGTAATCACATAAACTTAAGTCGTTTAATTCTTCAAGCTCGCGTGTGGCCACCGTGTAGCGTTTATTGATTTCCTGACGGGATTCGGTGCCGCGCTTTTCTAAGCGGCGTTTCAACTCTTCCTTCGAAGGCGGTGCTAAGAAAATAAACACAGCGTCGGGCTTCATATGCTTTACTTTTTTTGCGCCCTGAACATCAATTAAAAGAAGCGCATCGCGACCGCGCTTTAAGTGTTCTTCGACTTCTTTTTTTGGCGTGCCATAATAATTTCCAAATACATTCGCCCACTCCAGAAATCCGCGCTTTTTTTGAATATCCACAAATTCTTTGCGGCCGACGAAAAAGTAGTCCTCGCCATTGCGTTCATTGCCGCGCGGCGCGCGCGTGGTATACGAAATAGACGCGACGAGATTTTTATCTTCTTTTAAGAGTTCGCGCGCAAGCGTCGTCTTCCCCGTTCCGGACGAAGCAGAGATAACAAACAATCTTCCAGTGCGTTTCTTCGATCCGCCAAAATGCCCGGCGGCCTTCGTAAACGCCTTGCGTTTACTCAACATTTTGTGACTGCTCTCTAACTTTTTCAATCGTGCTCTTAATTTCAATCACGGCCCCTGCAATGACGGTGTCGCTAGACTTGGCGCCCATGGTGTTCGCCTCGCGCGTCATCTCTTGACCGATAAAATCTATTTTACGCCCGATCTCACCGTTTTCGGAAAGCGTTTTCTTCATCGCATCAATGTGCGTACGAAAGCGCGTGACTTCCTCGGAGATATCCCCGCTCTTTAAAAATTGAGCTACGTCCTGCGTCAGGCGGTCTTTTTGAATTTCGCCGTCCTTGATGAAATCCTTCATTCTTGTTTCCAAATTTTTTCGGTAGGCTTTGGCCGCTATTGGGATTGCCTTCTCTATTTTTTTAAGCGCTTTGTCCATTTCGGAAAGCCGTCTTAAAAAGTCTTTTTTGAGTGAAGCTCCTTCTTGAAGACGCGATTTTTTTAAATTCTCAAGCGCTAATTTGATCGCTTTTTCCACTTCATGAAATAAAACCGCCCGCGAATTTTGAGAGCTATCTTTTGAGAGCACATCCGGGTAGTGAAGCACTTCGCGTAAGACCACGGCGTCGTTTAATTTTTCGCTAATTTTTAACACTGCTTTTAAACGCACAATTTTGTGATGCACTTCTTTGGCTAAATTTTCGTTGAGCACAAGACGCGTGGTGTAACTCGCCGGATCAGGGCTTTGCACAAACAAACTCACCTTACCGCGTTTTAAATGCGCCCCGACCATTTTGCGAATGGTGTCTTCAAATTCCATCAAATGACCAGGGAGCCGAGAGGAAATTTCTACAAATTTATGATTCACCGTTTTAATTTCAACGCGGATGGATCCGCCGTGCGCGGATTTTGTTTCGGCGCGTCCGAAACCCGTCATGCTCTTAACCACGCTTACGCCCAAACTTTTTTCTTAAATTGAGAAATCGTGGTCTCTTTGGAAGGATATAAATTATCAAAAACAATTTCATCGGGATCAAACCATAATTTAATTTCGCGCTCGGCGTCTTCGGTATTCCCGGACGCATGAATCACATTTTCGAAAATACCCTGCGTGGTGATGCGGCCAAAAGCCCCGCGAATGCTGCTTGGATCGGCTTCTTCTGGGTTCGTAGCGCCGCACACTTTTCTAATTTTTGCGATCGCATCTTCACCGTGGTACACGAGCGCCATCACGCGCCGCGTGTGATAATCTCCGACCAAATATTTTACGATCTGTTCAAAAAACGGCTTGTCCTTCATGTGACGATAGTGCTCCTCGGCAAGCGGCCGATCGACGGATTTGATTTTTGTAGCGATGATGACAAGTTTCGTTTCCGAAAGACGCGTCAAGATATTGCCGGTTAAGGACTTCTGTAAGCCGTCTGGCTTAATGATAACGAGTGTGGGTTGTTCCATATTTAAGTGGTTAGTCTAGGAAATGTGACCAGTATTGTCAAGAATGTACTATGCGATTGCCGGGTCCTGCCGGCGGTTGCCCAGCCCGTGCTCGGCGTCCTACGGCAGCCTGCGCGCGGATCTGGGCGCCCACCGCCGTCACCCGGCACTCGCTAGGATAACTCCTTAACTCCAAGTATTTTTAAAACTCGCTCCAAATCCTCAAGCGAGTAATAATCAATTTCAATCCTGCCGCGCTTATGTCCCATCTGAATCCGGACTTTTGTGCCGAGCGAATGCTGTAATTTTTCTTCGAGATGGCGAATATTGGAGTCGAGCATTCTCGCCGCCGAGCGTTTTGGTTTTCCTTTAGGACCGGCGAGCGCTTCGGCCTGACGCACCGAAAGACCTTTTTGAATAATCTGGTCACAAATTTTAGATTGCCTCTTTTCATCACCAATCGATAAAAGCGCTTTGGCGTGACCAAATGAAATTTGATTCTCGGATAAGAAGTTCTGAATTTTTTCTGGTAAGTTTAATACTCTCAATAGGTTAGATATGGATGTCTTGTCTTTCCCTACCCGTTGGGCAATCAGATCTTGTGACAAGCCGAACTCGCTGGCCAGTCTCCGGTAGGCTTTCGCTTCTTCGAGCGCATTCAATTCTTCGCGCTGAATATTTTCAATAATCGACATCTCAAGCACGTCGGCATCCGTGACGCGCCGCACAATGGCCGGAAGCTCTGCTAAGCCTAAAAACTTAGCCGCGCGAAAGCGTCGTTCTCCGGCGATGAGTTCAAATCGTTCCCCTTCGGTTTGACGCACGATAATCGGCTGAATCAATCCCTTTTCTCGAATGGATTGTGCGAGTTCTTCGATTTTCGCTTGAGAAAACGTCTGGCGCGGTTGGAATTTGCTCGCGACGATCTGAGAAATTCTTAAAGTTTGAACTCTTTCTTTGGAGGTATTGGTGTCCTGTGTAGTTGGAGTAATTAAAGCGTCCAATCCTCTTCCCAAAACTCGCTTGTCCATGAAATAGCTCCTATTTAACTTTTCCTCCCCTTACTAAGGGGAGGTGTCCGTCATGTTTTCTGACGGACGGAGGGGTGATTGTGAGAACTCCACCTCCCCACCCGCTGCGGCGGGCACCCCTCCTTGGTAAGGAGGGGAAACCGTTCCGTGCTGCTGCTTTAAAAATTCGTGTGCAAATTCTTTGTACCGCTTAGCGCCTTCGGAGTCCTTGTCATATAAGAAGATGGGTTTCCCAAATCCCGGCGCTTCGCTTAAACGAATATTCCGCGTGATCACTGCCTTGTAAACTTTCTCTCCAAAATGCTTGCGCACTTCGTCGATAACTTCCTGAGTAAGCTTAGTCCGGAAATCCGCCATCGTCATCAAAATCCCCTCGATTTGTAGGGATTCATTCAAATTTTCTTTTATAAGATTAATAGTTTTAATGAGTTGCGACAATCCTTCTAAAGCATAATATTCGCACTGAATAGGAATGAGAACCGACTTTGAAGCTGATAAAGCATTCAGAGTCAGCAAACCGAAGGACGGCGGGCAATCGACCACGATAAAATCAAAAGAAGGATCAATCAGACCCAGCGCTTTTTTTAATCTTCCCTCGCGGCCCATTTCACTGACCAGTTCCACTTCCGCGCCAGAAAGATTTTCGTTGGAAGGCGCAAGCCATAAATTTTTGACTGCAGTTTCAAGAATAATTTCGGAAAGAGGAATGCGGTCTAATAAGGAATGGTAGACGGATCTTTCGATGGATTTTTTATCAATACCAATTCCACTCGTGGCATTCCCCTGCGGATCAAGATCCACCAAAAGGACCTTTTTCCCCTCGAGGGCAAGCGCTGAAGCCAAAGAAATAGCCGTGCTTGTCTTCCCTACGCCGCCTTTTTGATTACAAATTGAAATGATTTTCATGGGTGAGATCATACTAAAAGAGATTCTTACCACTGTCAATAAATAATCGAAGCGAAATGGTCAGTTTCCACGTGGAAACTCGCCGCGAAGCGGACGAGTCCGCCGCGCTTTTTGGCGGGCCAGCTATTTCTTCTTTTTTTTCTCGATGTGAATCGCCAGCAGCGACAGATCACAGGGCGTGATCCCGGAAATTCGCGACGCTTGACCTATCGAGGACGGCTTGACTTTATTTAATTTTTCTCGCGCTTCCCTGCCCAATCCTTTAATAGAGTCAAACGAGAAGTCCTCAGGAATCTTTTTGTCGTCGTACTGACGCAAACGGTTTACCATTCCCTTTTCGCGCTCGACGTACCCAGAATACTTCACTTCAATCTCCACCTGGGTCTCTACCTGAGGGTCTTCAATGGTTTCATTCATAATCCCCAGCACGTCTTTTAGGCGAACTTCTGTTCTTCTAAGATACTGATCCATTGGGACTTGCAAATGTCTCTTTTTACTAATTTTTTCGACCCAATCCGCAATCTGACGGCTTTTCTTTTCAAATTTCGTGTACTGCTCTTCTGTGATCAGCCCTAATTCTCGACCGTGCTTGAGAAGCCGTTGATCCGCATTGTCTTGTCTGAGTAGCAAGCGGTGCTCGGCTCTTGAGGTGAACATTCGATAAGGCTCTTCGGTGCCATTCGTGACCAAATCGTCAATTAAAACCCCGATATACGCCTCTTCCCGTCCCAGAACCAGGGATTTTTTATTTTGAATTTTAAGCGCTGCGTTAATGCCCGCCATCAACCCTTGGCAGGCCGCCTCCTCATAACCGGAGGTTCCATTGATTTGTCCAGCCAAATACAGGTTTTCAACGGTTTTCGTTTCAAGTGTGGATTTGACCTGGGTTGGCGGACAGAAATCGTATTCCACAGCATAACCAAATCTCATAAGTTCAGCATTTTCAAGGCCTTTAATACTTCTAATAAGTCTTATTTGAACGTCCTGTGGAAAACTTGTGGAGAAACCGTTAACATAAATCTCTTGGGTGAATCGTCCTTCCGGTTCTAAAAAGATTTGGTGCTTATCCTTATCAGTAAATTTCTGAACCTTATCTTCAATGGAAGGGCAATACCGCGGTCCTCGGCTTTTAATTTTACCGGAGTAGAGAGGGGAGCGGTGTAAATTTTCGCGAATCATCCGGTGCGTCTCTTCATTCGTAAAAGTAAGGTAGCAGGGGATTTGGCTTTGTGAAATTTTTTGAGTCTGATAACTAAATGGGATTGGATTTTCATCGCCTGGCTGGACAGCCATCTGACTAAAATCGATTGACTGCGCGTTCAAGCGTGGGGGAGTGCCGGTTTTTAAACGCTTTATTTCAAATCCCAATTTTTCAAGACAGCCGGATAAACCGGTTGATGCTTTGTCACCAATTCGTCCACCGCCAAAAGTCACTTCACCGATATGAATAAGACCATTTAAAAAAGTTCCGGTCGTCACGATCACGGAATGGGCAGAGTAAAATGTTTCGATTGAAGTGATGACTCCTTCGATCGCATTTCCATTCACAACTATTTCCTTCACTTCGCCTTGTTTTAAATCTAAATTTTTCTGTGACTCGATAATATTTTTCATCGTCCACTGATACATTTTTTTGTCACACTGCGCACGCGGCGCCCACACGGCAGGACCTTTTCCGGTGTTGAGCATTCGAAATTGAATTCCGGTTTGATCCGTAACTTTAGCCATTTCGCCACCAAGCGCATCAATCTCGCGGACAATGTGGCCCTTAGCAATTCCACCAATCGCGGGATTGCAGGACATCTGCGCCACCGAATCGATATTCATGGTGAGCAGCAAAGTTTTTGCGCCCATGCGAGCAGAGGAAAGCGCGGCTTCGCAACCGGCGTGGCCTGCACCAATCACAATTACGTCGTATTTTTTTTCTGAGGGGATAGGCATTTTAAAATTTTGTAGGGGCGCAATTCATTGCGCCCACTTGCATCACGCGGTGTACTGGGCGTGATAAATCACGCCCCTACGAGATTTACGCTAGCGTCACTTTCTTAAGACTCAGCTGATACAGCGTCATAATCACGGTGTTCGTCAACCAGTAGAGAACCAGTCCTGAGGGCATCGAATAAAAAACAAAACCAAAAATGATCGGCATCATGACCGCCATCATTTTTTGCTGTTGTTCCATCGTAGGATCTTGGCCTTCGATTTTGACCGCACTTAACTTTTGCTGGATCGCCATGCCCGCGCACATAATGAGCGGCAACGCGTGAAATTCGCTTCCAATATAGGGGAGCGTGAACGGTAAGGGAACCCGATCTGGAGACGACAAGTCTCCAATCCACAGAAATTTGGCGTTGATCAAAATCACGGCCTTCGACAATGCCACATAAAGCGCAATGAAAATTGGCATCTGTAAAAGCATTGGTAAGCATCCGCCAAATGGATTCACTTTATGCTTTTTATAAAGCTCCATCATTTCTTTGTTGAGCTTGTCGGGACTATTTTTATGTTGTTCTTTTAATTTATTCATCTGCGGCTGGATGAGCTGCATGCGCTTCATCGACATGTAGCTGATGCGCGTAAAAGGAAACAGAAGGACGTTTGTTAAAATCGTCAGCGCAATAATTGCAATGCCGTAGTTCTTAAAAATTTTATTCGCGAGCTCTAAGCCGCCCACTAAAAATTTTCCGATGGTATCGAGCTTTCCAAAATTGACAATGGCATCGAGCCCTAAAGGGGAAAGCTCTTCCAGACGATTGGGCCCGATATAAACTAAAAATTCCTGCTCGGAAATCCCGTTGGCCGGCACAATCGTTTTTCCAAACACCAAGTCCGCCATGAAATGATGATCTCCCAGGCCCTCGTGAATTCCGCTGAAGTTCGCGGCTTCTTTGGGTTTAAGAATGAGTGAAAAATGCCGGTCTTTAATGGCTGCCCACTGCGGCGCGGCTTTGCTAGGAATCGTCTTGGAAGCTTTAGTTTCGCGAATGTGCTGAATTTTTCCTTGGGCAGCATCGTAAAAATTTGATTCGATGTATTGCGCATCAATCGAGTTTCTCGCCGGGACTCCTGGACCCACTGAAAGTTTATAGCTTAAAATTTTATCGGCCCCTGAAATATTTTCAAAACGCAACTTGAAATTCGCGTGATGATCCCCCTTCCAATCCAAAACTTTTGTAATTTTAAAACCTTCGTGAAGAGCTTCGCTCGTTATTTGCCTAGCGCTCATCACGGTTTGGAAATCTGAAACCCCCTTGTAATTCACGGTTAAAAAAAGAGGGGATCCCTTAGAATTTTTGAGCGAAAAAAAGCTGAGAGGCTTTTTGGTTTTTGGATTTGAAAATTCCGGAAACACCACTTCTCGAATAGACCCAGACCGGGGGTTAAAACCAATCGACACTTTTCCGGTGTTGATTTTTAGATCTTCATTGTCTGCAAACCCGACGGTGTCTGCCAAAGCCGAACTGGACGCCACGCTCATGTTGTCGGCCAAATGATTGGCTGGCTGACCGGCTGAAACTTCGCTTTTTTGGGAAACCGATTTTTTATTATAGTTCGGGTAAAATTTCTCTAAAACAACCGGGTAAAACCCCAACACTAAAAAGGATATTGCTAACGCAATTAACGTTCGTTTTTCCATAACGGATCAAAGCCCCCTTCGCAAAATGGATGACACCTAAAAATTCGTTTTAAAACCACGCCGCACGCAGCGACAAAATTCATTTCTTTGAACGCCTGATCGGCGTACACTGAACACGTCGGATGAAAGCGGCAAGCGCTCCAACCGAGGCCTCTAAAAAATTGTGACACAACGCGCACAAAACTAGCGGCTAACCGGTTTGCCCACATCATTTGGAAAATTCCAAAGGCATTACTCGCTTCACAGCGCTTTTCATATCCACCAGCTTGATATCCCCCGGCCAGCTCAATACTCGAAATCCAAATAAGAATAAACCCTTAAAAAAAATCTCATTCCGGACGGCCTCTCGCAATAACCGCCTTAAGCGGTTGCGGCGGACGGCCAACGGAACAATCTTTTTAGGGATCGATATTTGAATTCGGGGTTTATCCGATATGGAAGTTTTGAGCGCTAGCCAGTTTTGCTTCAAACTGTCAGTACGTGGCGGCCCTTTTGACGGCGGCGTTTGATAACTTTGCGTCCGTCTTGAGTGAGCATCCGCTTACGAAAACCGTGTGTGCGCTTTCTTTTAATATTGGATTTATTTGTTAAGGTCTTTTTCATGACGCACTAATATAGCGATAGACTCCCAACTCGTCAAGCGCTATAAGCAAGGCCACCTTAACCCCTCCAGGCATGGCGTCTGAAAATTGGAAGATTATAGTTGCGCGTTCTGACACGGTATTGCTATAATCTGCCATTCACGAAAGCTATGTTTCTAGGCTCCTGAATGATTTGTGGATAACTTGTTTATAGTTTCAAGAATGTAAAATATCAGCCTGTGGATTTCGAGCTTTATTATAAGTCATTTATTTAAATAGAGTTATATTAAAATATTGATGTAAAATAACTGGCTATTGTGCAAACTGTGGAAAATCTAACCGATAAATCAGCGCAACTACTCTGGGAAAAGGCCATTGAACAGCTCAAAAAAGAGCTGTCCCAGGAAGTCTGTGAGCGATGGATTCATCCTCTCAAACCGCTCGCCATTACCGACGAGGGGTTAACATTGGGCGTTCCGGATGATTTCTTTAAAAGCTGGATCATCGATCATTACGGCCGCATTATTCTTCTAGCGACACGAGAAGTCTCGTCCGAATCGATTGGCGCCGTTTCGTATCAGGTTGTCCAACAAGAACTAACGTTAACTGACCAAATATCTAGAGTAGAAGAAAAGCCTGTAACCCATTATTCTACAACGCTTAACAATCAAAATTTTCAAATGCCGGAGAACACGCTCAACCAAAAATACACCTTTGAAAGTTTTGTGGTGGGTCCGTCGAATCGCTTTGCCCAAGCCGCGTCGCTGGCCGTTTCGGAGTCGCCGGCCAAAGCGTACAACCCGCTTTTTATTTATGGTCCAGTGGGACTTGGAAAAACCCATCTCATGCAAGCGATTGGTCATGAAATTTTAAAATCGCATCGCGGGGCGCGCGTTCTTTACATTACAAGCGAAAAATTTACGAATCAGCTCATCAACGCCATCAAAACCGGAACGACAATTAAATTTCGTGAAAAATACCGCAACGTCGATTGCCTTCTTATTGATGACATTCACTTTATCGCCGGAAAAGAAGCGACGATGGAAGAATTTTTTCACACCTTTAACACACTGTACGATGCTCATAAACAAATTGTGGTCTCGAGCGACAAGCCCCCAAAAGATATTTCAAATATGGAAGAGCGGCTCATTTCCCGTTTTGAATGGGGACTCGTGACCGACATCCAAGCGCCTGATTTTGAGACGAGAACCGCGATTTTACGCAAAAAAGCAGAGCGCGAAAGCCTAGCGATTCCTGACGCTGTCACTTCTTTTATTGCAGAGAGCATTAAGTCTAATATCCGAGAACTCGAAGGCGCGCTGATCCGCGTGGTGGCGTATTCAAAGCTTGTTGGAAAAGAAATTACTCAGAATGTGGCTTATGAAGTTTTAAAAGATATGATTGTTGAAAACCAGCGGAAAATCACGGTGGATCTCATTCAGCGGAAAGTCGCAGAGTACTTTGAGGTGCGGCCATCCGATATGACAGCCAAGCGCCGCTCTAAAAATGTGGTATACCCGCGTCACATTGCGATGTACTTATCGCGCGAACTTACAAGCCTTTCATTGCCTGAAATTGGAGAACAATTTGGAGGTAGAGACCACACCACCGTGCTTCATGCGTGTGATAAAATCCGTAAAGATATTAAGAAGGATCAAAAGTCTAAATCGCTTGTGGATAAGCTGGTGGATGACTTGAAGCGCTAATGAAGGTTGTGGATAACTAACGGGTTGTCCACAGTTTGATGTTTTTGTAATGATTTGAATTTAAAGAGGTTATAAGTTATCCACAGAAAAACGTCGCCTAATATTATTTCTATTTATTTCTTTAATTTAAAACATATAAAAGTAAGGGAGTGATTTATGAAGATTACCACCACTAAAGATAGTTTATTAAAGGGGATTCAAGTCGTTCAAAATGCGGTGAGCGCAAAAGGAACACTCCCTATTCTTTCCCATATTTTAATTGATGCAAAAAAAGATAGTATTAAATTTACAGCAACCGATTTAGAAATTGGGGTGAGCGTTAAAATTGAAGGGGAGGTTTTAGAGGAAGGTTCTATCACAGTCCCGGCCAGAAAATTTAGTGAAATCGTAAAAGAGCTACCCTCTAATCTTAAGGTAACGGTGTCCGTTAAAAAAACACAATCCGTGACGATTGAAGTTGGGAAAAGCTTTTTTAGATTAATGGGTTTATTAAAGGAAGATTTCCCTCAAGTGCCTGAATTTCCAGCCCAAACAAAGTCGGGCGATTTTGTAAAGCTCTCACAGAAACTTTTAAAAAATATGATTGGGTTAACAGCTTTCGCGATGAGTCATGATGAAACGCGTTATGTTTTAAATGGAATTTTATTTAGCTTCCGCGATAAAGCCTTAAAAATGGTCGCAACAGACGGACGACGGCTTGCGATGATTGAGAAAGACGCGCAAGAATCCGGAAATATCAAAAAAGACGTTATTGTTCCAATGAAAACCATTCAAGAGTTGTCTCGGAATTTAGGGGATGAAGGAGAGGTTATTTTTCATTTTAAAGAAAACCAACTCCAAATTAGTTTAGGGGCGGTACAAATTTCCTCACGTCTTATAGAGGGAGAATACCCAAATTATGATCAAGTAATTCCTAAGAAAACAAAAGAAGAATTAAAAATAGCCACGCAAGATTTTCTGCAGGCAGCCCGTCGTGCGAGTATTTTAACCAGTCAAGACTCCCAATCGATAAAAGTGAATATTATTAAAGATCGGCTGATTATTACCAAAAACACACCGGACCTCGGCGAAGTGAGAGAAGAAGTGGAAGTGGATTATAAAGGCAGTGAATTGACAATTGGATTTAATCCGACTTTTTTAGTGGATGTTTTAAAGAATGTGGAAGAGGAAACAATAAAATTTGGATTTATCGATCCTGAAAAGCCCGCCGTTATTAAATGCGGGGAAGATTATACTTATATTGTGCTTCCCATGCAGGTGACGTGAAGAAAAAAGTTGCAAGCTCTCTCGGGGACATTCTCCCTGAGATTGTCCGGCGGCTCGAAAAGGAAAAGAATCCTTCCAAAGAATCCATTGATGCGGAATGGAAAGCGATTTGTGGGGATTCCGCTTTCAAACATTCGCGTCCGGGAACTCTAAGAAAAAAAATACTAACCGTAAAAGTGGATAGCCCGGCTTGGCTCCAAGAACTCGATCTTCAAAAAAGAAAATTATTAAAAGGATTGAAAAGAATTTTCGGAAAAGATAGAATCTCTGAAATTCGTTTCAAGATAGGGGAATTTTAGTGCCGAAAGCATCCAGTAAAAAAGAAGAAACGTTGGAACCAAAAACCGCGCAAGGCGGAGCAGACTACGGCGCGTCCAATATCCAAGTCCTTGAGGGCATGGACGCGGTGCGCAAGCGTCCAGCTATGTATATCGGAGACGTGGGCGTGCGTGGTCTCCATCATTTGGTTTATGAAGTTGTTGATAACTCGGTTGACGAAGCGCTCGCCGGTCACGCAACCCGCGTCGATGTCGTCATTCTCCCCAATAATGCAGTTTCCGTTACCGATGACGGGCGCGGTATTCCGGTCGATATGCATAAAACCGAGAAAAAGCCGGCCGTTGAAGTCGTGCTCACCGTGCTTCACGCGGGTGGAAAATTCGACAAAAAAACCTATAAAGTTTCTGGCGGTCTCCACGGCGTGGGCGTCTCGTGCGTAAATGCTCTCTCAGAACTACTCGAAGTTGAGGTAAAGCGCGACGGAAAAGTTCACCACATGAAGTTTCAGCGCGGAAAAACCGCCTCGAAACTCACCGTTATCGGAAAGTCCAAGTCGACCGGCACCAAAGTCACGTTTAAAGCCGACAAAGAAATTTTTAATATTCCCATTGAGTACAACTACGACATTCTCGCCAATCGCTTGCGGGAACTTGCCTTTTTAAATAAAGGGCTCAAAATTTCGCTCAAAGACGAGCGCGCCGGAAAAGAAAAAGAAAACGAATATTATTTTACGGGCGGTATCGTTTCATTTGTCCAAGAACTCAACAAGTCAAAGACCGCCGTTCACCCCAAAGTCATTTATTTCGATGGGGAGAAAGATAATACCTACGTCGAAATCGCACTTCAGTACAACGACGCTTACTCTGAAAATATTTTTAGTTTCGTCAACAACATCAACACCACTGAGGGCGGAACACACGTTTCTGGATTTAAATCCGCTCTCACGCGCTGTGCCAATCAATACTGCAAAGGCAAAAATCTTTTAAAAGATGATGTCTCTGTTCAGGGTGATGATATCCGCGAAGGAATCACCGTCGTGATTAGCTGCAAGGTCCCAAACCCGCAGTTTGAAGGACAGACGAAAACCAAGCTTGGAAACGGTGAAGTGGAAGGTCTCGTGGAGTCGATCGTCTCCAACGGACTCGGAAAATTCTTCGAAGAAAATCCAAGTGTAGCCAATAAGATTATTGAAAAAGCAATTCTCGCGGCTCGTGCGCGCGATGCCGCACGCAAAGCGCGCGACTTAACGCGCCGCAAAGGTGCACTTGAAAGCGGATCGCTTCCTGGAAAATTAGCGGACTGCCAAGAAAATGACGCCTCGCTTTGCGAAGTGTATTTGGTTGAGGGAGATTCGGCCGGTGGTTCCGCGAAGCAAGGGCGTGACCGCAGATTTCAGGCGATCCTGCCGCTTAAAGGTAAAATTCTAAACGTTGAAAAAGCACGCTTGCACAAAGTTTTATCCAATGAAGAAATCTGCACCATTATCAACGCGCTCGGTACGGGCATTGGTGAGGA
Source organism: uncultured Planctomycetia bacterium (assembly GCA_964606485.1). Classification (GTDB taxonomy): domain Bacteria; phylum Omnitrophota; class Gorgyraeia; order 2-02-FULL-51-18; family 2-02-FULL-51-18; genus CAZSGP01. Next base: position 159,559 of record CAZSGP010000004.1, on the reverse strand, counting down.
ATTCAACATTGAAAAATTGCGCTATCACAAAATTCTCATCATGTGCGACGCCGACGTTGACGGCTCGCATATTCGAACACTGCTTTTGACATTTTTCTTCCGTCAAATGACCAAGCTTTTAGAGAACGGACACATCTATATCGCTCAGCCGCCCCTTTATAAGATTAAGCGCGGCAAACGCGAAGAGTATATCGAAACCGAAGAGCAGATGAGTGGACTTTTGCTCGATCTAGGCAGCGAAGATATGACGCTGATTCGTTTGAAGGACAAGGAAAAAACCACCGATAAGAAGTTTATCGAATTGCTTAAACTTTTGGCAAGCCTTGAGAAAATGGCCTACGGAATTTCCAAACGTGGCATAGATTTATCAAAATACCTCTCATTTCGCAACAAGAAGACCAAAAAACTGCCCGTTTATAGGGTAAAAGTGGAGGGCGAAGACCAATTTCTCTATGATGATGAGGAGTTGGCCGAGGTTGTTAAGCGATATGAAAAGTTTAAAGGCAAGGAAGTCGACCTCGAAGAAGCAGAGAAAAAGGATCCGATGCGTGGAAGTTTGGCTAAAGAGCTAGATTTAGCCGAGTTTTATGAATCCGATGAGATTGCAGAGGTTGTAGCAAAGATTGAAAAGCTAGGAATCGACATCGAAGACTACTTGCCGGAAGGTTCGATCGACTCAAAGCCTAAGATCGACCCGAAAAAAGTAAAAGGGAAAGCAAAGCCCGAACTTTTCCAAAAAAGCACTTTGTATAAAATCGAAACCAAAGATAAAGACGAAGCGGCGCAGTATTTTTCAAGCCTGCTGGATGTATTAAAATATGTGCAGACCGAAGGCAAAAAAGGAATGACGATTCAGCGCTACAAAGGTTTGGGAGAAATGAACCCGGAGCAGTTGTGGGAGACCACGATGGATCCTGAAAAGCGCACCGTTCTCAAAGTCACGATGGAAAATGCCGCCGAAGCGGATAAAACATTCACCACGCTGATGGGTGACGAAGTCGAACCGCGCCGCGAATTTATTCAAAAATACGCGCGCGAAGTCAGAAACCTGGACGTTTAAAATGGCCGAAAAAGAAAAAGCCGGAAATTTTTACGCAAAGAACGAAAAAATAAGACCTGTTTTCATCGAACAGGAAATGAAGAATTCTTATTTGTCTTATTCGATGAGCGTCATCGTTGGCCGAGCACTCCCGGATGTTCGTGACGGTTTAAAACCGGTTCACCGCAGAATTTTATTTGCCATGAAAGAACTGGGCATGGACCACTCCAAGCCCTACAAAAAATGCGCGCGTATCGTCGGAGAAGTGCTCGGTAAATATCACCCGCATGGGGACACGGCTGTGTATGACACGCTGGTTCGCATGGTGCAAGATTTCTCACTGCGTTATCCTTTAATCGACGGTCAGGGAAATTTTGGTTCGATCGACGGAGACCGTGCCGCCGCCATGCGTTATACGGAAGCGCGCCTTGCTGCGATCACCAATGAAATTTTGGCGGATCTTGAAAAGAACACCGTCAATTACGCGCCAAACTTTGACGACACTTTAGAAGAGCCGACACTACTGCCGTCGGCGCTTCCCAATCTTTTGTGCAATGGTTCAAGTGGCATTGCGGTGGGTATGGCGACGAATATTCCTCCGCACAACTTGAAAGAAGTAGCTGACGCAACCATTGCGGTGATGGAAAATCCGGAAATCACCGTGAAAGAACTTTTGAAATTAGTCAAAGGCCCCGATTTCCCGACGGGCGGAACCATCTGCGGCACCGAAGGGATTAAATCTGCTTACGAAACGGGTCGCGGAATTTTACGCGTGCGCGCCAAGGCATCCATTGAAGACGTCAAAAAGAATTCGCGCCAAGCGATCGTCATTTCTGAAATTCCTTACCAGGTGAATAAATCAAACCTGATTGAAAATATCGCCGATCTCGTAAACGCAAAAAAAATCGAAGGCATCTCCGACGTGCGCGATGAGTCCGACAAAGACGGTATGCGTCTTGTCATTGATTTAAAACGCGATGCGAACGCGCAAGTGGTGTTGAACCAACTCTACAAGCACACGCAAATGCAGACGACGTTCGGTATTATTCTGCTTGCCCTTGTGGATGGCAGTCCGAGAGTACTAACCTTAAAAGAAATCATCAACGAGTACATTAAGCACCGCAAAGAAATTATCACGCGCCGCACGATTTTTGATCTCGATAAAGCGCGAGACCGCGCACATATCGTCGAAGGCTTAAAGAAGGCCGTCGACATCCTCGACAAAATTATTAAGACCATCCGCCAGTCGAAGAATCCGGCTGAAGCGAAGGGCGCGCTCATTGAAAATTTTGAATTTTCTGACGTGCAGGCCCAGGCTATTTTGGAAATGCAGCTGCAGAAGCTCACCGGTCTTGAAATCCACAAACTTGAAGAAGAATTCAAAGAACTCATGAAGCGGATTGAGTATCTCGAATCCATTTTAAAATCCGAGAAAAAAGTTCTCGAAATTATCAAAGAAGAATTAATCCGCTTGAAGGAAAAGTACGGAGACGACCGCCGCACAGATATTTCCCGCAACACCGATACCGATTTTGACATCGAAGACTTAATCGCCGACGAAGAAGTGGTGGTCACGATTTCGCATCAGGGTTATGTAAAGCGCTTGCCCGTTACGACCTACCGCAAACAAAAACGCGGCGGCGTGGGCGTGGGCTCGGGTGGTGTAGAAGAAGATTTTGTGGAACATTTATTCACCGCGTCGACACACGACACGCTACTCCTTTTCACCTCGAAGGGTAAAGCCTTTACGATTCAGGTACATGAAATCCCTCAGGCAAGCCGCATTTCCAAGGGCAAGTTTGTGGCGAATTTTGTGTCGCTGGCACAGGGCGAGAAGATTACCTCTTACATCCCGGTTAAAGAATTCAAAGAAGGTTCGTTTCTCGTGATGGCGACGCGTGAAGGACAAATTAAAAAGTGCGAACTCACCGATTTTGACAACGTGCGCCGTAGCGGCATCATTGCCATTGGGCTTGATCCAAAAGATGAGCTCATTGAAGCGGAGCTTACGACTGGCATGCAGGAAATTTTCTTAGCCACGCGCAAAGGCAAAGCCATTCGTTTCCCAGAAGGTCTTGTCCGCAGCATGGGACGAAACGCCGGCGGTGTGCGTGGGATTACGCTTGAAGACAAAGATTATGTGATCGGCATGGAAGTCGTGAATAAGAACGCGACCCTTTTATCCGTCACTGAAAAGGGTTTCGGCAAGCGCTCGCAGATTGATGAGTACCGCATTACGAGCCGCGGCGGCAAGGGTGTTACCAACATTAAAGTTACCGAGAAAAATGGCGAAGTGGTGGGTCTTAAATGCGTCACCGATAAAGACGATCTCATGCTGATGACCAAAGAAGGCATGACGGTTCGCTGCTCGGTGAAGGATATTCGCGAGACCGGCCGCGTCGCTCAAGGCGTGCGCCTCATTAACATGAAGAAAGAAAACGACAAAGTTTCAACGATGGCTCGAGTTGAGCCTGAAGAAGAGGGTGCCGAGTCCGCAGAGGCGCCCGAAAAAAAAGCTTGAGCCTGAGCCGGCCCTCAAGTTATGGTATACGCCCGTTTGTTGCTTTAGACCTCATCGTCTAGCCCGGCCTAGGACATCACCCTTTCACGGTGATGACGCGGGTTCGAATCCCGCTGGGGTCAAAAATTTAAAAAGACGCTCTGTGTAATTGCAGGGCGTCTTTTTATTTTTTAAGGGACAAAACTTCCAGGTGTTTAGTCACGCATTCGGGGAGAGCGGATAGATCATAGCCGCCTTCTAGCAGAGAAATAATTCTCCCACTAGAAAATTTTTCGGCAAGTTCCATCGTGCGCTCGCTCATCCAGCGGAAGGCGTCGCTTGAAAGATTGATCTGTGCAAGCGGATCGTTTGTGTGCGCGTCGAAGCCCGCCGAAATAATAATCGCGTCTGGCTTAAATTCTGAAACCTTGGGGATAATTTTTTCGGTGAAGGCGCGTTCGTAGTCGGAGTCAACGGCTCCGGCTTTCATGGGACAATTGAGTGTCAATCCCGCGCCCTTTCCTTCGCCGCTTTCCCATGCTGAACCAGTTCCCGGGTAAAACGGGTATTGATGGAGACTGACATAAAGCACGCTTGGGTCTTCTTCGAATGTGTGTTGAGTGCCGTTGCCGTGATGGGCGTCCCAGTCGAGAATCAGAATCCGCTCGAGAGAATGTTTTTTCTGTAAGTACCGCGCCGTGATCGCGGCGTTGTTGAACACGCAAAAGCCCATGGCAAAATCTTTTTCAGCGTGATGGCCCGGAGGGCGCACGAGCGCGAAACCATTTTTAATTTTTTTTGCCATGACGTGATCGCAGAGTTCGAGGGCAGCCCCAGCCGCAAGAAGAGCGGCGCGATAAGTCTCTGTGCTAATGCGAACGTCGGGAGTATCAAGCATGCGCTCATTTTGCGCGCAGGCTTCGCGGGCGCGGTCCAAATATTTTTCAGCGTGAATCGTTTGAATCCATTTTTGTTCAGCGGTTCTAGGCTTTATTTTCTTTAAAGATTTAAAAACGGCTTGTTTTTCAAGATAGGCTAGCGTATGGATGAGACGTTCGGCGCTTTCCGGATGATGAGGGCCGGTGTTGTGAGCAAGATACGTCGGATCGTAGGCAAAGCCTGTGGACATACTCGAATTATAGCTTTTAAACGCGTCACAAACCAAGTCTGGATTTGACGATTAATTGACTATTTTCGCTGGGCCAAAAGCGGTAAATTAATGGATATGGTGCGTCCAAATCCCGATGATTTATTAAAAATCGCTAAAACCGAAGAGACCTATTCATCTAACGGCAAGCTCAAGATATTTCTAGGCTACTGCGCAGGCGTTGGAAAAACCTATACCATGCTCGAAGCGGCCCGGCGTCTTCAAAGAGACGGCGTGGATGTGGCCATTGGTCTCATCGAAACTCATAAACGCGCGGAAACCCAAGCGCTTCTAGAGGGTCTCGAAATTCTTCCTAGAAAAAAACAACCTTATCGCAATACAGAAATCGAGGAAATGGATCTCGATGCGGTGATTGCGCGTAAACCTAAAATTGCAATCATCGATGAACTGGCTCACACAAACGCTCCGGGATCCCGCCACACCAAGCGCTATCAAGATATTGAAGAATTGCTATCGCACGGGATTGATGTCTACACGACACTGAATATCCAGCATCTGGAAAGTTTAAACGATGTGGTGGCGAAAGTAACCGGTGTGTCGATGAAAGAAACCGTACCGGACCGAGTGTTTGATGAAGCCAGGGAAATCGAAGTCGTGGATCTCCCGATCGGAGAGCTCCTGAAGCGTCTGCGCGAAGGGCGGATTTATTTCCCGGAAGCGGCCGAACGCGCTATGCAAAATTTTTTCACGGAATCCAATCTCACCGCGCTGCGAGAATTGGCGCTGCGGCGAGCGGCGAAGCGTTTGGACCTTCAAATGCAGGGATTTTCGCGCCTCGGCACAAGCCGTGCGGCGGTTGGTGAAAAACTCCTGGTTTGTGTGAGTTCGTACGCGTCGAGCGCGGAACTTGTGCGCGCGGGCCGGCTTTTAGCGGCGGGTCTTGATGCGGAGTGGTTTGTGGTTACCGTGGAAACCCCGGGAACTAAATTATCGGCCGCCGAAAAAGACAGACTTGCCCGGACGCTGAAGCTCGCCGAGGAACTGGACGCCACGGTGGCATTTTTATCGGGTCAAAGCATTGCCGAAGAGCTTGTCAATTTCGCACGTCGCCGCAAGGTGAGTAAAATTTTAGTCGGAAAAACTGCAAAACGAAAAGTACGGGATATTTTTTTTGGGACCCTAGTAGACCAGCTGATTCGTTTAAGCGGCGAAATCGATGTGTATGTCATCAATCGAACTTTGAGAGACCAGGGCCCCTACAAGGCGCCTTCCGATGAGCGCCCGGGTTTGAATTTAAAAGGCTATTTGGAAAGCTTGGTATTTGTCGCCGCGGCGTCCGGCTTAGGAGTGTTCACCCGTTCATTTTTAGAGCCCACGAATATCGCGATGTACTATTTGGCGGCGGTTGTGGCTTCCGCCATTTTTTGCGGACGAGGACCGTCGGTTTTTACGGCGGTGATCAGCGTGCTGATCTTCGATTTTGTGTTTGTTCCGCCTTACTTTACGTTTGCTGTTACCGACACGCAGTACGTTCTCACTTTTTTTGTGCTGTTTGCCGTGGGGCTTGTGATCAGCACGCTCACTGCGCGCTTGAAAGAGCAGGCTGAATTTTCAAGAGCCCGGGAAATTCACACCGCATCGCTTTACGGACTGAGTCGCGACTTGGCGAGTGCGACGGATGCTGAGACGGTTTACCAATCTCTTCTCAAGCATCTTGAGGAAACCATGGACGCTGAGTCCGCGGTGTTTGTCAAAGAAGGCGAGGCTTTGAATCTTGGCAAAAAAAGTTTTCACTTTCCGGTCAGTGATCATGAGACGGCTGTGGCGGACTGGGTGGTGCGAAATGGCCAACCCGCGGGTTCTCAAACCGACACACTTCCAGGCGCGCTGGGTTACTACCTGCCTTTTAAAACAAGCCGCGCTGTTTACGGCGCGCTCGGCGTGGCAAGCCGGAATAAAAATTATAAAATGAGAATTGAAGACCGGCGGCTTCTCGAATCTTTTGCCGGCCAAACAGCCGTGGCGCTTGAGCGAATAATGCTCACCGAGGAATTTCAGAAAACACGATTTTTGGAGGAGCGGGAAAAATTGCAATCCGCGTTGTTTAATTCGATTTCCCATGATTTGCGAACGCCTCTTGTTTCGATTACCGGCGCATTGAGCGGCATGCTTGAGAACACGGCGATCGATGAGGCTTCCCGAAAAGAGCTTTTAGAAACCGCTTACGAAGACGCAGGGCGGCTCAATCGTTTGGTCGGAAACTTACTCGACATGGCGCGCCTGGAAGCGGCGGCGCTGAAAATCACGCCAAACCCTTGCGAAATTCGCGACGTGATCGGCTCGGCGATTAAGGAACTGGAAAATAGATTGGAGGATCGCAAAGTTACGGTCACAATCGAAGAAAATCTGCCGCATGTTCCGATGGATTTTGGGCTCATGATGAAAGTGCTCGTGAACCTTATCGACAACGCCATTAAATACGCGCCGTTCGGGCTTCCCGTCGACATCGAGGCGCGGCAAACGAAGGGTCAAATAGAAATCCGTGTTTTAGACCGGGGCTTGGGAATCCCCGAAGCAGACTTGGAACAAGTCTTTGGAAAATTTTATCGCGTGAAGCGCCCGCAGAATTTTGAAGGCACGGGGCTCGGGCTTTCAATTTGCCGTGGAATTGTCGAAGCGCACCACGGAAAAATTTGGGCCGAAAATCGTTCCGGCGGAGGGACAATCGTAACTGTTTCTATTCCTTCGCCGAAGGCCCCAAAACCATGAGCACTCAAGGCCCTAGAATTTTAATTGTAGACGACGAAAAAGCGATTCGCCGCTTTCTTAAAACAACGCTCACATCTAACGGCTTTACGGTGTCTGAAGCGTCGAATGGAAAAGAAGCCGTTGCCGAGCTTTCTAGTTTTCATCCGGATGCGGTGGTGTTGGATTTGGGTCTTCCGGACATAGACGGAATTGAAGTGACGCGCCTTATCCGAAAAAAAACACAAACGCCGATCATCATTTTGTCGGTGCGAGAGCAGGAAGCCGACAAAATTTCGGCGCTCGATGCAGGAGCCGATGACTACCTCACCAAGCCTTTTAGTGCGGGGGAGCTTTTAGCGCGATTGCGTGCCGTTCTAAGACGTCTGGCGCGCAATGAAGATGACCCACTTTTTAAAAGTGGAAAGCTAGCCATTGATTTTTCACGAAGACAAATTAAAGTGGCCGATAAAGAGATTCAGCTCACCCCCACCGAATACGACGTTTTAAAAATTTTGGTATTAAGTGCCGGAAAAGTCATCACGCATAGCCAGCTCTTCGAGAAAGTGTGGGGGAAAAACCCGGACAATGTCGAAGGGCTAGAGCATCTTTTGCGCGTCACGATCAGCAATCTTCGCAGTAAGCTCGAGCCTAACCCCACGCGCCCGACGTACATTCTCACTGAACCCGGCGTCGGGTATCGCCTCAAGTACGATTCTTAAGTCTTAATTTTGACGTCTAATTGACTAACCTTTTAGACAAGCCCCGCGTAAACTTCTTATAGAAACAACAAACAGCCGAGGAGTGTTTTATGGAAGCGTGGATGCTGGGTTTGATAGTGATTCTGTCGGTCGGCACGATCGGACTGATCGGCTTGTTCGACAAACTGTAAGGAGAAAGCGATGACAATTTATTGGATCGGCGGAAGTCTGGCCATTGCATTGCTGGTGTATCTCATCATCGCAATGTTGAAACCGGAGATTTTTTAAATGACAAACAATTTTGTCCAATGCGCGCTATACATGATCGCCCTCACGGCGTGTGCGGTGCCGCTAGGCGCCTACATGGCCCAAGTTTACGAAGGCAAGAGCCGTTTTTTGGAATGGATCGAAAAACCGCTGTACCGAATTTGCGGCATCGACGAAACCAAAGAAATGTCCTGGAAAACGTATGCTCTGGCCATGATGCTATTTAACATCGTCGGTCTTTTGGTGGTTTATTTATTACAACGGTATCAAGCAAGTCTCCCGTTCAATCCCATGAAAATGCCGGCCGTGACGCCCGACAGCTCGTTTAACACGGCCGTGAGTTTTGCGACGAATACCAACTGGCAGGGGTACGGCGGTGAATCGACGATGAGTTATCTGACGCAGATGCTCGGTTTAGGAGTGCAGAACTTTGTGTCGGCCGCTACCGGCATGGCCGTTTTAGTGGCGCTCATTCGCGGATTCGTACGCAAGCAGGCTAATACGATCGGAAATTTTTGGGTCGATCTGACTAAAAGCGTACTTTATATACTCCTTCCGCTTTCAATCTTATTATCTGTCGTGTTGGTTTCACAGGGCGTGGTGCAAACGTTTAAGCCCAGCGCCACCGCTTCGTTGTTGCAAACGACCAAAGATGGTAGTGGAAATGCCATTACCGAACAAACGCTGGCCGTGGGTCCGGCGGCATCGCAGATTGCCATCAAGCAACTGGGCACCAACGGCGGTGGATTTTTTAACGTCAATTCCGCGCATCCGTTTGAAAATCCGACGCCGCTTTCAAATTTTCTGGAAGTGTTGTCGATTCTACTCATCGCGGCGGCCCTTTGTTTTACATTCGGCGACATGGTCAAGGACAAGCGGCAGGGTTGGGCACTCTTTCTCGCCATGACGCTGATTTTTGTTCCTTGTCTTTGGGTTTGCACAGCGTCCGAGCAAGCGGGAAACCCGGCCTTCACGTCGATGGGCGTTGATCAGTCTTCAAATTTACTGCAATGCGGTGGAAATATGGAGGGAAAAGAATCACGTTTTGGCATTGTGCAGTCGACGATTTGGGCGACAGCCACGACGGCCGCGTCCAACGGGTCTGTCAATTCGATGCATGATTCGTTTATGCCGCTCGGCGGACTTGTTCCCATGTGGATGATGCAGCTTGGTGAAGTCATCTACGGCGGTGTCGGTTCCGGTCTTTATGGGATGCTGGCTTTTGTGATCGTGGCGGTTTTTGTGGCGGGGCTTATGATTGGCCGCACACCCGAGTATCTCGGCAAAAAAATAGAAGCGTACGAAATGAAAATGGCGTCGATCATGATTCTGGTACCGTGCTTTTTAGTTTTGGTCGGCACGGCGGTCGCCGTCGTCACCAAAGGAGGCACCGCGACGATTTATAATCCGGGCATTCACGGATTCAGTGAAGTTTTGTACGCATTTTCGTCGGCGTCAAACAACAACGGCAGTGCTTTTGCGGGTCTTGGCGCTAACAACCCCTTTTACAACATCGCGCTTGGGATTTGTATGTTTGTCTCGCGATATTGGCTGGCTATTCCAGCCCTTGCAATTGCGGGGTCACTTGCTAAGAAAAAAATTGTTCCAATAAGCTCAGGCACTTTGCCGACGCACACGCCGCTTTTTATCTTTTTTCTAATTTCAATCGTGATCATCGTGGGGGCGCTGACTTTTTTCCCGGCGCTGGCCTTGGGTCCGATCGTGGAGCATTTGAATATGACAGTGGGGGCATCATGAGCACGCATCACAAATCCAAATCTATTTTAGACGCATCCATTTTAGGGCCGGCGATTATCGACTCGTTCAAAAAGCTCGACCCCAGACACCAGATTAAAAATCCGGTGATGTTTGTCGTATGGGTCGGTTCGGTGTTGACGACTGGGCTTTATATTCAAGCATTGACGGGCCAAGCTGAAGAGCCCGCCGGATTCATTTTGGCAATCACGGTCTGGCTTTGGTTTACGCTTCTCTTTGCCAATTTTTCGGAAGCCGTTGCCGAAGGTCGTGGAAAAGCACAAGCTCAAAACTTACGCAAAGCGCGCAAAGACACTCCGGCAAAAAAACTTAAAGCTCCTAAATATGGAGCCGCATTTGAAATTATTTCCTCAGCGCTCCTTAAAAAAGGAGATGTAATGCTTGTTGAGGCGGGAAGCTTTGTGCCGATGGATGGCCAAGTTGTCGAGGGTGTTGCGTCTGTTGATGAGAGCGCCATCACAGGGGAAAGCGCTCCGGTGATCCGAGAGGCCGGAGGAGACCGAGACGCGGTGACCGGAGGAACGCGCGTTCTGTCGGACTGGCTCGTCGTGCGCGTCACATCTAATCCCGGAGAAACATTTTTAGACCGTATGATCGCGATGGTTGAAGGCGCTAAGCGACAGAAAACGCCGAATGAAATCGCTCTCAGCATCTTGCTTGCGGGTTTCACCATTGTTTTCTTAAAAACGGCTGCGACACTACTGCCGTTTTCAATGTACGCTGTAACGACGTCCGGTCACGGCCAGGTCATCACAGTGACGGTGCTCGTCGCACTTCTCGTGTGTCTGATCCCGACAACCATCGGCGGGCTTTTGCCTGCGATCGGCATTGCAGGTATGGACCGTATGATTCAAGCGAACGTGATTGCGACTTCCGGCCGAGCCGTGGAAGCGGCGGGCGACGTGGATGTTTTGCTTTTAGATAAAACCGGAACGATTACGCTGGGGAATCGCCAAGCCGTTGCTTTTATTCCGGCGGAAGGAACGACAACTGAACTCTTGGCCGACGCCGCGCAACTTTCATCGTTGTCCGACGAAACACCCGAAGGTCGAAGTGTCGTGGTGCTCGCCAAGGAAAAATACGGAATTCGCGAACGAAATGTACACGAACTGGGGGCTACCTTCGTGCCGTTCACCGCGCAGACGCGCATGAGCGGTGTCGACTTGGCTGACGGAAGACATATTCGAAAAGGCGCTGCGGACGCCATTGAAGCGTATGTGAAATCAAGCGGCGGTTATTTTCCAGAGGAATTAAAGAATGCAGTCGATCAGATTGCGCGAAGTGGGGAAACGCCGCTCGTGGTCGCCGAACGCAAAAATGTGTTGGGCGTGATTCGCTTAAAAGACATCGTGAAGGGCGGTATCAAAGAGCGTTTTGCTCAGCTTCGCCAGATGGGCATCAAAACCACGATGATCACAGGTGACAATCCGCTCACCGCTGCGGCAATCGCGGCCGAAGCGGGTATGGATGATTTTTTGGCGAAAGCGACTCCCGAGACGAAATTAGAATACATCCGAAAAATGCAGGCCGGTGGACGACTTGTCGCCATGACAGGTGATGGGACCAACGACGCGCCGGCTTTGGCGCAGGCAGACGTTGCCGTTGCCATGAACACGGGAACGCAAGCCGCCAAAGAAGCGGGAAATATGGTGGATCTTGATTCCAACCCCACCAAACTCATCGAAATTGTAGAAATCGGAAAACAGCTTCTCATTACGCGCGGGTCGCTGACCACGTTCAGCATCGCCAACGACGTGTCGAAATATTTTGCAATCATCCCCGCGGCGTTTGTGGGAACGTACCCGGCGCTTTCAAAGCTCAACATCATGGGCTTGTCGACCCCAAGAAGCGCCATTTTATCGGCGGTAATTTTTAATGCGCTCGTTATTATCTTTTTAATTCCGCTCGCACTTCGCGGCGTGAAATACCGTCCCGTGCAGGCGAGCCGTCTCTTGCGCGACAATCTTTTGATTTACGGACTCGGTGGAATTGTTTCACCGTTTATCGGGATAAAACTAATCGACTTGTTGCTTGTCGCATTCCACTTAAACTAAAGGTGACTCATGTTTAAAGAATTAAGATCGGCTATTTTATTGTTCGCTGTGATGACGCTCTTAACCGGCGTTGCGTATCCGCTCGTTGTGACGTTCTTGGCGCAGTATGCATTTAGTCATGAAGCCAACGGAAGTTTGATTCGTCAAAACGGAAAAATTGTGGGTTCGGAGCTCATTGGACAAAATTTTGATGATCCCAAATATTTTTGGGGCCGGCTTTCGGCGACGGCACCGGCTTATAACGCGGCCGCGTCGTCCGGCTCCAATCTTGGGCCGATGAATCCGGCGCTTAAAGACGCCGCGGCGGCTCGTGTGAAAGCCTTGAAAGACGCCGATCCTTCCAATACCACTTTGATTCCTGTGGATCTTGTGACGACTTCCGGCAGCGGCCTCGACCCGCACATTTCGATGGCTGCGGCGCGTTATCAGGCTCCGCGGATTGCGCGTGTGCGAAACATCGAGGAAACGGAACTAAATCGCATCATTGATTTTATTTCCGAAGAGCCTCAGTGGGGAATTTTTGGGGAGACCCGCGTGAATGTTTTAAAGCTCAATCTTTTGTTGGATGAGTGGCAGAAAAATCCAGGACTTGCGCTGCATAAATCTCCGGAGGACCACTTACCTAAAAATATGAAATGGGGCAACTGGGAAAATCCTAGAAATCTAAAATAAATCAGGGCCTTATTTTTTTAAGGGCTTCGCGAAGTTCGGGTTCATTGCGATGCACGCAGAAAACAAAAATGCCGCTCAAGTACTCTGGCCCAAACCGGGGTTCTAGTTGGATGACGCGGTCCATTTCCTCAATGTAAAACGAAAAGGGTTTGAGAACGATGATGCCCCTTTCGCCTAGACTTTGGCTGACCTTTCGGATAAAGCTTTCTTTCTCTTCGGACGAAAGAGCGGGCCAGTCCGATCCTTTTAATTGAGAAAAAGGTTTTTCCTCTTTCGGAATATTTTCCGCGGGTAGTTGTTGGAAAAGCGTTTGATTCTCAAGTTCGAGCCGTTTAATTTTTTGATCTAATTTTTGGGCTTCGGCGGATTCTACCTGAAGTGTTTCTTTGGCTTTTTCAAAGCGGGCAATTTGCTTTTCGTTTGCCGCGATCGAGCGGCGAAGTGTTTCCACATCGACAGCGTGCGCGGTTAGACAAGTGCCCATTAAAAGACAGGTGATAAACACCAATTTTCTCATGGAGCTATTGTACCGCTTCATCTCATAAAACTCACATAGGTCCAAAGAAGTCCTTAGTGGTAGAATTTTTCGATGGCTCAGCCCCGATGGTTTATCTATATGTTGCGCTGCCGCGACGGATCGCTTTACACGGGGATAGCGCTCGACGTGGCACGCCGTGTCCGAGAGCATCGATCAGGCAAGGGCAGCAAGTACGTTCGCAGTCGATTGCCGGTGAGACTCGTTTACCGGGAAGAATGTGCAAGTCGCAGCAAGGCCTTGAAGCGGGAGGCCGCAATTAAACAATGGCCGCGCGAGCAGAAAGTGCGCTATCTAAAGGAGATTTCATGAAACGGTTATTTTATTGTGCGAGTCTTATCACGATTTTATTAAGTGTGGCAAGACCGGTCTCGGCGGGGAACTCCGATACATTTTCGGCCGACATGATCACCCGCACTCAAGGGCAGACCATTGAAGCGAAGTTTTACGCCGCACCACAAAAATCCAGAATGGAAGCCGGGGAATCCATTGTTATTTCCAGAGTGGACCGGGGCGTGGCCTATATTTTAATGCCTTCTCAAAATATGTATATGGAGCAGCCGATTGACCCAAAAATGATGGCGCAGACTTCCAAAGATACAGGCGGAGAAATTGAACGTAAATCCGTGGGAACCGAATTGGTGAATGGCCAGAAGGCAGAAAAATTTTTAATTACCTACACCGAAAAGGGTGATCAACAAACGCTTTATCAATGGTCAGGTTCGCACGGCGAAATATTAAAAGCGGCCGCGACGGACGGGTCTTGGACCGTGGAGTACCGCAACATTCAGAATGGCCTGCAACCAGAGTCCCTGTTTGAAGTACCGGCGGGATACCAAAAAATGGAAATGCCTCAAATGCCCGATATGAATAGTCTCAAGCAAATGATGGATGAGCAGGAAAGCGGGGACGGGAATTAAGAAAAAGATGAAAGCGGCGCTTTTATTATTAGCCGCACTCACGCTGACTCAGCCGGTTTGGGCCCGGCAAAATGAGAGTCCTCGCGGACTTTTTGTTTCGATGATTGAAGAGCCTCCGGTGTTGTCGAGTAGCGATCAAATTAAAGAGCTCGTCCGATTTTCGAAGGAAGCCCGGATTCGAACGCTTTTTGTTCAGGTCTATCGCGCCAATCAATCCTGGTTTCCTTCAAAAGTTGCCGATGATTCTTTTTATCAAGAAGCCCTCCAAAGAAATGGAAAAGACCCCCTAGCGGAGCTCATTCAAGAAGCGCATGCTTCTGGGATTCAGGTACACGGATGGCTCAATCTCTTAAGCCTCAGCCAGAACGAAAATGCCCCACTTCTCAAAAAATATGGACCCAGCATTCTCACGCGAAACCAAGAACCGAAAGACAGTCTTAAAAGTTACCGCGTGGATGAACAATATTTTTTAGAGCCGGGAGACTCGCGCGTGCGAACGGCACTTTGCCAAGTGGTAGGGGAACTCGTGGCGCGTTACCCGGAGCTGGACGGCATTCAATTTGATTATATTCGTTACCCGGACACGCACCCGGATTACGGATACGGAGAAGCCAACGCCGGACGATTTCTTAAAGAAACTCGTCTCAAAAAAATTGAAAAAGAAAACCCAATATGGCAGCAGTGGAAACGCGATCAAGTCACCGGACTTTTAAAACTTCTTATCCGAAAAGCGCGGGCTATCGAGCCTAAGCTTCAGGTGTCAACGACGGGGCTAATGCCGTACTCGCGGGCGAATCTCGAGGCGTTTCAGGATTGGAAAAGTTGGATCCGAAACGGCACCATCGATTTTGTAACGCTGATGTGTTACTCCGTGGATGAAACACAATTTACAAAATACATTCAAGACGCGAAACGACAGTTCAAGAATCTCAAAAAAGTAAATATCGCTGTCGGCGCTTATTCGTTTCTAGGCGCTCCCAGGGACTTTCAAAGACAATTTGAAATAGCCGAAGATTCCCACAGCCGCTCGGCAGTGGTATTTTATTATGGAAGTTTGACGCAAAGCGCCGACCTAAAAAAGGGTCTAAAATAAAAGGATGCCCCCCCAAATGAGCAAGCCTAAGAATCTTTTAATCATTTCAATGCTCACTCTTTTTATGTTTCAAAGCGTCTGCTTGGCGGCTTCTCCAAAAAAATCTCTAGCCGCGGCAACCATTTATCTTAAAAACGGCAACGGCATGAGCTGCCAGATTAAATCCGAAAACAAAACCTCGGTGACCGTGATTTGGGAAGGCATGGAGATGACGCTCAAGCGAAGCGAAATCAAATCCATCGACACCGGGAAAAAACTAGAAGGCGATGGCATGGTGATTGTCGATAAAGCCGCCGCCGCTAAAATTTATAAAAATAATCCAGTGGTTCATCTTCAAAACGGTCAGATCATAGACGGGAAAATTTCGGACATCAAAAAAGATGTCGTTGTCATCGCGCAAGACTTGGGCGGGGGAGCTTTTGCTTACCAGGACATTCCATGGAAAAAAATAGAAAAATTGGATTTTAAAGTGATGCGCGCCGCTGAAGATCAAAAGCGACAAGAAGAGATCGCCGCAGCATTCCCGAAAATGAAGTCGACGGAACTTGGCTTTGTAACCTTGTTTACGGACACGGACGGCGCGTCTCTTAAGGAAATTAAAAAAATGATTACGGATCAATGCGGGTTAATTTACAGTGAATTTTTTGAACTTTTCAAAGATCGCTCGCCCCAAGGTCAAATTTTTGTCGTGGCGTTTGATCAATACGAAGAGTACGCCAAGGAAGCAGCCGTTCACGGTGTGCCAGCGCAAATGTGCCCCGGGTTTTTTGATCCGCAAGCCAAAACGCTATTTATGATGAATTTTATGGGAGACCAGTTTTCGGGTTATATCACCGAAGCCGTGGCGGGCGTACAAAAATTTGCGGACAGCATGTCCCAGACTGCGGAGAAGTCCAAAAATGCTAGTTATGCGCTGCGCGTGCAGGGACTCTCTCAAGAAATAAAGGAGAGAGTAGAGCGTGCACTGAGTTACATCCGCTCTATTTTTTCGGACATTGCGGTCGTGACGCTGAGACATGAAATTACGCATGGCGTGTTCAATAATTTTGGACTTCAGTCGGTGGATCTTTCTAAATCCAGCGTTGATGCGAAAAACGAAGCGCCTAGTGAAGACAAGAAACAGTTCATCATGTCGCTTTTAGAAGCGCGTTCGCAGAAAGCAAAGGCGGAAAATATCGTGGCCAGTAACTCCTGGTTTGTAGAAGGAACCGCCGAGTACGCGTCAACCACTGCGGCGGGACTACCGAACGACGAACGGTTGTACTTGCTCAAAGAAACTAAAGCTAAAAATGAACTCTGGCCGCTGTCTCAGCTTACGGTTTTTAAAATGGGAAGTTTTCCCGGCATTTGCAGTGAGGCCATGCTTTCAGGCTACGCCCAAAGCTGGGGGTTTGTAGGATTTCTTATGAAAAACTACCACGCTCCATTTTTAAAATATTTAAAACGAATCAGTTCCGAAAAATCTGGGCAGTCCGATGACTACAATTGGCTTCTGGAAGCTCTCGGAAAAGACGCGAAGACAATTGAAAAAGAGTGGAGCGATTATATCGACACGCTACCGAAAGCCGAAGATCCTTTGCTTGAGCAAAAATTCAAAGTTCATGACATGCTTTACGAGAGATGATCCAGCACCGCTAGTGCTTCGATATGCGGTGTGCGCGGAAAGAAATTAAACAGTTTCAGAAGTTTCAGTGAGTACCCTTGAGTAAGCAATTTTAAATCCCGCGCATGGGTCGCCGGATTGCAGGACAAATAAATCACGCGCGATGGTTTCTCCAATAGAATTTTTTTGACGACATCCTCGTGTAGTCCCGCGCGCGGCGGGTCAAGAATCACGAGCCGGTCTTTGGTGATTTCTGAAATCATTTTCTCTGAGGGCGCGAGTACGGCTTTGCAATTTGAAAACTGATTCCACTCGATATTTTCTTTGGCGCAGGTAATGGCATCGGCAGAGCTATCAATAATGAGACTCGAGCGGTAACGGCCGTGAAGCGACAAGCCGATGGCACCGACCCCTCCGTAAAAATCGACGATATCATCCTCTGGGTTTGTAAAAGGAAGCATCGCCTCAAGCGCCATTTGGAAAACCGGTGGATTGATCTGAAAAAAGCTAAACGCGCCAAAGCGAAAGTCGGCGCTTAGCAATTTCCAATTTAGCATCAACGATCCGCGGCTTAAGATTTTTTTGTGTGGCACTGCGGCGGGACTTTTAGGATTCGAATAATAAATTTCAAATCCGGTGAAGTGTTCATCGAGTTCCGGAGACGCGGTGATGGCCAAATCCTCTTGAATGAGAAGAGCCGCCACTGTTTTTTTATCTTCCCCTGAACGGACAATCAAATTCTTAAGGCAGGGCTCGGGGTACTTTTCTTTTTTGAGCCAGTCGAGCACTTTCACCGCGGTTTCGTTGATTTCAGGACGCGCTAAAAGACACGGCGCAATCGGTGCGCGGTGATGCGAACTGCGCTCGAAGAAAGCGAGCGACAAGCCATTGTCGGAGACAAAGCTATATTCCATTTTATTGCGGTAACCAAAAAAATGCTGATCCGACAAAATCTCAAGAGACTCCACGTCGAGTTTTCCGATGTGACGGTAAGCTTCGAGCGCGATCTTTTTTTTCCACTCAATTTCAGAATCAAACGACAAGATTTGCCAAGGACTGCAGGAGAGCGAGTGTTTCTCGGCGGCCTTGATCCTTTCCGGAGAGGGTTTTAAAACTTGAACCGCCATGCAGTCAAAAATCCCACCGCGCTTGGATAAAATCAGCGCGTTCACGGTCTCGCCCGGGAGCGCGTTCCAAATCAGATAGGTTTTGTCGTTCTGCCGTGCCAAGCCCTGGCCGCCCAGCACTAGCTTTTCGACAGTGAGTTCGATTGTCTTTGGCGCTTTCATAGCTGGTATAATAGAATCTTTAACACGCCATGAACATCAAAAAAGTTCTCATTGTTTATAAAAAAAGTGCTTACGAGACGTATTTTAAAAAATACCGAGCGAAGCATTTAAAAGGCCTGTTAAAGGAAAATGACAACGGGCTCTTGCACATTCGTCATGCGCATGACACGCACTATGACTCGCTTGTGGCGATCGAAAAAATTTTAAAAAAATCTGGCATTCAGTTTCAGCACGTCTATCGCGGAAAGTCCTTTAATGAGAATGCCTTTGATCTCGTGCTCTCGCTCGGAGGAGATGGCACGTTTTTAGATGCGGCGCGTTTTACCCGGAAGAAAATGATTTTGGGTGTGAACTCCGACACGCGTCACAGTGTGGGTCGTTTTTGTTCGACCGACTCGAAACATTTTGAGAAGGCGTTGCAGTCTCTTTTAGACGGACGTTTTCGGGTTGAGGCAGTGCGGCGCATGAAATTAAAATTAAACGGCGCTGTTTACCGCCACCCGGTATTGAATGACATTCTTGTTTCTCACGCCTGCCCCGCAGGCATGAGTCACTACGCGGTGGAACTGGCCGGGCAAGCGGAGCAACAGAGAAGTTCCGGAGTGTGGGTGAGCACGGCCGCGGGTTCGACGGCCGGTTCGAAATCTGCCGGTGGCAAAGTGTACCCCATCGATTCCGCGCTCTTGCAGTACCGCCCGCGTGAACTCTACCCGGCGCACGGCGTGAGTTACCAAATGACCGGAGGGCAGATTAAGCCCAGTCAAAAAATTGTTTTTATTTCGAAAATGCAGGAAGGGATGATTTTTTTAGACGGCGCTCACGAAAACTTATCTTTTCGTTACGGAGACCGACTGGAAGTGAGCAGCGATCCAAGCCCAATCAAAATTATTTTTTTAAATTAAAGGGAGAAAACAATGTCCGTGATTGAAACTAAAAGTTTACTCGAACAAATGAAATGGCGTTATGCCACAAAGATTTTTGATCCCACCAAAAAAATTCCAATGGATGTTTGGAAAGCGCTCGAAGAAGTGCTGGTGCTAACGCCCTCTTCGTTTGGTCTCCAGCCTTGGAAATTTTTTGTGGTGACGGACCCAGGCATCAAAAAGAAATTTGTCGCTGCCTCTTGGAATCAAAAACAACCGGAAGACTGTTCGCATCACGTTGTTTTTGCGATCAAAAAAAACACGGGCGTCCAGGACGCGGAAAAATACATTCAGAGCATGTCTAAAATTCAAGGCGTGCCGCTCGAAAAACTGGACGGCTTCAAAAATGTGCTGCTCGGATTTTTATCGAAGGACCCGAGCCAATTCAATGTGAATGAATGGGCAACCCGGCAGGTTTACATCGCACTTGGAAATTTTATGACGGCCGCAGCCCTACTCGGCGTCGACACCTGCCCCATGGAGGGAATTGTGCCGGCCCAATACGATGAAATTTTAGGGCTGCCCTCGAAAGGGTACGCGACGGTCGTGTCCTGCGCGGCAGGCTATCGATCTGCCACTGATAAATACGCTGCAAGTCCAAAAGTTCGCTATTCCGCTCAAGATGTCATCGAACGGATCTAGCGCTCCCAAAAGCTGGCGCGTTTTAAACCGCGACGGCACACTCAACGTTGCGCGCGAAGGCTATAAAAAGCGCTTCGGCACGGACGGGTATCACAGCTTACTTTCGATGACGTGGACGGAGTTTTTTAGTCTTGTGATCGGAACGTATTTAACCGTGAATCTCTTCTTCGCTTTTGCCTATTTTTTGTGTGGGCCAGCAGCGCTTTCGGGCATTCGTCGCGACAATCTCATTCTTCATTTCATGGACTGCTTTTTCTTTAGCGTCCAAACTTTTGCGACGATTGGGTACGGCCGCATCAGCCCCTTGGCTTTTGTGCCCAATCTCCTTGTGACCGTGGAAGCGTTTGTCGGACTTCTCAGCGTGGCGATGATCACCGGACTTTTATTTGCGCGATTTTCAAAGCCCACTGCTGGAGTTATTTTTAGCAATGTGGCGATTATCGGCGTTTACGACGGCGTTGCATCGCTGATCTTTCGCGTGGCCAACAAACGTTTAAGCCAAATCGTCGAAGCACACATGGATGTGGTGCTCATTAAGAACGAATTTACAAAAGAGGGTGAAAAATTTCGCCGCCTGTATGATTTAAAACTCGAGCGCAGCCGCTCACCACTTTTTGCACTGACCTGGACGGCGGTTCACCCGATTGATGAATCGAGCCCTCTCTACGGAATGGACTCTGGGAAAATGCAGCACGCTGAAATCGAAATTTTGGCCTCACTGACCGGTGTTGATGACACGGTGGGGGAAGCCGTGAATGCCCGATTCTCGTATACGCCGGAAGATATTGTCTGGAATGCTCGTTTTAAGGACATGATTACCCGGCGCCCGGACCGGAAAGTGCATATCGAGCTGAATAAAATCCACGAGGTTGAAGCCGTCTAGACAGCGGGCTCTATACTTGACAGTAATAGTTATATATGTTATTAATATTTCACAACTAATCATTACTAAAATAGTCATATAAGGATGAAGCCATGGATTCTCAAGACCATTTAGACAAGCTAGAGCACCAATCGGTGTTCATTTTGCGCGAAGCGTACAAAAAATTTAAGAAATTGGCCATGTTGTGGTCAATCGGCAAGGACTCCAATGTGCTTTTGTGGCTCGCCCGCAAGGCGTTTTATGGCCACGTGCCAATTCCGCTCGTTCACATTGACACGAGTTACAAAATCCCCGAGATGATCGCGTTTCGCGACAAGTACGCCAAGGAATGGAATCTTAATTTGATTGTCGGTCAGAACAAAGCGGCTTTGGCCGATGGAATGAACCACACCAAGGGCCGTATGGTTTGCTGCAGTGCGTTGAAGACCGCCGGTCTCCAGCAGATCATGGAACAGTACGATTATAAGGGTTTGATTTTAGGCATCCGTCGCGACGAAGAATCCACTCGCGCCAAAGAGCGCTACTTTTCGCCGCGCGACAAAAACTTCGAATGGGATTTTAAGGATCAGCCGCCGGAGCTCTGGGATCAGTTCAAAACCAATTTTGATGAGAATACGCATATCCGCATTCATCCGCTTTTACACTGGACCGAAGTGAATGTGTGGGAGTACATCAAGCGCGAAAATATTCCGTTTGTGGACTTGTACTACTCCAAAAACGGAAAGCGTTACCGGAGTTTGGGATGCGCGCCTTGCACATTTCCCATCGATTCGAACGCGAGCACCGTCGATGAAATTATCACAGAGCTTAAAGCGACGAAGTCCTCTGAACGAGCGGGCCGTGCGCAGGACCAGGAAGACACGTACGCCATGCAGAAATTAAGAGCGAAAGGTTACATGTAATGAGTAAAGTCACTGAAGACACGCTGACCGGGGAAACGTTAAAAATTGTCATGGTCGGACACGTCGACCATGGAAAGTCGACACTCGTCGGACGGATTTTGCATGAAACGGGATTTATTTCTGAAAATAAATTTGCGCATGTGAAAAAAGTTTGCGAAGACCAGGGCAAAGGTTTTGAGTTTGCATTTTTGCTCGATGGACTCGAAGAAGAGCGCGATCAGGGCATTACGATTGACGTGGCACAAATTTATTTTAAAACCAAAAAACGCAATTACGTCATTATCGATGCGCCAGGCCATAAAGAATTTTTGAAGAACATGATTTCCGGCGCGTCTAACGCGGACGTGGCGTTTCTCATGATCGACGCCGAAGAAGGGATTCAGGAACAAAGCCGGAGACACGCGTATTTATTGTCGCTACTCGGCATCAAACAAATTGCGATTGTGATGAATAAAATGGATTTGGTGAATTATTCTCAGGAAGTATTTGAAAACACCAAAAAAACGTACACGCAGTATTTGTCGACGATAGGCGTGAAGCCCCGCGTGTTTGTTCCGATTTCGGCGTATCACGGCGAAAACGTGATGCAAAAAAGCACGAAAATGGATTGGTACACGGGTCAATCGATTCTTGAAATTCTCGATAATTTTGCAACGAGCGACGACCGCACGAAGGCGCCATTTCGCTACCCGGTGCAGGACGTTTACAAATTCGACAAGCGACGCATTATTGCCGGCCGCGTAGAGAGCGGCAGCATCAAGGTAGGCGACGAGCTAGCGTTCTACCCGTCAGGCAAAAACGTTAAAATTAAAACCATCGAAAACTGGAATGGGCCTCTTAAATCAGAAGCCCACGCGGGTCAATCGGTTGGTTTTACCATGGAAGATCAGATTTTTGTGGAGCGCGGGGAAATCGGCGCTTTAAAAACCCAGGCGCCGCATGTGTCCGATCGGTTCCACGCCAATTTATTTTGGATGGGCAATAAACATCTCCAAAAAGCCGGCAAATACCTTTTAAAAGTGGGCACTCAAGAAGTCGAATGCACGGTGGAGTCTATTTTGAAAGTGATCAACTCTTCGACACTCGAGGAAATTTCTAGAAACGCCACCGAAGTCGCAAAGAATGAAGTAGCGGAAATTATTTTTTCGACGAAGAAGCCTGTGGCATTCGACACGTTTGACGTGGTCCCTGAAACCGGGCGCTTTGTGATTGTTCATGAGCACGACGTGCGCGGCGGCGGGATTATTCTAAAAAAAGCGGAACATTTTAGTGCAATTTGAAAACGTAGGGGCGCAATTTATTGCGCCCGCTATAAACAGGGCGCGATGAATCGCGCCCCTACACGATGGATATTAAAAAATTAAATTCAGAATTTAAAAATCAAGATCCGCAAACTGTTTTGCGGTGGGCGATCAAGCAATTCGGTTCTAAGATTGCATTAGCCTCTTCCTTTGGCGCCGAAGACGTGGTGCTCATTGATCTTTTAGTAAAGATTGATCCGTCTGCGCGCATTTTCACGCTCGACACCGGCCGTTTGAACGAAGAAACGTATGAAGTGATGGACGCGATCCGACGCAAATATAAAATTTCAATCGAGTCGTATTTTCCGGACGCAGTAAAAGTGGAAACGCTCGAACGTGTGAAGGGATTTTTTTCGTTTAAGGAGTCCATCGAAAACCGTAAAGAGTGCTGTGGCATCCGCAAAGTCGAACCGCTCAATCGAGCTTTAAGCGGTTTGGAAGCGTGGATCACGGGTTTGCGGCGTGAACAGTCGGTGACGCGCGCGGACGTTCAAAAAGTAGAAACAGATGCATCGCACGGAGGAATTTTTAAAATCAATCCTCTGGCAGACTGGACCGAAAAACAAGTTTGGGATTACATCAAGGCCAATAAAGTTCCTTACAACAGGCTGCATGATTTGGGCTACCCGTCCATTGGCTGTGCGCCTTGCACGCGGGCCGTTAAGTCTGGCGAAGATGTGCGCGCGGGTCGCTGGTGGTGGGAAAACCCCGAACACAAAGAGTGCGGATTGCACTTGCCCAAAAAATAATGAAAGTTTCTTTAAAACACATTCATAAAAGTTTTAAGCAAAAAGGCCAAAAAATATCGGTCCTTCGGGACGTGAATTTCAGCATTGAGGACGGAGAATTTATTTGCGTGCTCGGTCCTTCGGGTTGTGGGAAGTCCACGCTGATCTCGATGATCGCGGGATTGGAATTCCCCGACTCTGGAGAGGTTTTTGTAGAAGGCAAGGCCGTGACCGGTCCCTCGCCAGACCGGCTTGTGGTTTTTCAAGAAGCGGCTCTTTTTCCGTGGCTCACCGTTTTAGAGAACGTGAGTTTTGGTTTGAAAATCGCGGGTGTCGCGGAAGCCGAACGACGTGAGCGCGCGATGGAGGCGATCAAGATGGTGCATCTGTCGAAATTTATAAACGCACATCCTCACGAACTCTCCGGCGGCATGAAACAGCGCGCGGCGATTGCGCGAGCGCTCGTCATGGACCCCAAAATTTTACTCATGGATGAGCCGTTTGCTGCTCTCGACGCTCAAACTCGCCAGATGCTGATGGAAGAACTGCAGGATATTTGGCAGAAAACGAAGAAAACCATTTTTTTTGTGACGCACAATGTGCGCGAAGCGACATTTTTAGCCGACCGCGTGCTCGAAATTTCAGCGCGGCCTGGTGCAATTAAAGGCGAGTACGCGATTCACGTGCCACGACCGCGCACAGAACAAGATCCGCATCTTTTAACGATACAAGCGCGCATCATGTCCTCGTTGAAGGACGAAATCGACAAAGTTGCGCGCGAACAACTCGACATTGAAACCACGCACCGGCCGCTGACTGCTGCCGAGCGCAACGTGGGGAGCAATATCTAATGAAACTCAAAAAATCGGTTTACAACGACATGATCGCACACGCCAAGGCTGGATTTCCCAACGAGGCCTGCGGCATTTTAGCGGGTTCGAAGGAAAAGGAAGGTTCAAAATATTTCCCCATGCGCAACATGGACGAGGCGAGTGTCAGTTACTTTATGGATCCAAAAGAACAGCTCAAGGTTTTTAAAGAAATGCGCGATTTGAAATTAGAACTGACGGGAATATTTCACTCGCATGTGGCGAGTGAGGCATTTCCGTCCCAAAAAGATGTGCGCCTTGCGTTTTACCCAGAGCCCAGTTATTTGATCGTGTCACTCTCAGATATGCAAAAACCCATTTTACGTTCATTTAAGATTGAAAACGAAAAAGTGTCGGAAGAAACAATTAATATCGTCGATTAAGAAAAGGAAAATATGGCCGACCAACTGATTAAGATTACGCTGAACGGAAAACCCCAAGAAATTCAGGCAGGTCTAAGCGTCACAGCCCTACTCACGAAATGGAAAATGAAACCGGAGCTTGTGACGGTTGAAATAAACGAAAATATTTTACAGAAACTCGACTACGAGACGACGGAAATTAAAAACGGGGATAAAGTGGAGTTTATTTTTTATATGGGTGGGGGAGCGTAATGAATAACAAAGTTTACGAAAACGCGTTAGAACTCATTGGTAATACGCCGATCGTGCGTCTCAACAAAGTCGTGGAAAAAAACTCGGCGACTGTTTTGGCGAAATTGGAAATGTTTAACCCGGGCGCCAGTGTCAAAGACCGTATTGCTTTCAACATGGTCGAGCAGGCTGAAAAAAAAGGACTGCTGAAACCGGGTTGCGTGATTGTGGAGCCCACAAGCGGTAACACCGGCATCGGCCTTGCCATTGTCGGAGCGGTGAAGGGTTACAAGGTTATTCTCACCATGCCGGAAGCGATGAGCCAGGAGCGGATCCAAATTTTAGAAAGTTTTGGCGCGCAAGTAGTGATGACTCCGGCGCGTGATGGCATGGTCGGAGCAGTCGAAAAAGCGCGTGAGATTGTCGCGGCAACGCCGAGTGCTTTTATGCCTCAACAGTTTATGAACCCGGACAACCCGGGCGCGCACAAAAAAACGACCGCTAAGGAAATTTTGCACGACGTCGAAGGTGAGATTCATGCGTTCGTGGCCGGAGTCGGCACTGGCGGAACGTTGACCGGTGTGGGAGAAGTTTTAAAGAAACAATTTCCAAATATCCGAATCGTGGCGGTGGAACCGGCAACGTCTGCAATTTTGTCCGGTGGTAAACCCGGTCCGCATATGATTCAAGGAATCGGCGCAGGTTTCGTGCCGGATGTTCTGAATCGAAAGATTGTAGACGAAATTATTGCCGTCGAAGATCAAGAAGCCTACAAGATGTCCAAAAGGCTTTCGAAAGAAGAAGGAATCTTTGCCGGTATTTCGTGTGGTGCGGCCTGTGTAGGCGCCTTAAAGGTGGCTAAGAGTTTAGGCGCAGGAAAAACCGTCGTGACGCTTTTCCCAGATTCTGGCGAACGTTATTTGAGTCTTGAACCATATTTTAATATCTAATAGGAACGCATGCTCAAAATTTTAAGGCAACTTGCGTTCTATGGACTGCTGATTGCCGGCTGGCAATTTTTTTATAATTTAAAGATCTGGCCTCCGTATCTTTTCCCGTCACCCGGGCAGGTTTTGGAAACCCTGCAATTGGGTTTCGCAGACCGCTCGTTTTTGATTGCGATCGGTGTCAGTATGAAGCGCCTTGTAATTGGATATGGCATCTCTGTTTTTTTTGGAGTGCTGCTAGGTCTCTTGATCGGGAAATTTAAAATTTTAGATGAAACGCTCGGTGGATTTTTCGTCGGCCTTCAAACCTTGCCGAGCATTTGTTGGTTGCCCCTAGCTATCTTATGGTTTGGATTAAACGAGTCCGCGATTATTTTCGTCGTGGTGATGGGATCGATGTTGTCAGTGGCGATTGCGACGGACGGCGGCGTCAAATCCATCCAACCTCTTTTTTTGCGAGCCGGAGTGAATATGGGCGCCAAAGGGATGCGGCTCTTCACCGAAGTCGTTCTACCAGCCGCGTTCCCGTCCATTTTGGCGGGCCTCAAGCAGGGATGGTCTTTTGCTTGGCGTTCCCTGATGGCAGGAGAAATTCTTTTTGTGAGCCTAGGACTAGGACATCTTTTAAACATGGGCCGCGAGCTCAACGATATGAGCCAGGTGATTGCCGTGATGATTGTGATCGTCGTTATCGGAGTGGTTATGGACATTTTTATTTTTGGACGCTTGGAACGAGAAGTCCGGGTTATTTGGGGGCTGGAAAGACGATGAAAAAAATCTTAGGGCTATTTTTTATTTTTATAATTGGAGTCGGGTCCGCCACTAGAACGTCAGCGGATCCGTCACGGACTGCGGTCCGAGTTGGACATTTTTCCAACATCACGCACGCCCAAGCACTGATCGGCCGCGGCGAGGGATGGTTTGAAAAAAGCTTATCGCCGGATGCTCCGATTGACTGGAAGACGTTCAATGCCGGACCCTCGGCGGTAGAGGCGCTATTTGCCGGACAGCTTGATATTGCGTACATCGGACCGAGTCCCGCGGTGAATGCGTATGTGAAATCCCAAGGGGAAGCGGTGCGGATTGTTGCGGGCGCGAGTTCCGGTGGAGCAGCCCTTTTAGTGCGAGCGGATTCTGGAATTACAAAGCCTGAAGATTTTCACGGAAAAAAAATCGCGTCACCTCAACTAGGCAATACCCAGGACGTGTCGCTTCGTTCGTGGCTTGCTCAAAATAATTTAAAACTGTCTGAAAAAGGGGGAGACGTCTCGGTGCTGCCAGTGTCTAATTCCGACCACGTTTCTCTTTTTCTTAAAAAAGAAATTGAAGCGTCTTGGACAGTGGAGCCCTGGGTTTCGATTTTAGAAAAAACCGCTAGCGCAAAAGTGTATCTGGAGGAATCTTCTCTCTGGCCCGATGGGAAATACGCCACCACGGTGGTCTTAGTGCGTACCGAGTTTCTGAAAAAAAATCCGGAACTCGTCAAAAAATTTCTAAAAACTCATGTGGAGCTCACAACTTGGATCAACGCTCATCCCGAAGAGGCGAAGGCCGCTTTTAAAAAGGAAATCGAGCGAGAAACCGGAAAACCCATGGATCAGATCATCCTCGACTCGGCTTGGAAGCGGGTGGCGTTTACGACGGATCCCCTCGCCGAGACGGTGAAACAGCAGGCGCATTCGGCGTATCTAGCTGGTTTTCTTAAAAAGGAGCCAGATTTGACGGGACTTTTTGAGAACGGTTTGCTCAAAGAGCTCAGCGCGGGCAAGGTTGAATCAGCCCCCCAGAAGTGATAACTTAGTCAGTCTGATTAGGAAAAGAGGATTATGAGTCTTGTAAAAGGTTTGAAGTGCCGGGAATGTTCGCGGATTTATCCGATTGCGGCAACCTATGTCTGCGAATTTTGCTTTGGGTCCCTCGAAGTCGACTATGACTACGAACAAATTAAGAAAAAGATTAGCCGCGCATCGATCGAAAAAGGCCCCCAGTCGATTTGGCGTTACCGTGACTTATTGCCGATTGATGGCGCCCCGACGGTCGGATTTCATGCAGGCTTCACCCCGCTTTTTAAAGCGGACAATCTCGCCAAAGTGCTGGGAGTTAAAGAGCTTTATATTAAAGATGACTCCGTTTGTCACCCAACCCTTTCTTTTAAAGACCGCGTGGTGGCCGTCGCTCTCACCAAAGCCAAAGAGCTTGGCTTTAAAACCGTAGCCTGCGCCTCGACCGGAAATTTAGCCGGTTCCGTGAGTGCTCAAGCCGCCTGGGCGGGTCTCAATCGATTTATTTTTATTCCCTCTGATTTAGAAATGGGGAAAGTCGTCGGAGCGCTCGCTTACAATCCGAATCTTGTGGCCGTCGACGGAAATTACGATGACGTGAACCGTCTCTGCGCGGAAATTGCTTCGCGTTACAAATGGGCGTTCGTAAATATTAACATTCGTCCCTATTACGCTGAAGGTTCCAAAACCTACGGCTACGAAGTGATGGAACAGCTCGGATGGAAAACCCCTAAGCACATTGTAGTGCCGGTCGCGAGCGGTTCGCTGCTGGTCAAAATTTGGAAAGCGTTTAAAGAATTTAAAAAGCTCGGCTTGATTGACGAAGTCGATTCGAAAATTTACGGCGCGCAAGCCGAGGGCTGTTCTCCCGTTGCACAAGCGATGAGAGACAAAAGCGAAATCATTAAACCGGTGAAGCCAAAGACCATCGCCAAATCATTGGCGATTGGAAACCCGGCTGACGGCATTTACGCGATGGACGCCATGCGCGACTCGGGCGGCTGTGCCGAAACGGTGACCGACCAGGAAATTATTGATGGCATTAAGCTCTTGGCTTCAACCGAGGGAATTTTTACCGAAACGGCGGGTGGTGTGACCACCGCGGTGACGAAGAAGCTCATCGAAAACGGGGTCATTCCCAAAAATGAGTCAGTCGTGATTTGCATTACTGGAAATGGACTCAAGACCCAGGAAGCGATCACGGACCACATCGGCAAGCCGTATAAGATTAAGGCAAATTTGGAATCTTTTGAACACGCTTTAAAAGGCGAAAAAAAGATCAAGGAGGACGTATGGCAGTCAAAGTAAGAATTCCTACACCGCTTCAAAAATTAACCGCCGGCCAGTCTGAAGTGCTCTGCGAGGCGGCCGATATCAACTCCATGCTCGCGCATCTGGAAAAAACCTATCCAGGTATCAAAGAACGCATTTGTGATGCCGAAGGAAAACTTCGCCGTTTCGTAAACGTTTACGTCAATGAAGAAGACATTCGTTTTCTGCAAGGCCAAGAGACGGCGCTTAAAAGTGGCGATGACATTTCGATTATTCCGGCCATTGCTGGTGGTGCTGGAAAACCCGCGAAATCAAAGACAGCTAAAAAAGTAAAAACTCAAGTGACGCTCGTGTTTCCCCAAAACCAAATCAAAGAACCGGCTGTGTTTTTGATGGCGACCAAATTCGACATCATGCCCAATATCCGTAAAGCGCGTGTCACCGAAACCATTGGGGAGATGACGCTGGAGCTTGAAGGAACCGAGAAAAATTTAGAAGCGGGTATTAAATTCTTAAGATCGCGGGGCATCAAAGTTGAACCGCTGGCTGGCGAGAGCTACTAATTTTTTTCTGTACGGTCTTTTACCGGCCGGTCTTTTTTTGGGCGTGTACCGGTTGACGGACCGGTATTTTAGAATCCGAAAAATCCCCTATCCATTTGAAAAATTTGGTTTGGCATGGGCACTGGCCAGTATTTTTATTCTTTACGGAATTTTAATTCTCACAAGGAGACCCCGAAAATGAAAAAAACAATTTTTTTAACACTCACTTTAATGTCGCTTGCTTCATTTACGTTCGCCGAGGAAAGTGCGGACAACACCGCCATTCTTTCAAGGCTTGATAAAATTGAATCAAGCCAAGAAAAAATTCTCGAGAAGCTCGAGTCGATTAGCACAGAAATCAACATCGTTAAAATTCGATCGACTCGGTGAAATTTTCAACTCGCACCACTTACGGTTTAAAGGCCGTTCTTTTTTTAGCCGGGCGTTACGCGGAGGGCTCGGTTTCCGCTTCTCAAATTGCAAAAAAGGAAAATATTTCGCCGGCTTACCTTGAGCAAATTCTGCATGTGCTTAAGAAGAAGGGGCTGGTTAAAACCCTGCGCGGTCCGCAAGGCGGTTATGTACTTGCCAAAAAGCCGTCCGAAATCAGTCTTGAAACCCTTTTTTATACGCTGACTCCCAAAGCTTTTGCTGGAATTAGCCCCACACTAGCCACCGATACTCCCAGCGAGGCGCAAGTGGCTGAGCTTTTATTCTGGAAGCGATTCAAAGCCTCATTGGACGAGGGTCTACAGTCCACTACGCTTCATGATTTGATCCATGAGACACGAAAGTTAATCAAATCAAAAGGTAGTCAAAACATCACCTTTCATATCTAGAAATTGTGATATAATTTCCCTCCCATGCCCACTAAGGTTACGCTACGGCGGGCGGTACTCGCTAGATTAGAATCCCAAAGCCCTCGGCTAAAACGCCAGAAAAGCCTCCTGATTCATCGGAAGCTTTTAGCGCTTCCGGAGTTCCAAACAGCGCGCTCTGTCTGCTTTTATGTTTCGCTTCCCATGGAAGTGGATACGCGAGGACTTATTCAAAAAGCCCTCGGTTTAGGCAAGCGTGTGGCGGTTCCTATTTCGGATTTGAGCAAACGGGCGTTGCGGTTTTACGAAATAAGCGATTTAAAGAAAGATTTAAAAAAGGGCTCGCTTGGAATTTTAGAACCCGATCCCATGCGCACACAGTTGCTGGATGTTAAAGACATCGATTTAATCGTGGTGCCGGGTGTAGCGTTTGACGCCGAGTGTAACAGGCTCGGCCGCGGCGCCGGGTTTTATGACCGGTTTTTAAAGAAAATTGGGAAAAAAATTAAAAAGGTCGGCCTGGCGTTTTCGGAGCAAATGGTGCCGAAGGTTCCGGTCGAAAAACATGATATTCGGTTGGACTACATTTTAACGGACAAAATATGAATTTTGGTGAAGCACTTGCATTTTTAGTCGGAGCACTGGTTCTGGGCGCCGGGTTTTTTTTCGGTGGGTACTTTTGGAGAAAAATCGTTGCCGAGCGTTTGATCCGGACGGCGGAATCCAAAGCGCGGGAAATTTTGACGATTGCCAAACGCGAAGCCGAAGAACTCGAGCGTCACTCGGAAAAAGAAGCCAAGTCCTATCTTGCGAAGGTTCAAAAAGATTTCGAAGATAAAATCGGAGACCGCCGTCGCGAACTGGAGGGTTCTGAGAAGTCGCTTGGACAAAAAGAAAAAACGATCGATCAGAAATTAGACTTGGTTGAAAAACGTGAAAAAGAAACCGCGTTCAAACTTCAGGAAGCGGCCTTAAAAGAAAAAGACATTTTAGAGCAGGAAAAAGCGCTTCAGAGAATGATCGCTGAAGAAAAAATAGTGCTTCAAAAAATCTCAGGACTCAACGCCGATGAAGCAAAAACCCAATTCTTAAGACGTTTGGAGCTAGATGCTCGCGCAGAAGCCGGAAAGCTTTTAAAGTCGGTAGAGTCGGAATCTAAATCCATTGCGGATGAAAAAGCAAAAAAAATCTTAAGTCTTGCGATGCAGCGGCTCGCAGCGGCGCACACCATCGAAAACACGGTTACCGTCGTGCATTTACCCTCAGAAGAAATGAAGGGCCGCATTATCGGAAAAGACGGAAAAAATATCCGTACGTTTGAAACGCTGACCGGAGTGGATCTCGTCATCGACGAAACGCCTCAGGTTGTCACGCTTTCGTCTTTTGATGCGTTTAGGCGGGAAATTGCGCGCATGGCGATGGATGAACTCGTCACCGATGGGCGCATTCAGCCGGCCCGCATCGAAGACGTGGTTCAAAAAGCCAAGCGCAATATGGAAGAAGTTTTAAAACAAGAAGGCGAGCGAGCACTCGCAGAAACAAAATTACAAAATGTTCATCCAGAAATCGTAAAACTTTTAGGACGAATGAAATTTCGTTCAAGCTACGGACAAAATGTGTTGGATCATTCGATTGAAGTCGCGTGGATCATGAACGCGATTGCTGGGGAAATGGGAATTGATCCGGTGCTCGCGCGCCGTGCCGGGCTTTTTCATGATTTAGGAAAAGCGGTTTCGCATGACATCGAAGGGCCGCATGCGCTGATTGGCGGAGAGCTAGCGCGGCGTTTTGGAGAACATCCGGATGTCGTGCATGCGATTGAAGCTCATCATGAAGATATTCCCATGCAGTCGATGTGGCCGATGCTCACACAAGCCGCTGATGCGGTGAGTGCCGCGCGTCCCGGAGCACGCCGTGAAAGCTTAGATAACTATTTGAAACGCTTAAATGCCCTCGAAAAAGTGGCGGATGAAATTCCAGGCGTTGAAAAGGCTTACGCTATTCAAGGCGGCCACGAAATCCGTGTGGTGGTGAAACCGGAGCGCGTGTCGGAGGAATCCTTGCCGGCTCTGGCGCGTGAAATCACTAAAAAAATTGAAGACAATCTAACGTATCCGGGTCAGATCAAAGTCATCCTAATTCGCGAAACGCGTATCGAAGATATCGCCAAATGAAAATTCTTTGCATCGGTGATACCTACGGCGACCCCGGCCGTAAAGCCATTGAACGCTTTATCCCTGAAATGAAAGCTAAGGGAGAAGTGGATTTCGTCATCTGCAATGCCGAAAATGCGAGTGATGGCTCGGGTATTACGGAAAGCATCGCCAAAGATTTATTCAAAACCGGTTGTGACGTGCTCACCTGCGGGGATCACGTCTGGGACCGAAAAAAAGATATTGAAAACATGCTTCAAACGGACGCTCGCTTAGTTCGCCCGGCAAATTTCCCTAAGGGCAATCCCGGTTACGGCTCGACGGTCGTAGAGTGCAAAGGCATTAAAATCGGTGTCATTCACATCGCAGGCCAAGCGTTTATGCGCTATCACTTTAATTCTCCCTTTTTATCGGTGGATGAAGAAATTTTAAATGTGAAAAAAAAAGATGCGCAGATCATCATTGTCGACATGCACTGCGAAGCCACCAGCGAAAAAATGGGAATGGGTTGGTATGTGGACGGGCGCGTGGCTGCTGTGGTTGGGACTCACACGCATGTGCAAACGGCTGATGAAAAAGTGACGGATGCCGGAACAGCTTATTTGACTGATCTTGGAATGACAGGCCCGTATGACTCAATCATCGGCGCCCAAAAAGATGAAATTTTGAAACGATTTCTCACTCAAACACCGACGCGGAAAAAGCCGGCGACCGGAGACGTGAAGCTGTGCGGCGCGATCATTACCGTCGATCACATTACCGGTAGGGCGACCGCGATTGAAAGAGTACAACGGAAACTATTAAATTAAAATATTAGCCAGTGGGTGGCCGAGCGCGGGATGATTTCGCGCGCAACTGCACGCGAAATCGCCCGCCGAAGGCCAGGACCCGCTGGCAAAGCGACAATATGAAAAACATCGTAGAAGCCGACCGCCAAGTTTTCTCCGTATCCGATCTAACGCGGAATATTCGATTCACGCTCGAGCAACAATTTTCGGGTATTTGGATCGAAGGCGAAATTTCCAATTTCAAATCCCATAGTTCCGGGCATTATTATTTTTCTCTAAAAGATGAATTCTCCCAAATTCAGTGCGTGATGTTTCGCGGCGAAAACGCCAAACTCAGTTTCCGTATGGAAGAAGGCATGAAAGTGCTCTGCTTTGGACGCGTCAGTGTTTATCCCTTGAGGGGCCAGTATCAGTTGTACGTCGAGCGGGCGGAGCCACAGGGAGTGGGAGCCCTCCAACTTCAGTTTGAGCAGCTCAAGAAAAAATTGGCCGAAGAAGGGTTGTTCGACGAAGCGCATAAAAAGCCCATTCCATTTTTACCCGAGACCATTGCCGTTGTAACTTCAATTGACGGCGCGGCTCTTCGGGATATTTTGCACGTGATCGAACGCCGGCACGCCGGAGCGCATGTGCAAATTCTTCCGGTTCAAGTTCAAGGCAAAGGAGCGGCAGAGTCGATTGCCGAAGCGATTGAAGACTTAAACCGTTGGAGTGCCGCCGACGTCATCATTGTCGGCCGCGGTGGAGGCAGCCTTGAGGATCTGTGGGCGTTTAACGAAGAAATAGTCGCACGTGCAATTTTTAATTCCACGATTCCCATAATTTCCGCGGTGGGACATGAAGTTGATTTTACGATTGCGGATTTTGTCGCGGATTTACGTGCAGCGACGCCTTCGGCGGCAGCAGAAATCGTGCTTCCTCCGAAAGAGGATCTACTCGCGACAATCGGTGATTTCAAAACCCGTGCTACGGTTGCGCTGAGTGCTCAGCTCAAAAATCTGCGTCAGGAACTGGATCATCTTGTGGATTCGCGCGCGTTGAAAAACCCGTTATCTTTTTTTGAAATTCAAGGGCAGAAACTCGAAGAACTCCGCAAAAACCTTTTGCATTTGTGGCAAGGCCAAATCGGAATTGAAAAAGAAAAAATTTCAGGCTTAATCCATCAACTCGAAGCGCTCGGCCCACTCGCAATTCTCAAACGAGGATTTAGCATGACGACGAGCGCAGACGGTAAGATTATTAAAGACGCAAGCGCTCTTAAAGCGGGACAAATTTTTCAAACAAGGCTGAGCAAGGGCTCAATCTTTGGAGTCGTAAAAGAAATATTGGATTAAAACACTAACAAAGTGGGTGGCGGCGGTAGGCGTCCGTCTCGAAAACACCGAAGGTGGCTTTCGAACGGACAACCGCCGACAGGACCCACTTTGGTCCGGAGGATAATATGGCACAAGACCCGAAAGAAATGCCGTTTGAAGCGGCGCTGAAAAAGTTAGAAGGCATTGTCGAAAAGCTTGAGAACGGCGAAATGCCGCTCGAAGACGCTTTGAAGCAGTACGAGGAAGGCGTGAAGCTGGCCGACATTTGCACAAAGAAGCTCACCGAAGCTGAGCGCCGCGTGGAGGTGCTCATGAAGACAGCTGGCGGGAAGTTTAAAGCGGAAGCGTTTGAAGAAAAGCCGGAAAAGAAGAAAAAATAATTGAATCTAAATTCGTATTTAAAAACACAATCGACGAAAATTGAAAAAGCGCTGGCGGATTGTTTGCCAAAGGCGAGCGGTCACTCGAAAGCGCTCAGCGAAGCCTTGCGTTACAGCGTGCTCGGCGGCGGAAAGCGCATTCGCCCCATTTTAGTACTGGCTTCCTGCGAAGCGGCCGGTGGAGATCCTAAAAAAGCGATGAGCGCCGCCTGTGCGATCGAACTCATTCACAGTTATTCGCTCGTGCACGATGACTTGCCCTGCATGGACAATGATGACGAGCGCCGCGGAAAACCTAGCTGTCACAAAAAATTCGGCGAAGCCACGGCTCTTTTAGCGGGGGATGCGCTTTTGACGCTCGCGTTTCAAATTTTGGCCATGAACGCTTCAAAGAACTCGGCGACGGACGCCAAGCGTTGTCTAGAGGCGAGCGGAATTATTGCTTATTCCGCCGGAATTTCAGGAATGGTCGGCGGGCAAGCGATTGATTTGGAGTTCCAAGGCAAAGAGGCGGACCTTCCAACACTCGATTACATTCATACCCACAAAACCGGTGCTTTAATTGCCGCATCGACGCGCGTGGGAGCGCATTTGGCGGGCGCCAGTCCTCAAAAAATTGAAGCGTTGTTCCAATACGGTAAAAGTTTAGGGCTTTTGTTCCAGATCATTGACGATCTCTTGGACGGGGATGGGTATGCTAAGATAGTGGGCACTTCCGAGACCCGGGAAAATGCCCAAGTGCATTTAAAGAATGCCAAAAAGCACTTGAAAATTTTTGGATCCAAAGCCAATCGGCTTTTAGAAATTGCGGACGCCGTTTACGAGAGAAAAAATTAATGGGACCCCTGCTTCAAAAAATTAACAGTCCGGCAGACGTCAAAAAACTAGACCACTCTCAGCTTCTGCAGCTGGCTCAGGAAGTGCGCGAGTATATTTTGGAAGTGGTTTCGGTAAACGGCGGGCATCTAGGAGCTGCACTCGGCTCGGTCGATCTGACGCTAGCGCTTCACACAGTTTTCGAAACCCCGAAAGACACGATTGTCTGGGACGTGGGTCACCAGGTGCATGCGCATAAAATTTTAACCGGCCGCCGTGACGCGTTTAAAACATTTCGCCTCGAAGGGGGACTCAGCGGTTTTTCGAATAAAGACGAAAGCGAGCACGATCCTTTCACGACGGGGCATGCGGCGACTTCCATTTCCACATCTCTCGGCATTGCCACCGGCAACCGGATTCTCGCTCAAGACAAACGAAAAGTAGTGGCCGTGATCGGTGACGCGTCACTCGTGAGCGGCATGGCATTCGAAGCCATGAATCACGCCGGGCATTTGAAGGACGATCTCATTGTTATTTTAAATGACAATGAAATGAGCATTTCTCCGACGGTTGGGGCGCTCAGCCGCCACCTCAATAAAATTATCACCAACCCTTTCTATAACCATGTCCGTGACGACATTGAAATGTTTTTAAAGAAAATGCCGCGCGTCGGAAAAACGGTAGCCGCGGCGGCCAAGCGCATTGACGAAGGGTTAAAAAATCTGCTCGTTCCGGGCCTGCTCTTTGAAGAATTAGGATTCCGGTATTTTGGACCACTCGACGGACATAACTTAGAACAGCTCACTCAAATTTTAAAGAACGTTTCAAAATTAAAAGGCCCAATGCTGCTTCACGTGATCACGAAAAAGGGTAAAGGGTACTCGATTGCGGAGTCCAATCCTGCCAAGTGGCATGCCTCGACTCCATTCTGTGTCGAGACGGGGGAGCTGAAGAAAAAATCTTCGTCCAAGTCTTACATGCAGGTATTTGGGGAAACGGCGACCGAGATTGCTTCAAAAAATTCAAAAGTAGTAGCGATCACGGCAGCGATGAGCGATGGAACGGGACTTGTGGAATTCTCTCAAAAATTCCCGGATCGCTTCTTTGACGTGGGAATCGCCGAAGAACACGCAGTGGCATTTGCGGCAGGGCTTGTGAAAGCAGGTGTTCGTCCTTTAACTGCGATCTACTCCACCTTTTTACAACGCGCACACGATCAAGTGATTCACGACGTGGCGCTTCAGGAGCTTCCGGTGATTTTCTGTCTCGACCGGGCAGGTCTCGTCGGAGAAGACGGACCCACGCATCATGGCGTGTTCGATATTTGTTATTTGCGCAAAGTCCCAGGCATGACGCTGATGGCGCCGCGGGATGGCCGTGAACTTAAAGCTATGTTGGAGTTTGCGGTAAAACATCTCACTGGGCCCATTGCCGTGCGTTACCCACGCGGGGCGGTTGCCGAGGAAAGCGCATGTGAGCTTAAAAACATTAAACCTGCGAGCTTGGTGTGGGGGAAGCCCGAAATTCTAAGAGGTGGAGACGATGTGCTGATCCTAGCTCTCGGAAGCATGGTGTATCCGGCTTACGAAGCCGCACAGGCACTCGAAAAAGAAGGGATTGCGGCGACGGTCGTCAATACCCGTTTTGTGAAACCGCTCGATGAAGAAACAATTTTAAATTTAGCACGCGGCAAAAAATTGGTGGTCACGGTTGAAGAAGGCGCTCTTCTCGGCGGCTTCGGAAGCGGCGTTCTCGAAATTTTCCAGAATTATTCAAGCCGCACGGGTCTAAATTTACCAACCGTTCGAACGCTAGGCATTCCGGACGCCTTTATGACACACGGAAAACGGGAGAACTTGCTCGACTCTATCGGACTTTCAACGGACAAAATGAAGGGCGAAATTGTGCGGTCGCTCTCGCTCCTACAAAGAAACGCGTCTATCCCCCAATCTTAACGGGGTCCCCAATCCGGATCTTGTGGCCGGAGCTAAGATTTTGAACATTACAGGCGCTCATCACATCGCGAACTTCTAAAATATTTAACGTGGCAACACTCGCGCCGTCTTGAGAGACGGTGAATACCGCACCGGGTTTAATGCCGTCATTTTTCCCGAGGTCCACCACTACAAATCCATGTTCGTCATTGACGGCGAGAACCTTGCCTTCTTTTTTCGCGGCCGCAGGGGCTGCATTTTCTTTAGGACTGGTTTGAATCGATCCTAAGTCCACCGAGGACCATTCATTTTCAAGGCCTGTACGCGCTTTGGCAATCGTATCTTCGAGCGCAATTTTTGCGACATTGATCTCTGAAATTTTATCGTTGGCCATTTTGTATAATTTTTCCATTTTCTTCGACAGGATTTGATTTTGTTCGCTCAGCCGCGCTAGATCTATGTTTTTTTGTTTGAGCTGGGCTTCGAGTTCCTGGATGGAGCTCGACGGTACAGGGCTTGTCGCTCCCGATTGGCTTTGCACTTGTCGGGACAGCGACTCAATTTCTTTTGTTTTATGAATCAAAATGTCTTCCAAATAAGTTTTCTCATCCGCCGTCGAGGTCATCGTATTTTTTAAGGTCTCGAGCTCTTTGGCGAGCGCTTGGTTTTCAGACTGAACTTTGCGCATGGAATTGATAATTTTAATTTTTTGGCCCTCAACCTTGTCTAAAAATTCCTTTTGAACAGCCACGTTTTTTTCGAGTGATTTCATTTTTTCAACGAGAGACTTATTTTCCTTTTTGAGATTCCCCGTTTGCACCATAAAGAGAGCCACCACAATGGCGATGGCCGGAAGAATGAGAATCGGGTAAAGCGGTTTAAAGGAAGAGGGGTTATTTGGCATAGAGGGATGCTATCAGATCGACTAGGCGCTCGTCAACGCGCTTACCCTCCAGAGGTGTTATAATGCGTGTTTATCATGAATTCAGACTCAAATCTCACATTTTTTGAACATTTAGAAGAACTCCGCCGCAGGCTATGGGTGTGCGCGATATTCTTTGTGGCCGCTTTTGTTGCGGCCTTTATCTTTTCGGATCAAATTCTCATTTTTCTGGCGAATCCCATGCGCCCACTCATGAGCGAATTTTACTTCTTTTCTCCCGCCGAAGGCTTGGTGATCAAGATGAAAGCCGCTCTTCTTTTGGCGACACTTTTGGCTTCTCCCGTGATCGCCGCGCAGGGCTGGCTTTTTATCAAGCCGGCGCTACTTCCACACGAACAAAAAATTTTAGCGCCATTTCTTTGTGTGATTTCAGCGCTCTTTGTGGGCGGAGCAATTTTTTGTTTCAACGTTGTATTGCCTCCGGCGCTTCAATTTTTAATCGGCGCCCAAAACGAACTTTTAAAGCCCATGATTTCGTTTTCCGAATACCTCGATTTTATATTCGGAATGTTGCTCGCCTTCGGGGTGGCATTTAATCTTCCGGTGTTTCTGATCGGCCTATCGGCGGCAGGTATTTTAAACGCGAAAGTCTTGAATAAATTCCGCAAGCATGCGATTTTTGCGATTTTTATTGCGGCGGCGGTTCTGACACCCGGCCCCGATATTGCAAGCCAAATTCTTTTAGCGGTGCCGCTTCTCGTGTTATATGAAATTGGCGTGGCGGGATCGTGGGTCGCTGGGTCTATGCGGAAACGGTCATCATGAACGTGGTTAGGATTTTAATCGCGGTGGCAGTCCTCGTGCCGGCTATTTATTTCATCCACTCTCTTTTTAAGTACACGAGTCTAATTAGCCGGATTTTTTTAGGGCTTGTGTACGAGCCTCAAATAGAAAATTTTTCGTCAAGCCGCGGCGAAAAAATTTCGATTTTGGATTCGGCAGGTCATGAGATTCAGGCACACTTCGTTGAAAATAAAGGCTCTCAGAAAGCGCTTATTTTTTGTCCCGAATCAGGCGCCTCCAAAGATTCCTGGGAAAAATACGCCTTCTTTTTTCCGGGCTGGGGATTTCATGTTCTGAGCGTTGATTTAAAACCGTCTGATCCCAGCAGTCCTTCGCAAGCTCTCGCTCAGTGGCCCTGCCAGGACGATGTCGAACGCCTTGTCACGGCGATCCGATGGGCTAAAAAAGCGGTCGGCGCGTCATCGGAAATTTATTTGTTTGGCGTGTCCAACGGCTCGAACATGGCACTCGGCGCTGCGAGTATGGAGGAGAGCGTGAAAGGTGTTATCTGTGACGGTCTTTTTTCGATGAAAGAAATTTTTAGAGAATACATTCGCCGCTGGGCGCCGATGCTTGTGAAACCCGCTTTTATCGGCGAACGACTTCCGGAGTGGGTCGTTAATTTGTACGCAAATCTGGGGTTTTGGTACTCTCAAAAACAATCTAAGACCCGTTTTGTGGATGCCGAGTCCCTTCTAGGCCGTCGAAAAAAACCCCTTCTTCTCATTCATGGCGAAAATGACGACTACGTGACGACAAGCCATCAACGGCTACTCGAACGTTTTGCCGGTCAGCGTTCCGGGTACGAACGCTTGTTTGTGCCGGAGGCGCGGCACAATCAATCGGTAGCTGTGGCGCGCGAAGCGTATGAAAAAAGAATTTTCGAATTTCTGGAAAAATTAAAGTGAGCTCTAAAAAGTCCTATACGATTTCCATTTTTTTAGGAGTCTTTCTTTTTTTGAGCGTACCGGCGGTATTGGCGTCTTCCTCTCAAGATCTCTCGGCAGGGCTTGCGGCGCTGAGGTTATCTTCTCAGAATCCGGATGAGATCCGTCTAGCAGAAAACTTGGAGAAGGCACTGCTGCGCTACGACTCACTTCAAAATTATAAGGCGCTTTTTGAAAAAACGGAGCTCGACAAAGATGGAAAAATGGGAGCCACTGAAAAAATTTTATTCAAATTCGAAAAACCCTTTAAACTTTTTATGGGCTGGATGAATACTCACAAAAAAGGGCTGCAAGTTGTTTATGAGCGCGGAAAGCATGACAACAAACTGGCCATTCACAAGCCAGGGCTATTGCTTGGGTTTGCGCCGGTGATTTTTTTAGAGCAGAACAGTCCGTGGATTCGGGAAGGAAGCGGCTCTTATAACATTGAAGACGCAGGGATCGGAACTTTTCTTTATGATTTTTCGAAGGCGGTTTTAAAAGCGTACGAACAGCATAAATTGAAAGTAGAACACTCTGGAGCCGCGACGCGTGTGACGTTTGAGGACACGACAGATGACGAAGATTATTTTGCCTACCGCGTTGAGACGGTATTTGAGGAAACAACGGGACTGCCGTCGGAAATGAAGCTTTACGACTGGGATGACCAGCTGACCGGTTCTTACGCGTATCGAGAGTTGCGAGTGGATTTAGAGAGAGACGAGGAATTTAAAGAAGTAGCTAACCGGCATTTAATGAGAGTGTATAACACATCGGACTAAACCACCCCTCCGTCCGCTGAGGCGGACACCGCCCCTTGGTAAAGGGAGGAAAGTTACTTGTAAAAATCTCCGCGCCACACTGACGATTTTTTTAGAAGAATTCTCCAAATACAAATCAGTAAAATCCACGTCATCACAAGCGACCCGACCGGGTGCAGAAATGAAAACCAGGGATTTGTTTTCACAAGTTTATTTCCGATAAATCGGAGCGCAATAATCAGTTTGCAAACCAGCAGGCTTCCCACAAAAAGAGGCGCGTTAAAAGCGCTTCGGTTGGAGAACCATGCGATGCTTTCAAAGAGCGCGATTGCAAAAGGCAGAATCGAAAAAAATAAAAATAAAAATATTTTATGTAAAATTGCTGGGATATTTTTATCAAAAAGATAAATCAAAATCCGCGTCCAACCCGTGATGATTTCCGAAAGCGACGAATACATCCGGGTCGAATATAGACGCGATCCGTTTAGGAAATACACCGAGTAGCCCATGGCGCGGGTGCGTCGCGCGAGTGCGACGTCTTCCACGACTTCAGTTTTTACCGCTTCATTGCCGCCGGAAGCGTCATAAACCGATTTTTTGACGAGAATAAATTGACCATTCGCTAAGGCGACTGGGTTTTTGGAATCATTCACCTTGTGTGGGTCAAACCACAGCGCGAGGCTTGAGGCCGCGAGAGGTTGAACCGTTTTTTCCCAAAACGAGTGACTCTCCGTTTCAGGAGACAGTGTTAAAAAATCTATTTTTTTGGTGAGAGCTTCATCCAAAGCTGTGGCAAGCGACAGGGGCTCATGGGTAGTGTCCGCGTCTGTGAATAAAATCCATTCACCTTGCGCGGCTTTTGACGCGGCAAACATGCCATGATTTTTACCTGTCCAGCCAGGAGGTAATTTTTCAATCGTTAATACTTTTATGGGTACCGGAGATTTTTTAGAAAGACTTTCCAGTATCTGACCCGTGCGGTCAGTTGAACGATCATTAACGACGATAATTTCAAAGTTAGGGTAATCTTGTTTAAAAAGAAAGCTTAAGCATTTTTCGATATTGGCTTCTTCGTTTTTTGCCGGAACGATGATGGAGACAAACGGTGCCGTGGGATTTAAAAATCGCCGCGCTTCGAGGGGAGGATGAGATTTTTTAAGAAGTGAAACCCAAACCGCACGTCTCAACCACTCAAGGCCAATGAGACTTAAAAGAAC
Organism: uncultured Planctomycetia bacterium; assembly: GCA_964606485.1. Taxonomy (GTDB): domain Bacteria; phylum Omnitrophota; class Gorgyraeia; order 2-02-FULL-51-18; family 2-02-FULL-51-18; genus CAZSGP01. The sequence continues at coordinate 117,039 of CAZSGP010000004.1, read as the reverse complement.
GTCCCAGATCAAATTAGGAGAGAGAATAGCCACCGTCCGCGATCAACGTTTGGCCCATGATCCAGTTGCTTTGTTCGCTGAGAAGAAAGGAGACGACGCTCGCAATGTCCTCGGGTTGACCAAGTCGTCCACCGGGAGTTTTTTGGAGGTATTCTTTTTTCATTTTCTCGGAATCCGGAAACATCTTGAGAGACTCTGTGTCGACAAGGCCGCCAGAGACCGCATTGACTTGAATTTTAAATACCGAAAGTTCGACGGCCAGATACCTCACTAAATTTTCCATAGCCGCTTTTGAAATACCGATTGCGCCGTAGTTTGGTGTGTAGTGACCGGCGCCGAGACTGGAAATCGCAATAATTTTTCCGCCGTGCGATTTCATGAGCGGCAGGGCGCTTTGCGTCAGCGTTAAAAGCGCGCGAGCGTTTACGTCCATCGAAATGTCCCAATCTTTGGCCCGCAATTGGTGCACCGGTTTAAAGACGCCGAGTGCTGCGCTGTGAATGAGGCCGTCAATCCGGGGATGGTCTTTCGCAACCAGTTCAAAGATGGATTTAACATTCTCAGTGTCTCCGACATTTCCTGCGTACAAATGAACTTCCGCGCCTTTTTTTTCGGCGTCGTGTTTGACTTGAAGCGCGGACTCTTCGTCGCGGAGATAATTCAAAAGAAGGCAGGTTTTTTCCGATGCCTGGGAAAGGGTGATGGCGCGCCCAATTCCGCGAGTGCCACCGCTGATAAAGATTGTTTTTTTGTGAGAGCTCATGTTCAGGCGTTAATTTAACATCTCTATGTGTTAAAATCCAGACTCATGGCAACCCCCGATGAAAAAATGAAGCAGGCGAAAGCCGATGAAAAGCGATTCCAGCAATGGCTTTACGGCTTGCATCTCTTAGCAGCCCTTATCTTGGGATTTAGCTTTTTCCCCATGATCGCTTTTTTCTATTGGGTGTGGAAAGCGACCGGTGTCTACGGCGTTTGGGTCAAGCTTTTGGCGTTTTCGATGTCCCTGGGGATTGGCTATTTTCTATTTGGAACGACGCTAATTTTTGTTTGTGTACTCGCCAAAAATGTTTTTAGGTTTAGAATCGAACCGGGTTTGTACAAGATCCACGCTATGGAGTCTTTGCGCTGGATGGGCTACAACTCGATGATTCTCATTGCGAATGCCGCCTTTTTAGATGTTCTACGCATCTCTCCGTTCCAAACTTTGTTTTACCGTCTGATGGGCGCCAAAGTCGGCAATGGCGTGAATATCAACACCGGAGGACTGGCGGACCTATCCTTACTGGAAATTGGAGATCACGTTCTTGTGGGTGGAGGAACGGCCCTCATTTGCCATGCGTCGGAGAGGGGTTTTATTCGTCTGGCTCGCACGAAGCTTGGGAATAACGTTTCGATCGGAATCAACTCCGTGATCATGCCGGACGTGGAAATTGGGGATGGTTCGACCATTGCGCCCTGCAGTTTTGTGCCCAAAGGCACGCGAGTGCCCCCCCGAAGCTACTGGGGCGGCAATCCTGTTCAAGATTTAAGGGCCCAAAGACGGGCTGAACTGTCCAAATCTGACTCCTAAACGGGCTCTTGGCAAGGCCCCTAACCCATGCTATATTGATGGTTTGTAATCTAACCAAAAGGCTTGTTTTTGAAAGTATTTACGTTTGTGGACCGGGTCGAGCAAGCGAGTGCCGACTCGATGACGGCTTTATTTACACTCAAAGGGTCCGAAGAGTTTTTACAGGATCATTTTGAATCGTTCCCGGTGATGCCGGGCGTTCTGCTTTTAGAGGCTGTGAAGCAAGTTTCAGCAAAATTTTTAGCCGAAAAAAAACAGACAAGCGACAGTCATTTTCGCTTAGTGTCGGCTATGGACGTGAAATTTGGTTATTTTGTAAAACCGGGCAGTACGCTTAAAATTTTTTCTCGGCTTATAGACGAAAAGGAATCCAAAGCCCGGTTTGAAGGGCGGATTGATTTGATAGCGCCCGAGACAAAAGCGAAGGTTTTTGTCGCAACATTGGAGCTCGAAGCGCTGTGAGTACAGCCGTGGCACTTGTGACCGGCGGCTCGAAGGGAATTGGCGCCGCGGTTGTAGAAGGCCTCGTCGAGCAGGGCGCTAAAGTTTATTTTACGGTGCGTCAGTCAAAGACCGACGCCGAAGTTCTTTTAAAGAAATTGAAATTGCCGCTCGACCGCGCCATCGTTTGTGACGTCAAAAACGCTCAAAGTGTCGACGATTGTGTGGATCAAATTTTATCGAAAGAAGAGCGGATCGATATTTTGGTGAATAATGCCGGCATCATCAAAGACGGGCTTTTTTTAACTCTCTCGGATGAAGATTGGCAGGACGTTCTGGAGACCAATCTCGGCGGCGTGTACCGGTTTTGTAAGGTGGCAGCGCGGCCCATGGTTTCTCAGCGTCAAGGCGCTATTATCAATCTCTCCTCGATTGTGGGAGAGCTTGGCGGAGTTGGCCAGACCAATTATGCGGCGTCAAAAGGAGCGATCAACGCGTTTACAAAATCACTCGCGTCGGAACTGGCTTCGAAAAACGTGACGGTGAATGCGGTGTCGCCCGGCATGGTGGAAACGCAAATGTCGGAAGCAGCGCGCTCCGCGTTTGGGGACAAGATTAAAGAAAGAATTCCGCTGGGGCGTTTTGCATTGCCCCAGGAAATAGCGGACATGGTTTGCTTTTTGGCTTCGGAAAAGGCGCGCTACATCACCGGACAAATTTTTACGGTGGATGGGGGCATTAGCCTTCTGGGGCGTAAATAAAAAGGAGTTTTCAGCACGTGACAAACGATAAGCAAGAAATTATCAAACAAGTTAAAAACATTATCGGCCAAGCCTTGCGGGCCGAGGAAGCCAAGATCACACTTGAAGCTTCGCTCATTAAAGATCTGGGCGCCGAGTCCATTGATTTTCTGGACATTGTTTTTCGTTTGGAAAAAGCATTTAAAATTAAAATTCCGAAGGGCGAGCTCTTTCCTGAGAAATTATTGACGGATCCGAACTTCGTCAAAGAAGGGCGTGTGACGTCGGCAGGCCTAGAAGAACTCAAAAAAAGAATTCCCAGTGGAAAATGGACGGAATTTTCCAAAAATCCTGTTGTCGCCAATCTCGGCGACGTGTTCACGGTCGGTATGATTGTGGATTACCTTACGGAGAAATTAGCCGTCACAAAGTCCTAAAAAAAGTGGAAAAAATTTCTCTGGGCGTGGATTTGGTGGAATACCGCAAAGCCCGCGAGTTTTACAAAAATCACCAAAATCGCCTGGAATCCTTTTTTAACTCCAAAGAAATCCGATTCATTTCAAGACACCGCAGTCCTTACAAAAATTTAGCCAAACTTCTGGCCGCTAAAGAAGCGGCATTCAAAGCCGGACACGAACCCTGGATGGGAACCGAGGGCTTCAAAAATATTCAGATTCTATCTTCTTCGCGTAAAAGAAATTTTAAAATCCGCTTCGTCAATTCCAAAGACCATGTGGTGGCTTTGTGCGCTGGCATTTAGTCGACAAGTTTGAAGTTCTAAAAAAGGGAAGTTACGCCCGTGCTTTAAAAGCATACTCGGGCCAAGAAGATTTTTTTGCTGAACATTTTCCAGGCAACCCACGCGTTCCCGAGCCGCTTTTTGTAGAAATGATCGCGCAAACGGGAGGCGTTTTGTTTGGGTTAGGGCTCGAATTTAAAAAAGAAGTGATTTTGGTGAAAATTTCGGAATCAAAATTTTATAAAGCGGTGACACCTCCTTGTAAACTGGAAATCGAGGTGGAACTGCGTGAAGAAAGCGAAAGCGGCGCGGTGGTCAGGGGCGAAGTCTGGTGCGAAGACGAAAAAGTGGCAAGTGCCGAAATTCTTTTAATGAGCATTGATTCGCTAGATGCGTCGCAGGACAAAAAAATTGTTTTTAATGAAGGGTTTATGGAGCATTACCAAGTCATGGAAGTCGCCCAAGCGAGTGAAGCCCGATGAAGCGCGAAGTGGTGATCACAGGCTTAGGCGTTTTAAGCGCCGCTGGTGAAGGGGTTACGCCGCTTTGGGACGCGTGGATTTCCGGGCGCTCTGCGATTGAAGATTTGTCATTTGACGGCTGGAATCCAACGGGAGCGTATCTCAAGGATTTTAATCCTGAGCGCTACATTGCCAATCGCAAGTCTATCAAAGTCATGGCCCGCGATATTCAAATGGCCGTGGGGGCTGCGAAACTCGCGATGGAAGACTCTAAGATTAATCTTTCAGAGCTCGATCACGACAAGGCGGGAATCACGGTCGGTGCCGGTGTCCTGAGTCACGAGCTAGACGAACTCGCGTCATCGGTTAAAAGTTCCTACGACGAAAAGGGTGATTTAAGTTTAGAGCGATTTGGCGAAGAAGGGCTCCACGCACTTTTTCCACTCTGGCTTTTAAAATATTTGCCCAATATGCCCGCTTGTCACATTTCAATTCTTTTTGATTTGAGAGGTCCGAGCAATACCATCACGACGGGAGCGTCGAGCGGCCTTCAAGCGGTCGAAGAAGCTTGCCGGATTATCGAGCGCGGAACGGCGAACATGATGCTTGCCGGTGGTGCCGAATCAAAAATTAATCCGGTTGGGTATTCGCAGTACGCGTCTTTGAAGAGTCTCTCCGAAAAAAATGGCCAAAAAGATCCAAAAAAATTGTACCGGCCGTTTGATCACAAAGCACAAGGCTTGGTTCCGGGTGAAGGCGCCTGTTTTCTAGTTTTTGAAGAACTCGAACACGCCAGAAAACGCGGTGCGACGATTTACGCCAAAGTGGCCGGATACGGTTCGTCGTCATCTGACGGACAGTCGCATGCGATTCGAGCGGCGTTTCAAAAGTCGGGGTTGACCGCAAAAGATATTTCGTACATTCAGGCGTCGGGGATCGGCATTGCTGCCGATGACCGGCAGGAAATGAAGGCGCTCACTGAAAATTTTGGAAGCCATTCGAAAGAGACTTGGGTGAGCGCGTCGAAGCCTGTGACAGGATTTACCGGTTTTGTATCCGGCGCGCTCGATCTTCTGATTGCCGTGAAGGCACTCAACGCGCAACAAATCGGACCGATTCAAAATTTCGAACAAGCGGCGATTCCATTTGATTTTAAAGTGGTGAAACAAAATGCGGTATCTGTGCCGCTTCAGCGCGCGCTGGTTACAAGTTTTGGTCTCGGAGGACCCAGTTCTTCCGTGATCATTGAAACGTTTAAGGGTTAATCGATGTCTCTCAAAAGGGTAGTGATTACTGGAATCGGAGCGGTTACACCGCTTGGCAATAGCGTGGCCGAAACCTGGAAAGCACTGCTTGACGGAAAAAGCGGCATTGCGCCCATCTCCATTTTTAACGCCAAATCGTTTCCGACCAAAATTGCCGGTGAGGTGAAGCATTTTGATTTTTCGAAACAAAAGAAGCTCGGCCGCAATAGTCATTTTGCTTTGGCGGCAAGTCAGCAAGCATTCGACGACGCTAAACTTAAAAACCATTTTAAGCCTGAGCGCTTCGGTGTGTATTTTGGGGCGGGAGACGGTGGGTTTAATTTTCCTAGCTACGCGTCAATTATTTCAAAATCTATTTTAAACGGACACGAACATGTAGACGCAGCGTCTTATATTCGCAACACACTTCAAATGGCGGATGCGCAGTCTCTCGCCGAACAAGAGCCTCAAGCGGTGATTCGGCATTTGGCGGATCACTTCGGCGCGGAAGGAATTATTTCGAATTGTCTAACGGCGTGCGCAGCGTCGAGCCAAGCGATCGGGGAAAGCGCTGAAATTATCCGCGGGGGTGAAGCGGACGTGATTTTAACGGGTGGCGCGCATTCGATGATTCATCCGCTCGGAGTCGCGGGTTTTAATCTTTTAACGGCTCTTTCCACGCAAAATGATGCGCCTCAAAAAGCGTCAAGACCATTCGATAAAGCGCGGGATGGATTTGTACTTGCTGAAGGCGCGGGGGCACTGATTTTAGAAGAGCTCGAGCACGCTAAAAAACGCGGGGCGACGATTTATGCGGAACTTGCCGGTTACGGAACAACGGCGGATGCGTATCGGCTGACCGATCCACATTCGCAAGGGCGCGGCGCCATCAGCGCCATGAAGCTTGCTCTAGAAAACGCGCAATTGTCCGGAAAAGGCGTGGATTATATCAACGCACACGGGACGTCGACTCAGCTCAACGACCAAGTGGAAACTTTGGCGATCAAGCAGGTATTTGGAATGGGTGCTTCGTCGATTCCGGTAAGCTCGATCAAATCAATGCTCGGACACATGATTGCCGCGGCGGGGGCGGTGGAGCTCATCGCAAGCGTGCTCACGATCCGCGAAGGGATCATTCCACCGACGATTAATTATGAGAACCCAGATCCGGACTGTGATCTAGACTACGTTCCCAATCACGCGCGGAAAGCGAAAGTCGATTCTGTTTTGAGTAATTCTTTTGGATTCGGCGGTCAAAACGTGGCGCTGGTTGTGAAGCGCTTTAAGGATTAAATGGAAAAAATTCAATTTTTTATCGACTTTGACGGCACGGTCACACAAAACGATGTGATCGATATGATTTTAGAAAGATTTGCGGACCCCTCGTGGAAAACCATCGAAGAAGAATGGGCGAGCGGGAAAATTGGTTCGCGGGAATGCCTCACGCGGCAATTTGAACTTGTGAAAGCGGATAAGGCGTCGCTCGCGAAGATGTTAACGGAAGTTCGGATTGATCCGGGATTTGAAGATTTTTTAAATGTCATAGAAGAGCATCATATTCCGGCGAGCATTGTCAGTGACGGCCTTGATTTTGTGATTCAGCGCGTGATGGGCCAAACTATGCCGATCTACTCCAATAGCATTTTGTTTACTCCGCAAGGCCCCAAAATATCCTTTTATAAAAAGACGCCCTGCAAACATGGGTGTGCAAATTGCAAGGTCGATGTGATCGAGAAGCATCGAAAATCAGGGCACACGACTGTATTTATCGGCGACGGACTCTCGGACCGCTTTGCCGCGCACACGGCGGATATTGTTTTTGCGAAAAAGAAACTACTGAAGTATTGTCAGGAAAATAAAATCGAACATTTAGAATATTCAACGTTTAAAGAAATTACAAAGTGGTTAAGCGCCAATAAGGAGAATTCATGAGCTTTTCTGAAAAAGAACTTCTTGAGAAAGAAGCCAAATATTGTTCGTACGGCGATACCGTGCACTACCTCGAACCTCCGAAATTTTTTGACCGCTGTGAAGGTAGCTATCTTTACGATCGTGAGGGCAATAAATTTCTCGACCTTCAGATGTGGTATTCGGCCGCAAGCTTCGGCTACAACAACAAACGCTTAGGCGAGGCGCTAAAAAAGCAAATCGATAAATTGCCACAGCTGGCTTGCCAGTATTTGCACGAAGAAAAAGTGCTACTATCGGAAAAAATCGCGCTTTCGGTAGAAAAACTATTCGGTGAAAAAGGCCGCGTGCATTTTAACGTGGGTGGTGCGCAGGCAGTGGAAGACTCACTGAAGATCGTGCGCCAACACACCAAGAAAAATTTAGTGTTCGCGTTCATGGGCGGCTATCACGGCAGAACGCTGGGCGCTTCGGCGATTACGTCGAGCTACCGGTACCGCAGGCGCTTTGGGCACTTTTCGGACCGTGCGCATTTTGTGCCGTATCCTTACTGCTACCGCTGCCCCTACGGCAAAAAGCCGGAGGATTGTGGCATGTACTGCGTGGACCAGTTTGAAAAATTATTTGAAACCGAATACAACGGTGTCTGGGATTTTAAAGCGGGTGAGTCGGAATTTGGCGCATTTTATGCCGAATCGATTCAAGGCACCGGCGGGTATGTGATTCCGCCGAAAAATTATTTTCCAGCGATCAAGAAAATCCTCGAAAAACACAAAGTGCTTTTGGTGGATGACGAAATCCAAATGGGCTTTCATCGCGCAGGGCCTCTTTGGTCAATGGCCAATTTCGGTGTGAAGCCCGACATCATCGTGTTCGGCAAAGCGCTGACCAATGGTTTGAACCCGCTTTCGGGTATTTGGGCCAAGGAAGAGCTAATCAACCCGAAAGTTTGGGGTGCGGGTTCGACGCATTCGACATTTTCGTCCAACACACTCGGCACGGCCGTGGGTTTGGAGCTCATGAAAATGACCGAGGAAACCGATTTCCAAGGCGGCATTGAGAAAAAAGGGAAAATATTCTTAGGTAAGTTGAAAGACTTGCAGAAGAAGCATCCGAAAATTATCGGCGATGTCGATGGCATGGGCATGGCCCTTCGCATGGAAATTGTCTCGCCGGTGGACGGTTACACGCCGGACCGCGAGATGACAGACCGCATTTTCCATGCGGGCATGCAAGGCATTCAAACCTCCAAGGGCAAGATGGGTTTGGTGCTCGACGTGGGTGGTTATTACAAAAACGTGTTCACCATCGCGCCGGCGTTTGATATCTCCGAAGCCGAGATGGATTTGGCTTGCGAGATGTTTGATCTCTTGATTAAAAAGTGCGCCAAATAAGTGTCACTCGTTTCTCTTATTAACAAAATCCCTGCCGGCAATCCTGCCGAGCGGGGATTTTGGCTTTATAAAAATGTTCCCCACGGAATACTTCATCGTCTCGAAGAAGATAATTTTAGAAAGACGGTTCAATTTGTAGCGGAGCACTCCCCGTTTTATAAGAGGCGGTTCAAAGAGTTGAATATCGACGCTTCTACCGTTAAAGCACCGCAGGATCTAAAAGATTTTTTTACGACCGCTGAAGATCTTCGTCAAAATCCGGAAGAATTTATTTGTCTCAAAGCGGACACTGCTTACGAAACGACGGGGACCACGTCCAAGCGGCCCAAGCGCGTTTATTTTTCACGAAACGAAGTTGAGGAGGCGGGTTGGGCGGGTGCGGTGGGTCTCTGGGGAGTGGGTGTTCGTCCCACTGACCGGGTGGCCAGTGCGTTTGATTATTCGTTTTGGGTTTCAGGGCCCGTGCTTTCAGCAAGTTGCAAAGTGATGGGCTGTTTTCACGTCGAAGCCGGGCGTATTCCGCCGGCTGATTTTTATGAGCGCTTAAAAGATTATAAAATTACGGTGATTGTTGGCGACCCTTCCTGGATTCTAGGTTTAAGCGAAGTGGCCGAAAAGCATGGAGCTTGGCCGGTAAAACTTTTAATTGGCGGCGGCGAAAATATGGCAGAGTCCACGCGCCGATACATCGAAAAAATTTGGAAAGCGCAGTTTCTTTTAAGTTACGGGCAAACCGAAGGCTTTGGCGCGCTCGGCATGGAAAATTTGGCGCAGGATGGCTACCAACTCAATCAATTTCATAATTTTTTTGAAATTTTAAATCCCGATCCGCAAGGTTACGGCGAACTTGTGTACACGAATTTAAACCGCCGCGTGATGCCGCTTGTGCGCTACCGCTCAGGAGACGTGACACGCTTTCTCAATACGCCTTCTAAGAGTGGGCTTCCGGGTCGCCGCATCGAAAAATTAAAGGGTCGAATGAATGAATGGGTGCCGACGGCGATTGGGAATATCGCGCCGTGGATGTTTGAACCCGTGTTTTCCGGTGTCGCAGGGCTTGGACCGGACTGGCAAATTGTGCTCAAGCAACAAGACCGGAAGGATTTAATCGAATTCCACGCGGAGCACTCGGATGCTGTGGGGGATCCCGGACAAATTTCGGAAGCCTTTTTCAAGAGTCTTAAAAAGGAATTGCCGGATGCGTGGAATATTTATCAAATGAAATTTTGTAAAATTGATTTTATTCCGCATGCACGAGGCGCGCTTCGAACCCAGCGGAAACTCGCGCGTTTAGTCGACGAGCGGGATTTTACGAAGTAGTTTTTGAGCGATCGCTTAAAAGCGACCAGAGTACGAGCCCAAACCCAATCCAAATCATTTCGCGGATTCTCCGCACAATTGCAAACGCAAGGCTCGCAGGCCCGGCGAATCCAAATTGAGAAAAGATAAGAACGATTCCGCCTTCTTGGGTTCCAATCGAAGAGGGGATAAAAAAAGTCACGATGCGCAAAACCTGAATCAGCGCTTCTAAAAGCCACGCTTCGGTAATTCCGATCGGCAGGCCGAGGGCGCGGCCAATAAAATACACTTCAAACATTCCCATGAGCCAGCCCAGCAGGTTAAAGAAACTGGAAAGAAAAAAACGCGATTTATTTTCGGTGTAAAATGTTTTAATGTCACGATCGAGAGAGATAAATTTTTGTTTTTTCTCGTGTGAATGTTCCCCCCACCACTTAAACGCTTCACCGATCGAATGAAATCTTTCAAAAATTCCCCAGTGAAGGCCCGCGACGAGTAGGGCTGCGACTACGCCCAGCACCACTAGAAAAATGAGGACGCTGTGCCACAGAATGGGAGTGAGCGGAAGCGATTTGAGCGTAAAGACGATGGCGCCAATCACAAAACAGTTGAGTGAAATCCAAAACGTGGTGTGAACAATCAGAATCGAGGCGTAGCCTTCGGCGAGGGATATGCCGTGACGCGATTTTAAAAGCTGAACTTTGAGTGGCTCGCCTCCCAGTGACGCGGCCCAGGGGATGATGCAGTTCATCGTCTCACCGATGATGCGAATAAAATAAAGATCCAGAAACGGAATGTGTTTGGGGAGGCTTTTGGGAAATGCGTAAAGCCAGCCGAGTGTGTCGAAAAAGAATATCAGCGGATAAATAATGAGAATGGGGAGTGCGCTCCAGCCCATTTGGCGCAGATAGCCTTCAATATTTCCAAAGCCGACCTTTTGAATCGTAAAATAAAGAAGCCAAAATCCGAGTCCGAGGAGAAGAAATTTAACGATTTTCATTGGGTGAAAGAAAAATGTATTTGAAATTCATGATGAGAGAACTCAGCCAAATAATCTGCATGTACACCGCTGAGCTCCACAACAACCAGTCCATTTTTGAAAAAAGAGCAAAGAGTAGGATAAACCAGGAGGAATCGCCTTCGCGGAGGGCATCAGCAGTTTTGTAGAGCCAGTTTCTGCGCTTAGCTTCCTTGGGGTTAGACTGATTGAACACGGCCGGACCAAACCCTTTTAATTTTTCGGTGACGACCACCCAAAAATTCATCAGACTTCCGGCCACGCAGAGCGATCCCGCTATCCAAATGGGACCGTGAAACCCGGCCGCTTTGACGCCGGCTGTTAAACCCACAAAGAAGGCGATGTCGACGAGCACGTCACAAAACACGTCAAGCCAGCCGCCAAACTCACTCCGCATATTCTTTGCGCGGGCGATATTGCCGTCGCAATTGTCGAGCACCGCTGCCATTTGAAATGCAAGTGCTCCGCTGACAAAACCAATGAAGCTACCAAATGAAATGAACCAGCCGCTTAGGACGCCAAACGCTAGACTCAGGATTGTGACTTGATTGGGCGTTAGTGGTGTTTTTAGAAGAAGCCGCGTAAAAGGCTCAGCCAAAAAACGGTTTAATTTAAAACTCTCACTCGGCGGAATGACGGACGGTGCGCTCATAAACTTTTTTTGAAGGCAGCAAGAAAGCGTCTTAAGTCCTGGATAGAAACATCACCGAGATTCGCGACACGGAAAATTTTACCTTTGAGCGAGGATTGGCCAGCGTAAATCACAAACCCTTTTTTCTTGAGCGTATCGTGCAGGGTGGCGTAGGACACGGACGCCGGTGTCCAAAGAGCAGTGAGCACGTGGGAGCGATTTTTTTTGGAAATTAAAAATTGAATCCCCATTTCTTCAAAACCTTTTTCGAGAAGCGTCGCTTTTTCTTCGTAGCGGCGGATGCGCCGGCTCAACGTTTCCTTTTCGAGTTCTTTGAGTGCTTGATCGAACGCGTAAAAAATTTGAACGACCGGCGTAAACGGCGTGTCATTTTGCAATTGATGCTCTAACGCATTCCAGAGATCGAAGGACAGCGAGCGAACTTTTAGGCTCTTCAGTCTCGGGAGCGCCTTTTTTTCGATAAAGACGAATGAAACGCCTGGAAAGCCGTGCAGGCATTTTCCCGAGGTTCCCGCCAAGTAATCGATATTTTTAAAATGGATGGTTTCTGCGCCAAGTGAGCTAATGGCGTCTACAAAAACGAGCTTGCCGTATTTTTTAGCAAGAGCCGAAACTTCTTTTAGAGGGTTGAGCATGCCGCTTGATGTTTCGTGATGCACGAGCGCTACCGACTCAATGGCAGGATTTTTTTTAAGCGTTTCTTCAATCAAATGAAGATTTGGAAATTCCCCGATGGGTGAATCTAGTACAATCGACGAGATTTCGTGAATTTGAAGCGTTTTTTGGATGCGTTCCCCATAAACTCCATTGGAGAGAACCAGTACTTTTTTACCTTCAGCGGCAGAGGCGCAGAGCATCGCTTCGAGCGCTGTGGTGCCGGACCCCGAAAAAAAAGCAACCGTATGCGAGCGCTCCACTGAGAAAATTTTGAGAAGCCGCGTCCGGATAGACTGTAAAAGTGTGGAAAACTCATGTTCCCGGTGGCAAATATCGGGCTTGAGAAGGGCGCGGCGCACACTGGGGGTGACATTGACGGGGCCTGGATTTAAGAGAATCGTCTTTTTCATAGAAGTTTTGGGGCATAGTTTACCATGGATGCCGGTGTTTGTTTTGAGGTAAAATACCCAGTCTATGTGCGGCATTTTTGGTTATACCGGCCCTAAAAAAGCGCCGGATCTGGTCATTCAAGGCCTTAAGCAACTCGAGTATCGGGGGTATGATTCCTCGGGCGTCGCGGTGCAGAACGGCCATCACGCCATTGCCATCGAAAAAACGCATGGCAAAATTAAAAATCTTGAAGAGCTTCTAAAGAAGCGGCCGCTGTCCGGCCACGTGGCTATTGGTCACACGCGCTGGGCGACTCACGGCGCGCCCACCCCTGAAAATGCGCACCCGCACCTGGACAAACAAGATCAAATTGCGGTGGTGCATAATGGAATCATTGAAAACTTTTTTGATTTAAAGAAAACGCTTGAAGAGGAAGGGATCCGGTTTCGTTCGCAAACCGATACCGAAGTCATTGTTCACCTCATTTCAAAATACTATAAAGGAAATCTCGAAAATGCCGTTCGCCGCGCGCTGAAGGATTTAAAAGGAAGCTACGCGATTGCGGTGATCTGCTCGCAGGAACCGGGAAAAATTGTGGCCGCCAAGATGGACAGCCCGCTTGTCATAGGGCTTGGTAAGAATGAAAATTTTCTAGCGAGCGACGTTTCCGCTTTTTTAGAACACACGAAGAATGCGGTGTTTATTGAAAATGCCCAGGTGATTACGCTCACCGAAAACGAGGTGCGCCTTACGGACTTAGCTGGAAAAAGTGTTCCCTGTGTGACGACAAAAATTAATTGGGACGCGGCACTCGCCAAAAAGGGCGGCTTTCCGCATTTCATGCTCAAAGAAATTTTCGAGCAGCCCGATATTTTGAGCGCAATTCTCCAGGAGCGCGTGAAGGGCTCGAAAGTTTCGTTCGAAGAATTAAAAATTAAAGACGCGGCGTTTAAAAAAATTAAACGAATTGTCATTATTGCCTGCGGCACGTCGTTTCATGCGGGGTTGACCGCCAAGTACGTTCTCGAAAAACTCACGCCACTTCCAGTGTGGGTCGATACGTCTAGCGAGTTTCGCTACCGCAGTCCCAATATTTCTAAAGATACGCTTGTGATTTCCATTTCTCAGAGTGGGGAGACGGCTGACACGCTCGCTGGTATTCGTGAAGCGAAGTCCAAGGGCGCTCTCACGATGACGATTTGCAATGTGCTCGGCAGTTCGCTTGCCCGCGAAGCGCAAGGCGTGATTTACACACACGCGGGTCCTGAAATTGCTGTTGCCTCAACCAAAGCCTACACCGCGCAACTTGCCATTTTGTATCTTTTTTCACTGTATCTCGCCGGAATTTTAAAATCGCAGACACCCAAAGAAATTCAAAAAATGCTCAAAGAATTTTTAAGGGTTCCGCGCCTTGTGCAAAAATTTTTAAACAACTACAAAGCCGGTGAAGCCGAATGGGCTAAAAACGCGCGGGAGTTCAACGAGCGTTATCATCAGAGTCTTGAGAAATATTTTTCTCTGGCACCGGAAAAACGAAAACGCGCGCCGAATAGTTTCTTTTTATACTTGGGCCGCAACATCAATACGCCCAATGCGCTCGAAGGAGCGCTTAAATTAAAAGAATTGTCCTACATTCCAGCCGAAGGTTATCCGGCGGGTGAAATGAAACACGGGCCGATTGCGCTCATCGACGAAAACCCGTGGGTGATCTGTATTTGCCCGGAATCCAAGACCTACGACAAAATGATTTCGAATATTCAAGAAATCAAGGCGCGTAATGGAATTATCGTCCCCATTGTGACCGAAGGGGATACCGAAATTCAAAAGATCAGCCCCTCTTACGTGATTGAAATTCCGAAAGTCGAAGAACTTTTTTCTCCCTTTCTTACTGTCGTGCCGCTTCAGCTCATCGCTTACTGTATCGCGCGGGAGTTTGGCGAAGACATTGACCAGCCGCGCAACTTAGCCAAGTCCGTCACCGTTGAATAATCAGGGAAAGCTTTTTATTGTTGCGACCCCCATTGGGAATCTGGGCGACATGACGGTTCGTGCGGTCGAGACGCTTAAGAAAGTAGACTTGATAGCCTGCGAAGACACGCGCCACTCTAAAATTCTACTCGATCATTACGGCATTCAAAAACCCTTGGTGAGTTTTTTTAATTTCAATGAAAAGCGCCGTGTGCCGGAAATGATTCAAAAGCTCATGAATGGGCAAAATATTGCACTCATCTCCGACGCCGGCACGCCTGGAATCGCCGACCCAGGGTTTAAACTCATTCAAGGCGCTTTAAATGAAGGCATTCCCATCGAAGCCATGCCGGGGCCGTCGGCTATTATCACGGCGCTCGTGTTGTCTGGGCTTCCGACCGACCGGTTTTGTTTTGAGGGATTCTTTCCGGTCAAGTCGGGCCAGCGGCAAAATAAATTAAAATCCATTGCAAACGAAGAGCGCACCATTGTTTTTTATGAATCTCCCCACCGCATTTTAAAAACACTGGCGGACATTCAGACCGTACTCGGAGATATCGATATTGTGGTTGCGCGAGAGCTCACCAAAAAATTTGAAGAAGTCGTGCGCTGCAAAGTCAGTGCTGCGCTCAAGCGCTTCTCCGAGCAAAAAGTACGCGGCGAATTCGTCGTTTTATTCCACCTATCTCATGCCTAACACGCGGGTTCGGCAGCTTGATCTCTTAAGGGCCGCCGCAATTTTTTTAGTGCTGGGGCGTCATTTACCCGAAGCGATTCTTAAAACATCCGGATGGGCAGGCTCGTGTTTAGCGCTCTGGCAGAAATCCGGCTGGATCGGGGTTGATCTATTTTTTGTTCTCAGCGGATTTTTGGTCTCAGGGCTCCTTTTTAAAGAATCCATCCGCTACGGGAAAATCAACCTCACTCGTTTTTTTATTCGCCGAGGTCTTAAGATATACCCGTCTTATTACGCGCTGATCGGAGTTTCAACGTTTTTTTATTGGGTATTTGGATTTGAAGTGTCGCTCAAACACATTTTATCGGACGCACTTTTTATTCAAAATTACACAACGTTTTGTCTGTGGGATCACACCTGGTCACTTGCGGTAGAGGAACATTTTTATCTGGGACTTGGGCTTTTAATTTTGTGGTTTGGAAGCCGAGGAAAGATGAACCGCATTCCATTTGTGTTTGGGTTCTTGGCCATCGCCTGCTTCATTTTTAGATTTTTTTCACCGCCACCCGTGCAAAACTGGCTCCCATCACCGGCGCTGCTCCAGACGCATATGCGCCTGGATGGGCTTTTTTTCGGAGTATTTCTGTCCTACCTTTACCATTATCACGGCGCTACACTCGAAAGATGGATGAGAGCATTTCGTTTGGGTTGGCTCCTCGCGGCTTGCGGCCTTATTGCGCCGGCGCTCATTTTCCCGGTGGAAAACCGCTGGATGCTCACCATTGGACTTACGCTGCTGTATCTGGGTTTTGGGATACTGCTAATGATTTTCGTACACGGCAAAAGCCCGGAAGGGAAAGCCGCTCAAATGATAGCAAGAATCGGCGAGGACTCATACTCCATCTATATTTGGCATCTATTTTTTAAATTGTTCGGAATATTAATGATTCAAAAAATTCCGGGTTTTGAAACCCTCTCACCGGGAGCGGAATTTATTTTGTATATGCTCGGAAGCTTAGGCATGGGAAAATGCTCGGCGTGGCTTATTGAGCAGCCTCTGCTCCGGTGGAGAGATGCTCACTTTAAATCTGCGGGTTCTTCGGGAGCGTTTTTGTGAAAGACATTAAATTCCGCGTGTGGCATGTGAAAGAAAAGAAAATGTACTACCGAGGGTACCAAAAATTCCTCAATGTTCTCTTGTGCGACGATGACAAGGGTGAAAATGAGGGAAAGGGCTTGCCCGTCAATAAAGGTCAGTACGCCGACTGCGTTTTTTTAGAAAGCACCGGCATGTACGATAAAAATCAGACCGAAATTTTCGAAGGGGACATTTTAAAAATAAAATTTCAGGGAAAGACCATCGAAGGACCTGTAGAGTACATCCCTGACTCGTTTGGAAATAAAAATGCACATCCCTTGGAGAGTGTTTTTAAGGCGAATGGATTAAAAGTAGTCCCACAAAACTTAGAGATAGAAATTATTGGGAATATTTATGAAAAATCTTAAAAAACATATCCTTTTATTTTTTGCTGTCCTAACGGTTGGTGTGATCGGGTTTTATATTTTTTTAATCTCAAATCGCGCGGGAACCGGTGTGCCTCTTTTGGCCGCCAAAAGTTTGCCGTATCTTGGAAAAGCGCCGGAGTTTACGCTCGTTGAAAAAAGCGGCCAGGCTTTTAATAAGTCCCAACTCAATGGAAAAATCTGGATTGGCGATTTTATTTTTACGCGCTGCCAGGGCCAGTGCCCGATTATGAGTCAGCAAATGGCGCAACTTGCAAAAGCGCTGCCAGGCGTAACGCTTGTTTCGTTTTCGGTGGACCCCGATTTTGATAAGCCTGCGGTGCTCGAGGAATATTCCAAAACTTACTCCGCCGGAAATCCAAAATGGATTTTTTTAACGGGTGACAGAGACGTGTTGAATCACATCACCACTTCCTTTCACATGAACACTGTTGACGAACCCATGTTTCATAGCGCAAGCTTTGTGCTGGTTGACGGCGAGGGAAATGTGCGCGGGTATTACGATGCGAATGACTCAGACAAAATGAAAGAGCTTATTGATGCGGTTAAAAAAATTATTTAGTCCGGCATTTTTATTTTTAATTCTAAGTATTTTTTCTACAGTAAATGCTTTAGCCGCAAAGCTAAGCCAAACCGCACAAGACGCAACTTCAATTCAAAAGGAATCCTGGAAGCAAACCGAAACAGAGCATTTTATTGTCCACTTCCTCAACGCGAAAGACGCGGAGACCGTCGTGATTTATTCGGAGCATGATTACGAATGGATCAAAAATTTCTTTGGAATTAAGAACGACCAAACGAAAGAAAAAAGCCACATTTTTGTATTTAGCGATGAAGCCTTGTGGAAACAGTTTCTCGCAAAAACGAGACAATTTTCATTTGAAGCGGGCGGCTTTACCAACGGCCAGGAGCTTTTTATGTACCGGCCGTCGTATTGGTTGTCTCCTCAGCAGGTTTTGGCCCATGAAATGAGCCACTTGATTTTATTTCGCTTTTTAGACGCGGTGCCGCCGCTTTATTTAAACGAAGGTTTTGCCGAGTACGTGAGTCTACGCACCATTTCCACGCAGTTTGGGGGAGATGAGTATTTGATTCACACGGTCAAGTTGTTGCCCAAAGACAAATACGTGCCGCTCAACCAATTTACACAAATCACCGCTTATCCGACGGCTAACGTGGATGAATTTTACCGGCAGAGCGAACTTCTCGTGCGGTATCTGGTTATGGAACACGGCAACGCCAAAATGTTTGAATTTTTGAAGCTCACGGCCAAGGGGACAGCTTTTTCCAAAGCACTTCAAAGCGTGTATGGGGTAGACCAAAAGTCCTTTGAAGCCAAGTTCATGGCGTACGCCGTGGCGCAGAAGTAATTTCGCTTAAAAAGATTTAAATCTGATTAAATAAAATTCGTTGCATCGCCTTGTATTTGGCAAACCCCTCAGGTACACTTCTGACATCGTTTTTTCGTGGGAAATTTGTGCCCACTTACTCTAAAGGATATTGAATGAATTTTCGTTTTTTAAGAACCATTTCACTGGCGCTTATCTTGGCTCTTTTAGCGGAGCCAGTTGCTTTTGCGGCCGGAGAGCTGCGGCCATCTGACCTTGGTTTAGAACAGAAGGCGAAACTTTCATTTAAAATTCCGGAGAGTGTAGCCAGTGTTGAGGATGCTTGGATTCCCGCTTCCGCGGGAATGACAGTGTATTTACTCGAAGACGCGCACACCAACACTTCCGGACAGATGAATCTAGCGAAGACCTTGGAAATTATTCTCAAGAACGATTCGCGCATACGTGGGAATGGAAACGCCGCGAATATTTTCGTCGAAGCCGGATCCGGAAACGTTTCGCTTTCCACGCTTCGTACGCACGGAAGTACTGCACTGAGACAACAAGTTGCCCAATCGTATTTGAAGCAAGGCTTGCTCCACGGCGAAGAATATCTGGACCTCACCTCAAATCTCGATTTCACAATCTGGGGCGTGGAAAACTTCGCCTTATATAAGGAAGCGATCGAATCTTACCGCGCCGTGGCCGCCGAGCGCGAAAAGTTCGGGGCCTATCTTTCTCAAATTCAAACCGCAATTGACGTTTTAAAACCGCGTCTTTACCGTCCGCGCCTTTTGGCGTTTCAGGCAAAGGCGGATGCCTACCATAGCGGGTTACTGGCATTCACCGATTTTGTAAAATTATTGCTCGTCCAGGCTGAATTTTTAGAAATTCCTACCGAAAAATTCACGCACTTAAAACGGCTACGGGCGCTTGGGCAATTAGAATCCAAAATTGATGTAAAAAAAGCGCAACACGAGAAAGCTTATTTTAATTATCTCAAAGCCTCTAAACGACTGGGGCCCGAGCAAGTTCTCAAGGAAGAAAAAGCACTCGAGGAGCTTGTTTTCTCGGTTTTAGCGCAATCCGCTGACGAAAAAGATCTGCGAATCTGCGAGCGGCAACTGAAGCTTTATAAGAAGCTGTTTCAATTGACTCTGAGTCCCGAAGAGTACAGCGAGTACCGCGCCCTTTCCAAAAATTGGAAACTTACGGAACTCACGGCTTTCTTAAATAAAAAAATCACAGAACAGCACGCATTTTACGAGAGAGCGCTATTTTTGGAAAAAGGGTTCGATGAAAGCGTGGAGCAAGCGGAGCGATTTTATGAATTAACGTGCGCTCGCGATGAAGCATTTGTTGAAAATATGTTGTCTAAGCTTTACGAAAACCCAAAACGGGTGACGGCGGTAGGCATCCGTCTCGGCGAGCCGCGGTTAAACGCGAGCGAGTCCGAACGGACAACCGCCGGCAGGACCCGTTCTGGGTTTTCGGCTATTTTGATTGCTGGCGGTTATCACACACCCAATCTTAAGAGCTTGCTTCGGCAAAAAGGCATTTCCTATTTTGTGATTCGTCCGCAGGTCTACCAGGAGACGAATCAAGCGCGTTACGAGAAAATTTTACTTGGTCAAAAGTTTGAGGAGCGCAGTGTGCTTTCGCCCATGCAAAATCTGTCGCGAACGGTATCCATTGCTATGGAGCCAAACGTGATTGGGCCGCTCACAAAACGGCTAGGGGTCGAGCGTAGTGGGGCGGGGGCTCGTTTAGGGAAGGGGTACGTGTCAGAGACGCTTTCACAGATAAGGCTTCGCTGGAAAGAGTTTGTTGATTTTATTCTTCAGCGTTATGCATTTGATGATCTTATCGGGGAACCGGAAGAACCCGGACAGTCTTATTTTCCCAACCGTCTCGCCCAAGACTTGCGCCACAACCCGGACGCTGCCATTTTAAAAGAGCAGTCCGGAGAGAATTTATTCTTTTACGCATTTAGAGTAGCCTCAGGGCGTTTTATCAAGATCCGGCACGACGTGGGGCTTGAATCTTTAGACGTATTTTACCCTTCTTACGCGGCAGACTTTACGCCGATTGTTTTTAATGTGACGCGAAGAAAAAATCGCGCGGCTTATGACGAAATTACCGAAATTTTAACCGCTCGCACTCAAGGCGCCCGATTAGCTAATTTTGATTACACGGAAAAAACTCCCGCACGCAACACTTTTGACCGGACAGAAAAAACACCTCTTGCGGAAGTTAAAAAAGGGGCTGTTCGTGCATCCGACTCAGCACCTATTTTTCATAGACCCTCCGACAATCACTACACTTTTGATGAATTTTTAAATCTCAAGCTTAAGGGGCCTCAGCCTGTGCACATTACCTTTATGCAAGGCAACCGAAATAAGGTGCAAACCGTTAAGGTGGTTTACCTTGAGATAAAGAGGGATGAAATTTCCTATTATTCTAAAACTCCGGACGAAGGGGATATGGGTCTTTATTCAAAGCGCCGTGATCGGGTGATCTGGATCGAAAGAATTTATCCCCCAACAAACCCGAATGCGGGTGGTTTAAAAGGCGGAAGTTTAGGAGCGCGCCTAGCGAGCACCACAGAAATACTGACACACCTATCCACAATGGCTGCAGCGCTGGGAATATCCGCTTGGACTCTGAGTCACGTGACACGGGATTTTTACCGATATGTCAAAAAATTGTGGAGAGATCTGCCGCAGTACGCCAAACTCGAGGCGGATCTTCAAACGATTCGCCAGGAAATCATGAAGCGGTATGAGTCTGGATATTACTTGACCGCGCTTCTTTACGAAGAACCCGGATTGAAGGAGAAGAGTTACGAGCATGTCATGATCACTCACCAGGATCTCCATAAACAGATAGACGAATTTTTTGATAGAGTTTGGCAGTATGCGGATAATGAGCAAAGTCCTCGCTTGCCCCAGAGCTTTAAGTCCGATGTCATCGGAACCGTTCTCACGGTATTTCCCGAATACGCCGAAATTGGTACCGGTGCACGTCTTTCGCTTCCCGAACCGACCGAAAAAACTCCAGTCCCGCTTGATTTGCAGGCCGCCACACCGGTTCCTCAAAATCCTAAAGTGGAGTCCTCCGTTTCTTCGGAGGCTCGGCCTAAGGGTAGTCTAACGTTTGATCAGTTGTATCAAATTCGAGATCAACTCATCTCACTCGATACGATGCTACTCATCTCACGCCGCGAGCGCGGTCGAACGACACCCACAATTTTCAAGGCGCTCTATTACGGATTTGAAACAAGCAAGCTTGATGGAGAGCCTACGCCAAGTCTTAAGCTTGTATATTTTCCCAGAAGAGAAAAGGCTACGTACCAAACATTAGAATCAAAGCGAGGCGAGACGTTCGACTGGATTCAGGTTTTAGGTTCCATTAAAGATGGAACTAGTCGGTACATACGCGGGGCACGCCTGCCCATTGATCCGGTTGATGCAAAAGCGGTGAAAGATTTATTTTTAGGAATGATTTTTTCGGGCCGTCTGAACCAAACTACAAAATACGCTTTGGCGATTCAAGATGAATTTAAAAACACAAATGTGTTTGTGCCCCTATTTAAAGACAACAAGCTAACGGTTTTGTTTTCCGGTGAAGAAGTAAAAGAGCTGGAAATTCCGGATGTGCAATCAGCGCTCACTTTATTTAAAAAAGATTTGTCTGTCACTGCTCAGGCTGAGCAGGAAGCGAGGGCGAATGCGTTTATTATTGATCAATCGGGTGAAACGGCCAAACAGATTCAAGTGGCTCCGCGCAAAAGAAAACAAGAAGGAAGAGCAGAAATCCAATTCGACGTGCTGAGCCGTCTCGTCGCCTCTGATGAGGAATTTTTTGAAATTGTTAAGGTGATTAAAACTTATATCGAGGCGAATCGCTCCAGAAGATTTGTTTTTACGGGAGTTCTTTCCGAAACGGTTCCACCAAATCGTCAAAAAAGCATCAACGCAGTTGAGAGTTATTTTGATAAAAATAAAAAATCGAGCAAGAGAGAAGATCAAGACAATTATCGAATTATCGGAAAAAGTCATCGGTATGAAGTGGTTACCAAAGTTCTTTTTAAAAGTGCCTCCGAAATTCGCAATGTCGAACAACTGAAGAAAGACGTGAAATTAGCTCCCAATGAGCTGGCTGTTTTTGTGGAAGTGGGCGAAAACAGCATTCCCAATATTTTAACGGGCCTTGCGATGGCGGGCGGATTGGCGCACGACTTTACGGATTATTTCCGCGCCAATAGCCAAAGCGTACGGAGAGATGGAAAAATTCATCTGGGTAATCGTTACGAAGACCTCTTAAAAGCGGTTGAAGACAGTCAGTATTTAAAAGTCCTTTCGGTTTGCGCTTTGGATAAAAATTCGCCGCGGTCCGCGAAAGACCTGATTGAGTTTGTGACCGGACAAAATTTTTCAGTGGCTCCGGCTTATACGCTTCGATCAGTGCTCGAAGTCGTAGGAAGCAGACTTTCTGCGTTTCAAACCATGCAAGAAGCGGTGGGTGTAGCGGCGTAAAGGGCTCAGCCTCTCATTTGACAGGCTGAATTTTTAAGCGTATACTTCCAAAAGTCTCTTTTAAATGGGTCCTGAGAGGCCCAAAAAGGAAAAAAGTGCCAAAGCTTGTTTTAGACCAACCTTCAATCGACCGCGCCATCGTCCGCATGGCGCATGAAATCTTAGAGAAAAATAAAGGTACGGAAAAACTATGTCTGGTGGGTATTCACACCCGCGGCGTTATTTTGGCCAATCGCCTTCAAAAAACCATTGAATCTATTTCTCGTAACCCATTGCCATTAGGCATCTTAGATATTAATCTCTACCGCGATGATCTCACCCTAGTCGCCGAACAACCGGTGATTCATAAAACCGAGATCAGCTTCGACTTAAACGACAGAATTGTAGTGCTCGTGGATGATGTGCTTTACACGGGGCGCACGATTCGCGCGGCTCTCGACGCGCTGATTGATTTTGGCCGGCCGAAGCGGATTGAGCTTGCCGTTTTGATAGACCGCGGACACCGCGAACTCCCGATCCGCGCCGATTTTGTCGGAAAAAATATTCCAACCAGTGAAAATGAAATTGTTCACGTGAAATTTAGTGAAACAGATCGATCGGAGGAAGTCGTTGTTAGCGAGAAACATTAGACGACGGGTGACGGCGGTAGGCGTCCGTCTTGGCGAGCTGAAAGCGAGTCCGAACGGACAACCGCTGGCAGGACCCGTCGTAAAGGAAGTTCTAATATGACGTGGACGCGGAAAGATCTTTTATCGCTCGAAGAGCTCTCTAAAGAAGAGATCGAGCTTCTGCTTCACACGGCTGAATCTTTTAAAGAAGTGTCGAGCCGTGACGTGAAAAAAGTTCCCGCCCTTCGCGGAAAAACCATTGCCAATTTATTTTTCGAATCTTCCACCCGCACGCGCACGAGTTTTGAGCTTGCCGCTAAGCGTCTTTCGGCGGACACCATCAATTTTTCATCCTCGGGCTCGAGCACCTCTAAAGGTGAGAGTTTAAAAGATACCGCGAAAAATATTGAAGCCATGCACGTCGATACGATTGTGATGCGTCATTCCTCCTCCGGATCTGCCGAATACTTGGCCAAGTGCGTGAAGGCGGGCGTGATCAATGCGGGTGACGGGATTCACGAACACCCAACCCAAGGGCTTTTAGATATTTTCACCATCCGCGAAAAACGAAAAACATTGGAAGGTATTAAAGTTTGTCTCGTGGGTGATATTCTCCACTCGCGCGTTGCGCGGTCGAATATTTGGGGACTCACGAAACTGGGCGCCAAAGTGACGGTGTGCGGGCCTCCGACCTTGATTCCTCCGCAGATTGAAAAATTAGGCGTGAAAGTCAGTTACGATTTAGACCAAGTGATTGCCGAACAGGACGTGCTGAATATCTTACGCATTCAGCTCGAGCGCCAAAAGGGAGCGTTCTTTCCCTCGATTCGCGAATACGCCGCTGAGTATGGCATTTCAAAAGAAAGATTTAAACGCGCTAAGCCCGATTGCATGATTATGCATCCGGGTCCGATTAACCGTGGCGTGGAACTCGCCGCCGAAGTGGCGGACGGTCCGCAGTCGGTGATTTTGGATCAGGTGACAAACGGCGTGGCGGTGAGGATGGCCGTGCTGTTTCATACGACAATGGTTGAGAGATAACCCCTCCGTCCACTGAGGTGGACACCTCCCCTTAGTAAGGGGAGGAAAGGAAAACGAAGTTTCCCCTCCTTACCAAGGAGGGGTGGACACGAAGTGCCGGGGAGGTAGTTTGGATAGGATGATATGAAAACTCTAATTAAAAACGGTCATGTAGTCGACCCAAAAAATAAAATCGATGAAATTCTCGATCTTCTGATTGAAGACGGGAAAGTAAAAAGCATTGCTAAAAAAATTACCGATAAAGCCGATCACGAAATCGACGTGAAAAATAAAATTGTGACACCCGGCTTAATCGACATTCACGTTCATTTGCGACAACCCGGTTACGAATACAAAGAAACCATTGAAACGGGTTTGCGGGCAGCAGTCAAAGGCGGTTTCACCGGTGTTTGCCCGATGCCGAACACGAACCCGGTCGCTGACCGCCGCTCTGATATGGAATTCATGATCGGCGAAGCGCGGAGACTGAATCTCATTCATCTCTGGCCCGTGGGTGCTGTGACTTTAAAACAAGAGGGAAATGAACTCACCGAGTTTGGAGAACTCAAAAAAGGCGGTGCGCTCGCACTTTCCGACGACGGTCGACCGATTACAAACTCGAGTATTTTACGCCGGGCTCTCGAATACTCTAAAAAATTTGATTTGCCCATTCTCATTCACGCGCAGGACGAAGGACTGTTTTGCGGTGGCTGTATGAATGAAGGATTTGTGTCGACGAAATTGGGACTTCCCGGAATTCCGGCTGAATCTGAGAGCGTGGAAGTCGCGCGTGATATTCAACTAGCGGATCTCACGGGTGGAAGACTTCATTTCTGCCACATCTCAAGCCGCAAGTCGCTTGAACTGATTCGCCAAGCCAAAGCGCGCGGCTCAAAAGTCACCGCTGAAACGTGCCCGCATTATTTTCATTTAACGGATGAGTCAGTGATGAATTACAACACGCGCGCCAAGATGAACCCACCACTTCGCACGGGTGAAGACGTAAAAGCGATCAAGGACGCCTTGAAAGATGGAACGGTGGATGTGATTTCAACGGATCATGCGCCGCATTCCGAGGGTGAAAAAGATCAGGAGTTTGACAAGGCGCCATTTGGAATCATTGGCCTTGAAACGTCGCTTGCACTGTCGCTCAGGCTCGTTGAGGAAAAAGTCTTGTCACTGACGCAACTAATTGAGAAAATGTCGGCCAATCCGGCGAAGGTTTTAAAAGTGGATCGCGGCCATTTAAGCGTAGGGGCCGCAGCAGACATTACGATTTTCGACCCAGAACTTGAGTGGGTGGTCGAAAAAGATAAGATCGAGTCGAAGTCTAAAAACTCACCGTTTATCGGCTGGAAAATGAAAGGCCGCGCGACGGAAGTTTTGGCTGAAGGTCGAGTAGTTTTAGAAAAAGGTATCATCAAGAACAGCGGGTGACGGCGGTAGGCGTCCGTCTCGGCGAGCTGAAAGCGAGTCCGAACGGACAACCGCCGGCAGGACCCGCTGTAAAGGAAATATGAAAAAACCAGCAATTCTGGCACTTGAAGACGGAAAAACATTCGAAGGCTACGGCTTTGGTTTTGAAGGCGAAGCTTATGGCGAAGTCGTTTTCAATACCAGTCTCATGGGCTATCAGGAAATTCTGACCGATCCGTCTTACAAAGGTCAGATGGTTTGCATGACGTATCCGCTGATCGGAAACTACGGCATTAATCCCGAAGACATGGAATCGACGAAGCCTTTTGTCGAAGGTTTTATCGTCAAGGAAGTTAGCCGCATTTACTCCAACTGGCGCGCGACCGAAGATCTCGGATCCTATTTAAAGCGCAATAAAATTGTGGGCATTGAAGGGCTCGACACGCGCGCGCTCACCAAACACTTGCGCGAACATGGCGCTAAAAAAGGCGTGATCTCCACGAAAGATTTGGACGCGAAGAGCCTTGTTCAAAAAGCCAAAAAATCTCCGGGTCTCGTAGGCCGCGATCTGATCAAAGAAGTCATGTGCCAGAAAGCGTACGACTGGAATGCGCGCGGACGTTTTCGTGTGGTGGCGGTGGACTCAGGAATTAAACATAATATTTTGCGTCATCTGGAAAAGCGCGACTGCAAAGTGCGCGTGGTGCCAGCGACGGCTAAAAAAGAAGAAATCCTCGCATTCAAACCACACGGATTTTTTCTCTCGAATGGTCCTGGGGACCCGGAAGCGCTTCCTTATATCGTCGAGACCGCTAAAAGTTTGCTCGGCGAACTGCCTATTTTCGGAATTTGTTTGGGGCATCAAATTTTAGGACAAGCTTTCGGTGGGAAAACATACAAATTAAAATTTGGTCATCATGGCGGCAATCAACCCGTGATCGACCTTCGCACCAAAAAAATTGATATCACGTCTCAAAACCACGGTTTTGCGGTGGACGTGGAGTCGATTCGCGACAAAAACGTCGAGCTCACTCACATTAATTTAAATGACAAAACGTCCGAGGGAATGGAGCACAAAAAAATCCCGGTATTTTCGGTGCAGTACCACCCGGAAGCGGCTCCCGGACCGCACGACGCGATGCATCACTTTGATAAATTCATCACGATGATGGAGAAATTTAAAAAATAATGCCTAAGCGTACAGACATCCATAAAATTTTAATTATCGGTTCAGGCCCCATCGTTATTGGCCAAGCCTGCGAGTTTGATTACTCCGGCACACAAGCTTGCAAAGCACTGCGCGAAGAAGGTTACGAAGTCGTTCTCATTAATTCGAACCCAGCGACGATTATGACCGACCCGCAAACGGCGGATCGCACGTACATTGAACCCATCACGATTGAGTTCCTCGAAAAAATTATTAAAAAAGAAAAACCGGACGCAGTGCTGCCGACTTTGGGTGGACAAACGGGTTTAAACACGGCTGTCAAAGCCGCTGAAGCGGGGATCTTTAAAAAATACGGCGTTCAAATGATCGGTGTGAACTTGGCCGCCATCAAAAAAGCTGAAGACCGCGATCAATTTAAAAAAGCCATGCAGAAAATTGGACTCGATCTTCCGAAATCGGGCCTTGCGCACTCCATGGAAGAAGCTGTCGCGGTGTTAAAACGCATCAAGCTTCCGGTAGTGATTCGCCCTTCATTTACGCTGGGCGGCACGGGCGGCGGTATTGCCGAGACGATGGAAGATTTTAAACGCATCGCAGCTGGCGGACTCCAGGCTTCCATGACACAGGAAGTGCTGATTGAAGAATCCATTGTCGGCTGGAAAGAATTTGAACTCGAAGTCATGCGTGACCGTAAAGACAATGTGGTGATTATCTGCTCAATTGAAAATTTTGATCCGATGGGCGTTCACACGGGTGACTCCATCACCGTTGCTCCGGCACAAACGCTGACTGACGTCGAATACCAAAAAATGCGCGACGCGTCCGTCGCCGTCATTCGCGAAATCGGCGTCGAGACCGGTGGGTCGAATATTCAATTTGCCTTAAATCCTAAAAATGGCCGCATGGTCGTGATTGAGATGAATCCGCGCGTGTCACGCTCGTCGGCACTTGCGTCAAAGGCCACCGGTTTTCCGATTGCAAAGATTGCGGCCAAACTTGCCGTCGGTTACACGCTGGATGAGATTCCTAACGACATTACACAAAAAACTCCAGCGTCATTCGAACCGAGCATCGATTATGTTGTCGTTAAAATTCCTCGCTTTGCATTCGAAAAATTCCCCGGAGCCGACACCACACTCACCACTCAGATGAAATCAGTTGGGGAAGTGATGTCATTTGGCCGCACCTTTAAAGAAGCGTTCCAAAAGGGCATGCGCGGTCTCGAAATCAAGGCGAATGGGTTTGAATCTAGCAAAGCCAAAGGGGAATTGATCCCGCACTTGAAACGTCCGACGGCTGAGCGCGTGTTTTACATTAAGCGCGCCATGGAAGAGGGAATGGATTTGAAAGAAATCCACGCTCATACTTTGATTGATCCTTGGTTTTTAGACAATCTATACGAAATTTTCCAATTTGAGAAAGAACTGAAAAAACTCGCCAAATCCAAGGGTGAAATTACGCACGACATTTTAAAACAGGCCAAGATGCTAGGGTTTTCGGATGCGCAACTTGCCGGAATATTTTCAAAGTCGGAAGCTGAAATTCGAGAACTTCGTAAAAAAGAAAAAGTAACACCCGTCTACAAATTGGTCGACACGTGTGCGGCGGAGTTCGAGGCGTTCACGCCGTACTATTATTCGACCTACGAAACCGAAGATGAAGTGCGCATTTCCAAAAACAAAAAAATTATGATCTTGGGTGGTGGACCCAATCGTATCGGCCAGGGAATCGAATTTGATTACTGCTGCTGCCACGCTTCGTTTGCGTTAAAAGAAATTGGTTTTGAAACGGTGATGGTCAATTGCAATCCCGAAACCGTTTCCACCGACTATGACACCTCCGACCGGCTTTATTTTGAGCCGCTCACCTTGGAAGACGTGCTAAACATTGTCGACAAAGAAAAGCCGGATGGCGTGATTGTGCAATTCGGCGGTCAAACGCCGCTCAACTTAGCGCTCGCCTTGCAGAAAAATGGTGTTCCGATTATTGGCACAAGCCCACAAGCCATTGATCGCGCCGAAGACCGAAAACTGTTTAAGCAAGTGCTCGAAAAACTCAATTTAAAACAGCCCCAAAATGGAACCGCGACCAATTACGAAGAAGCAAAAATTGAAGCCACGAAAATTGGCTACCCGGTTCTCGTGCGTCCTTCTTACGTGTTAGGCGGGCGCGCTATGCAAATTGTGTACGACCAGAACTCGCTCGAAGATTATATGAAAAAATCGGTCGAAGTTTCGCCTGACCGTCCGATCTTGGTTGATAAATTTTTAGACGGCGCTAAAGAAGTCGACGTGGACCTCATTTCCGACGGTGAAACATTTGTCGTGGGTGGCGTCATGGAACACATCGAACAAGCGGGAATTCACTCTGGCGACTCCGCCTGCGCTTTGCCTCCGTATTCTTTGTCCGCGCCGGTGATCGAGGAAATCAAACGCCAGACCAAAGCGCTCGGAAAAGAACTGGGTGTGATTGGGCTCATGAACGTTCAATTTGCAGTTAAAAATGACGTGGTTTATGTGCTCGAGGTAAACCCGAGAGCCTCGCGCACGATTCCATACGTGTCGAAGGCCATTGGCGTGCCGCTCGCAAAACTAGCCGCCAAAGTCATGGCCGGAAAAAAATTAAAAGATTTGGGATTCACCCAGGAAATCATGCCGGATTATATTTCGGTGAAGGAAGTTGTGCTTCCGTTCGTGCGCTTCCGCGGTGTGGATATTCTCCTCGGACCTGAAATGAAATCCACCGGCGAAGTAATGGGAATGGATAAAGATTTCGGAGCAGCTTTCGCCAAAGCGCAGATTGCGGCGAGTTCCTCACTGCCGCTTAAAGGCACCGTGTTTGTGAGCGTGAAAGACCGCGACAAGCAGGCGGTGGTTACCATTGCCAAGAAACTCGACCAATACGGATTTAAAATTGTCTCGACCCAAGGCACGGCAAAAGTTCTTTCAGAAAATGGCATCAAAGTCCGCGCGCTCAAAAAAATTAGTGAGGGAAGCCCCAATATTACCGACTTGATTCAAGGCGGGCAGATCGCGCTCGTCATTAACACTCCCGCCGGTGAAACACCGCGCCGCGATGAAGTGGTGATCCGCTCGCTCGCCGTGTCGCGCGGCGTGCCGTGTGTGACCACGATGGAAGGCGCCGATGCCTCTATTAAAGCAATTGAAGCGATGAAGAAAAAAGATCTAACGGTAATGTCTTTGCAGGAATACCACGAGATATGTTTAGAGAAAAATGTAAGGTCACTCAAAACGAAAAAATCGCTCCAGGCCACTTCCTAATCCAGTTTACGTCGCCCAAAATTGCGGCGTCGGCCTTGCCCGGTCAATTTGTTCAAATCAGCTGCTCCGAATCCTTCGAGCCCTTATTGCCACGCCCTTTTAGTTTTCTGACCACTGATAAAAAAACATTCTCATTTATTTACCACGTCGTTGGAAAGGGCACTAAAATTTTATCGCAGGTCAAAAAGGGTGACGAGTTGTGGGTGCTTGGGCCGCTGGGGACGGGTTGGACGGTAGGCAGTAAGCGGAAGGCGGTAGGCGAAAGAATTTTAGTTGGAGGGGGAGTTGGAATTCCACCGTTATATCATCTTGCTCAGTATTTGATCGCGGGTGACGGCGGTAGGCGTCCGTCTCGGCGAGCTGAAAGCGAGTCCGAACGGACAACCGCCGGCAGGACCCGCGAATCGATTCACGTTTTCTTAGGCGCGCGCGACAAATCTCTTCTTCTTTGCGAAAAAGAATTTAAAAAATTGGGTGTTCAATTGCATTTGGCCACTGACAACGGTTCCAAAGGCCAAAAAGGTTTTGTGACGCAGATTTTGGAAAAATTTATCGTAGGGGCGCAATTAATTGCGCCCAAAAAAGGGCGTGATGAATCACGCCCCTACATCCACACCTGCGGTCCAACCCCTATGCTGAAAGCCGTTTCTGCACTTGCGCAAAAATACAACGTGCCCTGCGAAGTTTCGGTCGAAGTGCCCATGGCCTGTGGATTTGGAGCATGCCTCGGATGCGCGGTAAAAGTGCACCACGAATCTGGATTCCGGAATGCAATCGCGTGTTGTGAAGGGCCGGTGTTTGATGGTGCTAGTATTATTTGGTAGTCCTAGCAACGGGTGATGGCGGTAGGCGTCCGTCTCGGCGAGCTGAAAGCGAGTCCGAACGGACAACCGCCGGCAGGACCCGTTGCCTAGAATAAAGGAAAAGAATGAAGGTAAATTTAGAAACTCAAATCGGAAAAATTAAGCTCAAGAATCCGGTTCTTGTGGCTTCCGGAACTTTCGGTCACGCCAAAGAATTTGAAAAGCTGATCGATTTAAAAAAATTAGGCGGCATTGTCACGAAGACCATTACGGTGAAGCCGCGGCTTGGAAATCCTCCTCAACGCATTGTCGAAACGCCGTCGGGAATGCTCAATGCCATCGGCCTTCAAAATCCGGGTATGGAACAATTTGTCGCTGAGAAAATGCCATTTTTTAGAAAATTAGGAATTCCCATTATTGTGAGCGTGATGGGTTACTCCGTTGAAGAATTTAAAGAGGTGGTGCGGTATTTAGATAAGGTTCCCGGGATTGATGGGTTTGAGATGAATTTGTCGTGTCCGAACGTGTCGTATGGAACGAATGTAGGGGCGCAATTTATTGCGCCCAAAAACACGGGCGTGATGAATCACGCCCCTACGGTTAAAATGTTTGCGCATGATTCGGACCTTATTAAAGAAGTCGTTGCGGCTGTCCGCCAGGAGACTTCCAAAACCCTAATCACCAAACTAGGCCCCGATGTTTCGGATATTGGCAAGATGGCCCTAGCGGCTGAGAGTGCCGGAGCGGACGCCATTGCACTCATCAACACGTTTATGGCCATGGTCATCGATGTTAAGACCCGAAAGCCTGTGTTAGCCAACAAAACAGGTGGTTTGTCAGGCCCTTGTATCCGCCCGATAGCGGTGCGACTCACCTGGGAAGCCCGAAAAAAAGTTCGCGTGCCTATTATTGGGATTGGTGGTATTATGACTGCTCATGACGCCCTTGAATTCTTGATAGCGGGCGCGGCAGCCGTCCAAATCGGCACAGCCAATTTTGTGAATCCATGCGCCTCCATAGAAATTCTAGATGGCCTCCGGGATTACTTAAAACAAGAAAAGATAGCTAGCATACAAGACGTTATTGGTTCACTTAAAGATTGAAACACGATAAATTAATCGTCGCATTAGACGTTCCTTCCTTAAAGGAAGCCGAGACACTCGTTAAGAGCTTAAGTCCCGCGGTGAGCATTTTCAAGATCGGCAAGGAGCTTTTTACAGCGGTTGGGCCGCGCGCGATCGAGATGGTTCATTCCCATAAGGCTCAAGTATTCTTGGATTTGAAATTTCATGACATTCCCAATACCGTGGCTTCCGCTTGCGAAGCTGCGGCGCAACATGGGGTTTTTATGCTGAACGTTCACACGCTCGGCGGCAAGCAAATGATGATTTCAGCCGTACAGGCTCTTCACAAAACGGCGGCGGCTAACAATAAGCCCGCTCCGATTTTACTGGGAGTCACCGTGCTCACCAGCATGACCGAAAACGATCTTCGGGAAGTTGGCATTGTAAAAAAACTCGAAAAGCAAGTCGAGGACATGGCAGTACTTGCGAAAACGTGCGGACTCGATGGCGTCGTGGCCTCTGGCCAGGAGATCGAGCCAATCCGCAAAGCCGTAGGACACGATTTTAAAATCGTCACTCCCGGCGTGCGGCCCGTCTGGGCCGCGCATGGAGACCAAAAGCGCGTGATGACTCCCCGCGAGGCGGTGGAAAAAGGCGCGAGCTTCATAGTGGTCGGAAGGCCGATCACTCAACACAAGAACCCGCTCGAAGCAGCGGAGAAAATAAAAGCTGAGATAGCATAGAGGAGAAGTTGATGGGTTTATTTCAAGGAAAAGACGAAGGCGTGAATGAGCAACTGAAACGGATTTCAGACCAGCTCGGCTTTCTGGAAAAGAAAATTGATTCATTGATCGAACAGCGCAGCGGTGGCGGCGGTGGAAGTTTCCGCAGACCCGGCGGATTTGGCGGCGGACGCCCCAACCGTGGCGGTCAACACCGTCCCGGCGGATTTGGTGGTAACCGTGATGGAAACCGCGAAGGCGGCATGGGCGGAAACCGTGACCCTCGCGATCATTATAGATCCCGCGGTCAGAGCAATCGTCCGAGAGGTTTTGGCGGCGGTCAAAGACCCCACAGACCGAATAACGGTAACTTTGCTCCGAATTCGGCGCCTTCACAACCGCAGGCTCAAGAGTAAATTTGGTGTCATTGCGAGTCTCAACGAAGCAATCTCGTTT
This sequence comes from uncultured Planctomycetia bacterium, assembly GCA_964606485.1. Taxonomy (GTDB): domain Bacteria; phylum Omnitrophota; class Gorgyraeia; order 2-02-FULL-51-18; family 2-02-FULL-51-18; genus CAZSGP01. Next base: position 83,951 of record CAZSGP010000004.1, on the reverse strand, counting down.
TAAAAGCGGGATTGCTTCGTCGTTGCGACTCCTCGCAATGACAGGTGGTTTGTGAACGCTGAGGACCGGTTTCTTTTTTTAAAAAAGCTGGTTACGCTGGAGGAAGAAGAAGAAAACGAACAGATTCGCGAAAGTTTTCTTCATCTTTCTCCGGCTGAGCGTGAGTTTCGCGGTAAGGCTCTCCTAGGCCTGGTTCTCAAAGAAAAACATTTTTCCCCTGCCGGCCACGTCCTGGCAACATTTGCTAAAAAAAATAACGAAGCTCTCCCTCTTTTTTCTCTCGAAATAGGCGACATTGTTAGCCTTTTTCCAGAGGTGAATCCCAAAGCCTTTGACGTTTTTCCGTCGGGCACGGTTTATGAAAAGTCCTCGCTGGATATCACCGTCGCTTTTAATCAAGCGCTTCCAGACGAGGTGTTGGAAGGATCTTTTTATCAGCTTCACGAGTCGACTAATCGCGCGACGTACCGCCGCATGTTTGACGCGCTCGACGCGGTGCGTGAAACACAAAACACGCGCCTTGCCGTTTTTCGCGAGATTCTTTTAAAAAATCGAAGGCCTAAAAAAAGCGACAGCGATTTTAAACCGGACTGGTTTAATCCCAATCTGAACGACTCTCAGAAAATAGCGGTTCAAAAATGCATCGAAGCCGAGGACATTGCACTCGTGCACGGACCCCCGGGAACGGGGAAGACGACGGTGCTGGTGGAACTTGTCCAACAATGCGCAAAACTTGGGAAATCTATTTTCATCACAGCCCCCAGCAACACGGCGTGTGACAACGTGCTCGAGCGGCTCGTTGAAAAAAATTTAAATGCCGTGCGTTTTGGACACCCCGCTCGCATCACACCGGCCCTTCGACCTCATACGCTTGATTTTAAATTGGCGCTTCACACTGTCGGAAAAGAGATTCAAGAAAAAGAAGGGGAGCTTGAGAGACTTTTTCGTAAAAAAAGTTCCGGAAAAGATGTGCGGGAAGCTATTGGGGATTTGAAAAGTGATTTGAAGGCCATGCGAAAAGAAGTGCTCCGAAAAGTCATGAAAGAATCCCAAGTGATGGTGGGAACTTTGTCGAGCATCGAGGACCGTTCTTTGCGAGATTTTGAATTCGATTATCTGATTATGGATGAAGCGACCCAAGCGACAGAGCCGCTGTGCTGGATTCCCATGGCGCGAGTTCGCAAGGTGATTATGGCGGGCGATCATTTTCAGCTTCCGCCGACGGTGCGTTCGAAAGAAGCGGAGAAGCAGGGGCTGGGGATTACGCTGTTTGAGCGTTTTCATGAAATCTTAGGAGACGATTTTAGACAGTTACTCGAGCGACAATACCGCATGAACGAAAAAATTATGGGATTTTCCTCGAACGAATTTTACAAAGGGTTGCTCGTCGCCGACGACTCGGTGAAACACCAAACGCTTGCGGATTTAAAAGGGGTCGAGAAAAATTCCGACACCACTGAGCCATTTTTATATGTAGATACAGCGGGAAAAGGATTTGAAGAAAAACTAGAACCTGGAAGTGAGAGCCGGTACAGCGCCGAAGAAGCGCATCTTGTTATCGATTTCTTAAAAAAATATCTCGATGCCGGCGTGCCTGCTGAATCGATCGCCGTGATTAGTCCTTACAGCGCGCAGGTGCGGATTTTAACGAGTCTCAGTCCGGATCCGAAAGTTGAAATTGATTCGGTGGACGGATTCCAGGGGCGGGAAAAGGAACTTGTGATTGTGTCGCTCGTGCGTTCAAACCTAGAAGGTGAAATGGGATTTTTAGCCGACACGCGGCGCATGAACGTGGCGCTCACGCGCGCGCGTCGCAAGCTTGTCGTCGTGGGAGACAGCTCCACACTGTCGTCGATTCAATTCTACAAAGACTTTATTAGCTACGCAGATTCGATTGGGGCGTACAAGACTGCGTGGGAGCTGTCGTAGCGACAATGAGGAGTATTCGGTTCACTACGCCTCCGCACACTCCTCATCGTCGTCCTTGTTTATCTTATGTTATACTGAAACCCTATGATCGAAAAAGACGTCCTTAAAATTTTCAAATCCGAAAACGCGCTTTTAAGCGGCCATTTTCTTTTGTCCAGTGGTCTCCATAGCCCCAATTACATGCAATGCGCCCTGCTTTTGCAGAAACCCTGGGTTGCCGAAAAACTTTGTAAAGCGCTCGCCAAAAAAATAAAAGAAAAAGTGGATGTGGTCGTGGGTCCTGCTCTGGGCGGCGTGATTGTGTCGTATGAAATGGGCCGGGCACTTAAAAAACGGTCCATTTTTGCCGAACGCCAGGACGGAACGCTAACACTGCGGCGTGGGTTTACGCTTAAAAAAGGCGAACGCGTGCTCGTCACCGAAGACGTGGTCACCACCGGAAAATCCACCAAGGAAGTTTTTGAAATTGTCGCATCTTACGGCGCAAAAGTCGTGGCGGTTGCGTCCATCGTGAACCGCAGTGGTGTAAAAAATCCTTTCGACATTCCGTTTTATCCGCTTCTGGACATTGAAATTAAAACGTACGAATCGTCCCATTGCCCTCTTTGCAAAGAAGGAAAGACCCCGGCGATTAAGCCGGGAAGCCGTTCAAAAATTTAAAGCGAGGACTTCTATGAAAAAAATTTCAAGAGTCATTTTTGTTTTAGGATTATTTTGGATAGCACCCGTTTTTGCCGATCAGCAGTCGGATGCGAAAAACGCCGCGATGGAACAGGCCAAGCGGGACTACGCCGTTTATCTACAGGAATTAAAAGCGCTGAGCGGTCAGTACAAACAAATCACCAGCGCCATGAAAGAAGTGATTCAGGAGCAAGGCGTTCCTTCCTGGAATGAAACAACCGGCGAAATCGAAGTCGACGGCGTCAAACGAACCGCAATTGGACACAGCTTCGTGGATGTAGATATTCAGGACGGCGACAAAGACATGACGGTCAAGGTCGATATGCCCGGCGTCAAAAAAGACAAAATTCAAGTCTCGCTCAAAGATGACACAACGCTTCGCGTCAGCGGACAGAGCGATTCCGCCAAACGTCAGGGGCCCTTCGAGCAATTTATAGAACTTCCCGCTAAGGCCAAAGCGAAGGGGATTGAAGCTAGCTATGAAAATGGCGTGCTGACTGTAAAGATTCCCAAAAATTTAGAAGCCAACAAAGAAGTTCCGATTCCCGTTCGATAATCATGCTTGTTCCTAGCACGCTCAAAAGAGATTTTTTGACAGGGTGCTATTTACGGGAAGGATTGTCGGCAACCATTCATCATCTCGCCAAAGAACATGCCGCTTCAAAAAAACCCTTTTCACTGATGATGATCGATCTGGATCATTTCAAAAAATACAATGACTCGCTAGGTCATCTTTGCGGAGATGAAGTTTTAAAGCATTTTACAGCATCGTTTAAAGACGATCTGATTCATTTGGAACACTACTTGTTCCGATTTGCCGGAGATGAATTCGTCATTCTATTTCCTGGTTTGACTCAAGACGAAGCGCAGGTGCAGGCTGAAACACTGCAAAGAAATCTTAAGAACAGGCTTTTCAAATTTAAAAATCAGGTTCTCTCCATTTCATTTAGCGGTGGAATCAGTAATTTTCCAAAAGATTCAATCGACTCTGAGCAGCTTTTGGACAAGGCGGACAAAGCGCTTTACGTCTCCAAAAAACGCGGGCGCGACCGAACAACGCTCTATCGCAATTTGCGCGCGGTGGACAAAGGCGAAGGCAATCTCCTTGAGATGTTTATTTTAGGCCTTATATTCTTTTTGGTGTTTTCGGTTTTTATATTTCAATACAAAGCTAAAATAGCTTACCTAAAAGCGCGTTGTTTGGACGAGTACCGATCAAGCAAGACCACGCTAAAAAACTGGGCTTCTAAAACGGAGCACGCGACGAGTCAGCTTCCATTTTTTTCAAAAAAAAAGGGAGGCCCAGTAGTGATTCACCTCAAATCAGGCCGGACACTCACTGCCAAAAAAATGAGCGAGGAGGGCCCCAATATCCGTTTAGAGCTCTCGCTTGAAAATGGAGGCCAAGGGTCTATAGCCGTGCCCAAGGACTCTATTGAAAGCATCGAAGAGCAAACGAAGTAATCATAAGTCATTTAATTTAATATAGTTATAATAGTTTTTAAAGTTTTTCTTGAATTCCGCCCAATCTCAGGTACGCTTTGATTAGAGGGTAAAGCCATGAAAAAGTTACACGCCTTTTGGATCTTACAAACTTTCTTTATCGGCGTAGCATGTGCCGATGACCGTTCAACTATTACCACCTATTACCCCTCTCCTCGCGGGGATTACCAAGCCCTCACGACAACCACTTTTAGTTCTACGGGAGCAACGAGTTTAGCGACGGGTGGTGGAAATATTGGAATCGGCACTGCCAATCCTGCGACCAAGTTGGACGTAGCAGGGGGTCAGCTCACCATCGACGACGGCGCGTTTAATGCCCCATCTTTTAAATTCCGCGGCGCCAACACCGGCCTTTTTCGTGGCAATGATGACCGGATTGAATTTGTTCACAGCGGTTTTACAGGTGTCCAGATGTATCCCAATCAGTTTCGTTTCCCCAGAGGAAGCGCCGCCGCTCCTGGAATGGTTTTAAGTGACGCAACGACCACCGGAATTTATGGAGCGGGAGCAGTGAATGCAGCTAATATCGGTTTTTCAATCAGTGGTGCTGAAAAAATGCGATTGGATTCATCAGGAAATCTTGGAGTGGGAGTCACCTCTCCAGGAGCTAGTCTTGAAGTGGGTGGGACCGGTGCAAAATTTTCGGGAGCAATTGCCACCGAGGCCCACGCCGACACGAATTTATATGCTGGCACTTTTTCGGGAACACCTCGAATGATTTTTGGTGGAACAACAACGCATGAAATAGACAACTCTATGGGCGTTATGCGCTTTTTTCGTCCGGGCGCAGTCGACATGGCAATAGATGCTGCTGGAAATGTTGGAGTTGGAACCTCAGCTCCTGGGCAAAAGTTGACGGTGGCGGGAACCGTCGAGTCGACCAGCGGCGGTTTTAAATTTCCGGACGCAACGATTCAAAGCTCCAAGGTAGTGACCACTATGGGCCGAATTGCACACGGTAACCAAATTCCTTTGCCCAGTGGTTACACCGAGGCGGATTGCAACTGGATGGTATCATCGGCTGATGACGGAAATATGAACAGCTATAGAACCGGAGAATTTTGTTTTACCGCAAGCTCGGTTTTTGCTATTAACACTCTTAATGATCTTACAAATGCTGCGGGTTTTGCAAGCTCCACAGGTTCCTACACGAGAGGGCGCTGGGTTACAGTAGGTTCGAGGAATGGTAACTTTGCCGGAATTGTCTACAACGGTACAGCGAACTACCTCATGGTTTGTAGCAAATAACTTCCGGAAGCTCATCAGTCCAACAACGCCGCATCTACAAGAATGGCTATTTACAGCCTAAACATTTTTCCGTACACTAACGCTGTATGTCTAATCAGACCAGTCGGTTGCTGTTTGTTTTTATTTTAACTTTCCTTGCTTTCACCATACCCGCCTTTTCAGAAGATTCTAAAACCTTTAACGAAAAAGTTGGCATAGCCACGACCCCTAGAAATTTCTCAAATGGCATGCAAGTCGTAGTGGACCCCAAGCTCGATGTGAATGGCGACATTGCCGTTGCGAGCGATCTTAATACCTCACCAAGCTATTTTTACAGTCACTACGACGCAAAGGCGACTCCGCCAATTTACTATCCGCGATTTCGCACGTCCATTGATCCTGCTGGGAAATCCTGGGGACTTTCGTCGTACCGCGGCGGCGGCGACTGGTTTGAAGAGCTGAAAGTGCAAGAAGGCAAGCTTGGCATCGGCACGTCGAAGCCTACCAAAAATCTCACTGTAGTTGGGAGTGGTGAAAATACAGCGATTCAAATTAAAAATAATTCTAAAAACTCTAAAAGATGGAATCTCATTTCTGCCGGCGCGCGCTCTGAATTTCCGGAAGGCTCGTTTGTGATTCAAGACGAAACGGAAAACGATGCGCGTTTTGTGATTGCACCTAATGGATTCATCGGCGTCGGTACGACGAAGCCAGAAGCGGCTCTTGAAATGTACGGCGCGGGAGACATTCTCTTTCGGAGCGTGTCGGACCAAACCGGCGGCCTTATCTTTCAAAATCAAAAAGGGGATGAGCTTGGAAAGATGTACGCAACTACCGAAGGTTTAAAAATCCGCGCCAACAACGTGCGCAGTGAAGATATTTTTATCGATCGCTATACGGGAAATGTAGGAATTGGAACTGCTTCCACTCCCGCTTCAAAGCTGTATGTGAAAGCGCAGACCGAGGGTATTAATGTGAGTGCGTATCGCGCGCTGATTGCGACAAGCCAAAATGGGTACGGAGTTGCGGCGAACGGGGGTCCTGCGGGCATTGGCGTTTCGGCCCAAGGGAGAATTGGAGTTCAGGGTTTTGGATCGACATATGATTTTTACGCACAAGGCTCCGGAAACAATTACGGACCCTTTACCGGTTCGCACGAAGTGAAATTGCAGCCCAATGTTGTTTTTCAAAAGGGAATGGTCGTCTCGGTGACAGGCCAAGTGGAGCGGCGCGTGAATGTTGACGGCGAAACTTCCCTTTCCTCAACCCTTCCAACGGTGAAGCTTTCTGATCAAGAAAATGATCCCGCCGTTTTCGGAGTGTTTGTCACCGAAAGCCCTTTGCCGCCCGATCATTGGTATACCTCTGTTAAAGGAAAAGAGCTCTATGGCGTGGTGAATGCACTCGGCGAAGGCCGTGTGTGGGTGACAAATATGAACGGCGATGTGAATTTGGGGGATTATGTCACTACTTCCAGATTGCCCGGATACGCTGCTCGCCAAAAGGATGACACGCTTCATAATTATACGCTCGGAAAAATTACCGAAAAAATTGATTGGGATGAAGTAGAAGATTCAATTGATTACGCAAACGTGCACTATAAAAAAGTTTTAGCGGCCTGCGTTTACACGAGCGGATGAAGAGAGGGATTTAATTGTTTTTATCGAAACAAAATGTCGGAGTGTATCTTACCAAGTTCGGCGCCTTTGCCGTTTTGGTGCGCCGCGATTTCGATAAAATTAAAATTGTCAGCTCTGCCTCTGTGAAAGCGTCTGACGCTGCAGCCGGTTTTGTAAAGCCGCCCTCCTCTTTGGTACTCGAAGCAGTGACCAAGCTGGGCGCTCTTGAAAAACCAATTATGGTTTCTCTAAAAGGTGACCAAACATTCTTAAAAATTTTTGATTTACCGGCGGTTTTTAAGGGAAAAGAACTCGAAACGGCCGTCCGATTTGAAGCCAGAAAACACACCCCCTTTGCGATTCAGGAACTAGAATCCGGTTTTCAGACCCTTCCCAACAAAGAAACCAAAAAAGTTCAAATCGCGTTTTTTGGTGCCAAGCAGGATATTCTCAGTTCATGGCTTCTTTATTTTACGGAGCGCGGTTTAAAAGTAAATTCCGCGGAGCCGCTCGCGGTGAGTTTAGCCCGGCTTTGCTCGATCGGACGCAAATCTTCGAGCGGATATTATCTCATTGTTCATGAGGATCAGATGGGAGAGTTGAATCTTGTCGTCGCACAAAATCACGTAGCGGTGATATCTAGATTTGCCAATTTACCCATTGCTCCCGGTGAAGACGCGGCAAAAGTCGAAGAGATCTATCTTTCGGAATTGAGGCTTTGCCTAGATTACTTTTTCAGGTTCTTCAAAGGACACAAAATAGAGCGGATTGTTTTTTGCGATTTGGCTAGCGGTGAGAAGTTTAAAAAAATTACGACCCAGGAAACAGGAGCTCCGGCAGAAGACCCCCATATGTACCGATCGATGAATCTCAATACGCTGCGCGACCCTGAATTTTTCTGTGCTGCCGGTGCTGCATTAGGGAATTTGAGTTTCACCCATACGGACGTGATCAATCTTTTACCGCAGACACTCACTCAGTCTAAGAGTTCTTCCGGCGTGGTTATCGAGGACGCCCAACGGAAAAATTTAATCCGCATTGTTGCGACATCCGTCGGAGCCACCCTCGCGGTTATGGCCGGCGTTTACATGCTTCTTTCACAGCCAGTGAGAGATATAGAAAAAAAAGTGAAAAATATCACCGCGGAAACGCAGGCGCTTGGAGTCAACGCGTCCGCCACTATTGAAGATTTAACCGCGCAACAAGCGCGTTACAGCGAAGCACTTGCGACTATTGGAAAATTAGAAAGTGAGCGGATGCTGATTACCGAGAAAATGAATGAAATTGCCCAGTCTCTTCCCCAGGGAATGTGGCTGACAAAACTCAAGTTTATGGAGAGCGCGCCCAAAATAGGAAAGCCCGAACGTATCATCGAAATAGAAGGTAATGTAATGCCCACCGAACAAGCGCCGGCACTTGAAACTATTAACGCCTTTGTTTCCGGACTTTCTAAAAATAAAACGTTTATGAATGGGCTTGGAGAGATCAAAATTGTGAATATTCAAAAGGAATCGTTTGGCGACGCGGACGTGTCCCATTTTTCAATAACATGCCGGAAAAAGGTCAATGAACAGGCAGGATAAAATTATCGAAACGGTCTTGGCAGAACCCAAGCTGCTCGCAGCAATCGCAGTGGTTGCAACGGTGCTGCTGTCAGGAATGTTTATTCTTAAGCCTGTTTTGACCGAGAAAAAAATGTTAACGAAGAAATCAGTTCAAGAGGTCCAACGAAAAGATGCCGCCCAAATGGTTTTAACGCAGCAAACAACGCTCAAAAAAAAATCAGAGCGTTTTATGGATGCGGAGAGCAATGCCACACTGATTCAGACCATTAATCAGATTGCCCAGCAATCAGGCATGACACTGTCCTCAGTCACGCCGATCGAAGCCGAAAAACAAGACACGACAATCCAATACTCGCTGCTAATCGAAAGTGACTGTACGTTTCACGAACTTGGGCGATTTATTTCTAAAATTGAAAGTTATGAAAAATTTTTAAAAATTGGCGAAATGAATGTAACCAACGATAAAGACAGGGCTCCCGGGCAGATGGGCGAGAATTTCAAGCCTCATGTGTTTATCCGGGTGAACGCCTACAGGATTCTGACAGAGCTGCAATGAAATGCTTAGTTTTTTTGAAAATATATAGAAAGATGTGCTAAGTTATGAGGAGCTTGAGAGGCTTATTTTTGACTGGAGCGTTACTTACGGCGATGACGCTTGGCGCTGATTTGAAAGTCAGTGCCGTCGAGTATAAGGGTGAAGGTTTTCGGGACCCGTTTAAGAGCCTCGTTGAAAAAAAAGCTCCGGTAACTTCGAATAAACAATTAGTTTCGCAGGTGCATTTCGATAAAAGTCAGTACAAGCTTCAAGGCATTTTGTGGAGTTTAAAAAGACCGCAAGTTCTTTTAAACGGTCAAATCTTGGATATCGGCGACTCCATCTTAGGAGCACAAATTAAATTGATCGACCGCGACGGTGTGACATTAACTGCTCAAGGACAGGAGTTTCGAATCGTGATGGAAAAAAGCGATTCGACTCAAGATACTTCGACGCAGTATAACCCTACACACGGCACTCTAAATTCCTTATGAATTTTAAAATCTTTCGCCCCTCTCTCTCTGCAGTAGTTTTGGTGCTCTTTTGCCTTCAAATATGCCCGGGATTCGCTGATTCCAAATCCACTTTGAATCTTCCAAGTGACATTAAAATTTCCATGGATTTTAAAGAGGCGGATTTAAAAGACGTTCTCAAAATTTTCTCTCAGCAATCCGGACTTAATTTTATTGCCAGCCAATCCGTGCAGTCCCAAAAAGTGACGATGTATTTTAACAACGTGACGGTGGAAGATGCGCTCGCCAACATTGTGCAGGCTAATTCCCTGCGGTACGAGCGAGCACCCGGAAGCGACATCGTCGTGGTTTACCCCATTCAGGCTGCGGTGGTCACCACCGTTCAAACAAAAGTTTTTCCAATGAAATTTACTCGGTTGTCCGGTTCTGCCCTGGGTGTGGGCGGAGACGGGGTCATTAGCGAGCTTTCTACGGCGGCGGGTACAGGCGCCGTCACTACTACCACCGGCACTACTTCCTCCAAGCGGCGCGGAATCGACGAAATTGCATCCCAATTTCTCTCCTCACAAGGCAAACTTACGGTTGATCTCAGGACCAATAGTTTAATCGTCGCCGATCTTCCCGAAAATTTATCGATTATTGAAGAGATTTTAAAGAACATTGACGTGCCGGCCAAACAAGTGATGTTGGATGTTCATATCCTGGAAGTGCGCGCCTCGGTCAATGAAGATATTGGCATGGAGTACGGTGGAGCAAATGGGGCGCTCGGGTCCATCACCGGCGGAACACACTCGACCACGTTTCCGTTTAATAAAAGTCTTTACCGGGGTTTCAAGTCGGATCCCAGAGTAAACAGTCTAACGACGGCGACGGTTGCCACGATTAACGATCATTCCGCAGAAGTGACTCCCAGCATGACGCTCGGAACCATCAGCGCGGCCAATCTCACGGCAACCTTGCACTACCTAACTCAGTTGACCGACACCAAGATCTTGGCTCGCCCAAGAGTACTTGCGATGAACAATGAGGCGGCCATCATTCGCCTGGTTACAAAAACTTCTATTGCCAACACCAGCACTTCCTCGTCGTCGGGAGGAGCGCTAGGCGCCACCACCAGTGACGTAGCCGAGCGCGTGGACACCGGAATTATTTTAAGAATGACGCCCCAAATTAACGAAGACAGTTCGATAGAACTTTTTATTGAACCCGCTGTTACGACCGCATCCGCATCAACTTTTTTCCCAACCACCTTTTTAGATCCTACGACTCGCTCGATCCGAACCACGGTTCGGGTGCAAGACAATGAAACGCTGGTGATCGGAGGTCTCATCGACACCGACGCGACGAAAAGCGAAAAAAAACTTCCTATCTTTGGAGATCTGCCGCTGATTGGCAAAGCTTTTCGTTATGATGCAAATGATCAAACTGACCGCGAGCTGATGATTTTTCTGACGCCCCATATTTTAAAGGGCGAACAGCCTGTGGAGTCTCTCTCGGGCCGCCTGCGGGTTCAAACCGGTGTCCAAGAACTGATGGCTAAAAGCGCCAAGCAGAAATCTCTTTTTAGAGAAAGAGACGTGGTTCCTTCTTTTAGAGAAGCAGAAATGCGTCAGACCCTCGAGTCCCTCAAGCGATCTAAAAAATAATGGCCGAACGCCGCAAGCTTCTTGGCGATATTTTAATCGATGCCAAGCTGATCACCAAAGAGCAGCTCCAAAAAGCGCTTGAACTTCAGAAAAAAGGATCCAAAGAGCCGCTTGGCACCTTGCTTATCCGGATGGGCGCTGTTACCGAAAAGCAGATCGCGGCGACATTAAGTCAACAACTCGGCATTCCTTTTGTTGCGATTGGTCAAGGACTTGAGACCTCCAAAGATCCGTCCCTCGCAAAGCTCATCTCCGAAGAATTTGCCAGACAGCACTACATCGTTCCCTTGTCTTTTCAGAACGGTATTTTAAAAGTAGCTGTCGCGGACCCGACGGATATTTTAATTTTAGATGATTTAAGACTGATGTCCGGTTGTCAATCGGTCGAGCGCGTGACCGCAACGACGTCTGACATCAACGCCACTATTGATGCGCTCTACGGCGAAGGCGGAATGCTTCGCAAGGCGATTGAAAAATCCCACAGCGAGGAAGAACGCGTTCAAATATCTCTCGAAGCTATAGGCCAAGACCAAACGACAATGGATCACTTGGTGAAGGCCGCCGAAATGGCACCGGTTATTCAAATGGCGGATCTGCTTTTAAAACAAGCCATCAAGATGCGCGCGAGTGATATTCACATCGAGCCTTATGATGATGGCGTGAACGTTCGTTACCGCATTGACGGAATCTTGCATGAAATGCCGCCTCCCGCGAAGTCCATGGCGGTGCCACTCGTGTCTCGCATTAAAATTTTAAGCGGTTTGGACATTTCCGAAAAACGTTTGCCGCAAGACGGAAATTTCAAAGCATTGATGGATCTGGGGAAGCTTGTCGATTTCCGCGTTTCCACCGTGCCTACGATTTTTGGAGAAAAAGTGGTTATTCGTATTTTGGATAAATCCTCTGTCCCGCTTGATTTAAAAGGTCTCGGATTTTCTCAAGCGGACCTCGACGTGTTCCGAGCCGTGATCCGCAAGCCCTACGGCCTTATTTTAATGACGGGCCCGACGGGAAGCGGAAAAACCACAACGCTTTACGCAGCACTCAATGAACTAAAAGACGGTGCTAAAAATATTATGACCGTCGAGGATCCGGTCGAATACCAGATGAAAGGAATTAACCAAGTCCAAGCACGTCCGGAAATCGGTCTCACCTTCGCGATGGCACTCAGAGCCTTTTTACGTCAAGACCCGGACGTGATTCTCGTTGGTGAAACGCGCGATCTTGAAACCGCACAGATTTGTATACGCGCGTCGCTCACCGGGCATTTGGTGTTTAGCACGCTTCACACCAATGATGCGCCTTCCTCTATCACGCGTTTAATCGACATCGGCATTGAACCTTTTTATCTCAACGCCTCGCTTCTCATGGTGATTGCTCAGCGCTTGATTCGCAGACTTTGCAAAGAATGCAAAGAACCCTACACGCCGGATCTCGCTCAGCTGCCTCCTTATTTGCAGGATTTTAAGGGCCAGATTTATCGGGCGGTGGGTTGCGAGAAATGCGGAAAATCAGGATTTCGCGGACGACTCGCTATTCATGAAATTTTAGTGATGCACGAATCTTTAGAACAGCTCATCAACCAACGCGCGAGCATATCGGTCTTGCGCGAAGCCGCTCGAAAAACCGGAATGCGAACCCTGCAGATGAGCGGCTTCGAAAAGGTGATCAACGGCGAAACGACGATTGAAGAAGTTCACAATCTCACTATAGGCGTTTAAGCATGGCTCTTTATAAGTACACTGCCCGCGACATGAATGGTTCGATGGTGAGTGGGAATCTTGAGGCGCCCGATGAAGCCTCGGTAATTCGCAATCTTCAATCCCGCAATTTTTTCCCCGTTAAGATTAACCGGTCCGGCCCCGCCGCTACTCAAGCTCAAAAAAAATTGCGCCGCAAAAAAGTAAAAGGCGAAGACTTATCGGCGTTTTGTCATGAACTCGCTGTACTGCTAAATGCGGGTGTCAAAATTATCCGGGCACTCGAACTCCTTACTGAACAAGTTCAAAGCCAGGCTTTGCTTCAGGCGGTTCGGGATATTCGTCAGGACATTGAGGGCGGACTTACGTTTTCAAAAGCAGTGGCTAAACACCCAAAAGTATTTCCGGACGTGTGGATTTACATCGTCGAAGCGGGCGAAGTGAGCGGCCACTTACCCGGAGTGCTCAATGAGCTTGGGCGCTACTTGGAAATGATTGAAGGCCTGAAAAAGAAAGTGGTGTCGGCCATGATGTACCCCAGCATTTTGATGAGTGTGGCCATTGGAGCTATTTTATTTTTCATGCTTAAAGTGATCCCCATTTTCGCCAATCTTTTTAATAGCTTCAAAGCGGATCTTCCGTTTTTAACGATGGTGATGGTGAAGATCAGTAATTGCCTCATTCATTATTTTTGGATTCTATCGATCAGTATTGGGACATCGATTTATTTGCTCGTCCGCTTTCTAAAGACTGCCAAAGGAAAACGCACGCTAGACGTATTTTTATTGAATGTGCCGGTTTTAAAAGAACTGGTGCGCGACATTGTGCTGACGCGCATTGCGGTAAATATGTCGGTTCTGATTAAAAGCGGAGTCGATTTTATTAAAAGCCTTGAAATTGTTTCGCGCCTTGCTGGAAATAGTCTTTACCAAGAAGCCTTGGAAGAAATTAAAACCGAGATCAAAGAGGGGAAGATGGCCTCCGAGGCCTTTGGAAAAAGTCCTCTTTTCACGTCTCAGTTCATCCAAATGATTCAAATTGGTGAAGAATCCGGCAAGCTTGAGGAGATGCTCTATAAGCTGGGTGAGTACTATGAGGCCCGAGTAAATGTATTTATTGGGCGTATTAACGTCCTTATTGAGCCGATCATCCTTCTATTCGTGGGGGCGACGATTGGTATCATCGTTGTTTCCATGTTCCTACCCATATTTAATCTTGGTAAGATTGTTAAATAATTGTTAATTTTGACTTGATTTTTTAAGATTCGTATGGCATTATTGTATCAGTTAGATTTTTAGTTCTTTATATAGTTTTTACAAGGTATGTAAAGAATTATGCTAAAAATGCAATAGTCCATTAACGAACAGGGAGGGATAGGGAAATGATGATGCGCAGAAAAAAGTTGGGTTCAAAGGGTTTCACCCTTATGGAAGTCTTGATTGTGCTTGTTATTCTTGGAGTGTTGGCTGGTCTTGCAATCCCGGCTTATCAGTCCAACGTCAACCGATCACGTAGCGCAGAGGCTATGGCTACTTTAGCCGCCACCCGTCAGTCTCTAATTCGATATTACATGGATCAAGGAAATAACACTTACACTGGGGCTACGACATTGAATATAGATTTTAACCCAAATAGTACAACGGGCGGGCAAGTTCAACATTTCGATTATTCGCTGACGATTGGTGCTCAGACGTTTACAATTACGGCTACGCCAAAGGCGACATTTGGTTCTGGCACGGCCACAGTCGACCATGCAGGAAACAGGACGAATACTATTCAGTAATCAAAACATATTCGCAAATTACTTTTGCGATGTGGATGGGGCTGTCCGAGACAATGCTGACGCATAATTTAGGACAGCCCCTTGTTTTTTGATAAGCGCTTAGGAGACGAAAAGAGGTTTATATGAAGAACATAAAAGGTTTTACGCTCATGGAAATAGTCATTGTGCTGATTATTCTGGGAGTGTTGGCTGGTATTGGGATACCGAGTTATCAGACCTCTGTCGAACGCTCTCGCGCCAACGAAGCCGCTATCAACCTGAATATGATTTATGTCGCAGAGAGAGCCTTCTTGCTGGATAACAACACCTATTACCCTAGTACGGGCGCACAAGGGACACTTGCGACCATTAACACAAGTCTAGGGACGGATCTCGAAAATAATTTTTACACGCTAAATATCGCCGGAGGAGCAAATACCTTTACTGCGACGGCGACTCGCGGCACAAACGCGGGAGGGGATGGAGCCTCTACGATTACAATGAATCAGCTCGGTTGCTTCGGAGGAACAAGCCCACATGTACCCACGAACACCCGGCCGGGATGTTAAATGCGCTGCGGAATTTTTAAAACTAACCGCATTTCAGGGTTCACGTTAGTCGAAGTGATGGTGGCGGCGGTCACACTGGCGTTGGTGGTGGCGGTAATGCTCCGAGCTTTTGCATCGATCAACTCTTTAAATAGACCCGGAAAATCCGTTTCTACTAATCTAAGCCGCGCTTATGTGGAACAACTCAATCAGTCTGTGCGCGGTTCCCAATGGGATCAGCCCAATTTTCCTTTAAGTGTCCCTTCCACCTCAACCGCTGTTGTGACCCAAGGGGGTGTTCAGTATAACCGGACGACGACGGTGTCGACCGTACCGGGAAAGGACTACCGGAAGGTACGAGTGGTGTATGACGGGCCAAGTTAAGAAAAAAAATTCAAACGGATTTACGCTGATGGAGCTTTTAATTGCCTCGGTGCTTCTCGGCGTTATTTACATGGGTATTTCATCGGTTTATATTTCCGCTCAGCGATTTACAAAAGATGCGTCCGCTCGGCAATACCGGCTTGAGGCAGCCCTCGCAATGGAAACGATGGAGCGGCAAATGATTTCGGGTCGTGCTGTAGCAATTGAGGTCACGCCGGGAGTTGGAACGTACGCGGGGTGCCAAATCAAAGTCCAAATCGATACAACTCCGACCGATGCAAACGATAATAATTTTCAGTGGCTGAAATACCGGTTTCTGAACAACACGCTTCGCACGCGCACGGACGCAGCACAAGCCGGAGACGTTGGCGCAGCAGACACCGAAGTGTCGCCGAGTTTAATGATTGTGATGGGTGCGACCTCCTCTTTTTTTGCGATTGATGCGACAACTGCTAATATTGTGCATATCAACCTGATGGCAAATGGGGGCTCTCAAAGGCCGTGGGCAGGGTGGGTGGGAGCCAATGAATCACTTCACACGGAAGTGATGCTTCGCTCTATGGCCGCTTAAAAAGGATTCTATGAAATTACACAATGAGCGCGGAATTGCACTCACTTTAGTTTTAATGACGGCGTTAATCATCTCAGCGATGCTTGCGGCGGCCATTATGTCTTCCTACAATCAAAAAAGAGTGACGAATAAGGTCACGACTGAGCGAACTCAGTCGTATTATTTTGCGCAAGCAGGAGTGGTGGATGCTTTTTGGAGAATCCGCAATGACCAAGACGTGTTCGGTGGAACCTTCACCGTCCCAACGTACGATCCGCCGCCGTACTTTTTAGATGTGGACAATGATGTGGCGCAGACGGCTATGTTTCCTGGCGCTGACGTCTCAGTGGACATTAGCGCTCAAGACACCAACGTCGCAAGTCCGCGGTTTGGACTTCGCACCATTGATTCCACAGGGATTGTGGACACCAACTAGTGAATTGTTACTGTGATACAATAACGCCGTGACCCCACAACAAGAGCGCATTCAAAAACTAGTCTCATGGATTTTGGCGGTTCTATTTCTTTCAAGCAGCATCGCTTTTTATTTTCTGTATTCGAAAGAGCTTAAGTCTAAAATTGCTGTTGGTCAGCAACTAACGGCTTTGCAACAAGCCCAGAGTGCTCTAGAAACTCAAATCGGCTCGCTTCGAAGTGAGAAAACATCCCTCGAAGAAATTGTGCTGAACCTACAAAAAAACTCTTTAACTTCCGAAGCGGAACTTGAAAAGACTCAAAAACAATTAGAAGATTTGAAAAATCAATTGGCACAGTCTATGAAGCAGTTTGAATCACTTCATGAGGAAAAAAATAACCTTTCTCAAAAAGTGGTGCTAAGAGCCAAAAGCATGAAGCGCACTCTCTCAAAGCTTTCCAAAGATTTGGCCCAGGAACGCGCGCGGGTTGATCTGGGTGCGATTGCGGTGTCACAGGCAAAAGCAGAGCCAGCACCTCTTCCAAAACCTAAGATTGTATTTGAAGCCAAAGGAAAAAATTCGGTAAAGGCCAGAGTTTTAACGATTAATTATGAGTATAATTTTGTTGTCGTGGAAACCTTGCAGAAGTTAAAACTAAATGCGCGTGAATCACTTGATATCCTTACTGAGGATGGACACGTTGGAGGTGCGAAGGTTGAAATGGTTGATCAGAATTTAGTAGCGCTTACCTTTGACCGAGCACTAGGCTCCTTAAAAGAAAAAGATTTATTAATCTTGACGAAGTTATAATTATTTTTTTGTTTTAACCAAAAGTTTAAGGTAGTCGCTCGCCTGTACGTTGGTAGGGTGTATGTGTAACGCTCGCTCGAAAGCATATCTAGCTTTTTCGATATCCCCACTTTCATAATAACTGATTCCCAAATAGATATGCGCCTGGACGTAGTTTGGGTTAAGGGCAGTTGCCTTTTCAAAACACAATATAGCCCTATTGGACAAACCAAATTTTCCGTACACACAACCTAAATTTGCCCAGATCGCCGGCGAGTCAGGATGGCTGTTGACGGCATAACGAAAAAAATGTAAGGCAATATCGTATTTCCCTATTTGGTAATAACACGCACCCATTTCATTTCTAAGGTCTTCGTTTTCTTCGGATTTGTAAGGGTGACGTAGCTTCTTGTACCAAAGGAGGGCTTTATCGGGCATTCCGTACCCAAGGTAGTCAACCGCTATACTGCGTTTTGCAAAGGCCTCATCTTGTGGGGATGACGTAAGAACACTATTCCACAAGGAGATCCCATCTCTCCAACGAATATTATTGCATTGAGTCATTTGAATCATTAAGACCACTAGAAAGAAGATCGGAAGCCATGCATATTTTTTTAAAATTAAGTTTTTAAACTGAAATCCAAGTAAGCCAGCAGCAACGATGAAATAGCCGATGCTGGCCAAATAGGCATATCGACAAGCCGAATAGCGCAATGAAATGGGATAAATCGGGGCCAGTGCCACAAAAAACCAGGCTAGGCCAAATGAAACCAAGCGAAACCTGCTTTTCAAAAAATAAATCAGAAAAAAACAAAGCAACAAGGAGCTTGCGCTTAATAGAGAATAAGAAGTACACCAAGCCAGATTTCTGTAGACATTTATTTGATTTGGAATTACTGGATAATTAAAAGAGGGATAAAATAGCCAACCAAGATAAGAGGCGATAACTCTTATAAACACCAAAAAGGATTGGTTTGTAAAAATTTTAAATGAGATCACGCTATCCGGATTAGATTTTAAAAAAAAATGAGGAGAGAATGGCATGGCAGAATGCCTCAGCCAGGCATTTACGCACAGAGATAAAAGAACGACGCCAAAATATGGCCCATACCTACGTGCCAAGCATGAAAAAAAGGAACCTTTACTCATTGAGATTTTAAAATAGAAATCATGAAGCATTAGTAAGAAGGGAATAATAAGCGCAGTTTCGTCAGAGAAAACGCCAAATATACAAAAAAGAACAGAGAAAAATTTAAGTAAATAGAAGTGCTTTAAGGAGTGATGAGCTTTAATATAAAAAATAACCGACAATAAGGAAAAAAAACAAGTGAGTAATTTTTCATTATAAGAAACACAACTGACCGTTTCCGAATGGAGAGGATGAATTAAAAAAAGAATTCCAGTTAAAAAACCAAATTTTGAATTAAAGAGCAGTTTTACCAATAAAAAGACCAGAAAAGCATTTGTGATGTGGAGAAGAACGCTTGAGAGATGCCATCCAAATGGGTCTAGTCCAAAAAAATGAAAAAGAAAAAAATATGACAGTGTTGTGACAGGGCGATAACTTGCTTCTCCAGATCCAATATCCTGAACGCGCAGTAGAGAGATATGATCTGTTGCAGTTAAATAGGAGCGTGAAAAAACCTTAGGCAGATTTGATAGAGAATGTACGAACTGATTATCAAGAATGACGAGATGATCATCATAAGCAAATAGACTTTGTAGAGAGTTGTAATAACATGTAATTCCAAGTAATAGAAAGATCGCTAAAATAAATAAGGGCTTTTCACTCGTTTGACGAAATAAATTTTTAAACAAATGAAAAAACTAGCTCGTCAGCATCTGGGTCCACACGCTTTTAAGCAGGGATTCCAGACGGCGTTGGCTTGAGTCGTTCATACCGATAAATTGAAGACCGTTCTTAGCAGTGACGCCCTCTACTTTTCTCCACATGAGGTCCGCGCGAAACGCGATGGCTTCCTCGCTGACGGGAACATGCAAATAGCCTTCGATGCGGTTTGAAAGCGGTGAGCTCACATCGGTTTTCAGCAACATACCGCCGACACTCAAATCAATTGAGGTGCCTTTAACGGGTTTGAGCGTGCTGTTTGGATTTTTACAGGTGACTTTGAGTTCGATGGGGATTCTGGGGTACGCTCGTTTTTCCTGCATAGTATAACGAATCTACCATAGCCAGGAGCTGAATACAAGGCAGGGTTGACAAAACAGAGCGTCGTTTGTAGAATGACGCCAAAGATTTG
Source organism: uncultured Planctomycetia bacterium (assembly GCA_964606485.1). Taxonomy (GTDB): domain Bacteria; phylum Omnitrophota; class Gorgyraeia; order 2-02-FULL-51-18; family 2-02-FULL-51-18; genus CAZSGP01. The sequence goes on along the minus strand of CAZSGP010000004.1, from coordinate 64,363 downwards.
GGGATTATGCCTGAAAAAAAAGATTCCGTTTATTTGCAAGTTAAGCAATTAGGCATAGTTACAACAATCCCCATTCTGTTACTACTGGGTCCATCTGTTGGGTTTTTCGTGGGCCGTTGGATCGATCAGAAGTTTCAGATTTATCCGTGGATGAGTTTTTCACTGGCACTGCTCGGTCTTGTCGCAGTGGGCCGCGAAATCTCTCAACTTTTAAGAGCAATTTTAAAAGAACAAAACAAAAAAGACTAAAATGAATTTTTTTATTTCAAACGCGTACGCATCCGAAGCCGTTCATGAAACGGTGAAGCACGCGTCCGAACACGGATCCGGTCACGGAGACGGTGCGTCACTTCACACCACGAATTTGATCTCTCTCATTGCTCGTTTTCTGCCGGAAAACACCGCAAAGATTTTAGAAGGGTACGAAAATATTTTTTTCGGTGTGCTCGTCATCGGAATTCTGTCGGTTTTATTTTATTTAGCCTCGAAGAATTTAAAAAGGGTTCCCGGAAGACTCGAAGCCGCGTGTGAGATGGTCGTCGAGGGGTTAGACGGTTTTGTCTGCGGAATCTTAGGGCCTGAAGGCCGCAAGTATACGCCCTTTCTAGGGACGCTCTTTCTTTATATTCTTACGATGAATTTGATCGGTCTTGTGCCGCTCATGAAATCTAATACTGCCAATTCCATCACCCTCGCAGGCCCGGTGGCCCTCCCGGTTCCGACGACAACGGTTGCACTCGCGATCATCGTATTTTTTGTGGTGCAGTGCATTGGCATTCGAAAACAAGGACTGATTGGGTACTTGGATCATATGGCCGGAACACCACGCGACGTGTTTGGATTTGTGATGGCGCCGCTCATGTTTCCAATTCACTTGATCGGAGAGCTCGCCAAACCTTTTTCACTGACGTTTCGTTTGTTTTGCAATACCATGGGAGGTCATATTCTCGTGGCAGTTTTTATCGGAATGGGAGTGGCATCGTTTTTCATTCCGTTCCAGGCGCCGTTTCTTTTGTTTGAAATAGCGACCAGTACGATTCAGGCTTTTGTTTTTACGCTTTTAAGCACGGTTTATATTGCGATGATGCTGCCTCACGGCGATCATGAACACGATGCCCACGGGCACGCAGCAGCGCATGAAGAACCACAATCCCACTAACTAAAAGGAGACTCATCAAAATGGATCACTTAACGTATCAAACAGCTCTGGCAATTTTTCTTCCGCTCTCGCTCTGCGTCGCGGCATTTGGTTCGGCCCTCGGCTTAGGAAAGGCCGTTTCTAGCGCTATGGATGCGACCGCTCGTCAACCGGAAGCTTCTGGAAAAATTCTCGTTAACATGATGGCCGGTTGCGCGCTGATTGAAGCACTTACGCTGTACGTATTGATCGTCGTGTTCGTATTGTCGGGAAAAATCGCCTAAATAATGTAGGGGTGCGATTCATCGCACCCTTGTTTAAAGATGGGCGTAATGAATTACGCCCCTACGGATAGGAAATATGGAAAATTCTCATATCATCAAAGAAATCATCGTCCAGATTTTGGGCTTTGGGGTTGTGTTTTTAATCCTCAAACAATTTGCCTGGAAAGGCATTCTCGGTGCGATTGACGCGCGGCGTCACAAAATCGAGAGTGAATTCACGGGTATTGAGGACCAGAAGCGGAAGCTAGAGACGCTCGAAAAGGATTACCGCAAGCGTCTAGAGAACATCGAACAGGAAGCGCGGACGAAAATTCAAGAAGCGGCGAATGTCGGGGTTCAGCTCGCGCGGGATATTCAGGAAAAAGCGCGCGTGGACGCTCAGAAAATGACCGAACGCGCCAAGACCGAAATCGAGCAGGACATCGCGAAAGCACGAATTGCGATGCGCGATCAGGTGGTGGAGCTTTCCGGGCTTTTGACCGAGAAGATCTTGAGAAAGAAACTGGATGCCGGCGAGCACAACCGCTTGGCGGAGCAGTTCATCAAAGAAATCGAGAAAAATTAATGCGGGATCTCGTCACGGCGAATCGTTATGCAGGGGCACTTTTTGAGACATGCCAAATGCTGCAAAATGACATCGAAATGCGTGACGAGCTTTCGGTATTTTGTGAATCGTTGAAGAGCGCGCCGGACACCGAGCGGTTTTTTGGAAGTCCGTCGTTTAGCTTGGAAGACAAGCGCCGCTTTTTGCAGAAGATTTATCAAAAACGCGCGGATCAAGTGCAGACCACCTTGGTTAATTTTTTGACGATTCTTCTGGAAAAGAGCCGCTTTGGTCTTATTCATGAAATGTCAGATTGTTTTAAGCAAATTGTAGATGAACGGCACGGCATGGGAGTCGCGGAATTAAAAAGTGCGGTGCCGCTGTCGCCGGAAGTCGAGCGCGAGATCGTGAAAGCGCTTGAAAAGATCGCTGGTTATAAAATTACGATTAAAAAAGAAGTGGACCCGTCACTCATCGGCGGGATCTCCGTTAAGATTCGCAACAAAGTTTTGGATGGTTCGATCAGTCATCAGTTGGACTTAATTAAAAAAGAGTTAACCAAAATAGGATCCCTTTAAAATGGCCTTAAAACCCGACGAAATTACGAGTGTACTAAGACAAGAAATTAAAGATTACGAATCTGGAATCAAGATGGAGTCGACCGGTGTGATTCTGTCGCTCGGCGACGGTATTGCGCGTATTTACGGACTCGATGATTGCATGGCCGGTGAACTTTTAGAATTTCCGGGCGGCGAACTCGGCATCGCGCTCAATCTTGAAGAATCCAATGTCGGTGCCGTGCTTTGCGGCGATGGTTCGGGCATCAAAGAAGGCGACCAAGTTAAGCGCACCGGAAAAATTGCGAGCATTCCCGTTGGCAAAGGACTTTTAGGACGCGTGGTGGACGCGCTCGGCCGTCCGATGGATGGCAAGGGCCCGATCGTGAGTTCCGAAAGCCGCCCCATTGAATTTAAGGCTCCCGGTGTTTTGAAGCGCCATTCGGTGAAAGAGCCGCTTCAGACTGGTATCAAGGCTATTGATGGAATGATTCCAATCGGACGCGGTCAACGCGAATTGATTATCGGCGATCGCCAAACCGGCAAGACCGCGATTGCCATTGACGCCATCCTGAACCAAAAAGGAAAAGACGTTTATTGTATTTATGTCGCGACCGGACAAAAAGCCTCGAGCGTTTTGTCGGTTGTTAAAAAATTAGAAGAGCATGGTGCGATGGCGTACACCACCGTGGTCAGCGCTCCTGCCGATGTGGCAGCTACCCTTCAATTTTTAAGCCCTTACGCGGGTGCGGCCATTGGAGAATACTTCCTTTATAACGGCATGCACGCGCTTGTCATTTATGATGATTTGACCAAGCAAGCCGCGGCGTACCGTGAGCTCTCACTTCTTTTGCGCCGTCCTCCGGGACGCGAAGCATTTCCGGGCGACGTGTTTTATTTGCATTCCCGTTTGCTGGAACGCGCGGCGAAACTTCGTCCAGATTTAGGTGGAGGATCTCTAACCGCACTGCCGATCATTGAAACCCAGGCGGGTGACGTGTCGGGGTACATTCCGACGAACGTGATTTCCATCACCGACGGACAGATTTATTTGGAAGGCGATCTCTTCTTCTCGGGTGTGCGTCCCGCCGTGAACGTGGGTCTTTCGGTGTCGCGCGTGGGTGGCAACGCTCAAACCAAGGCGATGAAAAAAGTGGCCGGTAAACTTCGTTTGGAGCTCGCACAGTACCGTGAACTCGCCGCTTTCATGCAGTTTGGATCGGACATGGACAAATCAACCCGCGATCAGCTAAACCGCGGTGCGCGTCTTGTTGAAATTTTAAAACAAGGCCAGTTTGTTCCTATGACCGTGGCGCAACAAGTCAGCATTATTTACTTGGCGACCAAGGGAATGATTGACGAAGTTCCGCTCGAAAGAGTGCCGGAGTTTGAAAAAGGATTTCACAAATTCCTGGCCGAGAAATATCCGGATGTGATCAATGAAATTGAAAAAACTAAAGAACTCGCAGATGGCGTGATGCTCAAACTCGACAGCGCCGGACATGAGTTTAAAGAGAAATTTTTAAAGGGATAAGCGTTAAGGGGTATGGCGTCACTTAGACAAATCCGTCGACGGATGAAATCCATCGACAACATTCACGAGATTACGAAAGCCATGGAAATGATCGCGGCGTTTCGTTTTAAGCGTGCTTTTAACCGTTTCGCTCAGTCGAAGGTCTATCTGAACGAAATGGAAAAATTCGTAGGAAATTTGTCGGGTAGCGCCAAGGATCTGAAACATCCGCTCTTTGAGAAGAGAAAAATGGCGCATAAAACGCTGGTGGTGGTTTCAGCGGATAAAGGGCTCTGCGGCGCGTACAACGTAAACCTTATTAAAAACGCGAACGCGTGGCTGAAGGAAAACGCCGGTGTTGCGACGGCGGTGGTGCCTGTTGGGAAAATTGCCTCTGAAAATTTCCGCAAGCGGCAGATGACGATTAAAAATAGTTATCCCGAAAAGGCAATGGTGGATGCGGCGTTTGCTAAAAAAATTACCCTAGATCTAAAGAATCTTTTCTTAAGCGGAAAGACGGATTCGGTCGAAATTCTCGTGACGAGTTTCCGCGCGGGCGGGATGGGACTCATCAAGCGCGTGCCGTTTTTAAGCATGAGCTATTTGCTAGAAAACTTAAAAGAATCTAGTGCAGGATCGGAATATATTACTGAGCCTGGATTTGACGGCGTCTTTTTGTCGCTCGTCGAACGCTTTCTCGAAGCAAAAATTTACATTTTACTTTTGGAATCTTTGGTGTCGGAATTCAACGCGCGCATGGTGGCGATGAAGCAAGCAACCGACAACGCCGAAGATGTGTTAGATAAGTTGAAACTTTTACGCAACAAAACACGGCAAGCGTCGATCACCCGCGAACTTTCGGAGATCGTAAGCGGCGCCAGTATTTTAGTATAAATTTTTAATGGAGAAGATTATGCAAACCAATGTTCAGTCTCAAGCAGGTGCAAAAACAAACGCGACGAATACCGGTTCCAAAAAATCGGATATCGGCCATGTGATTCAAATCATCGGACCTACGATGGACGTGCGTTTTGAAGCCGGCCATTTGCCGAATGTGCTCGATGCGCTGCACGTCAAAACTTCGGGCGGTGAAGACGTGGTTTTGGAAGTCGCACAGCATTTGGGAAATAATTCGGTGCGCGCAATCGCACTGGCGTCTACAGACGGAGTCGTGCGCGGCGCGGAAGTGACTAGCACCGGCAAGCCAATCATGGTGCCGGTGGGACGCGAAACGCTGGGCCGCATGTTTAATGTGCTCGGACACGCGATTGACGAAAAGCCGGAAGCCGTGACTAAACAAAAGTATCCGATTCACCGTGATTCGCCCTCTCTTGAAGAGCGCGAAGCAGCCACTCAAATTTTTGAAACGGGTATCAAAGCCGTCGACATGCTCGCCCCGTACCCAAAGGGCGGAAAAGTCGGTCTCTTCGGTGGAGCGGGTGTTGGAAAAACCGTTATTATCCAGGAGCTCATTCGCAATATTGCTGCCCAACACGGCGGTTTCTCCGTGTTTGCCGGTGTAGGAGAGCGTACCCGTGAAGGAAACGATTTGTACCATGAAATGAAAGAGTCCGGCGTGCTCGACAAAACTTGTCTCGTGTTCGGACAGATGAATGAGCCGCCAGGAACGCGTTTGCGCGTGGGTTTAACGGCGCTCACCATGGCCGAATATTTCCGTGATGAAGAAAAGCAGGACGTGCTTCTTTTTATTGATAACGTGTTTCGTTTTGTGCAGGCGGGTTCAGAAGTGTCGGCGCTACTCGGACGCATGCCGTCGGCCGTGGGTTACCAGCCGAATCTCGCGACCGAAATGGGCGCACTTCAGGAACGCATCGCGTCGACGAAAAAAGGGTCCATCACTTCGGTGCAGGCTATTTACGTGCCGGCCGATGATTTGACTGATCCGGCACCTGCCACGACGTTTTCGCATTTGGATGCAACGACCGTGTTGTCGCGTCAGATCGCGGAACTGGGTATTTACCCGGCCATTGATCCGCTAGACTCCACAAGCCGCATTCTTGACCCGCAAATTGTGGGTGAAGAACATTACGCGGTGGCGCGTCAGGTGCAGAAAATTCTTCAGCGTTACAAGGATTTGCAGGACATCATTGCGATTTTGGGTATGGACGAATTGTCCGACGAAGACAAACAGACCGTGACACGCGCGCGTAAGATTCAGAAATTTTTGTCACAACCATTTTTTGTTGCCGAAACGTTTACCGGCACCAAAGGAAAATACGTGACACTTAAAGAAACGGTTGCCGGGTTCAAGAAAATCGCCAATGGCGAGATGGACGAGTACCCTGAGCAAGCTTTTTACATGGTGGGAAATGTCGAAGAGGTCGTGGCCAAAGCCGCCGCGATGAAACAAGGTTAAATGTCCGACACACTGACACTCAAAATTATCACGCCCAAAGAAGTTTTTTTTGAAGGGGCGGTCGAAACGGTTACGGCTCCCGGGACGAATGGGTATTTTGGAGTGTTGAAGCACCACGCGTCGTTTGCAACCACTCTGGAAAAAGGAAGTTTGACGTTTCGGGATGCCAAAGGGCAGACGAAAGTTTTTAAAATGGACGGTGGTTTCCTGGAAGTGCTCAAAAACCGCGTTCTTGTCTTAACCGACAAAATCGAATAGAATCTACAACTTACTAGCGGTCGTAGCTTAGCTGGCTTAAAGCGCCGCCCTGTCACGGCGGAGATCGAGGGTTCGAATCCCTTCGACCGCGCCATAATGAAGCAATCCCGTCAGTAACCCTGACGGGATTTTTCATTTTCCAGAAGCTTAGCTTCCGCCTCGCCGTAGCGAGGACGGACCCGTCCTGCTCTGAATTTTTGGTTGGAGCAGGCGGGGGCTTAAAGCGCCGCCCTGTCACGGCGGAGATCGAGGGTTCGAATCTCCGCCACAAAGCGTTGGCGGATCTGTCGCAAACAGCGCTTTGTGGACGGATCCGACGCGCTGTTTGGCGGACCTTCGACCGCGCCAGTTTAAAATCCCTTCGGGAAACCCGGAGGGATTTTTTTTATTTATGCTATTATTTCATATATGAACAAAACCACCGTGCGGCGATTTTTTAGGAAATTAGCATCGTTTATAAAAAAAGCGATCATTCTTTGTTTCTACTGCGCTGTTATTTTTTTAGCCTTTCGTTTTATCCCCTGGAGTCATTTTACGCCGCCCATAGATACCGCGGAAGTGGACAAATATTATGATCTGCTTAAAAAACATCAAAGACCGGTGGATGTATTGACGTTGTCGCTTGGAATTCAAGACGATGTTGCGCTTCGTTCAGACCTAGAAAAATTTGGAATGAGTGCTAAGGACGATTTGCCGGTTGCGCTCAACCGGCTGATTCAAGCTATGGGGCTTGAGGCCTATGCCATCAGTCTGAAATATGGCGACCAGGAAACACCCCCCGCTTTTGTAACCAGTTACAACGGGGAACGCATGGTGATCACCGTTTCAAAAAAAGTTAAATTACGACGGGAGCAGATGAGTCTATTGGTTCACGAGCTAAGCCACATCGCGGTGTGGGGTATGGATAAATCTGAACCGATGAATTGCGGACTCGTCAATGTTCCGGGCAGTCGTTTGTTGGCAGGCTGTAATCAGGAGCGAGTGGTGGATACGTCCGGATTTTTTCAAGGACAGGGAATTTTAACGCTCAATGGTTTAACCGATGAAACTATTTCAACCGGCGGCGGAGGATTTGAAACTGAAAAAAAATTGTACGGGTATCTCAAACCGGAACAGTTTGGGTATTTGGCGGCGCGCTACTCTGCGGATCACGGAATTTCTTACGAGAGCATTGAACCTTTTTTGGAGCCTGCGGCGCGAAAATATTTCATTATGGGCAATGCCTATTTAAGCAAAATCGGTTATCAGCCTGAAAAAATAGCCAACACCGCTAAAGGAGTATGCTGGTGTCCCGCATGCGGGACGATCGTCCACGTCGATTTGGCGGCGAAAAACTCTGACATTCAATGTCCGAAATGTTCTTTATTCATCAAAAAAACAAACTGGTTTAAACGCCAGCTTGCAACACTTCAACATCACCCATAGTGTTATTTCAGTTTATTAACATTAAAAAAACACAATATATTGTGTTTTTTGGGGATTTAAACTTGACAGAACTGCAGGCTTCTTTTAAACTGCGCTTAAATTCATTCAACACCGAAGGACTGTCATGATAGAACCCATTCTCAAAGAAAATAAAGACCGCTTCGTTCTGTTTCCCATTCAGCACAATGATATGTGGGGCATGTACAAACAAGCGGAAGCTAGTTTTTGGACAGCCGAAGAGATTGATCTCTCGCAAGATTTAAAAGATTGGGATCGTCTGAACCCGGGTGAGAAACATTTCGTCCAGCATGTGCTCGCATTTTTTGCTGCGAGCGACGGGATTGTGAACGAAAATCTTGCTGTGAATTTCATGCGCGAAGTCCAGGTTCCGGAAGCGCGCTGTTTCTACGGTTTCCAGGTGATGATGGAAAACATTCACTCCGAAACTTACTCGCTTCTCATTGACACTTATATTAAAGACAACGTTGAAAAAGACAAATTGTTCCACGCCATCGACACCGTGCCATGCGTTCAGAAAAAAGCCAAGTGGGCGCTTCAGTGGATCAATAGCGGACTATTTGCGGAGCGGCTCGTGGCGTTTGCCGCTGTGGAAGGTATATTTTTCTCGGGAAGCTTTTGCTCTATTTTTTGGCTTAAGAAACGCGGACTGATGCCCGGTCTTTCGTTTTCAAATGAACTGATTTCTCGAGATGAGGGACTTCATTGCGACTTTGCCTGTCTACTGTACAACAAACTTGAGAATAAACTCAGCGTTGAGCGGATTCATGAGATTATTGGAGACGCGGTGGCCATTGAAAAAGAGTTTGTGACGGACGCGCTGCCGGTGGCCTTGATCGGGATGAATGCGAAGCTCATGTCGCAGTACATTGAGTTTGTGTCGGATCGGTTACTCGCCGCACTCGGCTATCCAAAACTATTTAAAGCAACAAATCCATTCGATTTTATGGAGCTCATCTCTCTGCAAGGCAAAACGAACTTCTTCGAAAAACGCGTCGGCGAATACCAAAAAGCCGGCGTCATTTCTGGCGAGTCCAAAGAAAAAAACCACATTTTTAACACTGAAGCCGAATTTTAATTTTCACTAAAGGAGAATACCTGCATGTATGTTGTCAAACGGGACGGTCGTCGCGAATCGGTTAAATTCGACAAGGTAACGTCTCGCATTGAGCGGCTTTGTTATAGCTTAGATCCCAAACACGTTGACCCCGCGGACGTCGCCAAAAAAGTCATTCAAGGTATTTATGACGGTGTCACCACATCTGAACTGGATAGTCTTGCGGCTGAGATTGCAGCGTCGCTTACGACCAAGCACCCCGACTACGCGCTTTTAGCCTCCCGCATCGCGGTATCGAATCTCCACAAGAACACCAAAAAATCATTCTCTGAAACCATGCGTGATTTGTACAAGTATGTGAACCCCGCGAATGGGCAAAAAGCGCCGCTCATTTCAAAAGACGTTTATCAGGTGATCGAAAAAAATGCAGAAATTTTAGACTCGACTATTATTTACGACCGCGATTTTGATTTTGATTATTTTGGATTTAAAACACTCGAGCGCGGATACCTTTTAAAATTAAACAACAAAGTGGTGGAGCGCCCCCAACACATGCTGATGCGTGTGGCGGTGGGAATTCATAAAGACAATATTGACGCAGCCATCGAAACCTACAACTTAATGTCGGAGCGCTGGTACATTCACGCGACCCCGACGCTCTTTAATGCCGGAACGCCAAAGCCTCAGCTTTCGAGCTGTTTCCTACTGCAAATGAAAGACGATAGCATTGACGGTATTTATGACACCTTGAAACAGTGCGCCAAGATTTCACAGTCGGCCGGCGGCATTGGACTTAGCATTCACAATATTCGCGCGACCGGTTCTTATATTCGCGGCTCGAATGGAGTTTCAAACGGTATTGTTCCCATGTTGCGCGTATTTAACGACACCGCGCGTTACGTAGACCAGGGCGGCGGCAAGCGAAAAGGGGCTTTTGCGATTTATCTAGAGCCCTGGCACGCGGATATTTTTGAATTTTTGGAACTGCGGAAAAACCACGGCAAAGAAGAAATGAAGGCGCGCGATTTGTTTTACGCGCTGTGGATCCCTGATCTTTTCATGAAACGAGTCGAGCAGAACGGGGAGTGGTCGCTTTTTTGTCCGAATGAGGCGAAGAATCTTGCCGAAACTTACGGCGAAGAGTTCGAAGCACTCTACGCACGTTATGAATCCGAAGGCCGTGCCCGCAAAGTTGTGAAAGCCCAGGATCTTTGGTTTGCGATTTTAGAGTCGCAAATTGAAACCGGTACGCCGTACATTCTATTTAAGGATGCCGCGAACCGCAAATCCAACCAAAAAAATCTTGGGACGATCAAAAGCTCCAATCTTTGCACCGAGATCATGGAGTACACGTCGCCCGACGAAGTGGCCGTTTGCAATTTGGCTTCGATCGCTTTGCCGCGATTTGTGATAGACGGTGAGTTTAACCACAACCGTCTTTTTGAAGTCACAAAAGCCGCGACGAAGAATTTGAATAAAGTCATCGATGTGAATTACTACCCCGTCGAGGAAGCCAAGCGCTCCAATATGCGCCACCGCCCGATTGGGATTGGTGTGCAGGGACTAGCCGATGTGTTCATTTTGCTTCGCATGCCGTTTGACAGTGAACCTGCACGTCAACTGAACAAGGAAATTTTTGAGACGATTTATTTTGCGGCACTCACGGCCTCAAACGAAATGGCAAAGACACAAGGGTCGTATGAAACCTTTGCGGGATCCCCAACTTCTCAGGGCATTCTGCAGTTTGATATGTGGGATGAAGTTGTTCCGACCGCGCGTTGGGACTGGGCTTCTTTAAAAGAAGAGATCAAGAAAACGGGTTTAAGAAATTCGCTTCTAGTAGCGCCCATGCCAACGGCTTCTACCTCTCAGATTTTAGGAAACAATGAATGCATCGAGCCCTACACTTCCAATATTTACAATCGCCGCGTGTTGTCAGGGGAGTTCATCGTGGTGAATAAATACTTGCTCAAGGACTTAGTGGATCTCGGCATCTGGAACAATAAAATTAAAGAAAAAATTATTTCGAGCAATGGCTCGATTCAAAATATCGAAGAAATTCCCCAAAACATCAAAGAAATCTACCGCACGGTTTGGGAAATCAAACAGCGCTCGTTGATTGATATGGCCGCCGACCGCGGAGCCTATATTTGCCAGTCGCAGTCGCTGAATCTTTTCGTTCAGGAGCCGAACTCGGCAAAACTTACGTCCATGCACTTTCACTCGTGGAAGAGGGGACTGAAAACGGGGATGTATTATCTGCGGACCAAATCCGCTGTCGACGCGATCAAGTTTACCGTCGAACATGAAGAGCGGGTGCTGATGGACGCGATCAATAACAGCGCTGCCACCAAAGACCAGAAGATGTCAGACATCTCCTGCGCACTCAACAACAAAGACGAGTGCGTTTCCTGCAGTAGCTAATCTACTCAAAAATAAATATTTGACAAATTGAGCTTATCTTGTATACTCTACCAATCCTATAGAGTTTATAGATTATGATTTCACAGAAAACACGATATGCATTAAAGGCGCTGACGCTGCTAGCCCAGGACGAAAAGACCCGGAAGACTCCGGTGCTTATTTCGGATCTGGCGAAGCGCGGCAATATGCCCCAAAAATTCCTGGAAGCAATTCTTTTGGAGCTCAAAAACCATGGGGTGCTTCAGAGTAAAAAGGGAAAGGGTGGGGGCTATTTTTTAGCCAAGCCAGCGAGCGAAATTAGTTTTGGGGCAGTTATTCGTATCCTAGAAGGACCACTGGCGCTATTGCCCTGCGCTAGTCAAACAGCCTTCAAGCCCTGCGCGGAGTGCAAAGATCCTGAGACTTGTGGAACTCGTGTGTTGTTTAAAGAGGTTCGAGATTCAACCGCCGCTATTTTAGACAATACCAGCCTTGCGAAAGTCGTGGGGGTCGAAAAGAAAATTAAGTCGAGTAAAAATTTGGCCTATTTCATATGAGCGAATCCATTTTGAAGGAGATACAAAAAGCAATTGAATCGATTCGCTTCGGATCAATCGAAATAGTCGTGCACGATTCGAAAATTGTTCAGATTGAGCGCAAAGAAAAAATTCGAATTCACAATAACCCGCTGACCGGACAACCGGAAGTTTGAACGTATAAAAGGAGAAGGAAATGAGGAAGTTAGGTTCGCTGGTGTTGTTAGTTTTTTTGGCGGTGAGTACTTTTTCGCCGTCGCTTGCTTTGGCGGATGACGCGGCACTTCTCGCGCGTCTCGATGCGCTAGAGAATGAAGTCAAACTTCTAAAGCGTCAGTTGGAAGTCAAAAAAGAGGATGAAGATAAAAAGAAGACCGAAACGCCGATCGTGACAGCGAGCGCAAAAGACGGTTTTAGCATCAAGTCACCCGATGATAATTTTAAACTTAAAATTACGGGATACGCTCAGGCCGAAGGTAAGTTCTATACCGATAACAAAAAGGATCTGGGAACGACAGACACTTTTCAGGCGAGATCCGTGCGTTTGACGGCTCAAGGCACTGTCAATAAGGACTACGACTTCTACATTAGTCCAGAGTTTGCTGGGACTGCGGTGAACTTGCCCGACGCCTATATCGATGTTCACTACTGGCCCGAATTTAAAATTAGGGCTGGAAAATTCAAAGAACCGTTTGGGTTTGAACGTTTACAATCCACCACTGTTTTGACTTTCGCAGAATTGGGACTTCCGAGTAATTTGGCGCCCAATCGGGATGTCGGTGTTCAGGTATTCGGCGATTTGTGGGACGGAAAGTTGACTTATGCGGTCGGTGCTTTTAACGGTGTGGAAGACTTAGGCACCAGCATTACCGATAGCAATCAGGATAAGGACATCGCCGCCCGTGTTTTTGCATGGCCATTAAAAGACACGGATTTAGCGCCGCTGAAAGGTTTGGGCGTGGGTATTGCCACAACCTATGGTCACAAGGAAGGCTCGACGGGATCTTTGCCGACGTACCGCTCGCCCGGACAAACAGCCATTTTTTCGTACGGCTCGACGGTAACGGCAGACGGACCTAATTCCCGTTTGTCTCCGCAGATATATTATTCCTGGAACTCTTTCGGTTTGCTCTATGAATACATCACCTCGAGTGAAGAGGCGTTGAGAACGACGGGAGGCCAAATCGTCAGAGAAAAATTTGAAAATGATGCCTGGCAGATTGCAGGCTCATATGTGCTGACGGGTGAGGATGCGACTTATAAAGGAGTTAATCCGAGACATCCTTTCAGTTTAACCGATCACACCTGGGGTGCGTTTGAAATAGCAGCCCGTTTCGGCGAACTGGATATCGATAATACGATTTTTGAATTGGGATTTGCCACTCCAAGTTCGTCGGTTTCACGGGCGCGCGCCTGGGGCTTGGGCCTTAATTGGTATCTCAATAAGAATTTTCGATGGCTACTGGACTACGAGCGAACAAACTTTGACGGCGGTGGGTTTTTGAACGGTACTGCAGATGACCGTCCGAGCGAAAACACAATCTGGAGCCGCTTTCAGATCGTATTTTAAGAAATTTAAAAAATTTGAGGAGAAGAAGATGAAATTTAAATACTGGTTTACGGTTGCGGCTAGTTTGATCTTTGCCGTAGGAATTTCAACGGCAGCTTTTGCCGCAAAAGAAGTGACGTTGCTGAACGTGTCATACGACCCGACGCGCGAGCTGTACGATGATTACAATCAAGCGTTTGCGAAACATTGGAAAGAAAAAACTGGCGAGACCGTGACGATCAACCAATCGCATGGTGGAAGCGGCAAACAAGGGCGGGCGGTGATTGATGGACTGGACGCGGACGTGGTGACGTTGGCTTTGTCGTACGATATCGACGCGCTTTTCGAAAAAGGAAATCTCATTCCAAAGAATTGGCAGACGCGGCTTCCCAATAACAGCGCGCCTTACACGTCGACGATTGTGTTTCTGGTGCGCAAAGGAAATCCCAAAAATATTCACGATTGGGATGATTTGGCGAAGCCCGGTGTGTCCGTGATTACCCCAAATCCTAAAACATCGGGTGGCGCGCGGTGGAATTATCTGGCCGCCTGGGGTTATGCGCTGAAGAAATGGAATAACGACGAAGCTAAAGCCCAAGAATTCTTAAAAGCTATTTTTAAGAACGTGCCGGTGCTCGACTCAGGAGCGCGCGGATCCACTACGACATTTGTGGAGCGCGAAATCGGGGACGTAGCCATTTCTTGGGAGAACGAGGCGTATTTGGTGGTCAATGATATCGGTAAAGGAAAATACGAAATCGTGACCCCGAGTGTCAGCATCTTGGCCGAGCCGCCGGTGACGGTGGTGGATAAAGTGGCCGCTCGTCATGGCACCAAAGCGATTGCAGAGGAATATTTGAAGTATCTGTATTCGGATGAGGGCCAGGAAATTGCGGCGAAGCACTATTATCGTCCTCGCAATGAAGCGATTGCTGCGAAGTATGCAAGCCAGTTTCAAAATGTCAGCCTTTTTACCATCGACGAAGTGTTTGGCGGATGGCAAAAAGCGCAGAAAAAACATTTTGCGGACAAAGGCATTTTTGACAAGATTTACCAGAGCTAACTTGACCCATGCCTTCCGTCTCGAAAAAGAAAAGAACGCTTCCGGGGTTTCGGTTGTCGGTGGGTTACACGGTTTTTTATTTGTGTCTCATCGTTCTTATTCCTTTAGGGACTCTCTTTTTTAGAACGGCAACGCTAAGCTGGTCGGTGTTCTGGGAGACGATTTTGTCTCCTAGAACACTGGCGGCGTACCGACTCAGTTTCGGTGCGGCGTTTGTCGCAGCACTCGTGAACGCTTTTTTTGGTTTTTTGGTGGCGTGGGTTTTGACGCGCTACACCTTTCCCGGAAAGTCGGTGGTGGACGCGCTGATTGACTTGCCATTTGCGCTTCCGACCGCTGTTTCGGGTATTGCGCTTGCGGCTATTTTTCACTCCAACGGTTGGGTTGGCCAGTACTTGGCGCCCTTTCACATCAAAGCCGCTTACAGCGAACTTGGCATTACGCTAGCGCTCATTTTCATCGGGCTTCCGTTTGTGGTGCGTACGGTCGGGCCGGTTTTGGAAGACTTGGACCCGGCACTCGAAGAAGCCGCGGCGAGTCTTGGCGCAGACCGGTGGAATATCTTTACCCGAGTTCTTTTTCCGGTGCTCGTTCCCGCCATTGTGACGGGTTTTGCCATGGCATTTGCCCGCGCGATCGGCGAATATGGCTCGGTGGTTTTTATTGCCGGCAATATGCCGATGAAAACGGAGATTGCGCCACTTCTCATCATGACAAAACTTGAACAATACGATTATGCGGGAGCGACGGCGATTGCGCTCGTGATGCTTCTTGTCTCTTTTGCGTTATTTTTACTCATCAATTATCTGCAAAAAATTAATTTTGAAAAAGCGGAGCGCTTTTCGTGAAACCGATTTCCAGAAAAACGGAACCTTTTTGGATAAGAGCTATCCTGACTCTGACGGCACTTTCATTTTTAACGCTATTTTTATTTGTCCCCATCGCGTGCATCCTCTTTAATGCTTTTAAGAAAGGAATTTTCTTTTACGGGCAGTCTTTTACGACACCTGTGGCGTGGTCCGCTCTCAAGCTGACACTGATCACCGCACTCGTGGCCGTGCCGCTGAATCTCATTTTTGGAGTCGCCGCCTCCTGGGCGATTGCGAAATTTGATTTTAAGGGAAAGAATTTTTTGCTCACCTTGATCGAATTGCCGCTCACAGTGTCGCCGGTGATTTCGGGAATGATTTATGTGCTGCTTTTTGGCGCGCAAAGCGTGCTCGGCGCCTGGCTTTTGAGTCATGGGATTAAAATTCTTTTTGCGCCGCCCGCGATCATCCTTGCGACCATCTTTGTGACGTTTCCATTTGTGGCAAAAGAACTGATTCCCGTGATGAAAGCCCAAGGAAGCGATGAAGAAGAAGCGGCGATAACACTAGGAGCAAGCGGCTTTCAAATGTTCTGGCGCGTGACACTTCCCAATATCAAATGGGGTCTGCTCTACGGCGTGATTCTATGCAATGCCAGAGCGATGGGTGAGTTTGGAGCGGTGTCCGTGGTGTCAGGGCACATAAGGGGATTCACCAACACCCTGCCGCTTCACATTGAAATCTTGTACAACGAATACAATTTTACGGCGGCATTTGCGGTCTCCTCTCTTTTTGTGGGGTTGGCGCTTGCGACATTGTTTATTAAAAAAATAGTGGAATTAAAATTTCGCGCAGAAAAGGAATCGGCGGCAATATGAGCATTGAAGTCAAAAAAATCTCAAAAAATTTCGGTAGCTTTTCAGCGCTTAAGGGAATTGATTTAAAAGTAGAAACCGGAGAACTGGTGGCACTTCTTGGGCCGTCGGGATCAGGGAAGACGACGCTGCTCCGCATCATCGCAGGGCTTGAAACAGCGAGCAGCGGGGAACTTTTTTTCCATGGAAAAGATGCCCAAGACCAAGGCGCCAAAGACCGCCAAGTGGGATTTGTGTTTCAACACTATGCGCTTTTCCGCCACATGACGGTGTTTGAAAACATCGCGTTCGGACTGCGCGTGAAACCGAAAGCCGCGCGTCCTTCTGACGAAAAAATTAAGCAAAAAGTTCATGAGCTCTTGAAACTCGTGCAGCTCGACTGGGTGGCGGAGCGTTACCCGTCACAATTGTCCGGCGGCCAGCGGCAGCGCATTGCGCTTGCACGGGCGCTCGCCGTCGAGCCAAAAGTGCTGCTTCTCGATGAGCCGTTTGGATCGCTCGACGCAAAAGTCCGCAGAGAATTGCGGCTATGGCTCAGGCGTTTTCACGACGATCTGCACATCACGAGTATTTTTGTGACACACGATCAGGAAGAGGCGCTGGAAGTCGCCGATCGCGTGGTGGTGATGAATGAAGGAAAAATTGAGCAGGTCGGGACACCGGACGAGGTGTATCACCGGCCGGTGAATGCGTTCGTCTTGAACTTTCTTGGGAATGTGAATTTATTTCACACACGGATTGAGGAAGGAAAGCCTTTCGCGGGAAACTTGGCTCACCAATTTTCTAAAAAAGAAAATGCAAACGGAAAAACAGCGACCTTTTACGTAAGGCCACATGAATTTATCGTGACGCATGATCCCACCGGAAGTAATTCGTTTAAAGCAGATCTCCGGTATATTAATCTAGCTGGATCTGTCGTGAAGCTTGAATGCTCCACTCCATGGAAAGATTTGGTTCAGGTGGAGCTGAGTCAGTCGGAATACAAAAATTTAAATTTAAAGAAAGACGAACAGATTTTTTTAACCCCGAAAGAAATACGTTTGAATGCGGGAGATCAAAATAATTTTGATCTGATCGGTTTTGTGGGGCCGGGCGGCGGAATTTAAAAAAGGAGAATTTATATGGCACATATTTTTGAAGACATTACAAAGACGATCGGTCGTACGCCGCTCGTGCGGCTGAATCAATTGGGTCAAGGGCTTGAGGCGCAAGTGCTCTTAAAGCTAGAAAGTTTTAATCCGCTCTCTAGCGTCAAAGACCGCATTGGTTTTGCGATGATTGAGGACGCAGAAAAAAAAGGTCTGCTTAAAAAAGATTCGATCATTATTGAACCCACGAGCGGAAATACTGGCATTGCACTGGCCTTTGTGGCAGCGGCGAAGCATTACCGGCTTATTTTAACCATGCCGGAAACAATGAGCATGGAACGCCGGCAGCTCTTACAGATTTTTGGAGCCGAGCTTGTGCTCACACCCGGCACTGACGGCATGCGCGGGGCGGTCAAGCGAGCGGAGGAGCTTTCAAAGGAAATTTCCGGCGCTGTTTTGCTTCAACAATTTAGCAATCCGGCTAACCCTGAAATTCACCGCAAAACCACTGCCGAAGAAATTTGGAATGACACCGATGGAAAAGTGGACATCTTGGTTTCCGGTGTAGGCACGGGCGGGACGATTACCGGAGTGGCCGAAGTGATCAAAAAAAGAAAACCCGGTTTTAAAGCGATTGCCGTGGAGCCCGTGACGTCACCGGTTTTGTCGGGCGGCAAACCGGGTCCTCATAAAATTCAAGGCATCGGCGCGGGGTTTGTGCCGCAGATTTTAAATACGGGCATCATCGATGAAATCATACAGGTCACTGATGAAAATGCAGGTGCAACGGCAAGAGCGTTGGCGAAATCAGAAGGGATTTTAGGGGGCATCTCGTGCGGTGCGGCTCTTTGGGTGGCGATTGAAGTGGCCAAACGCAAAGAAAATAAAGGAAAGCAGATTGTCGTGGTGTTGCCGGACACCGGAGAGCGGTATCTTTCGACTTGGCTTTTTAAAGAACCAACAAACATCGCGTAAAAAAACAAGGCCCACGTGTTATCATTTGTAATACAGTGTTTTTAGACCCAGGAAATAGATCTGGAACCGTGAATGCAAATGCCAAGGAATCAAAAATAATTTGTCAGACTCCAAAAATGTACCGGACAAAGGCTACCAGGAATATATTTCCGATCTTTTAGCTTCCTACCAAAAAGCCGGAAGTATTAATCATCGTGACGCGCAAAATATGCCGTCCAAGCGCGCGGTGGGGCAGATTTGCGAAGATCTGCTCCAAATTCTTTTTCCGGGTTTTCACGATGAGGACGCGATTCATTCTCTGAGTTTGGCGGAGATTACCGAACAGCGTTTCAGAAGCGTGATCTTGCGCTTAGAAGACCAAGTGCGAAAAGCGGTGCGGATTGGTGATCCTAGCAAACCCACCGGCCGCACGAAACCTATTCTAAAAAAATTTTGTGAAGACATTCCTCACATTCGTTCGATTTTGCGCACCGACATTGAAGCTGCTTACGAAGGAGACCCGGCGGTCCTCCAGCATGAAGAAATCATTCTTTCGTATCCTTGTGTTGAGGCAATTTCCATTCAGCGCATGGCGCACGTATTGTATGACGCGGGTGCTCCGCTGATTCCCCGCATGATGACGGAGTGGGCGCATAGCCGCACGGGCATTGATATCCACCCCGGGGCAAGTATTGGTAAATATTTTTTTATTGATCACGGTACGGGTGTGGTGATCGGAGAAACTTGCCGCATTGGTGACCGGGTGAAACTTTATCACGGCGTTACCCTCGGAGCCCGGAGTTTTGCTAAGGATGAACATGGGCAGCTGGTTAAAGGCGGAAAACGTCATCCGGATGTTGAAAATGGCGTGACGATTTATCCCAATTCGACCATCTTAGGCGGAGACACGGTGATCGGCGCACATTCAACCATCGGGGCTAATGTTTTTTTAATGCACAGCGTGCCGGCTCATTCGTTGGTGGTGTATGAAGAAACCCGTTTAGTGATTGTAGATAAGCGCCGCAAGGCCCCAAGCGATTCTCCGGACTGGCAGATCTAATCAAAACGCCAGGACGAGTGCTACAATACGTTGGATGCAAAGCCCCAACAATACCCGTCATTTTGCCGACGCGCTAAAAGTTAAAGAAATCCGTTTTTTTCTAGCTGCGGTTGCGTTTTACACGCTCGCAAGCCGCTCGGTTTTAGTCATCATCGGCTATCAAATTTATCAACTCACCAAAAGTCCAGCGGCCCTCGGTTGGCTAGGGCTTGTCGAAGCGATCCCGGCGATTTCTTTAGTGTTATTCGGAGGTTACGTCGCCGACCACTTTGACCGACGAAAAATTTTGCTCGTCACGCGTGTGATTTCCTGTCTTGGCGCGCTTGCGCTGGCACTTCTATCTTTGAGCCAGCACGCCGGCGCTTTGTTTGGTCTTTACGCCGTTATTTTTTTGGTGGGAGTGGCGCGTGGTTTTGCGGACCCTGCCGGAAATGCGCTGGAAGCTCAGGTTGTCCCCAAACATTTAACGGTGAATGCCTCCTCGTGGATTACGAGCACGTGGATTACCTGCGCCATTGGCGGCCCGGCGTTGATCGGATTTATCTTTGCGATGTGGGGACCGGTGACGTGTTATCTTTTGGCGGCTGGGTCTTATTTGTTGGCGTGGCTTTGCACCTTTGCGATTAAGCCCCGACCCTTTGTGCGACCTGAAAAAAAAGAGCCCATTTTTCAGAGCATTGGTGCGGGACTTAAATTCATGTTCGGCAGTCAAGTGCTCGTAGGCGCCGCATCTCTTGATTTATTTGCGGTTTTATTTGGGGGCGCGGTGGCACTCTTACCCATTTACGCCGAGGATATTTTGCATGTTGGAGCCAAAGGACTGGGACTTCTCAACGCCGCGTCCTCTGCCGGGGCGCTTGTCGTGACGCTCATCGCCACTCATCGGCCGCCGATTGCCAAAGCCGGACGCAATCTCCTCTGGTCGGTGGCGGGGTTTGGCGTGAGCATTATTGTTTTTGCATTTTCAAAAAACTTTTGGCTTTCTATGGCGGCTTTATTTTTTAGCGGCGTATTTGACGGGGTTAGCATGGTGATCCGGCGCTCGATGATAAGGCTTCTGTCACCCGACCATATGCGCGGACGAGTGGCGGCAGCCAATTGGATTTTCTTAAGCGCATCGAATGAGCTGGGCGCATTCGAAAGCGGAATGGTCGCGGCGCTCATTGGCACCGTGCCGTGCGTGGCGGTGGGAGGCGTGATAACGCTTGGCGTCGTCGCACTAGCCGCTTGGAAAGCGCCGAAACTGCGAGCGCTTCGGTTTAATCCACACACCATGGAACAGCAAGGAACTGTCTCCACATGAAATTTATTTTTTTAACGTTATTTTTTATTTTGAGCGGACAAATTTTAGCGGAGGCTGGGGACATGAAAACTGAAGCAGCGACAGTGGCCGGCGGGTGTTTTTGGGGAATGGAAAAGTTTCTAGAGGAAATCGACGGGGTTGTGGCGACACGAGTGGGGTACACGGGCGGAACCCTTGTGAGTCCATCTTACGAAGCGGTTTGTACAGGTCGCACGGGACACGCCGAGGCGGTCGAAATTACTTTTGACCCGTCACTCGTTTCGTATGGGAAAATTTTAGAAATCTTTTTTCTGTATCACGACCCGACCCAGCTCAATCGCCAGGGGAATGATGTGGGGTCACAGTACCGCTCGGCCATTTTTACGCACAGTGCTGCGCAGAAAAAGACCGCCGAGAAGGCAATTACACTTTTAAATCAGGCAAAAATTTATGATCGGCCGATTGTGACCGAAGTGGCAGATGTAGGAGAGTTTTACGCGGCCGAAGACTACCATCAGAAATACCTACAGAAAAATCCGGGCGGTTACTGCAATCATCATCAGCATTCCCCCAAAATTCGGGAAGCGTTAAAACCGATTACGGCGTAGCTTTCCTCCCCTTACTAAGGGGAGGTGTCCGCCTCAGCGGACGGAGGGGTGATTTGCTCTGCGTCCCTGCAAATCACCTCCCCGGCACTTCGTGTCCACCCCTCCTTGGTAAGGAGGGGAAAGAACCAGTCTTAGAAAGTATTTCGGATTTTTTGAGCGATGGATTCCAATTCTTCGGGCGAGGCTTTTTTAGCGTTGGAAAGATTCAGCTCGCCGGCGTTTCCGTGAACAGGTACGAGATGAATGTGCGCGTGCGGAACCTGCAATCCGTAAACCATGACGGCTATTTTTTTGCAGGGAACCGCTTTTTTGATGGCCCGAGCCACTTTTTTAGCGAACAAAAATAAATCCGCATAGTCCTTATCGCTCAAATCAAAAAGATAATCGGTTTCGTGTTTAGGAATCACAAGTGCGTGACCAGCGGTGAGCGGCGAAATTTCCATGAAGGATAAAAATCGATCATCTTCCAACACTTTAGTGCAGGGCAGTTCCCCTTTAATAATGCGCGTAAAAATTGAGCTCATCACTTTCTCCCTTTTTAAGAAAGTGTTATTATAACAAATCTTATGGGCCACTTTTCTAAAACGGATATTGTGCAATACAACCGAGACGGATTTATCGTTATCAAAGGACTGTATTCTGCCTCGGAGATGGCCCATATTTCAAAATGGATTGACGAGATTGCCGCTCAGACCGACCAAGTCGGCAAGCAGATGGCTTATTTTGAAGATAGTCTGCTCGAGAAAGGGAAGAAAGTTCTTTCACGCATTGAAAAATTTGCAGACTACCACCCGGGACTGCACGATCTTATTTATGCGGACAAAATGCTCGGGCGCGCCAGCGAGCTTTTAGGCGAGAAAGCCCTTTTATTTAAAGAAAAAGTTAATTTTAAACTGCCTGGCGGCGGAGGATTTGCGCCGCATCAGGATATTCAGCCGGGCTGGGATGATTACGCACCGTTTTTTATTTCGGTTTTAATCACGGTTGACGAGAGCACGGTTGAAAACGGATGCCTCGAACTTTCAGCAGGCCATCACAAAAAAGGGTGGATTGGCGAGCGTATGAAACCGCTCACTGAAAAACAGCTCGAAGGAATTCAATTTAAGAAATACCCGATGTCTCCCGGTGACGTTGCCTTCTTCGATTGTTTCGTTCCACATCAATCTGAACCCAATCTTACTTCTGGTCGCCGCAGAAACTTGTATCTAACCTTTAACCGCACGTCTGATGGCGATCACCGCCAAAAGTATTACGCCGACAAGCGCAAGAGTTTCCCGCCTGACAACGAACGCGAGCCTGGAAAAATCTACACCTTCAAGGTTTAATTTATTCCCCCTCCTTACCAAGGAGGGGTGGACACGAAGTGCCGGGGAGGTGGTTTTGTGCATCCGCGCAATTCACCCCTCCGTCCGCTGAGGCGGACACCTCCCCTTGGTAAGGGGAGGAAAGTGTGTCCACCGCTTGCATTAATGCTAAAGCTAGTGTATATTTATATAGTATTGATTAATATTAATTAAATATGCTATGTCACCGAAAAAGCTAACCCTTCAATCGGATCTCTACTTGCAGCTCTTAGAATCCACTCAAAAAGTGGCCGAGGGGCGATTTGAGAGCATCGATGCTTCAAGCGCCGACCCTGAAATTAAAGAGCTCATTTCTTCCTATAATCAAATGATCGAGCACTTGGAAAAAACGACGGTGTCTAAAGACTACATGGACAACATCGTGACCTCGATGGTGAACGCGCTCATTGTGCTCAACCCCGACAAAACCATTCGTTTAGCCAATCAATCCGCGCTCCAGTTGTTGGGTTATACCGAAGAAGAGCTTGTGGGAAAACGCTCGAGCATTATTTTTCCGGAAGAAGAAGATATTTCCGAGTTAAAAGGTCTCGACGCGTTCGTGCGAACGAATGTGGTGCGCAATCTCGAAAAAACATTTCTGTCCAAAAAAGGCGTCAAGATTCCGATTTTATTTTCGTATTCGGTGATGCGCGACAAAGATGGAAAGATTCAGGGAATTATTTTTGTGGCGCAGGACATTACGGAAAGAAAACGCGCGCAAGAAGCGCTGATTCAAGCCAGTAAATCCGCGACCGTCGGAATTTTGGCCGCGGGGACAGCGCACGAAGTCAAAAACCCACTGGCCATTCTTTTGCAGGGAGTGGATTTTATATCCAGCTACAAGGATCAGGTGGCATCGGAAGATTTTAATGCGGTGCTGCAGGACATGCGGATGGCGGTGCAGCGGGCCGATACGATTATTAAGGGGCTTTTGGATCTGACACGCCCCTCTCAGATATTGATGCAGGAACAAAATTTAAATACAGTTCTCGAGAGTGCTCTGCTTCTTTTGAAAAATCACCTGGACCGCCACAAGGTAAAAATTTCGAAGGAACTTGATTCAAATCTTCCGGTGATTAAGCTAGATAAAGACCGCATGGTGCAGGTGTTTATCAATTTGCTGACCAACGCGGCGGATGCTATGCAAGGGCCCGGTCAAATTCAAATTAAAACGAGCTCCGAAATTTTAAAAAATTTTCAACCGGGAGTCGGGCGGCGCAAAGAAGATATTTTAAAAATCGGAGAGGAAGTCGTAATCGTAGAAATGACGGACTCCGGAAGTGGAATTCCAGCGGATATTTTAACCAAAATTTTTGAACCCTTTTTTACAACCAAACGCGGCCGGGGCGGTACGGGTTTGGGATTGCCGATCGTGTTTAATACGATTCAAATGCATCGCGGCTTGATTGAGATTCGTAACCGACCCGAAGGGGGAGCGTTCGTGAAGATCACGCTTCCTGTAAAAATGGAGACCACTAGTTATGACGACAGCTCAAAAAAAGAAAATCCTGATCGTAGACGATGAGGCCGCGTTTACGCGGATTTTAAAATTAAATCTGGAGTCGACTGGACTTTACCAGGTGCTGACTGAAAATAACGGCGGCGGAGCTTTGAAAGCCGCTCAGTCATTTCGGCCGGATCTGATTTTTATGGATGTGATCATGCCGGATGTGGCAGGCCCCGATGCGGCCGAGTCGATTTTAGGGGACTCAACGCTTGCGAAGGTGCCAATCGTGTTTATTACGGCGACGGTGACGAGCGAAGAGCTTGTCAAAACGAATGGGGTGATTGGCGGTAGGCCGTTTCTTTCAAAGCCGGTGAATATCGAGCAGGTCAAACAGGCGATCCGGCAGTACTGTCCTTAACGGGATTTTTGAGACAAGATTTTTTTTAAATCTTCTTCAAAATCCATCTCTGTCCAGAAGTGCCCGTTTATTTTTTCAAATCCCAGTCTTATCTTTTGCATCAGTGCTTGATAGGCTTCTTCATACTCCACGTCCAGAATCTTTTTCCCGATAAAATCTTTTAAAATTTTAGCTAAAAACGGCACATGCGTTTTTGAAATTTTAAAAATTCCGGTAGCTTCACCTAGAATTTGAAGCGAAGGGTTCACTTTTTTGGCGAGTCCGAGGGCCCGTCCTTTTTTAGCCATGAGCATCATTTCTTCGCCACTTGATTTGGAACGCGTGTCGATGAGGAAGACGGATTTTTTATTAGAGAGAATTAATTTTTCAAGTGCCGCCGTCGGAAAATAAACATCCGCGTCCATGATGAGAAGATCGTCGTCAAACTCGGGAACGGCTTTAAAAAGCGAAACGATACTGCCTCTTTGGTAGGCTGAGTTTTCGATAAAGCGAATCGTGAGGCCTGTGCCATTTTTTTTACAGAAGGTTTTAATTTTATTTTTTTGATGACCCACGACGATGACGACATTTTGGATTCCGATCTCGCGGAAAGAGTCGAGATAACGGCCCAGAAGCGTTTTGTCGGGCGACCCGAGGGGAATTAAACACTTAGGCATGAGCTTCGTTTTATTTCCGAAGCGTTTACCGCGTCCGGCGGCGAGCACAATGGCTTTCATAAGAGCGTCATGGTAGCATATTTTTTAATGGAATGCCTTTCTTGCCGCAAGCCCCTGATTATTTTGGAATCCGGTGGGGTCGAGGTTGATTATTGCACACTTTGCCAAGGCATCTGGCTCGACGCCGGAGAGCTTGAGCTTTTGATTCCAAATTCCCAAACGCGTTCGAACCTGTCCCAAAAAATAGTCCGCTTTAATAGCGAAGAAACGCCGCGCAAATGCCCGATCTGTTCCAAAAAAATGGAAAAAGCGCGCTTCGACAACAACAATTTTTTAATCGATCGCTGCACTGCGGGCCACGGTCTGTGGTTCGACAAGGGCGAGCTTGAAAAAGTTTTAGACGATCACAATCCGGCGACGGATGAAGATAAACCAGTGTTCACTTTTATAAAGGAGGTCTTTAAGAAATGATTATTCTAGGAGCGCTACTTGGAATTATTGTTTTGGCGGTTTTGATGATTATCGGAATGTACAACTCTCTAGTTGCTTTAAGAAATCAGGTGAAGAATGCCTGGTCCCAAATCGATGTTCAGCTGAAGCGCCGATACGATCTCATTCCCAACTTGATCGAGACAGTAAAAGGTTATGCTCAGCACGAGAAGCAGACGCTCGAGCGCGTGATTCAGGCACGCAATGCGGCGATCAGCGCGCAAGGGTTGCCGGATAAAGCCAAAGCCGAAGGGGAGCTCTCCGGTGTGCTAACCAAACTTTTCGCGCTGTCGGAAAATTACCCTGATTTAAAAGCCAACCAAAACTTTTTGTCGCTTCAGGAAGAACTGAGTTCCACGGAAAATAAAATTTCCTTCGCGCGTCAAAACTATAACGACCAAGTTCTTTTCTACAACAACAAAATCCAAATGTTTCCGTCGAATCTTATCGCACAAAACTTTGGGTTTAAATCCGAAGAATCTTTTGCCATTGCCGACGCGAGCGAGAAGGCTGTTCCGAAGGTTTCCTTCTAAAATTTAAATGATCTGGCAAGCCATTGAGGACAATAAGCGCCGCTCCTGGACGCTTTTTATCACCATGGCGGCGGTGCTCTTGGCCGCAGGCTATGCGATTGGCTATGCGTCACTAGGGCCGCGCGGCGCCGGGTCCGGTTTGGCGATTTCCGGAATTTTATGGATCGGGTTATCGGTAATCAGTTATTTTTGGGGAGACCAGATTCTCCTTTCGGCGGTGGGTGCGCGGGAGATTACACCTGAAATCCACCCGAAGCTTTTCAACGTCACCGAAGAAATGCAAATTGCGGCGGGTCTTAACCGCATGCCGAAGCTTTACGTGATTGATGAAGTAGCACCGAACGCGTTTGCAACCGGCATTCACACCGAAAATGCGTCCATCACCGTAACACTTGGGCTTCTCACTCGTTTAAACCGCGACGAACTCCAGGGCGTTGTGGCTCACGAAATGTCGCACATTTTAAACCGAGACGTGTTGTTTGTGACGCTTGCCGGAACCATGCTGGGTAGCATTCAGCTTTTGTCAGACGCGTTTTTAAGAGGCATTTTTTCGTCGAATGAGTCCTCGAATAAACGCTTTCGCTCAAGTTCCGGAAAAGGCGGAGGCGCAATGGTTATTCTAGCGCTCGCGGTTGCGATTCTCGCACCGATTCTGATCCAACTTTTTTATTTTTCACTCTCTCGAAAAAGAGAATACTTAGCTGATGCCTGCGGCGCGCGCCTCACGCGCTACCCGGAGGGACTGGCGAGTGCGCTTGAAAAAATTTCAAAAGCGGATTTTCCATCAATCTCACCCAATCCAGTGACGGCCGCGATGTATATTTATAATCCGCTCAAAAATGGGCTCGCTGGACTCATGAGCACGCACCCGCCGGCTGAGGAACGCATTCAAATTTTAAGAGCCATGACGACGGGAGCGGGGCTTGCCGAATACCAAAAAGCGTTTGGCGTGATTCATCGCAATGAACCCCTGATTGGCGCGGAGGCTCTCAAAGAGCAGGGCGAGGTTTCGATCCGTCCAGCCGTTCAGGACGAAAAAGTTCCCGGAGAAGAGTGGGATCATCGCAGCATTGGCGATTTGACGCGGTCCATACACGGTTTCGCTTTTTTTCCGTGCCAGTGTGGTTTGCGCATCAAAGTGCCACCGGAGTTTGAAGAGAAAAAAATCACCTGTCCGCGTTGCGGATTTGTGATCGATGTGCCTTTTTTTGGAAAAATTGGAGAAGCAAAGCCCAAGGCGAACGATGCTCAATCTGCGCAAAGTTATACGAGGCGCGGCGGTGGATGGGAATCTTTTTTCTGCGGTTGTGGACGGGTGATTCAGATCGCACCAAATTTTTCCGCGCCGTCGATGACGTGTTCGTCGTGCGGGAAGACAGTTGTCATCCTGAGCGCAGCGAAGGATCCTGTCTAAGTGAATCGTGTAGAAAAGATCCTTCGGCCCGCGGGCCTCAGGATGACAGTCCTTTTTTTAATCCTAATCGTTGCTACCGCATTTGCAGAGGGGCTTCACCGTGAACCGGCAGTCGCGGGAGCGTTTTACCCAAAAGATCCGGTTGAACTTTCCAAAATGATTGATGGGTTTTTAGAGCAAGCGCTCGTAGATGTAAGCGTCGATATGGATGCGGTCAAAGTGGTGATCGTGCCGCACGCGGGGGTTGTGTACTCCGGAAAAACAGCCGCTTTTGTTTATAAAAAATTAATCGGACGCCACTTTGACAGCGTAGTGCTGATTGGCCCAAGTCATCAGGTAGACGTGGATGGAGCAAGCATTTGGACAAGCGGAGACTGGCAGACGCCGCTAGGAACGGTTGGGGTGGATGAACCACTCGCCAAAGCCATTGCAGCTGAAAATCCAAAAATTTGGTTTCAGCCCCAAGCGCATTTAAAAGAACATTCGCTCGAAGTCCAGCTTCCATTTCTGCAAAGAACGCTTCAAAATTTTAAAATCGTTCCAATTGTGGTGAATCACGCCAACCTTGAGATCACTAGCCTGCTTGCGCAAGCGGTAGCTAAACAAATTAAAGATAAAAATGTGCTCGTTGTTATTTCCACCGACATGAGTCATTACTACACCGATGAAGTTGCGAGAGTCATGGACGCACGCGCGATCGAACTTCTAAAAAAAGAAGATACACTTGGAATTTTAGACGCGGCCTCCAAAAAAGAAATCGAATTCTGCGGGCTCGCGGCGGTGCTCACGGGAATTGAAATTGCAAAAGAGCTGGGAGAATCAAAGTTGCAGGTGTTGAATTATTCCAATAGCAGTGACGCGACAGGAGACAAATCCCGAGTCGTCGGATACGGGGCGTCTATTCTCCGTCGCTCCTCGAGCCGCTACTCCGAAGAGGAGAGACAGAGACTTTTGAGGGTGGCTCGCCAAACGATTGAAAGTTTCGTGACGAATGCGCCGATGCCAGAAATTCCGGAGACGGACGAAAAGTTGAAGGAAGATCGCGCAGTATTCGTGACACTGAAAGAAAATGGCACGCTTCGCGGATGCATCGGAAGCCTCACGGCGGTCGAGCCGCTTGGCCAAGCGGTGCGGCGCATGGCCGTACAGGCGGCAAGCCAAGATCCGCGCTTTAAGCCTGTACAAAAAGAGGAGCTTTCAAAAATAAATATCGAAATTTCCGTCTTAAGCCAGCCGCAAAAAATAAATTCTCCCGATGAAATTGTGCTCGGCCGTGATGGCGTGATCGTAAAACAGGACGGGCACTCGGGCGTGTTTTTG
The DNA here is from genome assembly GCA_964606485.1 of uncultured Planctomycetia bacterium. GTDB lineage: Bacteria > Omnitrophota > Gorgyraeia > 2-02-FULL-51-18 > 2-02-FULL-51-18 > CAZSGP01. The sequence goes on along the minus strand of CAZSGP010000004.1, from coordinate 35,345 downwards.
CCGCAGGTGGCGAGCGAAACCCAGTGGACCAAAACCCAATTCTTAAACGAACTTTGTTCACAAAAAGCACATTTAGAGGCAAACTGTTGGCAGGATCCAAAGACAGAACTTTATACGTTTACGGCGGAAGCGTTTAAAGAAGGGGAAAGCGAATGAATTTAGCGGATTTAACGCAGTCGATGACGGGGTCGCTCAACTGGGTCACCATTCTTTCGGGAATTATATTTGGCGGCATTGGTTTCGTAGCGTTTGTTTACGGAAAAAAGCAGTCTTTGTTCAAGCCGATGGGAATTGGAATTGCGCTCATGGTTTACCCGTACATCGTCTCAGGAACAATTCCTCAAGTGCTCACCGGCGTAGGATTAACCGCGGCCTTATTTATTTTCCGGGATTAAATGAAAACGCATCTGATGACTTTGATCGGCTTATTATTTTCAGCAAGCGTGGCGCTTGCCGGAGGTGATACACTGACGCTGGTAGACGGAAAAATCGTGAGTGGGGACATTCTTTTTTTTAACGATACTGAATGCGCTATTTCGGTGAATCACAAAGTAGAGAGCTTTCAGATGAATAAAATCCGCCGGATTGATTTCGGGCCAACGACGGTGCCTAGCGCGCTTCATGGCGCGGAAGTTAAAACAATTCAAGAAAAGGACGGTTTAGAATATGGAAAATGAAAACAGCGCTCAGCCGCTAGATGCGCTGATGACTCAGCTGAAGTTATCGAACGCGGATCTCGTGAACGTTTCGACCGAGCAGTTGACGTTCAAAATGGTGAACAAAGGCCGTTCGGGCCGAAGAATTTCGCCGAACGTTCAGGAAAAAATTTTAAATGCGCTTTTAAAGGCAAAGCCGGAACTTAAACTAAGACGTCGCGAGCTTTTTCGTTATGATTTAAACGAAGCGGCGACGAAACTGGTCCAAGCTGCACTCAAAAAAATGAACGAGAAAAAAATAAAATACCCTCAGTTTATTGATTTTCTCGTCGAGGCAGGGATTAACGGCTACAAAACCGATGTCGCCTTAAACCAAGTTGTGTTTTACGGACCCGGGGGAGAAGCGCTGACGATCAAGGGAGTACAAATTAGCGCCGCGCAACCCGGACGATACGATGTGACCGCCGTGCAGTCAGCTATTCAAGACGCGCAACAAGAGAAGATTGATCATCCCACATTTTTAAAACGCATCTACGAGGCGGGAATTTCAGAATACGAAGTCAACACGCGTCATCGCCGGATTGCTTATAAGTCGCTTGAAGGACTTTCTTATAAAGAAGAGATTCCGGCATTTGACCCGACGGCTGTGGTGGCGGTGATTGAGCCTCCCGTGGTTGAGAAGAAAGCGAAGGCGAAAGCCGCGCCAGCGAAGAAAGTTAAAAAAGTAAAAAAGAAATTAAAGTCGAAACCTAAAAAGCACATGACGACAAAGGCGCGTATGTCACTAAAGAAGCGTCGGTTTAGTAAAAAAAGACACCGGTAAAAACAATTTTGCTGTAAAGTGGGAGCTGGACAAGGTGTTGTTTTTCACAAGGAGGAGTTAATGGGTTATCAAGGTGGTGGGTTCGGTGGTCCGAAGGAAATGTTCAAAGCAACTTGCGCGGAATGCAAACAGGAATGCGAAGTTCCTTTTAAGCCCCGCGAAGACCGTCCGGTTTACTGCAAAGCTTGTTTTTCTAAACAGAAAAATAGCGGACGGTAAATGAGGGATAATTTTAAAGGGAATAAAAGACGAATCGAAGAAGCAAAAAAGAAAAAGAAGGAAGAGAAAAGAATTAAGCGTTTAGGTGAAAATACCGCAAACGCGCCTTCTGAAACTTCCGCGCCCGAAACCCAAAACGTTTAAGGCGACTCCCAATCTCCCGCAGTGGCTTATGGCCCCTGCGGGATTTTTGTTGTCCCATTTGATTTTTTTAGAAAAGAATGTTAAAATTTGTTTAGAAATGATTAATTTATTAGGGGGGTCGGGCGATGTACGAAAAGAATTTTGAGCAGGAATTTGAGACTCGAAAGGCTCAGTACGAAGAGGCGATTCTAAAAAACGTCTGCGCGCACTGCATCGATTTTGGCCAGGATAGCATTTGTCATAAGTCCGGCGGCCGCGAAACCTGCGCGGTGATCAGAAACCTAAAAGAATTAGTCTATATCGCAAAGTCCATTCACTCGAAACAAGTCAGTTCCTACGTTCACACACTTCGTGAAAAAGTTTGCAGTCACTGCGCAAGCTCCCGGCCCAATGGCAGCTGCCCAAACCGCGAGGAAATCGAGTGTTGTGTGGACCGCTACCTGCCGCTGATTCTCCAGGCGATTGAGTCGATCGATTCAAAAAATTAATTCTTAACGGCTATTGCTTGGTTCGGAGACTGCTTCAACCGAGATAGGCTCTGCAAGGCGGCTAAGCGGAGCGAATTTATTTTTAGAAATTGTCCTGCGAAAAAACTCATAAAATACAGCCGAAGCTCCGATAATCACCGCGGGCACCGACATGGCGAGTGCGCCCAAACTCCGATAGGTAATAGCCCCTAGCAATCCACCGACTAAAAATGAAATAAAAATAGTGGAGAGTAACCGGATTCTTTTTAGATCAATTTTTATTCGACGGAGCGCGTGACCCACCAGAGATCCGAGATCAGTAAGAATACCCGTTAGATGAGTCGTGCGGACAATCGCTTCACTGTAAGTGCTGGCCATTGCATTTTGCAAGCCCGCAGCCATGCTCGCAAAAAATTCTCCGTAAGACGCCCCTCTGATAAAACCGTACGTGGAAACCAACAACAAGACGCACTCGACAGCCAGCGCAACGCCGTAACGCCTGCCCATACGAAGATGAGCGTCTCGAATGATGATGCCCGCAAGGACAGAACCTAGAAAGAAGGAGGCAATGACACAGAATGTCTCTTTAAGGCTCTTCCAATCTCCGTTTAAAATCTCAACGGACAACAAGCTGCAATTGCCCGTCACATGCGTGATGCCTTTGTGCACAAAGCCCAAAATTGCGATGACATTGATCATGCCCGCGCAAAGCGCCAGCACCGCAGCTCCGGCCCATACCCAACGGGGAAGTTTGGCGATCATGCGTACTGCCCGGCAAATTTTGTTTCGCGCTGGGCTTCCTGTGTCAAATGAGTGACCGTTAAAACGGAATCGGTGCCGCCGAAGTCGTTGAAAGCAGAGTCTGCCAGCGGGTCAAGAATCCACCGCGAGTTATCCGCAAGAAAGCGGTAACGGTAGCTGCCGGGCTCTAAGGCAATCGTGGTTTCCCAAGCCCCTGAGGCCGAAAGTTTGAGCGGATGGCTAAAGCAGGACCAGCGATTGAAACTGCCGGCGACGGTTACTTGCGTAGGGAGCCAGTTAAGGCGCAAGGATAAAACAACACCGCGCTTTTCGCCTGCGAGGCGGCTATGCTTTTTGCCCGCTAGATGATTTAAAAAAGTCCGAATCACTTTATATCCTTATATTCGAATATCGGAATATATCAATAAAATGAATTTTTGGCAAGACAACCGTGGTTTGGAGGATTAACCCTTCCCGAGAGTGGTGAGGAACTGCTCGGACTTTTTAAATTTCTTACGAAGCATGACCGCAATGGGCCGGAGGACCTGAAAAATTTCAAAATCCTGAATGCTGTAATACACGGTCGTACGTTCCTGCCGCGATTTGAGAATGCCGGCGTCGCGTAGAGCCAAAAGATGTCTCGATAAGCTCGACTGTTGGACGCCGAGTTCTTTGACGAGTGTTCCGACGCTCTTTTCCTGCGTTTTTAAGGTTTCGATGATTTTCAGACGAACCGGGTGGCTGAGCGAGCCCAGAAAATCCGCTTTGACTTTGTACACCATGTCTAAGGTCATATCATTTTTCATAGCGAGAGCATCCTTTGCGCGTATTCTACCGCGAAAATTAAAAAACAACATAGGATTAAGCTTGTAGCCATTTTAGAATTTCAGGTATGATTTGAGAATGAATGCCCCACCACAGCCAAAACTCATTCGCTCCGACCGCCGAACACTAGCCCTTCACATCGATGAAGAAGGGTTGCTTGTGGTGCGCGCGCCACTTAAAGCGCCCGACCGATTGATTCGTGAATTCATTCAAAAAAACGAGGCGTGGATTGAAAAAACATCCGAGCGTGTAAAAGCGCGCCGGCAAGAGCGGGCGCCAAGGCAGTTTGTAGAGGGGGAACTTTTTCCGTACCTGGGGAATGACTACCCGCTTCACATCGCAGAGGATATGTTTGGGAAATTTTTGTTTGAGGACCAGTTTATTTTATCGGCGAAACACTTAAGACGCGCGCCGAAACTTTTTGAGCGCTGGTACCGTGAAGAGGCTTTTCGCGTGTTCACCGAGCGCTGTGCAGAGTGGGCGAAACTCATGGGGCTCAAATACCAAGCAATCAAATTGTCGAGCGCCAAGCGGCGCTGGGGCTCATGCAGTACGCGGGGGAGTTTGTGTTTTAACTGGAAGCTTGTGATGGCGCCGCTAGCGATTATCGACTACGTGGTGGTGCATGAACTCTCGCACTTAAAATACCACAATCACTCTGAAAAATTTTGGGAACTTGTCGAAGCTTTTTACCCTGAGCATCAAGCGGCAAAAAAGTGGCTTAAGGAAAAGCATTTGGGCATACAATGAAGCTATATCATTTAAAAAATAAAGTCGCACTGCGCCTAAAAGGTAAGGCCGCGGAGTTTATGAAGGCGTATTCGACGAATACACTTGATAAGCCGAAGAACGCGTTTGTGAATTTAAAAGGCCAGATTGTTGCCGTCTGTGACCAAATGTATCTGGGGCCGGATAAAATTATTCTCGTGATCGAGAAAGCGTTTTTAGCGCGTTTGCAAGAGCACCTCAAAAATTATTTGGTGATGATGGACACGGTGCTCGAAGAAGCGCCGGATTTTTATTTGTATTATGATCTCACCGGAGAACGTGAGCCGGAGCGCGGGGAAATTTACATTCCACAGACGAGAGGTTTACCCTCCGAAGCTTCAGCGAAGGAGGGAGCGCTGATTGGACCGAAAACGGCGCTGGACGCAAATGTGAGTGACTCAGAATTTCGCGAGTTTTGCCTGGAAAACGAAATGCCGACACAAGGCGTTGATTTTGACGAAGGGGTCCAATTAATTGGACCCCTACTCTTGTCCGTGGGGAACGAAGAATATGTTTCTTACGATAAGGGCTGTTATTTGGGCCAGGAAATCATTGCGCGCGTGCATTACAAAGGAAAGCCGCCGAAAAAATTAACCCTCGTGAAAGATTCTGCGACCGGGAAGCCTAGCCGTTTTGAATTTATCGCGAATGATTAAAGTCCGCTCGCCCTGGGCGCTCGCGGAAGTACTGGTGCTGTGGGGTGTGGTGTTTGCAGGCTCGTGGCTTTTAGCGCGTTCAGAAACCTCGCTTCAAATGGTCGAATTTTTACGCGAACATTTTTATATTTTTACCAAAGAGCCGCTTTTAAAAGTTCACGTTTACATTTTTACCGAGACGTTTGTGTTGAAGCTTGGGGTGGTGCTCGTGATCAGTGCGCTGCTTCTTTTTCGGGGGAAAAATCCGGCCAAAGAACTGGGTTTGACCAAGCCTTGGCCTTGGCGGATGATGGGTTGGACAATCGGGTACGCTGTTTTTGCAATTGGTGTCGGGATTCGTAACGGATTTGATGTGTTAGCACCGGACTTGCCGACCAGTTTATTTTTTAAAGAAGCCGCATGGATTGGAAATACCGTGTCGGTCTTGTCGATGCTCGTGGTGGCTCCCATCACTGAGGAAATTTTTTTTAGAGGCCGACTTCAGCCGGTGCTCGGCGAAGCATTCGGAGCAGTAGCCGGCGTTTTGATCACCGCGTGTTTATTTGCGGGTGCGCATTACCCGCAAGTGCTAGATAGTCCGGAGAGTTTTTTTATTTACCTCTTTGGCGGGCTGTGGCTTTCGATGGCGAAGGAGAAAACGGGATCAACGTGGTACGTGATATTTTTACACATGCTTTATAACGGAGCAATTTTAGGGATGGGGTTCATGAGATATGCAACTAGCGGGTTTTAAAAATAAACAGCTAACGGGTCCTGCCGGCGGTTACCCAGCCCGTGCTCGGCGTCTTTCAGCAGCCTGCGCGCGGATCTGGGCGCCCACCGCCGTCACCCGTTATCTGTTTATTTTTGCCCTTGTTTTTATAGGACCACTAAAAGCCTATGCGTTGATGGACGTGGAAAATGCGCAGGAAGCGGTGGCTCTCGGGCAAGCGGCGTTCGATCGGGATGATTTTGAGACAGCGTCGGCTTATTTTGAATTTGCAGCCGAAGAAAAGCCGAAGGACGCGCAGAACCCGATTCGTTTGGGCGAATGCGCCTATGGCCGCAAGGATTACGCGAAGGCAGTTGAATATTTTAAAGTGGCTAAAAAATTGGGTGTCGATTCCTTAACGAAGAAATTTTTGGAAACAGCGATTTCGCGCATGGAAGCAAACCCGGAAATTTTTAATTCAAAAAATCCCACTTTGCACGAGCAAGCGGCTTTGGTGATGGAAAAAGAGCCGCTTTACATGGCGCTCGTTGGGCCGCATTGGGAGGAAATGGTTCGCAGAGACTCGATGGACGCGGCGTTAATCCTTAAGCTCGCCGACGGATACTACGGATCGGGGCAAACTGAAAAGGCCAGACACTACACTGAAATTTTGGCCAAGGCCGATCCAAGAAATGAAACTCTTCAGGAGCGGCTCGCGGATATTTTTGTGATTCAAAAAAATTATGAAAAAGCGAGGACGCACTACAAAAAGGCCTTGAGAGAAACTTTAAGGCCAAGACGCAGCGAAACAATTTCCAAGGAGACGGTTTCGGGATTGCTAGAGCATATCCGTTCGCTACCAGGAGACCGTTTTGGAATGAACCGTTTAATTGAAGAAAGAGAATATGACCGGGCGTTAGGCATGGCCAAAGAAGCGCTGGCTTTTAATCCGGGTGACACCGGAGCCATGGCGATGGCCGCGCGCGTGTACGAAGAAAAGGGTAACTTGGGTGAGGCCGAGCGTCTTTATAAAAAAGCGCTGGAAACGAATCCGCAGTCGCCGATGACACGGCTTTACTGGGGACGATTTTTATATTTGAAGAAAAATGAATACGAGAAAGCGCTAGCGGAGCTTAAACTTTCTCAAAGCTATCTCAAAGAAATGCGGAAAAATTCAGAGAGCGCCGAGGAAGAAGCGGAAGCAAAACAATTTAGAATTCAAACCTCGGAATTTATTGCGTACCTGGAACATGAATTTTTAAATAAGCCGGGTGCCGCGGTCAAGGAACTCGAAACACTGTTTAAAGAAGAGGACATTCAGGATCCAAAAGTGGTTTATCATTTGGGAGTCGCGTACTGGAAAAATAAAAAGCGGATGTCCGCTTACCAGGCTTTTAAGAAAGCGTTGACGCTCAAACCCGACGAGGAATTAAAGAAACAAATTGAAAATGCCATTGAAATCATCCGCCAGGCACCCGAATACGGACAATCGGATGAAACCGCCGAAGACAGCGCCGTGAGACAGCAGTGGAACCGAGGCGTGTCGTATTGATATACTAATTGCCCATGTCAAAAATATTTTTCTCTAAAATCGCTCAAGATAAAAAATGGCAAACGTCACTGGAGCATTTCTCTAAAGATTTGGAGAAAGCGTTTGGTGAAAAGTCTTGTGACGTGCTCATTTACTTTGTCTCCGAAGGCTATAAGAGATTCGACCCGCAAATTTTCTGTAAACAAATTCATGAGGCAAGCCGCGCGCGGTTTTCAATAGGCTGCAACGCAAGTGGCGTCGTCTCCGACAAAGTTGAAGTCGAAATGGAACCCGCCATTTCCATTTTGGCCATGCATTTGCCTGACGTTAAAATTTATCCGTTTCACATTCCGCAGGATGATTCGGCGAGCATTAAAACAGGTACTGATCTCATTAATTTTTTAGATTTATATCCCACCGAAAACCCGAAATTTTTATGCGTGGCGGACCCAGGGACGTGTCAGATTGATCAACTGCTTGCCGCTTTTAACTTGGGCTACAAAAATGCGCCGGTGATTGGGGGGCTAGCATCCGGCGGCGTGATGGGTGCGGCCACGTGGCTTGGACTGAGCGGAAAAGTACACACAGACGGCGCTGTGGGACTTGCTTTTTTAGGGGACATTCGTTTCGAGACGCTGGTGTCGCAGGGTTGTCGTCCGGTAGGGAAACCGTTTGTGATCACGCGCGCAGATCAAAATGTTTTATTTGAACTGGCTGGTCGTCCGGCTCTTGAAGTGACACGGGACTTGCTTCAAAGTTTACCACCCAAAGACAAAGCGCTTTCCGAGCATTCGCTTTTTGTGGGTCTTGCGATGAGCGAACAAAAAAGCGATTTTAAACGAGGCGATTTTTTAATCCGAAACATCATGGGATTTGACCCGGATAGCGGCGCGCTGATGGTGGGGGCGACGCTTCGCGTTGGACAGACGCTTCAGTTTCAGATTCGTGACGCGGAAACTTCTACCGAAGACTTGACGCATATGTTGGACCTTTCTTCTAAGACCGAAAATACCTCTACTAGGGGCGGAATTCTCGTCACCTGTTGCGGACGCGGACAGCATTTGTACGGAGAGCTCGGGCACGACGCTAGGCTCATTCAGTCGCTTCGCGGACCCTTGCCGCTGACCGGATTCTTCGCCAATGGTGAGATTGGCCCCGTGAGCCAAAAAAACTACATTCACGGGTATACCTCGAGTCTCGTCATTATTAGTTAGTCCACAACCTAAATAAAATCAATAGGTTACATCTTTAAATAACGTTAAACCTTTTTAGTGATTCTTGCGTCTAATAGGGTAGAATAAACGAAAGGATTAAACCCATGAAGACACTGATTCAAAAATTTCTGTACGCAGTAACGGCGGTTACTTTTTTGGCGGCTTTGCCGGTCGGATCGGCATTCGCTGATGAGAAGGCCCAAATTCGTCAAGAAAAAATAGAAAAGCTTAAGAAGCTTAAAGAAGAAAACCCTGAGAAATTTAAAGAAGTGAAAGAAAAAATTCAGGAGAAACAGCGAGAAAAGCTTCAGCAACTCAAGAAGGAAGACCCTGAGAAATTTAAAGAGGTGATGAAAAACCGGCTTTCAGAAATGAAAGAAAGGAATCCGGAAAAGTATCAGCAGTTTTTGGAGAATCATCCGAAGATTGCGGAAAATATAAAAGAAGGCAAAGACGGCCGTCCGCGCAAAGGAACCGAAGAATACCGTGAAGCCCGAAAGGAAATGGCCGAGCGGCGCGAGGAAAGACGGGATGAGAAGCGCGAAGAGTATCAGGATCGCAGGGAAGATTTCCGCGATCGCAAGGAAGACTACCAAGATCGCCGTGAAGATTATCGGGACAACCGTGAAGACGTAAAAGATCGTCGCGAGGATGTGAGTGACCGGAGAGAGGATTACCGCGATAAACGAGAAGACATTGCGGATCGTCGAGAGGATATTGCTGACCGCCGGGAAGATATTTGGGATGCCCAGCATGATGGCGGCAAAGCCGACCGGATGGAAGATATTCGCGATCGCCAAGAAGACATTCGCGATCGCCGTGAGGATGCCGGAGATCGCCGGGAAGATGTAAGAGACCGCCGTGAAGATGTTCGGGATCGTCATGAAGATCGTCAAGATAGACGCGAAGATGTGCGCGACCACCGTGAAGACCGGATGGATCGCAGAGAAAACCGTCAGGACAACCGTCAAGAAATGAGACAAGGCGGCGGACAAGAGGGTCGCGGTGGACGTGGTGAGGGAATGAACAGAGGCCCTCAAGGCGGACGCCATGAAGGTGGCCAGGGAGGCGGACCTCGCGGTCAGGAACAAAGACAAGGTGGTGGCGGTGGAGCAAAGGGTGGAAGAGACCGCCGTTAAAGAGAAATGGTTTTTAGCGCGGGCGCGTGAGGGGGATTTAGAAGCCTTCTCCGCGCTCGTGCGGATTTACGAAGTACGAGCGGTGCACACGGCTTACGCAATCTTAGGAAATTTTGAAGACGCGCGCGACGCCGCGCAAGAAGCGTTCATTAAAGCGCACGGAGCTCTTTCACAATTTCGAGAAGACAGTCAATTTTTTACGTGGTTCTACCGGATTTTGTCGAATTCCTGCAAAGATCATTTAAGAAAAAGGAAAATGCAGGGATTCCTTTCGTTCGGACTTGGAGTTAAGAACGAGGACGGGGAAACGTTGACGATAGACGCGGTTTCTGCAGAACGTTCCGCAGGTCAGAATGCGCAGGATCATGAGCTCGGGAACTTGATTGCGAAGGCGATGGACAAGTTGCCGTTTCAGCAGCGAACGGCGTTTGGATTGAGATATTTGGAAGGTTTGAGTTTGGAAGAAGTTGCAGGGAATATGAATTTAAGCGTTGGAGCGGTGAAAGCTACGCTTTGGCAAGCGGCTCAAAAAATGAAGAAGCATTTGAAGGATCTTTTTTAAAGAAGGAGAAACTCATCATGGAAAACCAATCTTTTGACGGAATCGATTCAAAAATTTCTGAGAAACTTAAAGCGGTGCGCGAGACAAAAGTTCCAGGAGAAATTTTAAAAAATTTCTCGGCGAACGTGGAAGAAGGGATTGGAAAAAAATCTATTCGCGCTGGGTTTAGTTGGAAGTTCGGTGGATCGTGGGCAATGGCGGGTGTGCCGGCTTTTGCGGTATTAGTGATGGCTTCGCTTGTGATATTTCAATCCCCCGCGTTTCATGCGCCGGCCCCCATCATGGAGCTTGCGCAGTTAGATAAGACCCAAGCCTCCGACGAGGAGATGATGGCGGCGATGGTCGACTCCATGGCCGACGAGGACGTGTCACTGGACGACCTGGATGACGAGACACTCGCTTCGCTTGAGGTATCGTGAGTTTAGGTTTACAATAGCGGGCCTATGCAACCACCCGTAACTGCCGGGCCTTCAGGGCCCCCGAAAGTTGAAGCTCCCGACGTTCTAGAGTACGGCGCTGCCAAGGATGGCGTGCGCCAGTCCACGAACCGCCGTCTTTTTATGCAGCTTCTCGTTTACACGGGCTGTACGAATCCCCGGAAATTATTGGAAGCTTTGAAAGCCGCTAAAATTGAGTCCGTGGTTTATCTCAACGTAAATGATTCCCAGGGCGTCGGAATTCTTTTGATGTCCGAAGACCCGTCGCATTTTACGGGACGCGTGAGAGAGGTTTTGAACAACAAGCCGTTTTCGAAGCTCACTGCGATTCCGGAAATGACAATGATTGGCCGCACGTATGCGTTGGGACACGAACAGGATTTAGAAGACTGGTTGTTGCAGAAGTCGCGACGAAATGTATTTAACGAAAAGCTTCAGTGGGCCGTGTGGTATCCGCTGCGGCGCAAAGGGGAATTTGAGTCTCTGACGAAGGATGAGCAGAGAGGCACTTTAATGGAACATGCCAAACTCGGCATGAGTTATGGCCAAGCAGATTTGGCGTATGACGTGAGACTCGCTTGTTTTGGAATTGACCGGAATGATAATGAATTTGTTTTAGGCGTTGTTGCCTATGAACTTTCGACGATTTCCCGCCTCGTACAAGATATGAGAAAGACTCAGCAGACTTCCAAGTATATCCAGTCCATGGGCCCGTTTTTTGTCGGAAAGGTTTTTGGGGCGGTTAGCTCAGCTGGTTAGAGCGTCTGATTTACATTCAGAAGGTCATAGGTTCGAGCCCTATACTGCCCACCATTTGATGTTTTCCAATTTTTTAGAGAGGAATTTAAATGTTATTTAATGAAATGAATTTAGACGAACGCCTTTTAAAAGGCATTCATGATTTAGGTTTTATCCGTCCGACTCCCGTTCAAGAGCAAGCGATTCCGCATATTTTGACCGGGAGAGACGTGATCGCCTGTGCCCAGACCGGCACCGGAAAAACGGCGGCTTTTGTGTTGCCGTCACTGCATTTACTGCTCAACAATCCCCGCAAAAAGCCCGGCATTCGCGTATTGATCATTGCACCCACACGAGAGTTAGCGCTTCAGTCGATGGATCAATTAAAAGGTCTTTCTCAATACGTGCCGCTTTCGGGTCACGCTATTTTTGGCGGCGTTCCGATGAGTCCTCAAACGCAGGCGCTCGCGAAGGGCGTGGATTTGGTTTCGGCGACACCCGGAAGACTGATGGATCACGTTTACGAGGGGCGAATTGATTTTGCAGCCCTTGAGATTTTGGTGCTGGACGAAGCCGACCGCATGCTCGACATGGGATTTTTACCCGATATCCAAAAAATCATCTCTTTTTTACCGGCAAAACGGCAGAATCTAATTTTTTCGGCGACGATGCCGGACGAAATTATGAAACTCGTTCAAAAGATTTGCACAGATCCGGTGATGATTAAAATTCAGTCGATCACGACAACACCGGCTCGGATTCGCCATGCGATTTATCCGGTGTCACACGATCAAAAACCGGATTTACTGCTTAAGCTGATCAAAGATCACGATATGTATTCGGTGATTGTTTTTACACGAACGAAGTTTCGAGCGAGCAAACTCGTCATGACGCTTGAGCGCGCCGGCATTCATGCGGGTGTGATTCATAGTGACCGCACGCAAAGCCAGCGCTTAAGCGCTTTGGAGCGTTTCCGGCACGGAAAATCACAGGTGCTTGTGGCCACTGACATTGCCGCGCGTGGAATCGACGTGAAAGATATTTCCCACGTCATTAATTTTGATGCGCCGCAAACGCCTGAAGATTATATTCACCGCATTGGCAGAACCGCCCGCGCGGAAGCCGAGGGAGATGCCTTTTCGCTCGTCGCTCCCGATGAAGAAGAAATTTTTCGCGAGATTGAAAAAGCCATTGGAAAGCAAGTGACACGCGTGACATTGCCGGACTTTCAGTACCGCGCGTCTCACGCACCGTCTCATTCCGACCGGCCCAGACACGGCGGCGGTGGTCACCGCCCGTCTTCGTCTCACAAACGACCTTTTAAACGATAAGGAGATTTAGCATGAAAAAAAGTGCGATTATTTTTGTAAGTTTTTTCTTAATTTCCCTGTCTTTAGCAACGGCGGAGCCGCAATCGCTTTATTCCCAATTCAATGGAAAAGTGGTGAAGGTTTATCTAGGTGAAATTAAAAATTCGAGCGAAGAAACCTCCATCTCGACCGATGTTCTGCGTCAGAAATTAGCAGAAGCGTTGAAAAACCGCCGCAGTGTCACCTTTGAAATGACGGACAAGCCTGAAAATGCGGATCTCTCGATTGATGTGAACGTTCGCGCTTTTATGTGGACCGATCATGATCCGGTGGACATGCTCGTGGGTGTGGGCGCGGTGGCGCTCGACGCGGCAACAATCGAAGACTATGCGCGCGCAGAAGCTTATGTGGTGGTCTCTAGCGCCAAATCTCAAAAAGCACTGTGGCAGGATTCAGTGGTGTCCACCATCACTAAAAAACCCATGTCCAAAGCCGACAGTATTCCGCTTGTGACCGATGAGCTTGCAAAAAATTTTGTGAAGCAGTGCTTCAAAAAATCCCGATAAGGTCCTAAAATGAATTTCAAAAATCGTACGGTTTTAATTACCGGTGGCTCTAGCGGCATTGGTTTAGAGCTCGCGCGTCTTTTTGCAAAAGAAAACGCGAAAATTATCCTGCTTGCCTCAAGCGCCGACAAATTAAACCAAGCGGGCGCGCTTCTTGAAAAAGAATTCGGTCAGAAGCCGCTTCTCATCGCAAAAGATCTTTCCAAGGCCGAAGCGCCTCGTGAAATCTATAATGAGCTTCATCAGAAAATGATCTCACTCGACATTCTCGTCAACAACGCTGGATTTGGAATGTTCGGCGATTACGGTGAGGCTTCCTACGAAACCGCATTGCAAATGATTGCCGTGAATGTCACCTCACTTGCGGCACTCACACGTCTTTTTTTGCCTGACATGATTTCCCGCAAGTTCGGAAAAGTGATGAATGTTGCTTCGACCGCTGCGTTTCAGGGAATTCCTAGAGAAGCGCTGTACGCGGCGTCCAAAGCCTTTGTTTTGACGTTTTCAGAGGGTTTGTCGAAGGAATTAGAAGGCACTGGAGTCACAGCCACCTGTCTTTGCCCTGGTCCCACGGCGACGCCATTTTTTGAACGTGGGACGATCGGAGCCTCGCGCTCAATGGAACGCACCATGATGACCAGTGCCGCGGTTGCCAAAGCCGGAATGAACGCTCTGAAGAAAGGAAAGCCCGTTGAAATCGCGGGTTTCCGGAACAAATTTTTAATTGGAGGGGAACGGTTGATTCCGCGCGCCGTTGCCGTTACAATCGCGGGTAAATTTGTGGACGTGAGGCATTCATGACAAAACCAAAATCGATTCAAAATATTGAAAAAATTATGGACGGCCTTGAGCCGGGCTCGCTCCGTTTTTCGGTGCTCGACTGCGCTCGGCAGTTTAAAACAAGCTGGATTGAACTTGGCCAGCATCTTTTTTCCATTTATAAGGACAAGCATTACAAGGAGTGGGGGTATCTTACTTTTGAAGCGTACTGCGCCAAAGAAATCGGCGTTCGGCAGAATACGGCACTCAAGCTTTTAAAGTCCTATTCCTTTCTAGAAAGAGAAGAGCCAGAATTTTTAAAATTATCCAAGGAACAGACGGCTTCTCCAAAGGCCATTCCTTCGGTCGAAGCGGTGAACTCGTTGAGACTCGCCAAAGGCAATCAACGCATTCCGGAAGAAGATTACGAAGAAATCCGCACAAGTGTTCTGGAAGATGTGAAGCCAGAAGAAGAAGTGCGCCAAAAAATTAAGTACGTGCTCAAGGCCAACCCTTCGACGAAGGAAAAAGAGACGGCGGATCCGATTGAGCAGAAAAATACACTGATTCGTAAACTCACGAACGGTCTAAATCAAGCCAAGTCTGATTGCCTGGAGCTTGAGTTTCCTCAAAAAATTATTAAGCAAATCGACGCGCTTGTCGATTTACTGGCGGATTACCAGTCCTAAAATGGACCAAGTGAAATACTTCACGCCTCAAGAAGCGCGGCAAACCCTGCCGCTCGTCAAAAAAATCGTGACGGATATTCTGTCCGCCGGAGCGGAGCTTCGCGATCTTTCGGTGCAGATTGGAACGAATGCCGAAAATGACCCGCGCGTGATTAAGATTCTCGATGATCTGGAAGATCACTTTGTGGAGCTCGAAGACTTAGGCTGTTCCTACAAAGACTGGAATTTCACAATGGGGCTTGTGGATTTTCCTGCTATTTTCAACGGCGAAGAAGTGTGTCTCTGCTGGCGAAGCGACGAAGAAGACCTGCTTTATTTCCACGGCCTTGAAGAAGGCTACCCCGGCCGCAAGCCGATTCCGGACAATCTGAAATAACTACCCCTCCGTCCGCTGAGGCGGACACCTCCCCTTAGTAAGGGGAGGAAAAACAAAAACCCGCGAGACTGGGTAAGCCTCGCGGGTTATTTTTTCGGAAAAATCCGAAAAAGAATTGTTTATGAGAGGTGCTTCGAAACGAGCTTCGTCATCTCAAACATCGAAACGGTTCCCTTGCCGCCGAAAATAGGCTTCAAGTTCGCGTCCGCGTTGATGTTGCGGCGGTTCTTCTTGTCCTGCAGGTCATTCTTCTTGATGTATTCCCAAAGCTTCTTGACGACCTGAGTGCGGGGAAGAGCTTTCGCTCCCACAACCTTGGCCAGCGCGTCGCTAGGTGTTAAAGGTTTCATGAAAGCTGCATTTGCTTTTTTAACGGCCACTTTGAATCTCCCTTGGTTTTGAAAAGGTTAATTTTTAACGCGATTAGTTTTATCATAAAGCCCCCTCGGGAGCAAGAGCTAAAGTAAATTGAATTTTTAAGTGCTTTCTCCAAGGGTCTCTGCTAAAACAGGACTATGTTAGGCCTCTACATTCATTTACCGTTTTGCCGGAAGAAGTGTCACTACTGCAATTTTGTGATCACCACACAAAAAAGCACATCGCGCACGTCTTCGTTCCTGGAGGCACTCGAGCGCGAGATGGCGCACGCTGCGCCGCGCGTGAAAAACGAGCGTTTCGACACGCTCTACGTGGGAGGCGGAACGCCGTCTCTCTTGGAGCTCGATGAAGCCCGCCAATTTTTTAAAATGCTGAAGAAGCATTTCAAGATCAAGCCAAGCGCAGAGCAAACTTGGGAAGTAAATCCGGGTGATCTGACTCAAGAGAAGGCTAATCTCTACCGAGAGTTAGGTCTTAACCGCATCAGTCTCGGGGCTCAGTCTTTTAATGATGAGACGCTAAAGAAAATTAACCGCACTCATGACGCTCGCGCCATTGAGGCTTCGTTTAAAATATTAAGAAGCGCGGGCTTTAAAAATATCAGTATGGATCTTATGCTTTCTCTGCCGGGCGAAAATTTAGCAGATGTCGAACACACCTTAAAAGAGGCTGTACGGCTTTCTTGCGAACATATCTCGTTGTACGAACTCACCGTGGAGGAAAAAACAGTCTTTGGACATTTACTGGCCAAGGGCCAATTAAAACTACCATCGGATGATTTGCAAACCCAAATGCTTAAGACCGCGCGCAGCTTTCTAAAGAAAAATGGGTATCAACACTATGAACTCCTTAGTTACACAAAGCCAGGATTTGAGTCCCGTCACAACCGCATTTACTGGGCAAACGAGTCCTACCTCGGTCTTGGGCCGGGGGCTTACTCCTATATAAATGGAAAACGATGGCGTTTTGCCGCAGCCGTTGAGGAGTATCTCAATAAAATAAAACAAAATGACTGGAAGCCGGTCGAGGAGGAGTCGCTCGATCCCGACGCGAAAGAAATCGAGTCCCTGCTTTTAGCGCTGAGGCTTCTAAAGGAAGGAGCGGAGCACAAACGTTTTAAAAAAGTGATGGAACAAAAAAAGTCGGACATTGCTTCTCTCAAGGAAAAAGGTCTGGTTGAATTTTCTAAAAATAATTTAAGACTTACCGAAAAGGGCCAACTTTTTGCCGAGAGCGTGTTTACCGAGCTCGCCGGCGTGTGATAGAATGCGTTTAATATGAAAAATAAAATTTCTAATCAAAAAGTAAAAATCGGTCTTTTGCAGACGGCGTGCAGTGCGGATCCTGCCATAAATCTTAAGAAGACGCTCTCGCAAATTAGAATCGCCGCCGCCAAGGGTGCTAAAATCATCTCAACCCAAGAGCTTTACCGCTCACTTTATTTCTGCCAGGAAGAAAATTCCAAACTGTTTGATTTAGCCGAGAAGATTCCAGGCCCGAGCACCGACGCGTTTTCAAAAATTGCCAAAGAATTAAAAGTAGTGATTGTGGCGTCGCTTTTTGAAAAGCGCGCAGCAGGGGTTTATCACAACACTGCCGTGGTGATTGACGCCGACGGAAAAATTTTAGGAAAGTACCGAAAGATGCATATCCCCGATGACCCCGGCTTCTACGAGAAATTTTATTTCATTCCCGGAGATCTTGGTTTTCAAACGTTTAAGACGCGCTACGCGGACATTGGAGTTTTGATCTGCTGGGATCAGTGGTTTCCGGAAGCCGCGCGCCTCACCGCTTTGGCGGGAGCTGAAATTATTTTTTACCCAACTGCGATCGGCTGGAAGCCTGGTGAGCCCGAGGAATTGAAGAGCTATCACCATTCCTGGGAAACCATTCAGACTTCTCACGCCATTGCCAACGGCGTTTACGTAGCCTCGGTGAACCGCGTGGGTAAAGAAGGCAATTTTAAATTTTGGGGCGGCTCGTTTGTGGCGGACCCTTTTGGAAAAATTTTGTACCGCGCAGGTTTACAAGATGAAATCATTGTCGAAGAACTCGATCTTTCTCTTATTGAAAAGACTCGCCGCGAGTGGCCATTCCTACGCGATCGCCGCATTGACGCGTATTCGGATATAACTTCCAGAGTTTTACCCCTCCGTCCGCCGAAAAGCACGGCGGCCACCTCCCCTTGCTAAGGGGAGGAGATTCGCATTTTCCCCTCCTTACCAAGGAGGGGCGGACACGAAGTGCCGGGGAGGTAGACTTCCGAATGCCCGCGGAGTGGGAACGCCACTCAGCCACCTGGCTTACTTGGCCCAAAAATAAAATCACCTGGCCTGGAAAACTACTCAAACGCACCGAAGCGATTTACATTCAAATGATTCTTGGGCTTTTGCCCGGCGAAAAAGTCCAACTCTTGGTGGACGACGACAAAACCGCGAAGAAAGTTTTAAGTCTTCTGCCTCGAAGCGCTAAAACGCAGAACCTGGTGTTTCACAAAATTAAAACCGTCGACACCTGGATTCGCGACTACGGCCCAATTTTTTTAAAAAAATTCGCGGGTGACGGCGGTAGGCGTCCGTCTCGGCGAGCTGAAAGCGAGTCCGAACGAACAACCGCCGGCAGGACCCGCGAATCGGCTTTCACCAAATGGATATTCAATGCCTGGGGCGGCAAGTACGCGGACCTCGCCACCGACACCGGAGTCGTCGACCGAACGCCTTATTTTAAAAACTTCAAACGCTTCGACACGGGAATCATTTTAGAGGGTGGCTCGATTGACGTGAATGGCAAGGGGACGCTCCTCACCACCGAGCAATGCCTGCTCAACAAGAATAGAAACAAACACTTATCTAAAAAACAAATCGAAAATTATTTAAAAAGATATTTGGGTGTCCGAAAAATCATTTGGCTCAAAGAGGGGATTGAAGGGGACGACACCGACGGTCATGTGGACGACATCACGCGATTTGTAGCGCCGCGGACCATCCTTACCGCAACCGAGTCCGACCCGCGCGACAAAAATCACGAGTATCTCAAAGAAAATCTGGAAATTTTAAAGCGCTCGACGGATCAAGATGATAAAAAATTTAAAATAGTCGAGTTGCCGATGCCAGGATATGTCACAGGCCGACGGGTCCTGTCCTTCGGTGAGCGAGCTCGTGTGCAGTTGCGCACGAGCTCATCTCACCTCGGCCACCCGTCGGTAACTCCTCAGCATGAACCTGACCGTTTGCCGGCAAGCTACGCGAACTTTTATATCGGGAACCATTCGGTTTTAGCGCCGATCTACAGTCATTCGAACGACAAAACAGCACTCAAAATTTTAAAATCATGCTTTCCCACGCGTAAAATCCTTGGAATTGAGTGCTCAGCGCTGGTTTACGGCCTGGGCTCTATTCACTGCGTTTCCCAACAAGAATTCTAATAAATTTTTCCTCAAATTTTTTAATTTTCTCGTCCCTTGACAGACCGTATTCCATCGGGTATATTCCCCGAGAAATCTAGAAAAGTTTTCATTTTATATTGGTTTAACAGGGCTAAATTTTTTTTAAAAATATAATAAAATTCTTTTATTAAGTCTCATGAAAACAAGCGCAATTAATCAAAAATCAACACAGAAGGAAACCCGTATGGCCAAACGTGTTATTTCCGCAGTTCTCGTATTTGCTTTTGCCGTTTCAGACTTTTCGTTTGCGGCGCAGACCTTAAACTTTTCCCCGAACTTTATTCAGAACCCCTCTCTCATCAAAATCGACTCCAATATCGCCCGTACAGACGAGGTGTATCCTGTTTCTTTGGCCGGAAACAAGAACGCCGCGGCGAACCGTTTGATGATTCAGATTCAAGACGCGCACACGAACGCGAGCGCTCAGCGCAATATCGCGAAACTGCTTGAGCAGTTGGTGAGCCAGTATGGCGTGAAGACCGTATTTATCGAAGGGGGACTTGGCGACAATTCGCTTTCGTTCTTACGCTCGTTTGCTACTAAGGAAAAGAGAGAACAGATTGCGTCGAAGTATCTTATGAAGGGTGAGTTGAACGGCGCGGAGTACTTGAGTCTCGCCTCGGATCTTAATTTTGAACTATTAGGAATGGAAGACAGGGATTTGTACCAACAGGGACTGAAAGATTATGGAAACGTCGCCACCATTCGCGAGGAAGCACTTTCCTATCTAAATGCGGTTCAAAATCGAGTCGATAGTTTAAAGCGTAAGTTTTATTCGAAAGAAATTTTAGAGCTCGACCGCCAAAGCGCCCAATATGCAAAGAAAGAAGAAAATTTTAGCGGCTACTACGAAACACTTTTAAAATTTTCTCAAGAAAATTCGATCAATCTGCTGAGTTACCCAAATTTTCTCTCGCTTAAAAATTTAAAATCGCAGGAAGACAAAGTTGACTTTAAAAAGGCGGCGCTTGAGCAGGAAGCCATTTTAAAAGTTTTATCCGCGCAAAACGCCGATCTTTTAACCGAAGCCGCAGGTCTGGTTGAAAAACTGCGCTCGGGCACTGTGATGCCGCTCGCGTTTTACGAAAACGTTTTTGACACTGCGCTTAAGGAAAACGTGGACTTAAACCGTTATCCGGCGCTAGTCCAGTATGTGAACTACTTAAAGACCTTCGCCTCGGTGGATGCCGCCAAACTCACTGCGGAAATGCAGTCTCTTGAGAATGAAATTTTTGAAAATGCGCTACAGGGTTCAGACGCAAAGCGCCTTTACGACATCGACCGGCACGCAGCACTTCTGAAAAAATTATTCCTTCTTCAAATTTCCTCCGACGAATTTAAAACGCTCGAATCCCAGACGCAGAATATTTTTTTCCAGCCGCTTATTTTCACCGCATTTTTAAATCGTAAGCTCGTCGATCTTGGCCGTTATGAAGACGCTGTGAAATTTTCTCAGGTGCTCGACAACAATATTTTAACGGCGATGGATTTTTACCGCGTCTCTAAAAAGCGCGATGAACTTTTCATGAAAAATGCGCTTAGCATCATGAACCAAAAAAATATTCACTCGGCGGTGATGATTGCCGGTGGTTATCACACGGCGAACCTGAAAACGTTGATGAAAGAGGCCGGTCTTTCCTACGCGGTGGTGACCCCGTTTTTAAACCACGAGACGAATATGGCTCGTTACGAAAATTTACTTTTGTCTCAAACGAAATCTTCTCAAAGCGCATCGAGTGCATCTTTTTCGGATTCTCAAGCCATTCTTACAGCGATGGCGCGTCACAATCGCGGAGCGGGGATTGATACCTTAAACGAGGTCTCGGAAGAGCTGATGGCCGGCAAGGTCGCTGAAGCGCCAACCTCCAATATTTTGGCTGCGCTTAAGAGCGAGTGGATGATGGGAAGTGGGTTACGCCCGGCGCGTGTGGCTGCGTCGCGTTTAGCGGAAGATAAAAAAGCAGAAGCTCCCGCAGCAAGCGTCAAAAATTATAGTGAGACACATAAAAGCGTATTGCTCGGCAAAGGCTCAAGAGAAGAGATAGGTCGCTTGGCCAGACAGGCACTCACATCAAAAGTAGTTCGCTGGGCTGATATTCAAACCGCAAATGAACCGATCAAGAGAGTTTCCTTTAATGCATACGAAACAGCGCTTGTGATTGGAGTGGGAATAGACAGCGCCGCCCAATCGGTTGTTGAAGAAGTGAAATCTAAACTAGCGGCCGGACGGGATTACACGCTCATTTGGAATGTTTCCGAGGAAACATTGACGATTCGTCAGAACAGCGCAGTTCTTGGCGCTCGTCTCTCAGAGGGCAATACCGCTGCGTATCCTTCTGAAGGTGATGTGCGTGAAGTCAAAGTACCTCAAACAGATTGGGCAACTCATGAAATTAAATATGGTCTTAATGGGCGGCCATCCGTCAAAGAAAAATTAAAAGCTGCCGAAGATCCGGATGTAGTTCAAAAGAACTCACAAGGCGCCACCCGTGAAGAAAACAGTGGAATTCTGAGCAATTTTCCAAAAGAGAAACTTGATCAAATCGAGAACGGCGCGCGGTTGACTGGAATCGCGGATAGTTTTTCAGCCGATATCGACCGAGGTCTTGTGCGTGTTAAGACCGCGGAGGTTGTGAACGTGTTGGCTCAGGCCAATCGGCCGGCTGGATTGTACGAGCAGCAAGACGGACTCATTCACCCGACCTCATTGGCGGCTCAGCGCGTGTTGAAATGGAGACACAATCTCGGCAGCAAAAACAAATTCACCAAAGACCAGGCCGACGGCGAAGCGACGTACTGGCTGCGCGAGTACTACAACCGAGCACTGGCGTGGTTTAAGGGGACAGTGGTGATTGGAGAGGGCGAACGCGATGAAGCCCCGATGCTTTACATCAATGAGCGCGTGGGAGACAGGGCATACCGTTTTTCTAAGGAAGAACCCAAAACGGATATTGCGCTCGACGTGTTAGAACTCACGAACGGCACGGTGGATGAAAAAATTCGCGGGTCGGTTTCGATTGCAGCTTACGCCGAGCATGGCGGCTTAACGAACGCGCCTGACTTTTACATTTCCAAATGGGTCGTGGGACCTCAGGCCAAAAATAGCGGCGTGAGCGTGGGAATTCCGACTGCCGAAAATTTAAGCCGTATTTCAGAAGCCATCGGTAAACCAATTTCAAAGCTAAAGGGCGCCATTTTATTTAGAGAAGCGCATATCCGACGCATCGCAGAGCTTGTGGAAGCGGGGCTCAATGTGGAAGCTGGTTCCGATGAAAAAAATTTAACTTTCCTTAAGGACGTGATCACTAAGCTTCGTGTGTTAGACGCGTTGACGAAAGATCAGTCCGAAGCTTACGTCACTGCAGAAAAAAGTTTGAGCGAGGCTTACAAAGTACTGGATAAAGAAGTTAAAAAGGTGGGAATTTACCGCTTGGGCAATTTGTTTTTATTGTCCGACGGAGATTTAACTCCAACCTTTGCGCTGAATACTACAGATGATTACGAATACCACCTGGATTTTATTACGGGTCGTGGTGGTGCGCCGGAGGGTGTGCTCGCAGGAACGATTATCAAAGCGATTGGCGGAGAAATTAGCGCACGCTTTGTGTCGGCGAAGGCTCTAAAGGAAGGCGCTATTCGTGCAGATTTAGATCGCGACGGTGCGAATTTTTCACCCGAAGAACGCAGCCGATTAAACGAATTTGGGTTCGCCGAGCCGGGAACTTCTCCGCTGGCATTAAAACTAGGTCAAAAAACTTGGGATCATTCTTATTCGGTGAAGGATTTGGTTTCTGCGAATGATTTTGCCGTGATTGCGAGTGCCGTGAAAGACAATCCATGGGTGCCGGGACTCAAAGCGCCTTCCTTGGATAAAGAAACCGGCGATTTGACGGTTTACACCGTTCGCGCGGGGTCTTCCGGACGCGTAGAAGTGATTCGGGTTGTTTACGAAACCGTTATTTCGAATTTGCGTTCTGAAATTAATGCGATGCGAAATGAAAAGGAGCAGCTTGAGCAGTCAGGCAATGGAAACGGACGCAAGTTTGAATTGCAGTTGAAGCTTGCCGCTTCGTTATACCAACTCGGACGCATTTTACTAACGTACCAATTTTTTGACGAAGCCATTGCTAATTTTTCAGAAGCTGTTGCCTTGAGTACGACCCGGAAAGATTATTACCAAGCGGGCGTGGAGCAGGCCTACGCCATGAAGGCCCTTATTTTGGGCGTGGATAAGGCCGGCTCAAAAAACATCGATCTTTTTGATGTAGCGACTGCGCATTTGGAAGCGTCTCTAAAGTTAAGCCGCGATAACCGTGATCCTCAACTAAGAACGCGGGAAATCTTAAACGATCTGTACGAGTTTAGGGGAGATGAAACTGCGGAGAAAAAAGATTATAAAAAAGCTCTTGAGTTTTACACCGCTCGTCTTGAGCGAGACCCCAACAATAAATCGCTTGATGAAAAAATTAGAAAAATGGTTTCAGCGATTGGGGCGCGGTTATCCGAGGAGGAAGTCACACATCTTTTCGAAGGTGGCGAGAGAACGATTCAGGTTCCACAAGGAAAAGAAGCAGTGCCGACACAAAAAAGCGTCTATTTTTTTAATGCCAAAGGAACAACTGAAGGCGAAGGTTCTATGAAAGATCTTTTAGGTGGCAAAGGAGCGGGTCTTCATAAGATGTCGAAGCTCGGTCTGCCAGTCCCTCCTGGTTTTACGATTACCACCGAACAGACCTTAAAATATTTAAAAGACGATCAGAATGAGTTTCCCGAAGGTTTGCAGGAAGAAATTGATTCTAACTTAGCGAAGCTTGAAGACATTCAAGGCAAAAAATTGGGAGACGCCCATAATCCGCTTTTGGTGTCGGTACGTTCGGGTGCAGCTGTTTCCATGCCCGGCATGATGGATACGGTTTTGAATTTGGGTCTAAACGATGCGTCGGTTGAAGGTCTGGCCGAGAGAACTCAAAACCCCCGTTTTGCTTATGACGCGTACCGCCGATTTATTCAAATGTACGGAAGCATTGTGCTCGACATTAAAGATACATTTGGCGAACATTTGAACGCTCTTAAGAAAAAGCGCGGTTATAAATCTGACACGGACATGACGGTTGACGATTTAAAAGAGGTGGTTGCAGATTTCAAAAAGATTATCCAGGACAAAACCGGACAATCTCTTCCGCAAGACCCGAAAGTCCAGCTTCGGCAAGCCATTGAAGCGGTGTTTCGCTCAAGCAACAACGAACGCGCGAAGACGTACCGTGAACACCACCATTTAGCGCCGACCGTAGTTTCGGCTGTAAACGTTTGTTCGATGGTATTTGGAAACACCGGCGACCGATCGGGGACGGGTGTGCTCTTTACCCGCAACAATGAAACCGGCGAAAAAGTTCTACACGGTGAATTTTTAATGAACGCGCAAGGCGAGGACGTGGTGGCGGGTATTCGCACGCCGCTAAAAATCGAAGAATTACAAAATATCATGCCGGCCGCTTATAACGAACTGGTTCACATCAGCGAAATTCTCGAAAGAGACGGCAAAGATATGCAGGACATCGAGTTTACGATCGAAGATGGAAAAGTTTATATGCTCCAGACTCGCACTGGCAAACGCAGTGCACGGGCCATGGTGAAAATCGGTGTGGATTTGGTCGAGGAAGGGCTCATTTCTAAAGAAGAACTGTTCCGTTACAAAGTGAATCCCAACACCGGAGACGACGAAAGCCGTTTAAATTTAGAAAAAATTAATGCCGAGCTTATGTACAACCGCGTGGACCGTGTTGCTGCTCTGCAATTTACGCATTTAGCGACCGGAGTGGCGGCTTCTAGTGGTGCTGCGCGCGGCGTTGTGGTGTTCAATGCCAAAGACGCTCAAGCCATGGCGAAACTTGGTCAAAAAGTGATTTTGGTTCGCAAAGAAACTTCTCCTGATGATTTAGCGGGTATGCTCGCGGCCGTTGGGATTTTAACGTCTACCGGAGGCGCCACGTCACACGCGGCAGTGGTTGCAAAAAGCGAAGGTAAGCCTGCGGTTGTTGGAGCGGGAGCTTTGGACATTGATTATGAACACGAAACCCTGACCGTAAACGGCGTTGTGATCCGTAAAGGGGAATGGATTACTTTTGACGGCGGGACCGGCAATGTTTACAAAGGCCAGGTTCCAACCATTCCTTCGGAAATTGCCGAAATTCAGCAAAATCTACTAAAAGCAAAAAATGATACTGAGCATACTGTCGCAAAAAGTAAGGCGGATGCGTCGGAGCTTTATCACAACTATTCGAAACTCATTCAGTGGGCCAATGAAATTCGCACAACGGAAGTCTGGGCCAATGCGGATACGCCCGAGCAGGCGCGCGCGGCACGTTTTATGGGAGCGCAAGGAATTGGTCTCGATCGTTCTGAGCATATGTTTAAAGAAGCGGAGAAACTCATTCCGCTCCAAGCGCTATTTTTACACGGCGAAAAGCAAGACGAGGTTCACGCGAAGCTACTCGCTCAAATCGGTGCGATGCAAAGAGAAGATTTTAAGGGAATTTTTAGAGAAATGGACGGCTTGCCGGTGACCATTCGCTTACTGGACCCGCCGCTTCATGAATTTTTACCCAAGAAGGAAGATAAAAATTACGCAGAGCGCTTGAATGCCATTGCCGATATTCTAGGCACGTCTATTGAAGAGATTGAAAAACAAATCGAAAAATTACACGAAAGCAATCCCATGCTCGGTTTACGCGGTGTTCGCGTGGGAATTCTTTACCCGTCGATTATGAAGATGCAGGCCGAAGCCATTGCGCACGCCTACGTTGACCGTCTGAAAGAGGGTGGTCATCCGAAGCCTAAAATCATGGTTCCGAATGTGATCTTGGCCGAGGAATTAAAGGGCACGGAAAATTATAAAGGTGTGAAAGCTGAAATTGATGAAGTCGTGAGTCAAGTTTTGGCGCAGGAAAATCTTTCTAGCAAGCGCTCTGAAATTGAAATCGGGACCATGATTGAAATGGTTTCAGCGGCGTTATCTGCCGGAGAAATCGCAGAGACCGCTGACTTTTTCTCTTTTGGCACAAACGATTTGACGCAGATGACGTTCGGCATGAGCCGCGACGACGCTGCGAAGTCGTATTTGCCGAAGTATGCCGAGAATAAGATTTTGTCGCATGACCCGACAAAGCGCCTGCATAAAATTGTGCGCCGTCTCGTGAGACTGGCGGTAGAAGAAGGGCGAGCGGTAAAGCCAAATCTGAGTATCGGCGTGTGCGGTGATCATGCCGGTGACCCTGCCTCGGTTCGTGATTTCGTAGGTGCTGGATTAAATTACGTGAGTGCTGTTCCGACTCGCGTGCAGATTGCTATTTTAGCCTCTGCTCAAGCGGCGGTGACGAAGTCTGACGAAAAGCAGAAAAAAGCGGGTGCGCGTTTAGTTGAGATAACGAGCGGAGATCTTGATACCGCCGAGAAATATTGGGATAAAAAACTTCAAACTTCTCCGATTGAGCGGCCTTATCGCTTGAGCCGCAGAGAAGACGTGAAGGACATCGATGACATCACCGATGCGGAAGGCTTAGAGCTTGAAAAGCTGGCCGTTCAGTCCTTGGCTCGCGGCGAAGGCTATATTTCCATGCTTATTGCCGGAGCGAGCTCGCGCATGAATACGGCCGAAGCCCCGGCAGATGTGCGTCATCTGGTTGGTGATCATGACATTCAATCCAAAGCCGGCGTTCCTATCGGGCACACCCCGGATGGAAAGGCGTCGACTTATTTGGGAGAGTTTGCTGGGAATTTGGCGCGCCTTTTTGCAGGGGTTGGTCAAGAAGCCGAACGCGCCGGCGTTTCGAGCAATGTTGGAAATAATGAAATTGGACTCATGTCCAATGACCAATATCGTCCCGAGCATGACCAGTTATTAAGGGATAACCGCTATTTTGGTTTAAATTCCAAACAGGTTCATATTTTCCACCAGCCGCTGGGTCCGAAGTTTGTTGCGCGGCCTGACGAGGTGCAAAAAATGGTCGACGACAAAAAAATTTCTGAAGAAGCTTACCGAGCGGCAATGGAAATTTCAAAAAAGGCTGAGCAGGAATTTAGAGAAAAAGGCAACAAAGAAGCATTGGTTCTGACCGAAGAGCGGGATCCTCAAGGCCACGGGGAATATTTTCATCAGCTCGTCGCTAGCGGAGAACTGCTGCGGATGATTGACAGCGGCCGCAAGTGGGGGTTTGTGCGCAATGTCGACAACGCCGCGGCCAAGTTTGACAAAGTATGGCTACGTACTCTGGGCCGTTTCTTAAAGAAAGGCCTGGATTTTCAACCGGAGGTTTCTCCTCGAACACCCGGCCAAAATGGCGGAAGTTTGAGTGTCATGACCGACAACGGAGCTCATCAATTAACCGAAGACCCCACCATTGCTGCGACCAATAAGGCTAAGGGCCAGAATATTAAAGCGACCGATTCATATTGGTTTAATGATGCCGTTGCGTTTTATACACTGCGCTATGTAATCAACTTGTATAAGAAGCCTGGCCAGTCAGATGACAATTTTATTGCCGAACTAAGAGCCGCGTCTCTTGCCGAGCGACAAGCCATTGCAGAACGCGGCCGTAGTCGTTTCCCCAAGATTTTGGACGCCAAACCGGCAAAAAAATCAAAAGCCATTTCAGTGAAAGTTGAGACCAATATGTGGCAATCCACCGGTTTAACCACACCCGATATTAAAATTGAGGCGATTGGTGTGCGCGGTGCGCGTAATTTCCCGATCACGGCTTATCACACCATGACACCTGAGCAAAAAGCAGCGGAACTTTCCAAGCTGAGGTTTTTATCCACCAAAAATTGGGATAAGTCTCCGGCGGAAATCGCAAAAGCCAAAGCCGAGATGGAAAAAAACTTAGGTCGTACCGTCACGGACGAGGAGCTTTTAATCACATTGGAGACCTATCGTGGCAACAAGATCATCGCTGATGATTTATTGGCCTACAACCGCACAGCGGAGCTCGTGACGCCTGGCATTTTGGGTTCTCGCTTGTCGGCGATGGATGAGACGCGCGGATATTTAGCTGCTCTTCCTCAATTCAGCACCGTAGACATCAAGCGTTTAGAGAGTCTGACTGGTTTGAAAGCAAATGATCCGGAGATTCAGAAGCTACTTTCTGATTTTGGTGTCGAATTTTTGAAAGATGTTTATATGAAAAAAGCGCCCAGCTTTACTGTCAAATTTACTTTTCGGCGGGATTCGGAGCTTGGAGATTTGAAGACTGCTTATAGCGATGTCTACACTCCGAGGGTGCTTCAAATTCTCGACAAGATGGCAGGGAAAGGGTTAGTTAGAAAACGGCGTACCATTTTAGAGGACCGTCTTGTGAAAAGAAAATCACGTTTGGAAGCGTTTAAACGTGATGCGGTGGAATCAATCGAATGGTTCCGCAAAGACAACGAACTTATTCCAATGGGCGTCGGTCAAGCGCCGATCACGGTTCAAGACGCCCGCGAAGGTCGTTTCGAAGGCGCTCCCGTTCCGGCAAAGCTCCAGCGTCAGTGGATTCAGCTCACTGGTCCTGCGGCAAAACCCATTAAAACAGGTGTTGCCGGCGCGATTGACACTAAAAAATTAAAAGACTCGATTCGTCCGATTGCATACGCCCTGCTTTCCGGAGCAGATGCCATGATGTTCGACGGCGAAGATGCGCTCGGTCAAATCAAGACCATGTCGCTTGAAAATATCCGCAATTTAAAACTGGGTTTGGCACGCGACCCGCTCTTTTTAGAAGTGGCCGTGGATGTGGCCCGCGAACTTTTGAAAAAGGGTGAACTGACTCCCGATGACGCCGGCACACTGCCGACCGAAGCGAATTTAACCGAGTGGGTGAATAAGCGTCTTGATTTCACCGTGCCGCTTTATCGCGCACGCGGCATTCATTTGGACGACCGTCATTTAATGTACGACGGAAAATCATTGCCTGCTTCGATGGTTGATGCGGTTTTGTATGTGACGAACGCCTACAAGGCCTTGGCCGAACGCGGCAACCAACCCGTTCTCTACTTGCCCAAAATTCAAAACTTTGAAGACGCGGTGTGGTGGCGCGAAGTGCTCGATACCATTGAAGATGAACTCAGTCTCACGCGCGGAACGATTAAAGTGTTTGTATTGGTCGAGCAAGTTGACGAAGCGTTTCAGCTCATGGAAATCCGCGCAGCCCTCGGCAAGCATTTTGTCGGGTTTAACACGGGACGTTGGGATTACATTAATTCCGTCGATGACGCGAAGCACGGAGATGTGAAATTTATTCAGCCGGATGTCGCCGAAATCACGATGACGAACGGCCACATGAAACATTACGAAAGCCGTGTCGAACGTGCGTGTAATACTCCGGACCTAAACGGAAACCGGGTTTTGTGGGAGGGTGGCATGGAAACGCAGATCCCTGTGGTTCCCGATGGCACGCCCGAACAGAAAAAAGCGACGCTGGATGGCGCCATGAAAAAGGCCATTGCTGGAAAACAACGCGAGTTTAACGCGGGCGCAAGTGGCGCGTGGGTGGCTCACTGGAAGATGGTTCCAATTGTCCGCTCAGTTTGGAAAAAAGGGTTGGAAGGTACGGGTCGTGTGAATCAAATGCGCGAATCCAAACCTCTAACCTATACGTCTGAGGACGTAAAGGGTCTTTTTGAAATTCCAAACGGAAAACTCACCGAAAAAGGCATTCACGATGTGGCCAGCGTTCTCCTGCAATACGCTAATGCGTATTTGGTGGGCAAAGCCGCCGCGGCGATTAAGCCGGCGTCTGATTTCAACAATCCATCGGTGCTGTACCTCATGGAAGATATGGCAACCGGTGAAATTCGTGCGAGCGCCCTTTGGTCATGGCTTCACAAAAAAGCGGTGATTCAGGATGGAGAATTAGCCGGACAGGTGTTCACCGAGAAAATTTTTGATGAGGTTTTGAATGAAGAATACAACTTGCTCCGCGCTGAGGCGCGCGATGAGCGTGTGAATGCTGTCACCAAAAACACAACGCTTCCGATTGCTCGAATTATTGTGAGCCGTTACGTGAAAAACGAAGTGAAAGCGCCGTGGCTTATTGATCTTTTAAATATCTCGCTTGAAGTTCCTGGTGCGGACCAAGAAAAAGTCGAAGCCGAAGTCAAAGTAAGAGTGGACCGTTATTTAAAAAACCTGGAAGTCAGCAATACCCGTCAAACGGCGAACCCGAATTTTGTGACGGCTGGTTCAAGACTGGCGGATCACACCCAAGCTCCCGCCGCAGATTTACTGAACGGCCAATATGCGGACGCAGCTCAAATTCAAAGAGTGGTTCGTTCACATTTAATTGAAAAACTTCTCTTGTCGGCTGAAACGAAGATTGAATATCAATATTTTGGATATCCCAATCAACCCGAACGCTGGAAAACACTCGCAACTGTAAAGGTGAGCGAATTATTTAACCCAGGTGTTCCCGCAGGCGTAAATAATTATGCGCTGAGATCTGGATCTCTTTACACGGTCTCAATCGGCCAATTCGGCGAAGAATTTAAGTCTTATCCGATTTACGGGCAATACTTTGTTCGTGTAAAGGTTCAGCCAGTTTCTGTGCCTAACACCACACAAGGCTCCCGTTTCAGCGCGTCGAATACGACGACTCAGTTTAGAGGGACAGCGCGCGAAATTAAAACAGCGCTCGATGGCGCTTTTGCGCTGGGGAACGGCCGTGCAATTGTTGTGGATTTGGCGCGTTACGGAGATACACCTCTTAATCTAATTAGAACTCGCCAGGCTCAAACTCCCAAGCAAGTGGCAGCTCTTTTTAATGAGCTAGCCCAGATTGAGCGCGCGAGCAGCCTCACGGGCCAGCGTTACACTTTAGATGAACAGCCGGATGGGAATCTTGCTTTGCGTGCTGAGCCAAAGAGCGGCACGCGCCTTGCTTCAAACGAAAAAGCATCGGTGCAGATTTCACGCCCGCTTGGCAACACGACGATTTCATTGCCGTTTACGATTGACGTTTCGATCAAAGCCAACCAATCGGCGGATGTCGCGATTTCAGAAAACGGCGACAAGGCGATGTATCAATTCAAATTCAATTTACCGAATTCGCGCTTGCCAAAATCTGTTAACGCCGAAGAAGTCGCTCGTCAAATTGGTGCAATTTTCGAAAAGCTTCCGAATCTTTCCAACACCAGCGAAACGATGACTGCCTTACAGGCGATTGATTTAAATGCGAAAGCGCCGCAGGCTCCGGAGTCTGTTTCAGAGAATTTAACGCCGTCTGTCGTCGCGTCCCGCTTAGCGTTGGCGCTGGGTTCAGCCAAATCCGCGACTTACGCGTTTGAAAGGGATCTTAAAGGGAATCAGCTTTCGGTGATCGTGGTGAAACTGCTTGCCACGCGCACTGCACAGGCGGCAACCTTTGATGCCACAACAGTCGAGTTTGACGTGAATCAGGTTGTTGAAGGTCCGCTCTCGCTTGAAAAACTTCGCGCGCTTGAGACCACCAAAGGTGATCTGAGCGTGACGGACGTTAGAGAACGTTTGGCGCAGGAAAAAATCGCGCGCGAGTTATCAAATGCCGCGACCCCTGCAAAATCACTTTCTAGCCAAGTGCTTTCCGAGACAACAGGCTTTGCTGCGTTTTTCCAGAAACTATTCTCTGCAAAGAACAGACTTCTTTCGGCGCTTGGGTTTTTTGGAGATAAAGATGCTGCCCAAGCATGGACAAATCTTTCCAAGGCCATGGAATCCGAAGCAAACGGCAAGGGAACAGGGGACACGGATATTTTATCCGTTCCTCAGGACATTGCGCGGCGCTTCGTAGATTCCAATGAAACGGTGAAGACTATGACGAAGCTCACGAGCCGTTTGAAACGCAGTTCGAAGCTCATGATTTTTGTGCCGGATGTGAATTTGTCGCCGGATGTGAAAAATGCCCTTACGACTTTAAGCACCGAGCAAGTTCAGATTCAGATGGTGCCATCGAGCGGCAGTGTGGTGGGTTCAATCGTTGCGGCGATTGAGAAAAACGGTGTGAAAGCCAAGGACATTAAGAATTTATTCGTGTCCGCCGATCTCAAGACGCTTAAAACGAACTCAGCCTCACTCGGATTTCAAAATGTGCCCGCGAACTTGCAGGAGAAGTTGAAAGTAGTGGCAATTGACGCGCCGATTAACGCCGCAAACGCGTCTTACTCGCTGGCGGATATTTTATTCGCGTCCTACGCCCAGGCGTATGGCATGGGAATTATCCCGACAGATTCGAAGCTTGCGTTTAGCCACGAATACATTGTTTTTGAACAAAATATAAACGGAACGCTGGTCAAGAAAGCTATTTGGGTGCCGGTGGTTAAAGCGATTATTGATGAAATGATCGTGGACCATCAGTTGGCTAAACAAGCCGAGCACTACGCGTAAAAATTATTTTAATTTTCCCCTCCTTACCAAGGAGGGGAGGACACGAAGTGCCGGGGCGGTGGCCACCTCCCCTTAGTAAGGGGAGGAAAGATCAAGGGTTATGAAGTATAAAAAACAACTTTCTTTTCTAAAAACGATCTCGGCGACGCTCATCGTAGCGTTTGTGCTGTCGGATATTTCCTATGCGGCTCCGGGAGGACTTTCTTTTTTATCGGCGCCTCTCGCCGCTAAGATTCAAATTGATCCGTCCATTGGAAGAGTAGAAGAGATTTCTCGCTTCGCTCGAAACGACAAGACCCCGCTCATTATTCACATTCAAGATGCGCACACGAATTCCTCCGCGCAAAAGAACATTTCGAAAATCCTGGAAAGCCTCATTCAAAAGCATTCGATCAAAAATGTTTACATCGAAGGCGGCTCTAAAGACGATTCCCTTACTTTTTTAAGACCGCTTCTTTCCAAAGAAAGCCGTGAGCAAATCGGCAACAAGTATTTGGCAAGCGGCGAAATGTCAGGGGCCGAGTACTTGTCGTTTACGTCGGAGCTTAATTTTTCGCTTCTAGGCGTCGAAGACATGGCGCTTTACCACCGCAACGTGAAACAGTACGCAGATTTAGTTGCGCACCGCGGGGAAATCTTAGACTTTATATCAAACATTCAAAATAGAACCAATTCGCTCAAGCTTAAAAATTATTCTAGCGAACTGCTCAAACTAGAAAGCATTCAAAAGTCTGCGGAAGAGGGAAGCGGTTCTTTTTCGGATTACACAGACGCACTTTTAAAAGCGGCGAAAACGAGCGGCGTGAATTTATTAGCGTATCCGTTTATTTCATCTTTAAAGGATTTAAAGAGCGCCGAAGAAAAGGTTGATTTTTCAAATCTCTCCGAAGACCGCAGTGATCTGATTGCGTATCTGAATCTTGTCAAAAAATTTTCCTCGGCGGATGTCGGAAAACTTACCGAAGAGCTGGAAGCACTTCACGTTCAAATTTTTGAACAATCTTTAAGCGAAGAAGGGCTAGAGCTTTACCAGATAGACCGGTATCTCAAACTGCTGAAGAAACTGGTTACACTTCAAATCAC
Source organism: uncultured Planctomycetia bacterium (assembly GCA_964606485.1). GTDB lineage: Bacteria > Omnitrophota > Gorgyraeia > 2-02-FULL-51-18 > 2-02-FULL-51-18 > CAZSGP01. The sequence goes on along the minus strand of CAZSGP010000004.1, from coordinate 1,735 downwards.
TCAAAAAGAATACCGCGAGTACGCCGATCTGAGCCGTAGGGTTGAGTTTCAGCCCGTGATGGTGATGGCGTCTCTCAACCAAAAGCTTTACGAGCTTGGACGCTACGAAGACGCTTTGAAATACACCGATCTTTTAGAACGATTTGAGCCGCTCGCGCGCGGGTTTTATGAATTGTCATTTAAACGCGATGAAGCGTTTGTTAGAAATGTCATTGCGAGCGAAGCGAAGCAATCTCGCAAGGACAAATCTCCCGTTGTTTTGATTACCGGCGGTTTTCACACCGCTCACTTAAAAGAACTCTTCAAAGAAAAAGGTTTTGGCTACGCCGTGGTCACGCCGTTTATGACGCACGAAACCAATGTGAATCGTTACGAAAAATTATTGCTTGGTTCATCCAATGTAACCGTGCGAACGGGTTCCGACAAAGCGGCCATTCTTGCCTTGCTTGAACGCAGTCTTCCGGAAGTGTCGGCGCGACTGAACGGCGAACCCGTAAAAGGATTTTTCAAGGATATCGCGGCGGCGCGCCTTGCTTCAGAAGAAAGATCAACATCAGCGATGTCTTCGTTGAGTGGTTCGGCATACCCAGAAGCCCGAGCAGTGAAGGAGACTCTGACCCTAAAAACAGCCGATCAAATTTTGGAAGGTTTGTTGGTGACAGCCGCTCAAATTCGTCCGAACGGCAAAAAAGAAGCACAAATCCAACACTCGGTCGAATTTTTAAAGAGCGTGCCGAAATTAACGAGCGTTCTTTCACAGGAATTGGAAAGTGTTTTAGCCAAAGGCGTTTTGTCCAACGGCCGTATCGTTACAGCGGGAGAGGCCGACAGAGCGCTGCAGGTTGTGCGGGGCGTATTCGACACACCGGCTCTGCGGCGAAAATATATAAGAAGCGACGGAGAACTCGATCGTTTTTACGATCAGCTTGCAAATTGGTTTGATCTAGAAAAGCGTGCTCATTTTTCGCAGAACGCCGAACCAGTTGAGAAATTGGGATTTGTGCTGGCCGGTCTCCAGAGACCTATTCTTTCAGCCTATTTTTCTTGGGACGGTGTAAAAGCGGGTGCTCGCCTTCCTCAAACAGAATCGACCAAAGATTTTATCGGCTCGCCTCTCGAAGCCATCGCGCAACTCATCTCCACTCAAATGTTGGCTTACGGCGAATCTCATCCCGGAACCACGTGGATTCCTGCGGGCGTTGAGGACCAAAAAGCGTTTAAGGAAAATATTCTTTCAGCAGTCAGCCAATATTTAAACCAGCCTGAAACAGAGTGGCTCGTCACGGAACTTCCAACGCTCGTCAAAAAACCTGAGCCGGGAAAGGATTATTTCCGCAACAATCCTTTAAAAATTAATCTTTCGTCGAATGCATCCGGAAAAGGGTATCAAGTCGATGTGTTTGCCCATTACTTTAAAGAAAATGGCGGTCAAACGGCTATTCACACGCATGGTGATCCGGCTGTTGTAGTGACGCTGAACGCTAATTTTTCGGAGAGAATGTATAAAGGAAATTTACCGGCCGATCTTAAAGACGAGGATAAGGTTCATTTGGAAGCGGACGCGAATCCCACCTCATTTAAAGAGTTTGCGGTTTCGTGGGTTGAGCCAGGGAATTCTTATATTCATGTTATTAGCGGCAAGGGAATTATTTTAGAATTTTATTTGAAAGATTTTACTCGAGAGGCAATTCCGGCATTTCGTTTTGAGGGAAGTGGGCCGGAATACACCGCCAAA
>CAZSGP010000003.1:5000-399165 GCA_964606485.1 uncultured Planctomycetia bacterium | reverse complement strand
CCACTGTCTCAAGCGCCCTTAACCCCACTCACACCGAAGCAAAGACTCTTGGAGAAAATATTATTCGGTCTGTGCAGGATGGGTTGTTGAGAGGGGTTACTGCATTAGCGATTAATTATGCTGTAGATAAAATGGATATCGATCCTATCTTTGGCGCATTGACTGCAAATGCTATTACAGGTGGAATACTTGGTGCTTTCAGTCGAAATGGAAATATTCTCCGCGGAATCTTTGATTCGATGCAAAGAGCAACCCTTAGTTTCTTGACTCTCGGTAGCGACAAAATAGATCCAAACAGCCCCACTTACAGTTACCAGCAAGCCCAGTATTTATCGAGAGTCATGGACTTTAGCTCCGCAATAAGCTCTCAGTCCCAGGGAACGTTATTGCAGCGCTTAGGCCACGTGCTTGAGGCCAATGCCACTCAAATATTCACGGGATCTGCCGTTCAAAATATTTGGGCTAATGGTGGCATTGCCCAATTCCTAACAGGCCAAGCAACGACTAGAACAGTAAACGGCACTCAAGTTACGGAAGTAAACTTTAGCTCTGGTGGAAAACAAGAGTATATCTATTTGGATCCGGCAACAATGGATATGTGGGGTAGAAGATATGACAAAACGATTCTCTTGGATGGTGGCACGCAAACAACTATCACTATCGAGGAAACCAACGCCCGCTACGGCTTTGATCAAAACGGTAAGTTCGGCATGCTTGAAGGGAATGTATCCGCCGTTGAGGCCGGCAGCGGATATAGCGTCGTCTCAGAAGTCGACCGCGGTGCTATCAATAATGCTCAGATCAAAGAAGATCCACAGGCGACTGCTACCACCATTGCAACGACCACTCCAGTGGGACTGCTGTTTGATCAAGATGCTAATATTTTTAGAGACTTGGATCTCGAACTTCCCGAAGGCTACCGCATGACACTTAAGGGTGGGTACGTCGAAATGTATGAAGCGCCCCTTTTGGCGCCCAGCACCAACAACCCCTTCCGGCTAGGTTTAGATTCAAACGATGATTATTTGTTTGCGTCACTCGGTGTCGCAACTGGTGACTTTGAGGGTATCAGTGTTAGAGTGCAGGAAGATGGCCAGACGGGGCAGATGCAAGTCAGTTATGTCCCGACGGAAGGCGCCGATCCTAACGCCGTAAATAATTTAATGAACAAACTAACAAACGCTCCTCAAAACGCGGCTCTTACGCGGGAAGAGACCTTACAGCGTTTTAGTAACGCGCATTTAATGCTAGGCGCTCGCACCAACCAGGAAATCGCCGATCACAGAAACGCAGAGGTCCAACGAATGATGGCAAGTCCCGGACAAATATACGTTGTTCACAACGCATCACAAGGCTTTGTATACAATACTGTCCGAGCACAGACAAGAATAGGCGATGAGACTTTTGTAGTGAATCATTCAGGTATTGCGTTTCAGGGCAATGACGGTAGAATCTATGTCGCAGATCTAGTTGAACAGTCTCTCTTCGGTAATGATTTAAGAGTGCTTTCTTTGGAAGATTGGGAGGCTGATTCTCTGGATATTGTGGCGCAGGCGTTGCCACTTGCGGCTAACGTTGCAAGCGAATTTATGCGAGATACAATGTCACGATACATTAATACTGTAACAATGGCCCCAACCGTAGAAATCCATTTTAACTCAGTTGGCATTATAAATCCCGGATACATCCCATCGTCTGATGGTAGCAGTCGATTCTGCAGTGAGTGGGTGGTTTCGGATTTACTGAGCACACTCGGCATCAGCCCAACCGACTATAACCATGACAATAAAATTGACCCCAACGAACTGCGTCACTACATCAATGAAGAAATCCTCCATACTCCCACTACTTAGCATAGCCGCTCTACTTATTCTCGGAGTTTTTATATTCTCCCAGCTAAAGAAAGATACTCCCATGCCACCTAAGCCCATAAAAACATCTAACTCAGATGCTCTAGTAAAAGTCCCCGGAAAAATTGTTTTTCAAAGTGATCGTTCGGGTTCAGCATCCGAGATTTGGGTATTAGAAAACGGACAAATGAAAAAAATAGCCGACGGCGGGAGCCTCGCCGAAACAACTCCCGAAGGACTAAAACCTCTTGAAGGGATGCTTGGCGGTGGTTTTGGAAAGTTCAGAGAGCCTCGATGGTCGCCGGATGGGAAAAGTATCTTATGTGAAACTAATGAAGAAGATCAAGACCCGCCCGTCCTAGCTCTTGAAGGATCCATTAGATACCGTATCAAAACAAAGAAGAGCGCTGAAAGTGTTGTTTGGTCTCCCGATGGAAAGTCTGTCTACTACGCAGCTGTTGATAAAAATCCCTCAGGCGGAGGGGCTGATAATATTTATCGGCATGATATTGAATCCGGTAATGAGGTGCGGATCACAGACCGAGAATCTATGCTGGGAATGAACAGAATCATATTATTCAGAATATCTTCGGACGGGAAAAGAATAGCTATTGATGAGGGTGGAGCGATCAGCGTTGTAAACGCAGACGGAACCGGTTTGAAGCGTATTCTTGATTACGCACATGATCCCGCCTGGTCTCCTGATGGCAATTATATTGTTTTTGCGTCCAGGCATTATCGTGGTGGTAGGGAATTTGCCGATGGACTGCAAATTTGTCTATACGACGTAAGAACTGGCAAAGACTGGCCAATTAGCCCAAACAAATGGCATAACCGTTATCCCGTTTTTTCTCCAGACGGTAAACAGATCGTGTTTAGTTCCCATAGGCACCATTTCCCTTTTACGGGCGCCGAACTATTCGTCATGAATCTCGACGGTACCGGAGAAGCTCGGCTAACCCCGGCTCAGCGGGATAAAAGATATCCGATAAATCATCCCCGAGCCTGGGCTACCGATGAATTTGCGGATTGGATTGCGTAAAATTATTTTTTGAAAAAATTTCTCTCCGCTCTCCTAGTTTTTCTCCACCTTAATTTAATTCTTCTTTCGTCCGCTCAATCCTTCGAAGCCCCACAGATCAATTTATTTCCAAATACTGCATTTCAACAAACCTCCACCCAAGTCACTCTCGTTGAAACCGACGGAAGTGTCCACACGCTTTCAAAGAGTGAGTTTCTGAGTGCTTGGAAGGGATACACCCTTGCAAAATCAACGGTTATTCCGCAAGTCACAAGCCCCACATCGCACATTCTGTCTTTCTTTGAAGCTCGCCAACTAAAAGGCGGCTGTTTCTTCCTGATTCCTGCCATCATTGGAGCCATCGTCTCGATTGCCACAACAATAGGATCCATTATTTATGCAATTGGAACGATTATCGCCAGTATCGGCGCTATTATCGCCCAGTCACTCACTTTATTGACCCAAGCCATCGGAGGATTCCTCACTCAAGTCGGAGCCTTCGCAGGCCAAATCTTCCAAGGCATTCAGTACGTTGGAACGACACTCTTTCATGGACTAGCTAGTCTCTTCTCTCTAGGAGCTCCTCAAGGTGTCGCCGCAGGAACGCTTAAAGTCTCTGCCTCAGAGGCAATCTTTCATAACGTCATCACTATTGGTGTCAACTACGCCGTCTCTAAAGGCCTTGACGCGCTCGGAGTAGACCCTCGAATCTCAAACCTCATCTCAAGCTTTGTGACAGGCGGCATCCACGGAAGCTTCACCGCTACCGGTATGGACTTCTCAAACTTCTTCTTTGATGGACTAAAGAACACGCTTGTCGCAGGATCAAAAGATCTCCTTGTTCACGCAGGATTAGACCCTAAACTTGCAGGGGTAATTTCACTTACCGCAGCTCCTCTTTTTGACGGAGCATGGACCGGAGACATCAATGGGTCTATTCAAACCATCGCTTCCAATCTCCCAAGAGACTTAACGATCTACGGCATCGATAGACTGGGAGCATCCATTGGACTTGATCCTAGAATCAATGCGCTACTCACCACCACTGTCTCAAGCGCCCTTAACCCCACTCACACCGAAGCAAAGACTCTTGGAGAGAATATTATTCGGTCGGTGCAGGATGGGTTGCTGCGTGGAGTGACGAATCTTGGAATTAGCTACGCCACTCAAAACATGGATCCGCTTCTTGGAGCGTTAACTTCAAGAGCCATTACAGGAGCGATTGAAGGAGCTCTTTCACCAAACCATGATATTTTCCAAGGAATCTACCAAGGGTTTAGAGATTCAGCCCTCAATGTCGCAAGGCTCGGGGGAACGGGAAATGATTCTTATGCTCAAGCTCAATATCTTCAAAGAGTGACAGATTTTTCGACGATTATCCAGCAGAGAGGCCTCGCTCAAGCTATCGATACTTATGCGGCGAATATTTTTCAAGCTGATTCCGTTGAATCCATCGTCCGTACCTATGGAAGTATCCAAAATGCGATTCAAACAAGAATTGCTCAAGGAAAAGAGCAGACGATTCAGCGGGGGAATCAAGCGCTTAAATCTTTAAGCCTCCTGGATGATAACTCCATCGGGATTGAATATAACGACACTCATCTTTTGGGCGTAACAGACAAAGACCTCTACAAATCCATCTCAAGCTCTGGCGTGGATGTCCAAGATACCAATAGCTGGGGAATGATAGAGGGATCTCTCGCTCGCGCCCAATCACCATTTAATTCCCATGAGCAATTCCAACGCATTCAAAATGGACAGCAGACTTACGTCGAAATAAAGGATTCAACAGGGAAGACCATTTTGGTTGTTACACCAAATTCTCAGGGAGGGTATAATACGTTTAATTCTTTCGGAGAGTATGTGGATGCAACCCTAAGTCAACTAGACGCTCAAAACAGATCATTCTCTGTCCATGATGGAGTGGTTGTTGGTCAGGAATTTGGGGGGACTAGGATTTATTTTGACCAGCTTCAAAATAATTATGCGATAAGCTTCACAGGCATCTCTGACGCTGCTCGAATGTTCATTAATTTTAAAAATGATCTCATGAGGCAGTCCGCTCCAATACTTGACCAGCTTTTTGATGCCAATGAAATAAATCCAAACCTACAGGATCAGTTTTCTGATCCTCAGCCCTTAACACCCGAGCAAATTCTTCAAAAGTTACAACAGCAGGGCTATATAAACGCACAACAAACACTCGATAAGGTCAAAGATTATGGTGTGCAAATGCAGCGATTCTTTGGTCGCCAACCTCTTCTCGCTCTTGTCCAATCGGTTCGCACAGAATCTACGCAGATAGGTCAGAGCGAAGTTCGATTTAGCCGTGAAGACGGGCACGTGTTTATGGATGGACAAAGCGCCAATCAAGATCTCTTCGGATTCATCAATCTAAACCAAGGGGAGATGGTTCGCGCGGTGATTGGAGACTCCAATGGTTATAGGATTGGAACCGATATCTCCGTTGGCCTTAAAGCGACGTTGTTTAATAATCTCCAGGTTATTGCAGGTTTAAGTGGAAACGGAAGAATAGAAGGTGGTACATCCATGGATCTTTCTACCCTTAGGGGGAGTACGCGGGTAAATGGACCCAATCTACAAGCCAGTGTCTCAGGCGGCGGTGGAATCTTTGCATCAGTTCAGACGTCGGATTTTAAATTAAAAGTTCGTGTGTCTTATGAGCATGATGTTATTTCTGATAAAGATATTGTCCGAATTAGAACAACGCGTGTTGATCAAGCGAAGGGCCTTTGCATTCTAACCACTGACCTTCAGTTGTCGACTCAAAATAATAATAACAATGCCCCATCGTTTAACAATCTTTTACAATCAAACAGTGCTCTTATTAATCAAGCTATACAGATAAGCGTCGCCAAATCATTGGAAGGCGTGGCTCAACCGCTAAGTGCTGGCGACGTCTCCTCAGCTCTCCTAGGTGGAGTTAACAGTGTGATGCCCTATACTAACTACATCGGACAGTTATGAGCAAACTTTTTTCGGTAGCACTTATTTTTTTAAATCTCACAATATCAGGTTGCTATGCTTCGGAGGAACCACAGACCAAAACTCGTTCAAGCGAAGCTTCTTCATCAGTTCAATTTTCTGGTAAATGGCTTATAGATGCTAAAAGAAACCCCACCAGCAAGACGTCCTCCGAGGTTTATTTATTTAAGAATGGCCAAATCAAAGAACTTGGTTCGGGTCTTTTGATAGCGGAAGCTCTTTTTTCTCCGAGCGGCCAGAAGATCCTCGCTGCTCACGAGCATAATGCCCTTTACATCCTAAATGAAAATGGAGATGTTTTACAGCAAGTCAAAACAGAGTATTATCCTAATGCTTCAGACTGGGTAGACGAAGATAATATTGTTTACGCCCAAGGTTGGACGGATGACAAAAAAACTGCCACTGTTATACTCCATAATCTTCAAACAGGAGAATCAAGAAAATTATATGAGATTCCTAAAGGCTACGAGGTATATCAAATCAAGGTCAGTCGGAATAGAGAAAAAGCAGCTTATGTTGTTGTGCCAACGCTCGGGGTTGAGGGTGACACGTTTGTTTTGATTCAGAATTTTCGAAATCAAGAAACCAGAAAACTGAATTATAACGTTGGCATTGCTGGTTGGCTTACTGATAACAGGTATGCGGTTATACACGCTAATTATCAAAATGACGGCACCCACTTCAACGACCGTTTCGGAATTCTTGGTAAGTTTGATACCGAGACGGGCAAAATAGAAATCATCAAAGAAGCGCAAGGCTTCTATCTGAACATTGGCCTCTCGAAAGATGGAAAAAAAATATATTACTCTAAGCCGGTCCCTTCGGGCGGCTCGGCTATTTTTATCCAATCTTTGGAAGGCAATAGAGAATGGCAAATTACAACCCCCGCTTACCTCGGGCCTGGTTTGGGTTACTCCTCGGATGCATCCGCTTCTTGGTATGAAGAATAAATAAGGAGGATCACCACGCTTAAAAAATCTCTCTCAGCTCTCCTCGTATTTCTTCACCTCAATCTTTATTTAATTCAATCCGCCCGTTCATTCGAAGCTCCGAGCGTTAATTTATTTCCAAATACTGCATTTCAACAAACCTCCACCCAAGTCACTCTCGTTGAAACCGACGGAAGTGTCCACACGCTTTCAAAGAGTGAGTTTCTGAGTGCTTGGAAGGGATACACCCTTGCAAAATCAACGGTTATTCCGCAAGTCACAAGCCCCACATCGCACATTCTGTCTTTCTTTGAAGCTCGCCAACTGAAAGGCGGCTGTTTCTTCCTAATTCCTGCCATCATTGGGGCCATCGTCTCGATTGCCACAACGGTAGGCGTGATTCTTTCGAGTATTGGAGCTATTCTTGCAAGCATCGGCAGCATCATCGCTCAGTCTCTGACTCTCTTAGGCCAAGCCATCGGAGGATTCCTCACTCAAGTCGGAGCCTTCGCAGGCCAAATCTTCCAAGGCATTCAGTACGTTGGAACGACACTCTTTCATGGACTAGCTAGTCTCTTCTCTCTAGGAGCTCCTCAAGGTGTCGCCGCAGGAACGCTTAAAGTCTCTGCCTCAGAGGCAATCTTTCATAACGTCATCACTATTGGTGTCAACTACGCCGTCTCTAAAGGCCTTGACGCGCTCGGAGTAGACCCTCGAATCTCAAACCTCATCTCAAGCTTTGTGACAGGCGGCATCCACGGAAGCTTCACCGCTACCGGTATGGACTTCTCAAACTTCTTCTTTGATGGACTAAAGAACACGCTTGTCGCAGGATCAAAAGATCTCCTTGTTCACGCAGGATTAGACCCTAAACTTGCAGGGGTAATTTCACTTACCGCAGCTCCTCTTTTTGACGGAGCATGGACCGGAGACATCAATGGGTCTATTCAAACCATCGCTTCCAATCTCCCAAGAGACTTAACGATCTACGGCATCGATAGACTGGGAGCATCCATTGGACTTGATCCTAGAATCAATGCGCTACTCACCACCACTGTCTCAAGCGCCCTTAACCCCACTCACACCGAAGCAAAGACTCTTGGAGAAAATATTATTCGGTCTGTTCAAGACGGGCTACTGCGTGGGGTGACGAATCTTGGAATCAGCTATGCCACTCAAAACATGGATCCGCTTCTTGGAGCTCTCACATCCAGAGCAATAACAGGAGCGATAGAAGGAGCTCTTTCACCCAACCATGATATTTTTGGAGGAATATACCAAGGGTTCAGAGACTCGGCCCTCAATGTCGCAAGACTCGGGGGAACTGGGACGGATTCTTATTCTCAAGCTCAATATCTTCAAAGAGTGACAGATTTTTCGACGATTATTCAACAAAGAGGTCTAGCGCAAGCGATTGATACGTATGCGGCGAATATTTTTACCCAAGACTCAATCTCGTCGATTCTAAGAACTGTAAATCCTATCACTAGCCAACTCTTTAGATCCGTAGGCGAATGGTTCCAGGACAAGATCGATCGACACGACTACCAGCAAGTTCAGAAGAACGGACAGATCGAAGCTCAGTTTTGTACGTCGACAGGGGAGTGTGTGGGAACAACTTCCAGCTTAACGGACGTGACGAGTGTGAGCGGTGCAGGAAAAGAAATTGCCGGACACTTTGGAGTGGATCAGATAGAAAATTGGGGATTCTTAACCGGACGACAAACCGAAACTCTGGGTGATGGCAGCGTAGCTGTTTATACCATCTCAAATGGCCTTGCAGATAACATTGAAGTCTTGGATCAGAGCGGAGCAAGACGTTTTGAAGTAACAGCAGCGAGCAATCAGCAAGCGATTAATTTTAATGCTCAAGGCCAAGTCGACAGCGGAACCATTCAATCGAATTATAACGGTATTTTTAGGTTGGAGTTAAATTCCGGGGCGATTAATGAGTATACTTTCTATCAGCCAATGGATCCCTTCGACGCAATATTGCCGACTCAGCTCCAAAGTGGAGAGGGGTTTAGGCTTTCAAGAAATAATGACGGGAGTTATTCGGTTCAGCAAATTCTGAGTGAGACCGCTAGGAGATTACTGGCGTACGGGTTTGGAAACGTTAACCCGCTAACGGAGCAAGGCTTGATGCAGGTTTTGCCGCTCGTGACACCTGGTAATTACATGCTAACCATATTGGCACAAAATCAAGCGGCTCAACTGGTCCAAGCAACACAAGCACGATATAATTACTTTAAATCAGCCCTTTTTGGATACACGGATAACGAAGCAATGCTTTGGGCGGTTCATGGAACCGTCGGAGATCTTGTTGGATACACGCCTCTCCTTGAGGGAATTTATGGCGTGGATAGTCAAAGCGGCCAACAACTCTCAGCTTTTGATCGCTCATTAAAAATTGCATTGGGTGTTCTCTCCACCGTTGGCAATGCAGTTGGTGGTGCAGAACTTCTTCATGAAATTGGTTTTGTTCCTCGAGTGGGTGAAGCTCTTAGTGGCATTACGTCAGGTTTGCGTGCGGTTAATCTGGAATTAGGGCAGGCGGGGTTTTTATCGATAAGTCCAACTACTGAAATTGCCGCAGCTAATAATCCTGCGTTTCGACTTTCCGGAGATATCGCTGAAACTTTTGGTGGTAATACTCTTGAATCGGTTCAGTCCGGAGTTGGAGCGTTTGAGACGTATACAGCGGGTGAGTTGAGAGCTAGGTTAGGACTGCAAGGTAGGTTGAACTTGTATCGAGTTTATGATGGGGCGGCTTCGCCATTGGAGGGGAGGTTTTTGACGACAGGGCAATGGGCACATTCAACCGATACAGCACGACAATTTTTAAATCTATACGACGAAACTGGTAATCTGTTTAATCAAGCCACAAAAGTGGCGAGTGTCGAGCTTGATGACAGCGTTCGACTTTTCGTCGGCAGGGCTGCCGGAGATAACGGTCTTGGTGGTGGTCTTCAAATTTTTGTAGAACAGAGTTACATAGATAGTCGAAATGTTGTGTTTACTTTTTTGGATGACTTAACGTAGATTAATAGCATGAATTACTTTTCAGATAACGTCCTTGGCAGGAAGGTCCAAATTCGCCTACATTCCTATGACTACGAAATTCATCAGAGAAAAGGCATTAAGCTTTTTCTGCCCACGCTCAATGGGATTTTTGTCAGGCGTTTCCTTTTTGGATCTTGGGGGTATGTTATTAGGCTGAATGAGCCGCTGCTATTAGATAGAGATGGCTTGAGCGATGAAGCAAGGTTAAAATATTCGACGACTTATTTGCTTACTTATTTACCTGCGATTAATGATTACGAAGGTAAGGATCCATTCTTTCTAGAATTAACAGGCACTGAAAACAAATTAGTCAATCAGGATAATGAATTACACGCAATTTTAAAATATACCCCTGATGAGGAAAGTGTTCCATCGGAAATGGATGCGTCAGGAGCATTTTTTAAAAACAACCCAGGTATTTGTTATGGCTGGATAAAACTCATTGATTAGTTTTAGGCGGGTCTTAAGCCTTTTTCTTATAGCTTTTTCCGTGATGCACTTTCTCGCCGTAGCCATTTTTTTAATCCGTTTCCACACGCTCAAAACTCAAAGCTTAATTCTTGGATTAGTTTTTCTGGGTCTTGGGATTTGGCTATTTAAGACCTCTAAGAAAAGCCACTGAGAAGGTAGGCTAGTTTAAGAATTGTTGGAGTTAAGTGGTTGAATTAAAATAAGTGTGTGGTGCAGAATTTGGGGATAGTATGGAAATAATCGAAACTATAAATCTTATTCTCTTTTTTGGGAGCACCGCCTTGTTAGGAGCTATTCGATTTTTCGAAGGATGGAAAAGTTTTTTTACGGCATTGACAATTTGGGTTGTCGTCTTGGTCGTAATGGGAATCCTGGCAAAATCCTTCAATATGGATTTAAGCAGCAGTACTGGGAAAGTGGTTGGATTGCTCATTCTTACAAGTTTAAATTTTGGTTATTGTGGCTACCTTTTTAAAAAAGGATATCTGGGAACCATTTTTTATAGATAGTAAGGCGTAGCGTTAGGACGGTTAATTTAGTGTAAGAGGGTATGATATGAAAAAAATAATTTTGGTGATGTTGATAAGCTTGATATTTTTACCTACGGCCTGGGCGGCTGACAGCAAGCAAGATAAAGATTGGGAAAAATTAAATAAAATTCTTGCCCAAGAGGTTGAAAAAGATAATCAAAAAAACGGTAATGATTTATCGGCTACCCGTATTGGTAATTTTACCTACGTTGGGCCGGTAGAGAGTAATCAAAAGAAAAAACCAGAAGTTAAAAAAATAGAGATGCATTGATGGTAGGTACTTGCTTGAAATATTGTACAAATAAAGTTAATGCATGGAAGCTTTTATCTACCGCTAGCCTAGTTATTATGCTTATGGGATGTATATGTTCAGCCGGTTATACAGAAAATGATCTCCTGGACGGGCTCAAACAGGATGAAGATAGGCTCTATACGTCCTTTACGCACGAGTCTGTGCTGTCTAAAAAGCCAGATGTAATAGAGGGTGACGAAAATAAAAATACCCCGCGTCAAATGAACATAGATCTAAGCGATAAATTCCGTTTTCGACAGAATGAGCGTCTCCCATCGGGAGTTGTAAATGAAATAGATATCAAAGTTAGTGATCAGCCAACCGGATATAGCATTATAGTACCGAATGTAAAAAATTTAGGTTTTCCTAAAAAAGCCTATCTTAAAATGGACTTGGATAATGGCGAGCCCGGACAACTGATCTTAGACTACGGAAAATTTGCTAAAACAGTCATCTTTCCCGAGCTTATTGGGGGTCATGCGAGTATATTCTTGGATTCAAATACTATGATTGCTTCCATCTCGATAATTATTGAGAAGTCGCTCATTCATCAAGGTCGAATCGAAGAGCACAAAATTGCATATAAGCGAAAGATAGACGAAATTATGGCTTATGAAAATCAAGATAGTTTCGCTAAAAAATATATTCTTCCAAAAAATAATAGAAATTAATCGGTTGGCATCTCAAGCGGGCTATTTCTGATACGCAAAAATCATAAAAAGGCCGATAGGATCGTAGCAAATGTTAAGGGTTAATATGGCGGTTTCAATAAAACTCCCGATTTTCCTCATAGCTTGCTCCATTTTCATGTCCTCATGCTCATATAAACATGACGATAGTAAGAATTTTGTCCCGGTATCAGCTGAGCAAATTTCTAAGATCAATGCATCATATTACAATCTATCGGAGCAGGGCTTGAAAGGTGCCGAGTTTGAATGTAAGTCGCACTTTTTTGATGAGATGGTTTCCCGCGTAAAAGATCCGATTGCCCATAAGCAGCTCCAGCAAGTCAAATTTAAGGTTAAATGGGTTAGTCCCATGCAATTTTATAGCCGTGCAGATAACGTACCAGAGATGGTGGCTAAAGCGGATACGGCAATGGTGGCTAAAGCGGTGATTCATACCAAGGACCGTATTCGAGATGCCCTGCAAACGAATTTATTTCTTTTCGATGAAATTTTTATTTCAAAAAATGTGACGGTTGTGAGAGAGCTAGGTTTTAATGATTATGAAATTGTTCTAAATGTACTTAATTCTCAGCATCAGTCGATCTTAAGACTATTTTTCAAACAAAATTCTCTGTTAGAGAAAATTGAAATGATAAATAACAATAAGATCCAGGAAGTGATCTCATGCGAGTTTGAGCGTTTACCAATTGAAAAGTTCCTTTTAAAAAAGACCACAACGTTCGACCCGCGATCGAAAATATATAAATCCTTTCAGGTTTTGTACGATACCAAGAGCCCGCTAATTTTACCGAAGCAAATCATAATTGAGTCCAAAAAGAGAGCTGCTTCGGAAAATGATACGATTGATATAGTGTCTAGCGTTCCAATAAATTAAGATTATAAGAAATGTGTAAAACTAGCGTCGGATTAGAGAGTCGCACCTTAACGATGGTAGATCCTAGCGCATGACAATCATTTTCTCGATTATCTTTATAGGGTTTTCAGTTTTGGTATTTCTTTTTCCAAAGAAGATTTTTTTAAATATTGGATTCTATCAGAAGCTATTTGGTCGAGTAACAAAAGAGGGGCTAAAACCCGCTTCCGAAAAGGAAGTTATTTTTAATATAAGAGTTATTGCGGTTATTTTTATTTTATTGGGTTTATATCCTTTGTGGGTTGGCTTATTTGGAAAGCCATAAATCTGGATGCCAATAAACGTGTCAGTCCTTGACAATTGACACCTCAAACAAAAATGAAAAAACCCTCACTCTTCAAACTCGGCCTCTACCTCCTCCCAATCGGCATCGTCATGAACATGATTTTCATGCAACTCCACATCGGCGGCCTCTTGCGGGAGCTCTCGCGGCTCACCTCACTCGTCGGATTTTTTCTTATTATTTTTGGCGGGATTTATCTTTTATTTACGCGGAAAAAGTAACCACCTGTAACGCGTCAATTTTCGATACTTGACAGACTCATGTATTGTATATACAATTTGTGCATACAAATGGTAGGGTTAAATGAAGCAAGTTCGTTGGAATGCCTTGAAAAGCGAGCGCCTCAAGAAAACGAGAGGTGTTTCATTTGAAGAAATTACTCGGTCAAAGCTCGTGGAAGTCTTGAAGCATCCTGATCGCATTCATCAGAGTATTTTAGTTTATGAATACAAAAACTATCTATGGGCGGTTCCATTTGTCGAAGATGAGGAAGCTATTTTTTTAAAAACAATTTATCCAAGTAGAAGCTTGATGAAACGATACGGGAGGAAGTGAAAGATGAGAAGCCTAAAGCTTAGTAGAGACGAGCGAGCAATTGAGCGGTCTATTCATGAATTTGTTCCAGCTAGCCAAAAGGAATTAGCCTCTATTGTGCAGGCTATCGAATCCAAGAAAAAAGATGCTGTGCTGAATATCCGTGTTAATCGCAGCGATCTGGAACATTTGAAACAAAAAGCCTCAAAGCTCGGGGTGAAGTATCAGAGTTTTATATCGGAAATTCTTCATCGAGTCGCTGAGATTTAAAAATATCATAGGCTAGTAGACACGCTAGTCAATTCAGAGCATTCTTTTTGTTGAGGGAGAGAGCGGCATGATTACCATAAAATTGCCCGATGCCAGAATTTATTTAGCCGTTTTTCTAAAAAAGGTGATGAATAAGAAAGTGGTTGAAAATATTCGCGTGATGCGCCGAGGCATAAAATTAAAAGCGTTAAACATTAAAGGATTAATTGATAAAGGCCGCTAAGCTTACTGCGGCGCTGGACGACTCTTTGAAGCGCGCGGCAAAGGGCATCGCATTCTTAAACTAACCCTTAGTGTGACCAAAGTCACATAATCTAGCTCTGAATTACGGTAATCTTTTCAAAAGGACTAGGTGATTCATGGCCCGTTTTGTCGCTGCATTTTTTTTAATGGCTTTTTTAAATGTTGTAGCGACGGGTGTGGTTAGAGCCCAGGAATCCTCACAGCAAGCCACCTCAACACCTTCCATTGTGCTCGACGGTTTATACGCCTACGCCGTGGATGGGCCTGAGCAAGCGATCCGCAAATGGTTGTCGCAAAGCCCCTATCAGTCGGATCCGGAAATTCTAAAAAAGATCGAATTATTTAAAGAGGTTCATGCGGTGTACGGCGGCTTCGTGGGCTACGAGGTGCTCGACACGCTTAGCATCTCCGCGAAAGTCAAAGTTGTTTTGCTGCAGTTAAACTATGAAGCGGGGCCCATTTTTGGGCGTTTTTTGTGCTACCAAGTTAGCGGGTCGTGGATCATAACGGGAAATCTAATGTTTGATGCGGATCCTGCGAGAATTTTGCCGGAAGGTTTTATGAGCGGACGAAAAAGCGCTGCGCTGGCAGTCATGAATTTAGACAAGCCCACTTTGTTTTCTAAGGAAACTGCAGAGCCGAGCGAAGCAATTGAAAAGCCAATCGATACCAGTCGCTTGAAGCCCGAACAAAATAAGAAGGTGTACGCGCTGAGTCAGCTGTGGAAGGAAAAAAGGATATCCGGTGACGAATACCAACAAAAAGTTAATCAAATAGTCGCCGAGGCGCAGAATTAATATGAAAATTTATTTCCGAGTCAGTCTAGTTGTGGCGATTGTATTTTTTGCAGGGACTTCATTTTTTTCAAAAGAAAGCCGGGCCGCCGAAAAAGTTTCTCAGGAAGGCGCTGAGTACGTGGGAATGGATACCTGTGAAGGTTGCCACGAAGAGATCACCGCAAAATTTAAACGGTCTACTCATGCGCGCATTTCCATAAGCAAGGGCGATGTAAAGGCGCAAGACTGTGAGATGTGCCACGGCCCCGGAAGCAAACACGCCGATGAGGGGGGCGGAATAGACGTGGCCATCACTAATCCGCGCAAAGACCCATCCGCTTGTTTCCGCTGTCACTCCGATAAAGAAATGGAATTTCGTTTGCCCTCCCATCACCCTGTGCTTGAAGGGAAGATGAGCTGCGCGGATTGTCACGACGCTCACGGAGACGATGTTACCGCCTGGTCCAAGACCTCCTCAGAAGGCGTGAATGAGGTTTGCTCTAAATGCCACAAAGAGCAGCGCGGACCATTTGTGTGGGAACACGAAGCCGTGCGCGAGGGATGTCCGACCTGCCACGCCGTGCATGGATCCATCAACGACAAAATGCTCGTGGCTCGCGACAACAATCTTTGCCTTAATTGCCATACGCAATCCAACTTTCCTTATATCGGCGGAAGAGTTCACCAAGGCCACTATAAAAATTTACCCTGCTGGTCTTGTCACGGCGTTTTGCCGACCGATCACATGAATAAGGGAGCCTGCTACAGCGCCGGTTGCCACACCGCTGTTCATGGTTCAAATTTTGATGATCACTTGCAATACTAAATCCCAACTAAGCCTTAGTCTGTTGATAGCGGCCGCTATCACGGTGGCATTTTCTTGCGCGGCCTATGCGGTTGAAGGTGGTGTGCCTGAGATAAAAATTATACCCGACTCGG
This sequence comes from uncultured Planctomycetia bacterium, assembly GCA_964606485.1. Taxonomy (GTDB): domain Bacteria; phylum Omnitrophota; class Gorgyraeia; order 2-02-FULL-51-18; family 2-02-FULL-51-18; genus CAZSGP01. The sequence goes on along the minus strand of CAZSGP010000003.1, from coordinate 383,356 downwards.
GTCGCTACGTAACCGTTGATAAGAGCTCCAGTAAATTTAAACAACAAAATTGGATGACGGACGGCTATTCGGGCGGCCTAAAAGACGTGAGCATCAATTACAGCCCCTGGAAAAATAATCAGTTTCAAGGCCAGGGGAGTGTGCTTTTTAACGAGAATGATTATCAGGCTCATGCAAAATATCAATCAGGGGAAAATTCGTATGTCAAAATTGATATGAATAATTTCCGATCCTATTACGACACGGCCGGAGGCCGTTTGCCTCAGTTTTCCAGGTTTCAGAAAATTAATCTGGATCAAGATTTAAAAATGGATGTGGAGCATCTGAGAGGCGAGATTGGATTTAAACTGGGTGAGCACGGACCTCAGACTCAGCTCGGCTACGAGCGCCGCACAAAGGATGGCTCTAAGTCTCTTGTTTCTTGGGCGGGAGTTCGCGAAAATGGACTCACAAGATATGTGAGCCCCACTTACAAGAATCTGGACGAAACCTCTGACACATTCAATATCCGCTTAAGCGGCGTGGTTTGGGGAGCTGAGTGGTCTGCTGAACAAAGTTTAGAACTTGTCGATACGAGCTTCATGGTGGAGGAGCGTTGGCTTTCCACGCCCAATGAGCTTGCCGCATTTCGTAAAATTCGTGACCAGTATCAAAATCCAAAAGCCCAAATTGCCACCACCGCTCTCAAGCTTGAAAAATCGTATCTTAAGAAAAAAGTGGTCACTTCCGCGCAGTACCGGTTCATTGCTGTCGGAAACGAAGATAAACAGAACATGTATGAATACGATGAAAATCGAAATTTAACCAATTATCGAGAGGCGCGTCAGGTTCGAGGGGCTGAAGCTAACAATACCATGGGCCAGCATATTCTTTCGGGAGGAGTAACGTGGATTGCCTTGAAAGATTTGCAGCTGGATGCAAAGGTTCGAGCGGAATTATCAGGTCGGGAGAGCTCTTCCAGGTACCCCTTTGATCGTTCGCCAAATGATGAGGAGGCGGGGGTGGCGCCAGATGGCTTAATTGATGAGATTTGGCAGAGCAGTACCCACCAAGATCTTATTCGAGTGGGCGAAGGGGGATCCATTCGCTACAAAGGGATTCCTAGAACTGCGCTCTACACTGATTTTGAAATGGAGCAGACTCAATTGGATCTGACGGAAGGTTTGACTGGAACAGATCATGTTGTTAATCGGACAACCGGGACACGTGTTAACGATTGGTCTATCGCGCCGGGATTTCAGATTTCTCCTTTGGATAACTTGAGTCTTTCGGGTCAGTATAAATATTCTGATGATCACGTTGGGTACGATCACACAAAAGGCCGTCAGATCCAGGATGGAACTAATTCAAGCATTATGTCGGCTTTTATCGATGAGCAGGCCATTCAAACACATGAAGTTAAAGCGCGGGTGGCGATTCGCAGACTCTGGATTTTTGACCCTTCGTTTAAGTACTGCTTGCGGATAAGAGACTACAATTTTTTAAGCGTATTTGACGGATCCAACTTTCAAACCAGCAACTTTATTTCCAACACGTACTCGCTGGACATCGGAATGAATTTTGATTCAAAGGTTCGCGGGAAGGGAGGGCTCTTTTTTAGAACTTCTTCCATTGAAACGCCCGTTCAGTTTGACACGGGCCCTGCACAGACCCCATTGCTCAGCAACGATGTGTACGGCGGGTATTATCAGCTGAATATTTTGATCTCAAAAAAATTGACGTTTACGAATTTTATCCAATGTTCCATTGCTGATAATTTTCTAGATTATTCTTCTGCAAGTTTGCCATACGGTGCAGAGTTTGAAGAGATGAATGCTTCCACCGGTTTTACATACGTTGTGAATTCGCGCATTACGATTGAGCCTCGCTATTCATTTTATTCTTATTCGGGCGGCGGGCTTGATGGGGGAGATTACAACGCGCATGTGATTTGGTGCGGTGTCACGACGACCTGGGGCTGATCCCCCTTGATTTTCTCCGCGTGATCATGTATTTTTAAAGCACTATGAAAAAACGTCACAAGTTGTATCAAATCACCCGCTCGGCGACGCCGAACGGGTTTTTTAGTGACGGCCTCTTTCGAATTTTCAAAGGCTTTAAGAGAGCAAAGAGCTCTGTTGACGGTCCGCTGAAAAATTTCCTGCAGCACAATCCGCTTGGCGCCGAAAAAATCGGCCGCCGCAAATAAAATAATTATTTAGAGTGAGGTGGGGGTGATCACCGAAAGAAATTTGCTTTCGGTGGCGAGTAAATTGGTGCCCCGATGAAATTGGGAGGCGTCAAAGTAAAGACTTTCGCCTTCGCTAAGTGATCTTTTGTCGTTTCCGATAGCCCACTCAAGCTTTCCTTTTAAAACATAAACAAAGCGCTCGGTAAAAGCGGGGTACTGCTCGCCTTCGGTGTGGCCACGACCCTTGACCTTTACCAGGGTGGGCATCATTTTTTTCTGCATCACGGACGTGGTTAAGAGTTCAGCAATGGCTCCGTCAGAATGAGAAAAGCCCGAAAGTTTCTGTTTGATTTTCTGATCTTTTTCTTGGTTTAAGCGCTCAATCACGTCCCCGTAGAGATCGGGGAGGCGAATGCCCAACACTTCGGCAATCCGGGAGTGGCTATCGACCGTGCCGGTCATACGACCGTTTTCCATGCGGCTCAGCGTCGCCGGATCAATGCCCGTTTTCTGCGACACTTCGACCAGCGTCATGCGCTTAAATTTGCGGAGCGTTTTGATTTTCTGACCGAGACCCTTCATTTGCAATAAGCCTACCGCAGATTTGAGGATAAATCAATAAGATTTTAAAGTATGTAACTATTAACAATTATTATAAATTATTATTGAAGCTATTGAATTTTATCAATAGTTAGGTATACTTTCATACTAGGGACATTTTTGGGGGAGCTAGAAATGAAAAAATTCAATTTGTTGATGATCGGCGCAATCTTACTATCTAATTTAATGGGACTGCCGCAGGCGTTTTCGGAAGAAGACTATCGCTGCGAAATTATGACGGTGCAGGGAACAGCCAGCGTGGTCAGTGCAAATGAAACTAAGCCTGTAAAAGAAGGGGATCTCTTAAAAGAAGGAGATCAGCTTAAAGTCGAAGCGGGTTCTTATGTGGACGTCGCCTACGACAAGCAGTGGAACAACATTACACGCATCGGTGAAAATTCGGACGTGACGATCAAGTCCATTTACCCAACGGGGCTTAAGATGAAAGAAGGGGATATTTTTGCCAAGCTTCACCGGCTTCCCAAGGGCACTACTTTTGAAATTCAAACACCTGTAGCGGTTGCAGCGGTGCGCGGGTCGGAGTATTTTACGGAGCATCGCGGCGGGGAAACGAAGGTTTTTAATTACTCTCCCTCACCGGTAGAAGTTTTTAGTTTTGATAAAGGGGGACAATTGATGGATCGGACCATGATTCAAGAGTCCGAGAAGACAGAGATTAAAGGGATTGCCGAAGCTCCGCGCGTGCCTGAAAAAATGAGTCCCGATGAAATGAAGCGTGTGGACGAAAAAAGCGGTGGGATGGAAGTTGCCATCAAAGAAGCAAAAGAAGCCGGTCGAGAAAGTTTTGCGCCGGATGTGAAAACGGTGGAGCAAGACATGGTGCTTCGCGGGCCGTTTGCTCCAAGCACCGGAGCCCCTGCAAACAACACAACCGATGGAACTGCGCCACCGAAAGACGGGGATGATCATCGTCCTAAGGTCGACGGAGGCGGACCTGGCGGCGATGGGGGCACACCTGGTGGACCGCAGGGACCAAATTCAGCGGATCGTGGTGGAAACAATCTCATGAAAGAGCCGCCGCCGATGACAAGGTTTAATGATAATCCTGGGGAGAAGGTGATTCCGCACGAAGTATTAAATGGAACGGCTCCGGGAACAGGAACGCCGGTGGCGACGGGAACGGTGACGCCCGGCACGTTTGGATTTGACCCGAATAAATTTAATCTGCCACCAGGAACAACGACGTTGCCGTTTGGGTGCGCGGATATGAACTGCGTGAATCATCATATTTATTGCCAGCAGAATCCGCAGGGCGGCGGTTGCGGGCCGTAAGACAGCTTTTATACTTGCCATTGCGCCGTATCATCCGTTATTATTTTGGGGATGACACGGCGCTTTTTTTTTAGTCGATACCTAATTTTTGTTTTTTCCTGCCTGCTCACAGGCCTAGCGATTGCGCCACGCGCTTTTGCTGTCGAACTTGATGCCAATTCCGAATTAAGCCAAGAACAAAAAGCTGAGAAAAGACTTCTCTTTAGCCAGTACGTGAACGAAGAAATCGCCAAGTCCCGAAAGCGCCAAGCTGATCAGCAGGCGGCGGGAGCCGTTAAAAACTGGGTGATGCGTTTCAGTAATTCTTATGGATACGACAGCAATGTGGGTTTGGATTCAAGTCGCCGCGGGGATGCTTACTCTGAAAGTACGGCTTACGGCTCGATTAAATGGGACCGGCCGGATCTAGCTCTGATTCCCTCCAATGGAAAAATCTCCGTGGAAGTTTATGATGATTGGGTCAATTACGAAAACTACGAACGTTTTCGCTACAACATCGTGACGGTGACGGCGGCGGACGAGGAAACGATTTCCGATCGTTTGGCTCTGCGTTTACCGGTGGAGTTTTCGGTGGTGGATTATCCGACCAATCATGGATTAACTTATTTTAGTTACCGGTTTAAGCCGACCATCACTCATGTGTTGACGCCAATGCTTGCGCATTTGCCGTACAGCTTGATCGAGATGAAGGATTTTAAGTATTTGCCGTCTTTATTTGCGAACGGTTTGAACGACCCCGATTTAGACCGGAAAGATTACTACTATGAAGCAGGAGAAAGTTTGAGATTTGTTCCCGGGCAGAACACCTTTATGGGATTGACGGCCGGATGGAAGTCAAACGATGCCAATGATCTTTTTAATGATTACAACGATTACGAAGGTTGGAAGTTGAGCGGTTTTGCATATCAAAAAATTTATAAAGGGCTTTCGGTGGTAGGATACACAGGATACGATTTTAAAAAATATGATTCGCGGGTTTTCGAAACCACGTCATCAAGAACAGAAGAGCACGATTTTTATTATGTAGGCGGGACAATGACAATCGAACTGAACAAAACGCTATCGGTTTACGTTAATTATCTCTATAAGCAAAACAATTGCAATAATCCTGCGCTCGAATACACCGGCTGGTCCAGCAGTGCCGGCCTTGCAATGAATTTTTAGTGGAATTTCTCTCCGAATTTTTTTCTAAGCTCCACCATTTAGATCAACTCGTCGCCTGGGGCGGGTACACCGTGATCACGATCATTGTTTTCTGTGAAACGGGGCTTTTGGCGGGATTTTTTCTGCCTGGAGACTCGCTACTCGTGACCGCAGGGCTTGTGGCGTCGCAAGGGCACTTGGACATTGTTTGGCTCAACGTGCTTCTCATCGCCGCGGCGATTGTAGGGGATAGCGTGGGCTATATGATCGGGCGCTTTTTGGGGCCGAAAATTTTTAATAAAGAAGATTCTTTTTTCTTTCACAAGAAACATGTGGAACGTACGCGGCATTTTTTTGAGCGCTACGGCGGAAAGACGATTATTCTTGCTCGTTTTGTTCCGATTGTAAGGACCTTCGCACCGACGGTGGCCGGCGTGGGGCAGATGAGCTACGGAAAATTTTTATCGTTCAATGTGATCGGGGGAGTGGTCTGGGTTTTGAGCATGACATCGATCGGGTACTTTTTGGGAAAGACGGTTCCGAATATTGAAAAGCATTTTCATTGGGTTGTAATTGTCGTGATCTTCGTTTCGTTCCTGCCGGTTCTGTTTGAATTTGTGAAAGCGCGGAAGAAAGTATGAAAAACAAGATAACATTTATTTTTTTAACAATCTCATTTATTGCGACTCCACTATTCGCTCAGGAAACGCTGACATTGGAACAAGCGTATCAATCCGCTTTGAAGGTGAGTGAAACCATCGGCCAAAAGAAAGAAATTGTCGAAGAAGCGCAGGGGCATTTTTACCAGGCCATGAACGTGCTGATGCCGGACGTGGAATTTGTGATGACGCGCATGGAGCAGGACGTAGAAAAAAATTCCTCCTCCAGCGGGAGCTCTTCGCTCACGGGAAATTCATTAAGACGGACGACGCCCTTAAATAAATTCACCATCAGCCAGCCACTTTTTTCAGGATTTAAAGAATTTGCGGCGATTGCGGGAGCGGGCGCGCTAAAAGCGCAAAGACGTTTTGAAAGGCAGAGAGCGGAAGAGCTTTTGTGGGTGGACGTGTCAGATTCTTACTACACGCTTTTGCAGACTCAAAAAAATTTGGAAGTTTTGGACGCGATTCACAAGGCGATGGAAGACCGGATTGGGGAATTAAAAGAGCGGGTGAATTCAGGTCGTTCGCGTTCGAGTGAAGTGCAGAGCGCAATTGCCGACATGAAGCTTGTGGAGGCAGACCGTATAGAAGCGGAGCGCGCTAAAAAAATTGCGCAGTCGTTGTTTGAGTTTTACATTGGTCGGCCGCTTACCGAAGAGCTTGAGGACGGAAGTTCCGAGATGTACTCAAAGGACGGACAAGATGTGACTTCTTATATAACCGGATACGACCAACGTTCGGATGTAAAGGCGGTGGAAGAAGCATTTCATTTGGCGGAAAAAAATGTGATTGTGGCGAGGGCGGGATTTTTGCCGAGTGCCAGCCTCGACGCAAACTTGTACACGAAACGCGTGGGATTTCAGTCGGGAATAGACTGGGACACGACACTGACGCTGAACGTGCCCATTTTTGACGGCATGCAAACGGTGGGAGATGTGAAAGTTGCCGCGGCGCTGAAACAGCAGGCGTATTTAGAGCTTTCGAAGACGAAGCGCGAAGCACAGAGAGAAATTCAAGATGCGTTCGAAAATTTTTATTCGTCCATTCGAAGCGAAGCGGCGCTGGCACAGGCGGCAGATGCGGCTGAGCAGGACATGAAATCTCAAATGGACGAATACCGTTCGAGCTTAGTGAATAATTTGGACGTGCTGGACGCGCTTAGAAAATTTCAAGAAGTGAAACGCCGCTACACCGGTGCGCGGTATGAAATGTTTAAAGACTACTGGAGATTGAAAGTCATGAGTGGTCAGTTGTGGGACAAGGAAAAAAATAAATGACGCTTTCCGATCTTTCGATAAAAAACCCGGTTTTTGCGTGGATGCTCATGATCGGAATTTTTGTGTTTGGATGGATTGGGTTTACCCGCTTAGGCGTCAGTCAGTTGCCGGACATTGATTTTCCAGTGGTGACGGTATCGGTTTCATGGGAGGGCGCCGCTCCTGAAGTGATGGAAACCGAAGTCACGGATTTTCTGGAAGACGCGGTGATGAGCGTGGAAGGCATTAAAGAAGTCACCTCGGTCTCAAGCCAAGGAAACGCTCAGGTAACAATCGAGTTTAATATTAACCGCAACATTGACGCAGCCCTTCAAGACGTACAAACAAAAATTTCACAAGCCCAAAGAAATCTACCCAAAGACATTGACCCGCCAGTTGTCACGAAGACGAATCCAGAAGATCAGCCCATTATGTGGCTAGCACTGTCGGGTGAGCGGTCACTCAAGGATTTGACGCACTATGTGAGCGAAAATTTAAAAGACGAATTTACGTCGGTGGCAGGTGTGGGCGAAGTGAGGTTGGGTGGGTATGTGGATCCGAATTTGCGCGTGTGGCTTGACTCGACCAAGCTAAAAGCGAACGAACTGACCGTGGAAGACGTTTTGCGCTCGATTAGCTCTCAACACGCGGACAAGCCGGCGGGTTACATTGACACCGGCGCGCAGGAAATGAACGTGCGCGTGTACGGCGAAGCGCTGACGGCGAAGGAATTTGAAAATATTATTATCCCGGAGCGTGTGCGTGGCGGACCGATTTGGAAAACCATAAAACTGTCTGACGTGGGCCGAATTGAAGACGGGCTTGCAGACATCCGGCGCATTTCTAGAAGCTGGGGAAATACGGCCATTGGTTTAGGGATAGTGAAACAGCGCGGAACAAATGCGGTGGCCGTTGCGGGCGGCGTTTTGAATAAAGTGAAGCAATTAAAAGACCGCTTGCCGGAGAAAATGATTTTAAAGCCGGTGTTTGACACCACGCAATTCATTAAAGCGTCGGTGCACGAGCTTACATTTAATTTAATTTTGTCGGTGGTATTGACGTCGCTTGTCTGCTTCTTTTTCTTAGGTTCATGGAGCGCGACGGTGAACGTGCTACTTGCAATCCCCACGTCGATTTTAGGGACATTTTTTGTGATTCATTTGATGGGTTTTACGATTAATACGTTTACGATGCTGGGACTGTCTCTTGTGATTGGAATTGTCGTCGACGACGCCATCATGGTTTTGGAAAATATTTCCCGCTACCAGGAGCAGGGGATGGGACGCGTGGAGGCCGCCATTAAAGGCGCGCGGGAAATTACGTTTGCAGCACTCGCGGCGTCGATTGCGATTTTAGCGATTTTTATACCGGTGATTTTTATGGAGGGCACGATTGGGAAATTTTTCTTCCAATTTGGCGTCACGATTTCGGTAGCGGTGCTTTTTTCGCTTTTGGAGGCGCTCACGATTGCGCCGATGCGATGCTCGCAGTTTTTGGATGTGGGACACAACACCAAATTGGGGCATTGGGTTGATGGGCAGCTCAAGCGTTTGACCGAAGGGTACCGTTCGATGCTGTTGTTTTGTTTAAATCACCGTAAAGTGGTGCTCGCACTTTCGACGCTCATTTTTGTGTCGTCGCTGGGGCTCACAGCGCTTCTGAAGAAAGAATTTGTGCCGTCGCAGGACCAGAGCCGGTTTATGGCGCGCATCAAGTTGCCGCTGGGGTCATCCATTGAAAAAACCGATGAGGTGTTTAAATTAGCCGAAGCGTATTTGATGAAACAGTCGGAAGTGGAAAGTTACTATGCGGCGGTCGGTGGGTTTGGCGGAGGGCAAGTTAATACCGGATTTTTATTTGTGACGATGAAGCCGCGGAAAGAACGGCCTATGGTCAAAGGCCACCATGAAACACAGTTGGAGTTCATGCAAGAGGTGCGCAAAAACTTGAGCGCTTTGCCCAATGTACAGCGCGCAATCATGCAGGATTTGTCCCTCTCGGGATTTACGGCCCAGCGTGGATTTCCGGTTGAGTTCACGATACGCGGCCCGGACTGGCGGAAACTTGGCGAGTATGGCGACGCTATCATGAAAGAGATGAAGGCGACGGGCCTTATGACTGACATTGATACCGACTATCAATTGGGGATGCCGGAGCTTCAAATTCATCCGGACCGTGAAAAGGCCGCGAGCCAGGGAGTTAGCGTATCCTCGATTGCTGATACGATTAATGCAACGATCGGCGGAATCCGTAACGGGAAATTTACCAACAACGGAAAGCGCTACGATGTGCGCGTTCGTCTGGCGGATGTAGATCGCGCGGACCCGAAAGACATTGATAAAATTTGGGTGCGCAATCAACAAGGGGAGCTCGTGCCGCTGTCGAATTTGGTGACGTCGGAAGTGAAGCCAACGCTTTTTTCGATTACGCGGAAAAACCGCGAGAGAGCCATTAGCATATATGCAAACCCCGCAACCGGAAAATCTCAACAGGAAGCGCTGGACGCGACGGTGAAAATCGGAAAGAAAGTTTTGCCAGGAGACTATCACATGGTTTTTTCGGGAGGCTCCCAAGCGCTTAAAGAATCCAATCAGAGTATGGTTTTTGCGCTGATCCTCGGAATTTTTGTGGCGTATATGGTTTTGGCGACGCAATTTAATAGTTTTCTGCACCCGGTGACTGTGCTTTTGGCGCTGCCGTTTAGCGTGACGGGTGCTTTTGTGGCGCTATATTTCAGCGGGAATTCGCTAAATCTCTACAGCATGATCGGTTTGATTTTACTGATGGGCATTGTGAAAAAGAATTCCATTTTGCTGGTTGATTTTACCAATGAGCGAAGACGGCAGGGGATGGACGTGCGCAAGGCGCTACTGGACGCATGCCCGATCCGCTTAAGACCCATTTTAATGACGTCGGTTGCGACCGTGGCGGCCGCACTTCCGGCGGCATTTGCGATTGGCGCAGGTTCTGAAACCATTACGCCGATGGCGGTGTCGGTGGTGGGAGGCGTGACGGTGTCGACGATCCTTACGCTTTTTGTGGTGCCATGCGCGTACGAAATTTTTTCGAAGTTCGAGAAGCATTCCTACCAGGTTGAAAACGAGATCACCCAAAAAATCCAACACTAGTGTGCTATAATTTTTAAATGATTATCTGTTTAGATTTAGAAGGCGTGCTCGTTCCGGAGATTTGGATCAAGGTTTCCGAAAAAACGAAAATCAAAGAGTTGCGACTCACTACTCGCGACATTCCCGATTACGACGTTCTCATGAAGCGCCGGATTCAAATTTTAAAAGAAAATAAAATTAAGCTCGCGGATATCCAAAAAGTTATCTCCACAATTAAGCCTTTGCCGGGTGCCAAGAAATTTTTAGATGGGTTGCGTGCGCGGCGGCAGGTGATTATTTTGTCAGACACGTTTTATGAATTTGCAGCTCCTCTCATGAAACAGCTTGGACTGCCTACGCTTTTTTGCAATTTTTTATCGGTGGACGCCAAAGGATTTATTTCCGGCTACCGCCTGCGTCAGCAAAACGGAAAAGAAAAAGCGGTGAAGGCGCTGCAGTCTATCGGATTTAAAGTGGCGGCAGCAGGGGATTCGTACAACGATCTCACTATGCTCGGGGCTGCCGAAAGAGGTGTTTTGTTTAATCCGCCGGTAACAATTCTTAAAGATTATCCTCAGTTCAATGCGGTTCGCTCGTATAAAGAGTTGGAACGAGAGCTCTTTGCCTAAGACGGTCAAAATCCTCTGTTGGAATGTGAACGGCATTCGCGCCGTCATTAAAAAGGGGTTCCTCGATTGGCTCCGGAAAGAATCGCCGGACATGCTGTGTCTTCAGGAAATAAAGGCGATGCCGGAACAGATTCCCGCCGAAGCGTTAAACGTACCCGGCTACGAAGTGTTGATTCACTCCGCGAAGCGCCCGGGTTACAGCGGTGTATTAATTTATACCAAAGAAAAACCGCTTAGCGTGAAGCGCGGATTTGATATTCCTAAATTTGATGACGAGGGCCGGGTGCTCGAGGCGGAGTTTAAGGATTTTACGCTCTTTAATATTTATTTCCCAAACGGCAAAAGAGATGATGTGAGATTGCAGTACAAAATGGATTTTTACGACGAGTGCTTGAAATATTTTAAAAAACTCGTCAAAAGCGGGAAGAAGCTCGTGATCTGCGGAGATTACAACACCGCGCATAAGGCGATTGATTTGGCGCGCCCCAAAGAAAATGAAAAAACGTCTGGATTTTTGCCCATAGAGCGCGAGTGGATGGATCGTCTCGAGGCGAGTGGATTCATCGACACCTTCCGGGTCTTTAATCAGGAGCCTGCGAATTATACCTGGTGGGATACGTTCACGCGAGCCCGAGAGCGCAATGTGGGGTGGAGAATTGATTATCATTTTATTTCAGAGAGTCTTAAGCCTAATCTAAAAGAGGCTTCTATTTTGCCGGATGTGATGGGTTCGGATCATTGTCCGGTCGGTCTGCTCCTCAAATTTCCGTAACATATTTGTAACAAATCTGTCAGATTTCCGTTAAATCACTGCGCTATACTTCTTCAAATAGGGGTTGACTCTTTTTTGGGCAAGGAGTAATTTAATCGTCAAAATTCTTAAGGAGAATAATATGCCATTTACGGAGGGTGTTGCGAGAGTGATTAATTCAAACGGTCATCAAGGATCCAAGGATTCAGCCAAAGAGACAAATCTCACCAAGATTTTCGCCTCGAATGTTTTTAGCGAGCGGGTGATGAAAGAAAGACTCCCTAAGGATACTTACAAAGCGCTTAAGGAAACCATCGATAAAGGTAAAACGTTAAGCTTGGAAGTTGCAAATGTTGTCGCCAACGCCATGAAAGATTGGGCGATTGAAAAGGGCGCTACGCATTATACGCATTGGTTCCAACCGCTGACTGGCCGCACGGCAGAAAAGCACGATTCGTTTATTGCTCCGACCGCAGATGGCGGAGTGATCATGGAATTTTCCGGTAAACAGCTGATTCAGGGCGAGCCGGATGCTTCAAGTTTTCCGAGCGGCGGACTTCGCGCAACCTTTGAAGCTCGTGGTTACACGGCTTGGGATTGCACCTCTCCTGCATTTTTAAAAGAAGATGCGGTTGGTGATGTGACGCTTTGCATCCCGACAGCATTTTGTTCTTATACCGGCGAAGCGCTGGATAAGAAAACCCCGCTTCTGCGTTCCATGGAGGCAGTTTCCAAGCAAGCCGTTCGCGTATTGCGCGCTCTTGGAAATAAACATGTTCACCGCGTAACGGCAACCGTTGGTCCTGAGCAAGAATATTTCCTGATCTCTAAGAAATATTATGATCAGCGTCTCGACTTGATTGCCTCTGGTCGTACGCTTTTCGGTTCACCGGCCCCTAAAGGTCAGGAACTAGAAGATCAGTACTTTGGAGCCATCAAAGATCAAATCTCTCATTTCATGAAAGATTTGGATACCGAACTTTGGAAGATGGGTGTTTTGGCTAAAACCAAGCACAATGAAGTGGCGCCAGCTCAGTACGAAATGGCTCCAATTTTCTCGACCACGAACATCGCAACCGATCACAATCAGCTTGTGATGGACACGATGCAAAAGGTTGCGCTTCGCCATGGTCTAGTTTGTCTGCTTCACGAGAAACCATTCCAAGGAGTGAACGGTTCTGGAAAGCACAATAACTGGTCGCTTGCGACGGATGATGGACACAATCTTTTAGAACCCGGCAAAACGCCGCATGACAACGAGCAGTTTCTCGTTTTCTTGAGCGCGCTGATTGTTGCAGTGGATCGTCACGCCGAGAAGCTTCGCGCGAGTGCGGCTAACACCGGCAACGATCTGCGTTTGGGAGCCAACGAAGCTCCTCCCGCGATCATTTCAGTTTTCATGGGCGAAGAGCTCACGGATATCCTGTTTGATCTTGGAAAAGGGAAGAAAGCCGCTTCGAAGGGTCAGCATTATTTGACAATCGGAGTCGACTCACTTCCGGCGCTCCCCAAGGACAACACGGACAGAAACCGCACGTCTCCGTTTGCGTTCACGGGAAATAAATTCGAGTTTCGCATGGTGCCTTCTTCGACCTCGATTGCAGGACCGAACACGGTTCTCAATACGATTGCGGCCGAAGCGCTGGATGAAATCGCCACGCGTCTTGAAAAAGCCAAAGATATCAACAAGGAAGCCGCTGCTATCATCAAAGAAGCGGTTAACAAGCACGGCCGAGTGATTTTTAACGGCAACGGTTATTCGGATGATTGGGTGAAGGAAGCCAAGAAGCGCGGACTTCCCAATATTCGCAACACCGTCGACGCTTTGGCAGCTATGGCCACTCCGGAAGCGGAGAAGCTTTTTTCGAAGTACCAGGTGCTTTCGAAAGAAGAAATTCATTCTCGCTACGAAGTGTACTTGGAAATTTACGCCAAGAACATCAACATTGAAGCGCAGTCATCCATTCAGATGGTCAAGCGTCAGTACATTCCTGTGATCATTCGTTACGCAGGGGATATTGCCAGCTCCATCAGCAATCTGAAGGGCGCTTCGGCTCCGGTCAGCGTTCAGAAAGAGTTGCTGTCTAAGGTTTCTGGCTTGCTGGATTCTGCGTCCAATAAACTAGCAGATCTGGAAGAGGTAACGGCGAAGGCTCAGGGTATTCACGAAGCCAAGAAGCGCGCTGAAGCGTTTCGTGACAAAGTGGTCCCGGCGATGAGCGACCTGCGTGCCGATATCGATGCGCTCGAAACGATCACGTCCGCCTGCTACTGGCCGGTTCCTACGTATTCGGACATGCTATTCAAACTTTAATTTAAAATTAAGGTTACGAACCCGCCCTTTCTTAGTACAATCACTGAGAGAGGGCGGGTTTTTTATTTCTAATGGATATTTTTCTTTTTAATCTCATCAATCACTTGCCGCATTTTCCCTGGACCGACGGTGTTGCCATTTTTTTTGAATGGATGGGGGAAAAGGAGATTATTTTTAGCGGCATCGCTATTTTATTTATTTATTCAATCATTCAAAAAGATAAGGCAGCGCTTAATTTATCGATTGGTCTTTTTTTGAGTGTTGTTCTAACCTGCGCGTTCATTTTTATAGCCAAGCACCTTATTGGGCGTCCAAGGCCAGACGTTTTACTACCAGGCGCTTATCTGATTGGAAGCGGGCAGGGAAGCTCGTTTCCTTCCGGGCATGCGGCTTTATATGCTTCTGTTGGCGGACTTATCATTCTCTTTTCTAGAGACAAAAGAAGCCCGGTTTGGGTGACGCTAATTGTGCTAGGCGGAGTTTTGCGGATTTATCAGGGAATGCACTATCCGACCGACGTTTTATTCGGCTGGCTAGCCGGACTTTTCTTTGCTTGGCTTGCGAGGCGCTTATTTCCTTTAATAGAAGAAAAAATTCACATGCTTTTGCTTAATAAGGATTAAAAGATGCTTTATAAATTTTTTTACTTCTTTATTCGCCTAACTTCCGCTATAATCCCCGTCTATGGCCTATAGAGCTCTCTACAAAAGCGATTACCTGACCGACCGCGAACGTAAAAATATTATTCTACTGGATGTGATCCGCCGTAATGGCCCGATCGCAAAAACAGATATTTCCCGAATCACTCATTTTAATATCGTTACCGTTTCCAATTACGTCGAGCATTACATCGACCAAAAGCTGGTCGTGGAGAAGGGGCTAGATATTTCGAGTGGCGGCCGTCGACCGGAACTGATTGAACTAAATGCTGATTGGGGAAATATGGTGGGTGTGGAAATTGGACCCACTCACATTCTTGTCATTGTCACCAATTTAAATCCGACGATTTTACATAAAATCAAAGTGAAACGCCCTGAAGGGCATATGGAAGTCGTGATCACCGAGGCGGTGAAGCTTGTCAAACGCGTGATTCAAGAATCAGGTGTTCCGATTGAAAAAATTAAGGGGATTGGCTTAGGGGTTTCCGGGGTTATCGACAAGGGTGCTGGAACCATTCGCGACACCGATCCTCTGCGCGGAAAAACGGTCGGAAGTTACGCCACCGCCAAAGGCGTGCTCGAAAAGGAATTTAGAGTTCCAGTTTCGGTGGGTAATGATGCGAGCCTCGCGGCTCTTGCCGAAAAGAAGTTGAGCCTCAGAATTGACGATGAAAACGTGCTTTATTTTTATTCGGATGTGGGAAGCGGTGTCATCGCCAACAACGATCTTTTTTGGGGCTCTAGCTGGAGCGCGGGTGAAATCCAGCTTAATTTTGAGAACACCGAAGGGCTGAATCTAGAGCCGTGGGTATTCAACTCTAGTTTTTTTCGTTCCGAAGGGCTTGATCTGGGAATTGGTCGCCGTGCGAGAGAGGCTCTTAAGAAAGACGCGAAGTCTAAAATTTTAGATCTCGCCGGAAAAAATATTGAAAAAGTGGACGCCGAACACGTTTATGAGGCTGCCAAAAAAGCTGATCCTTTGGCCGTATCGCTTGTCGAAGAGTCCGGCCTCCGGTTGGGTTTAAAAGTCGCGTATCTCACCAACTTTTTTAATCCTGAAGTGATTGTGCTGGGTGGCGGAGTCGAGCGCGGGGGAGAGATTGCTTTGAACGCCGTGCGCCGTGTTGTGAAACAAGTGGTCATGGAAGAATCTGCTGGAATCGTTAAAATAATTTTGTCTCGCCTGGGTGAAGATGCAGTGGCCTACGGCGCTGTTTGTCTCGTCACTCAGGAACTTTTCGCGGAGATATAACCATGGCGAGTCTATCCAAACGACGCTTACTTGATCAAATTGAACTTAATGATCACGAGAAAAAAAATCTCCAGATTTTAGACACCATTCGCAAGAAAGGTCCTATTGCCCGCGCTGAAATTTCAAGGCTGATCGGATTAAACATCGTTACGGTTACAAGTTACGTCGATCAATACATCAAAAAAGGCGTGATTAAAGAAGTGGGGATTGACGTTTCGAGTGGCGGCCGTAAACCAACGCTGGTCGATTTAAACCCTTCCTCCGTTTTTTTAATCGGCGTAGGTCTTAATATTGTGGACATGATCGCCGTTCTTTGTAATTTAAAGGGCGAAATTATTTTTAGCGTTAAAAAGGATAGACCGCTTGAGTCTGGAGAAGCTTTGGTTCGCTCGCTTGTAAATCTCGTCACCGAACTCATCGATAAGTCCAAAGTCGACACCGGAAAAGTTCACGGAATTGGTATTGGAATTCCTGGTATTTTTAATCGTGAGACGAGTACTGTGAGATGGCCGATTGGGCTCCTCGATGAAGACCTTTCTATTTTTGTTTCGATTCACGGTATTTTTGAAGAAAAATTTGGCATTCCCACTTTTGTCGACAACGACGCTAATGCGGCTGTTTTTGGCGAAGAGTGGTTTGGTACGGGCCTCGGTGTTCAGCATGCCATTTATTTGTACTCCGGCAGTGGTTGCGGCGTGATGATTAACGGGCAAATTTACCGTGGCGCCAACGGATGCGCTGGTGAATGGCTTTTTGACGCTCACGAAGATCCTCGAGGTATGGTGCTTGATTCTTATAAATCCGGCTTGTGGAGCTTGGATTTGGGCATTGCAAAGAATGCTCAAAATGCGCACAAAGAAAATCCAAATTCTAAAATATATGATCTTGTTAAGGGGGATGTGAAGAAGGTTACCATAATGACAGTGGCTAGGGCTTCGGAGCTGGGCGATTCTCTTGCCACCTCCATTCTGAAAGATGCCGGATCTCGGCTTGGGCGTAAGGCAGCATTTCTCGTGAACCTTTTTAATCCTGAACTCATTATTGTTGGCGGCGGCATTGAAATGGCTGGCGCCATGTTTTTAGATTCGGTTCGGGATATGGTTCGCCAAGCCGCCATACCGGAAGCTTCCGAAAAACTGAGAATCATCCCGTCTCATTTAGGCGAAAACGGTGTGTCGCTGGGAGCGGCGGCACTTGTCGCTCAAAATTACTTCATAAGCGTTTGATCCCGATGACCGCGCCGCGTCATTGCATTTATTGTCAGGCTGAATTCACTCCGAATAAATATTCTCCGCGTCAAAAGATCTGCTCTGGTGTTGATTGTCAGCGCAAGCGCCAACTAGAAAGCATGGCCGCTTGGAGACAGAAAAATCCCAATTATTTTAAATACGACGAATCTAAGGGGATGGTTTGGCTGGAGACGCAGCGTCGTCGCTCGAAGCAGTGGCGTGAAAAAAATCCGGATAAAATTAAATCGTATCGCCAGAATCATCAGGAAGAGTATCGGAATTACATGCGGGATTATATGAGGCAATACCGCGAGCAAAAAAAGGGAAGCGCTCCCGAAATACCGCCACCCGCAACGCCAACGCCGTAAATTTTTTTGACTTGATCGTTAACTAAAAAAACTTGAGAGGTTGACAATGTTGGATCTGATTTTAAGTGTTCGGAGTAAAGTTTTGAATGGTGGAGAAATTTCGCGCGAAGAAGCAATGCGTCTGACCGAGTGCTCCGGATCAGAAATTCCTTATCTTGTAGCGGCTGCAAATGAGATCCGTGAAAAAATGGTTGGAAATCACGTTGAGGCTTGCGCGCTCTCAAATATTAAAAGCGGAAACTGTAGTGAGGATTGCAAGTTTTGTTCTCAGTCCGGTCACTACAGGACAGAAAGCCCCGTCTATCCGCAAATCAGCGTGGATGAGATTATGCGTCAGGCGAAGGCGGCAGAAGAGATGGGCGCAAGTGAATTTTGTCTTGTTTCAAGCGGATGGGGAGCAACGAACGAGAAAGAATTTGAGGTAGTGCTTGAAGCAGTGCGGCGTATTTCCACTGAAACGAAAATGCTCGCTGACTGCTCGCTCGGTTTTTTTACGCCTGAGCAAGCCAAAAAATTAAAAGAGGCGGGGCTTTATCGGAATAATCACAACCTAGAAGCATCCAAAGGTTATTTTGAGCATGTTTGTTCGACGCATACACACGAGCAGCGCGCAAGCCATGTTCAAATGGTCCAGCACTACGGCATCCACCCGTGTTCGGGTGGAATTTTGGGAATGGGTGAGTCTCCGAAGGACCGGATTGATTTGGCGTTTGAATTAAAGGCTCTTAAAGCGGATTGTGTGCCTATTAATATTCTAAATCCACGCCCAGGAACGCCCATTGCCGAATCCTTGCCTGCGGGCAACCGGCAGGCGCTTGAGCCTATGGAAATTATTAAGTACATCGCTCTCTACCGGATGATTTTACCGAAGAGCACGATTAAAGTTTCCGGGGGCCGTGAAGTGAACTTGCGCGATTTACAATCTCTGTCGCTTTTGGCGGGTGCTAACGGTTTGATTATCGGGAATTATCTCACCACGATGGGACGCAACCCTAAACAAGACATTCAAATGCTGAAGGACTTGGGGTTCACAGTACCCTCCAAAAATGAAGTGGGAGTTTGAAGAATTAAAGGCGCTTAAAGAAAAAAATCTTTTTCGCCATTTGGTTCTGGCCGAAGCTTCAAATGGGCCGACGCTTTTTATTGAGAAAAAGCGATACCTCAATTTAGCATCGAATAATTATTTGGGCTTGTCATTTGACAGCTCTGTTAAATTAGCCGCACAAAAATCCATTCAAGAGTGGGGAGCCGGTAGCGGTGCTTCACGCCTTATTTCCGGAAATCTTGCTGTTCACCAGGCGCTTGAAGAAAAAATAGCAAAATTTAAAAATGAAGAATCAGCGCTCATTTTTTCTTCAGGGTATTTGGCAAATTTGGGAGCCATAAGCGCGCTCGTGGGGAGTGGCGATTTGATCGTCGCGGACCGCGCGAATCACGCTAGTCTCATCGATGGAGCACGTTTATCCGGCGCCAAACTTTGGGTCTATTCGCATCGGGATGCCGAAGATTTAGACCGGGTGCTTGCGCGTGGCGCTGAATTCAAAAGAAAGCTTGTGGCAACCGACGCTTATTTCAGCATGGATGGCGACGTGGCGCCCTTAGACCGCCTTTTAAAAGTTTGCGAAAAGCACGGCGCGTGGCTCATGGTTGATGAGGCGCATTCGATGGGCGTTTACGGGAAGACGGGAGCGGGTCTTGCCGAGCATTTTGATCTGCAAGGAAAAATACCTGTCGTGATGGGAACTTTGAGCAAGGCAATCGGAAGTGTTGGGGGTTATGTTGCGGGTTCGCGGGCGCTCAGAGAATATTTAATCAATAAAGCCCGAACGTTTATTTATACGACAGGGCCGTCACCTGCCGCATCGGCCGCAGCACTCGCCGCCATTGATCAGATTCAAAAAAAACCAAACCTGCGAAAAAAACTTTGGGATAATATTTCAATTGCTCGAAAGGCGCTCAAGTCTCAGGGTTATGATTTGGGTGATTCAGAAGGTCCTGTGATTCCCGTAATAATAGGCGATACGACAAAAGCAATTCAGATGAGCGAGATGCTTAAGAAGAAAGGAATTTTTGCGCCGGTGATCCGTCCGCCGACCGTCCCGAAGGGCAAGGATCTTATTCGGCTTTCAATTTGCGCATTTCATGAAAAGTCGCACTTGGAGCAGCTGATCAACGCGTTCCGGAAAAATTAAAATGAACCATACCAAAAAACTTCAACAATGGGATAAAGCCTACGTCTGGCACCCTTTCACTCAAATGAAGGATTGGTGCAAGGATGACATTGTCATTATCGAAAAGGGCCGTGGAAATTATTTGATTGATACCGAGGGCCGCCGGTATTTGGATGGGGTTTCCTCGCTCTGGTGCAACGTTCACGGCCACGCGGTGCCCGAAATTGATCGCGCCCTCAAAAAACAACTAGGACAGATTGCTCATAGCACCTTTTTGGGGCTATCTAATGTTCCTGCTATTGAATTGGCTAAAAAACTAGTGGAGATTGCGCCCAAAGGTTTGGTGCGCGTGTTTTATTCAGACTCCGGTTCCGCAGCTGTGGAAGTAGCGCTCAAGATGGCGTATCAGTATTGGCAGAACAAGGGAATTCATCAGAAAAAAATGTTTTTGAAACTCGACAATGCTTATCACGGCGACACGCTCGGATCGGTGAGCGTAGGAGGCATTTCCTTATTTCATGAAATTTTTGGAAACCTACTTTTTAAGACTCTGAAAACCGGTTGCGATATTGAACAGGTTGAAAAAATTTTTAAAAAAAATCACTCCAAAATTTGCGCGGTGGTGATGGAGCCTCTGGTTCAAGGGGCGGCGGGCATGCTTAAAAGCCCGGAAGGATTTCTAGGGCAGGTGAGACGACTGACTCAAAAATACGGCGTTCTCTTGATTGTTGATGAAGTAGCGACAGGGTTTGGTCGGACTGGAAAAATGTTCGCTTGCGAGCATGAGCAGATAACTCCTGATTTATTGTGTCTCGCAAAGGGCATCACGGGGGGTTATTTACCACTTTCAGCAACGCTTGCGACCAAAGAGGTGTATAATGCGTTCATAGCCGATTACAAAGATTTTAAGGCTTTTTTTCACGGGCATACCTATTCGGCAAATCCGTTGGCCTGTGCGGCGGCGCTTGCCAGCCTCAAGCTTTTCCGTAAGAACTTTGTGCTTGAGAAACTGCAGTCAAAAATTAAGCTGTTTGCGGAAGCGCTGAGCGAAGTGCGCCGCATGAAACACGTGAAAGATTGCAGGCAGGTGGGTTTGATGGCTGGGATTGAGCTTCAGGGTTATCCGCTGTCCCGGAAAATGGGAATACGAGTTTGTTTGGAAGCACGGAAACACGGCGTCATGTTAAGACCGCTCGGCAATGTGATTGTGTTAATGCCGCCGCTGTCAATTACCGAGGCCGAAATAAAAAAGCTTTTCAAAATTGTTCAACGTTCGATACAGAAAGTAACTTAAGTGAAAACTATTTTTGTGGCAGGAACTGATACGGGGGTAGGAAAGACGGTTGTGGCGGGAGCGCTTGCAGCTGCGCTACGAATTAAGAAATTTAAAGTGGGTGTGATGAAACCCATTTCTTGCGGTGGACGTGAAGACGCAGAGTTTTTAAAAAACTGTGCGGGAGTCTCGGATAGCTTGGATTGGATCAACCCCATATGCCTGAAAGAGCCGCTGTCGCCAAACGTCGCAGCGAAAATTGAAAAAAAGACCATTGATTTGTGGCTGATAGACCAAGTATTTTCAAAGTTTAAGGCGCGATATCAGTACTTGGTTGTGGAAGGCTGTGGCGGGCTGCTCGTGCCGATCAACGATAAATTTTTGATGGTCGATATGATTGCGCGCATGAAAGCGCGTCCGGTGCTTGTCTCTCGTTCGGGGCTGGGAGCTATCAATCACTGCCTGCTCAGCATCGAAGCACTTAAAAAAAGAGGGATTAAACCCAAGGGAATGATTTTTAATCGTCAAAGCGCCGGTGCCGTGACGGTTCCCGATAAAACTAATCCAAGAGTGGTGTCCGAGTTTAGCGGTATTCCGTCGCTAGGACTTCTCCCGTTTTTAAACGTGAAGGCTAAGCCTGATGTTCTTGGGAAGGAATTCTTGAAACATATAGATTTGAAAAAAATTTTGTGATAAATTACTGCGCAAATCGACACAATGACTCTCTTGCAAGAATCAATTCTTAAAACGACTCCGCTTTTCGAACGCCACCAATCTCTTCATGCCAAAATGACAGATTTTGGAGGCTGGAATATGCCCGTTTATTACTCGAGCATCATCGAGGAGCATCTCTGGACGCGCAAAGCCTGCGGCATCTTTGACGTATCCCACTTGGGCGAATTTCACCTGAAGGGTAAAGGGGCATTTGATTATTTGCAGTCCCGCATCACCAATGATCTGCGCAAGGTGAAGCCTTATCAGATTCTTTACAGTCTGCTTTGTGACGAGCGAGGCAACGCGCTAGACGACATCTTGGTTTACTGTGGCGAACAGGACGATTTTTATATCGTGGTGAATGCGAGCAACATTGATAAAGATTTCCGAGCGTTAACCTTGGGGCTTCCGGCGGGCTTAGAGCTCAAAAATAACAGCGACAATTCCGCTTGTGTGGCGCTGCAAGGACCGGATGCTGAAAAAGTCATGGAAGAGGTGCTCGCGCTCAAGGTGCGCGACATGAATTATTACGAATACAAAGTTTTGGAATTTGGCGCAGCGCCCGCGTATGTCTCGCGCAGCGGATACACCGGCGAAGATGGGTTTGAAGTTTTCACGGACCCCAAAACAATTTTGAATGTGTGGGACCGCTTGATAGAAGCGGGTAAGTCAAAGGGAATTCTGCCCTGTGGTCTTGGCGCGCGCAATACTTTGCGCTTGGAGGCGGGAAATCCGCTGTATGGTCACGAAATGGATGAAAACACAACGCCTCTAGAGGCTGGGCTTGGGTTTGCAGTTTCGTTAGAAAAAGGCAATTTCACGGGTCGTCAGGCTTTAGTGGATCAGAAGGCTATGGGTCTTGCAAGACGCCTCGCTGGTTTTAAGATGCTAGATAAATCCATTGCTCGTGATGGATACGCTGTGTTTTCCGGTGACCAAAAAATTGGGCAAGTAACGAGTGGTTCGTTTGCGCCGTCAGTGAATGCCGGGATCGGCATGGCGCATGTGCAGACTGGTTTTGAAAAAGTGGGCACTTCGATTCAAATTGAAATTCATGGACGCAAAGCCCCCGCTCAAATTATTAAACGGCCTTTTGTCGAAATCAAACATAAGAAATAGGAGAACAGCTTGGACACTTCAAAACTGAAATTTGCGGAAACGCATGAATGGGTGAGTTTAAACGGCAATGTCGCAAGAGTTGGAATATCCGATCACGCGCAGAAAGAAATTTCTGACGTGGTATTTGTAGAGCTGCCGAAGCCCGGAAAAGTTTTGAAAGCCAAAGACAGTGCTATGATTGTGGAATCTGTGAAGGCGGCGTTTGATATTTACGCGCCGGTGTCGGGAAAAATTTTAAAGGCCAACGACCAACTTCAATTAAAGCCGGAGCTAGTGAACCAATCGCCCTACGGGGACGGATGGTTGTTTGAAATAGAGTGCTCAAATCCAAAAGAACTTGAATCGCTTTTGTCGGAGAGCGCGTACAATAACTTTAAGGCGCACGCAACTCACTAATTCATGCAGTATATTTCCAACACCCCAGATGACCGCAAGGAAATTTTAAAAGCAATCGGGGTGTCTTCATTTGATGAGCTGATTGCGCATATTCCGCAGGAGCTTAAGAATTTCAAATGGAAGGTTCCTGCCGGTATTTCCGAGCTTGAGCTCGACCGTCTCATGGATGAGATTGGCGCTGTTAATCGTAACTTCAAATACAACATTATGTATTTGGGTGCGGGCATTTATGATCACTTCACCCCATCGGTGATCGATCGTCTGGCGCACAGAGGCGAATTTATTACCGCTTACACGCCGTATCAAGGTGAAGCGTCTCAGGGTACGCTGCAGAGCATTTACGAGTACCAGAGTTTGATTTGCGAGCTGACGGGTATGGATTATTCGAATGCGTCGATGTATGACGGCGCCTCGAGCGTCGCGGAAGCAGCGCTTTTAGCCCTGCGGTATACCGAGAAGCGAAAAATTTTGATTCCCGAGAGCTTGCATCCCGAGTATGCGCAGGTGGTCGGAACGTATCTGTCTCACGTGGATGCTGAGCTCATCAAGGTACCTATGGTCGACGGCGTGATGGACATTCAAGCTTTGAAGTCTTTGGTCGATAACCAAACTGCGGCCGTGATTCTTCAGCAGCCGAACTTTTTTGGATTAATAGAATCAGCTCCAGAAATCTCTGAGATTGCTCATAAAGCCGGCGCATTGCTCATTGCTTGCGTAAATCCCATTTCGCTTGGCATTTTGGCGCCACCCGGTGAGTACGGAGCGGACATTGCGGTGGGAGAAGGTCAGCCGCTTGGAAACCCGGTTTCGTTCGGCGGACCCCATTTTGGTTTTTTTACGGTGAAGGAAGCGCTTTTGAGACGCATGCCAGGCCGCATCGCCGGAATGACGGTTGATAACCGCGGGGAGCGGGCGTTTGTTTTGACGCTTCAGGCGCGCGAACAACACATTCGCCGCGAGAAGGCGACTTCGAATATTTGCACGAACCAAGCTCTTTGCGCGCTCAAAGGTGCAATTTATTTGTCCTTACTTGGAAAAGAGGGTCTAAGAAAGATTGGGCTTTTGAATTTGCGAAATGCGGATCTCGCATTCAATCGCTTGTCTAAACTCAAAGGGGTGCGCGTATTTTCAACAAAACCCTTTTTCAATGAATTTGCTCTGTGGATCGATAAAGACGTGATGAAACTCCGCGAAAGCCTACGTAAGCGGAAAATTTTGGGACCGATGCCGGTGGGACGCGTTAATTCTAAACTCAGCGGATTGTATCTTTTCGCGGTCACCGAAAAACGCACGGCAGAAGATTTGGAAGAGTTGGTCAAGGCCATCGAGGAAGCATGAAACTAATTTTTGAAAAAAACTCTAACAACGACGCCTCCTGGCTACCATCTCTTGAGGGGAGCGAGGAATCGCTTTTAAAGAAATTTCAAAGCCAGTCGCTGCGAAAAACCCCGGCCCGTCTACCGTCGGTTTCAGAGCTCGACCTCGTAAGACACTTCACGAATTTGTCTCACCAGAATTTTTGTGTCGACGCAAACTTTTATCCGCTCGGCTCCTGCACCATGAAATACAACCCCAAGTGTTTGGATGCGATTGCAGCCTCGACCGCTTATTCTCAGATTCATCCCTATCAGGACCAATCTGAAACGCAGGGGGCGCTTAAAGTTTTATATGAAATGCAGTTTTTGTTGTCGGAGATTACCGGCATGAACGAGTTTACGCTTCAGCCGGCCGCCGGAGCGCACGGGGAGTTTTGTGGACTTTTGATCGCCGCGTCTTACCACCGCAAAAAAGGCGTCAAAAAAACAAAGGTTCTGATTCCCGACTCATCGCACGGCACGAATCCCGCATCGGCGGCGCTGTGCGGCTTTGACGTAGTCACGATCAAAACGAACCCTCAGGGGCTCGTGGATTTGGCGGATTTAAAGTCAAAGCTGGATGACCAGGTGGCTTGCCTTATGATGACGAATCCCAGCACGCTAGGTCTCTTTGAAAAAGATATTCTTGAAATCGCTTCGCTTGTTCATAAGGCGGGCGGACTTCTTTATTATGACGGCGCAAACATGAACGCGCTTGTTGGAATTTGCCGGCCGGGGGATATGGGTTTTGATATCGTTCACATCAATCTCCATAAGACTTTTGCGGTGCCACACGGCTCCGGAGGTCCGGGTTCGGGGCCTGTGGGTGTTAAAAAAGAGTTGATCCCATTTTTACCGTCACCGCGCATTCTGAAGAAGAAAGATGCTTTTGAGTTTGAAAAAAGCGCGCCCGATTCTATTGGGAAGCTCCGCTCGTTCTATGGGAACTTCGGCGCCATCATCCGATCCTATGCCTATATTTTGGCGCTGGGTTCGGAGGGATTGAAGGGCGTTTCCGAAAATGCTATTTTGAACGCCAATTACATCAAAAAACTTTTGTCCGGCGCATTCGACATTCCGTACGACGTGCCGTGCATGCATGAGTTTGTTTTGTCGGCACGCAAACAGAAAGCTAAGGGCGTTAAAGCGCTCGATATCGCTAAGCGCTTGCTTGACTTTGGGATGTACGCACCCACGATTTATTTTCCGATGATTGTGGAAGAGGCAATGATGATTGAGCCGACCGAAACCGAATCCAAAGAAACGATGGATAATTTTATAAAAGTTTTCTTGGATATTAACCGGGAAATCGAACAGGATCCTCAAAAAGTTTTAACGGCACCTCACACCACTCCGATTGGTCGTATCGACGAAGTCACGGCCGCCCGACATCCCAATCTACGCTTTCGATGAAAATTCGGTTGATCGTGGATCCGCCGCGCCGCGGATCGTTCAACATGGCTATTGATGAATATCTCATGCAGTCAGCCCCTGAGCAATCCCACGAAGCAACGCTTCGGTTTTATTCTTGGGAATCCCTATGCGTGACGATTGGTTATTTTCAGAGCATCGCTTCTATTTCGCGGCTCATTTCTGCAAAACTTCCCGAAGCCTCGATTGTACGCCGCATCACCGGAGGAGGGCTTGTTACTCACGGAAGAGATCTAACGTTTTCACTCGCGGCTAAATCGCCGGGAAAATTACTGCCCACCGACACCAAGTCCTCATATCTAAAAATCAACGAAGCCGTTCGCGTAGGTTTAAAAGGTTTATTCGAAAAAATTGATTATGCGGATTGCAAAACTGTTCCATCGGGAAGAGCGGAGGGGGAGCGCATTTGTTTTGAACGAGCGTCTTGCTACGACCTTTTGATGGAAGGGAAAAAAATATTAGGAGCAAGCCAGCGACGAAAAAACGGGGCACTGCTTCATCAGTCTTCCATTTTTTTAAATGCGTCGGAGGATCAATTGATTCAGGGGATCGTCGAAGGCTTTAAAAAAGTGCTGAGGGTGGAGTTGTTTGAGAAGGCTCTAGATGCTTCTGAACTTGAGAAGGCTCAAATCATCGAGAAAGACCGGTACACCGACCCCGAATGGTCCCAATCTAAATTATTTGACATTCAAAAAGAGCAAACGTATATTAACTCTCACGTTTAACAGTTTTATCACTAGGAGCGCTTAAAGAAAATGCCCGCAGTTCAAAATGGTTTTGTTTCCGTTCAGTCGCACGCCCAACAAAATAATCAGCAGCTTTTAGTTCCCAAGAAAATGTTTTTCACTAAAGGGGTTGGACATCATAAGCATGAGCTGCGCAGTTTCGAGATGGCGTTGCGCGATGCGGGCATTGAAAAGTGCAACATCGTTCACGTGTCGAGCATTTTTCCGCCAAATTGCGAACTCATCTCCAAGAACGAAGGACAAAAATACATTTATCCCGGCATGATCACTTTTGCGGTGACGTCGAGACTTTCTTCTAACGAAGCGCGCCGCTTGATGGCCGCGTCAATCGGTTGTGCTATTCCCTCAGACTCCAATTCTTACGGTTATCTCAGTGAATACTATGCATTCGGCCAGACCGAAAAAGAAGCAGGGGACACGGCTGAAGATTTGGCCGCGGCCATGCTTGCTTCCACGCTCGGAATTGATTTTGACGAAGATAAAGGTTGGGATGAAAAGGAAGAAATTTTCCGCATCTCAGACAAAATCGTTAAAACGACGAACGTGACTCAATCAGCCATGGTTGAGAAAGGCGGATACACCACAGTCGTGGCCGCCGGCGTTTTTATATTCTAATTGCAGAAATTCCATAAGGAAACTCTCCGGGACGTTCTTTTTCTTTTTGCGTCCGCCGCTTTTTTTCTTTTAGTTCGGCTCGGCTTCGGGTCGCTCGCCAGTTGGGATGAGGCTTTGTACGCGGGCGTCGCTAAGGACATGGTGACGCTAGGGAATTGGTTTACCCTTACCCTCGGTGGTGATCCCTGGTTTGACAAGCCGCCACTCTCCATGTGGATGACCGCTTTTTTTTACAAGATATTCGGCATTAATGAATTTTCAGCGCGCCTATTTTCCGCGCTTTGCGGGATCGGTACGGTACTAGTGACTTATTTTATCGGTCGTCGTTTTTTTAGCCGTTGGACAGGTTTTGTCAGCGCGCTCGTACTGCTAAGCTCTCTCCATTTCATTCGTTTTTCGAAATTCGGGATGACCGACTCTCCGTTTGTTTTCTTTTTTTCGACAGCGCTTTACATGTTTTGGCTTGGTCGCGAAAGCGAAAAATACTTTTTAGCTTCCGGCGCTTTTCTAGGACTTGCTTTTATGACTAAAAGCTTTGCAGCGCTTTGGTTTTTTCCGGTCGTGTTTGTTTATGCGGTCTCTACGCGGGAAATGAGAGTATTTTTAAATTCACGGTTCTGGATAGGAATCCTGATCTTGGTTGGAATTTCAACCCCTTGGTATGCGTACGGAGCCGTGACGGGCGGAGAAGGATTTCTTAATAGCACCATTTTTAAAAATTTATTCACACGCAGCTTGTCCTCCATTGATGGGCACAGCGGGAACTGGTATTTTTACATCCGCACGATGGTGAATAAATATCATCCTTGGATTTTGATTGGCATTGTTTCTGGGCCATACTTTCTTTTTAAATCTATCAAGGACAAGCAAAGAGAGATTATTTTTTTAACCTCCTGGATGTTCGTTGTTTTTATGATCATTACGCTCGTTCGAACTAAATTGGCATGGTACGTGTTGCCGGTGTATCCGGCACTATCTCTGAGTGTAGGGTATGTTTTAACGCGCTGGTTCGATGAGCGACAGAACCGCTTCGTCCAAATCGTTTTTTTAGTCATCATGTGTTTGCATATTTACTATGGACGAATTTTTAATTTTGATTACAGCCGTGATCTGAAGGGGGTTGCGCCACTTGTTAAAAAGGAGCTGCCGGCCGCTCAACCTCTTTTTCTTTATAAAAAGCATGACTCGCCCGCAGCAATATTTTATCTTGAGCGGCCGATTCGTTATTTGGATTCCGAAGAGCAATTGTTCGGAGAGCTAAAATCCGGAAAACCATTTTATTGCCTTATCCACGAACGAAACTCCAAGGTTCTTGAGGAGCGATTTAAAAACCAGGGCATCCTCGTTCTGGGACGTTTTGAGGATTTTGAACTAATCTCCAAAAAATAATCAATTTGTCATATAATACCTGGAATGAGCGCTGAGTCTGCAGATGCAAAACTCGTATTACTGGTGCGTGATCCGTGGTGGTTGTTCGCGCACTGGAGTGGCGTAGCTAGTTCTTCGAAATTTTTCCTAAGAGTTTTTGATGTCACCGGCCTTGAGTTTCCAAAATTCCGCACGTATTTTGATTTGCGTCTTGAGCCTCACCAAACCAATGTGTACATAGACGCAGGCAAGCCCGACGCCGAATGGATTGCCGAAATTGGCGCTAAAGATGCGAGTGGGAAATGGGCGGCAAGGGTTCGTTCTAACCGCGTGAAAACGCCTCGAGCTGTGGCGGGTGGCCATGGATATGATCTAAGCTCCTACCAATTATTTAAAATTGAAGATGAGTGACGTTCAAGGGTATTTTTCAATTGTGTTGCACGCTCATTTGCCTTATGTGAGACATCCCGAGCATGAGCGCTTTTTGGAAGAGGAATGGTTTTATGAAGCCCTTACCGAAACGTATATCCCGCTTTTAAAAGTATTTGAATCGCTCGCCAGTGACGGAGTTCGTTTCCGCGTCACACTCTCGTTAACCCCAACGCTTTTATCGATGATGACGGATCCGCTTTTGCAGGACCGTTACGTCAAACATTTAGATCGGCTCATCGAGCTTGCCAAAAAAGAAATCGATCGCAATCGATGGGACGCGAAGTTTAGACCCTTATCTGAAATGTATCACCGTCTTTTCCTGGAGGCGCGCCACTTTTTTTGTGAGAAATGGAAAAAAAATATCACGCTCGCTTTCAAATCCTTACAAGATCAAGGCTTTTTAGAAATCATGACTTGTGCGGCAACACACGGATTCTTGCCGCTCATGGAATCTCAGCCCGCTGCCGTGCGCGCACAGATTGCGGTCGGCGTACAAACACACCGGCGTATTTTGGGGCGTTCCCCGCGAGGTATTTGGCTTCCTGAATGCGGTTTTTACCCGGGTGTGGATGAATTTTTAAAGGAGCAGGGGATTCAGTTTTTTATTGCGGATAGCCACGCACTCACGCTTGCCGAGCCTGCCGCCAAGTACGGGGTGCATGCTCCTGCGTTTTGCCCATCGGGCGTAGCAGTATTTGCTCGCGATGAAGAGTCTTCTAAAAGCGTCTGGAGCTCCAAAGAAGGGTACCCGGGAGATTTTGATTACCGCGAGTTTTACCGCGATATCGGTTTTGATCTCGATTATGACTACATGAAGCCCTATTTAAACGGCGATGGCGCGCGGATTAACACAGGGCTTAAGTACTACCGAATTACAGGGACTGGCAACAACAAAGAGCCTTATAACCCGAGCTGGGCCCAAGCAAAGGCTTTGAGCCACGCCGGCAATTTCATGTTTAATCGAGAAAAACAAATCCGGCATTTGTCTGGTCAACTGGGAAGGCCCCCGTTAATTGTTTCGCCGTATGACGCTGAGCTTTTTGGGCACTGGTGGTTTGAAGGGCCTATGTGGCTCGACTTTTTGTTCCGGAAAATCCACTTTGACACGCATGCTTTTCAGGCGATTACGCCGGTGGAGTACCTTGAAAAATTTCCTTATCAGCAAAAGGTGACTCCGTCGATGTCTAGTTGGGGTTACAAAGGCTACGCGGAAGTTTGGCTGAATGAGACCAATGATTGGATTTATCCATTACTTTACGACGCGGCGGAGCGAATGACCAAAGCGGCGGATCGTTTTCAAAATGCGGGTGATCTTGAGCGTCGCGTGCTCAATCAAATGTCGCGCGAGTTACTTTTAGCGCAATCCAGCGACTGGGCTTTTATCCTGAAAACCGGCACGCACACCGAGTACGCGGCGAAGCGGACGAAGGACCATCTCGGCCGGTTTGATGCTTTATTAAGCGGCTTAGAGAAAAATTTAATAGACACCCAAGAGCTTGAAAGAATAGAATCTACGGATAATATTTTTCCGGATCTTCGTTACCAAATTTATCAATCGAACAAGGAGCTTCTTTCATGAAAAAAAATATCGCGGTTGTTATTTTGATTTCTTCATTAACGCTTTTGGGTTGTGCCACCACCGGCAAAAATACGCAGGCGGATATGGACGCCATGAACGCGCGAATTTCAGCGCTTCAAAGTCAGCTCGGCGAAAAAGACCAAGAGCTTTCAAAGCTTCAGGCGCAGCTAAGCGGTCAAGAGTCAAGTCTTTCTCAGCTCGAAGCCGAAAAGCGAACCTTGAGCGACCGTTTAGACCAAGCGCTTTCGGATTTAAAATCAGCCAAATCCAAAGCCGCTAAAAAAGTCGCAGTCGCTGACGATTCCGACTTAAAGTAAGTCGAGGTATCCCTTGCGAAGCGAAAAGGATTCGATCGGCGTTCGGCAAATTCCGGATCAGGTTTACTACGGCATTCAAACCGACCGTGCCGTTGAAAATTTTCCGATCAGCGGACTGCGCGCGCATCCGCGTTTAATCGACGCTTATCTCTACATTAAAAAAGCAGCGGCGATTGCAAATTTCAAAGCGGGGGACCTGCCTAAGAATTTATCGGACGCACTCGTCAAAGCCTGCGATGAAATTTTAGCGGGTGCTTATCGTGATCAGTTTCCCGTTGATGTTTTTCAGATGGGAGCGGGCACGGCATTCAATATGAACGTGAATGAAGTGTTGGCTAACCGAGCGAATGAAATTCTAGGCTCCGCCAAGGGTAGTTACACACCAATCAACCCCAACGACCACGCCAATATGGGTCAGTCGACCAACGACACTTTTCCGACGGCAGTGCGAATTGGGCTTTACATCATCTTGAAAGAATTTTTGCACGGACCGCTTGAGGACCTGGAAAAAGAATTTTTGGCTAAGGGCAAGGCGTTTGATTCCATTTTAAAATCTGCGCGCACGCACCTGCAAGACGCAGTGCCTATCCGCCTGGGTCAGGAATTTAAGGCTTATGGTTTAGCGCTTCAAAAATCACGCCTTGCGTTGTTGCAAGCTGAAAAATCTCTTTTAGAGTTGGGTCTTGGCGGTAGTGCGGCAGGAACAGGTCTAAACACCGCGCACGGCTATCGCGATCTAGTCATCGACGAACTCAAAAAAATTACGAAATTGGATTTAAAGGCTTCGGAGGATATGCGAGAAGCTATGCAAAGCCAGCGCCCGATTGCTGAAGTTTCATCGGCGCTTCGGAATCTTTGCTTAGAGATCACGCGCATCGTGAACGATCTACGCCTTTTAAGTTCCGGCCCTACGACTGGTTTTGCGGAAATTGAGCTTCCGGCCATGGCTCCAGGTTCTTCGATCATGCCCGGCAAAGTGAACCCTTCGATTTTAGAAATGATGAATATGACAGCATTTCACGTGATCGGGGCGGACACGGCAGTTGCGTTTTGTGTGCAAGCCGGACAGCTTGAGCTCAATGTGATGATGCCGCTCATGGCTTTTGAGATGAATTTTGCGGTGACGGTACTAGGAAACTCGCTAAAGATTTTGAGAGAAAAATGCGTGGTCGGAATCACAGCCAACGAAGAGCGCTGCAAGCATTATGCGGAGAGCAGCATGGGTCTTGCGACAGCGCTCAATGCCTACATCGGCTACGCGAAAGCGGCTGAGGTTTGCAAGGAGGCGCTTAAGTCCAAAAGAACGATTATCCAAGTTATTCGCGACCAGAAAATTCTCTCCGAACAGGATATTCTTAAAATCATGGACCCTGTTAAGATGACCGAGCCCGGCGTCCCTGGAAAATAACCGATTGCATTCCGGGTTGGGCGATGGCAAAATAAGTAAAATTTTAGGAGTGGGGGATTGGTTTTGACAGAACACGAAACGTTTGCAAAAGGCCTTGAAGGCATTATCGCGGCCGAGAGCTCAATTTGTTTCATTGACGGAAAGAATTCCAAGCTTTCTTTCCGCGGGTACGACATCCACGAGCTATGCGCCAAATCAAATTTCGAAGAAACAGCATACCTGCTTTTATTTGGAAAGCTTCCCAGCGCAGCCGAGCTGGAAGGTTTTAAAAAAGAACTCGCTCAAGAGCGCGAAGTGTCGTCAGACGCCCTTAAGGCACTTCAGATTATTCCCAAAGATGTTCACCCGATGGCTGCACTTCGCACTGCCATTTCAATTTTAGGTCTTTACGATAAAGAAGCGGACAATCTGGTTAAAGAGGTTAATGTTCGTAAGGCGATTCGCTTAATCGCAAAAACTCCAACGATTGTAGCTTCGCTCATTCGCATGAGAGAGGGGCAAGATTTGGTTGCCCCAAAAAAAGACGCGTCCGTCAGCACGGCCTCCAATTTTCTTTACATGCTCAAAAAATCTGAGCCAACGGCTGTTGAAGTGAAAATGCTCGATCAATATCTTGTGTTACTCGCTGAGCACGATCTAAATGCTTCGACGTTTGCGGCGCGCGTGACGGTCGCAACGCTGTCCGATTCTTATTCGGGTGTGGTTTCCGCGATCGGAACACTTAAAGGGGACCTTCACGGGTCGGCCAATAGCCGAGCGATGGAAATGATTCTTTCAGTCGGAAGCGTCGACAACGTTGAAAAATATCTCGAAGACGCTTTAAACAATAAGAAAAAATTGATGGGTTTTGGACACCGCGTTTACAAGGGGCCGGACCCACGCGCCGATGATTTGAGACGTATGGCCCGGACACTCGCGGAACATAACAAAGAGCAGTCTAAGTGGTTCGCGATTTCCGAAAAACTTGAGAAGCTTGTTTGGGATAAGAAAAAATTAAATTGCAACGTTGATTTTTATTCCGCATCGGTTCTCTACACGATAGGGATTCCGGTCGATTTCTTTACGGCAATATTTGCCATTAGCCGCATGGCCGGTTGGACAGCGCATATCGTGGAGCAACTCGCGGACAACCGTTTAATTCGCCCGCTCTCGAATTACACGGGGGCCGCCAACCAGTCCTACGTTTCGATTGAGAAACGGTAATAACCCATAAATTTTTTGCGGAAGTGGCGGAATTGGCATACGCGCTAGTCTCAGAAGCTAGTGCCGCAAGGATTGAGGGTTCGAATCCCTCCTTCCGCACATATTTTTATCTTTCATTTTTTTCATGTCATTAAAAAAACTTATTCTTCCGGCTACGGCCGTAATTTTTTATATTCTCGCCACCACTGTTTTTTTTAACACAGTCTATCCTTCCGAGACATTCCAAAAAATTTCACTAAGCGCACGCGATGTTTTTTTTAAAATTCGCGCCCGGGCCGTGGCTCCACCAAAAGAAATCTCAAATATTCTCTTGGTTGGCGTGGATGAGGAGTCATGCCGGAAGCTCGGTTTGCGCTGGCCCTGGTCGCGCACAGAGCTTTCTAAAATCGTTCGGAATTTAAGCGCGCGAGGCGCACAAGTGACGGGACTTAATTTTTCATTTACCGGAGCAGAGAGTGTTACAGACGAGGCAAGCCGCGTCATGGCTCAGGCCCTGCAAGAGTCGCGGAAAGTGGTGCTGGGGGCCACGTTTGACGACAGGGGTAAGATTTATCCGCCGTATGAACCGCTAGAGAACGCGGCCGATGGGTATGGATACCTTGAGAAAATTCAAGACATTGATGCGTGTATTCGCCGCTCTTATTTACTTAGACCGTATCGCAATTCCGACAGATTTGAACCCTCATTTTCATTAAAGCTGCTAGAAATTTATTTTGCGACAGACTCATCTCAGCGCCCAGTTTCATACGACGCGGAATATCAGCTTTTAAAGATTTCTAGATCCCCAAAACCAATTCACTTGGACCCGGACGGAAGTTACGACATTAATTTTTTGGCGGAGGATAAAAATTTTAGAATGGTTCCAGCTTGGAAGGTGATTGAAAATCGGATTCGCCCGGAAGAAGTCCAGGGGAGGCTGGTCATTGTTGGCTTAAACGATTCCTCGCTAGGCGATCTGCACAACACGCCTTTGGGGATGATGCCGGGTATGTGTGTGCATGCGAATGAAGCACTCTCGATTTTATCCGGCAGAAGTCTTTCATTTTTACCGGACCCTCTAGCGCTTGGAGTTTCTGCAGCGGTTGGTTTCTGTGTGCTGGGACTTTTTTTGTGGGGATCGTTTTGGATTGGAATGGCTGGTTTTCTAATCGCATTTTTTGGAGAAATTCTTGGAATTCAAGCCCTTCTTATGCAGGACGTTTCGGTGGATCCGCTTATTTTACTTTTTGGACCTGCGCTTGCATTGACTCTGGGCGCATCTCTCGTCAGTTTTAGTCTTTTCTTGGAAAGGGAGGGGCTGAAGCGTCAAGTGGTTAAGGATAAGTTGACCGGGCTTTATACCTACGATTTCCTGCGTCAGCGACTTCAAGACGAGTGGCGCCGCTGTAGCCGCTTGAAGCTCCCCATTTCTGTGGTGATGACGGATCTTGACCACTTTAAAAAAATTAATGATACGCTTGGTCACGAAACCGGAAACGACATGATTTGCCGTGCCGCGGAAGTGATTCGTAAGAGTGTCCGCGGCTACGACGTGGTGTCACGTTATGGCGGAGATGAGTTTGTTGTTTTGTTGTGGCATGCAAGCGTGAAAGAAGCTGAGGATTACCGTCAGCGTTTGCGCCATCAGTATGAATCCATGGCGCAGCTTTTAAGTGATCCGCTTCTCAAGGCGTCGTCGATGAGCATTGGGATTGCCGTGTTTGACCCGAGTCAAAATCCCACACACCCCAAAAATCCGCAAAATTTAATTGAGCTTGCCGATCAGAATTTATTTGAAGATAAAAAATCCCGCCGAGGCGAGGGAAGAGTTTAAGATTCTTTTTTACGAAGACTTAGGTTGAGAGGCGCCTCTTCTGCGGGAGGACCGTCGGGGTCGTTGATTTTCTGAAGACCCGCCTGAGCGGAAGCATTGTCGGGGTTAATGTGAAGCGCATTCGAAAAAGCATTTTCTGCTTTCATAAAATTCCCCAAAATCATGTAAGCGTTTCCCATATTGACGTAAGCGGTTTCATCGTCGGGTTCATAAATTAAAATATCGTTGTATTTTTGAATCGCTTCATCAAAATTGCTTGTTAAGATGAGCGCCTCAGCATCGTTGTGCATCTTTTCCAGCTTTTTAATGCGAGCATCAGAGACTTCATGGGTGGAGCGAAGTGTGGTTTCTGCGGCTTCGCATGGACTCATCGAAAGCCCGAGGCCTGCAATGAGGGCAATGCCTAAGAGGTGGAAGGGTTTAAAAAACATAAGAGACACTGTAGCGGAGTGGTATATTAATAGTCAATATGAAAGACAAAGATAAAGAAAAGCCTATTTCAACGGTGGTAACGACGAATAAGGATGCCTTTCGGGACTATTTTGTCCTGGATTCTATAGAGGCGGGGATTATGCTCACGGGTTGTGAGATCAAGTCGTTAAGAAACCACAAAGCTAGTCTTGCGGGGAGCTTTGCCCGTCTTGAGAAGAATGAAATGATGCTCTATAATATGCACATCGCCCCTTACGAGATGGGAAGTTTCCAAAACCCAGAGCCTTTGCGAAATCGAAAGCTCCTCCTTCACAAAGCGCAGATCGAGAAGCTTAAAGTCAAAACCCAGGAAAAGGGTTTAGCAATTGTTCCTCTTAAAGTTTATTTAAATGCACGAGGCATGGCAAAAGTTGAAATTGCTCTCGTGAAGGGTAAGAATCTCTACGATAAGCGCGCCGACATGAAGAAAGAATCGGCGCGGCGGGATATCGATAGGGCCGTAAAAAACAAGAACAGAAAATAGGGGGTGAAAGGTTTCGATCTAGCTCTTTGATCCGGTAGTCGCATGCAGAGGTTGTCAGGAGGCCTCTTTAATAACCTGGCAAAAAATCAAACGCTAAAAACACGAACCTAAACGTCGTGCGTATTCCCTTCGCGGGGAATATGGCGCTTCCGTTAGCCGCTTAAACGGCTGACCGTTCGTCCATCCGCGCCTGCGGGGTGGATCCGAGCGTCGATAGCGGGCTGGTTCTATCTGTTGGTCTTTGACAGATAGAATAAGAGCGCCAAAGACTTGCTGTTCAAAATCGCGTCGGTTCGAGTTTGAACGGGACACCAAATACCCGAATAAGCATGTAGAGGCTTCGCGTTAAACGTTAGAGACGGCGGTTCAATTCCGCCCACCTCCACCAAATTAAAAGCCGGCAGATTTTCAGCTGCCGGCTTTTTTGTTTCGAGCTTGGTCGGTGAAAGTGGTAGAATCTCGTTCAAACAAATACGTAAAGGGGATCCATTGAGCGCCGCTAAACAAAAGAAAACAAATTTAGTTTGGGTTGATCTTGAAATGACGGGACTGGACCCTAAAACGTGCACGATTCTGGAAATTGGCTGCATTGTCACCGATAGTGAACTCAATATTATTGCCGAAGGTCCTGAGATTGCCATCCATCACAGCGACAAAGTTTTAAATGGCATGGAAGCCTGGAGCAAGTTTCACCATAAAAAATCGGGCCTCACGGACGCCTGCCGCGCCTCTAAAATTTCTTTAAAAAAAGCCGAAAAGCTCACGCAGGAATTTGTAAAATCACACTGCGTTGAAAAAACAGCGCCTCTTTGCGGCAATACTATTTGGCAAGACCGGCGTTTCTTAATTCGCTACATGCCTAAGCTTGAAAGTTACTTGCATTACCGCGTGATCGACGTAAGCTCGGTGAAAGAGCTCGTCAAGCGCTGGTATCCGGCGAATTATAAAATGCCGCGAGAAAAGAAACAGTCTCACCGCGTTATGGATGACATCCGCGAGTCTATTTTAGAGCTTCAGTATTACCGCGAGAAAGTTTTTAAAGTCCACAAGGATTGACCGTGCCGGTTTATCCTGTCTCCGAACAAAAAATAATAGCGCTCAAAGAAAAAATAGCCCGCCTCGGTTTAAAAGAATCTGATTTTTCTGAAAGCTTCACGCGTTCCGGGGGATCGGGTGGGCAGAACGTCAATAAAGTTTCTACCTGCGTCTACTTAAAACACCTTCCGACCGGTCTTGAGGTGAAGTGTCAGCAGGAGCGCTCGCAAGCCTTGAACCGCTTTCTTGCCAAGCGAATGCTGGTGGATAAAATCGAAGCGCTAAGACTTGGAAAAGAATCCGCTAAACGGCAGGAATTTGAAAAGATTCGCCGTCAAAAGCGCCGCCGTTCCCGCCGCGCCACTGAGAAGATGCTCGATAGTAAGCACATTCATTCCCAGAAAAAAAGTTTCAGAAGACGGATCGATTTAAACGAATAAGCGGGTGACGGCGGTAGGCGTCCGCTTCGGAAGCCACCGTAGGTGGTTCCGAACGGACAACCGCCGGCAGGACCCGTTTATTTATAAGTTGTGCGCCTCGAGTAGCCGCATTCCATTCATTGCTTTTTTATTGGCAGGATTAATCTGTAGCGCGTCCCAGAAGGCTTTTTTGGCTTTGGTAAAATCGCTTAAGACCATGTAGGCGTAGCCAAGATTCGCATAATTTTCATCGTCCGGATTCTGAAGCACGGAATTTTCATAAAAGGGCGCTATGGTGTGAAAATTATCCGGGTCAATATGCACCGAGTTTTGAAACGCGTTTTCCGCTTTTTCATAATCGCCGGTGATCAGGTAACAATGCCCCATGAGCAGATAAGCTTGGTCGTCGGATGGATCCTGAAGAACAATGTCCTCATAAGTTTGCGCCGCTTCAGAGTATTTCTGATCTGCTACGAGTTCCAGCGCTTTTTCATGAAACGGCCGCGTTTTTTGTGACAATTCAAAAGTCGCCAAATCTTTTTTGGGTTTGGTCGCTTCATCTGTCATGAGAAAGCTTAAGTATTCACCGGCTTGTTCCTCTGGGGGGAGCATGGCCAGTAGTTCCGAGGCGTCCGATTTTAATCCTTTGATCTTGTATTGAAGATCATCTAGTTTCTTGGACTCTGCGGCGCTGAGCGATGAGCCCGAAACCGCCAAAAGCTCCGCTTGCTCGCTTTGAAAGCGCGCAATCATTTGTCGGTTCATCTTTAGATCTTTTCGGACGCGGTCATAATTTTCCGCAAAGGCAAGGGCAGGAAGGAGTATTAGCATAAAGAGCGCCGTCGTGATTTTTTGAGTCATTTCAATATTTTACCCGGAGTGTTAAAATAAGGCCATGATTCAGTTAGAGACAGTTCGTAAAATGGTTTTGAAGGCGCTCCCCGGAGCGAAGGTTGAAGTGTCGGATATGACCGGCACCGGAGACCATTTGGAGCTCACCGTGGTGAGCGAAAAGTTTAAAGGGTTATCGCTGATTGAACAGCATAAGCTCGTTCATAAGGCCGTGGAGTCCGAGATGGACAAAGGAATCCACGCAGTCATGATTAAAACAAAAATTGCATAGGAGCAAAAATGTCAGACGTCAAAAGTCAGATTGAAAAAGAAATTAAGTCGAGCAAAGTGGTGTTGTTTGTCAAAGGTACTCCTGAAGCGCCGATGTGTGGGTTTTCAGCCGCCGTCATCAAAATTTTCAAGGATTTGAAAGTCCCGTTTCATTCGGTGGACGTGATTGCGAACAATGAATTTCGCCGCGCGGTGCCCGAATATTCCCAGTGGCCAACCTTCCCGCAAGTATTCGTCGATGGAAAGCTTATCGGCGGATCCGATATTATTCACGAAATGAAAGAAAGCGGAGAGCTTCAGAAGCTTCTAAAGTAAGGTCTTACAGATTTCGAAGTTGTTTTTCCGCGTCAATTAAATCGCGGTTAATTTTGGAGTAAGCAGTAGTCGCTGCACTTTTTAAATTTTGTCCCACTTTTGGCGCGTGTTTCAATTGGCGTAAAAGCTGAATTACCATTCTGAAGTACCTGATAATTTCGCCTTCATCCACGTCGGTGTGACGACCGAGTTCATGAAATAAGCATCCGCCAAGCCAGGCTTCCACCGCTTCGGTTAAATGAAAATAAGGCATTTTGGTGAGCGGCCAGACTTTGTGTTTGTCTTCAAGTGCGTGAATATTTCTAAGGAAACCGTACGCTTTTTTGTCGATGCCGCGCAAATTGTAGGGAAGCTCGCCGCATTGCTGATTTTTCCGTGGCTCAAACACCAACGCCAAGAGTAGCGCTGAAAGTTTTACCTCGTTCAAAGTTTCCAAATAACCCTCTTCCAACATTTCCGAAAGAATGAGTTCATAGCCGTACATCCAGGAAGCAAATTCGCCTTTGGGAGTGAGTGTTTCGCCGGACATATAACCCATCTCCGTGAGCAGGCTGATTTTGCGTTCGATCATCGCGGCACCCTTGATGCGCCCTTTGCGGTTAGACTGAAAGTAGTGAAAGGAACGCGGGTAAATGTCGAGAAGCTTCGACCCAAACTGATTGTAGAGATTGAGAAGCGTCGCGTAGCAGGAATTAAATTGGCTCTCAATGGGCTCAGGCTGACCAAAAATCATCCGAATAAGAACGGGGAAGGGCGCGTCGTGAGGATTGACCCGCGAATAAACGTAGCCGACCGTGTCCATGCCGCGTCGACCCGCGCGTCCGGCCATTTGGTAAAAGTCGCGCGTGCGCAAGTTTCCGAAGTGCGTGCCGTAAAATTTCCGCAGTTCGTCAAAGGCCACGGTTTTGGCCGGCATATTGATGCCGATGGCAAATGTTTCAGTCGTGAAAATCAGTTTAATTTTTTTGGAGGTAAAAAGCTGCTCAATCACTTCTTTTAAAGTGGGGAGCATGCCCGCGTGATGGAAGGCGATGCCGCGCGAGACGAGCTTTTGCATGTCGATGGCGCTCGACTCTTTCAAGAGATCGTATTTCTCGCAGAGCTTATGGTAAAGCGCCGTAATTTCTTCGCGCTCGCTGTCTTTTAGGAAATCAAATTTCATTTCCCACGCGAGTTCTTCAACGCGCTTACGGCCAAATCCAAAATAAATACACGGCAGACGCCCCTGGTCTTTTAAGTGGCGAATGAGCTCTTCGGTGCGATTGGGCCGCGCTCTTAAGAAGCGATCAAAGCGTTTTTTTGAAAAATTTTGATGCATGCGCTCGCGGCGGCCGCCTCCAAAATTGGACGGCCAGATTTCGTGATTCATGTAGCCGTCTTTTTTAAGCGTGCTGGTGTTGTTGTAAATTGTGCCCTGGCATTGGAAAAAGTGTTCCAGCGGCACCGAGCGCTTCGTTTCAATAATCACTTCGATCGGGTGATGCAAAATGCTTTGAATCCAGTCCGCCATTTCCTGAATATTGGGCGCTGTGGCCGAGAGGGCGATGAGGCGAATATGTTCGGGGCAAAACATAATGGATTCTTCCCAGACCGTGCCGCGCTCAAAGTCGTCGAGGTAGTGGACTTCGTCAAAAATGACAAGTGTGGTTGATTTTAATTTCTCAGGGTCTTCAAAGAGTTTATTGCGGAAAATTTCAGTGGTCATGATGACAAGCGGCATGTCTGGGTCAAGCGACACGTCGCCGGTGAGTAGACCCACTTTGCCGGGGTATTTTAACGAAAAGTCCCGGAACTTTTGATTCGACAGCGCTTTGACGGGTGCCGTGTAGACCACGCGTTCATTTCGAGCGAGGGCGCGTTCGATGGCAAATTCGGCAATCGCCGTTTTGCCGGAACCGGTGGGCGCTGAGACGAGTACGGACTTTCCTTGTTCAATCGCCTCAATGGCCTGCAGCTGAAAGGGGTCGTATTTCACAGGGCGCATTATACCAGTTCAGATCCCGGATCTGAACTAGGTATGTTATACTTTTGGGATTATGACAGATCACCCCATAGGAATTTTTGACTCCGGTATCGGCGGACTCACCGTTTTAAAGGCGATTCGCGAGGAAATGCCGTACGAGGACCTGGTTTATTTCGGGGACACTGCCCACGTGCCTTACGGGACGAAGTCTAAGGAAACCATCACCAAATTTTCCGTTGAGAACGTAAAGTTTTTGCAGAGCTTTCAAAGTAAGCTCGTGGTGGTCGCGTGCAACACCGCGTCGTCACTTTCCATGGATGAGCTTAAGAAAAATTTTAATATTCCGATTATTGGGGTGATTGAGCCTGGTGCGCGGCAGGCATTGGCAGAGACGAAAAACGGGCGCGTAGGAATTATTGGGACCAAAGCTACGATTGGAAGCGGTGCGTATGAAACGTGCATCAAGCGCCTCGACCCCAAGGTGAAAGTGTACAGCGAAGCGTGCCCCATGTTTGTGCCGCTCGTGGAAGAGGGCTGGCTGCAGGGAGAAGTGGTGAGCCGGGTCGCAAAAATTTATTTGGATTCGTTTAAAAATTTTGACATCGATACGCTGATTTTGGGGTGCACGCATTATCCGCTCTTAACTAAAATTATCCAAGAAGCCGTGGGGCCGAAAGTGAAGCTCGTGAACTCCGCCGAAGAAACGGCGCGCGAAGCGAAAAAACTTTTGCAGTCGCTCAAGCTTCATCGCGCCGAAAAATCCTACCAAGACACACGGTTTTACGTATCCGACGAGCCGGAGCAATTTCGCACACTCGGCGAGCGCTTCCTGGGACGTTCCTTACAATCAGTCGCAAAAGTGGCGGATTATGTTTCAAATTGAAGTCACCGACGAATTCAGCGCGGCCCATTTTCTAAAACTTTATGACGGCTCCTACGAGCCGCG
The DNA here is from genome assembly GCA_964606485.1 of uncultured Planctomycetia bacterium. GTDB lineage: Bacteria > Omnitrophota > Gorgyraeia > 2-02-FULL-51-18 > 2-02-FULL-51-18 > CAZSGP01. Next base: position 341,228 of record CAZSGP010000003.1, on the reverse strand, counting down.
GCACGGTCACAACTGGAAAGTAGCGGTTTTGATGCAAGCCGAAAAACTGGATTCCATGGGTGTCGTGGTGGATTTCGAAGCGCTCAAGCCCGCGCTTAAAAGCGTGCTCGCTGAGTTTAATTTTACATCGATCAACGACAACCCCATTTTTAAAGACGACAAGCTCAACCCTTCTACTGAAAATATTGCAAGAGTCATTCATGACAAACTTACGCAGAAATTAAAAATGCCCAGTGCAAAAATTACAAAAGTGACGGTTTGGGAGACCCCAGATGCTAGCGCAAGCTTTCTACCTTAACGCGTCATTGCGAGGAGCCCGCAGGCGACGAAGCAATCTAGCTCTTAAGAACGAGATTGCTTCGCTGAGGCTCGCAATGACATTTATGAGAGTTTATGACACAAAAAATAATCGATAAATCAACCCAAACTGAAATTAGTGAGATCTTTTCTTCTCTTCAGGGCGAAGGACCTTATTTGGGCGTAAAACAAATTTTTGTGCGATTTGGCCGCTGCAACATGCACTGCGGCTACTGCGATGAGCTTGAGAAGATGCAAAAAGGCGCGTTCTCAACCTACAGTCTCGAAAAGTTGTTGGACGAGATCGGGCAAATGGAACTCGAAAAAGGCGAGCATCACTCGGTGTCTCTGACGGGCGGCGAGCCGCTGTTTTATACACCTTTCCTGAAAAACTTACTCCCTAAGCTGAAAGAAAAGGGGATGACGACTTATTTGGAAACCAACGGCACTCTGACGCGCGAGCTTGAGCAAGTCGTCAAGTGGTGCGACATTATCGCAATGGACATGAAGCCCTCGTCTAGCACGGGTGATAAAAATTTTGAAAAAGAACACGAAGCGTTTCTGAAAGTAGCCATTCAAAAAGAAGTGTTTGTAAAAGTGGTGGTGACACCTGAAACCAAGGTTGAGGAAATTAAGGTCTGCATCGATACCGTCAAAAATATTAATCCGAATCTGCCATTTATCTTCCAGCCGCTGAGTGACCCGGTTGGGATCAATCCCAAAGCGCTCAAACTCATTGAAGAGAAATTCTTCAGCCTCGCCAAAGAATCGCTGTTTGATGTGCGGATGATTCCGCAGCTTCATAAGATTTGGGGAGTGCGGTGAGCAAAGTCAAAGTTGCCGGCTTTTCCGTGTCGATGGACGGATTCGGCGCAGGACCTGAGCAGAGTTTAAAAGATCCGATGGGCAAGGGCGCCATGCCGCTTCATCAATGGCTGCTCAAGACTCATTTTTTCCGAAAGATGTTCGGCCAAGATGGCGGGACAACGGGAGTGGATAATGAGATCGCCGTGAAGTCTCAGGAGAATCTCGGCGCCTGGATACTCGGACGCAACATGTTTGGGCCGGTGCGCGGTCCTTGGCTCGACGAGAACTGGAAAGGATGGTGGGGAGACAATCCGCCGTATCACGTGCCGGTATTCGTTTTGACTCACCATGCGCGCAAGCCAATCACGATGCAAGGTGGAACGACTTTTTATTTCGTCACCGATGGAATCGAATCCGCTCTAAAAAAAGCCAAAGAGGCCGCTAAGAATAAGGACGTGCGCATCGGTGGCGGCGTTTCCACAGTTCGCCAGTATCTAAAGGCGGGTCTGATCGACGAGCTTCATTTGGCTTTTTCACCCGTCTTTTTGGGTCAGGGAGAAAATCTGCTAAGCGGCGTTGATTTTTTGGCGCTGGGCTTCAAATTAGCTGAACGCGTCGCGACGGATGATGCGACTCATATTATCTTAAGAAAATAAAATAATTTCCCTTACAGAAGATTTAGGAGTTGCCCCTATTTCACAATAGTTGGCCACGCTCTATGATAATTCTCAAAGTGAGACCTTATGAGCGAAAATTCGCAACTAAAGCAATCTCCAAAACTTATACTCGGGTGGATTTCCTTTGCCATAAATTTGCTCTTGCTGGTTGGGTACTTTATCGGCGTCCCGATCGGCGACTCCAGTATTTCTAGGGCGCTTCGGCATCCATCCGCGACACTTTTAGTATCGAGCGTTCTCTATTTATTTGGAATAAATATATTTACGCTCATGGCATTTGCCACGGGCTTAGTGAGTTGGATTAAACAGGAGAGCCGCAACGGTAAGTGGCTCGCTATTGCTTCAACGGCACTTTTTATCGCGATGAGTGTCACGCAGATTGCGCTGAGCATTCAAAGCAATCGGCCAACGAATCAACGCGGTCCCAGCGCGGATGGAACGCATAAAGTTTCTGCCTATGGCAGTGAGTATGCAGTTATTTTTCCAAATCAGTTTAAAAAACGCGACGCCATGGTAAACAATATCCAGACGTTGGTTTTTGAAACAGCCAATATGGAAATCTTTCCTCAATTGCGTGCCGAATTTATTTCTAATGTTGATGGCAACGCGTTTATCGCCAATTTTCAAGAAAGGTTGAACGCTTATGCGCACATCGCATCGATTCAAAATCCAGAAATTTCAATTTATCAGAACAAGGAGACTCTCGGAAAGATTGGAACGTACTCTGGAATTAAAAAAATCGGGGATTATGAAATAAGAATAGTCGGTAAAATGTTTGTCGGGGACCATTCTATAATGAATCTAATGGTTGTTGAGCCGTTGGAAGCGTCGTTATCCTACGAAGCCGCAATGTTTTTTGATAGCGTGGTCAAAGTATAAAGTTAAGCCATCCGGGACTTGAGTCTTTAAAACCGCTATAATGGTGTGAGCGAGGACTAAAAAATGCTTCCCATCCGCCGACTCAATCACGCCGTTCTTTTCGTCTCTAGCCTTGAGCGCTCTCTCGCGTTTTACCGCGACATTTTTGGATTTAAAGTGATTGCCCGGGAAGGTCGCATGGCTTTTCTTCGAGCGGAGAAATCCGAAAATCATCATGATTTGGGATTATTGGAAATGGGCGACAAAGCGCTCAAGCCCCCGCGGGGGAGTACGGGTCTTTATCATCTGGCTTGGGAATTATCCGACATCAAAGAATTGGCGGCAGCGCGTGAACTGCTGACAAAAGCAAAAGCGTTTACGGGCGAAAGCGATCATGGAGCGACCAAATCGGTCTATGGTGCCGATCCCGACGGAAATGAGTTTGAGTTGATGGTGCTGCTTCCGAAAGCAGAGTGGGGGCGTTACGAATCCGTCGCTCCTGTCATGCCGCTGGATTGGAAGAAAGAACTACGAAGGTAAGCCGCACCCTTTAAAGTTTCATTGTCCTAAAGTCCGTCCTTGCGTATACCAATCCGATCTTCCGTTAAAAAATATTTTGACTATGAGCTCAATTCAGGATATTATTATCCAGAATAGAGGGCGAGCTATGATTTATTCGAAAACCTGTCAATACGCGATCCGTGCGCTGCAGTATCTGGCGTTGCTAGAGAATGGTCGTTCGGCGACCATTATGGAGGTGAACGCGCAGGCGGGTGTGCCGCAGGCCTACGCCGCTAAAATATTTCAATGTTTGTCCCGAGCTAAGATCGTCGCTTCCAAAAGCGGGCCAAAAGGCGGTTACTCGCTTCGCGTTGATGCTAAGAAATTAACCCTGCTTCAGGTGGTAACCGCGTTGGATAATATTTCCGAGTCACCCCTTTCCAATTGCGTGATGGGGCAGACCGAGTGCAACGACAAAAACCCCTGTTGTTTACACGGAGTTTGGGTTAAGGCGGCAAGCCAAATGAAACAAAAATTGTCTAAGGAAACAATCGCAGACACCTGTAAGTCTAAGAAGCGCAGTTATCGAAATGAAAACGGAAGAACAGTTTTGTCTAAGGGCATGCAAAAAGTATTTGGATACAGCACATCCTAAAAGGGGGCGGGTTATGAATCGTAATCTAGAGAAAATTGGAGTTTTTTTTAGTTTTCTGTCACTCGGTATAATTTTGATGGTCTCAAGCGCGCAAGCCCAAGAAAAAGCGGCCCAGCCAAATGAGCTTCCGGTGATCGAAGCTGTGCTAGGCACTGCACCGAATGTGCCTCCGGTCATTGAGCGCAATTACGAGGTGAAGGTGATTGTGAATTTATCTTCTGATGAATTTCGAGGAGATCTTTCTAAGGGGGTTCAGTACGATTATTGGGGTTACAACAAACAGGTGCCTGGCCCGTTTGTCCGCGTGCGCGAAGGGGACACCATCGAATTTCATTTTAAAAATTCAGCTGACTCCAAGAATACCCACACCATTGATTTTCATTCCATGACCGGTCCTTGCGGAGCGGCATGCATTTTATCAACTGAGCCTGGAAAAGAGGCGATTGTTTCGGCTAAGGCCGTCAGTCCGGGGCTTTTTGTGTATCACTGCGGCGCGCAGCCGATTCCCGTTCATATTGCCAACGGTCTTTACGGTTTAATTTTGGTGCAGCCAAAAAATGGATTGCCAAAAGTGGATCACGAATTTTATGTGATGCAGAGCGAATTTTACACTGAGCAGCCTATCGGCACGAAGGGGCTTGCGACATTTTCCTCTCAAAAAGGGTTAGATGAGAAGCCGACGTACGTGGTATTCAACGGGCGCGTGGGAGCTTTGATGGGAGACAACGCGTTGCAAGCCAAAACGGGCGAAACCATTCGCTTGTATGTGGGAAATATCGGCCCAAATCTTGTGTCGTCATTTCACGTGATCGGCATGGTGTTTGACAAGGTGTATCGGGAAGGCTCGCTTACGAATCCCGGTGAAAATATCCAAACGACGCTCATCCCAGCCGGAAGCGCCAGCACCGTTGAATTTAAAGCCTTAGTGCCTGGGGACTATGTCATGGTCGATCACAGCATATTCAGAATCAATAAAGGCGCAACGGGTCAGATTCATATTGAAGGAGATGACCGGCCTGATATTTTAAAACAAGTTCAGGGAGGCGAATAAAAATGATTAAAAATAAAATCAGCTTTCTTATTGTTTTATCCTTGGCAGTTTTTTCGACAGCCGCGCATGCGCAAGGTGCTTTGAAGGGCCGCGTCATTTTTGAGGGTACGCCTCCGGCCGCAGAGACCGTGGACGTGAAGCTCGATAACGCAACCTGCGGAGATCATCAAGAGGTCCCGAAAATTCTTCTCGGAGAAAATAAGGGAATTGCAAATGCGGTTGTCCGTGTTTTGGGATTAAAGGGGGTTGTCCCTGCGGGTAAAGGGGATCTTGATCAGATTCATTGCCAATTTGTTCCGCATGTGCAAGCACTGCCGACCGGATCGAAGCTTGTGATTACAAGCAGTGACGCAGTTCTGCACAACACGCATGCCTTCAATGAAGACAAGACCACAGCGTTTAACATTGCGGTGCCAATTCCAGGCATGGAAGTGATCAAGAAGCTGGAAAAGCCGGGTATCTTAAAATTGCGCTGTGACGCGGGGCACACTTGGATGAGCGCGTATATCGCGGTGTTAGATGAACCGTTCGCCATGACCGATGCTAATGGAAATTTTACAATCGAAAATTTGCCGCCGGGGAAATACGAAGCGGAGATTTGGCAGGAATGGCTTGGGAAATCTAAGCAAACAATTGAAATTAAAGAAGGTGCCAACGAGTCGAATTTTACGCTGAAGGAAAATAAATAATTGATCCATGAGCTGGAGTTGCCCTTATCTTAAAAATGACGGTTCTTGTGAATTGCGAAGCAAAGAATGCCAGCCGCTTGAAAAAGGATGCATCATTCGAAGTAGTGGTCGTTACAAACGAATTTTTAAAGAAAATGGACAAGAGTCTCCTGAGGTTAATCCAAATCAGTTTTAGTTAAGCGAATAAAGGGGGTATGGTTTTTATGAAAAAATATTGGTGGGCATTTGTAGCGGTGATGCTTGTTTCGTTTGGAGTTTTGGGCTGGCAGGGAGTGGAGATTTATCATCACGCGCCTCCCATGCCTAGCCAAATCGTAACCAGTGACGGCGATGCTTTTATCAAGGGCGAGGATATTTCGGCCGGGCAAAATGTGTGGCAGTCCATTGGTGGTATGGAAGTCGGGTCATTTTGGGGGCACGGCAGTTATGTGGCTCCGGATTGGACGGCCGACTGGCTTCACCGTGAACTCGGATTTATTCTCGATACCTGGTCGCAAAAGGATTTCAGTAAAAATTTTAAGGATGTGGATTCTGAAAACCAGGCGCGGCTTCTGGCTCGACTTAAAAAGATAATCCGTACAAATACCTACGATTCATCCACAGGGCAAATTGTTCTGGACCCTGTTATCAAGGAAGCATTTGAAGCCAACGCCGCTTATTACAGTGACATTTTTTCAAAAGGAAGGTCTGCGTACGCCATTCCGCAAGGCGCGTTAACGGACGCGGTGAAATTAAAGCAACTTTCCAGTTTTCTATTTTGGGGTTCTTGGGTGTGTTCGACGGATAGACCCGGAAAAAATTACACCTACACCAGCAATTGGCCTCACGAGGACTGGATCGATAATCACCCTACAGGCGGTTTGATTGTGTGGACGGGCGTGAGCGTCATTCTTCTGCTTGGCGGCATCGGTGGAATGATTTGGTTTTACGGAAGCAAAACCGAAACGAGCAAAGAGGCGCTTGTTCTTTCAAAGGAAGACCCATTTCTAAAATGGGGCCCGACCCCAAGTCAAAAATCAGTGATCGCCTATTTTGTGGTCGCGGCTTTACTGATGCTCGTGCAGGTCGTGATGGGTGTTGTGACGGCGCACTACGGCGTGGAGGGAAACGGATTTTACGGAATTCCGATGGCTCGCTGGCTGCCCTATAGCGTTACGAGAACCTGGCATTTACAGCTAGGTCTATTTTGGATTGCGACGGCGTGGCTGGCGGCCGGTCTTTTTATTTCGCCCGTCATTGCAGGCGGCGAGGCGAAGGGGCAAAAGTTTTTAGTGTGGACGTTGCTCGCGGCGCTGGTGGTGGTTGTGGTGGGTTCACTCGCCGGAGAATGGCTTAGCATCTTTCAAAAATTTGGGGGAGACAGCTGGTTTTATTTGGGGCACCAAGGGTATGAATACTTGGACTTGGGCCGCATTTGGCAGTGGGCGCTTTTTGGAGGGCTCTTGCTTTGGCTTTTTATGGTGGTGCGATCGCTGATTCCCGCTCTCAAAAATGCAGGCGAGCAAAAGCCGCTTTTAGGCCTTTTTATTGTGTCGTTGGTTGCGATCAGTTTGTTTTACGGGGCAGGACTTTGTTACGGACAGCATTCGAGTGTGACGGTTGCCGAATATTGGCGCTGGTGGGTGGTGCATCTCTGGGTGGAAGGATTTTTCGAGGTTTTCGCCACCGTTACGATCGCGTTTTTATTTGCAAGGATGGGACTGATTGAGGTCACCCATGCCGCGCGCGCCGCGCTTTTTGCTTCGACTGTCTATCTTTCTGGTGGCATTATCGGAACACTGCATCACTTGTATTTTGCAGGCACGCCTGTTTCGGCCCTTGCGTTTGGCGCCACTTTCAGCGCGCTCGAAGTTGTGCCGCTAGTACTGGTTGGTTTTGAAGCGTGGGAGAATATTCGCCGTGCTCAAATGCCCGGATGGATCCGCAAATACAAATGGCCGATCTATTTTTTTGTGGCGGTGGCCTTTTGGAATATGGTCGGCGCCGGACTTTTTGGATTTATGATCAATCCTCCGATCGCTTTGTATTATATGCAGGGCCTAAACACAACCCCGCTTCACGGACACGCGGCATTATTTGGTGTGTACGGGATGTTGGGACTGGGACTGATATTATTTTGTCTCAGAGTTTATGAGCCGCGTGGAGAATGGAAAGAAAAAACAATACGCTTTTCATTTTGGTCGATGAATATCGGGCTTTTTGCGATGTGCGTCTTAAGCCTTTTGCCGGTAGGCCTTATACAGACCTGGGCCTCTGTCGATCAGGGGTATTGGTATGCTCGTAGTTCAGAGTTTTTGCAAACGCCGCTTTTACAATTTGTGCGTTGGATGCGCATGCCCGGGGATACGATTTTTGCAATGGGAGCCTTGGCGTATGTTATTTTTATTTTCCAAATTATTTTAGGGAAATCGGCCTCCGTCCCAAGCAGTAAGTCGGATTGATCGGCCAAGGGCTTTAAAGTTTCATTGTCCTAAAGTCCGTCCTTGCGTATACTAATCCGATGTCTAAATTACTCAATTTAAAAAGTCCTGCCTTTTTTATCGGAAAACAAGGGCCGGGTGTCATTAGTTTTGGTTCGGGGCAGCCGGATCTTCCGCCGCCACAAGAAGCGTTTCAGGTGCTCGACCGTAAGGGCGATCTGCGCTATGGGTTAATCCAAGGCGAGGTCAAGCTCCGACAAACACTGGCGCACGAATATGCTGGTTCAACCGCCGAAAATTTTGTCATCACGAACGGCGCCTCTGAAGCGCTCGACCTTATCTTTCGCTCATGGGGCAAGGGTCAGAAAGTGCTTTTACCGAGGCCCTATTACTATTCTTACTTGCCGATTATTGAAATGGCGGGAATGGTTCCTGTTTTTACGGATCTTGTGGATGGGCGAATTGACGTGGATGACTTTAAGAAAAAAATCCGCGGGTGCCGCGCCGTTTTAATTAACTCTCCGTCAAACCCCACCGGGCGCGTGGAGTCGATTGAGACGCTTAAGATGATCGAAAAGGTGACGCATAAACTCGGTGTTCACGTCGTTTCCGACGAAGTTTACAAAGATTTGATTTACGAACGTGAAAATTATCACATCAAGGGCGATCATGTCATTACGATCAATTCTTTTTCGAAGACTTACTGCATGTGCGGCGTGCGCGTTGGGTATTTGTGGTGTGCGGATAAAAAAATTGTCGAGGCCGTGTGCGAAATGAAAACGCACACGTCGATGAACACGAGTTTGATCGCACAAGACATGGCCTTAGCGGCTATGAAAGCACCCAAATCCTACATTCATGACCAGCGGAATATCTGGCGCGAGCGGCGCGATTATATTTATAAAGGTTTGCTTGATCTTGGTTTTGATCTCTGGAAACCGGAGGGTGCGTTCTACGTGCTTCCAAAATGCAAGAATCCTCAAAAATTCTTAAGCGTGCTCTTTCAGGAATACAAAGTGATCACGTATCTTGGCGCATGGTTTGGAGCGCCGGACCGTATTCGCTTAAGCTATGCGCTGAATATCAAGCAGATTGAAGAAGGCCTGGGCCGCATACGTCAAGCCATGAAGCACGTTAAGGTTCTGTGATTTTTAAATCATGATGAATAATCTCTTGTGCTTCATTCGAAAGCACAAGAGCAGCGTGATTGCGATTTTTTCGCTTCTTGCTATCTGCGCTTATCTAATCTCCCGATTTGTTTTACGCCAAGACCCGCGCATAACCCATTTTCCACTTCTAGCGGCATTATTTTTTGGAGGCATCCCACTTCTTTTTGGTATTTTTCAAAAAATTTTAAAAAAAGATTTTGGCGCGGATCTCCTTGCGGGAATCGCCATTCTTACGTCTTTATGGCTTGGCGAATATCTAGCCGGAACGATTGTAGTTTTGATGCTCGCCGGCGGAAATGCGCTTGAATCGTACGCGGTTGAGAGCGCATCGTCCGTGCTCAAGGCGCTGGCAAATCGCATGCCGTCACTGGCCCACCGACGAAACAATTTGAAAGTTGAAGAAATTAAAGCAAGTGACATCGCGGTCGGCGACACGCTGCTGATTTATCCGCACGAAATTTGTCCGGTGGATGGAGTGGTACTGGAAGGTCACGGCGTGATGAACGAAGCTTATTTGACCGGCGAACCTTTTGAAATTGATAAAGCACCTGGTGCAAGCGTTATCTCCGGCGCCATCAACGGGAATACCGCGCTGACCATTACCGCCGCTAAACTTTCTGTGGACTCCAGATACGCCAAAATCATGGAGGTGATGCGCGTCTCCGAGCAAAATAAGCCCGAGCTGAGACGTCTGGGCGATCAACTCGGAGTCATTTATACGCCGATCACTTTGGTGCTCGCGGCTCTTGCGTGGATATTCAGTGGTGATGCGACTCGATTTTTAGCGGTACTTGTTGTGGCGACACCCTGTCCGCTTTTAATTGGAATTCCCGTTGCGGTGATTGGTTCCGTGTCGCTCGCAGCGCGCAGGGGAATTATCATAAAAAAACCGGCGATTTTGGAACAAATCGGAAAATGCGAAACGGCTATTTTTGACAAGACCGGTACGCTGACTTACGGAGAGCCGGAGCTTTCAGAAATTATTTGCGCCGCGGGAACCCAAAAAAATGAGATTTTAGGACTGGCCGCGGGGCTTGAGCGATACTCCAAGCATCCGCTTGCGCGCGCGATCACGGCTGCTGCAAAAAAAGAACAGCTATTAATTCCGGACGCGTCCGAGATACACGAAATTCCAGGGGAAGGACTTAAGGGGGCAGTGTCGGGACGTGTGATTCAAATTACCGGACGCAATCTTGTTTCACAAAAAAATTTTACCGGATTAGACGCGCTACCGCCTACCAAAGAAGGTCTTGAAGCGGTTGTGTTTGTGGGCGCCGCATATGCGGCAACTTTTCGATTTCGTGATTCTCCGCGGACAGAAAGCCAACCATTTATCAAACACTTAAGCCCAAGACATCAGCTGCACCGGAGCATCATCGTTTCGGGTGACCGGGAGTCCGAGGTGCGGTATTTGGCCGATAAAGTAGGGATCACTGAAATTTTTGCTGAAAAAAGCCCCGAAGAAAAATTAGTGATTGTGAAAGAAGAAACACGGCTTGCCCGAACTCTTTATGTTGGGGATGGTATCAATGACGCGCCGGCGCTGATGGCTGCAACGGTGGGAGTTGCTATCGGCAGAAACAGTGATATCACAAGCCAGGCCGCCGGAGCGGTGATTATGGATAGCTCACTCACGAAGGTGGATGAACTTATTCACATTGGTCGCCGCATGCGGTCCATAGCACTACAGAGTGCGGTGGGTGGTATGGCGCTCAGCGTGATCGGAATGATTTTAGCAGCGAGTGGTCATTTGACGCCTGTTTTAGGAGCGATTACCCAGGAAGTGATCGATTTGCTCGCCGTCTTAAACGCTCTTCGGGCCGCGTTCCCACCAAGAGATTTATCGGATTTTTAAAACTTTTATTGTTGAGCGGCTCGCCGTTTCGTATACTAGCTCGTCATGAAGACTCTTGTTATCGCGAGTAAAAATAAAGACAAAGCCGCCGAGATCGCCCGCGTTTTAAAAGGACTGCCGTTTCAGGTTCGCTCACTCAATTATTTCCCGCCCTGCAAAGACGTAGAAGAAACCGGCAAGACATTTATTGCGAACGCCAAGCTGAAAGCGCGGTTTTACTCAAAACACACAAAATCGCTCGTTTTGGCGGATGATTCGGGGTTGATGGTGAACGCTCTTAACGGCCGTCCGGGTGTTTATTCTGCGCGTTTTGCAGGAGTGGGCTGCTCTTACGCGGACAATAATAAAAAACTCCTCAAACTCCTCAAGGGAAAGCCGGATTCTAAGCGCAATGCCAAATTCGTTTGCGTGATCGCTCTTTACGATAATGGAAAATTTATAAAATCGGTGCGGGGAGAGTGCCGCGGCAAAATTGCGCACGAGGTTCGCGGTAAGAATGGATTTGGATATGACCCGATCTTTATCCCTGATGGATTCACAAAGACCTACGCCGAACTCGATCCGGCTGAAAAAAATAAAATCAGCCATCGGGGCAGAGCGCTTGATAAATCGAAGAAGTTTTTAGCGCGTTAGATTCTGCAGAAATCCGCTTAATTTTTTCCCAAGAATTTTTCCGGTGGGAAGTGTTTGTTTTTCGTACTTAGGTTCTTTGAGTGTTCCGACGACTTTATACTGCGAAATAAAATCTTCCGCTTCCTGCACCACAAACGGCACCAGTCCGCCGGTAGCCTGTGCGCCGGCAATAACTTCATTCGAGAAATGAATGTCCATCAAGAGATCAAGCTTCTGATCAAATCCGATCGACCCGTCTAGATTTAAGTGCACCGTCTCGCCGTGAATAAAAAGATCCGAGGTCCATATTTTCTGATCGTGAATCGTAAAGTTGGCTCCTAAATTTCGAAACGTGACCATGTCGAGTCCTTGCACGCGCACAAACGGCAGCTGGCCCATTTTTTTAAAAAGATCGCTTTGAAAGAGATTTCCATTTTTAACATCCAAAAAGCCTTGGCCCGTAAATGTTTGCGGCTCCGAAAGTGTGCCATTTAAAAAAAGCTGGGCGTTGCCGGTACCGGAAAAATCCTTATTTTTTAATTCAAGATCCGCTCCGAGCGGCGCTAAATTCATTTGAGTTAAATACGCTCTTGCGTCAAACGACGTTTTGGGGCGAGAAAGATTGAAGAGCCCTGATCCCGTCAACATTCCCTGGTAAGCCGTTGAGCGCAGATAGGGGATATTGAGAATTTGATTGTTCATCCGGATTTGAAATTCCAAATTAGAGAGTTTGAATTTTTGAAGGGTGAGAAATGGGCTTGAGCAGTCCGCCTGAAAGTCCCAGTTCTTAAAATCATTCCACAAGCCCTTTAGAGAAAAGTAGCCGGAAAGCAGCCCTTTGGGTGAGCACGTCTTAAGAGCGGCGTTTTTGTCAGCAAATTTTAAGCTGACGGTTTCGAGATTTGCTTGAAAGGGGCCTTGCAGGTCGAGCCGAGGGTTTGCAAAGTTTTCGAGCGTGCCTTTCGGTTCAAGATGAATACCGGAATAATTAAGTTGAGTCCTATCAAATGAGATTTTTTGGCCTGCGAGCATGTAATAAGACTCCAGGTCTAATTCCTTTGAGCGGAGTGAAATTTTCCCTCGCTGATCCGCGTTTTTGGGATGCTCAAGCGTCAAGGCGTACTCAGCGCCCGAAAAAGTAAAGTGAGCATTTTTGATCTGATAAGCGCTTTCGTTTTCCGAAAGCTCGAGCGAAACATCTTTTAAAATTTCTTTTCCGGTTTTATCTTTCACAAGTCCGTTTGTGAGTTGCACGGCGTGAGAGGAACGGATATTTTTAGCATCAAGCAGTGTTCCTTCAAGGTGAGTGAGTGCCTGGGCGTCACCACTAATGTCCCATCCGGCTATTTTTTGTTTCTGCTCGGGCGGAAGTAGCGAGAGAATATTTTGCGCGGATAAGTGCGACTCAATCACGCCGGAGAGTCGCAGCTCTTTGAAGGACTCGAGTTTTCCTACGGCATTAAAGCCAATGTCTTTGTATTTGCCTTTCAGGGATTGGACATCTAAAAGATCAGGCTCAAACCGAACAGTTCCACTCAAATGCTCCAGCGATTCAATTTTCTCGGACAAATGATCAACCAAGACGTCTTCTAGTTGCAGTGTTCCTTTGTAGGTCTCGAATTTTTTATCGCCCCAATCAAAAATGCCATCCGTTGCAACATTCATCCGCCCGCTAAAATTGGTTTGCTTAACGGCGACAAGCGAGTCAACGAGACTGCATTTGGATTCGAACCGCACGCGGCTTTCTCCGAGACTCTTCAGGTGGCTTGTGATCGTGAGTTTTCCTTGTTCAAGACGGAGGAAATGCCCTTCTTGGTAACTCAGAAGCCAAAGGGGGATCGTGTCGCACTTTGTTTTGAGATTAAATTCATAATCTTCGCTTTGAAGATTCCAGTGCCCATCTACCCCAAGATAAGCGTAAGAATTTTTACCTAAGCGAAACGAACCCGATATTTCTAAAAGAGGCGGTTTCTGAAAGCGAACGTGCAAATCAATGGAATGCGCTGTTTCGAGTCCAGGGCCGTCTTTTGTCTTTTTAAAGATCACCGTTCCGTTACTGATTTCAATTTCTTCTAGAAATACGTTTTCTGGTAAAAAAAGTTCCGGGGCATCGGCTAGATGTTCGGCGTCGATTTTTTTGTTTTCTGGAATCGTTGGAACATTGATTTGACCCGTAAGCTTGGTGACGGGCGGGGCTTCTTTTTTAGCGTCGGCCTCCGGCTCAAGAATGACGTCGAAGCGGAACGAATCAATCAGAATGCGGCGAATGATAAATTTTTTTGTTTTAAGAAATTCCAGAAGATCGACGCGCACCGAGAAACGTTTTGCTGCGAAAATGGGTTCGCCGGTGAGCTTGTAGACCTTGAGTCCGTAGAAGGATAGCCCTTGAAAGGGCACATAGAGAACTTTTCGAAAACGGACTTTGCGCTGGATTGCGGGCTCTATTTTTTGGATGGCGTAAGCTTTGAGGTCTCCGGGCAAGAGGCCAAACTCCAGGTAGGCTGCCAATAAACTGAGGAGAAAGCCCGTAAAAAGAAACAATTTAAAATGAGTTCGTTTACGTGATTTCATTGTTGTCGCAGTATAACATATCGATTATAATCACGCCTTATGACGAAATCGACCAAAATTGGAATTTATCCCGGGACGTTCGATCCGGTAACCAACGGACACATCGATCTCATCAAACGAGCGCTTCGCGTGTTTGACGAGGTGATTGTGGCGGTAGCGCCCCAGGGCGCCGGCAAGGAACCGCTTTTTACGTTAGAAGAGCGTGTTGATCTGCTTAAGAAATCCGTAAAAGGCTTAAAAGGCGTGAGAGTCGAATCTTTTGATGGACTTGTGGTAGACTTTGCGCGCAAGAAAAAGGCGCATTCCATGATTCGCGGAGTGCGCATGATTTCCGATTTTGAATACGAATTTCAAATGGCGCTCACGAACCGGAAATTAGCCGGAGACATTGAGACTATTTTTTTAATGCCGCACGAAGCGTACGCGTATCTTTCAAGCCGGCTCATCAAGGAGCTTGCTTCGTTGAAAGGAGATATCCGTTCCTTCGCGCCTGATTTTGTGGTGAAAGCTTTAATGAAGAAATATGAAAATTTTTCTTAATCAGCTCCGCGAAGACAAAAGTTTAGTGCTTGAGGAAGAAATTATCCCCGAAGATATGGATTTAGATATCGGGGTGATGCATTTTCCGAGCAGTCTTTATTTGCGGGCCGAAGTTTGGAAGATTGACAAGGATTTGACGGTGCAAGTGCATTTAGAAGGTGAGAAGGAGTTGGAGTGTTCACTCTGCCTCGAAAACTTCAATAATGTATTTGAAAAAGACTTTACCCTTCATTATGATATCAAGGGTTTGGAATCTGTCACGATTGATTCGGACGTTCGCGACGAATTGATCATGGAGCATCCGATCCGGATTTTATGCCGGCCGGACTGCCGGGGGTTGTGCCCGTTCTGCGGCGCCAATCTCAACAACGAAAAGTGTGATTGTAAACAGGAGGAATAAGTGCCTAATCCAAAACGAAGACATTCAAATACCCGTACGCGCAAGCGCCGCACACATGATGTGATGACGGCTATGGGAACGTCCAAGGATCCGCATTGCCCACTAGGTGCGGATAACTGCGTGCCTCACGCGCCTCACCGGGTTTGCCCCAAGTGCGGCTATTACAAAGGCCGTCCCGTTATTCAGATAAAGACCAAAGAAAAGAAGAAGAAGGCTTAATAGAATTGCGCATCGCCGTCGATGGAATGGGGGGCGACAACGCCCCGCAGGAAATTGTTGCCGGAGCGGTTTTAGCAGCCAAGGAATATGGTTGTAAAATCATCTTAGTCGGCGATCAAACGCTGCTTCGGTCCGAGCTTGAAAAGCACGGGCCGGTTTCGAGCAATATTTCCATTCATCACGCGGGAAGTTTTGTTCGCATGGACGAGTCCGCCGCAAATGCCATCCGTAAGAAAAAGGATGCGTCTGTGTCTATTTGCGCGGATCTTGTTAAAGAGGGTCAGGCGGATGCGATTGTCACGGCAGGTCACACCGGAGCGGCCGTCGCGGCTTGCACGCTCAAACTGAGACTGCTCGAAGGAATCGATCGGCCTGGAATCGGAATTGTTTTTCCGACGCTCGGGACTCCGTCGTTTCTCATAGATGTGGGTGCCAATATTCACACCAAGCCCATGAATCTCGTGCAGTACGCCATCATGGGTGATGTGTATTTTCGCTACATTCTCCGCAAGAACCGGCCTTCGGTTGGAATTCTCAACATCGGCGAAGAAGAGTCCAAGGGCACCGAGAATATTAAAGAAGCTCACCAGCTCTTAAATAAGAGCAAGCTTCATTTTATTGGCAATGTCGAAGGCCGCGATATTTTTAACGGCCGCGTGGATATTGTCGTTTGTGACGGGTTTGTCGGAAATGTGGTTTTAAAAGTTTCCGAATCCATCGCCGATGTGATCGGTAAATTGCTGAAGCAAAAATTAAAAGAAAGCTGGATCACCATGCTTGGCGCAATTATCGCCAAGCCCGCATTCAACGCGCTTAAAAAAGAAATCGATTATTCTGAGCAGGGTGGCGCGCCACTTCTTGGAATCGACGGCACCTGTATTATCACTCACGGATCGTCAAACGCGCGCGCTATTAAAAATGCAATTCGAGTTGCGTCTGAATTTGTAAAATACGAAATCAACAACCACATTGTCGAAGCCCTTCGCGCTTCCAAAGAATCCTCCGAAGCAGAATAAATGATGAGAACGGGAATTAAAGGAATCGGGTTTTACGTTCCCGAAAAAAAACTCACAAATCACGATCTGACCAAAATGGTCGAGACCACTGACGAGTGGATTCGCACGCGTACGGGAATTTCTGAGAGGCGTATTGCGGAAAAGGGAACCGGTGTCAGTGATTTGGCAGCCAAAGCATCTCTACTAGCACTCCAAAATGCAAACTTAAAAGCCGAAGATTTGGATCTTATTGTCTGTGCAACTACAACGTCTGATATGCCACTTCCATCGACAGCTTGTTTTGTTCAAGCAAAGATTGGCGCTAAGAACGCGGCGGCGTTTGACCTCGGCGCAGCTTGTGCAGGGTTTGTTTACGGGCTTGTGACGGTGGACGGCTTTGTGCGCAGCGGTCTTTACAAAAATATTCTTTTGATTGGCGCGGACCTTATTTCATCTTACATTGACTGGACGGATCGCTCGACCTGCGTGTTGTTTGGGGATGGAGCTGGGGCGGCGGTGCTAGGTCCTGTGACAAGCGGCGGAATTTTATCGAGCGTTCTTGGGTCCGACGGCCAATACGCGGAGCTCTTAAAAATTTGTGCAGGCGGATCAAAATTTCCGGCGTCGAGCCAAACCCTTTCCGAAAAAGGGCATTATTTGCAGATGAGCGGCTCAGAGGTTTTTAAACTCGCAGTTCGAGGGATGAGTGACGCCATCGAAAAAGCACTTCTTCAGGCAAAGGTTTCCAAGGAAGAGGTGGCGTGCTTGATTCCACACCAAGCCAATCAAAGAATTATCGACGCGATTGCCGAGCGGCTGGACTTTCCAAAAGAAAAAGTGTTTGTGAATCTACAAAAATATGGTAATACTTCAGCCGCGTCTTGTCCGATCGCGCTATGCGAAGCGGTGGAGACACAAAAAATTAAGAAGGGCGACAAAGTGCTTATGGCAACTTTCGGAAGCGGGCTTGTTTGGGGTGCTGTGGTGATGGAGTGGTAGACGCAGCCTTTTTATTTCCGGGCCAGGGCTCGCAATTTGTGGGAATGGGCAAGGATCTCTATGATCACCATCCCGAAGCTAAAAAGATTTTTGACCGCGCCGCTGAACTTTTAGATTTTGATGTGAAGAGCGCCTGTTTTGACGGACCCGAAGACAAGCTCACAAAGACTCGCTATAGCCAGCCGGCTATATTTACGACCAGCATGGCCGCACTGGCAGTTTTTAAAACCTATGCTAAGGCCAATAATTATAACCCTAAGTTTACCGCCGGACTTTCACTAGGCGAAGCCACCGCACTTTGCGCGGCAGGGGCTATTAGTTTTGATGATGGCGTTCGTTTTGTGCGTTCGCGTGGACTTTTTATGGACGAAGCAGCCGCCGAGAAGCCTGGAATGATGGCTGCGGTGCTGAGTCTCGAACTTGCCATTGTGGAAAAGATTTGCCATGAAACCGGCGCCGAGGTGGGGAACCTAAACGCGCCCGGTCAGATTGTTATCTCTGGATTCAAACACAAAGTAGAGGTGGCCATTGAAAAATTGCGCGAGGCGGGTGCCCGCAAAGTAATTCCATTGGAAGTTAGCGGTGGGTTTCACTCTTCCTGCATGAACTCCGCCTGTCAAAAAATTGAGAAGGCGCTTGAAATTGTACCCGTTCAAAAACCGCTCATTCCAGTAGTGAGCAATCTGACGGCCAATATTGAAAATGACCCCATTAAAATTAAGCAGAATCTGGTGCTTCAAATGAATCACCGCACGCTCTGGGAAGACTCGATGCGTTTTATGATTTCCAATGGTGTCAAAACGTTTGTTGAATTTTCGCCGGGCAAGGTATTAAAGGGACTGCTTAAAAAAATTGATCCTACGGTCGAAACTATTTCACTCAGCTCGATTGGAGACTTCCATGTCCTCGACTAAAAAATTAGAGGGGAAGGTTGCAATCGTAACGGGTGCGAGTCGCGGCATTGGCCGCGAGATTGCGCTCCTTTTTGCCAAAGAGGGCGCCCAGCTCGTGCTTACAGCCAGAAGTTTGGACGCACTCCAAAAACTTGCCCAAGAAATTACGGCATTCGGCGGAAAGTCGCCGATGGTTTTTGAATTGGACGTGAAAAACGCGGCCAAAGTGGAGGAAATGACGGACAAAACTCTTGACAATTATAGTCGCATTGATATACTCGTCAACAACGCGGGAATCACACGCGACGGGCTCTTTGTTAGAATGTCGGAAGACCAATGGGATGAAGTGCTTAACACCAATCTCAAAGGCACATTTTTATGCATGCGCGCCGCTTCAAAAGCAATGATGAAACAAAGAGCGGGGCGCATTATTAATATGGCTTCCGTGATTGGATTGACTGGCAATGCCGGGCAGGCCAATTACGCCGCTAGCAAAGCGGGGATCATCGCTCTAACCAAGTCACTCGCCAAAGAATTAGGTTCGCGCAACGTTTTAGTGAACGCAATCGCTCCTGGGTTCATTGAAACGGAAATGACAGACGCTTTAAGCCAGGAGACCAAACAAGCAATACTCAAAAATATTCCGGCGGCGTGCTTCGGTAAACCGTTGGACGTTGCAAAAACAGCGCTTTATCTGGCTAGCGACGAAAGTAATTACGTAACAGGGCAAGTCATCACCGTAGACGGTGGAATGGTGATGCAATAAATTTCAAACGCGGTAAAAGGAGGAATCGATGGCCGAAGTAGCAGCGAAAGTGAAGTCCATTATTGCCGAACAGCTAGGTGTTAAGGTTGAAGAAGTCAGTGACACCGCTTCTTTTGTAGATGATTTGGGAGCAGATTCGCTGGATACGGTTGAGCTTGTGATGGCTTTGGAAGAAGAATTCGGTATCGAGATTCCTGATGAAGACGCCGAAAAGATGACGAATGTCGGCGAAGCTGTCCGATATATCGAAGAAAAAGCCAGCAAAGCTTCTAAATAAACTCCAGGCTTTTTAGACCCCACGAATGTCCTATTCACGGGTTGTTGTTACAGGTCTTGGCGCTGTCACGCCTGTGGGCAACAACGTCCCAGAGTTTTGGAAGTCTCTTCTTTCCGGTAAAAGTGGTGTCGAAAAAATCTCCTATTTTGACCCTCAGAGATTCGACGCTAAAATTGCCGCGGAAGTCAAAGGCTACGATCCCAAAGCAACCATTCCTTTAAAAGAGTCCCGCCGCATGGAGCAGTTTGCTCAGTTTGCGGTGACTGCGGCGTTGGAGGCTTTTAAAGATTCGGGGCTTGATGTTTCCAAGGAAGATCCTCGGGAGCTCGGCGTTCTGGTTGGTTCTGGCATTGGAAGTCTGCGCATTGTCGAAGAAACGCATTCGATTTATCTAAACAAGGGACCGGAGAAATTTTCTCCATTCATGATCCCGCTTCTAATTATCAATATGGCCTCCGGCTGGATTTCAATTCTCCTGAATTTTAAGGGTCCTAATTTAGCGGTCGTCACAGCGTGCGCTACGGGAACTCATTCGATTGGCGAGGCCTTTCGCATCATTCAACACGGCCAAGCTAAAGTCATGATTGCAGGTGGAACTGAGAGCTGCATAACCCCTTTGGGAATTGGCGGATTCTGCGCGCTCAAAGCGCTTTCTACGAGAAATGATGACCCGCACGCCGCCTCGCGGCCGTTTGACAAAGAGCGCGATGGATTCGTGATGGGCGAAGGTGCAGGTGTGGTGGTGCTTGAAGAATTAGAGCACGCTAAAAAACGCGGTGCCAAAATTTACGGAGAGCTTGTGGGTTACGCTTTGAATGGGGACGCGTACCACATGACCGCCCCAAATCCGGACGGAGAGGGCGCTTCCCACTGCATGAATCTTGCGCTAAGAGACGCCAAGATGAATCCTTCTGATATTCAATACATCAACGCGCACGGAACCTCAACGGATCTTAACGATAAAATCGAAACATTGGCGATCAAGAAAACATTTGGTGATCACGCTAAAAAACTTCAGGTCAATTCCACAAAGTCGATGACAGGTCACACGCTAGGTGCCGCCGGTGGAATTGAATTTGTAGCCTGCTGTTTGTCGCTCGAGCATCAAACACTTCACGGGACGATGAATCTGACCGCACCCGATCCGGAATGTGATTTGGATTATGTGCCAAACGCCGCACGCCAGACTAAGGTTGAAGCTTGTCTATCGAATTCACTAGGATTTGGCGGGCACAATACGTCGGTTATCGTTAAAAAATTCAGGGGCTAATATGGCAAATCTAATGGAAGGTAAAAAAGGATTAATTTTAGGCGTCGCCAATAAGCGCAGTATCGCTTGGTCGGCCGCAAAGAGTTTGTCGCGCGAAGGCGCTCAAATCGTTTTTTCCTATCAAGGGGAGCGGCTCAAGGAAAATGTGGAAGAACTTGCTAAGACGCTTCCGAACTCGCTCGTCTTTCCATGTGATGTGATGCAGGAGGCGCAAGTGGATGCGCTAGTGACGGAAATCGATAAGGCTTGGGGTGGAATTGATTTTATTCTGCACGCCGTCGCTTTCGCTAAAGCGGAAGATTTGGAGACGGATTATTTTCGCACCAAAAAAGATGGTTTTGACACGGCACTCGGCGTTAGCGCTTATTCGCTCACAGGGGTCTGCCAAAAATTTGTTCCGCTCTTTGAAAAAAGAGGCGGCGGAAGTGTAGTGACGCTCACGTATTTGGGTGGTGAGCGCGTGATGCCGCATTACAATGTGATGGGCGTTGCTAAAGCAGCACTTGAGATGAGCGTAAAATACTTGGCGTTTGATTTGGGCCCTAAAAATATTCGTGTAAATGCTATTTCAGCCGGCCCCATCAACACGCTTGCAGCACGCGGCATTTCCGGACTTCAGGATATTTTGAGACTTGCGCGTGAAAAATCTCCGCTTCGACGCAACACGGAGCCCGAGGAAGTCGGCGACACCACTTTGTTCCTAGCTAGCCACTTGAGCCGCGGAATTACCGGCGAAGTCATTTTTGTGGATTCTGGCTACAATATCATCGGATTCTAGTCCTTTTTAACCCCCTATATATAGTATTCCCCTTGACGGGGGACCACTAGCGTGATAATCTCCTAAAAATTAAAGTTTGTCCAAGGAGCGCGTTTGTATTTTAAAAAATTAGAAATCTTCGGATTCAAGTCCTTCGCCGATAAAACCGAGATTTTATTTGAGCCGGGTGTCACCGCCATTGTCGGGCCGAATGGTTGCGGCAAATCCAATATTTCCGACGGCATTCGGTGGGTGCTTGGTGAGCAAAGCGCTAAGTCTTTGCGCGGCTCTAGCATGGAAGATGTTATTTTTAACGGTAGCTCTAGCCGCGATGCTCAAAATCTCGCCGAAGTTTCACTAACCCTTGCCAACGAAACCCGACTGCTCGCCATTGATTACGATGAAGTGGTGATTACGCGCCGCTTGTATCGCTCAGGCGACAGTGAATACCTTCTCAACAAAAATGTGGTTCGCTTAAAAGATATTCAAGAGCTTCTCTTGGGAACCGGTATTGGAACGGAAGGTTATTCCATCATCGAGCAGGGGAAGATGGATCAGGTGATCAACGCAAAGCCTGATCAGCGCCGCGAGATTTTCGAAGAAGCTGCCGGTATTACCAAATTTAAGGCCAAGAAAAAAGAAGCGCTCCGTAAGCTTGAGCAAACCGAACAAAACTTACTCCGCGTCAATGACATCATCCAGGAAGTGAAGCGCCAGATTGGGTCGATGGAGCGCCAAGCCAAAAAAGCCGAAAGCTATAAAATTGAGTTTGAAAAATTAAAGAATCTCGAAATTGCTGTAGCGAGTAAGGAATTTTTAAGCCTTGAGGCGAAGCTTAAATTTGCCCAGGAAAATCTGGAAGCCCTTCGCGAAGAAGTGTCAAATGCAGAAAATGGTTTGACGGAACTTGCGCAGAGCTATCACGAACAAAAAGAAGCGCTTCATGAGCTCGAGGTGCAGGCGAGCCTTAGTCAGTCTAAAATTTTTGAAATCGATGCGCGTGTGCAGAAAAGCCGCGACCGCGTTCTTTTGAATCGCGAACGCATCGGCGAGCTTGTGGAGCGTCGTGAAAATTTGACGCGGCAAATTGAAGACACCCGAACCCGCGCTGCCGGACTTTCGCAGGAATTTGAGCGTCTGGATGCACAGCTTTCAATGCTGAAAGGCGAAGAGGAAGAAGCGGTTGTTGTATTGCAATCGGCAGAATCAGATTTTAATCAATTTCAAAGCCAAGTCGCCTCAACCGAATCCGAGCGGCACGCTTTGCGTGTAAGGCTTAACGAATTGGGTGACGAGAAAAACCGCTGGCAGTCAGAGTTTTCCCGCGCAACCTCTTTGACAGCTGGTTTACAGGGAAGATTGAAGCGTATCAAGTCCGAAGAAGAGGCGCTTTTAGCAGAGATCCGCGAAGCGAGCATCGGCTCCGGTCTCCCTCTCTTTGAGAATGCGGGCCAAGAGGGGTCGTTGCCCGTCCAGACGCCAGTGGAGCGCTTAAACGACCGCTTTAAAAATTTTAAAACGAAGCTGATTGAAATTTTCCAAAATCTTTTCCAGGCTGGCAAGCAGTCGCCTGGCGCCGAAGAAGAGCTTTTAATTGAGAGTGAGATTCAGCGTTTCACGGACGACGTGGTTGGCTTGCATGCACAAACACTCGAATACCAAACCCGCCAAAAAGCGTTAACCGAGCTTCGAAACAAGCTCGAAGCCAAGCTTGCGGTAATTGCTGGTGAAATTCAGCAGGTGCTAAATGAAGAAAATGCTCTCCTTGAAAAAGAGCAGACCATTTCACAGTCCTTGAATCAGGTGTTTGAAGAAGAACGGAATATCGCCGCACAAATCTTAAAAATCGAAGAGAGTTTTAGCCAGAGCGCAGTATTGAAGGACGAAAAGTTGATTCGTCTCACCCAAGCGCGTTCAGAGCAGGCGAGTCGCAGTGCCAAGTGTGAGCAAATCGAAAAAGATCGCGCTTGGGTTGAAAGTTCCAGGCGTTCGGAAGAAGCACAAATCCTAAATTTTGAAAAAGAAGTCATGGAGGCCGTTTCCAAGAAAGACCAGTTGGAAGAGGAAAATCTGGCGCTCGAAGAAGAGTCTATGAAAGCCGCCGAGGAACGCGATGAAATTCTGCGTCAGAGCGAAGGATTGCGGCGGGATCTGGAAGACGCCTCTGCGCGTCTCGAGCTTTTAGAAACCCAAAAAGACGAAAAAGAAGATTTTATCAAAGAGTGCCGCGACAAAGCTCATCACGCTGAACTTGAAAACGCCAAAGATCAGTTTGAGATTAGCCGTTTGCGTGACCGCGTTTTTAATGCGTATAACTTTGAGCTCACGATTGAGGCGCTCGCCACGCTGCCCGAATCGGAAATCTCAGACCTGGATGAGGCGAGAGCTCAAATTCAAACCCAAAAAGATAAAATTCAAAAGCTCGGCCCAGTGAACTTAGCGGCCATGCAAGAGTATGATGAGATGCGTGAGCGATACGATTTCCTCACCAAACAAGAGCAGGATCTAGTTCAAGCCAAAGAGGATCTGCATAAGGCGATCTTAAAAATTAACCGCACAACCCGTGAGCTTTTTGCGGAAACCTTTGAAAAGGTTCAGCAATATTTTTCCGAGTACTATAAAATCCTTTTTAATGGTGGCACCGCGGAGCTCGTACTGCTTGATGCGGATAATATCTTAGAAAGCGGTATTGAAATTGTCGCGCGTCCTCCCGGAAAGAAATTACAAAATATTTCCCTGTTGTCGGGTGGAGAAAAAGCGCTGACGGCCGTTGCCATGGTTTTTGCACTTTTCAAAGTGCGTCCTAGCCCGTTCTGTGTGCTCGACGAAATCGATGCACCACTTGACGAAACCAATGTAGAACGCTTCTGCAACGTGCTAAAGGAATTTATTACGGGGTCCCAATTTATTTTAATCACTCACAACAAGCGCACCATGAGTTTGGCGGATGCCATGTACGGCATCACCATGGCTCAAACCGGAGTAAGTCGCATTGTTTCTGTGAAGTTTTCTGAGAAGGCCAAAGAAAAAGACGCTGTGAAGGATAAAGACAAAGAAGAAGTGCTGGTTTAGCGGGTCGGCTTTTTATAAGCGCGGGTTTGATTCTTTCCTAATTTCTTAGCTTCGTACAGGGCGCCATCGGCGCAGAAAATCAATTTCTCTTTTTCATCCGCATCTTCCGGATATGAGGCCACTCCCACCGAAACGGTTACTTTGCGTGGGGCGATGGATTTGCTCGAAGTTTCTTTTTCAATGCCATCTCTCAGGCGTTCCGCGAGCTTAATCGCTTCCTCTTTAGAGGTCCCCGGCAAAACAGCCGCAAATTCTTCCCCGCCGTAGCGCGCCAAATAATCCATGCGTCGCATCACGGTTTTTGCGTTGAGGGCAATCAGTTCCAAGGCGCGATCGCCAGCCGGATGACCGAAGCTATCGTTGTACTCTTTGAAATTATCAACGTCAAAAATAACGAGACTGAGTGGGCGCTTGTGAATTTTGGAGTCCATGAGACACTCATGAAGAAGTTTCTGAAAGTGGCCATGATTCCATAGTTTGGTCAGGGAATCCTGTTGCGAATTGACGACTAGCGCGCTAAAGGTGAGGGCATTTTCAAGGGCAAGCCCTGCGTGATTGGCGAGCATCATGAGACGCTGCACATCATTTTCGGAGATGGCTTTGCGAGTGGAGACATTGTCAATAAACAGAGTTCCAATAACGCGGTCCTTGCCGCGCAAGGGAACTGTCACAAATTGCTCAGCGCCGAGCTCCTGCAGCTTCATATCACACAACTCGTGGTTCGCATCTTCTTTTTCAATCAGAGATGGGTTGTCGTAAATAATTGTTTTGGGAAGAATTCCAAAATCTTTCTGAATCGGAAGCTTGACCTGGCGAATCGTTTCGTTGAGTTCCGGATCAATTACTTTGTTGGCCTTATGATAAACATCCAGCAGACCTTCGAGGGTGATGTGGTTTTGTTCAATCGTTTTCCATGTGGCTTTCGATGTCTGAGGGTCTTTTGGACCGATGCCCATTTTTCCTTCCAGCAAAGTGCCAGTGTCGTCGACGAGAAAAAGAACAGCGCGATTAAATCCCATTCCCTCGTGACTCGTGATGGCGCTTAAAATTAAATAAATAACTTCATCCAAAAAAAGTGTTTTCCGGATGAGGTTGCCGATTTCATAAAAAAGCTGCAGTTCGCGGCGGGTTTTCTTGAGTTCTTCTTGTAATCTAAGTTCTTCCATAGTAGGATATTGCCACATTTTCGCATAAAAAAACGATGCCGTCCAGTCAACCTGATTCTAGATACATCAAGACCATGTTCGATAATCTTGCGCTCAAATACGATCTTTTTAATCACTTAACGAGCATGGGCCTCGCCACGGGTTGGAGAAAAGAGACGTTGAAGCCTCTAAAACCGGGAATGCGCGTTTTGGATCTGGGTTGTGGAACGGGAGATTTGTCGCTGGGAGCCGTGCCTCTTGTTGGTAAAGAGGGCAGCGTTGTCGGAATAGATTTCTCGGACAAGATGCTGGAAGTGGCCAATCAGAGGGGGCAGTCGCTCGAGTCAAAAATTGGCTCAAAGCCGCGCTTTGTTCTCATGAAAGCCGAGGAATTGCCGATTGCCAACGAACAACCGTTTGACCTCGTGGTCTCTGGATTTGTTTTAAGAAATCTCTATCAAAACATAGATGCGATTTTAAAAGGGGTGAGCGCTTCGCTTAAAGTAGGCGGCCAAATTAGTTTTCTAGACATCACGGCACCCAAGCAAGAATGGCGCGTGAAATTTTTTAGATTTTACATGCACACCATGACCGCGTTATACGGGCGGCTTCTTTTTGGAAAAGTGTACCCAATCGCATATCTGCCGGATTCTGCGGAGCGATTTGTGAAAGTTCCGGAATTTATCGAGAAATTAAAAAAGGCAGGTTTTCGTGATATTCGCTTTCGTTCCTTTATGTTGGGAACCGTAACGCTTTATCAGGCAACGAAGTAATGGCGGGTCACCACCGAAATCTTCGAGAGTTTATTTCAGCGCTAGACCGTGCCGGCGAACTTGTCCGTGTCCGCCAGGAAGTTTCAGCAGAGCTCGAAATCACCGAGATCACAGACCGCGTCTCTAAGAGCCCGGATGGCGGCAAAGCCTTGCTTTTTGAAAACGTCAAAGGCCACAACATTCCGGTTCTCATCAATGCTTTTGGTTCTTACAAACGAATGGCCATGGCCATGGGCTGCGAAACCATCGACGATGCTGCGAAGTCCATTCATGAGATTCTAGAAATCAAAGGTGTGCCTAAAACATTCGAGGGAAAAGTAAAATTACTCGGAACGCTTTTAGATTTGTCTAAGATTCCACCCAAACACGTTCAGTCAGCGCCGTGCCAAGAAATTGTGATTCATGAACCCAGGCTCTCCCAGATCCCTATTTTAAAATGTTGGCCGAATGATGGTGGCCCGTTTATCACGCTTCCGCTCGTTTGCACGAAGGACCCTGAAACGGGTGAGCGCAATATGGGCGTTTACCGAATGCATGTGTATGATGATAAGACTACCGGAATGCATTGGCAGACGCAAAAGGACGGCGCGATTCACGCCCAAAAAGCAAAAAAAATGGGGAAGAAGCTGGAAGTGGCCGTGGCTTTGGGTGGAGACCCTGCGACGGTATTTGCAGGTGTGGTGCCGCTTCCATTTGGAATGGACGAATTACTATTCAGCGGTTTTCTAAGGCGCAAAGGTGTCGACCTCGTCAAATGCAAAACAATTGATGTGGACGTTCCGGCTGAGAGTGAAATTATTTTAGAGGGCACGGTGGATCCGGACGACTTGCGAATTGAAGGTCCGTTTGGCGATCATACGGGTGTTTACACACCGGTCGAATATTTCCCTGCTTTCAAAGTGCACTGCATCACGATGCGAAAAAATCCAATTTATCTGACAACAATTGTCGGAAAACCCCCGATGGAGGACTATTACATGGGCAAGGCGATTGAAAAAAGTTTTTTGCCGATTTTAAAAAAACAGATTCCGGAAATCGTGGATATGAATTTCCCAATGGAAGGCACCTTTAACAACGCCGTGATCGTATCCATCGACAAACAGTATCCTCACCAAGCGCGCAAGGTTGCGCATGCCATCTGGGGTTTGGGTCAGTTGTCGTTCACCAAAGTGGTGATTGTCGTCGACAAAAGCGTAAACGTGCACAATCTTTCCGAAGTTGCACTCACCGTTTTTAACAATATTGACCCTAAGCGTGATTTGTTTGTGGTGGAGGGGCCGGTGGACACCCTGAATCACGCTTCACCCGAAAGAGATTTTGGTTCAAAACTTGGAATTGATGCGACGGCCAAACGAAAAGATGAGGGCTACGCTCGGCAGTGGCCCGAAGAGATTCAGATGGACGACACAACCAAAAAAACAGTCGATGCGCTGTGGAGCAAATTAGGAGTCTAGAAATGGACGATCTTAAAATTTTTTACGATATTCAAAAAAATGGTTCCTGCATTGCGCGGATACAAGGGGAGATGGCTGGGGAAGACGTGATGAAAATTCACGACTCCATGCTCGATAAAATTCGCGAAATCACCGGGCGTGAATTTTTTATGGATTTTAAGGAAGCCGAATACATCGACTCCGCCGCCATCGGTCTCATCTTTGAGTTGGCGCAAGTCGCGTCGGAGCGAAAGATCAACGTGGCTATCGTCAATGCCTCTGATACGGTTAAAAAAGTTTTGAATGTGACACGCGTCAACGAAATCGTAAAAGTTTATTAGCCTTTAAGTGAATAAAGTCCGAACTTTTTTTAATCTCATTAAGTTTGAGCATACAGTATTTGCGCTTCCATTTGCGTATCTGGGGATGGTGCTGGCGCGTCGGCGATTTCCGGATGGTGCGACTTTTTTTTGGATCACGCTTGCAATGGTTTCAGCAAGAACCGCCGCCATGGTTTTAAACCGGATTATCGATTTAAAAATAGACGCGCAAAATCCGCGGACCAAGGACCGGCCGAGTGTCACCGGGCAAATTTCTGCGAAAGTGTCGTGGATGGTCGCGGGAGTGTCACTCGCGATATTTTTCTTAAGCGCTTATTTTTTGAACGCACTTTGTTTTAAGTTGTCTTTTGTAGCACTTGTTTTTTTGGTGGGTTATCACAGCGTAAAGCGCTTTAGCTTTCTAAGCCACTGGGTGCTGGGCCTGGTGCTCGCCATGGCGCCGATGGGCGGATGGATTGCGGTGACCGGCGCGTTTTCGTGGATCCCTGTGCCGCTTGCGTTTGCGGTGTTACTCTGGGTAGCGGGCTTTGACATTATTTATAGTTTGCAGGACTTGGATTTTGACCGAGCAAACAAACTTCACTCTGTGCCGGTTCGATTTGGAATTGGCGGGGCTCTTCGAATTGCCCGGATCTGCCACATTGCAACCGTGGTTCTGCTCGGTTTTTTTGGAGTGATTGCGGGACTGGGTTGGGTGTATTGGGCGGGGGTTTGTGTCACGGCCGTTCTACTCAAAGTCGAGCATAACTTTGTTTCGGAAGACGATCTGTCAAATATTAACGCTGCTTTCTTTACTGTGAACGGTTGGGTGGGCGTGCTTCTTTTTGTGTTTACCCTATTGGAGATCTTGTAGTATGGGTCAAAAAATTATCGTTGGTATTACGGGTGCTAGCGGCGCGATCTTAGGAGAGCGCTTTGTGGGGCATTTGCTTAAAGCAGGTCACGAGGCGCATGTTGTCATTAGTCGAGATGGGGTTGAGGTGTTCGCCCAAGAGCGCGAAATTTTTCTGGGAAAGACGCACGGCGAAATTGACAAAAATTTTAAGAAACACTTTGGAAATAGCAAGAATCTCACCGTTTATCCGGCCGATGATTTTGCTGCAAAAGTTTCCAGTGGTTCTGCTAAAATGGACGCCATGGTGGTGATCCCGTGTAGCTTGTCCACGGTGGGAGCCATCGCGAATGGGATTACGATGAATTTGATTCATCGCGCAGCGAGCGTGTCGATCAAGGAAAAGCGACCGCTGCTACTTGTGCCGCGCGAGAGTCCTTTAAGTCCGATTCACTTGAAAAATTTGCTCTATCTGTCGGAGATCGGTGTTCACATTGTGCCGGCCACCACAGCGTTTTACCACAAGCCCAAAACAATTGAAGAGATGGTGGATTTTACGATTGGGCGAGTTTTTGATTTGTTGAAAATAGAACATAACCTTTTTAAGCGCTGGAAAGAGGCTGGAGCTGAATGACAATCGTCAAAGAATTTGCGGATATTTTTGAAAAAGTAAAAGCAGGCACGCGTCTTTCCCGTGAGGATGGGCACCGGTTGATTCGTAGCCACAATTTACCGGAGCTTGGCGCAATGGCTGATTTTGTGCGCCGCCGCTTACATGCAAACAAAGCCCATTTTACGCATAGCATCAACGTCAATCACACGAACATTTGCGTTTTGGAGTGTAAGTTTTGCGCATTCTCCAAAAAGAAAATGGAGTCGGATGCTTATCAGCTTTCGATCGATGAGATTGAGCGGCGCGTCAAGGTTGCGGCAAGTCACGGCGTTTGGGAGGTTCACATTGTTGGGGGGCTCGACCCCGAGCTCAAACTTTCTTACTACGAAGAAATGCTCTCGCGCATTAAAAAATCCTGCCCCGGCGTTTTAATTCAGGCGTTCACGGCGGTTGAGCTTGATTTTTATGCCAGACTTGAAAAAATTAATGTTCAGGAAGTGATCGATCGTCTTATTGCTGCTGGGCTTGGCGGCGTGCCAGGTGGAGGAGCTGAAATTTTCAGTGAACGCGCCCGGGCTCTTATTTGTGCGCCCAAAATTAGCGCCACGCGTTGGCTTGACGTTCACAAAATGGTTCACCGTTCAGGACTGCGATCAAACGCAACCATGTTGTACGGTCATGTCGAGACACCGGAAGAGCGCGTGGATCATATGATTCGTTTGCGCGAGACGCAGGATGAAACGGGCGGATTCCTTGCTTTTGTGCCGCTCGCGTTTCAGCCGGAGAATAACGAACTGTCCTACATTCCTAGAACCAGCGGCGCCACCGATTTGCAGGTGCTTGCGACGGCGCGGCTGATGATTGATAATTTCCCGCATATTCGCCAGC
Source organism: uncultured Planctomycetia bacterium (assembly GCA_964606485.1). GTDB lineage: Bacteria > Omnitrophota > Gorgyraeia > 2-02-FULL-51-18 > 2-02-FULL-51-18 > CAZSGP01. The sequence goes on along the minus strand of CAZSGP010000003.1, from coordinate 310,853 downwards.
TTTGGAATTATGTCGACGAAAAACTCATTCACGTGGCGCTCGAGTATGGCGTGGATGATTTGGGCGGCACGAACTTTGATGAAGTCATTGCAAAGGTTGCCGGGTCCACCTCCAAAGGGTTTACTTACAGCGAACTTGTGAATTTGATTAAGGCTTGTCATTTTGAGCCGGTGGAAGTTAATAGCACTTATACCGCGATTCACAAAGAGCATTTGGTGGCCTAAATGAAATCCCTCGCAAAAGTAGGCTCAATTGAATTCATCAATTCTTTGCCGGTGGACTTGGGAATTTTAAATTCCAAAATCCGTTTGAACGCACAAATCGTTCAAGGCACTCCGATGCAGCTCAACGAAAAAATGTTGAGTGGGGATCTCGATATTAGTCCGATCTCAGCTTTTTGGTACGCGTCTCACTCGGAGAAATTTTATCTGTTGCCAGATCTGTCCATTAGCTCCGAAAGCGCGGTTTATAGTGTTCTTTTGGTGAGCCGGTTTACACTTGCCGAGCTTAAGGGAAAAAAGATAGCGATCACTGACAAGGGGAGCACCACGCCGGCGCTTTTAAAAGTGCTGTGCCGCACGCGCCACGGATTTGATCCGGATTTAACTATTGCATCCTCCGATTTTGGAGAGATTCCGCAAGGTTTCGATGCGGTGCTGCTGATTGGCGATCAGGCGCTTCATGCGTATGAATCCCACAAAAAAGACGCGGGGCTTCATTTTATTGATTTGGCCAAAGTTTGGCAGGAGACCACCCAAACACCGTTCGTATTTGCGCTCTGGGCCGTACGCCGTGAGTTTTATGATCAATACCCCGATGCCGTAACGGCTATTTACGAAGGAATTTTACGTTCCCGTGATTGGGGTAAGGCCAACTCACAAGAGGTTCTGAATAAGGCGTTCGAAAAAACCGAACTTTCACGCACCGTGCTTCAAGATTATTTTTCGGTTCTGCGTTATCATTTCGATGATTCGCTAAAAAATGGTTTGAGAATCTTTTTGGAGTACGCTGCAGAATACGGTCTTTTAAAGGAAGCGGTAGTTTTAGAAGAGCTCCCGTCTCTTTTTAAGGATCATTCCCAGTCATCGCACAGCACGCTATCTTGCGAGGAAATTCTCGGGAAAGCTTTGAAGGGCGAGCGGGTTTCGATTCAAGAAGGTGTAAAACTTTATTATGAAGCGAGTTTGCATGCATTGGGTGCGGTAGCAAATGAGATTTGCGAGCGAAAAAATCCGAATGCCGCGACCCAAGCAACTTTTGTGGTGGATCGCAATATCAATTACACCAATTACTGCTACACGCTTTGCAAGTTCTGCGCGTTTTATCGTTTGCCGGGCGACAAAAGTGAAGGCTATGTGCGCTCGCAGGAAGAAATTCGCAACAAAATTCAGGAGCTTTTGGATATTGGCGGAACACAAGTGCTGCTGCAGGGCGGGCACAATCCTGAGCTCGGTATCGAATACTACGAAGATCTGGTGACGTTTGTGCACACGACGTTTCCACAGGTTCACGTGCACTCGTTCTCAGCATCTGAAATTAAACATATGTCCAAAATTTCTAAAATTTCTATCGATGAAGTGATTGCGCGCTTAAAAAAGGCGGGTTTAAACAGTCTTCCGGGTGGGGGAGCCGAGATTTTAGTGGATCGCGTGCGTCAAATCGTAAGTCCGCTCAAAACCACCGTGAAAGATTATTTTGAAGTTCATGAAGCCGCCCACCGCGCCGGTTTAAAAAGCACGAGCACCATGGTTTACGGGCTTGGAGAAACCATCGAAGAGCGGATGATTCATTTTGACCAGTACCGCACTCTACAAGACAGGACTGGTGGCTTCCGCGCGTTTATTCCGTGGAGTTTTGAATCAGAGTCTACACAGATGTTGATGCCGCGCCGCACGGGAAGCGAATACCTTCGCATGGTGGCGCTGTCACGCATTATGCTCGACAATATTCAACATATTCAAGCAGGTTGGGTCACCGAAGGTCCAAAATTATCGCAAGCAGCACTCCGTTTTGGCGCTGATGATTTTGGCGGAATTCTAATGGAAGAAAATGTGGTAAGCGCTACTAAGAGTGATAAGCTTTATTCTGGCGTCGATAAAGCCGAAGCGATCCGTTTGATTTCCGAAATTGGCAAAACGCCTTTCCAGCGCAACACTAACTACGAAATTGTCAAAGTTCATTCAACACCGGCTCAAGCCGTTTTAGCTTAAGAGAGTATTCATGAAGGTTCCGTTTATTGATTTAAATCCTCAGTTTCGCCTTGTTGATTCGAAGATTGAAAAAGCATTTTCGAAAGTTTTGAAGTCCCGCCAATTCATACTGGGAAGCAATGTGGTGAGCCTTGAAAAAGAAATTGCTAAAAGATGTGGCGTGAAACACGCTATCGGTGTTTCTTCGGGTTCTGACGCGTTGTATCTCGTGCTTTTAGCTTGTGGAGTGGGTCCCGGTGATGAAGTAATCACCACACCGTTTACTTTTTTTGCAACGGGCGGATCGATTTCGCGCATTGGTGCAAAGCCGGTGTTTGTGGATATTGATCCTAAGACTTTTAACATTGACCCTTCCCAAATTGAAAAGGCAATCACTAAAAAAACAAAAGCAATTCTACCGGTTCACATTTACGGTCTCTGTGCGGATTTGGAGCCGATTCAAAAAATTGCAAAAAAGTACAATCTGAAAGTTGTGGAAGACGCCGCTCAGAGCTACGGCGCAATTTATAAAGGTAAAAATGCGGGTTCGATTGCGGATGCGGGCTGTCTTTCATTTTACCCGACAAAAAATTTAGGTGGGTGCGGAGATGGGGGTATGGTGTTGACTTCCGACGACAAGATTGCGGATCAGATCAAGCTTTATCGAGACTATGGCTCACGAAAAAAATACTATCACGAGATTGTTGGATTTAACTGTCGGCTGGATGATTTGCAAGCTGCGGTGCTTTTGATCAAGCTGCAATACATCGAGCGATGGAACAAGGAGCGCAATCAAATAGCCTCCCGCTACAACGCACTACTGAAGAATGTGTCTGTAACTGTTCCGTTTGTGCCTAAAAATCAGACGCATGTCTTTCATTTGTACACACTGCTTGTCGAAAAGCGTGATGCGCTCCGCGAATTTCTCACGGCCAAAGGTATCGGGACGGGTATTTACTATCCGGTACCGCTTCATTTGCAGGAGTGTTATAAGGAGCTGGGTTACCAGCAAGGGGATCTGCCTGTAACGGAGAGTGTTAGCGAACGAATGATATCGCTTCCCATGTTTAACGGCTTAACGCTCGGCGCCCAGAAACACGTGGTGGCGGCGCTGCGCCTCTTTTTCGAATGATCACCGTTTTTTTGCCTGCCTATAACGAGGAGCTCGCTCTCGAGCCGATCGCTCAAAAAATTCATGCTGCTCTCGGTTCTGGCTACCGAATTTTAATTTTGGATGACGGTAGTAGCGACCGGACGTATGAAAAAGCAAAAGAATTGTCCGTGAAATTTCCATTCGAGATTCTTCGTCATGAGGTTAACCGAGGTTTGGGGCAGACGATGATTGACGGGCTTCATCACGCAGCTAAAACGTCCGCTCCCGGCGATACGATTGTTACTCTGGACTGCGATGACACGCATGACCCGGTGTACATTCCGAAGGCGATGCAAAAGCTAAGCGAAGGTTACGACGTTGTGATTTTGTCGCGCTATCAAAAAGGCGGCGGGGAAGAGGGGTTGTCCGGTGTTCGAAGTGTTTTAAGCCGTGGCGCGGGACTTTTTTTGAAACTTTTTTTTCCCATCAAAGGTGTTTGGGAATACAGCTGCGGTTACCGCGCAATGCGCGCCGAGACACTTCAAAAAGCGTTTCGGATTTTTGGTGACAAATTTGTCGAGCTGCCGCATATGGGTTTTGTGGTGACACCGGAAATTCTCATTAAATTTCGTCTCATGAAATGCAGAATCACCGAAATTCCGTTCGTCCTTCACTATGAAAAAAAGGCAGGTGCCAGTAAAAACAAGCCGCTTAAAACAATTGGTGGGTATTTTGCGCTGCTGTGGTTGTGTTGGGGTCGGAGCGCTGGAGTTTTAGAAAAATGAAAAACGACACGCTGATTTTTATCCCAACATACAACGAGCGTGAAAATATAGGCCCGATGTATGAAAAATTAAAAAGTCTCGGCTTGGCAACCGAAATACTCTTTATGGACGACGGTTCTCCTGATGGCACAGGCGACGTTGCTGATGCGATCGCTAAAAATGATCCGCTTGTAAGCGTGATTCATCGCAAGGGTAAGATGGGGATCGGAAGCGCCCATAGCGAGGGGATTCGCTGGGCGTACGAACGAGGTTTTCAGACGCTCGTGACTCTAGATTGCGATTTTACGCATCAGCCCGATGATATTCCTCAGTTTGTCGAGTGTTCTAAGAAATATGATGTGGTGATTGGGTCGCGGTATCTTGACAAAAAGAGTTTGTCTGATTGGAATCTCTACCGTAAAACCCTAACGCATTTAGGGCATTTTTTAACAAGGCATCTTTTGAAGATTCCGCACGACGCATCAGGCGCTTTTCGGGTGTACCGTCTCGACCGTATTACTAAGGATGTGTTTGGTTTAGTGGTTTCAAAGAGTTATTCATTTTTCTTTGAAAGTCTGTATATCCTCTCTTTTAACGGATATTCAGTGCACGAGATTTCGATTAGCTTGCCCAAGCGTACCTATGGGCATTCCAAAATGAAGGTTCAGGACATTAGTCAAAGTGTATGGCTTTTGGTTTATATTTGGGGCCGAACTATTTTTCAAAAAAACCGCTATTTATTGAGCAAATCGTCCATGGGAGAGGCTAGGTCTGCCATGAATCATAAAAGAAGGGACTAGGAATGGAAAAGGATTTTGATTTTAAAATTATTTCGCGCTGCCGTGTTTGTGGTTCTGAGCATTTGGCGTTTATTCTGTCCCTGGGAAGTATTTACGTTTCAGATTTTGTTACTGATCGTGCGTCAGCCACCGAGAAAACTTATCCCCTCGAGCTTGTTCTTTGTGATCCGGAGCAGAACGGTTGCGGTCTTTTGCAATTAAGACACACAGTGAATCCTGAAAAAATGTACCGCTTTTACTACTACCACTCTGGGACAAACTCAATGATGCGAAAGGCCCTTGCGGATATTTCGCATTCAGCTGAAAAGCGCATCGCACTCAAGAAGGGTGATCTTGTTATTGATATTGGTTGTAACGATGGGACGCTTTTAAGATCATACACGAAAAAGGGTATCCAGCTCGTCGGTTTTGACCCTGCAAAAAACCTAGTCCCAGAAGCGAAGGTGGGCACGACGAAAATCATCAACGATTACTTTAACCATGCAGCTTTCGAAAAAAATTTTAATAGAAAGAAAGCGAAGGTGATTACAAGTATTGCGATGTTCTACGACCTTGATGATCCAAATAAGTTCGTATCGGATATCTCAAAATGCCTTGACCCAGAAGGGCTTTGGATAATCCAGATGAGTTATCTGCCGCTGATGCTGCAGCGCAATGCGTTTGATAATATTTGCCACGAACATTTGGAGTATTACTCGCTGTATTCGCTGCAAAATTTGCTCAAACGCCACGCTTTTAAGGTTGTCGATGTTGAGCTTAACGACGTGAATGCTGGAAGTTTTCGTGTCTATATTAAGCACGAGGATTGCGCATCAAGCCCAGAGGGTCTCGAGCGTGTTCGCGATATGGAAAAGAAAGAAAAGAGGCTCAAGCTTCTTGAAAAGGAAGCGTACTTCCAGTTTGCTCAGCGCGTTGATTCGGTTCGTGAGGCCGTTTATCATTTTATTAACACCGAAGTAAAAAAAGGGAAAGTTGTTTATGTGTACGGTGCCTCTACTAAGGGAAATACGTTGCTCCAGTATTTTGATCTGGATCATCGTTTGATTGCGGGTGCCGCTGAACGTAACCCCGATAAATTTGGAAAAAAAACTGTTGGAACGATGATCCCAATCGTCAGTGAGGATGAAGCGCGCGAAGCTAAGCCTGATTATTTTCTTGTGTTGCCGTGGCATTTTCTAGAGGTATTTGTTAAGCAGGAGAAGAAATATTTGAGTTCCGGGGGACGATTTATTGTGCCGCTTCCAAAAATGACGCTGATTCCGCCTCAACGCAAAAAATAGGATGCTCCTCTCGGAAAGACTTAGAAAAATTTATTACGCTGCGAGCGTTCTGGTGATGCTCGCGTTTCCCACGATCTGCCGGATCGGCGGAGATATCAACCTCCCACCCCAAAAAGCTTTGCCCCGTTTTTGGATTAATCTGATTTTTCTTAACCTGATAGTGGCCTTTGCATTTCTTTTTTGGCCAAAAAAAACGCAAGGATCAATTTTAAAAAAAATAGATTGGTGTTTTATGGGGTTGGTGGGTATTTTTTTATGTGCGCTGCCGCCGATATTTTCAGGGGATTTGCATGAGTACATCATGCGGGGTCGAATTTTGGGAGTTTACCACGAAAATCCCTACTTGGCGCCAAGGGTATACTCAGGGGATCTTTTTTATGAACTTTCCACGTGGGTACGCATTGTCAAGCTACCAGAAAACTACGGCCCAGGCTGGAGTCTTTTGCAATGGATTGCTCCGGCTATTGCAGGCAACTCATATTTCTGTAATATATTTTTGTTCAAGATGATGCTCTTTGGGTTTTATGCGGCATCGGTTTGGTTGTTGGGTCGAGTTTGCTATCAGGCCAATTTACGCCACGGGGAGTATTTAACAGCATTTTTTGCGCTAAACCCCATTCTTGTTAGCAATATTCTCATCGATGGCCATAATGACATTGTCATGGTTTTTTGGTGTTTGTTGGCGATTTATCTCCACTTAAGAGATTTCTTTTATCCGGCAATCGCTGCAGCAACGATGGCGGTGCTCATCAAATTCACAGCCATTATTCTTTTGCCACCGCTACTGATTCATTACATAAAAAAACATGAGATCCGATCGACATTCGGTGTTTTTAAGGCAACGCTCATCAGCTTAGTCCTTTTTTTTGGGATTTCAGTTTTACTGTATGCGCCGTTTTGGGTGGGGCCCAAAACATTAATTTATTTTTCCAATGCCGGTGGTTGGTTTACAAGTAGTTCGGTGCCGTATGCGGTTAGGTTCATGCTGGGCAAGGCAGGTTTGTCTCTTTCGGAGTCGGTCATCACCAAGATTTTTTTCGGATTTTTTATGGTGAATTGCATCTTAGCGCTCTGTTGGATGACGACAAAAAAAGCAGATGTGAAAGTGCTTTTTCGAACGGTGAGCTGGATGTTCGTCGCTATGAATTTGAGTTATACCATTACTTTTTATGGGCACCATCTGATCTGGGCATTGCCTTTTTTGGTATTGAGCGAATTTCCGATAGCATTAGGCTGGGCGCTTTTTTATAGCATACCGGGACTTTTCTTTTACTTTAAGCGTATTTCAGCCCTTTATTTAATGGCGCTGTCTGCTTATGGGGGTCTTTTAGCTTGGACGCGACTACAAAAAAAATAAAATACTTTTATTGGATTGACTGCCTACGTGGCGTCGCGGCGCTGGCAGTCCTTGTTTGGCATTACCAGCATTTTTATTTTATAAAAACGGCCAATGCGCTGGCTAATCGTTCAAGCCAGCCCTTTTACGAGGTTTTGAATATTTTTTACAATTATGGTCGTCATGCGGTGTTTCTTTTTTGGGTGATCTCGGGTTTTGTTTTTTCAACTGTGTACATTAAATCAAAAAGAACTTCTTCTAAGAGTTTTTTTGTGCACCGGCTGGCAAGGCTTTATCCGCTTCATTTTTTGACGCTAATTGCGGTCTTGGTTTTGCAATTGATCAGCCTTCGTTTAACGGGGGGCTATCAGATATATGGCATTAATGATGCCTATCATTTTATTCTAAACCTTTTCTTTGTCTCTAACTGGGGCCTTGAAAAAGGGTACTCTTTTAACGGGCCAATTTGGTCGGTGTCAATCGAGGTGTTGATTTACTTTTTTTTCTTTATGACGCTGCCCATCGTGATTAAGCGGGGAATAACGGCTGTTTTATTTTTTATTGTATTTTTTGGTCTTGGAGTAAAGGCGTTGATCCCTCAATCCTCGATTTGGCAGTGCGGTCTTTATTTTTATTTGGGCTGTCTCTCATTTTATGTGTGGCGTATTTTTCGTGTTTATACAGTTGTTTTGATGATTCTTAGCGCTCTTAGCCTAGCCGCTTCCGTGATTATTGTTTATATAAAGCCTGGCCTTATTGAGTCGACTATTCAATTTGTGTTGATGCTGCCACCAATCGTGTTGATGGCAGCGCTGATGGACGCCAAAGATGAGGGGAGAATCGGCTCCTACTTTAAAGGTTTTGGTGATTTAACCTACAGCATTTACTTGTGGCATATCCCAATTCAAATCGCGGTCCTTACTTTTTTTGATTATAAGGCTCTTAACCGCAATATTTTTTCAACAGGCTCATTTTTCCTGAGCTTCGTGATCTCTGTTCTTTTGATCGCGTATTTTTCTTTTCACTTTTATGAATTGCCCATGCGCAATTGGGTGAGAGGATTCGACCGTGAGAGCTAAGGCTCAGCTTTGGGTGGGCGCAGCGGTGCTCCTTATTTGTCTGGCCGCACAAACGATTCTTGGAATGCGAACGAAGTCGGCTACTGCAGACGAGTTCTATCACCATGTTGCCAGTGGTTACTCTTATTGGATGACCGGCAACTTCAAGATGAACCCAGCTTCGCCACCGTTTCCTAGGCTCTTGGCTTCTGCGCCGCTTTATTTACTGGGGGCCAAAGCTCCTTTGGACCATGAGTCCTGGAAAGTTGGGGATAGTCCTGAGTTTGCAAAGCAGTTTTTTTTCCATGCTAATCACGCTGTGGACCGGTTCATATTCTGGGCTCGAATTCCGATCGTTTTTTTATCTGCGTTATTTGGTTTGACCATTTTTCTTTTTAGCAAACGTCTTTTTGGCGGAGTAGCAGCTCTTTTTAGTCTTGGGCTGTACTGCTTTTGTCCTAATATTATTGCTCATTCGGGTCTTGCGACGGCGGACCTCTCAGTCGCTTTCTTTTTCTTTTTGACCCTCATCTGTTTTTATTCCTATCTCATAAAACCTTCCAAAACAAATGCCGCGTGGACTGGAATTGCGGCGGGGATGACCTTTTTATCGAAATTCAGCGCAGTGATTCTCCTGCCTATTTTACTATTAGTGGCGTTGGCAGGTGGTAAACGCAAAGAGCTTCGCTTGTCTAAGATGGGGATATTTGCGGTCAGCTGTTTTTTAACCATTTGGGCCGGCTATTTTTTTGAATTGAAACCACTTTTAAAAGACACGCCTGACCCATCAAAAAAAATGGAGATGTATCAAAAGGTGGGTGGTGAGAAGTTGCTTGAATTCGCGCAAAAGGTACCCGTGCCTTTATCGACATTTTCTTCGGCCTTTATCAGTATGATGTTTACGAGAGCCAGAGGAGTTGATGCATACCTCATGGGTGAATGGTCAAGAAACGGATGGTGGTATTATTATTTTGTGGCTTTTTTAATCAAAAATTCAATTCCTTTTATTTTGGCCATACTACTCAGTTTTATTCTAATCAAAAAGGTTTTGCCTGACCGATTAACCATCGCTTTGATTTCAGTTCCAGTAATTTTTTTATTTTTTGCTACACTGAATGACAAGGCGCAAGCCGGGATACGTTATTTTTTACCCATCTATCCAATATTGTTTGTTTTGTGTGGCGGTGCCTTGGCTTTTATTTATAACAAAACAAAAGTAATGAAAGTGTTTGTGATTGGCTTGATGGGATGGCATGTCTGTGAGGCGCTTTTTATTTTTCCAAATCATCTGGCCTATTTTAATGAATTTGTGGGCGGGCCGAAAAATGGTTATCGATATTTAAGAGATTCGAACCTCGATTGGGGGCAGGAAATGAAGCGCGTGGGAGAATACGTGCGTCAAAACGACGTTCATGACCTGGCGCTAAGTACAATTGGGCCTGTAGACCCGTCGCTGCCAGCAAGAGCTATCCGTGATAGCGAAAGAAGCGTTCCTGAGAAAACTGTTTATGCGATTGGCGCGCATCGCATTGATCAGTGTGAATGGACGCTATCCACGCCGCCAAGCGCAGTAATTGGGTACTCGATGTTTATTTATGATTTCCGTGATAAAAAGGAAGAGAAAAATGTCTGATCCATTCTTATCAATCGTTGTGCCTGTTTATAACGAAGAGGAGGTGTTGAGCGAGTTTCATTCGCGTCTTTTTAAAACGCTTAAGGGGTTGAAAGTTTCATCCGAGATTATCTATGTTGACGATGGATCGAAAGACAGGAGCGCTGAAATTTTAAGCCAAATCCGCGCCCAGACTCCGAATGTGAGGGTTTTACGCTTCTCGAGGAATTTTGGCCACCAGATTGCGCTCAAGGCTGGCATCGATTATGCCAAGGGCGAAGCGGTTGGTACTATTGATGCTGATTTACAGGACCCCCCCGAGCTCTTTGCGGACATGTTACTCGAATGGGAGAAGGGGTATGATGTTGTCTACGCAATGCGAGCCAAACGTGATGGAGAAACGTTTTTCAAGAAATGGACGGCCGCTATTTTTTACAGAACACTGAGAAGCCTTTCTTCTGTAAAGCTGCCGCTAGATACCGGGGATTTCCGGCTGATGTCCAAAAGCATTGCTGATGTGATTCGTGGGATTGATGAGAAAGATCCTTATATCCGCGGATGGGTGGCCTACGCTGCTAAAAATCCAAAACCCATTGCAATTCATCGACAGGCCCGTTTTGCGGGTCAGACCAAATATTCCTTATCAAAAATGCTTAAATTAGCCGCCAACGGCTTTTGGCAGTTTTCTCCGCTTGGGCGTCTAACGCGCCGCGCTGGAAAAAAAACAGCCACGCCGGTATATGTGCTAATGCCCGATGAGTCGAAATAAAATTTTTCTTATATTAAGTCTAGCGCTTATTCTGCGCGTTATCGGTCTTGATTTTGGATTGCCGTACCCCACTCATCAAGATGAGCCAATCGTGGTTAATCATGCTATGGCTATCGGGGCCGAGGGTTGGAATACCCGCACATATCTACCGCCGCAATTTGCAAGCTACTACCTTTTTTTCTTTTATGCGGCGTATTTCGTCATCCTAAAAACAGTGGGCGGGGTAACCGGTGCGGCGGACTTTGCTTTAAAGTTTCTTTCGGATCCCACCGAATTTTATTTGATTGGGCGATGGGTGTTGGGCGTAATTCCGGGAGTGGCTGCAGTGTGGCTTTTGATTCGTCTATGCGGGCGTTTTTTTTCCGAGAAAAGCGCTTTTTGGTCGGGATTATTTCTGGCTGCTTGTCTTTTACATTCACAACACAGTCATTATATTTATATGGATATAGTGCTATCGTTTTCGTGTCTACTTTTGTTTTATCTGTGCCTGGGTGCGCTTGAGCGATATAGCGTCGGTCGGTTGTGGGCTATAGGGTTAGCATTTGGATGGTGTGTGGCTGTTAAATACACGGCCGTTTATTTTTTTCCGGTGGTGGCTGTCAGTATTTATTTTTCGAGAGCCTCACATAAAATCCGGGATTTAATCGCTATTGGAATGATTTCAGTTGCCACATACGCAGCTATCAGCCCTTTTAGTTTTCTTGATTGGCCTAATTTTATTTCTCAAGTTGCCGGACAATCGCAGGTAAGAGGGTACCAGGGCGTTGGGCATCACCTCATGTATTCTCTGCGGTACGGAACAGGTGTACTGTTTCTATTGTTGTCAGCTGTCGGTGTCGGGGTTTGTAGGGTCTATGGAAAAAAAATAGCCGTCATCGCGTTGGCTATAGTTGTTTATTTTGGCGTCAGCATCTTTTTTAGCCAGCCGTTTCCACGCTATATGATGCCAATTTTGCCCCTGATATGTCTTTTTGCGGGACTTGGCGCTGAGTTTTTGCAATCACGTCACCGAATAAAGGTGATATCGGCGTTATTTCTGTTGGCGGTAACGGCCGAGCTTTTGGCGCCTACTATTTATTCGGATTATTTGATGACAAAAAAAGATACTCGCGCTGAGATGCTCGAATGGATTCACGTCAACGTAAAGCCAGGCGCTGTAATTGCGGTTGATCACCGCTTCTTTGGGGCGCCTTTATTGCAATCTATAGAGCAGATTCTTGAAAAATATGCATTTTTGTCGGATTCGGAAAAGGGCTCTGCACGAGAAAAGCGTTTGGACCTGAGTCTTAAGGTTGTCGAGGGGAAACCCACGTATAACGTTTATGTGATTCGTTCCACGGATGATGTGAGCGATGCTTATTTATTTTATCGGCCGACTGTGGCGCCCGACGCCGAGAGCGTGCTTGAGACAGGTGCCGAATACCTTCTTTTGAATTACGCGGAAATCGATGCGCGTAAACATGCGCTAAAGGAAACTCTGCCGGGACTTGAACTGGTTGAAAGCGTTTCACCTTATTGGGATGTCAGCAAAAGGAAGGTGGAGGACCGCTTCGCCGCAACCGCAGCGCCGCATCAGTGGCTGGATCTCTTTAGCCGCAAACGACTAGGACCATACCTTGAACTCTACCGCATTAAAAAATAAATCCGGTTTCTTGGATTTTCTTAAAGATCACTCTGTCTTTCTGAGTTTCTTTGGTGTTCTATATCTATTTTTTGTAGCGCCATTTTTAACTTTCACGCAAGGGTTGGTGAAGGGCGACTACGGGGCTCAATTTTATCCGTGGTCTTGGGCCTACGCAGAGGCGCTGAAGCACGGCAAAATACTCTTGTGGACACCGCTCATCCAGTCAGGTTTTCCACTTTTTGCCGAGGGTCAAACTGGTATGTTGTACCTTCCAAATCTGGCCCTTTTCCGCTTTCTACCGTTTCATATAGCCTATAACACCGACTTTTTAATTCATTATTTATTGGGCGGCACATTTGCGTATATGTTTGGACGATCGAAGGGCTTGTCGGGCGCAGCAGGCACATTAACGGCAATCTGTTTTACATTCGGCAGCGCATCGGCCGGTGGTTTTTATACGCTCGGAACACTGAAGACGCTCTGCTGGTTTCCTTTAATTCTTCTTTTGATTGACCGTTATTCCCAGACTAATCGTATTCGGGAATTGTTCTGGCTGGCGTTAATCGTGGGACAGACATGGCTGGCGGGTTTTGTGCAGATGGCGGCGTATCAGTTTGGATTCGCGGTGTTTTATTATTATTTGAGCGGAGGTTTTAAACGTTCGAACCCAGTTTTGCTGGCGGGGAGTTTGTTAGCGGCATTGGTAATTGGATTGCCTCAGATTTGGGCAACGCTGGAGCTCGCGGCCCATTCGACGCGCACCCTGCAGGAGCCGGAATTCGCACTTTGGGGTTCAATGGCACCGTGGTCATTGAGCCTTTTATTTTTTTACGGCTGGAACGGAATTTTAAGCAGCAATTTTTACATAGGGTTTGCGCCTGTTGCATTGGCAGTGTTGATACCTAGAAGCGGTCGCTCCGGATTGTGGTGGGTTCTATTGGCGATTAGTTTGGCTATGGCACTTGGACGTTTTAACCCGCTTTATTGGATCCTAATAAAATTTCCGATCGCATCGCTTCTGCGTAATCCTTCGAAGTTTCTATTTTTTGCGGCTTTTTTTCTGTCGATGATTGCCGGATTTTCTTTCGATGCTTTCATGATGAAATTAAAGCAACCGACCGCTGATTGGACAAAGCGTATTCATCAGCGTTTTCTGATCTTGGCACTGAGCGTAGCCGCAATGGCCGCGCTTCTCTTTGCTATGGCGCACGTGGGAGCAGGGATTTTAGATGCGTTCGGGCATTGGTATATTAAAAACTTTGTCGCTGGTAAAAGTTTTCATCAGCGAAGCATCGATACCTACTTTGGCTTAATTCAAACAGCAATCGCTGAGCTTAGAGCCTCAACAAACCCTTTTCAAAATCCTGTCATACTTGTGCCGTTTATTCAGATTCTTGTTTTTGCGGTGGTATGGAGACGGAAGATTGCATGGATAAACGCTGCCCGTATAATTTTATTTTTACTCTGCTTAGATTTGGTTGTCTATGGTTATGGTTTACCCGGTTTTAAGGCCAAGGCCACGAGTATTATTTGTGGGCGTGGGAATTTTTTGGATTTACGGCCTTTAGCTAGCGCTCCGCAAGGTAAATGGCTTGAGATTTCAAAGAATGGCAAAGACCTTTGCCCTCCAAGCATGAACATACCCACCGGACACTCAAACGTGAATGCTTATTCGCCACTTTTGGATAAAGACTATTACGCGCTGGTTAAAGATTTGGGGGGGAGCGATGATTCTCTAGGGCGCAGGCCTTTTAGCGAAACTGCCTTTAATGAGAAGCGGGATCTGATCAATTTTCTCGGAGTGGATTATGTGCTCAGCGATATTCCGATTAATGATTTTTCTTCCGAGGGCCGATTAAAAGTCGGAGGCACCGAAAAGGAATATTTTCGCAATCCCGCCAGGAAGCAGGAGTTTAGTTTTTTAAAAAATATTAATAAGGGTGCTGATTTTTCTGCATCCAAACAGGTCTCCTCCGAAATTATTGACCGTCAAAACGACGGAGTGCGGCTTCGAGTGACGATGCCGGAGGCCGGCTATCTTGTGCGTAATCAAACGTACGACCAGAATTGGACGGTCACGGCTGACGGGCGGAAGAGTTTGGTTGAGCGCGCGCTCGGCGCTTTCCAGGGAGTATTTTTATCAGCGGGCTCTCACGAGCTGTGGTTTAAATTCGAGCCAAAATACTACACCATTGGCCTATGGGCGCATCTGGCAGTGCTGGCGTTGGTTTTGGTGGGATTGTGCGCAACTTACTTGCCTAACCCAAGCTAGATAATTTTTTTTAGAAACTTTCGGTTTACCCACGAAATAATTTTCATTTCCCTCCAGCGGAATGATTCCGCCCAATAAACGATCCAGTAGGAAGCAAAAAGAATCATCAGCGGTTCGAGGGGATAGCGGTATTTCCGGTCGGGGTAAATAATCATTTGTTCCGCGCAGTACAATAGAAAGCACGCCCCTACTACGATGATACCGTTGCGCATCTCCGGAGTAAGTGATTTTCTTTTCCTGAAAACTAGTACAAGGGAAAAGAAGAAGGCGAAGAAGAGAATATAGTAAAAAATATAAGCATATTCCTCAAGCGAGTCTTTAAATTTTTGCGAAATTGGCCTGGTTGGATCAAAATGATTATCATAATACTGGAACCAAATTGGCCAGACGCCTAAGCGTTGCCAACCCAAAAAAACAACCAGCCGCTTTGAGCCCAAGTCTAAAAAATCAACCGGATGTTCTATGATCCAGCGCGTCATCAGATGATTGGATATGCGATGGACGCTTAAAATATTCTCCGACTTGACAGCGGCTTCTAGTTCCTCCGAGTATCCTGGTTGGCCGCGCTCCGGCACTTGCCCGCCCTCAGGGGTTGAGGTGGAGTTGACCGCCGAATAGATGCCGCGTCCGTTCAGTGTGTAGGGGACGAATGTTTTCCAGACATGGTAATTGCGCAGGATCCAGGGCAGATTTACAAGCTGCATGGCGAGCGCTGTGATAATAAAAGCAGTGATAATTTTTCTCCAAGAACGCTTTACTAGCAAATATGCCAACGCAACGACGAGAGGCATAAAAATGACATGCGTTCGTGTCATGGCAGCATAACCAAAAATAATTCCATACCAGAGCGGCGCGAAAGGAATGCGCCGTCCGGAAATGTCCCGGATTAATAAATAGAGCCCAGCGTACCAAATGGACAGGAAAAGGTTTTCGTCCGTAATCAGCTTGATGCTGTAAATAGAAATGGGGTAAATAGAGAAGAGAAATGCCGCCAAAAGCCCCGGACCTTCGCCGAATAGCCGCTTACCGATTAAATAAAGCAGAAGGATTGTTGCTAGATGCAGCGCCAGGTGCAACCCGTAGGCTACAGCCGTACTTACGCCAAAAAGCTTATAAAAAACGCCGAGGACGACCGGGTAGCCGATGGGCCTGCGGGCAGAGGGTAGATTTTCGGAATTATAAAACCATACGCCACGTGTAATATCAACGGCATGAATATTAATGATGTCGCCTTCATAGATTGATCCCTGAGCGTAGGATGTTTTGGGGGTGTGACTTGAAAATCCAAGCCAACCTAACCTTAAGAGAGCGCCCAGCAGGAGGATTAGAATCAATGTTATTTTGGGGGAGAACTTTGGTAGTTTAATAAATTTCAGGAAAGGTAGCGCTGCTACCAACAACAGAAGATAACCTGTGTACCGATTAGTTTCTAGTAGTTTGTAGAGATAATAAAAGAGGCTTGGAGAAGGTGTCATGGGTTTTGCTTTATTTTTTTTCTACTTTGCGGCGCCAATCATTGGGTATATTTTTAAAATGGCGCGCCGGGACGCCGGCCACCATTGTCCAAGCTGGAACATCTTTTGTGACTACGGCACCGGCCGCAACGATGGCGCCTCTCCCAATTTCGATCCCCGGCAAGAGTGTGGCGTTGACGCCGATAAAAGCATATTTACGAATTACCAGTTTTTGATGGCGTAATGGCGCCAAGCCGAAACGGGACAAATAGACATCGTTATCGTTGGACGTCACTACCCCCATACCAATAAAAGTATGATCCTCAATTATGGTTTTTCCGGCAATATGCACTTGATCTTGAATGCGAACGTAGTTTCCAATCATGCAGTCATAAAGCAACATGGCACCGCGTCCAATCACCGACCCTTCTCCGATTTGACAGCCTTCGCGGATTGAGGCGAGATCTCCTATTAAGACGCCGTCGCCAAGCCGGCTACCCGTATACAGAACACTGTTGGCTCCAATGATGCAGGAGGAGCCGATTTTGAGGCCCGGAATTTTTTTTGGAATTAAACGGTTCATTGTCTTTGTGGCCATCGGCGGACGACCGATTACGGCGCCGTCAAAGAGGATGCAGTCTTTGCCAATTGATACATTAGGATAAATGGTAACGTTTTGGCCACGCTTCATGGTTGGATTTTTTCGTCGACGGATTCAACGACGTAGAGCGGTCTCCGACGCGATTCATCTAGTACACGCCAGAGATACTCGCCAAGCACGCCCATTAGAATTAACTGGGTGCCTGAAACGGTCAGAATGATGATTACCAGCGACGCCCAGCCTGTGGGAATTTTGTAATAAAAGACCCTCGATAAAATCACAACGGTGCCAGCATAAAGAATTCCAAGCGTTGCCATGATGAAGCCGAGTGCTGACATAAGCCGTATAGGCAAGTAGGAGAATGCAGTAAAAGCGTCGATGAAGTACTTAATTTTTTTCAAGAATGTCCAATGAGAGCGGCCGCTGTGGCGTTGACGACGATTGTAGTAAAGAACTGTGCGCTTAAAGCCAACCCAGAGCACTTGTCCAAAAATATAAGAATTTTTCTCGGCCAAATCAACAAGAATCGTCACCACTTTTTTGTCGATGAGCAGAAAATCAAAGCCCCCGCGCGGGAAATCTCGAAATACGAATTTGCGGAAGAGCTGGTTGAAAATATTGGAAAAAAAGCGCGTGAGAAGGCCGTCCTCTCGGTTGTTCCGCGCGGCTAATACTACAGAAAAACCTTTTTCCCAGGAGCGGACGAGATCGGGAATCATTTCTGGGGGATCTTGGAGATCAGCGGATATGATGGCCACGGCGTCGCCCTTGGCGTGTGTAAGACCTGCGTGGATAGCCGCATTTGATCCGAAATTGCGCGAAAGCTTGACCACGCGCACGCGGGGATCTGCGGCTAATTCCTTTAATACCAAATAAGAATCGTCAGGAGAGCCGTCATCAACGAAAACGAATTCGCAGACGTACTCTGAAAGCGCCGCTGCAACTTTGTCGAATTCTACCTTGAGAGCCTGAAGGCTGCCGGAATTACAGTAAACAGGAACGACGATGGACAGCGTTTTCATGATTTGAAAAAATCCCTCACAGCTTCGATGACACGGTCGACTTCGGAATCCTGTAAATAAGGGTAGATGGGCAGTGACAAAGATTGGGCGGCCTTTTGTTCGGTGACCGGAAGTGAAGGGGAAGAAAGATTTTTAAACGCTTCCAGTGTGTGTGAAGCAAATGCGTAGTGGTCCATGGCCTCGACGCCGCGTTCTTTCAGATAGTTGATTGCCTGATCGCGTCGCGCAGTGTGTGCGACATAGAGATGATACACCGAAAAGCGTCCCGGTATTTCCTGGGGAAGCTTAAGATTAAGCCCCGATAACCCATTTTGATACCGAGCGGCAATGGCACGGCGGCGAAGATTCCATTGGTCCAGGTGTTTAAGCTTAACGCTTAAAATCGCGGCTTGTATTTCATCGAGGCGGCTGTTCCAACCTTTTAGCGTGTAGTGTCCGCGCTTTTGCAAGCCATAATTGCGCAATAGACGGACCTTCTCATAGATGGCGGCGTCATTCGTCGTGACCGCGCCGCCATCACCATAGGCGCCGAGATTTTTCGTGGGATAAAAGCTGAAAGCGGCTGCGTCACCCAAGGTGCCGGCTTTTTTGCCGTTGTAAGTCGCTCCATGGGCATGCGCGCAATCTTCAACAACGCGGCAACCATGCGCACGCGCAATTTTTAAGAGGGGGTCCATATCCACGCATTGACCGTACATGTGGACCGGAACCACAGCTTTTGTTTTGGGGGTTACGGCTTGTTCAAATTTTGAAATGTCCATTAAGCAAGAGCGCTCCTCAATATCCACGAATTTTGGGACGGCTCCAATCATAGAAATGGCCATGGCGGTTGGCGGGGCAGTATAAGAAACGGTGATCACTTCGTCGCCCGGCTTAACGCCGCAAGCTAAAAGAGCAATCGCAATTGCCTCGGTGCCAGAGGCGACTCCGACGCAGTGAGGTATTCCTAGATATGCAGAAAACGCTTTTTCAAAGTGAACCAGCTCTTGTCCTAAGATAAATGAGCCGCTGGTAAGAACATTTCCGACAACCGAATCAATTTCACTTTTGAGGGCAGAGTACTCACGGGATAAATCGCCAAAACGTACGGCGCTAGAGTTTTGGATGGACGGCATTGACCGGCTTCATTTTTGTCAATTTCTCTTTTAGAGAAAGCATTGGTTTTTCTAATAAATTCCAGCTTGCCAGAGCTAGGAGAACGCTGACAAGTGTTGCGATGACGTAAAAAATAAACTGCCATAGTATAGCAAAACCCGGAAGCGAATGAAAGTCGTTGCCCCTAAAAAAAACGTGTTTGGTGAAGTAGGTTGAGGGCAGGTGAAAAATATACAGCGCATAGGAGTATTTTCCGAAAAATTTAAAGAAAGGATGGTCAAAAAATCTTTCAAAGTTGTTTCCGTTTTGACCGGGCAGACATAAATCAATGAGGAGTAGAAAGAATATTGCAACTACCGTGTAGCCAATGGTGTTCATTGTAAAGGAATCATAGCGGAATTGTCCGTAGAGAGCGAGCGCTGCCAGCACAAATCCCAATCCAAGAAATAGTTTTTTTCGGCTGAGCGATGCCCATTTGGCTCGGGTAGAAGGTTCCGCGAATAACACCGCAAGCAGCGCGCCGAATAAGATGGCGTCTATACGCGTGAAGGTTAGCACGTAGATTTGCAGGCGAGAAAAACCCAAGCTCCACAATAAAATACGCAACGCCAGAGCGCCTGAAATAGCCCAAACACAAATTTTTTTTACTGTGCTGTTTCCGCAGGTGTAAATAAGAAATGGCCATATTAAATAAAAATGCTCTTCGATACAAAGCGACCAGCTGATATCTAAGGTGCCGTGAGAATACTTGTTCTGAAGGGCAATTAAGAAGTTGGAGCAATAAGTGGCGTACCAAAGCCAGTGGCCCGCGACCGTTTGTGAGGCGATTTGCTCGGAAAGTGGCGGGGGCAGTAGGTTTAACAGCTTTGGAAGCACCGTTAGGCTGCCGATGACCAATAAATAATACAAAGGGAAGATGCGGAGTGAGCGGCGGATATAAAAATTCCGAAAATAATCGGGTTTGTTCCGGCTATTAATCAAGATACCCGTGATTAGAAAGCCGGATAGAACAAAAAACAGATCTACGCCGTAGCGGCCTAGCTCAGAAATTTCTTTCCAATAAGTTTCGACACGAGTTCGGGGGATGATAATTGTAAAGTGATGGAATAAGACTAAGAGAATGGCCAGCCCCCGGACGCCGTCCAGAGCTGGGATGCGACCTTTCTCTATCACGGCCAGTAGCGGGATTGGTGTTGCTGGTAATAGGTGATTGTCTGACGAATGCCGTCCTCAAGGTTCGTCTTAGGCTCCCAGCCGACAATGGAGCGGATTTTGGAGATGTCAGAATAAAAATCACCGGGTTCTTGAGCTTTTCGTTCTTCGGAAAATGGAGCAAATTCCCAACGCCCCTTACCGGTTTGGCTGGTTATGATTTTAGCGAGTGTTAGAAAATCCGAGGGTTTATCGGTACCAACATTAAAAATTTCTCCGACAGCTTCTGGTTTTGCGGCTGCCATCAAAATAGCATCCACACAGTCATCCACGTAAACAAAGTCGCGTAGAATTTTTCCGTCTCCGAAAATCGGAAGGGTCTTTCCATCAATGGCCAATCTAACGAACCAATTTACAACGCCAAACTGTGAATGCTTCATCTGGCCGCGGGGACCGTAGATATTTGTCAAGCGAAGTAATACCGCCTGGAGATTGTGCGAGCGATGATAGGCTTTAATAATTTGTTCGGCGGCCAGATTTGTAATTTCGTAGATTCCCTTGGGATTTACCGGCGTGTCTTCTGCAGCGGGGAGCTTTGCCACGGATCCGTATTGGCCGCGCGTACCGGTAAATACGAGCTTTGCTTTGGGGTTATGTGTTCGCATGGCTTCGGCAAGCGTAGCGGTGCCCTTAATGTTATATTCAATATCAGTAAATGGATCATGAAGACTTTTGACGTGGGAAACTTGGCCTGCCAAATGGAAAACATAGTCTTGGTCGCGCACAAGCCAATTCATCGCGTGCGCATCGCAAATATTACCGTAATTAATAGTGACTTTGTCTTTGACGGGTTCGATGTTGAAAGGGTTGCCGCCATATTCGGGAATCATGGCGTCAACTAAAGTGACGTGAGCGCCGAGCTCAACCAGTTTTAGCGCTAGATTACTGCCGATGAATCCAAGGCCGCCGGTAATGAGCGCGCGGCGACCCTTAAAATTATAATTCATGGGCCTTAATCTACGACTTTTTAGGGCTAAAATCAATTTGAATTGTGATAACATACCCGCTATGAAAAATGATTTTCCCTACGTGTATTGCGCCCTTTTTTGGAGTATTTTGGTGCTGACTCTCTACGGGTTTTGGGTGCTGCTACCCAAGATTCAAGGCGCATTTTAATGGAGTTTGTCCGGACGGGTTTACTGCAAGCCGTTTTAGCATCCGTTTGGTTGGCGGTTATATTAAGAATTGCTCTTCAAACCGGCCAAAAAGTCATTCATTTGAGTGGTGGGCTTGGAGCCGCAGCTGTCGCTATGGAAGAAACCGCCTTCTTTGCGATGGGGACGGGAATTATTGTCCTTGCGCTGGGAGTCCTTCTTTTGGGGATAGCGGGATTTGTTAGCACGGTTTCAATTACGCTGTTACTTTGTTTTCTTTTTCTCGGATCATTCTTCCTCATTAAAACTAAACCCAGTCCGTTAGGATTTGAGAAGAATGGATGGCGACTAGCAATAATGATCGCGCCTGTTTTTTTTCTAGCTTGGACTCAGTGTTTGACGCCTCCCATCGAAAGTGACGCGCTTGCGTATCATTTGGCTTATCCGCGGGACTTTATTTTAAAAGGCAGAATCGACTATTTGCCTTACAGTTTTGCCTCTCTATGGCCGTTGCAAACCGAAATGCTTTTTACACTCGGACTTTTATTGCAAGGAACGGCATTGGCCAAGCTATTTCACTGGGCATTTTACGTTTTAACCGCGACGGCAATTTACATTTTTGGAAAACGATACACAAGTTCTCGTTCAGCAGCGCTTGGTGCCGCCGTATTTATTTTTACACCCGCTATCTTTACTCAGTCGAGCCAAGCCTATGTCGATCTAGCTCTCGCATTTTTTACGTTTCTTTCAGTTCAATTATTTCTGGTGCAGCACAAGAGTGAGAGCCGCGCGGCCTGGTGGTCGGGGGTTTTTATGGGCGGGGCACTCGCCACGAAGTACCTGGCGCTCGGTTTTGCTGGCATTCTATTCATTTTTTGGGGAATCCGGTCAAAAAACAAACTGAAAGCTTGCGCGCTTTTTTTTCTTGGATCATTTTTAACGGCTGGTATTTGGTATTTGCGAAGCTGGTGGATTTTAGGTAATCCGTTGTACCCATTTTTTCCTTCGTTTTTTGGGGGGAACGGATACGAAATGAATATTCGCGACGGATTGGGTTACGGTCCAGCTGCATTTTTGAAACTTTTATGGAACATGACACTGCATCCGAAACCGTTTGGCGGTGAGATATTAGGGCCGCTGTACCTCATGTTTTTACCGCCGCTTATTTTTAAAATCAAGCAATCAACAGCACCGGCGCGCTGGATGGCGGCGTTCACATTTTTTGGGATTCTCTTTTTATTTACCCAGTCCCAACAGATCCGGTACATCTTGGCGCTTTTGCCATTTTTGGCCTTAGGGTGCGGCGTTGCTCTTAACGCATTGTGGGACCAAAAGCGGTTGGCTGGAGTGGCGATCCGAGTGCTGTTTGTGTTGGTGATTATCATTCATTCGGCATTATTTTTGTACCGCACGCGCGATTCTTGGGGAGTGATTACCGGTCTGCAGAGCACCGAAGATTATTTGAGAGAGCATGAGCGATCGTTTAAGGGTTATGAGTATTTAAAGCAAAACTTAAAGCCCGGAGAGAGGGTGCTGGTGTCCGGAGAGAGGCGTTATTTTTATGACCAAGGAACTCTGCCGATAATTGTAATGCCGGCTGAGCGACAGGCACTTGAAAAAGCGGATGACAGCTTCGAGGCGTATCTTAAACGGGAATGCTTTGCGTTGGTATGGGTTGAGGAGTCTAGCGGCGTTGAGCCGTTCCTGGCAAAAGAGCTTGAGAAAAATTACACGAGAGTGTTTATGTACTCTTTCACCGAAAAGCCCAAGAAATTTTCATACAGCATTTATAGGCGTAAAAATTAGAGCGACTGATAGAGCGGATCTGATTTTATTACCTTCATCAAAAGATGGCAAAAGGTTTCAGCGCCATAACCATTCAAATGGCTTTTATCGGAAAAATAAGCGTTGTTTCGAGTGTCCATTAACGCATTAAAGTCATAGTAAGAGATGTGGTGTTTTGTGGCCAGCAATCGATAGGTGCCCGCGAGCTCCTCATCATTCAAAAAACTTTGGCGATACTCATACGAGTACGGAACTGTCACTAGCACAATCTTTGAGTTTTCTTTTTGAACGGCGCGGATGATCTTTTCTAAGTAGCCCAACTGCTTTTTTGACAAACGCAAATTCCGGTTTTTAAACGAACCGGTACCGTCAAAGGTGGTATTGTCGACCACATAACCGCCGGATACATACTCACCCGAAAAAGTTGGGGATTGAACCCGATTCTCGAGAGGTAGCCAAATTCGCCGCATCCATTCAAAGGTTAGTGCGTTGAAGGCGTGCATCGAGGAAGTTGCCATAGCCATTCGAATTAAATTTACGTGGATCGGACTACTAACCAAGATTTCGCAAAAACTTTCCAGTCCATCATCGCTTTCGTTGACGAGTGAATAGACGTCTAAGATGACTAATTTGGGTTTTAGTTGCGGAAAATAGGTCTTGAGCAGATAGTAGGAGTTTAGGGGTGTTTGGCTGCCGCTACCCAACGCAAAACTGGATAGTCCGTATTGCGAGAATACGCGCGGATCAAACGACATGTAACAATGCGATGAGCCAAGGGCCAAAATATCAACTTGGCCGGTTTTTCGAAGCTCTTGAAATCTTAATAAATTAGCACCATCGTTATTGTCAGCTTCAAGATTGCCGGCATTTGTTACGAGCTTCACAATTTTACGATCCAGAAACAGATATCGCAGGTGAGGGTACTTATCGAGAACCGGAAGCGCTGCCAGCCACATGAATGCGATGTAGAGTGTAACAAATCCAGCAGTAAAACCAGCGTATCTTAAGAGCCATTTTTTCATAGGATTTCTAAAACTGAAAATAGATAAACGGTGTATATTTAAAAACGCCGCAAAAGACAATAGATAGAATCATTGCGTAATAAAGGCCCCAGCGAATGAAAATATTATACTGCCTAAGCATGTGGCGAATGCTGCCGTGCGTCTGGATTTTGTGAATAAATTCCATAAGCGCAATGGACACAAGGGCCAGTAGTAGGTCCGTTTTATAAAAACCCATATTCTTTAACGTGAAAACATCGTAGCGAAGATAAGTTGGATTTATTGACTTTCCAAAATCCAAAAAAATGCGTTGAATAATCATCAGCGCTTCGCTGATAGAATTGGCTCTAAAAAAAATCCAGGCGAAACAAATTAACGAAAAAGTCGAACTTACTTTAACCCACTTGTGAAGTGTGGGCCTGCGGTCGAAGCCTAATGCGTCCGTTATTTTTTTTCGAATATGAACCGTCGTCATTGACATAGCTAGATAAAAGCCATTAAGCGCGCCCCATACTACGTATGTCCAGTTGGCTCCGTGCCAAAGACCGCTGATCAAAAAGGTGATCAATAGATTAAAGTAAAGACGCGGTTGAGCAACGCGGTTTCCGCCGAGCGGAATGTAGAGATAATCCTTGAACCAGGTGCTGAGTGAAATGTGCCAGCGTTTCCAAAATTCAGCGATAGAGCGCGCGGCATAGGGCCTATTGAAGTTATCCATGAGCTTGAAACCCATCACTTGAGCGGAGCCGATTGCGATGTCCGCGTAGCCGGAGAAATCGCAGTAAATCTGAAAGGCAAAAAACACGGTGCCAAGGAGCAAGATGGCTCCAGGCTTGTCCAGTGGTGAGTCGTAAACGTGGTTGACCAGAATTGCAAGACGATCCGCTATCACGATTTTTTTGAAAAGCCCCCATAGCATTAATTTTAGGCCATCAGAAACCCTGATCGCATCGAACGTATGTTTTTCGTGAAACTGATGAATTAGATTTTGCGGGCGCTCAATTGGACCTGCAACGAGCTGAGGATAGAACATGACATACAAAGCATAAATCCCCAGGTGTCGTTCGGCTTTTTGTTGGCCGCGATAAACCTCAATGGTGTAGCTCATTGCTTGAAATGTGTGAAAGGACAGCCCGATGGGCAATATGAGTTCAAGCGCGCGGACGGGGTAATTCCAGTTTAAGAGTTTGGCAAGTGCAGCTATGTTGGCGTTAAAGAAGTTGAAGTATTTAAATAAAGCCAAAACACTTAAATTTGAAATCAAACTGATAATCAAATACAACTTACGTCTTTTCCCGGAGCTTTGCTCGATGAAAATGCCGGCGACATAATCAATTCCAATCAGTATGAAAAGCACTAGGATATAAACGGGTATCGCCGCCATGTAAAAATAGCAACTGGCGATTAACAGCAGTAACCATCGCATTGAATGAGGTAAAACAAAGTAGAGGAGTGTGACGATAGGGAAAAATACTGCGAATTCAAAGGAATTGAAGAGCATGGGAGAAATTCTATATTTTATTGATAGGGCCTGCAATGATATTTTTAAGCTCTCCCACATCTATGTTTGACTGCCAATGACTGGTAATGATATGATTTGACGGTCAATTAGAGGGTCTGAATTCGATGGAAATCAAAGAAAATGAAGTCTATACGCACGAAGAGACCCAGCAGCTTCTAAAGCTTAGCTCGAGCACGGTGACCCGGATGATTAAGAAGGGCTTGATCCGTTCGGCCAAGGTGGGAAAACAATACCGGATTCTCGGAAAAGAATTGCTCCGACTTTTATCGCCCAAGCTTGAAGACAAAGTCGGTAAGGCCTACAACAAGGCCCGCAACTGGGCACACAAAGACGAATGAGCGAGCGTTACGACTTCGTTATTGTCGGGGCGGGCATCGTGGGTTTGGCGGTGGCTAGAAAAATTGCGGCGCTGAAGCTGGGTACGGTCTGCATTCTCGAAAAAGAGCGCGCACTTGGCCTTCATTCTAGCGGCCGCAACAGCGGTGTTTTGCACACTGGTATTTACTACGCTCCCGATTCCTTAAAAGCTAAAGTTTGCGCCGCCGGCGCGCGACTACTTGCGGATTACTGCGCTGAAAAAAAACTTCCTTTGGCTAAGAACGGAAAAGTCATTGTTGCATCTGATGTTTCTCAAGTGTCTTCTTTGAAAAATTTATTTGACCGCGGCCGTGCCAACGGCGTACGCGTTGAACTCATCGACGAAAAAAGGCTTTCTCAGATTGAGCCAGAAGCGCGCACGGTTGAGGCCGCTATTTTTTCACCAGATACTAATGTGATTGATTCAAAGGCTGTGTTGGCTGCTTTGGAAAATGACATCACAGCGCAAGGCGTGACGATTCGGAAAAACGCGCGGTTGGGCGACATTGAAAGCGGTTTCTTATCTTGTGGATCCTCTAAAATTCACTTCGGACACCTTATCAATGCCGCGGGACTTCATGCTGACGAAGTGGCTCATGCCATGGGAGTGGGAGAGCGTTACAAAATTATGCCGTTTAAGGGAATCTACCGCAAGCTGCGCCCAGAGGCGGCGTCGCGTTTTCGCGGATCCATTTACCCGGTACCAGATCTGGATGTACCGTTTCTAGGGGTTCACACCACCAAAACCGTCTCGGGCGAGGTGTACGTGGGTCCGACGGCTATTCCGGCTTTTGGCCGTGAAAATTATGGTTTGTTTAGTGGTATTGACGGTGAATGGGCCGGCATCGCTCGCGATCTTTCCAGGATGATGCTAAAAAATCTAAACGGCTTTCGCACGTTGGTGCGTCAGGAAATTTTCAAATACAATCCGTCTGTATTTCTAAAGTGTATCCAGCGCTTGGCGCCGTTCTTAAAAAAAGAAGACATTCAATCTTGCGGAAAAGTCGGGCTTCGTGCTCAGCTCGTTGATAAAAAATCTTTAAAACTCGTGATGGATTTTTTAATTGAAGACGGCCCGCGGTCAACACACATTCTTAATGCGGTGTCACCGGCTTTTACGAGTAGCTTCGCTTTTGCGGACATTGTGGTGAATCGAATTCAGTCGAGGGTTGCTTAAAATGAAAAAAAATGTACTGGTGATCGGTGGTGCAGGGTATATCGGATCAGTGTTGTGCGAGGCACTATTAAAAAACGGCTACTCAGTGCGATGCCTGGATCTGTTTCTTTACCAGAATCACAAATCGATCGAACCGCTTTTGAACCATCCAAACTTTGAGTGTATGACCGGCGACTTTGTGGAACCCGCTGCGCGGCGAAAGGCGCTCGAGGGTGTTTCCGAGGTTGTGATACTGGCGGGCCTCGTCGGAGACCCTATCACCAAAAAATATCCTGAAGAATCTAAAAAAATTAATCGTGACGGAATGCTTGACTTGATTGCAGATTTGAATGGGAGGAAGCTGAGCCGCGTGATTTTCGTTTCAACTTGCTCGAATTACGGACTGATTAAGGATAACGAGCTTGCCGATGAAAATTTCAAGTTGAGTCCGCTGTCTACCTACGCCCAAGCCAAAGTCGAGATGGAAAAAACATTGTTATCGCTTAAAGGCCAGGTCGATTACGAGCCTGTGATTTTGCGTTTTGCCACAGCTTTTGGGCTTTCACCGCGCATGCGTTTTGATCTGACGGTTAACGAATTTACACATGAGTTGGCGCGAGGCAAAGAGCTTTTGGTGTACGACGCACATACGTGGCGGCCCTATTGCCACGTGAAGGATTTTGCAGTCGTGATTCAGAAGGCAATAGAGGCGCGCTCTCAAGATGTGGCCTTCGAGGTCTTTAATGCCGGCGGGCAAGCCAATAATGCAACCAAGCAAACAATTCTCGATGAGATTCGCCGGCGCGTACCGGGGGCGGTAGTCCAATTCAAAGAACATGGTTCCGACCCGCGTAATTATCGCGTCGACTTTTCAAAAATAAAATCCCGGCTTGGTTTTGAGCCTCGCTACACAATTCCGATGGGGATTGAGGAGCTCTTGGCGGCACTTAAAGCCGGCGCTTTCACCGACACTGTCCAAAACCGCAATTTTTACGGTAATTATGTTATTCATTACAAGGACGCCTATGATCACATTGCCTGATTTTAAAAAAGCATTCGAATACGAAAACTCATTCTATTTATCCTGTCAGCCACAGCGAATCGGGAAAATGCTCGCTCATTACGAACTTTATAAAATGAGCATGGGTGTTAAGGGGGCGATAGTTGAGTGCGGTGTTTTTAAAGGTGCGTCGCTCTGTCGTTTTGCTATTTTTCGTGAGCTTTTTGGCCAAGCGGACTCAAAAAAAATTTTAGGTTTCGACGCCTTTGGAAAATTTCCCGAAACAGGTTTTGCTGATGATCAAAAACTTCGTAAGCGTTTTATTCAAACGGCCGGTGAAGAGGGTATCGGCGCAGAGCAATTGATGAAAGTTTTAGCGGCTAAAAAAACTTCCAAAAATATAGAATGCCTTAAAGGAGATATTTTAAAAACCGTCCCTGCTTATCTGCGCAAGTATCCAAATCTGAAAATTTCCCTATTGAATCTGGATACCGATATATATGAACCGGCGGTGACTATCTTAGAGCGTTTCTACCCAAGGCTTGTGAAGGGCGGGATTTTGGCGCTGGATGATTACGGGGTTTTTGCCGGTGAAACCAAAGCGGTGGATGATTATTTTAAAGGCAGGAAAGTTAAAATCCGCAGTTTCCCTTTTTGCAACACCCCTAAATATATTATCAAGGATCGCGACTAATGCCCGTTTCCGACGCGATTTTTTCGGCGATTCGTGCGACCGTGGGTGCAAAGGCCAATTTGCACGAGCCTTTGTTTGAGGGCAATGAAGCCGATTATGTGAAAGAATGCATTGACACCAAATGGGTGTCCTCAGCTGGTAAATTTGTAGACCGCTTCGAGCAGATTCTCACCGATTTTACGGGCATTTCTTCTGTTGCGACGATGAACGGAACGGCAGCGCTGCATATCTGCTTGAGAATGGCCGGCGTAAAAGAAGGGGACGAGGTGCTCGTGCCGACTCTAACCTTTGTCGCGACGGCCAATGCGGTGACCTACTGCGGGGCGGAGCCGCATTTCGTGGACAGTGAAGAAAATTCTCTCGGTGTTGATGCCAGCAAACTTGATGCCTGGCTAAAAAAAGAAACGCTTCAAAAAAACGGTGAATGCTTTAATAAAAAAACCGGTAAGCGCATTCCGGCGCTGATTGCAATGCATACCTACGGGCATCCGGTAGACTTGGACGCCATTAAAGCGACGGCGGATCGTCATCATATTGTTCTGATCGAAGATGCAGCAGAGTCGCTCGGTAGTTTTTATAAGAAAAAGCATACGGGTTTTGCCGGAAAGTTTTCCTGTCTTAGTTTTAACGGCAACAAAATCGTGACTACGGGCGGGGGCGGCGCCGTGATGACCGCAGATCCGAAGTTGGCCCAACAAATCAAGCATCTAACCACGACCGCAAAGGCCAAACACCCGTGGAATTTTTACCATGATGCAGTCGGTTTTAATTACCGGCTCCCCAATCTTAATGCGGCACTAGGTTGCGCACAGCTGGAAACGCTTCCCAAGATGCTCGAGGCGAAGCGAAAGCTTGCAACGCGCTACCAGAAAAATTTTGAAAAAATCGAGGGGGTTCGGTTTTTTAAGGAGCCTTCGTATGCTAAGAGTAATTACTGGCTGAATGTACTTCTGCTCGATTCCAAAAATTCCGGCCACAGAGATGCCGTGTTGGCCAAAACCAACGAGAGTGGGTTGATGACGCGGCCGGCTTGGGTTTTAATGCACAAGCTCCCCATGTTTAAGAGCTGTCCAAAAATGGATTTGAGTATCGCAGAGGACCTAGAGCGGCGAATTCTCAATATTCCGTCGAGTGCCTTTTTATGAAGAAAAGAGTTCGAAAGGTATGTGTTGTGACGGGCTCAAGAGCCGAATACGGCTATTTAAGCCAGTTGATGCGAAATTTAAAAGCCGATCGCGACATGCGTCTGCAGATCGTGGTGACCGGAACACATTTGAGTAAAGCACATGGCTTTACCGTGCGTGAAATTGAAAAAGACGGGTTTCGAGTGGATGCGCGCGTGCCAATTTTGGGCGGCGGGACGGCAACTGAGTTAGCCAAAGCCGTAAAGGGACTAGGCGAAGCTTTTAAGCGACTGGAGCCGGATGCAGTGGTTGTGGTCGGTGATCGTTATGAGATCTTGGGCGCAGCCCAGGCAGCGGTTCTTGCAAATATTCCCGTGGCGCACATCGCCGGCGGCGATCTTACCGAGGGAGCGTTTGATGATTCGGTGCGTCATGCGATCACCAAGCTTTCGCACCTTCATTTTGCAACGAATGAATCTTCGCGGGGAAGGATTTTGCAGATGGGCGAGAATCCGTCGAATGTTTTTAACGTCGGTAGTCCGGCGCTGGATTTAATCCGTACGCTTGCTCTTTTGCCGCGCGAAGAAACTGAAAAAGCGTTGGGATTTAAATTTTTAACCAAAAACCTTCTCGTAACGTATCATCCGGAAACAATCGCTCAAAATTCGAAACAGGGAATCGCCGCGCTTTTAACGGCTTTGGCGGAGCTCGGACCGGACACGAGTCTTATTTTTACGGCGCCTAATTCAGATCCGGGCTCCGATGAAATTCGAGCGGCCATTAAGGTTTTTTGCCGGCAGCATAAAAACGCGCACTTTTACCCGTCTCTAGGTCAAAAGCTTTATTACAGTGTTCTGAGTCATGTGAATGTGGTGGTCGGTAACTCCTCGAGTGGTTTCTACGAAGTGCCGTCTTTTAAAATTCCTACCGTGAATATCGGAGATCGCCAAAAGGGACGACTTGCCGCATCGTCAGTGATTGAATCTCGCGCTGACAAGGATGCGATCCTTACCGCAATCCACAAAAGTTTTTTGATGGATTGTTCCGATGCCATCAATCCGTACGGCGATGGCCAAAGCGCGGGGCGCATTCACCGGATCTTGAAGGAAAAACTTGTTGATTCACAAACGTTGGTTAAAAAGAGCTTTTGTTCTACTGACTGTTTTGCCCAAAAAGTTTATGTGATTGCGGAAGCAGGGGTGAATCATAACGGTGATTTAAATTTAGCTAAACGTTTGATTGATGCATCAAAAGCGGCTGGGGCTGATGCGGTGAAATTTCAAACCTTCAAAGCGGACGCGCTTGTTTCAAAAAATGCCGAGAAGGCTGATTATCAAAAAAAATCCACTAGCGTCTCTGAAACCCAGTGGCAAATGCTCAAAAAACTGGAGCTGGATGAGCGCGCGCATCGTGAGCTTTTGGCTTACGCGGCACGCGCAGGCATTGATTTTCTATCCACACCCTTTGATCTAAAGAGCCTTGAGCTTTTAACAGCTCTAGGCCTAAAACGTTTGAAAATTCCGTCCGGTGAGATTACCAATGCGCCGCTTTTGCTGGCGGCGTCGCGCACCGGGCTTCCGGTTATTGTGTCTACGGGAATGACGGATTTGAATGATATTGAGCGCGCATTAGGGGCGCTGGCTTTTGGCTATCTGAATCGTTATGCCAAACCCGCCGGCCAGGCTGATTTTGAGAAAGCATTTTACTCGGCTAAAGGAGCTGCAGTTTTGCGCGAAAAAGTAACCTTGCTGCATTGCACGACGGAGTATCCGGCACCTTTCGAAGCTATCCATTTGTTTGCGATGGACACTTTACGAGCACGTTTTGGATTATCGGTCGGACTCTCAGATCATTCGGTTGGCATTGCGGCATCGGTGGCTGCTGCGGCTCGAGGAGCTCAAGTGATTGAAAAACATCTAACGCTTGATAAAAAGCTACCAGGACCGGATCACCGCGCATCGCTATCGCCGAGCGAATTTTCCGAACTTGTTCAAATGGTTAGACAGGTCGAAGTGCTTCTGGGTTCGTCAGAAAAAAAGCCGGCGGATTGCGAAATAAAGAACCGAATGGTGGCGCGCAAAAGCCTGGTGGCCAAAGAAGATATTCGAAAAGGTGAGCGGTTTACCGAAAAAAATTTAACGGCCAAGAGACCGGGAAGCGGCTTATCGCCCATGCAGTATTGGGATTTGATTGGTAAAACAGCTAAAAAAAGTTTTAAACGCGACGAAGCAGTGGAGGTCTCATGAAGTCTGTTATTGTGATTGGCGGCGGCGGGCATGCGCGCGTCCTAGTGGACACGCTGTTAAAAAATAAAATTAAAATTGTGGGTTTCGTCGATCCGGTTCAAACCCAAATGAGCGTGGGTGGGCGGTCGGTGCCTTATTTAGGTGCAGACGAAGTGCTTCAGAATGAAAAATGGAAAAAAGAAGTGGGACTCGTCAACGGTATCGGTTCGATCAGAGACACTTCCAAGCGTCGCGAAATTTATGAACGCTTTAAAAAAATGGGGTACTCCTTCACTAATGTGATCCATCCGTCCGCGGTGCTGGCACAGGGGACCGAATTAGGAGAAGGGGTGCAAATCATGGCCGGCGTTGTAATTCAAACAGGAACTGTAATCGGAAAAAATACAATCATCAACACATGCGCATCCGTAGATCATGACTGTAAAATTGGAGATCACGTCCATTTGGCACCTAGAGTTACTTTGAGCGGCGGTGTTTGCGTGGAGCCGAATACGCATGTTGGCACAGGCGCTGAATCAATTCAAGGGCAGATTATTAAAGGTTTTGTTTCGGCGGGCTCTACAGTGGGCAAGGGGATGCCTCAGTGAAGCTCTGGGAAAAAGCGCTGGTTAAGCCCAAGACCCCTATTCGGGATCTGATTAAAATTATCGATACCCACTCACTTCAAATCGGTGTTGTGGTTGACGCTGAAAAAAAATTATTAGGCACGGTGACGGATGGGGACGTGCGGCGCGGAATTCTGCGAGGCATCGGTCTCGATGAGCCGGTCGAGCGAATCATGCGAAAGCGCTGTGTCTCCGCTCCGTTAGGAGAGGATCGTGAGACGATATTGACGCTGATGAAAAAAAAGCAGATCCATCAAGTTCCGCTCGTCGACAAAAAAAACCGTGTGGCGGGACTAGAATATCTCGACGAGCTTTTGAGCGCAGGATCACGGGAGAACTGGGTGGTGTTGATGGCGGGGGGCTTGGGCTCGCGTTTGAAGCCGCTCACCGACAATTGCCCCAAGCCGCTTCTGAACGTTGGCACTAAACCCATTCTCGAAACCATTTTAGAAAACTTTATTGAATACGGATTTAAGAATTTTTATATTGCCGTGAACTACAAGAATGAAATGGTGAAGCGCCACTTTGGAGACGGTTCGAAATGGGGCGTTCATATTCGCTATCTTGAGGAAACCCAGAAGCTTGGTACGGCCGGAGCGCTAAGTCTTTTGCCTTCCAAACCGGCTAAACCGTTTTTTGTGATGAACGGGGATCTTTTGACTAAGGTTAATTTCAGCCAGCTTTTGCATTTTCATGCGCAAAATAAATCCGATGCGACGATGTGCGTGCGTGAATACGATTTCCAGGTGCCGTTTGGTGTAGTAAAAATGACGGGGCATCACATTCTTGGGATTGATGAAAAGCCAGCGCATCGTTTTTATGTGAATGCCGGCATTTATTTGCTCGGTCCCGATACTTTGAAGTATCTGCCTAAAAATGCAGCGATGGACATGCCGCAGCTTTTCCAGAAATTAATTTATAAAAAATACAAGGCCGCAGCATTTCCGATTCGTGAGTATTGGCTCGACATCGGCCGCATGGATGATTTAGAGCGCGCCAACGGGGAGTTTTCGGAGGTATTCCGTTGAAAAGCCTTGTGATTGGTTATGGTTCGATCGGACGGCGCCATGCGCGCGTGTTGAAAGAACTGGGTTGTGATGTTGCTTTGGTGTCGCGCCGCAAGCTTTCCGAGCCATTTCCGGTGTTCGCATCCATTGCCAAAGCTGTTAAGGGTTGGTTGCCCGAATACGTTGTAGTAGCGAATGAGACCTCGGCGCATGCGGAAAGTCTAAGAGTGCTGGACTTAAGCGGTTTTAAGGGTGCAGTCCTTGTCGAAAAGCCTCTCTACGACACACCTCAAAAACTGGGAAGGTTCGACTTTAAAAGCGTGGCGGTCGGTTATAATCTGAGATTCCATCCGGCGCTTGTGCGATTAAAAACGCTTTTAAAAAAGGAAAAGATTATTTCGGCGCAGGTGTATGCGGGAGGTTATTTACCCAATTGGCGGCCGGGCGATTATCGTAAATGCTATTCTGCCAAAAAAAATCAAGGCGGAGGAGTATTAAGGGACTTAAGTCACGAGTTGGACGTAATTGGCTGGGTTTTTGGCTCTTGTAAGCGAGTGGCAGCAATCGGCGGACATTTTAGCGCTTTGAAGATTGATTCAGATGATGCTTTTGGTATGCTTATGGAAACCAGCCGCTGTCCACTGGTAACCGTACAAATTAATTATTTGGATCGTCCGGGACGTCGCGAGATTCTGGTGAACACTGACCGGCATACTTTTAAAGCAGATCTGGTC
The DNA here is from genome assembly GCA_964606485.1 of uncultured Planctomycetia bacterium. Lineage (GTDB taxonomy): Bacteria > Omnitrophota > Gorgyraeia > 2-02-FULL-51-18 > 2-02-FULL-51-18 > CAZSGP01. The sequence goes on along the minus strand of CAZSGP010000003.1, from coordinate 276,347 downwards.
AAAGGGATGGTGAGTATTGATGGAAAAGAAGAAGGTTATGCGGCAGAAAGAGATTTTACCTACCGCGAACAGCATCGCGCAGTTATTTTGAAAAAAAATGACAATTTATGTTCCGTGAAGGATGCGTTAGAGGTTGTTCGCGTGGTTGATGCTGTGGAAAAAGCGGCGCGTCAAAAAAAATGGGTGAAACTTTGAAAATTATTTGTACGATTTGCGCGCGTGGTGGCTCTAAGGGCGTACCGAGCAAGAATATCAAGCTTTTAAATGGCAAACCCTTAATTGCTCATACGATTCTTTTGGCTAAAAAATCAGGTTTATTTGATAGGGTTGCAGTGTCAAGTGACTCTCAAGATATTCTAAAGATTTCGAAAAGATGGGGGGCTGATTATCTGATTAAACGACCTGCACACCTTGCCACTGACAACGCTCCGAAAGTACCTGCTATACAGCATTGTGTGGCCGAAGTCGAAAGGGTGACGGGTATGACATTTGACCTCATCTGCGATCTAGATCCAACGTCACCGTTTAGAACGATTGGGGATATCCGCGGCTGCATCGATCTTTTAAAAAAAACCAAGGCTCCCAATGTGATCACCGGAGCTTTGGCCCGGAAATCGCCCTATTTCAACTTGGCAGAGAAAACCTCGGTGGGGACGGTGAAGCTTTCGAAGGCGCCGCGCTTTAAAGTGGTGCGCCGCCAGGATTCGCCAATTTGCTACGATTTAAACGCTTCGATTTATTTGTGGACCCGGCGCTCACTAAAACAAGGGAAAGTGTTTAATCTTGGAACGCGGCTTTATGAAATGCCCAGAGAGCGCTCAATTGAGATTGATACGCCCTATGATTTTAAAGTCGCCGAACTTTTTGCGGAAGGATTAAAAAGCTAATGTCACACCCGCGCGTTATCGCGAGACTTGATATTAAAGGGCCGAATCTGGTTAAAGGCGTACACTTAGAAGGTTTGCGTGTGATGGGAAAGCCCGAGCAATTTGCGCGGCATTATTATGCGGCCGGCGTCGATGAGCTTCTTTATATGGACGTGGTCGCCAGTTTGTATGGTCGAAATGGGTTGTTGGATATTATCGAAAAAACATCGAAAGAAATTTTTATTCCGCTCATCGTGGGCGGCGGGATTCGCAGTCTTGACGACATTCGAAAGATTCTCTGCGCCGGCGCTGACAAAGTAACGCTGAATACGGCGGCGGTAAAGCGGCCTGAGCTTATTTCTGAAGCGGCAAACAAATTCGGCTCTTCGACAATAGTTGTTTCGATTGAGGCGCTGAAAAAACCTGACGGCAGCTACGAAGCCTATACTGACAACGGCCGTGAACATACTGGTTTCGATGTTTATGAATGGGCGATTCGCGCAGCTAAATTAGGCGCCGGTGAAATTATTATCACATCGATCGACCGAGAGGGCACAGGCACCGGATACGATTTGGAGCTTACGCGCCGCATTTCGGAATCCGTGTCGATTCCTGTGGTGGCCTGCGGCGGAGCCGGCCAACTATCGCATATTGCGGACGTGTTTGAGAAGGCTAAGGCAGATGCGGCTTGTATTGCGTCACTCTTTCATTATCACATGGTGAACAACAACGCTATTGAAGGCGATTTTTCGTCTGAGGGCAACCTTCATTTTTTGAATGATAAAAAAATATCCAACCGCACTTTTGGCGCTACGGTGGCTCAGGTGAAACAATATCTGATCAACCATGGTCTTGATTGCCGCCCGGCGCAAAGCGAGGCCGCCCATGTCTAGCGCTCCCACGGTCGCCATCATCGATTTTGGTCTTGGAAATCTTTATAGTATCCTGCGGGCTTGTCAGCACGTGGGTTTAAACGGCAAGATCTTATCCGATCCGGCTCAAATCAAAAATGCTCCGGCGATTATTTTGCCGGGCGTTGGAGCTTTTGGCGATGCGATGAAGGCGATTCAAGATTTAGGGCTTGAGGCGATTTTGAAGGAGGCGGTTCATGCCGAAAAGCCGGTGATGGGTATTTGTCTAGGTATGCAGCTTTTAATGTCTAAAAGTTTTGAATTTGGAGAGCATCGTGGTCTTGATATTGTCCCGGGAGACGTGGTTCGTTTTGAAAAACCGAAGGAATCGGGCGAAGTTCTGAAAGTGCCTCATGTCGGCTGGAACCGCATAAATCCTCCGGCCGGCCGCTGGGGCGGTGCGATTATGGATGAAGTTGAGCCGGGTGATTTTATGTATTTTGTCCACTCCTATTATGTAAGACCTGCGGACAGGGCGGTGGTGCTTGCCGAGTCCCAGTACGGTCAGACGAATTTTTGTTCGGCGTTGAGATTTAAAAATGTTTTTGCATTTCAATTTCACCCTGAAAGAAGCGGCGAGGCAGGTCTGCGGATTTACCGCAACTTTGCCAGACTGTGTCAAACCCAGAAAGAGAAAACCAGTGGCCATTATTAAAAATATACGCGATACCCAGCTAGCCAAAAGCCCTAAAGATGTTTTTTACTGTAAAAAATGCGTGGTTTCCAATCAGCGACCGCGGATCACGTTTAACAAGGATGGCGTTTGCAGTGCGTGTGAATATGCGCATGAAAAGCACCACGTTATTGATTGGAAGAAGCGCGAGGAGCAGTTGCACGCCTTGCTTGATAAATACCGTTCCAAAGACGGTAGTTACGATTGCGTGGTTCCCGGATCGGGCGGCAAGGACAGTGCTTACGTATCCCATATGCTCAAATACCAGTACAACATGAATCCGCTCACAGTGACCTGGGCGCCTTACGTATACACGCAAATCGGCTGGGACAATTATGTAGCTTGGAAAGATTCAGGTTTTGACAATGTGTTGGTGTTTCCAAACGGGCAAATTCACCGTAAGCTTGCACGGATTGCTTTCGAAGTATACGGCGATCATTTTCTGCCCTTCGGCTATGGCCAGAAAGCGCTCGCATTTCACATGGCTGTGAAATACGGCATTCCGCTGATTTTTTACGGCGAAAGCGGTGAAGTGGAGTACGGAGGTTCAACGGAAAATAAAGATGTGTCTGCGGAAGGCACCGAAAATTGGAATGAGATTTATTTTCACGGAGGCGGTGTCGATAATTTGGTTGAAGAGGGAAAGAAGCACGGACGCTTCACTAAGCAAGAATTGGAGCGCACAAATTTTGAACATTACCGGCCTCCGGCCATTGAAAAAATTAAAGCACTCAACGCTCAAATGCACTGGTTTTCGTATTTCAAAAAATGGGTGCCGCAGGAAAATTTTTACTATGCGACCCAGCACTGCGGTTTCAAAGCCAACCCCGGCCGCTCTGAAGGCACCTATTCCAAATACGCAAGCATTGATGACCAAACCGACGGATTTCATTATTGGCTGGCCTACATCAAATTTGGCATTTGCCGCGCGACTTCGGATGCTGCACATGAAATACGCGACAGCCATTTAACGCGTGAAGAGGGGATTGCACTCGTGCACCGTTACGACGGCGAGTTTCCGGAAAAGCATTTCCAGGTTTTCTTAAAATACCTCGACATTACGGAGGCAGAGTTTTGGGAAATTATCGATTATTACCGCTTAAGCCGCCCTCACTTATGGGAAAAACGCGGTAGCGATTGGCACCTGAAACATCGGGTGAGTTAAAAATGATCAAGACCGAATCCAAAAACGCCAAAGCGCTTCACGAGGGCCGGGCTTTCAGTTATGAACTTGTAAACGCGTATCACCAGAAATTTATCGACCCTAAAACGGGTCGGTTTGATACGCGTTACACCGAGCACCGCGTTTGTCCGGTTTGCGGAGCCGATCAACCTTTGAAGGCTTTTGACAGTTCAGGCGGGACTTATGTGAGTTGCGAGGCCTGCACGATGGTGTATCTGGACCCGGTTTTCAAGGATGAGCATTTAAAGATGTATTACCGAGATCTAAATACAGGGCAAGCAGCGATTACAGCCAATGAAAGCGCGTTTCACCGCGAAATTTATTCGATGGGCCTCTCGGCCATTGCGACGCATCAAAAGCCGGGAACGATTCTCGATATTGGTTGTTCTAGCGGTTTTTTTCTTGATGTTGCGCGCGAGAAAGGCTGGAGCACGAATGGGATTGAGCTGGGTCTCGCAGAAGCCGAGCTTTGCCGAAAAAAAGGTCATGTCTTGTACACGCAAGACGTCCGCGATTTGAAACTAAACACAAAATTCGATGCAATCACAATGTGGGATGTGTTTGAGCATATCCCCGACGGACAGGGGCAGCTGAATTTTATGCGCAGCCTCATTAAAGACGGGGGTGTATTGTTTCTTCAGATCCCCAACGCCGGAGGTTTGGCGCCGCGCCTCATGCAGGCCAAATGCCGCATGTTTGACGGAGTGGAACACGTGAATTTATACAATCCCGACACCATTCGCAGAATTGCCGAAAAGTGCGGCTATAGCGTTGTGCATTTGACGACCGTGATTTCGGAAATCGCGGTGATGAATAATTATCTGAGTTATCAGGATCCGTATTTCGGGCAGTCGCCTTATGGCGGTGAAAAATTCTTGGGGGCGATTCCGGCTGAAACACTGCACCAGAATCTCTGGGGCTACAAAATGCAAGTCGTATTGAGAAAGGCTTAAGAAAATGATTTTAAAAAATAAAATCGTCATTGTTACGGGTGCCGGGGGACTGCTCGGTCGTGAATTTGTCAAGGCGGTGGTTGCGGAGGGTGGTAAAGTTGCCGCGGCCGATATCAAAAGACTCGATGGGTCATCGAATGTATTTCCGGTTCAGGTTGATGTGAACTCTACGGAATCCGTCGATCAAATGATTGAAACGGTGAAAAAGAAATTTGGCCGCATTGATGCCGTGGTCAACAGTGCTTATCCGCGCAATAAGCGTTACGGCGCCAAGTTTGAGGCGGTGCGTTATGAAGATTTTTGTGAAAACGTGAATCTGCAGCTGGGCGGATATTTTCTTGTGTCTCAGAGATTAGCGATTTTTTTCAAGAAACAAGGTCATGGCAACATCATCAACTTGGGTTCAATGTACGCGACGGCGGCCCCTCGCTTTTCAATTTATGACGGAACACCCATGACCATGCCCGTTGAGTATGCGGCCATTAAGGCAGGAGTGGTTCAGTTGACGCGTTATATGGCAAATTACTTTAAGGGATGGAATGTGCGGGCTAACTGCATCAGCCCCGGGGGTATTTTGGATGCTCAGCCCAAAGCATTTTTAAAAAAATACAATGTGTTCGGTAAAACTAAGGGCATGCTTGACCGCACCGATATTAACGGCACGCTCGTTTATCTTTTGTCGGATTTATCGCGGTATATGAATGGCCAAAATCTTATTGTTGATGATGGGTGGACGCTCTAATAATGAATACAGCTGTTGTCATTTCCAACGAACGGCAATATGAGGCCTTGAGTGCGCGACTCGGCGGCAATTGGTCAGAAATTACCGTTTTTTGTGATAACCCCTCTTATTTTGAGAAACTGAATCTGATCTGCCCCGGTTTTATTCGGTTGGATGATTTTCAGATACAGGATCGATGGGTTGAGGCGAATGCGTGGGGGCGTCAAAAAGCCGCTGAATGGATTGATTTCTGGAGACAGAGCGACAAGGCGGTTTTAAATTTAGCCGAAGTCATTTTTTTGGATTTTGGATACGCTCTGGTGCAGATGCTAAAAAATCTTCTTCTAGCCCAAATGGTTATTGAACGCTATAAGCCGTCCCGCATTCTTCTTTTTGAGGGAGCTGCGAGGCCGTTTCCTGAGTTTTCCGGAAATTCGCTGCTCAATCGATTTTTAGAAACATTTTCGGCGAAAGAGGGAATTCTTTGCGAGCGCATTGCTTTGAGCGGTAAGGAAGCTAGGCCTAAAGTTTTTTTTGATGCGCGCTCAGGCTTTGTGCGAGGTGTCGTCAAATTCGTAAAGTGGATGATAAAAAAATCGCATGCATTGACAACGAGGGTTCCTGTGTCGGCGGATGTCTTGATCTATGGTTCGCTAAGACATCTAGATCGCGTGACGCGTGAACTTAAAAAACAGGGTCTGAGTTCCGTGATTTATGATTTTGATTTTCACGCAGACCAGTTTCGTTTTGCCCGACAGGAAGGGATTGAGTACCTTTTGCCGGTGATGTTCGAAGCGCGGGGCTACGACGCTCAATATTTAAAGGATCTGGAAAGTCGGTTTAATGGAGTGATGGAGCTTTCCTCGAAGAGCAATTTCTTTCATTTTAACGGAATTGATCTTTCGGATTTCATTCGTACAAATATTTTTGCGGACCTAAGACCATTTTTTTTGCGGATTGCCCGTGAAAAAAATATTTATACGCGCTTAGCGGACCGGTTGAAGGTGAAAGCTATTCTTGTCGACGAAGACTTTGGACCCCGATCGTTTTTTGTGTCGTTTATGGCGGTGAAGGGGATTAAGTCGTTTTGCATTTCCCATGCAAATTTTGCGGTTGATTTTAGCGTTGATAAAAACAGTCGACACTTCGGGAAGTCGACGACGATCGTTCATTCTGAATTCGAAAAGGAAACCTATGCCATTCGCGGCTGGGATTCATCGAAGATCAAATCGCTTGGCACTCCGCGTTACGACACGTGGATTGCCCAGGCTTCCAAAAATGCCGCTCAGCCGGTGTCCGCCAAGCGGCCTTTCCGACTGCTCTGTGTGGGTGCGGCGCTTTATCCGTTTACACCCAACACACCTGGTTATTTGGGGTGCCATGTTTATAATCACGGTGAGCTTCAGAAAATTTTCCTTAAGAACGTGTTAGAAGCCGCCAAGGATTTGCCCATCGAAGTTTTAATTAAGCCTCACGATGTCGAAGATGAGCCTTTGTGGCGGCAATTGGCTCTAGCGTCGCCAGCCGCTTCTCAGGTGAAAATGATTAAAAGCTCGGAGGATTTTGTAAAATTGCTTTTGGATTGTGATGCGATGACATTATCAGCGTGGTCCAATACGATGGTTGAGGCCGTTTTTGCCGGAAAACCCGTTTTTTATATCGACATCCCTGAGCAAAAAAGCCCGATACTGGATGTGTGGAAAAATCAAAAGTATTGCAACTTATTTACGGATTCAGATTCTCTGCGCAGCGAATTGATTCGACGGATAAACACGCCCCGATCTGAAGTTTACCCGGGCTCAAAGGACTCTTATTACCTGGGTCCGCTTGACGGGCAAAGCGCAGCGCGCATCGCCAATGAAGTTCAAAATGTTTTAAAGGGGGATTAAATGGAAGTTAAGTATGGTCTTCCGCGAGAGGTGAGTTTTTGCAAGCGCTGCGTGATTTCAAACCAGCGCCCGATTTCGCAGGTCGAACACAAGCATACGATCAACACCGTCAAGAAAACCGTTCATTTTGAAGACGGTGTTTGCGATGCTTGCCGTGTCGCGGATATGAAAAAAACCATTGATTGGACCGCGCGTGAAAAAGAATTGCAAGCACTCTGCGACCGCTTCCGGAAAAACAATGGCGACTACGATTGTTTGGTTCCGGGATCTGGCGGAAAAGACAGTTTTTACGCCGCGCATGTACTTAAGCATAAGTACAACATGCACCCTTTGACGGTAACCTGGGCGCCGAACGTCTATACTGATTGGGGTTGGAGAAATTTTCAAGCCTGGATTCATGCCGGTTTTGATAATTACCTGTGCACCCCTAGCGGTAAAACGCATCGGCTTTTGACGCGGCTTGCCGTCGAAAATCTTTTTCACCCGTTCCAGGCTTTTATCCTTGGACAAAAATCCGTATCGCCGCGCATGGCGCTCAAATTCGACATCCCGCTGATTTTTTATGGGGAAAACGAGGCTGATTATGCCAATCCGATGGCCGATGCCGGTCGCACCGAAGTGGATTGGAAGTATTTTACAGCTGAAGACCAGTCTAAAGTTGAAATCGGCGGTATTCCGGTTAAAAACTTAAAAGCAGATTACGGCGTCACGGATAACGATCTGCATCTTTATTCACCGATGAATCCGCAGCAGCTTATGGATAAAAAAATCGAAATGCATTATCTGGGCTACTATCTCAAATGGCATCCGCAAGGCGTTTATTACTACGCCGTCGAAAACGGCGGGTTTAAAGCCGCGCCGGAGAGAACGGCGGGAACTTATAGTAAATACGCTGGGATTGACGATAAAATTGACGATTATCATTTCTACACGATGCACATTAAATTTGGCGTCGGCCGAGCTACGGACGATGCCACCCAGGAAATTCGCAATGGTGAAATCACGCGTGAAGAAGGGGTGGCGCTGGTGAAGCGCTTTGATGGTGAATATCCTGCGCGTTTTGAGAAAGAATTATTTGAATATTTGACGATCACCGAAAAGGATTTCCCGAAAGCTTTCGGGATGTTTAAGCACCCGGAATTTAATAAAGAGTATTTCATGCAGCTAGCCGACCAGTTTCGCTCGCCGCATTTGTGGAATAAGACTGCAAGCGGCTGGGAGTTGCGCCACGCAGTTTGGCATGACAGCCATAATCAATCTTAAGGAAAAACATGGCAAAAAAAGAAGATGTTAAATTTTGGTCTAAACGCGCCAAGAAATACAACAATCTTGAATGGGCGAATAAAGGAGATTTTCTCCACACCTTCATGAACGCGGGAAGTTTTCATGAAAAGGATACGGTTCTTGACGTTGGAACGGGTACGGCAATCATCGCTCATACGGTTGCGCCCTTCGTGAAGAAGGTTGTCGGTATCGACATATCTGAGGACATGCTTAGACGTTCTCGCAATGACGCATTTAAAAATGTTGAGTTAAAGCGCATGGACGCTCACGATATGAAATTTATCGATAGCACCTTCGACAAGATCACCGCGCGCATGGTGTTTCATCACATCATCGATCATACTCAACAGGCTATGGATGAATGTTACCGAGTGCTTAAAAAAGGCGGGATTATGGTTTTTTCGGAAGGCGTGCCGCCAACCGAGCATGTGATCCCGTTTTACACCGAAATGTTTAAGCTTAAAGAGGACCGCATCACCTTCATGGAGGAGGACATGGTCCGACTCATGAAAAAAGCAGGTTTTACAAAAATACATAAAACAATCTACTGGTCGCGTCGTTCAAGCATTCGCAATTGGCTTGATAACAGCGGTCTCCCAAAAAAGAATATGGATCTAATTTTTAAAATGCATGTCGAGCTTGATGAGCAAGGAAAAAAAGACTACAACATGATTCTTGAAGATGGAGATTGTCTGATCGATATGAAATTCGTGATCTTGGCTGGCCACAAATAAATGAAATCGATCCGGGAGCTTCGCGAGGACTTGCAAGGGCCGCGCCGGCCGTTTGACACATTTTATGGAAAAAACGTGATGCGTAAACTTTCGATTTATCTCACCGTTTTCTTTTTTAAGGCAGGTGTTCCGGTGGCGGGTGTGACGCTACTCTCGATTCTTGTTGGACTTTTGGGAGCATGGGGTTTGTGGAATGGGGAGTGGGTTTGGGGAATCTTAGGCGTGAATGGATGGTATCTGCTGGACCATGTCGATGGGGAATTGGCCCGTCTTCGCCAGCAGACTTCGGCGACAGGTCTTTTTTTTGACACCATCGCCAATGCCATTGTTCCCCCGGTGGCTTTTTATGCGCTGGGCGCGCGTTTATCCTGGCTGAATGGCACCGATACTTGGCTTCATGTTGGAATTGTTGCAGCCTATGCTTGTTTGATGCTGCTAGTTGTTCCGTACTGCCTGGATTCGACATTGATGAGCGCCAAAAGCCGACCAGCGAAGACCGTAGAAGCAAAATCTGAAAGTCATAATGGGTGTTCTGCGGGAAAAAAGATTTTTATGTTGCTACACAAATTTGTGTTGTATCCCGTTATTTTGCCAATTTTAACTGCAGGGATTTTGATAACAAATTGGACCTTTGGTGGCGCCGAGCTTCCCGTGAAATTAATATTGGCGTCCTACGCCGTTGTGGCGAGCGTTGTGTGGATTGGTGTTTTGGCTAATACCGTCATTTCGCGCAAGCCGGACGCCCTTCTGGAGAAGTGATGAAGCTCGCCGATTACTTTAAAATTGTAATGCGTTTTTCGCCGAAGAGGACTCTGTTGGTGGTCGCTTCTATTTTATCCGCTGGTGCGCTGGAGGGTGTGAGCTTCGCATTATTTTTACCGCTCATTCAAGTCATGACCCAAGGCGCTTCGTCCGTTAAGCTTCCGCTTGTTGGTATTGAAATTTCAGTTCCGGTGTTATTAGGCGTAATTCTTGCTTTGTTTACTTTTAAAGCGGTGCTCATTTTCTTTCAAAAATATTTTACCGCCTCGCTGACACTAGATTTTGAGCGTTCGATCAAACAAGACATTTATTCTTCGGTGTTCGAATCCGATTGGCGCTTCTATATGCGCGAAAAAACGGGAACTTTAGCCAATGCGATGAGCCAGCACGCCCGCATCGCCTCTGATGCTTTTAAAATCCTTCTTTTGGCTGCGGCCGAAGCGGTGAACGTGTTGATCTATTGCCTGGTAGGAATTTGGATTTCGGTGCCCGCCTTTCTCTTGAGCGCGGCTGTCGGGGCAGGGCTATATTTTCCTCTTAAAAAATTCATCAACCGATCCCGCGAAATCGGCGCGCAAACCGTAGCCGTCAAAAATGAATCCATGACACATGTGATTGAAGATTTTTCTGCAATTAAGGCTATTAAAGGAAACCGTCTGGAGGAGTTCCGGACTCAACACGTCTTTGATCAACTAGGCGCGATCAAAAAACTTGAATTTCGAGGGGATAAATTTGGGGCTCTGATGGATTCGCTGCCGGATTTGATGATGGCAGTGGTGGCCAGTGCCATTCTTTTTGTTTCTTTTCGTTGGTTGAAAGTACCGGGTGCGAATTTGTTGGTTCTCGTCATGGCGTTGTACCGTTTAAACCGCCGTCTGCTCCTTTTTCAGGGATACAAACAGAGATTATTTCTTTACCTGCCTTATTACGATTCCTGCCGGGAAATTATTCGTAAGGCGCGCGAGAAAAAGGAAGTGTCCGGCTCGCATCGTTTTGAAGCTCTTCAAAAGGGGATCGAGCTTTCAAATATCAATTTTTCGTATGGTGACCGGCCCGTACTCCAATCTTTCTCAATGACGATTCAAAAAAATGCATTAACGGCGATTGTGGGTCGTTCCGGTTCCGGAAAAACCACAGCGGTGGATCTCGTGACAGGTTTACTGAAGCCGGATCATGGTTGCGTGCTCATTGATGGGCGCAATTTAGCCGAATACGATATCGCGTCATGGAGAAAACGGATAGCTTACGTATCTCAGGAAGTTTTGCTGGTAAACGGATCAATTGAAGACAATATTCGGATGGATCAAAAAGACGCATCACCCGAAGCGTTGATTGAAGCTGCGCGGCAGGCGCATGCGGATGAATTCATCAGGCTGCAGCCGGATGGATACAAAACTTTGGTGGGAGATCGAGGATTGCGGCTTTCCGGAGGTCAGCGCCAGCGAATCGCTTTGGCGCGCGCCTTACTCAGGAGGCCTGAGCTTTTGATTTTGGATGAAGCCACCAGCGCACTCGACAGCGAATCGGAAAAAATGGTTCAAAATGCTATCGAATTTTTACGAGGTAAGCTCACGATTCTTGTGATCGCGCATCGCTTCTCAACGATCGGCCGGGCCGATATGGTCTATGTGCTTGAAAACGGTAAAAGTGTGGAGTCGGGCCACGCTGCCGAACTGAAAGAAAAATCAGAGGCTTTTCAGCAACTTTATGATCTCCGCTAAGAAACTCATCCACAAACGCCTTAACCAGGTTGTTGATTTTGCCTGGCGAGCACTGAGCCGCTTGTCCCACAATCCAGATAAGGGCCGCCCGTTGGTGAGCGAGGATTTATCGCTTTGCGATGAACTGATTCAAGATATGAATCAGGCTGAACCTGAATTTAGACCGACCAATTATTGGCAAGTGTACCAAGACCGGTTGATGCCGGTGATTCGCCGCGAGGGTATCCGTAAATTTCGAGCCTCGCGCGTCAAAATTTTCAGCAGTTTTGGCGTATCGCAGATCCCAAATGCTTTAAAACGATCATCGCCGCTGCCTTTTAACGGAAAAAATCCAGAAACACACCCCTCAAACACTATTTATCAATTCCAGAAAACACTACAGGCATTTTACACCCTAAGCTTCTATAACGCCCTGCAGAAGGATAAAAGCATTCTCAGTATCGAGGATTCGGGTTACGGATGCCCATCCGATATTTTTCTGCCGCCGACTTATCAGGATAACCGCTACACATTGTCCTTTCTACGATATTTTGATCAGGTTTGCTGGCTCAAGAATTTTATAAATATGGATCAAATCCCTGTGTTTTTCGAGCTTGGATCTGGTTACGGCGGCCAGGCGGAAGTTCTATTAAAATTGTTTCCGCATTGTCGATATGTTATTTGCGATATTCCGCCGCAAGTCTATGTGGCGGAGCAGTATTTAAAATCTGTCTTTCCGGGTGAGGTTGCAGGTTACCGAGAAACCAAAGCTATGGATGATATTGATCTTGGGAATCTCAAAAAACGAGTGACGGTAATCACGCCCTGGCAGATCAAAAAATTAAAGGGGAGCGTCGGTCTTTTTTGGAGCTCCACCACCTTTCAAGAAATGGAACCCGCAACGGTGAAGATGTACTTTGAGCGCCTCAGGGAGCACCTTGGCCGCTATGTTTATCTTTTACAGCTGCCAAAGGGCCAACATGTGGCCGCTCGAAAAGGTGATCCAGGCGTTATTGAGCCTGTTACGGCTGCGCACTACCAGATGTACTTGAGTAATTTTAATTTATTAAAAATGGAAAATGCGGCATTTTTTGGAACCGGTCAGCAGGGCATTCCTTATTACACTTTTGGCGATCACGATCATTTTCTTTTCGAGAAAAAATGAAGATTCTAGTCACCGGCGCCGCCGGATTCATCGGTTCTAAAACGTGCGAGCTCTTGCTTGCAAAGGGCCATACTGTTGTCGGCATTGATAATATGAATGACTATTATGATGTCCGGCTTAAAAAACACCGCCTCGAGGCGCTTTTAAGGAGTCGGAAATTTTTATTTAAAAAAAGTGATATCGAAAATATAAAATCACTGCGCGCACTTTTTTCAAAAGAAAAATTTTCAGCGGTGATTAATTTGGCGGCACGCGCGGGTGTTCCGTATAGCATGAAAAACCCTTTTATTTATGTGACAACCAATACTCTTGGGGTTTTGAATATTTTGGAGTGTTGTCGTGAATTTGGCGTCAAAAAAATGGTTTTAGCATCCACCTCTTCTTTGTATTCGGAATCCGAAATGCCATTTAAAGAAAGTTATCCAGCCAACCGTCCGCTGTCGCCGTATGCTGCCAGCAAAAAGGGAGCCGAGGCGCTTTGCCATTCGTATCATTACCTTTACGGTATGGATATCGCTATTTTGCGCTATTTCACGGTTTATGGACCAGCGGGGCGACCGGATATGAGTCCGTTTCGTTTTATTGAATCTGTTTTGAGGGACCGCACAATTCCTCTTAACGGCGATGGTCTTCAGTCGCGAGATTTTACTTTTGTGGATGATATTGCCCGAGGAACCGTTAACGCGCTGAGCTTGAAGGGTTACGAAATTATTAACTTGGGCGGAAATAGGGGGTACTCGCTTAAAGATATGATTCAAATCATTGAAAAATACTCCGAAAAAAAAGCCAAGATCCAGCGCCTTCCTGCTCTAAAAGTGGACATGCGGCACACCCGAGCGGACATTGGCAAAGCGTTAAGTTTGCTGGCCTGGGAACCAGAAGTTTCTTTGGATGAAGGGCTTAAGCGTGCGGTGAAATGGCATGTGGATCACTCCAAGTTAACGGGGGTGATGCGGTGATTCAGAAGCCCATCCTATTCATTACCGGAAGCTACAACGATTTGGATAATCAGGCGCCGATTATATGGAAAATAGCGCAAGCGGGCCGCAGCGCGAGGGTCGTTTTTTTGGATCACAATTTCAATCTCGATATTGATTCTGATCCTCGAGTTAGATTTTTGAGAGAAAGTCCCAGCGCTAGAGTTGATTATTTTTATTCAATACCGGAATTCTTTTTGCGATTTCCAAACCGCCTCCTTATTCGCTCAACGAATCCCATTATAGTTAAGCTGATGCGCCAGCTTTTAACGTTGGTTAAACGCTGGGTTTGGACCGATACGTGGGCAGAGGCGCTGCTTAAAAAAATTGATCCCGCGGTTTTTGTGGTTAGCCACCTGGTGCGCGACCACACCTTGGAAGGTAAGTTGACGCGGGCCGCTATCCGTTTGCGCATTCCTGTGATTGGTGTCTCTCACGGTCCTAATGTTTACGGAAATGTAGATCGGAGTCTTCCTTCGGAGCGTCCGTACCGGTTTGTGGATATGACGAATCCCACCCAGCATTCCTACACACGTGTTATCGCAAGCACGCCTTATGAGCGAACGCTTTGGCAGGAGCAGGGTTACGCGGACATGGAAAAAATAGTGGTTTACGGAACGCCTCGATACTGTGACGAGTGGGTTCGGATTCAAAATTTGCTATACCCATCGTTTATACCCAGGAAAGATGCTTCCCAAAAACTCAAAGTACTCTTTTTTATGCCCCATTGGGGAGAGCATGTGAATCAGCCTGGCACGCTCGAGGCGATTGAGGCGATATCAAAGCTTGATTACGTTCACTTAGTGATTAAGGAGCATACGCGAGAAGGGGCTGGAAATCTGCCGAAAGCTTTAAGGGAAAAATTCGCATCTTCCCCGAATGTGGAAGTTATTGAAAGCGCGAGAGCGGTATCATTCAAAGAATGGGTTCAGTCCGGTTTTAAGTCTAGGAAAGAGTTTAATATCGCAGATTCAACTCCTCTTGTGCGATGGGCGGATATTGCAACGTGTTTCAGTACCGGCATCGGAATTGAGGTTATTTGCCAAGAAAAACCGCTGATCAACCCGGTTTATCTTTATACTTATGCGTCGATTTACGATAATTATGGCGCGGGGATTATTGTGCGCAACCTGCAGGAATTTATTCTCGCGCTTGAAAACGCAAATCGTGACAAAAATATTCCTTATTCAGCCCAACGATTTCGTAAGGCGGTGATTTATGGTGAAAAAGAACCTCATGATATTTTAGAAAGTTATAATCAGCTGCTGACAAAGATGGCGAACGAAGGACTCAAATCAAATGATTAAGCCAAAAGTATTAGCCGTTACGCTGGCGCGTGGCGGTTCAAAAGGAGTGCCTAGAAAAAATATAAAACCAATTCACGGCGCACCTCTTATTGCATACACCATCGCCGAGGCTAAAAGAAGTAAGTGGATAGACCGGTATTTGGTTTCGACAGATGATGCGGAAATTCAGGCTATCTCCATTCAGTACGGGGCAGAAGCCCCTTTTTTAAGGCCGGCGTCACTCAGCGGAGACACGGTGTCGTCGGTGGAGCCGTTGCAGCATGCAGTGAGCTGGGCGGAGAAGGATAGCGGCTGTCGCTATGATTACATCATTGAGCTTATGTGCACGAATCCACTGAAAACCGTTGAAGATATTGATGCGGTGATAGAGAAATTAATTCAGACCCAGGCTGATACGGTGATTTCGGTCGTGCAATTAGAAGACCACCACCCCGCGCGCATTAAAAAAATTGTTGATGACCGTATCGTTGATTTTTGCGTGCCTGAGCTATCCTCGCGCCGGCAGGACTTACTGCCAAAGTCGTATGTTCGGAACGGCTCTATTTACGCAATGCGCCGCGATGTGTTGATGGAGCAAGGGCTGCGTTTTGGAATGCCCAATAGCCGACCTTATATTATGCCGGAAGAGCGCACGGTCAACGTGGATACGCCGCTCGATTTTATTGTTGCTGAAGCAATGCTCGCCAAAAATCCACGTCCCTATTTACGTCCTTTGGGGGAGCTTTAAATGGCCAATATTCTGGTGATAACGCCGATTCAAAGCATCCCGGGTGTCGCTGAGATTTTGGAGGGGGCAGGGAAGGTCCAATACATGCCCGACCCTACCCAGGAAGAGGTTCGTGAAATATTAAAAAATTATGATGCTATCTTTACGAATCCAAATAAATCCAAAGTTTTTTTATCTAAAGAATTAATTCATTCGGCGCCGAGTCTCCGGGCTATCTGCACAGCTTCGACAGGCACTAATCATATTGATTTGAATGCCGCCAAGGAAAAAGGTGTGCGTATCCTGTCTTTAACAGAGGAGCGGGAAACGATCGAGAAGATTTCATCAACCGCCGAGCATGCTTTTGCGTTAATGATGGCCGGGCTTAGAAAAATTCCGCAAGCCTGGGACTCTGTTCGAAAGGGCAATTGGGATTATGAGCCTTTTACGGGGCGTCAGGTTAATCATTTGACGGTGGGTGTTGTGGGGTACGGACGTCTGGGTCGAATGTTTGGACATTATGCAAAAAGTTTTGGCGCGACCGTCCTTGCTTGTGATCCGTATAAAGATCTTATGGAAGAAGGGGTTCTCAAGGTCGGCTTGGACGATCTGCTAAGGCAAGCGGACGTGATCAGTCTGCATGTCCATGCAACTCCCGAAAATCTCAGCATGGTCAACAAGGAATGGTTATCCAAAATTAAAGAAAACGCACTCTTAGTTAATACGGCGCGAGGGGACATTGTTGATGAGGTCGCGCTGGTCGAATTTTTGAAAAAGAATCCAAAAGCACTTTACGTTACCGATGTTCTCCGGGATGAAATAAAAAATCGCAAGGAGAGTCCTGTGCTTCGGGAAGCTTTGAATGGATCGCCTCAAATTTTTATCACCCCCCATGTTGGAGGCATGACAAGAGAGGGGCAAAGTATTGCGTATTGCCGTGCCGCATCAATGCTGGTTGAATTTTTAACATCCGATAGGAGAAAAGCATGAGTTGTGTCGTTATTGCCGAGGCGGGTTTAAATCATAATGGCTCGTTGGAAATTGCCAAAAAACTGGTGGATTCCGCTAAAGCCGCCGGAGCCGATATTGTCAAATTCCAAAAACGGAATGTCGCAACGCTTGCCATTGGCAGCGTGCTCGACGCAAAAGATGAGCGCTTTCCTTCGCTGGGGAACACCTACCGCAAAATCCGGGAAACGCTTGAATTTACCTTTGAAGAATATCAAGAATTAAAACGTTATACCGAGGCATCGGGACTTGAGTTTTTATGCACAGCTTTTGATGTGCCGTCTCTGGAGTTCCTGGAGAAACTGGGGTCCAAAGCCTATAAAATTGCAAGCCACTCAGTGACAAACCTTCCTTTTTTGAGCATTGTCGCAAAATTACGCAAACCGGTGTATATGTCGACCGGTATGTGTTCGCCCGATGAATTGGATGATGCGGTAAGTCTGTTCAAAAAGGAAGATTGCCCGCTAACGCTGTTTCATTGCGTTTCCATTTATCCAACTCCGGTGGAAGAGTCCAATTTAAAGGCAATGGAAGCGCTTCAAAAGCGTTATCAGGTGCCGGTCGGATTTTCGGGGCATGAAATCGGCTATCTGGCAACGCTGATTGCCGTGGGTCTGGGTGCTGTCGCTGTTGAACGCCACATTACGCTCGATAAAACCATGGAAGGTTTTGATCATAAAATTTCTCTGGATCCCGAAGATCTTAAAAATATGATTCGCGATATTCGTCTCGTCGAAAAAAGCCTCGGTACCGGTCTTAAAGAAGTAAAAGAAAAAGAATGGATTACGCGTCGTAAATATCATGTCTCAATGGTATCTGCCAAAGAAATTCCGGCGGGTGCTAAACTGGATGAATCCATGGTGACGTACAAAAATCCAGGCACCGGAATTCCTGTCCGGGAGGCTCATGAGGTGATCGGAAAAAAATCCAGGCAAGCAATTCCGGCGGACACGCTGCTGGAAAAGGGGATGTTCGAATGATTTCTATTATCATCCGCACCAAAAACGAGGAACGTTGGATCAGTCATTGCCTAAAAATGGTTTTTGCGCAGGACCGTAAGGACGTCGAGGTGATTCTGGTCGATAGCGGCAGTACGGATGGTACGGTCGAGGCCGCCAAGCGGTTTCCGCTGGCTCAAGTAGTCGCGCTCACCGAATTTAGACCCGGCGCGGCGATTAATGCCGGCATCCGCAAGTCTAAGGGTGAGTTTTTGGTCTGCCTTTCCGCGCACTGCGTTCCTAAAGATGAGAAATGGCTTTCAAACTTGCTTAAAAATTTTGATGAGGCGTCGGTGGCGGGTGTTTATGGACGGCAGCTGCCGGTTTCGTTCAGCGAACCTTCCGATAAAAGAGATCTTCTTATTACGTTTGGTCTTGACCGCCGAGTTCAGGTGAAGGACTACTTTTTTCACAACGCTAACAGCATGTTTCGTCGCAGTGTTTGGGAAAAAATGCCATTCGATGAAGCGGCAACGAATATCGAAGATCGGATCTGGGGTAAGGCCGTCATCGAAGCAGGATACAAAATTGTATATGAGCCGGAGGCCGCCGTTTTCCATCATCATGGCATCCACCAGGATAATAACCCTCAGCGCGCCAAAAGCGTGGTGTCCGTGATCGAACGTTTCGAAGGCGACACGATTAACGCGATGCCTGATTCGTGGAAGGCGGGGCAATGCAACGTGGCGGCAGTTCTTCCGGTGCTGGGCAAGCCCAGAGAAGCAGCCGGCCACGCGTTACTAGCGGAAACAATTGAAAATCTCAAACAATCTAAATACGCAAAATCCATTTATGTGCTTTCAGAAAATGCTGATGTGAGGAAGCTTGCCGAGCGCTCCGGTATTTTTTTTATTCAGAGGCCAAGCTGGCTGGAATCCGGCGAAAAGACTATGGAAGACGCAGTGAGCTTTGCTTTAACTGAGATCGAGAAAACCGGAAACTACCCTGAAGCCATTCTAACGGTGAACTATCTTTATCCTTTCCGGCCCAAAGGACTTTTTGACGAATTAATCGTCGATCTTCAGCACAAAGGACTTGATACGGTGTTTGTAGGTTACTGTGATTACCAAAACGTATGGGCTCGCGATACGCACGGTTCATTTTCGCAAATCGGAGAAGGCTTTAAGACGCGTGAGCATAAAAACCCGCTTTATGAAGCACATTATGGGTTAGGCTGCGCAACGGCAACACCGGTGATTCGTTCTGGGAAGATTGTTGGTGGACGAATTGGAATTTTTCCAATCGATGACCGTCTGTATACGATTAAAGCAGATTCAAAATCCGACACTCTGATAGCCGCCGCTTACGAAGAAATTAAAAAGCGTGACCGCTGAGATTTTCGTTCTTAACTACAACGGCAGCGATCTTCTCGTTGAATGCCTGCCGTCTTTGATTCAAGCCGCTAGAAATTCCGGCTGCCTACTTACGGTTATTGATAATTCAAGCACCGACAATAGCCTAGAAATTTTAAATAAACAATTTCCGCAAGCGCGCGTGGTTGTTTCTCCGAACCGAGTGCTATGTTCATTTAACGAAGCTGTAAAAAAAAGCTCCGCTGATGTGGTTTTGCTGCTTAACAATGATTTAAAAGTGGACGCTAATTTTCTGCAGCCACTCATTCAGGTTTTTGAGAGGTATCCGAATGCTTTTTTGGCAGCACCAAAAGCTTTCACCTTCGACGGAGCGCAATACGAGGGCAGCTTGTCTAAAATGAGCTTTCGAGCCGGACTTTTAAAGTCAGAAAGCCGTTTTCCGGGTTATGAAGCAAAGATCGATATTGCAGGGCCCACGATGCAGGCAGGTTTTGGCGCATTTAGGCGCAGCATTTTTCTTGAGTTGGGTGGGTTTGATGATTTGTATTTGCCGGGCACCGTAGAGGACTGTGATTTGTGTTTTCGTGCCTGGAAGGCGGGGTACGCCGGTTACTACGAACCAAAAAGCCTAGTTTTTCATAAAGGACAGGCAACTTTTAAAAAAAATTTTAGCCGCTCCAGACTCTTAGCCATCAATCAGCGAAATCTTTATTTATTTATGTGGAAAAACATTACGAGCCCTGTTTTGTGGTTTTGGCATCTGGTTTGGCTAGCTCCAAGGCCCTTATATTTTTTGCTAAAAGGGCGCTATGAGTTTATGTGGGGATTTTTTTGGGCGTTAGGTAGGCTTCCAAAGTCGATTGTTAAGCGATTCTCGCATTCAGGAAAAAAAGTTTTATCTGACCGTCAGATTTTTGAGCTTTCGGAGGTGATTTGATGCTTTCGGCTGTGGTGATTACCAAAAACGAAGAGAAAAACATCAAAATGTGTCTCGGAGCGTTGTCATTTGCGGATGAGATTGTGGTGGTGGATTCCGGAAGTTCTGATTGTACGATCGAGTTGGCTCGGCACTTCACATCAAAAGTGATGACGAGGACTTTTGATAACTTTGCGTCCCAAAAAAATTTTGCTGTTTCGCAAGCGTCGGGAGATTGGATATTTTCGGTTGATGCGGATGAAGTTGTGTCGACCGCTTTAGCGGATGAAATAAAAAGTAAAATAAAAAAGAAAGACATCGCAGCCTACCGTGTTCGCCGTAAGACCAATTTTTTTGGACGTGATTTTAAGGCGTCCGGCCTGCAATCGGACGCCCCGGTGAGATTGTTTCAAAAGAATCTCGCTTCTTTTCAAAATCCTGTGCATGAAATTGTATTGGTGAAAGGTGAGATTCACGAACTTCGTGAAACTCTAAGCCACCGCTCATTCCAGACAATTGGCGAGCACTTGAAGAAGCTGCAGCTCTATACATCGATTGAAGCTAAGCAGTGCCCCTTGAAAAATACGGTTAGAGGTCTTGACTGGCTGAGGCCTTTGGCGCGTTTTTGGAGTATCTATATATGGAGGGCGGGGTTTAGGGATGGCCTTGAAGGATTTCTTTACGCAGTCCTGTCGTCATACTATGAGTTTGTGCGTTGGATAAAAAAATGGGAGGGAGCTGCTCGATGAGTGTTCGGACAGGGTGGGGAGATTTTTATGCAGGATCCGGCAATGCTGATTATTTGCTGGATCACATCAGTATTCATAAGGATTTCTTAAAGGAAATTTTCCGCTTAAAACCTGAAACGGCAATGGAGGCTGGCTGTGGTTCCGCAATTATGTCGATTTTTTTATCGATGACGGGTATCAAGGTTACCGCTTGTGATCGGGATGAAAAAGTTTTAAGACACGCGGCAGAGACGGCGAATCAGTGGAAAGCCAAAGTTGATTTTTCGAATCAGGATCTTTTGAGTCTTGGTTTTAGTGATGACGCTTTTGATCTCTCTTTTTCTCAGGGAGTGCTTGAGCATATGAGCGACGACCAGATTCGTCAGAGTTGTCGGGAGGTTTTGCGGGTAAGTAAAACATTTATTTTCAGTGTTCCGGGCGCCGCCTACAAACATAAAGATTTTGGGGATGAGCGTCTAATGACGACTGCGCAGTGGAAAAAAATTTTAAAAGGCCTCGGAAGCCTGGAAATGAAAGCCTATTATTCGATTCGTACGAAACGGAATTTTTTGATGAAGCGACCCTTGATGTTGATGGGGATTCTGTGCCGTTAACAATCGGAGTTGACGCTTCATCGATTATCGCGCAGAAAACGGGTATTGGCGTTGCCGCAAAAAATATATATGAAGCAATGATTAAAGAGGCGCCGGAAATTCGCTTTTTGCCGTACACACCGAAGGATGTCCAGCTAAACACGCCGCGGCGAATATTGTGGGAATCAGTGCAGCTTCCACTGAAGGTTTTGCGGGACAAGCCAGACCTTTTGTATAGCCCAGGATTTGCGCCGCCTTTTTATAGCCCGGTTCCGGGTGTAGTGACCGTGCACGACCTTATAGGGATGGCTTTTCCGGGAAACCAGGGAAAAGCCTCCAGTTTTTATTGGTCAACCTGGCTTCCCGCAGCCCTCAAGCGCGCGCGCCGGGTTGTGGCGAGCTCCGAGTCGACGCGCCGAGACATTGAGCGTTTTTTAAAAATACCAGCCTCAAGAGTCAGCGTTGTTCCGCTGGGTGCCGACGAGTCTTTTCAAAGGATAGAGGATGAGCGTCAAATTTTTTCAGTTTTAGAACGATACGGTTTAAAAAAGCCATTTCTAATTAGCGTGAGCACTTTAGAGCCGCGTAAAAACCACATGCGTCTATTGCAAGCCTATTCCATTCTGAGGAAGAAAGGGCAGAATTCCTTCTCACTTTTAGTGATCGGAAAAAGCGGTCCTGCCGAGGCAGCTCTTAGAGGATATATAGAAAAAGAAAAGCTGGGGAAAGATGTTCATCTGATAGGTTATGCGCCGCAAAACGACCTGGTGGCGCTTTACAACGCCGCTTTGGGATATGCTACAATTTCGCTTTACGAAGGTTTTGGCCTTCCGGTCCTTGAGGCGATGCGCTGCGGGCTAAGCGGCATTTGCGCTGATCGAACTTCATTGCCTGAGGTTGCGGGGGATACAGCGCTTTTGGTTGACCCTGAAAATGTTGAGCAGATCGCCGATTCAATGAATCGGTTCGCATACGACACGCCGCTGCGGCACCGGCTTGGCAGCGCGGCGCTGGAGCGCTCCAAGCTTTTTTCCAATACGCGATGTGCGAGACAAATGATCGAAATATTTAAAAATGAAACTCAAAAATAAAAAATCCCCAATAGCGGTTATTTTAGGAACTCGTCCTGAAATCGTGAAGCTCAGCGCGATTCTAAGGCTCCTTGAAAAAAATAAAAAAGAACAGCCCTACATTCTTATTCATACTGGCCAGCATTATTCGCGCAATATGGATGCGCAATTTTTTAAAGATTTAAAACTCCCGCAGCCGCACTACCAGTTCACGCGTCCGTCCGGTATTGGCGCTAATCGTCACTCTGAGCTTGTTCGGGCAATCAAAAAAAATGTAATTGGCGTTTTGCAAAAAGAACTGCCCAAGGCCATTTTGGTTCAAGGGGACACCGATACAGTGTTGGCCGGAGCGATGGCCGCTCGCGAAATTGGAGGAATCGTTGTTGGACATGTAGAAGCGGGATTAAGAAGTTATGATAACAACATGCCCGAAGAACGTAACCGTGTGGCGACGGACCGTTTGTCTCATGTATTGTTTGCGCCGACCGAAATGGCCCGCAAAAACCTGCTCAAGGAAAAATTAAAAGAAAAGCGCATTGAAGTTACCGGCAATACCATTGTAGACGCGGTGATGGAGAACATGGCGATTGCCCAAAAAAAAGTGCGCCATAAAACAAAAAAACCCTTTGCTTTGGTTACTTTGCACCGGCCTGAAAGCGTGGACCGCAAGGAGCGGCTTTCGCGTGTGATCCATGTGCTTGAAACGGTTGCCAAGAAGCAGAAGATTCGGATGATTTTTCCTGTGCATCCACGCACTCGTCAAAGGCTCGAGACCTTTAAAATAAAACTCGATGAACGTTATTTTAGCGCGGTAGAACCGATGGGTTTTTTGGATTTTTTATGGCACGAAAAAAACGCCGAAATTATTTTTACCGACTCGGGCGGCGTGCAAGAAGAGGCTTGTATTCTAAAAGTACCGTGTGTGACGATTCGCTCCACTACCGAGAGGCCCGAAACAATAAAAGTTGGGGCTAATGCGGTGAGTGGATATAGCGCTAGCGGAATTATACAAAAAGCCAACCAAATGCTCTCTAAACCCAGAACATGGGCCAATCCGTTTGGAGACGGAATGGCATCGCAACGAATTTTGGACACTCTCCTTGAGTGTTGTTCTGAGGGAGTATGAGTGAATACGTTTTTAAAAAGCGCAGAAACCGAATAGCCGCCTCGGTTATTGATGCGCTCGGAAGCTGGATGAAATGGCTTCCAAAGCCGAAGCATACGCGTTATAAAAATATCCTCATTATCCGCCTCGATCACGTGGGGGATATGCTTCCTGCAACCGCTCTGCCAAAAATTCTAAAAGAATATTTTCCTAAAGCCCGAATTCATTTTTTAGCGGCCAGTTGGTCGGCGCCGCTTTTAGAAAACAATTTGTTTATTGACGAGCTTTTTATATATGACGCCCCCTGGTTTTCCAGAAAGCGTTACCCGCGCGCAGGTAGAATAAACTTTTTGAAAACGGTGGCAAAGCTGAGAAATCGAAAAATTGATCTAGCGCTCAGTTTGAGAGGGGATTTAAGAGAGAACCTGCTGGCAACCCTGATTGGGGCAAAGGAAAGAATTGGTTTTGGGTCAACAGGCGGCGGATTTTTGCTGACTAAAGAGATCGATTACCCCAAACAAGCCCACCATACCGAACGAATAAAGCTTATTCTTAACTCTCTAGATGTTCACCCAAGTTCTCTTGATCCTCAGATTTATTTTTCAAAAGAAGAAACACATTTTTTTAAAGAGAAATTTCAGAGGTGCGGGGTTTTATTTAATCCAAAACCCGTTTGTTTGCATATTGATGCCGGCTCAACAGCCAAGGAATGGCCGGTCGAGCATTTTAGCGCTCTGGTTCAGAAGATTGGAGTAAACGCCCCAGATTGCCAGGTGCTTCTAGTTGGGTCAAATGTTGAAAAAGCAAAAAAAATTCAAAATGCCAATCTGGATGTGCGGGTGGCGGATTTAACCGGAAGAACCTCGCTGAGAGAGCTTTGCTTTCTGCTGCAGAATTCGCGGGTCACGATGGGCGCAGACTCCGGTCCCGCTCATATTTCAGCGGCTCTTAACACGCCAACCCTATTTTTATTCAGCGGGACGAATCTTTTTGATGAATGGAAGCCGCTGTATGATAATGCCTTAGTTTTGCGACGGGCTGTGGATTGCTCGCCGTGCGGTCTTGAGAAATGCAATGTAAAAGGTCATCCATGCATGGAGATGATCACACCCGATCAAGTATTTGAAAAATTAAAAGACTATCTATTTTGAGGGTGAAACCGATGCGGATTATGCAAAAGCTGCGGCTCGAATAAAGTTGCCGGGGATGGATATTTTGAGTAGAAAAATTAAAAAAAATCGGTTTGACTCCCGTGAGTTTTAAGGGCCGCATCGGTTTTGATGCCCGTATGTGGTCTCATCCGGGGATCGGGCGTTACATTCGAGAACTCTCGAGCGGCTTATCCCAAAAAATCAGCCCGGAACGATTCCTGCTGATGGGTTACCCAAAAGATCTCTCTTCAAAAAATTTCAAACCACTTTTTTCAAATATTTATAGTTTATCTGAGCAAATTGAGCTGCCACTCAAATCCGACGGAGTGGACTTGCTACATGTTCCGCATTTTAATGCGCCATGGGTATACCCCAAAAAAATGGTCGTGACTATTCACGACCTGATTTACTACCACGACGCCAAAGCGTCTAAGCGCACGCTCGGAAGGTTTTATGCGGCTTCAATGCTAGCGAGAATCGCTCGGACTGCTGATGCTATTCTCACCGTATCGGAATACACCAAAAAAGATCTCTTGCTGAGTTTCCCGACTCTAAAACCAGATAAGGTATTTGTTGCTCCGGAGGCTGCCTCGGATCAATTTTATAAAATAAATGACGCGGGCCGCCTCGCATTGGTGCGTCAGCGGTATAAACTTGATCAGCCGTTTGTTTTGTTTGTTGGAAGTCTAAAGCGGCATAAAAACTTAGGCGCGCTGATTGAGGTGATGCGTTCTCTCAGGGAAAATAATAAAATAAAGCACGAACTTGTCGTGGTGGGGCGAAAAGACCCGAGGGAAACAGAGCTTTTAAATCAAATTCAGACCCAATCTTTTGTGCGGTATCTTGGAGAAGTTCCAGACGAAGATCTTTGCCCGTTGTACAATTTGGCCGATCTATTTGTTTTGCCGTCATTTTTTGAAGGTTTTGGACTGCCTGTAGTCGAAGCGATGACATGCGGGACACCCGTTCTTTGTTCGAATCGAACCAGTTTGCCAGAACTTGTGCCGGATGCTTCGTGGACCTTTGATCCGGAAAATGCATCAGAGCTTGGATCCCGGATTGAGCGCATTCTAAATGATACAACGCTTCGTGAAAAACTAGCGGTTCAGGCGTTAGCCCATTCCCAAAAATTCACGTGGGATGAGACCGTTAATCGGACCTTAAGTGTTTACGCGAAAGTACTCGGATGAAAATCGCTTTTGTGCATGACTGGCTCAACGGAATGCGCGGAGGTGAAAAGTGCCTTGAAGCGCTTACCGAAGATCACCCCCAAAGCCCAATCTACACGCTGTTCTGCGAGAAAGATAAAATTTCAAACCTTCTTTCCAGCCATCCAATCCGAACATCGTTTATTGAAAAACTTCCCGGTCACCAAAAGCATTACCGGAATTATCTACCTCTTTTTCCAGCGGCTATCGGAGCCTTTCGGGGGGAAGAGGCGGATCTAGTCCTATCGACGAGCCACTGCGTTGCCAAGTCATTTAAAAAGCCAATGAATTCAAAACACCTTTGCTACTGCTTCACTCCCATGCGTTATGCGTGGACCATGTTTGATGAGTATTTTTCTAAGCAGTCGCCCTTAAAGCGATTCTTTATCGGTGGCGTGATGGGTTGGTTGCGGCGGTGGGACTATCACACGGCGCAGAAAGTGGACCATTTCGTGGCCATTTCCCAGCACATACGCAAGCGAATAGAGTCCTGTTACGGAAGAACCGCAGAGGTTGTGTATCCGCCGGTGGACACGCTTTTTTTTACCCCTGACCCGGCCGTGCAGCGCGAGGATTTTTATCTTGTGGTCTCGGCGCTTGTGCCGTATAAAAGAGTGGATTTGGCGATCCAGGTTATGATGGATCTCGGGAAAACGCTCGTCGTGATTGGAGATGGGCCTGAAAGTGAAAGTTTAAAAAAAATGGCCGGACCAAAGATTCGCTTTTTGGGCTGGCAGCCAGATGAGGTTTTGCGGGAATATTATCGTAAAGCTAAGGCGCTTCTTTTTCCAGGTGAAGAAGATTTTGGAATTGTCCCAGTCGAGGCGCAGGCTTGTGGTTGCCCGGTCTTAGCCTTGGGTAAGGGAGGGGCACTTGAAACAGTGTTACCAGAAAAGACGGGATTATTTTTCGATGCTTTGGAAGTAAGCTCTCTAAAAAAATGCATTCAAAATTTTGAGAAAATGAATATGGATTCCAACATTTGCGTGGCCAATGCCGCACGTTTTTCGAAAAGTCGGTTTAAATCCGAAATGAACGCCGTTATCAGGCGATTAGTGAACTCCGAATGATTTTACCGCGCCGCCGAAAGCGAGATTCCTTTTTGCCGTGGGTGCAGGTTTTTGTAGATGCCTGCTGCATCTATTTTTTTCTTTGGTTTTGTTTCTGGTTCCGCTTTGAAAGCGGATTTGTCGCGGCGTCAAAGGGTGTGCCTGATTTCGAACCTTATTTTAAAACCTTTCATTTTACGGCCATCATCTTGATTTTTTTTCTGCGACATTACGGTTTGTATCGTCCTCTCAAGCTAATTAGTTTTTCCCAGGAAATTTCCAGCATTTTTAAAGCAGTGATTGCTTCGCTCATTGTTCTGATGTCGCTAACGTTTTTTTACAGAGGGTTTAGTTTTTCTCGTGGTTTTTTAGCTGTTTTTGGTCTTGTAATTGCGTCGGGAATTTCGTTCGCGCGCTTTGTATTGGGGATGCTTATTTCTTGGATCGATACTAAAAGAGGAACCCAGCGAAACGTGTTGGTGGTGGGTTGTGATGCTCTCTCAAAAAAACTACTTCTATTTTACAAGCGCAATCCCCGGTTTCGCACGCGAGTCGTTGGTTTTTTGGATGATTCGCTTCCAAAAGGCCATCAATTGGAAGGTGTGGAGGTGTTGGGAAAGGTTGATGAGTTGGGGCATTTTATCCGCACGCACCGGGACGTTCACGAAGTGGTTGTGGCGCTCCAAGGCCTTTCTTCGGATCAAGTGTTGCGGATGATCTATGAATGCGAAAAGGTGATGGTTTCGTTTCACTGGATTGCCGATGTGTTTGGACTCGTTGCCTCACGGATGAAGGTTTCGTATCTAGCAGGCATGCCGCTCTTGTCATTTAGTGATTCCCCGCTAGCGGACTGGGAGAACCGTTTTATCAAAAGAGCGATGGATGTTTTAGTTTCTGCCATAGCGCTTATCGGTCTTTCTCCGCTTTACGTTGTTTTGGCGCTTTCTGTAAAATTGGATTCCAAAGGACCCACGATTTACAAACAACAGCGGGTGGGGGAAGACGGAAAAAAATTTAATCTCCTTAAATTCCGAACCATGCGCGTCGATGCCGAAGCGCAAACAGGGCCGGTGTGGGCCAGGGAAGACGATCCGCGCCGCACTCGCATTGGGACAGCTCTGCGGAAGTTAAACCTAGATGAGCTTCCACAGTTTTGGAATGTTTTAAAAGGAGATATGAGCCTTGTTGGACCGCGGCCGGAAAGACCGCATTTCGTGTCTCAGTTTAAGGAGGACATCCCGCGATACATGGCGCGCCACTCGATTAAGTCCGGCATTACCGGTTGGGCACAGGTCAACGGACTGCGCGGAAATACATCAATCGAGGAACGAACGAAGTTCGACCTTTACTACGTCGAAAACTGGACAATACAATTTGATCTCTTGATATTACTCAAAACAATCCTCACTATTTTTAAGAGCCCTAATGCCTACTAAGTCATTTTTTAAAACGGCAGCCTTCTATTCAATGCTATGGAGCGCTTTCTTTTTGCCCATTTCGATGTCTCTGTACCAGATTGGAGCCGCAATCTTTTTACTGACAGCGATAGTTTCATGGGCGATGGACCCTGACCGCCCGAGATTCGATCCTAACTGGGTATTGCTCCTCGCGATCTACATGATTTTTAATATCCTTTCTTGTTTTGGGTCAAGTTCTTGGGCCGCCTCATCGCGGGGGTTGTTTAAAGTTTTTCGACAGATTCTTTTATGCCTCTCTATTTTTTATGTTTTGGACTCACGAAAAAAAATTCAAACCGTCATCATTTATTTTTTAACTGCAAGCTTTGTAGTTTCGGTGGATGGTCTTGTTCAGTTTTTTGGGGGATTCGAAATTCTGAGAAACAGGAAGATGATCGCTTACATGATGGCGCAGGGAATCAACAGGATTACAGGCCCATTTAAACATGCTATTGATTTTTCGGCCTATCTAATATTCCCATTCTTTTTATTTTTATCATTCATGCGAAGCGCTTGGAAGTCGTACCGATTAAGGTCCATTATTTTTTTTGGATTATTTATGACGGTGCTGCTTTGTATAATCCTCACCTTTTCACGCGGCGCATGGATTGGAATTGCATTCGCACTCGTAGCGATGGCCGTGATTTTTAAAGACAAGTTGCTTGGGGTTTTTTTGGTTGTTGCAATTCTTTGGGCGCTTTTCGTTTCCCCAGCTCCAATTAGGAATAGAATTAATGACTTGCTAAATTTTCAAAAGGGTACTGTTAGTGAGCGCGTTGAGCTGTGGGGAGAGGCAATTCGAATGATCCAGTCAAGCCCGCTTACAGGTCTTGGAGTGAATACCTATGCTAAAAACGAGCCTCATTTTAAGCGCGCCAATTCCGTGAGCCCGGATTTCCAGTATGCACACAACGGCTACTTGCAGATGGCTGCGGAGATTGGAATTTTTGGTTTAGGAAGTTTTATTCTATGTATGGCGTACTTCTTGTTCACGACTATTAAAAAAATGGGTAAAATCCAGGACCCATTTTTAAAAAGTTCGGCAACCGCGTTGTATTTTGGAGTAATTGCTTTTTTGCTGCATAGCGCAACAGATACGAATTTGCAATCCACACTGCTTATTAATCTGCTATGGTTCGCAATCGGATTATGTATGGCCGCATCGCGACTCCCAAAAGAGCCGGTGTAGTCCGGATGCCCCAAGCCAAGCCGCATCGTATTTTATTTGTCCGCACGGATCGAATGGGGGACGTGCTGATGAATTTGCCAGCCCTGAGACTACTTCGTCAAGAATTTCCAAAGTCCTGGATTGCTTTGGCGGTAGACCCATCGGTTGCGCCGCTTCTCGAGGGGCATCCTGATTTAGATGAAATTGTCCGGGTAGACGCGCTGCGTTTCAAGAAAAACAGGGCATACCGCTCGCAAATCAAGGCTCAGATCAAAGCCGCGGGTTTTAGCGTGGCTATCGCATCAAATCCAGACAAAAACTGGCACACGCTCTTTTTTTTAGCGCGAATCCCAATTCGCGTGGGGTATTCACGGAAGTTTGGATTTTTACTAAATCGCACGCTCAAAGATTCTAAAGATTCGAACGCTCTCCACGAAATGGACGCTAATCTTAAGCTTGCGTCGCTTGTGACGTCAAAAAAGTGGGATGGCGCGCTAGAGTTGCCGATTGATTCAAGCGCTCAGCTTGCAATCAATGAAAAAACCAAAGAAATTTCTGCAAAGCCCTGGGCCGTGATCCATGGGGGTACCAGCAACCCCCAAAAAAAATGGCCTGAGGAAAATTTTGCAACGGTTGCCCGACACCTGAAGGAAAAAGGGTATGAAATTATTCTTGTTGGCGGAGCTGAGGAGCGCGAGACGTCTCAGAAGATCGCAAGACTTATTGGAACCCAAGTACTCGATCTAACCGGACAAACTCCTCTAAAGGAGCTTGTTGCGATGTTGTCGCGCCCTCAGGCTAAGGTTTTTGTATCCTCAGATAGCGGACCAGCGCACATCGCCTGGATCCAAAAGGTTCCAAGTGTAATTTTATACGCCAAGAACTGTGAGGGCTCCAATCCTTTGCGATGGGGTCCGAAGCGCTCTGATAGTGTTGCAATCTGGAAAGAGACGAACAAGATTAGTCCGGATGAAGTCTTGCGGGCCATTGAAAAAATCACGGCTCACCCATGAAAAAACTCCTCGTCATTAATCCTTTTGGTATTGGGGATGCGATCTTTTCGATGACGGTGGTCGAGGCGCTTCGCCACCAAAACCCCGATCTTGTGATTGGTTTTATCTGTAATGAGCGCACACAGGAGCTCGTGCGTTTAAATCGCTCCATCGATCAAACCTTTGTGTTTAACCGCGATGCGCTGCGTCTTGCGCTCAAAAAAAGTCCGTTTTTATTTTTAAAAGAACTCCAGGGCTTTTGGGGTCTTGTCCGCTCACATCAATTTGATGCGACTTTAGATTTTTCGCTTAGCCGTGAATTTAGCTTTTTTTCTTTTTTAATCGGAATTCCAAAGCGTGTCGGCCTTGATTTCAAAGGAAGGGGGCTATTTTTAACCCACAAGCAGAAGATAGTGGGTTACGAAGCGCGTCACGTGATTCACACGCAGGCAGAGCTTTTGAAATTTTTTGGAATTGAATCTTTTTCGCCTCAAGCGGAATTGCCGTTATACGTATCTGATGAATCGCTCAAAATGGTAGCAGCTACTTTTAAAAAAGAGGGAATTCTGCCGACTGACAAGGTTGTAGTCTGTGCACCCGGCGGAGGTCGAAGCTGGGGGGTAAATGCCCATTTCAAACAATGGAACCCTGAGCAATTTGCTGCGGCGCTGAATCAACTTTCAGAAACCAAACCCTTTAAAATAATTCTGCTGGGAGATGGGCCCGAGATAAAGCTTTTGCAGGAGACGGCTAGACATTTAAATATCTCTGCGATGGTGGTGACTAGCGAAGGTTTGGCGGGTGTCGCAGCGCTGCTCAAGCGCTCAGAGCTGTTGCTTTGCAATGACGGTGGGCTGCTTCACTTTGCGAATGCCCTGGGCGTCAAAACAGTTTCAATTTTTGGTCCGGTAGACGAAAAGGTTTACGGACCCTTTCCAGGTCAGGCTAAACGCCAAGTGGTGGTTCAAGACGTGCCTTGCCGGCCTTGCTATCAGCGCTTCACATTTCCTCCGTGTACGCACGAGCGTCAGTGTCTCGAAAAAGTCGCGGTCGAACAAGTAGTAGAAGCCGCGCTTAAAATCATTTAGAATACTGGGCTTATGTCAGAAAAAGCAAAACTCTCGATTGTCATCATTGCCAAAAATGAGGAGTCCCGCTTAAAGGAGTGCTTAGAAAGCGCTTCTTGGGCAGACGAGCTTATTGTGGTGGATGATAATTCCACTGACAAGACCGTTGAAATCGCCAAATCATTTGGCGCAAGAGTGGTGACACGGCAAATGGATTTTGAAGGGCGCCACCGAAATTTTGCTTACGCGCTTGCGACCCACGAGTGGGTGTATAGTCTTGATGCGGACGAGCGTTTTACCCCAGAGCTCAGAGATGAAATTGTCGAGCTTTTGAAAAAGGGCCCTGATTGCAATGGATACACCAACCCCCGTAAAAATTTCATCGGCAGTTATTGGGTTCGCTACGGCGGTATGTATCCGGCCGCCCAAGTAAAACTTTTTAAGAAAAGTGAGTTCAAGTACGACGAATTCGCCGAAGTGCATCCACAAGCTTTCATGAAATACCCTAAAGGTGATTTAAAATCCGATCTCATTCATTACACCTACCGCGATTTTACAGACGCGATTGCCAAGCTTGACCGTCAAACAGATCTGGAAGCGCGCAAGTGGTTCCGCGAAAAAAGAAAAGTGGGAATGTTTAGCGTCATCCGCAAGATGATCGACCGTTTTTATAGAGCCTATTTTAAGAAGCAGGGCCACAAGGACGGAGTGATCGGCTTATTTTTAGCGGTTAACTCAGGCATGTACCAGTTCTTATCGTACGCCAAGTATTGGGAAATGAAAAAAAACTCCGAACCCAAGCCATGAAAGAAACCTTAAGCGCTGTCATCATGACCAAGAACTGTGAAGATCTGGTGACGGGTACACTTGAAAGCGTAAAAGGATGGGCAGACGAAATCGTCGTGATCGATGGGTTTAGCACCGACCGCACCGTTGAAATTTGCAAAACGTATACCGATAAAGTGTATCAAAATCACTGGGACGGCTACCGTTTTTGCACCGAACGCAATCTTGGAAATGAAAAAGCGACCAGCGACTGGTGCTTTCACGTTGACCCCGACGAGCGCGCGACACCCGAATTTAAGAAAAAGGTAAGCCAGATGCTCGAAAAGAGCGTCCCATTCAACGCCTTTGAGTTTCGCAAGAAAAATTTCTTTCTCGGCCATTTTATGCGTCATGGCGGGTGGTATCACTATAGTCTTCACTTATTTCGTCGCGGAAAAGCGCATTACGACGGTGTAATTCACGAAACGCTACACGTTGACGGAAAAGTGGGGAAGCTGGACGCGCCGGTAGAGCATTACCCGTTCACCTCAATTAAGCAATTTGTGATGCGTCACAACGGCTACTCCACGCGCGAGGCGCAGGCAAAACTAGAAGAAAATAAAAACATTTCGGACGATGAGATTCTCTTTAATTTAAAAGAAAAGCCTTTGAAGCGGTTTTTCAAGTTTTACATCCGTAAAAAAGGTTTTATGGATGGCATTTACGGTCTTTTTTTCTCGATATTATTTGCCTGGGTGCATTTTTTAAATTGGGTCAAAGTATGGGAGCTTAAACATGAACATTCTCATCGTTAAACTGGGGGCGATGGGCGATGTGCTTCGCACCACACCGCTCTTAACGGCTTATAAAAAAAGATATCCGACTTGTAAGATTAGCTGGCTCGTGGACCCACTTTATCGCGACGTGGTTGAGGGAAACCCTCTTATTGACCACTTGGTTTCGTTTTCGCCGGTCAACTTGCACGCGCTCATGAAATCCGATTTCGACATTGCGATTAACTTAGACAAGGAGCCGGAGGCAATCGAATCCATTACAGCAGTGCGCTCCAAGAAAAGAATAGGTTTTGGCCGCGGCGTCGATGGAAAGCTTTGCGCGCTTGATTCTTTGAGTGACTACGCCTATAAACTGGGCTTTGATGACGATTTAAAATTTAAGAAAAATCAGAAGACGTACCAACAGATTAGTTTCGAACAGGCGGGTTTACCCTACAACGGCGAAGAGTACATTTTCCCGATCGGAGCCACACACTCCGCTTTTGCGAAAGGACTGCTGAAGGGTGAAGGGCTAGATCTCGACACAAATTCCAATCCCGTGATTGGAATCAATGCTGGTGCGGGTGATCGTTTTGCGGGTAAGAAGCTTCCGAATCAAACGGCTGCTCGCTTGGCGGATCTTTTAACGGAAAAAGGCGCCACGGTTTTACTTTTAGGTGGACCCAAAGAAACCGAAATCAATAAAGAAATTCAGTCACTATGCAAATCGAAGGTGATTCACACAGGCGCGCACGACATTAAACGCTTTGGCGCACTCGTCAAAGAGTGTGATCTTGTAATTTCCGGAGATACAACGGCGATGCACATCGCCATTGCTGTGAAGACGCCGGTGCTCGCGTACTTCGCGTCAACTTGTGCCGCCGAAATTGAGCTCTACAACCGTGGAAAAAAAATAATTTCAGAGATTTCATGCGCGCCTTGTTATAAAAAGATTTGCCCAATCGATGAGCAATGCATGAAAGACTTGAGTGCGGAGTCGCTAGCCGAGGCCGCCAGCGAGCTTTTGTGAAAATAGTTTTTTTGGACCGGGATGGGGTGATTAATAAATTCCCAGGCATCGGTTTTTACATCACGCACCGGGATGAATTTGAATTTTTACCCGGCTCTGTTGAGGCAATTCGGCTTTTATCCACCTCCGGGTTTCGCGTGGTGGTGATTTCAAATCAAGGCTGCGTCTCCCGTAAGCAAATCACCATGCACGAATTGGATCTTCTGACCCAGCGCATGAGGTGCGAAGTGGAAGCGAGCGGCGGTAAGATCCATGATGTGTTCTACTGCATCCACCAGACTACCGACGGATGTCTGTGTAAGAAGCCCCAAACACTCATGTTTAAAAAAGCGATCGGCAAAAATGAGGTAAACTTAAAAAAGACTTATTTTGTCGGGGACTCGCGCGAAGACATGGAAGCCGCGCACAATTTAGGCTGCAAAGGGATACTGGTTTTGAGTGGACGCGTTAAAAAAAGAGAAATTTCAAAACTTCCCGTTAAACCGTTTTTAATACAAAAAAATCTTCTCGAGGCCGCGCAATGGATCGTCAGTCAAAAATCTTAATACTGCACGCATCGGTAGGCTTTGGTCATACACAGGCCGCTAAAGCTGTCGAGGAAGCGCTCAGAAAGCAGAGTTATTTCGAACGCGTCACCGTTTTGGACACGCTCTCGCTTCAATCCAAACTCTTTCAAACCATTTACAACCAGTCCTTTGTTCTGCAGGTGAAGTATGCGCCGTGGCTTTGGGGGTTTTTTTATAACACGATGAATCTTCGCTGGCTTTATAGGGGTTTGATGCGTTTTGTCCGCCATGTTTACAATCGAATCGGCGACGGGCGGTTGCAAAAAATTTTAATCGATGAAAATCCCGATGTAGTAATTTGTACCCACTTTTTTTCGGTGGAAGTGGCCTCCTATCTAAAGAAATACGGAAAAATAAAATCTAAAATTATTTCCGTGATCACCGACTTTAGACCTCACTATGTTTGGGTGTCTGACCAGGTGGATTTTTACGTGACTGCGAGCAAAGAATCTAAAGAAGAGCTGCTGCAGATGGGTGCAGCGTTAAATCAAATTAAATTGTTCGGAATACCTGTATCGTTTAAGTTTGCGCTCTCTAGGCCCAAAGCGGATGCCTTGGCGCGGCAGGGGCTTGACCCAAACCTGTTTACAGTCTTGGTTACAAGTGGCGGAGCAGGGCTTGATACCACCAAGCAATTGGTGGAGGGCTTAAGTCGAAGTGCGACGCGTATCCAGATGTTGATTGTTTGCGGAAAAAATCAGGATATGTATAAAGCATTCGCGGATAAATTTTCTGGAAATAAGCTGATAAAGGTTTACGGGTTTGTGAATTTTATGGACGAACTCATGGATGCCGCCGACGTGATTGTTGGAAAGGGCGGCGGTCTTACGGTCAGCGAAAGCATGGCCAAGCAAAAACCCATGATTCTTTTTTGCTCAACACCCGGACAGGAAACGCGCAACGACAAACTACTCGAAGCTTACGGCGCTGGCTTTGCCACTTGCCGGGTGACAGCACTCGTTTCTAAGATAAAAGAGCTATCCGAGAACCCAACTTCACTGGAACGCATGAAGCAGGCTGTTTTAAAATTATCCACGCCGCATTCTGCGGAAACTCTGGCTGAATTTCTTAAAAATGAGCTTTGAGTCACCCGCATCGCGCCTCAAGCAGTATCTTGAAATCGAAAAGTCGTTCGGTGTTTCTGAAATTGAAGCTAAGCCTAAAGAAAAAAAGGGCAGCTCTAAGAAAGAGGCGCTGAATGCGCTGTTTGCCGAATTCGCCAATTGTAAACTTTGCGCGCTCGCTAAAACGCGCACCAAATTGGTGTTTGGAAGCGGAAACTCCGAAGCGCGTCTTTTGTTTGTCGGAGAAGCGCCCGGCTTTGACGAAGACCAGCAGGGCTTGCCGTTTGTAGGAGCAGCAGGGCAGCTCCTCACAAAAATTATTGAAGCGATGAAGCTTAAGCGCGAAGACGTGTACATCGCCAATTGCTTAAAATGCCGTCCGCCGGAAAACCGGAACCCACAGCCGGAAGAAATTTCTAGCTGTAGCCCTATTTTAATGAGGCAGATCGAAATTATTCAGCCGAAAGTTATTTGTGCGCTTGGAAAATTTGCAGCACAGACTCTGCTTAAAACCGAGCAACCCATTTCCAAGCTCCGCGGACGCTTTCATGATTGGAATGGCACAAAGCTTATGCCCACGTTTCACCCAGCATACCTTTTAAGAAATCCAGATGATAAAAAATTGGCCTGGGAAGATGCCCAAAAGATAATGGCGGAGCTTGGCATTGTTCGTTGATGTTGCGTTAGGTTTTCCCTCCGGAATTTCCTTTCAATATTCGGTCCCCGAAGCGTTTGCTTCTGAAATTGCAATTGGAAAGCGCGTTTTTTTAACAGTGCGCGCCCGGCGCATGGTGGGAATGATTGTTGGAATTTCTGATCAGGCTGTGGTGATTGACGTCAAACCCATCGAATCTGTAATTGATGCCGAGCCGGTAATGGGGCCGAAACTTCTCGAGCTCACGCGTTGGATGGCGGAGACATACTTTTGTTCCTGGGGGCAAGCGATTGAGGCGGCACTCCCAGCACCCTTTAAAAAGGGTAAAGTTCTCATGAAATCCCGCAAAACGACTTCCACAGGCTTTACAAACTCCGCCGACAAAGTCATTCCCATGCTCACCAGTGACCAGGAAAAAGCATTCGATGAGATAAAAGAAGTTTTAGACAGAAGACAGAACGCCTCGTATTTGCTTTACGGAATTACCGGAAGTGGAAAAACCGAAGTGTACATGCGGCTCATCGACCGGCTTCTCAAAGAAAAACGGGGAAGCATTGTGCTGGTCCCTGAAATTTCACTTACTCCGCAAACCGTTGGGCGTTTTAACGCGCGCTTTGGGGACGTGCTCGCGATTATTCATAGCAGGCTTACACCGGCCAAACGCGTAGAGGAGTGGCATCGCATACGAGAAGGAAAGGCGCAGGTTGTGATTGGCGCGCGCTCCGCCCTTTTTAGTCCGGTTCAAGATTTGGGCTTGGTGGTGATCGATGAAGAGCATGACACGTCCTATAAACAAGATGAAACGCCGCGCTATCATGCGCGGGAAGTTGCTAAAAAAAGGTGCGAACTAGAAAACGCTGTTTTGATCTTGGGAAGCGCCACGCCGTCACTTGAATCTTTTTACGGTTGCGAGAAAAAAACCATTCGTCTTGCCGAATTGCCCAAGCGCGTGGAAAATCGCCCACTGCCTATTGTTGAAATTGTCGACATGCGCCGTGAAAAAACACCCAAAGGGGGAGAGAAAATTTTTTCACATCGTCTGGAACAGGCGATTAAAGACTCGGTGTTTCGAAAAGAGCAGGTGATGCTACTTCTTAACCGGAGAGGATTTTTTACTTATCTTCACTGCGCGGCGTGCGGCTTTGTTTGCAAATGTCCGGATTGCCGAATTCCTTTAGCCTATCACTACGATAAAGCGTCGCTGCTCTGTCACGTTTGTTATTACAAATCAGTTCCCGAGAGACTGTGCCCAGCCTGCCAAAAAAATTATCTTCATTATTTTGGAATGGGGACCCAGAAAGTTGAAAGCGAGGCGCGCGCACTTTTTGGCGGCGCACGCGTCGCGCGCATGGATTCAGACTCTACCGCACGGCAAGATTCGCACGAAACGATTTTAACGGCGTTCAAAAATCATGAGATTGATATTTTAATTGGAACTCAAATGATCGCGAAGGGGCATGATTTTCCAAATGTGTCGCTGATTGGCGTGATCAATGCTGACACCTCGCTTCACATTCCCGATTTTCGCTCAGCTGAGCGCACGTTTGATTTGCTCACTCAGGTGGCTGGCCGCGCGGGCCGCGGGGATATTCCGGGAAAAGTGATGATACAAACTTATCTGCCGGAGCATTATTCGATTCAGAGCGCCAAGGATCATAATTACCGGGAGTTTTACGAAAAAGAAATTACATTTCGTCAGGAGCTTTTTATGCCGCCGCACTCAAGCCTCACGCAACTTGTGTTTAGTGGAGCGAGCGAAAAGGAAGTGGTGCGGCAAGTGATTGAATTTAAGAAATGGGCCGAAACGTTGTTTGCAAGTAATCGCTTCAAGTGGGTTGGTCCGGCGCCCTGTCTTATTTCAAAAGAGAGAGGGCTTTTTAAATGGAACTTATTCGTAAAAGGCCCCTCGGTCGCCGAGACGAACCCGCTTTTACGCCAAGCGCTTGACGGCTTCAAGAAGAAGGCGATTACGATCACTGTGAATGTGGACCCGCAATAAAGGGGATGATAAAATAATCGTACTATGGCTGTGCTACCCGTTCTCACATTTCCTAATAAGATTTTAAAGACCAAAGCCAAGCCCGTCGAAAAAATTACAGACGTGGAGCGCAAACTGGCTAGCGACATGATTGAAACTATGTACGCTGAGAATGGCGTGGGTCTTGCCGCCAATCAAGTGGGTGCCTTAAAGCGCCTTTTTGTGGCGAGTCCCGATCAAATTAAAGGCAATGAGCTTGTTTTTTTTAATCCCCAAATTGTTAAAAAACAAGGGACGGTTAAGGAGTTTGAGGGTTGTCTCAGTGTTCCGGAGTTTTACGAGCCGGTGAGACGCGCCAAAAAAGTTTGGATGAAAGCAATCGATTTGCAGGGGCGGTCCGTTGAAATCGAAGCAGGCGGACTCTTGTCTCGCATTTGTCAGCACGAAATTGATCACTTGGACGGCATTCTTTTTATTGAGCGCCTAGGCTTTTTAAAAAGTAAACGCGCTGTAAAAAAACTTTCCGCAAAGCCTCTTTGAGCACCTCCCAAAAAATTGTTTATTTAGGCTCGGGATCCTTCGGGCTGCCCACGCTTGAAAAGCTCAAAAAATCTCCTCACAAAATTTCCTTGATTATCACCGGAGCTGATAAGCCTGCCGGGCGTGATTTGAAGTTGCGGCCCACTCCGGTTAAAGAATGGGCATTAAAAGAAGGTGTTTCCTTCAAAGAGCACACCTCTGCCAATTCAGCCGAGTTGCTTGAACAGATACTTCATTTAAAGCCTGACTTTTTGGTGGTGATCGCATTTGGCGTGATTTTAAAAAAACCGTGGCTTGCGAGCGCTGGAAAAATGTGTCTTAATCTCCACCCGTCTCTTTTGCCGCTTTATAGGGGAGCAGCGCCCATTCACTGGCCTTTGCTTGATGGACAAAGTAAGACGGGGGTGAGCATTATCCGGATGAACGAAAAGTTGGACGCAGGAGACATCGTGCTTCAAAAAGAAGAGCCCATTCGCGCGGAAGATGATTTTCTTTCACTAGAAAAGCGTCTCGAAGAGCTGGGTGCGGATTTAATGCTTTCAGCAATTGACTCTGTTTCGGATAGCAAGGCTCACCTGACTACTCAAGACGAGACGCACGCGACTTATGCGCGAAAGCTCACCAAAGAAGACGGTCGGATCCGGTGGGATTTGAGCCGAAGAGAGGTGCTACTTCGATTTCAAGCGCTGAAGCGCTGGCCGGGAAGCTTCTTTTTTTATCAGGGGAAGCGCATTTTGGTTGAAGAGATGAAACCGTTTGATCAAAAATCCACGAGACCCGGAGAAATTTTAGAATTAAAACCGGATCAGGGACTGCTCGTTTCCACAAAGGATTTTGCGCTAGAACTCGTAACGCTCAAGCCTGAAGGAAAAAAATCAATGAGTGCTGCGGAATTTTTACGCGGAGCGTCGCTTCGGGCCGGGGAACTCCTTGAATAAACATTGGCGCATGCTATAATCGCCCGATATGTTTTTGCATTCCGTCGCTCCCAAGGAGCTTGTTCAGGCTGATTACGATGTGCTCAAGTCGTACGACCGTCTAGACACCACACCCGAAATTCAAGATCTTCTTTTTATTCAATCACTCGAAGGGCGCTCACATAATGGTGCGGGCGTATTCAATAAACGCACCTACGTCAACACTACCATTGATGACGTGGTAAAAGCTTTGGATCGAGACCCCGAAAAAATCAAGGCGCTGCGCCAGTCCATCATTGACGACATTGCGGAGTTTGCCGAGGACGCCATGAACGGGGACAAGCGGGATCGTTTACTCAATCGCCGTGGCGAGCCTATTTTGGGAATTTCGCTTTTCCGGGACCGCAAGGTGAATGCCCGCGACGTTGTCCGGGGATTGTATCTGGGTGGGCTACGCGACAATCCGGACATTCGAAAAGAAGCTGAGCATGTCTACAAAGTAAAAATCGGCGGTGGACGCTGTTACGTTATTGATGTTAAGACGATGCTTGAAATGAATTTGGATGGAGAGCGTTTGGCTCATGAGCCGCACGAAGCGCATATCGAAGAATACATGCGCCGCGGTTTGATTGTGGACTCTGACGGGGTGGTGGATCCGACAACGCAGCGCTATTTTTACATTCGCCACCGCTTAGGGCCCGGGCAATCGGACGACGCCGCTTTTATCATGGCCGGAATTTTATACAACCCAGACGTAGCTCTAGGTGTTTTTCTATCGGACGCCATTGATACGCTTGAAAAATATGCGCCCTTTTTTAAAGATCAGGACGGTGCGCTTTCATTTCAGATTGGAAGAGGTTTTAAAGATTTGAGGCTTACAAACGATGATGTTTATGAGTTGGCGTGGCTTTCTTCGATTCCCGAAGCACAGGAGGAGATTGTCCCTGATAGTTCGCTGAGATACCTACTTTCCGTGGACCAGCGCTCCCAATCCTGTGCGTTTCGTACGCATTTAGATTTTATCGAAGGTCATCCGGTAGTTGCTCTCCCAGTCAGTTTCAAAAAAATTCTTTCGACTCAATTTTATGAATACATCAACCGCCGCCTAATCAATGTTAAAAAACTGGAGCGATTGGCGGTGCCTAATCTCACGATCAAGGAGCTCGATCGCCCAGCACTAGACATTGCCAAAAAGGATTTTGTTGTGATTCCTAAAGAGGCAACGCTCGCCGAAGTGGTGAAAAAGTTCAAGGAGACTAAGTCTGAGCTTTTGGTGATTCAAGATAAGAATAATAAAGTACTCGGCACAATCAACCCGCTTGATCTTTTAGGGTATTTGAACGGCAGCGACAAAGCCTAAATCATGCCCGAACTTCGCCGCGACCCCGTATTCGGATGCTGGACCATTATTTCCACCGAGCGCTCGCGTCGTCCCATGGAATTCGTCGATAAAAAGGTCATACGTGAGAAGAGCTGCCCATTTTGTGAAGGTCGGGAGTCTGAGACCACGAACGAAATTTATGCCATCCGAAAGCCTGGAACGCAAGCCAACGGCCCTGGGTGGTTTGTGCGTTCGATCCAAAGTAAAAACCCTATTCTAGACAGCCAGACGCAGCTCGAGCGTTTTGGGCAGGGAATGTACGATTTGATGGGGGGCGCCGGCCAACACGAAATTATTATTGAGCACCCAGAGCACAAGCATGAGCTCGACGAAATGAAGCTCGAGGAGATTGTTCGAGTTTTGACGCTTTACACGGAGCGACTTAAAGATTTAGAGAAAGACCCGCGCTATAAGTACGCGCTTCTTTTTAAGAATCATGGATTGGTATCCGGCTCAGAGCAAGACGTGATACGCCACTCACGATCTCAAATCATCGCTTTGCCAGTGACACCCAAGCGCGTCAAGGAAGAGCTGGTTTCGGCAAAAAATTATTTTGAGCGGAAAGAGCGCTGTGTTTTTTGTGATATTTTGCGTCAGGAAACTAAAGATGCGCTGCGCATTGTTTCTGAAAATGAGGCGTTCATTGCGATTTGTCCCTACGCTTCACGATCACCGTTTGAAATTTGGATTTTACCTAAAAAACATTCAGCCGATTTTGTGCATATGACCCCAGCGGAGCTCCCGCTATTTGCGAATATTTTGAAGGATTGTCTCATGCGAATTAAATCACTTCTCAATGATCCTGCCTATAACATGATTCTGCACACGGCGCCCTACCGGCACAAACGGCATCAAAATTATTGGCGCACGATCGACGAAGACTATCATTGGTACTGGCAGATTACGCCGCGCTTAACGCGTCCGGCCGGATTTGAGTGGGGGACTGGGATTTACATTAACCCAACACCACCGGAAGACGCCGCTCAGCTTTTGAGAGAGGTTCAGTATGCCGCAGTTTCGTAAGGATCCTATCGCGGATCGTTGGGTGATCGTGAATATCGAAAACCCGAAGCCCGCCTCTGAATTTAAAGTGACTCACGCGCCCAAATCAACAAAGGTTTGTCCTTTTTGTCCCGGAAACGAGTCGATGACGCCTCAAGAAATTATCAGTTTCCCTAAAAAAAATTCATCCAAAAATTCTTCTCATTGGCAGCTTAGGGTAATCCCAAACAAATTTCCGGCGCTTCAGATTGAAGAGACTCCAACCAAGTCGGCAATTGGTATGTATGACAAGATGGGTGGTTTCGGGGCGCACGAAGTCATCATTGAAAATCCGGAGCATGATCGGGAAATGTCGGATTTAACCCACGATGACTTTGTAACTGTGCTCCGAGCTTACCGTGATCGCTGCTTGGACTTAAGGAAAGACGCTCGATTTAAATATATTCTTATTTTTAAAAATTTTGGATCGGCTGCAGGGGCGAGCCTTGAGCACCCGCATTCCCAGTTGATTGGGTTGCCCATTGTGCCGTCGCGCGTGATTGGCGAGATGAAGGGCGCCGAAAAGCATTTTGGTTACACCGACCGCTGTGTGTTCTGCGACATGATTAACCAGGAAAAATCAGACGAGCTTCTCACGGTATCTGAAAACGAAGATTTTCTGGCGATCTGTCCTTTTGTTTCGAGGTTTCCATTCGAAATGTGGATCACGCCCAAACAGCATGTGGAAAATTTTGACGCTCTAACTGACGCGGGGCTCGATAAGCTTGCAACTGTTTTTCAAGCGGCTCTTCAGAGTTTGAAGCAGGCGCTGGGCGATCCTCCGTTTAATTTTATGATTCACACATCTCCCATCGACGGAAAAGAGACGAGTCATTATCATTGGCATATTGAAATCATTCCGCATTTGACTCAAATCGCTGGGTTTGAACTTGCCACTGGGTTTTATGTGAACCCAACAACTCCCGAGTCTTGCGCTAAGACGCTTCGGTCTCAATCGGCTATCATTAAAAATATCTCATGAAAACTCTGATTCGAGTATTGATTAGCGCCGGCTTACTTGTTTGGTTGTGGTTTGGTGTCCGAGACGACATTCCCCAAATTCTTCATG
Source organism: uncultured Planctomycetia bacterium (assembly GCA_964606485.1). GTDB lineage: Bacteria > Omnitrophota > Gorgyraeia > 2-02-FULL-51-18 > 2-02-FULL-51-18 > CAZSGP01. The sequence goes on along the minus strand of CAZSGP010000003.1, from coordinate 232,914 downwards.
CGTTAAAAAACGTAAATGTGCCTCTGTTTTTTTCTGCGTTTGTGTTGATGTTGATCGCCATCGGTGTTACTGCTAAGCGGCTCCAGCTGGTTTTTGATGCGGAGGGTCTTAAGCTAAAATTCTCGGATGCGCTGAATATTAGTTTTGTCGGCTGTTTTTTTAATAATTTTCTACCCACCTCGATGGGGGGAGATATTGTGAAGGTGATGTGCGCTGCGCGGATTACGGGAGAGCCTGTTAAATCGGTGACCTCCGTGTTGATGGATCGTATTTTTGGGCTATTCACATTTATTTTGATACCTTCAATCAGCCTTTTCTTTTTCATGAAAAATATTCATAGCAAACACGTGCCTATTTTTGTGTATTCGGTGCTTGCCATCGCTTTCTTTTGTTTTATTTTGCTCTTTCACAAAGACACGGCAAGACGCTTCGGATTCATCAAGCATTTGCTCCGATTTTTTAAGTGGGAAGAGAAAGCGCGAAAAATTTATAACGGACTCAATGCATTTAAAAATAGAAAAGCTGTGATGGTAGAGGCTTTGCTTTTGTCGATTGTCGGACAAGCGCTTTCTATTATTGTCCGGTTTTTAATTGTCGTTGCGTTGGGAGCGCACACGAGTGTTTTTTATTTTTTCCTGCTCATCCCCATTGTGGATCTGATTAGCATGGCCCCGTCTTTGGGTGGACTAGGCCTAAGAGAGTGGGGGTATAAAATTTTGCTTACATCTTACATTGGTGTTGAGTATGCGGCAGCCCTTGGAATTTTGTGGTTAGGGGTTCTGATTGGACTCAGCGTAATTGGCGGAATTATTTATCTCGTGCGGCACGACTATCACATTCAACTGAAAGGAAAGCGCCTTGAACCCTCGTCTTAAAAAGCTATTCGCGCTCTTTCCAAAAGCCGGAATTGACTCGCTACTCGTTAGCTCATGGCCAAACGTGACGTATTTGAGCGGCTTCAAAGGAACTGAGTCCTGGATTTTTGTATCGCCCAAAGGGCTTTATTTTATAACCGATTCGCGTTATTCCGAGCAGGCCTTAGCGGAAGCAAAGGGTTTTAAGCTTATTTTACGCGATAAGCGATCGGTTGCCGAAATTGTGGCGGATTTAGTGAAGAAGCATCAGTGTAAGTCCGTGGGCTTTGAAGCTCCCATTATCACTTATTCGTTTTATCAGGGGCTTGCCAAAAATGTTGGAGTGGATCGCTTAAAGGCGGTAGGCTCACTCGTAGAGGGCTTGCGAATCACCAAGGATGCTTTTGAGATTGGGCAAATTCGCCGTTCTGCGGAAATTGCAGTTAAGGGTTACCACTACGTGCGTCAGACCGTGCGGCCCGGAATGCAGGAGCGGGAAGTGCAGGGGCGCCTTGAGCTTTTCACGAAGACCTTGGGAGCCGAAAAGCCGTCGTTTGATATTATCGTTGCCACCGGAGCGCGATCTTCGATGCCGCACTGTCAAACGAACGAAACGTTAGTTCGGGACAATGACGTGCTTCTGTTAGACATGGGCGTGATTTATGAGGGCTATTGTTCTGATTTGACCCGCCCAATCTTTTTGGGTAGAATCAGCCCTTTGCAAAAGAAGATCTATGACATTGTTTGGCAGGCACAGCGCTCCGGGATAGCCGCAGCAAAGCCGGGTGCAACCTGCAAAGACGTAGACGACGCGTGTCGGAACTACATCCAAAAAAAAGGCTACGCCAAGTACTTTGGGCATAGCACAGGACACGGAGTTGGCCTTGAAATTCATGAGGCGCCGAGTGTTTCCTCGAAAAGCCAGACGGTTTTGAAGCCGGGCATGGTGATTACGGTGGAGCCGGGTATTTATTTGCCGGGGAAGTTCGGAGTGAGAATTGAAGACATGGTCTTAATCACCGAACGCGGAAACGAAGTTTTGACCAGTGGTTTGGAAAGGGAAGCATGATTAGCACAAGTCAGTTTAAAACAGGCATTATCATTAAGTATGAAAACCAGATGTGGGAAATCATCGACTGGCAGCTTGTGAAGATGCAGCAACGCCAGCCTATCGTCAGCACCCGCATGAAAAATATCAAAACGGGCAATCTGCTCGAGCAAAAATTTCGTTCCGGTGAAAAATTTGAAGAAATCTTCCTGGAAGATCGTCCCCTGCAATACCTTTACAAGGACGGCAATAAGTTTCATTTTATGGACAATCAGTCTTTTCACGAAGTTGTGATGGGGATTGAGATGTTGGGTGACCGTGCGTTGTTTTTGAAGGAAAATAGCGATGTGACGGGCCGATTTTCGGATGAGGATTTGATTTTGGTGGAACTGCCACCGTCGGTTGTTTTGGAAGTGACGGAGACAGAGCCGGGTGTCCGCGGAGACACCGCCAAAAGTGGAACGAAGCCAGCAAAAGTTGAAACGGGCGCTACGATCAAAGTACCTCTTTTTGTTGCTAATGGCGACAAGGTAAAGGTCGACACGCGAACGGGTCAATATCTAGAAAGAGCTTGAAGAGAAAGGACTAAAGAGGTGAATATCAAAGAAATCAAAGAAATGATTCAGCTCATGAACGAAAACGATCTCTGTGAGATTGAGCTCGAAAAAGATGGTTTAAAAGTGCGCCTGAAGAAAAATTCAGGTGGCGGCATCGAGCAGGTCATGGTGCCCATGCAGGCATCACCCGCGCAGTATGCTGCGCCAGCCCGTGCTGCTGAAACTGCTGCAGAAGCGCCGAAGCCAGCAGTGAATGCAAAAAACGTCATCAAATCCCCGATGGTTGGTACTTTTTATTCATCGCCATCGCCAGAAGCTCCGCCATTTGTGCAGGCGGGCACGATGATTGAGCCCGGAAACGTGGTTTGTATTATTGAGGCCATGAAGCTCATGAATGAAATTAAAGCTGAAATTCGAGGCAAAGTCGCTCAAGTGCTTGTAAATAACGGCGACCCTGTCGAATTTGGTCAACCGCTTTTTATTTTGGAATAATTTTTAACCTCGCATGTTTTCTAAAATATTAGTCGCTAACCGCGGAGAAATTGCTTTGCGCGTGATCCGCGCTTGCAAAGAATTGGGCATTCGCACCGTCGCAGTTTATTCGGAGCCGGACGCCAATTCCCCGCACGTTCATTTGGCGGATGAAGCTGTTTGTATTGGCTCTGCGGCGCCCTCTCAAAGCTACCTCAATATCCCCGCTATTATTAGCGCGGCCGAGATTACGGACGTCGATGCGATTCACCCGGGCTACGGATTTTTATCTGAGAATGCACACTTTGCGGAAGTGTGCGAGTCGTGTCAGATTAAATTTATCGGACCCACCGCGCATAGCATTCGCATGATGGGTGACAAGATATCCGCTCGCGAAACCATGCGAAAAGTGGGTGTTCCGATTGTTCCCGGTGTTCAGGAGGCAATTAAGGATAAAGAAGAAGCCTTAAAAATCGCCAAGCGCATTAAATATCCGGTCATCATCAAGGCGACGGCAGGTGGCGGCGGACGGGGTATGCGCGTCTGCCACAATGAAGTACGTTTAGCGAGCGCCATGGCGACTGCTCAGCGTGAAGCTGAGGCGGCGTTTGGAAATGGCGCGGTTTATATTGAAAAATACATCGAAAAGCCAAAACACATCGAAGTTCAAATTTTAGCCGACACGCACGGGCACATTGTTTATTTGTACGAAAGAGAATGCTCGATTCAGCGTCGCCATCAAAAATTATTAGAAGAAGCCCCATCCCCAGCCGTTGATTGGAAACTTAGAAAAAAAATGGGTGAAGCCGCCATCAAGGCTGCGAAAGCCGTTAATTACGTGAACGCCGGGACGGTTGAGTTTCTGCTCGACACGGATGGGAAATTTTATTTCCTCGAAATGAACACACGTGTGCAGGTGGAGCACGGAATCACAGAGCTCATTACGGGTATTGATATCGTTAAAGAGCAGATTCGCGTTGCCGCCGGAGAAAAGCTAGGTATTAAGAAGCAGGACAAAATCCCACTGCGCGGTCATGCGATCGAATGCCGCATTAACGCAGAAGATCCGTCTAATGATTTTGCGCCCTGCCCAGGAAAAATCGAAACCTATTATGCGCCAGGAGGACCGGGGATTCGCATCGACAGTCACGCCTATGCGGGTTACACCGTTTTACCGTATTACGACTCGATGATCGGAAAGCTCATGGCCTATGGTCGCAATCGCGGTGAAGCCACGGCCATTATGCAAAGAGCGCTCGAGGAATACATTATCGAACCGATCAAAACGACGATTCCTATTCACAAAGAAATTTTGAAAAATCCTATTTTCCGTAAAGGCCAAATGTACACAGACTTCATTCCAAAGTTTTTGGGAGAATTGACAGAAAAAAACAGCGAAGGGATAGAAAAATGAAAATCGGAATCTTAACGGGCGGTGGGGATTGCCCAGGTCTTAATCCCGTCATTCGTGCGGCAGTGCGTACGGGCTTGAACAACAATTATCAAATGATCGGCATCCGTAACGGTTGGAAGGGAATGATTGAAGCGGACGGAATTCCATTGGATTTGTCTGCCGTTTCAGGAATTTTACATCGCGGCGGAACAATTCTTGGGACGAGTCGCACTAATCCTTATAAAGATCCCAAAAATATCGATAAAATCAGAGAGAGCTTTAAAAAATTGGGACTTGATGCGCTCGTCGCGGTAGGTGGAGAAGATACGCTTGGCGCCGGCTCCAAACTCTTTAAGGACGGTTTTAAAGTTGTGGGTGTTCCTAAAACCATCGACAACGATTTGTCTGGAACGGATTTCACGTTTGGTTTTGATACGGCCGTAAATATCGCAATGGAAGCGATCGACAGACTTCACACCACCGCCGAAAGTCATCACCGCACGATGGTGGTAGAGGTGATGGGGCGTCATGCCGGTTGGATTGCGCTGCACTCGGGTCTTGCGGGCGGAGCAGACTTGATTTTAGTTCCGGAATTTCCGATCAAGATGCAAGAAGTTTGCGATGTGCTCAAAAAACGGGCTGATCGCGGAAAGAGTTTTAGCATCATCGTTGTCGCAGAAGGCGCAAAGTTTGACGGAAGCGAAGTTTTGCTTGAGCAAAAGCTTGACGACTTCGGTCATGTGCGCTTAGGCGGTATCGGAGAAATTTTAGCCAAGAAAATCGAAGAAAAAACGGGTTACGAAACGCGTGTCACGGTTCTTGGACACATTCAGCGCGGGGGAAGCGCAACCGCGTTTGATCGCGTGCTAGGAACTCGCTTTGGTGCCAAGGCTATCGAGCTCGTCAAAGAAGGAAAATTCGGTCAAATGGTGGCTTTGCGCGGCAATGAAATCGTTTCTGTTCCAATAGAAACCGCGGTTGGCACGCTTAAAACCGTCGACAGGGGTTTTTACGATATGGCGAGGTCCTTCTTTGGTTGATCGCGTTTCTGGGCACATTCAAGAAGCGATTCGCGTCAAAGAAACACTTCTCAAGACGCATGTTCCGTTGATCGAAAAGACGGCGCAGGCACTTTACCAGAGCCTGAAAAGCGGCAACAAAATCCTTTTCTTTGGAAATGGCGGATCTGCCAGTGACAGCCAGCATTTAGCGGCTGAGTTTGTGGGCCGCTACGAAAAGGAACGCCAAGCGTTAGCAGCCATCGCACTCACTACGGATACTTCCATTTTAACGGCCGTTGGAAACGATTACGGTTTTGAAAAAGTATTCATCCGCCAAATCGAAGCTCTGGGACGTAGGGGAGATGTCGCTTTCGGCATCTCGACGAGCGGCCACTCTAAAAATGTGTTGCTCGCCATGTCCAAAGCCAAAGAAATGGGTCTTGTGACCATCGGTTTCTCAGGGCGCGACGGCGGAGAGCTTGATAAGCTTTCAGATATCTCCATTGTGATCCCAAGCCAGAAAACCTCGCGCATACAAGAGTGCCACATCATGATCGGCCATATTCTCTGCGAAAGAATCGATGAGCTTTTCGCAGGATCTTAAAAAAATCCACGCGCTTCAAAAAAAAGGGAAGAAAATCGTTTTCACAAATGGTTGCTTTGACCTGTTGCATGTGGGTCACGTGCGGTATTTAAAGACTGCGCGCTCGCTGGGTGACGCGCTTGTGGTGGGGCTTAACGCTGACAAATCTGTCCGCGCTCTGAAGGGCCCCAGTCGTCCGGTAAATTCTGAGCGTGCCCGCGCTGAGGTTCTCCTAGCGCTTCAATCTGTCGACTTTGTTTTAGTCTTCAAAGAAAACACTCCTGAAAAATTAATCAAAAAAGTCCGGCCACATTTTTTGGTCAAGGGTGGTGATTGGAAGAAAAAAGACATCGTCGGTAGTGATTTTGTTGAATCTTATGGCGGTACGGTCAAGTCCTTGCCGTTTGTTCCTGGTTTTTCCACTACTTCTATTTTAGCGAAAGTTTAATTGTGACGCGGTCACAATCTCATAGAATTCTCGATGCCAATTTCAACCGTTCCCGAGAAGGGTTGCGTGTGTGCGAGGACGTGGCTCGATTTGTTTGGGAAGATAAGGCTTTGTCGCGCGATCTCAAAAAAATGCGTCACGATATCAGTAATGTTCTTAAGAATTTCCCAGAGCTTTACGAGGAATTGTTGATGGCCCGGAACTCGACGTCCGATATCGGACAAAAATTTGATGCGCTTGAATCAGGGCGTGTTAATGAGAGTGATTTATTTTTGGCAAATTTCCAACGCGTCAAGGAATCGCTAAGAACTCTCGAAGAAGTGTCTAAAATTTTAAATTTAAAAGCGGCGCTAGTCTTTAAAAAAATCAGATTTTATGCATACACCATTGAAAAAAAATCACTGCCAAGACTGGAAACTTTACGTCATCACCGAACCATCCGTTCTTCGAAATAAATCTCTCGAAGATGCGGTTTTTGGCGCAATTAAAGGTGGGGCAAGTGTTATTCAGCTGCGCGATAAGCAAGCCTCTCAAACAGATGCGCTGAATCTTGCTCGAAAATTGCTTGTGATCACGCGCGCACAAGGCGTGCCACTCATCATTAACGACTGGGTTGAAGTCGCGAAAGCTAGTGGCGCTGATGGTGTCCATTTGGGACAGGATGACGCATCTTACGAAGCTGCGCGAATGGTTTTAGGGGATGGCGCGATCATTGGGCGATCCACGCATAGTCCTGAGCAAGCGTTACAGGCAGAGCATGAAGGCTTTGATTACATTGGCATTGGACCGGTCTTCGCGACACCGACGAAGCCGAGCGCTCAAGCCGTGGGGCTTGAGCTTGTGAAATTTGCCGCTCAAAATATTCGCATTCCGTTCGTCGCGATTGGCGGCATTGATCAAAACAACGTATCGGAAGTGGTTCGGTGCGGCGCAAAAACCGTAGCGGTGGTTCGCGCCGTGATGGGCGCCGAAGATTGTGCGCAGTCGGCACGTCAAATTTTAAAACAAATAAAAGGGGAGTAAAAATGACCGATAATCGAATCTTAGCAGTGGGATCTGTGGCGCTCGACACCGTCAGGACGCCGTTTGGTTATGAGAAAGATGCGCTGGGTGGGTCTGCCACTTTTTTTAGCGCTGCCGCTCGATTTTTTTCACCCGTTTCGGTCATCGCAGTGGTTGGGGAAGATTTTCCTAAAGCTTACCGCGATTTAATGACAAAATTAGGCGTGGATATTTCTGGGCTCGAAACAGCCCAAGGCAAAACATTTCGCTGGGAAGGGTTTTATGATTACGATTTGAATAAAGCCAACACTCTTAAAACGGAACTGAACGTTTTTCAGAGTTTTTCACCCAAGCTTTCCGAGTCACACAAACGCACTCCGCACGTTTTTTTGGCCAATATCGACCCTGAGCTTCAGCTTGCTGTGCTTAAGCAGATCCAGAAGCCAAAATTGATTGCATGTGACACCATGAATTTTTGGATCCAAAATAAAAAACAGGCCCTACTCAAGCTTTTGGGCAATGTTGACATTTTTCTATGCAATGACAGTGAGGCGCGCGAGCTTACCGGAGAATACAACCTCATCAAAGCTGCTCAGTTTGTGCAAAAGCGCGGGGTTAAGATCTTTGTGGTGAAGAAAGGGGAGCATGGAGTAATCTGCTTTTCCAACAAATCCCACTTTTTAGCCCCGGCATTTTTGCTTGAAAATATTTATGACCCCACAGGTGCGGGCGACAGTTTTGCGGGAGGGTTTATCGGGTCTCTGGCCAAAGCAAGGAAATGGGATGAAGCGACGATTCGTCGGGCCGTGATTTATGGGAGTGCTGTCGCCTCGTATAACGTGGAAAGTTTTAGCTTAAAGCGCTTGACCAGTTTAAAATTTTCTGAAATTGAAAAGCGTTTCCAGGCGTTTAAACAGCTGACAAAATTTTAGGCGCGGTGCTAGAATAACGGCTGGAAATTTTTGTAATTTTAGGTCACTTTTGCGGGTGTAGTTCAGTGGTAGAATGAGAGCTTCCCAAGCTTTAGATGTGGGTTCGATTCCCATCACCCGCTTGGGCTTTCAAAACCGCTAGAGACTTTATTTGGATACCATTTAGATATAAATGTTTAGCGATCCCGTAATCGGCTCCAATTTTTTTGGACGCCAGGAAATTATCGACTTACTTATTAAGCGTGCCAGCGGCTTGAAATCAGGCTACCGGCAGAATATCGCCGTGATTGGTCATCGCCAACTCGGTAAAACCTCTCTTCTCCAACAGTTTTTACACACCTTTAAAGACCCCCAAGTTATTTCTGTTTATGTTGAAATAAAACCGCAGGCATTGGATTATTTTGTAGATCAATTTGTTCGCTCACTTTTATATCAAGTTCTTGTTCAATCTCAATCCATTGATCCCTTGGAGTCGCTAGCGAGTCTCATGGAAAAGTCCAAGCCACTGATTCCTAAAACTGTGGAGCGCATCGAGGAGATTAGTGCGCTCTTGAAGCGCCGCCATGCCGAAGAAGCTTATTCGCGTCTGTTCGAGCTTACATCTATCGCGAGCAAGGAGACTGGAAAATTCTGCATTGTTATATTGGACGAGTTTCACCGTTTGGGCGATTTTGGAATTCGAAATGCTTTTTCGGATTTCGGTCGTCGCATCATGGTTCAAAAAGAGACCATGTACTTGCTTTCAAGTTCCTCCTTTTCAGTTAGCCGGAAAATTCTAGCCGAGAAACTGTCGCTTCTTTTTGGTCATTTTGAACGGGTGTATCTGGAACCCTTTAATTTTGAAACTTGCTACCAGTTCCTTGAAAACAAACTTTTGCCTATCGAGATTCCGCAGAACCTCAAATCATTTTTGGCCGCATTTACGGATGGCCAACCATTTTATTTGAATATGATTTCGCATGGGCTTGCTCAAACAGCCAAAGCAAAACAAGAGCAGGTTCTGTCGCGCCAAACCATCTCTGAGGTTTTGCAAAAACTTTTATATGAATCACAAGGGGCTCTCAATCAATACTTCTTATCGCTCATCTCTCCGTGGACACAAAAACATTCCCATGGAAGCCATTTGATGATTCTCATGCGTTTAGCGAGCGGTATTCATAAACTCAAAGATCTTTCGGAGGCGGTCAATCGTTCCCAGCGCGAAACGTCGCGGCATCTCGAGGAGCTTATGGCTCACGAACTCGTACTTAAGAATGGGGTTTTTTACCGGTTCCATGACAAGATGTTCAAATTTTGGCTAAAAGAAGTTTATGAGCGCAAAGAGCTCTCGCTTTTGAATGCCGCTGCGCGGGAAAATGATTTTTTAATGTCGGTGGATAAAAAAATTGGGGAATATGAAGAATTTCTAACGGTAGGATCAACCGACCGAATTGCTGGTCTTTTTCGCTGTTTTCAAAACGACATTATTGAGTTTGGCGAAAAAAAACGGAAGTTACCGCACTTCACCGAATTTTTACCCGGAGCAATGGTTTCCGGCGGCGAGGATTCTCCTACGAGGGAGTTGATTGCCAAAGGCCATGGCCGCTGCTGGGTTTGCAAAATTACAGAAGAAAAGGCCACCGAAAAAGAAGTGCTAGACCTTTTAAGCCGTAAATCCGGGGATTCAAAAAAAAGCTCCACCGGAGTGCTGGTGGCACTTGGTGGTTTGGATGAAAACGCAAAATTATTAGCTAAAGAAAAGAAAATATTTACGCTCGGATTATCCCGTATCAATGTTCTGATGGATCTTTACGGTCAATTTCCGATTGTGAAATGAGTTTGACTCCCGCCTCTGTCGATCGACTTTTTTTGGAAAAAGAAGAGAAGCGTCTTTTAGCTCCATACGCTGCCAAGAGCGCTGAGAGTCGCGGTAGGGCTTACCCTGAAAAAGAACACGCTTACCGCACCGCTTTTCAGCGCGACCGCGACCGAATTATTCATAGCTCCGCATTTCGCCGCCTCGAATACAAAACCCAAGTTTTTGTGAATCATGAAGGGGATTACTACCGCACGCGCTTAACGCATTCGCTTGAGGCGTGTCAAATTGCGCGCGTCATTGCGCGCGTCCTTCGTTTAAATACGGATCTTGTTGAAACCATTACGCTCGCTCATGATTTGGGTCACACGCCATTCGGACACGCCGGTGAAGATGAGCTGCAAATTCTAATGAAAGATCACGGTGGCTTTAATCATAATCTTCAGAGCTTGAGAATCGTGGATTATCTTGAAGAGCATTATCCTAATTTTCGCGGATTAAACCTTAGTTATGAGTCTAGAATTGGCCTTTTTAAGCACCCAGAACTCTTGCGTGAAGCTGAGGCACTAGGCATGGGTGCGTTTGACAATTTTCAGTCGCCTTGCTTGGAGTCGCAGGTGGCGGACTTGGCCGATGAAATAGCGTACGACAATCATGATTTGGATGACGGGCTTACCTCTGGGCTTATCTCGGAAACGGATCTTGATAAAATTAAATTATGGCGCTCCATGCGGCTTCAGTGCCGCATCCAAAAAAAGACAAAACCTCAGGTGCGCCGCTACCAGATTATTCGTGCGCTCATTCATACCGAAGTCACTGATCTTTTGAAACAGTCGAGACACAATATCGCGAAGGCGGGTCTTAAAAAATTCTCCGACGCGATGCGCTTGCCTCAGTTTACGGTGGGTTTTAGCCGCGAGCTACAGGCAAGTCGTCAAGAGCTCCGCGATTTTCTAAAGGAAAAATTGTACCGGCATTACCGAGTGGTTCGCATGACCGACAAGGCTCGGCGTTTTTTGAAAGCACTCTTTGAGGTGTATCTAGCGCGGCCCGAGCAATTGCCGCCCGGCAGCCAGAAGCGATTAAAAAAAGAAGGTGCGCATCGCGTCATATGCGATTATATTGCAGGAATGACAGACCGCTACGCTCAAGATGAGTATAAAAAATTTTTCGAACCCTATGAGAAGGTTTGATGAAATCCGATAAAGAAATTTTTCAGTCAATCATAAGACAAGAGGCGCTTAAAAAAACAAGGACGCTCTTCGACCCGCTTCTAGGAAGCCCGTTTTGGTGGATAACCCCAAAACCCAACGGGCCCTCATCGAAAACAAAAAGTCATTTCTTGCATTATTCCTCATTAATTTGGAGTGATCCCCGCAGTCGGAAGTTTAGTTTGTCCGGGAAAATCTATACGCATCTCAAAAAAAGAGCCAAAGAATTAAGGCCTTTTTTCTTTAGAACCGGTTTTTCCCAACCCCATTTTTGCATACCGCTTATTTTTTCTGGGAAAGTGACTGGTTATTTAGGTCTCAGTTTCGATGGAAACGAGCCAAACCAGGAAGCCCTAAATTTGCTAGCAGCGCATATTCAGCTCATAAAAGAGAATTCGTTTAAGTCGGATGAGCTTGAGCGGCTTTCAGCGACTTTGAGGCCCCGCGCAGTAGCGCTCTCGACCGTGCACACCGTTCACCGGATTATTAATTCGACCCTTGATTTAAACGAGCTTATTTCCCGCATTGCTCACTTGACGGCGCAGGTCTTGCGCGCGGAGCGGTGCGCCATTTATCTTTTAGAGAAAGATCCAAGCCGCGAAGCATCGAAGCCCGGGCTTGTTTGTAAGGCGCTCGTGGGCTATCCAAAAAAGAGCGGAACGATCGGAAAGACGAAGATCTCAGAATACGCTTTTGTCGCTAAGGCATCGACAGCCGCTCAAAATGTGCTCCGTAAAAAATTTATTTGTACGCCGCTTATCGACGAGGACGTGGTTGGAGTCGTGCTGGCCTCGCGAAAAAAAGATAAATCGCCATTCAATCACTTTGACCAAGAGATTCTTTCAACCTTGGCCGAAGAGGCTGTTATTGCGATTAAAAATGCCAGAACCTATGAAGATCAGAAAAAAGTCACGCTCGGAACCATTCAGTCGCTTGCGGAGATTATGGGAACGCGCACCAACTCACCACCCCCTCAAGAATTTTTAAAGTTAGCGCTTAAGATCGCCGAAGAGTTGAGGTTGAGAGATGACGAGATTCAGGCGCTTCATTACGCAACACTACTAAAAGACACAGCTCGCGTTGGAATTCCGGACGAAATTCTAAAGAAACCCACGAAGCTGACGGGTGAAGAATATAAAACTTTAAAAGAGCACCCGTTTAAAGGAGCTAAGATCGTCCAGTCCTTTGAAAACTTAAAACCGGTGGTTCCGGTGATTTTGCATCTTCGGGAGAAATTTGACGGCACGGGCTATCCCAAAGGATTAAAAGGGGAAGAGATTCCGATTGGATCCCGGATTTTATCAGTGATCAGTGCGTTTGAAGCGATTGTTATGGGGCGGCCTTATCGCACGCGAGCCTCCTGGAATGAGGCGGTTGAAGAAATTTTGAGGAATACCGGCACGCAGTTTGATCCAAAGGTCGTGGAGGTCTTTGCGCGCCGCGCCAAAAAAGAAGATTTCCATAAGTTTCTAGCGTGATTCGAAAAATTCTAGCTTCATTTTTTATTGTTGCCGCGATTTGTCTCGTGCTTTTTTATGTGACCCCTGTAAGGGGGCAGTGGCTTGACTCGCTTTTTTCAAATCGGATTTCGCGCGCTGCCGGAATTCCCATTAAAGCCGAAAAAATATCGCTTATACGGTATTCAGATCTCAGACTTGAATCGTTAGATTACTTTTCTCCCGAAGGAGAATCTTGGGTGAGGGTTTCTGGAGCCAGTCTTAAATTTAGACCCATCGAAGCGATGGCGGGGAAGCGGACGCGAGCCATTTTTTCAGCGCGGGATGCTGTTTTATCAAAAGCATTTGTGCGAAAGTTTCCGATCGGCCCCTTGTCATTGGATAAGTTTTTGGAAGACAGCGCCAAAATCAGCAATCTCCGCTTTTTAGGAGTCCGGCAAGGCGACCAGATGGTGGTTAGAATTTTAGGTTGGGAGTCGAATGAGCTTATCCTAAAGGGCGGCATCGATTTAGAAAACCAAAAAATGAGGGTTTTGCATTTGGTTTTAAGAGTTTCTGACCGTTTTTACGAAGAGCTTCCGCGTCAGGTACGCTCGAGGATGATCGCTCGGCCGGGTGGATGGCGAGAGGTTCGCATTATTTATCGCAAGAACTCGTTAACGGTCCTGGGGCGTCTGGGACCATTTTTTCATTTTCAGTGGCAGTAGTTTTGTGATCTAATAAAAAAATGGACAAATTAGAACAAGAAAATCAGCAGGAGCTTTTCGAAGAATTTTCAGGTGCAGCCTCTTCGCAGAAACAGGGGAAGCTCCAATTTTTATCGCGTAGTCAGCGGCCCGTGCTGATTAGCACGAACTCTGAGCAGATTGTCTTGTATGGAATTGTGGTGATTCTCGCTTGCTGCTTTATCTTTTTTTTGGGCGTTCTTAGAGGGAAATCGATTAGAGCGATGATCGAGCCGAGCTCGCCCACCTCTACTTTACCGGCCAGAGCGGCTGCGCCCACCGCAACGCGCAGTGCGGCAACTTTTCCAACCTCATTCACGACTTCTTCGCGGTCAAGCGCGGCCTCGTCGCAACCGATTGCTAGGACCGAACCACCTGCTAGCAGCAAAGCAACTAGCGCGGCACAGCTCTTAACGGATCTCAATAAGCCGTATACCATCCAGTTGTGCACGTATCGCGGGCAGGCGCTAGCAGAAAAAGAAGTTGCATTATTAAGGAAAAAAGGTTATTACTCTTTCATTATTCCCAGCGGGGACTATTACCAGGTATGCGCGGGTCAGTATATGACCAAGGAGCATGCCAAAAAAGACTTAAAAGTATTTGGTTCGGCCTATAAGGGCAGTTTTTTGAGACGTCGGTAACTCGCTGTATGGAAACACTTTAAGGAGGATTTCAATGTCTATTCATTCTAGTTTGCGTTCCAGTGGTATGTCGAAACATCGCTCGGTTCTTAAAAGACATGAGCGGCTCAAGGTTTTGAAGGATCGCCATCTCTGGGACGACCAGAAGACGGTTTTGGGTCTTGTTAAAGTCAAGCAGCAGAAGCTGAAGATTAAGAAAGAGAAAGTAGCCGCTGACGCTACGGCTGCCGCTCCGGGCGCTGCCGCCACAGCCGCGGCTCCTGCCGCCGCCAAAGGCGCCGCCGCGGGTAAGCCTGCCGCTGGAGCTGCTGCAAAATCCGATAAGAAGTAAATGATTTCTTTTGAGGATTTCAAGAAAACAGAGCTTAGAACCGCAAAGGTTTTAAGCGCTGAAGAAATCCCCGGCGCTGACCGTTTATGGAAATTGTCCATCGAGGTTGGCCCTGAAACCCGTCAGATTGTCGCGGGCATCAAAGCGTATTACACCAAAGAATCCTTGGTCGGAAAAACTATTGTTATTGTCAATAATCTCGAACCCGCGGTTATTCGCGGGGTCGAGTCTAAGGGCATGCTTTTAGCGGCCAAAGGGCCCGAAGGTTTATCGCTTCTCACGCTCGACGGTTCATTGCCGTCGGGAAGTGTGATCGGTTAAATGAAAAAGATTCAGGTGCGCTTAGGTGAGCGCGCTTATCCGATTGTGATCGGAAGGCGTTTGTTTCGCGAGCTCCCAGCTCTTCTAAAGCGTCAGAATGTTTCCCAAAAAAACGCTCTCATTGTCACCCAAGATGCAGTCGCCGAAAACCGGCTTCCCGTCATTACGAAAGTGCTGAATTCCGCAGGGATTGGCACGTCTCTTTTTTTGGCTAACACCAAAAAAAGCTCCGAAGAAGCCAAATCTCAGCAGACCTTTACAAGTCTCCTTGAAAAAATGGCTTCTTGTGATGGGAAAAATAAATCTCTATTTCTGATTGCGCTTGGCGGGGGAGTGGTGGGGGATTTAACGGGTTTTGCGGCATCCGTTTACCGCAGAGGAGTGCCGTTTGTTCAAATTCCAACAACAGTGACAGCGCAAGTGGATTCAGCAATTGGCGGGAAAACGGGAATTGATTTGCCACAAGGAAAAAATCTCCTAGGGACCATTTACCAGCCGGCATTTGTTTTGAGTGACACTCAGACGCTCGAAACGCTTCCTGACCGGCACTGGAGCGACGGATTTGCTGAAGTGATCAAATACGGAGTGATTGGGGATTCATCTTTATTTAGCATTTTAGAAAAAAATACACTAGCGAGCCTCCGTAAAAATCACGCATTGCTCGAGCATGTGATTGCGCGCTGTGCGCAAATGAAAGCCAACGTCGTTGAAAAAGATGAGACCGATAAAAAGAATATCCGTATTATTTTAAATTTTGGCCATACGGCCGGGCACGCGATCGAGGCTGCGTCCGAATTCTCCAATCAATACACTCATGGCGAAGCGGTTTCCATTGGAATGTTGGTGGCTTGTTCGATTGCCGAAGAGTTGGGGGTTCTAAAGGATCCTTTGCTTGGGCAAAGACTTGAAAAGCTTCTTGTGCGTTACGGTCTACCCATTTATTTTAAAGGTCTTTCGAGTGCCAATATCATGCATGCCATGGGATACGATAAAAAGACCGAAGCGGGTAAGAATCGCTTTGTTCTGCCTGTAAAAATGGCCAAAACGACGATCCAGAAAAATGTCTCGACGGATCTTGTCCTAAGAGCGCTCGAAAAAAGAAAAGCCTGATTTATCTAGCGATGGTCAGGGTGATGTCCTGGCCGTTGGAGTTAAGCTTCACCGTGTTTGACTGAATGGACGTTACCTTCGCGCCACCCACATAATCCCCCGACTTTAAAACCTTGTCGTTGATGATGCAGTAGGAGCCGTCTTCTGCGCTCACCACCCCGGTCAGATTGAGATAGCCTGAGGAAAATGAAGGACGCATGGCTTGAGTCTGACCAAAGAGCGGTGCTTCTTCCACGCCAAACTGAGCCTTCTTGTTGCTCGAAGACGCCTCAGCAGGAAGATCCGCTAAGAGAAGTGTTTCGGGTGTTGCACTTTTTGAATTTTTGAATGGACTTGTAAAGATGGGTGCCAAAATGGGCGCTGTGATGAGTAGCAGAACCAGCGTTATAAAAATAGGTCCCCAGTTTACTCTAGATTTACGCGACTCAACACTCGGCATCAGTGTTTTTTCAAGATGAGTGCGGGTGATATTGGGAACCGTTTGCTCTTTTTCACGAATTGCTTTTTTTAAGGCCTCATTGATAATGCTCATGACGAAACTCCTCCTTCGATCTCGATGATGCTTCTTCGTATCGTTTCAGCGTCAATGGAGCGATTCTCGTGAACATAACCCATGAGAAGCGCCTTGTCGCAGACAATGTTGATCAGGCGGGGGATGCCGCCTGAGTAACTATATACTTCCCGAATGGCTTCGGCGTTAAAAATTGGCCCGCTACCATCGGCCCCCGCGTGTTTTAAGCGGTGATGAATGTAAAAGGGGACCTCCTCTTCCGTTAACGCTTCAATGTGATAACGGACGGATATTCTTTGACGCAATTGGCGCAGCGACGGACTTTTCAGTTTTTCTCTCAACTCCGGCTGTCCCACTAAGATAATTTGAATGAGTTTCTGGTTCTCAGCTTCTAAGTTCGAAAGCATGCGCACTTGCTCCAAAACCTTTGAGCTAAAATTCTGAGCTTCGTCCATAATAAGAACGACGTTGTTGTTGAGTGCAAGCTGATCAATTAAAAATTTATTGAGCGCCTGAAAGAGGGCGCCGCGGTTTTTGCTAGCTGATTTAATTCCTAGATCGTCTATGATGGTTCGGATGAGGTCGGTGCCCGTTAGATGGGAATTAAAAATAAATGCGGTTTTAATTTTTTCGTCCAGCTGATTGAGTAGAGCGCGACACAAGGTTGTTTTACCGGTCCCAACTTCACCGGTAATTTCGATAAAACCAACGCGCTGATGAATACCAAAGAGTAACGACGAGAGCGCTTCCTTGTGCCTCTTGCTGAGATAGAGGAACGATGGGTTGCTGGTAATGGTGAACGGTTTTTCTTTGAGATCGTAGAAAGACTCGTACATGTTTTTCCTCTTGAGAGGCATTCTAGCAAACATCAGGGTTGACAGACAAATGCTTTTTAAATATGATAAGCCGCATAGAGGAGACACCAAAGAAATGAAGTTGTTGCGCGGGTTTGTAGTTCTGAGCATTTGCGTGATGGTTTTGTCTGCCACGGCAGTGTGTTTTGCGCAAGATCCTTTCACAAAACTGGGTCGAGGCGTTGCAAACACTCTTACTGGTTGGGTAGAGCTCCCTAAAAATATTTATAATACGAGTGTTGAGAGCAACGCGTTAGCCGGCGTCACGCTTGGAGTTGCCAAGGGTGCCGGAATGACAATAGTTAGAACCGGCGCCGGGATTTATGAGATTGCGACTTTTCCATTTCCTTTACCCGAAGATTACAAGCCCATTCTAGAGCCTGAGTACGTATTCTAAGAGTTCAGAACTTTATTAACCGCCCCACAAGGGCGGATTTTTTTTGTCTGCTAATGAAAGAATTGATAAGGTTTTGATGTTTTTTTAACCAGTATTAACTAATCTATTAATTTATTGACAATTTAGTTCTCGTTTCTGTATGATATTGAAATGGCTAAGCAAACTATTGCTCACGACAAAGAAGAGGATAAGGCGTTAACCACCGAGGACGCGTGTCATTTTTTAAGTATTAGTCGGCAAACGCTTTACAAATTAGTTCGAGCCAAGCGCATCCCAGGAAAAAAAGTAGGGGATAACTACCGTTTTTTGAAAAGCGACTTGGTTCGGTACTTTAAAGGAGATTAAGAATGGCGGAACGGCGCAAGTTTATACGCTTTAATACACCCGTTAATCTAGAATACCGCTCTCTAACACTTAATCCTATTTTTGGGAAAGCACTGGCTAAGGATTTGAGTCGTGAGGGTGTGCGGGTGGAATTAAGGGAACCGGTTCCTATTGGGACAATGCTCGAACTTTCGCTGAATGTCCCAGGAGACAATCTCCCGGTTTTCGCGACGGGTAAGATCGCATGGGCGGATGGTTTGGAGGCCGGACTCAAGCTCACCAAAATTAATCCCAGTGATCGCGCTAGGGTCTTGGAGTATGCTTACCAGGAGTGGCTTAAGAAGAATAAAAAATCGTCTTGATTTTAAAGTCAATCTCATTGAGAATATCGGGCACTTAGGAAACCAAACAAGGAGTTTGAAATGGCAGAAGAAGCAAAGAAACCGGCAGAAACGGCAGTTGCGGCTGGGGCAGAAAAAGTAAAAAAGAAAAAATTGCGTCCGACCAATTGCGCGCAATCAAACAAACGTATTCGTCGCAAAGATTGGTACTATCGCGATGGAAAATATTTTTCGAACAAGAAAAATTTTAAGATTTATCTGAAGCAAGAAGCAGATAAAAAGAAAAAAGCCGAAGGATCCGAAGCTAAAGCTGCGAACCCTGCATAACCTGATAAACTCTCTGCGATGAGAACCCCCAAAAAAATTTTGGATAGACGCCGTTCGGTTCGCATCGAAGAGAGTTTGCCTTTTAAGATAGGGTGTAACGGTTACGAGGTCGAGGCGCGGACCGTTAATATTAGCATGAGCGGCGTAATGTGTTTGGTGGATAAGGACATTGCGCTCATGACCAAGGTGAAGCTTGTGTTGGAACTTGGTAAAAGCATGCGCATTCGGACGGACGGGGTTGTCGTCCGCAAAGAAAAAGACTTATTGAGTAGCAAAATTTATTTGGCTTTATTTTTTTCAGATCTTAAGCCCGCCGACGAAGAAAAGTTACAGAAATATATCCAGAAACGGCTTGCCCCATAAGATGGACAACCATCTTATCCCGGAGCAAAGCCCGCGATTCCAAAAAATTGACAAGGCAGCCCTCTTATCTCTTTGTCCGCTTTTTTCAAGCCTTAGTTCCTGGGAAATAAAATCTATTAGCCAGCTCATGCGCCTGACGGAATACCGTAAAGATGAAACGGTTTACCGGGAAGGGGAAGCGGGTGAAAGTTTTTACGTGGTGGTTTCCGGACGCCTCGAGGTTCACGCAGATTCCCAGGGCAAAAAGAAGGTTTTGGCGTATTTGCGCCGCGGAGATTACTTTGGAGAAATGTCGATTCTAACTAAGGAGCCACACTCCGCATCCGTCCAAGCTCTTTCAGATACACTCCTACTTGTTCTTAAAAAAGAAGATTTTGAAAAAACCATCGAGCATAATGCTTCCATTTCTCTGGAAATCAGCAAGCGGCTGAGCGCGCGGCTCACCGGGTCAGCCCAAGAGCAGAAGTGGCTCGTTAAAAGTGATGTGATCTCTCTTTTTTCTAACCAAAGAAAAAATGGCCGACTGTCTTTTGGGCTCAATCTTTGCGCAAGTCTATTTCACGAAACGCATCAAAAGGCAGTCTTAGTTGAAATGTGTCGCTCTGAGAGTGAGTCCTCTTTTGGCTTTCTAGAAAATAAACGAGCCAAGCTTTCAAGCTACGGAGATATCAAAGGTTCTCAGTCCAACGGTTCTGTAAGCGAATTTTTATTTAAGCATCCTTTAGGATTTGATGTGTTGAGTGTGGCCTACGATGAAACGGGTCCATCCAGCGACGATGCCGTCTTATCGCTTTTAAATCATTTGGCTGCAGAGTATCGATTCATTCTCTTAGATTTGCCTGGATTTATGGACTCGATTGCTCAAAAAATGATTTCCCAGTCAGACTCTGTTTATTTTGTAACCGATAGCTCCATTAATAATATTACGGAAGTGCAGGGTTTAGTGGAGGATGTCCAAAAAAATTTATCTTTTGCGCAGGAAAAAGTATCCATCGTGATCCATGAAGTGTTCATGGGAATTCGTACGACAGCCACGGCCAGACGCGAATTGTTTGGGAGTCGTTTTTGCTACTCCCTGCCAGCGATTTCAGAGACGCCGGTCGATTGGGCATCTGCCAATCCTTATTGCGCGGAAGATCCTGACTCGGACTATTCTCGAGTGGTGCGTCATATTGCCCGAAGGATTAGCGGGAATTTGGTCGGGTTGGTCTTGGGTAGCGGCGCCGCCCTAGGGTTAGCGCATATCGGAGTTTTAAAAGTTTTGGAGCGGGAAAAAATACCGGTCGACATCATTGCTGGCTCAAGTATTGGCGCGCTAGTTGGGGCGCTCTATGCAGTGGGGCGAACCGCAGATGAAATTGAGGGGGCTGCGACTGAAATGAATGGCCCATGGAGTTTGGTGCGGCTTCTAGACTTTAATTTGTTTCCAATTAGAGGTTTTTTTGCGGGAAAATTGGTGATGAAAAAATACCGCAAGCATTTGGGTGATAAAACGTTCGATGATTGCCGCATACCCTTAAAAATAATGGCAGCCAATCTGACGACGCGCCGATCGATGGTGATTGATTCTGGTTTTGTGTCAGATGCGGTGCGCGTCTCCATTGCGATCCCTGCAATTTTTACGCCGGTTCTGATGAACAATCGGGATGTGGTGATCGATGGCGGAATTTTAAGTCCTTTGCCGGTCCACGCTGCGCAAGCGGCCGGTGCAAATAAAATTATAGCGGTAAATGTATTTCCTTCATCGAAAGACATGTTGGAAAAAAGGATTTTTGACGAGGAGCTTGAGGAAAAACAAGCTAAGCTTATGCGCCAAAAGAATATCGTCTCCCAGTTTTTTTACAAGCTAAAAAGACGCATTGGGAATGCTTTTAGAGCCAATATATTTGACGTCTTGATGAATACGATTCAAACGATGGAAACTGAAATTTCGGAAATTGAAAGCTTGGGTGCGGATGTGTTGATCCGCCCGGTCGTAGCAAGCACCAATTGGGCGGAGTTTTATAAGCCGCAGAGACTGATTCGAAAAGGCGAGGAAGACACGATGAAGCAAATCGCTAAAATTAAAGCGCTGGTCTCTGCGCAGGGAAGTTTATGACCCCCCAGCACTTACCGGCACTTCTTGAGAGGGCCTCTAAGAAAAACGGACAAAAAAAAGCTCTTTTTTTTAAAAGCGGCGGGCAAAGTTTTTCGGTTAGCTGGGAAGAGTTCTATGAACAAAAAAACCGTTTGTCTGCAGGACTTGCCGCAAATGGGTTGAAGTCTGGGGATCGGGTTGCCATTTTTTCCGAGAATCGTCCTGAGTGGGCGCTGACGGATCTGGCGGCTCTAAGCTTGGGCGCTGTAACGGTTCCAATTTATGCGACGCTTGCCTCGGCTGAAATTCAGTATATCTTAGAAGACTCTCAGTCCTCGGTTCTAGCAGTTTCCGGCAAAGCTTTGCTTGAAAAAATCCTACCCATTCAGAAGAACCTGCCAAATTTAAAATTTATTATTATTTTTGACGCGTCGCTCGCTCTAATGAAAGAACATTTTTCAATTCCGCTTTTATTAATCAAAGATCTGGAAAAATTGGCGGATGCTTCCCAGTGCATCGGCGAGACTGTGAGCACACTAGGGCCCGACACCTTAGCAACTATTATATACACTTCCGGGACCACCGGCCCGCCCAAGGGTGTCATGCTGACACATGGTAATTTTTTGGCGAACGTCATTGCGTGCGAAAAGGCTTTTAAGATTCACGAGAGTGACAGGCATTTGTCTTTTTTGCCCCTATGTCATGTGTTTGAGCGGATGGCGGGCTATTACCTAATGCTTCATACCGGAGCGAGCATTGTTTATGCTGAAAGTATGGAAACAGTTCCTGTGAATATGCTCGAAGCCAAGCCCACCTTTCTTTTGGGTGTCCCGCGCTTTTATGAAAAAATAAAAGATAAGGTGCTTGAGGCGGTCAAAACCGCAAGCCCAGCTAAGCGCGGCTTGTTTTACTGGGCAAAGTCCCTGGGGGAGAAAAAACGCTTGGCTCGAAGCCATGGCAAATCACTCGGGCCTCTTTTTTGGATGGAGATTTTTTTCGCCGAGCGACTTGTTTACCGTAAATTCAAGCAGAGGCTTGGCGGGAATGTGCGTTTTTGTGTTTCGGGTGGCGCGCCACTCGCTCGTGAAGTAGCGGAATTTTTTTATGACATGGGGGTGTTGATTCTTGAGGGCTACGGGCTTACAGAGACGTCCCCCGTGATTGCGGTAAACTTAGAGCAAAAATTTAAATTTGGAACCGTGGGCCCTGTTTTAAATGGCGTTGAAGTTCAGATTACGCCCGAGGGCGAAATTTCCACCCGCAGCGCTTGTGTGATGAAGGGCTATTGGAATAAAAAAGAAGAGACGGAAAGTGTTTTGAAGCAAGGGTGGTTTCATACCGGCGACCTGGGATTGATCGATAAAGATGGCTTTTTGACAATTACCGGCAGAAAGAAAGAGCTGATCGTCACCTCGGGCGGTAAAAAAGTGGTTCCCCGCGTGGTGGAGGAAAGCGTTGAGAGCGACCCTTATATTTTGAGATGCGTTTTGTTTGGCGAAGGTAAAAATTATTTAACGGCGCTGCTCGTTCCAGACAAAGAAAAGCTCCTTGCTTACGCACAGGGAGAGAAGATCGCTTTCACCACTTATGAGTCCTTGTTAAAAAATCCGGCAATCTACCGGTTTATAGAAAGTCACGTTGAAGAATGCTCCAAAAACTTAGCGAATTATGAAAAAATTAAATATTTTATTCTGCTTGAGAATGATTTTTCGCAAAGCTCAGGGGAGCTCACCCCGACCCTCAAAATAAAACGAGACGTGGTGATTTCTCGCCACAAAGAGGCGCTGCTAGCGCTTTATTCGCACGGCAGTTAATAAATCCTATGTGGTCACAAAACCAGCTACTCGCTTTTGACGCAACACCGCTTTCTTATGGACGCAATCATTCGCAGGTGCCCGTTCGAGCTGTTTTAATTATTCAACACGGAATGGGGGAGCACGGAGCAAGGTATCACCGGTTTGCAGACTATCTTTCCGAGATGGGCGTTGTGAGTTTTTTGCCTGATTTGCGAGGACATGGGAAAAGTGGCGGGCTGCGGACGTTTGCAAATCATCTCTCTGATTTTGAAAAAGATTTGGAGGCGGTCACCCTACTCGCGAGTGCCGAATTCCCGGGGAAACCCCTTTTTATAATGGGCCATAGCTTTGGGGGTTTAATCGCGAGCCTTTATGTCTCTAAATTAAAATCCAAAAAAATACAAGGCCTGGTTTTGAGTTCTCCAATTTTTGGCGTGGCTTTAAAAGTGCCATTCTGGAAACGATGGCTCGCTAGAATGCTTTCTTATCTGTTTGCTTCGGTTTGCCTGGACACGGGTATTCGCCCTCGAATGTTGACGCATGACCCTGAAATTTTAAGAGAATATGTAAGCGACCGCCTGATTAGCCATAAACTTAGCCTCAAATTGTATCGCCTGATGGAAGAAGCGTATTCCAAGCGGCCAAAGATTGCCAAAGCCATCACAGCGCCCGTTCTATTGATTCAGGCTGGGAATGACCCTGTGGTGAGCCGCGACAAAGCCGTTCTTTTTTATCACGAACTGTCGAGTCCCGATAAAGAGCTTAAGGTGTACGAGAATTTTTTCCACGAACTACTCAATGAATCTATCCGCCAGGAAGTTTATGTGCGGATTGGAAAATGGCTTTTAAGCAAATTTTAGCCCCTCTTGTTTGCGAGTTTCCCCCAGGTATACTTGAATTAGGAGAGAGCGTGTCTCCAAGGAGAGGGGGAGAGCCTATCGAAGCAGGGGTTTGAAGCATTTTCTGCGTAAGCAGGAGGTGATTTCTATGTTTCGTTATGACCTTTTAACGGGACTGCTCGTAGGTGTGACGTTGGGGCTTCTCTTTACGCCGCAACTGACTCCGCATCTAGCGGTGATCGTGATTCTGGCCGTTGTGTTTGGCGGTAAGATGATTCACATTAAATAAGCAGGGCCTAAAAAGCGGTTTCTTGGAAACCCGCCCCGTTCGTCCAATTGGACGAACGGGGTTCTTTTTTGATAGAATCCTACCATTATGTTCTCACCATTTTCCATTAACCTTAATCGCGCGACCTTCCTAGGAATCGTGATCGGAATTCTTCTCGTCGCGCTTTTGCGGGCGGGTTTAAACCTCTGAGAATATTCTTAGGGCTTCTTTTTCTGGCCATCGGTGGAGCTCTTTTTTGCTCAAAACCGTTGATTAAGCACCAGGAAGATGTTTTTTTTCTTCGAACTGAGCCTTATTTTCAAGCGCCTATTAACCCGGCTCAAAACACTCTCACCATTCGAAAGGATAGCGGGGGAAAGGGTCATTATGGGGCTTCTCGCAATGGGGGTCGGACGCACCAAGGCGTAGATTATCTATCCGCCATCGGAGACCCTGTAATGGCTTCTAAGAGCGGTCGAGTGCTCGTCGCGGCCGAAGAAAAAGGCTATGGGAACGTTGTAAAAATTCTTCACCCCTCCGGGGAGTGGTTGTCCGTCTACGCGCACTTATCCAGAATAAATGTACAGGAGGGCGATTGGGTGCCCCTCGGAAAAGTCATCGGAAACATCGGAAAGACTGGTAACGCTAACGATCCTAACACGTTGCCACACATACACTTCGAGCTTAGAAGCTTTGAGGTTCCAAAAGATCCCTCCACCGTTCTTAATCCTGAACTGAAGGTCCTGAAAAAATATTAGGTTCTTGCATTGAATTGTTAAGATTTGTCATGTAATCTTATTACATGATTTTAAAAAGTCTCCTTAAAAAAAATTTTCTTGGGCTCGCCCTACTGGGATTTCTCCCGGTATTTTCGACTTGTGTGTACGCCTCCGATGGCTCATTTAGCGAAATTAATCTGACTGCCGCAAAGCTTTCAACGCCCCTAGTTTTGGATGTTCAATCCCAGCAAGCAAGGGATTTGAATTGGAAGCCAGGCGACCAAATTCCGGTCAGCGCCTACGTTGAAACCGAAAGCGGAAAAAAAGAGTATCTAAGGGATTTAAACGGAAAAACAGTTTGGGTGATGACGCTTGGCGCGGACGGTTCGGGTCGGTTGAGACTCGTGCCGGCCCAGGATAATTTTTCGGGACCGCTGGTTGTAATTGCAGATGGCAAGGTTTTGTTTCAAGCGACGCCAACGCTCGGAGATGTTCAGGGCAAAAGCGTGGAAAAGGTGCTTGAATATTTTTTTGAAGACGGTGTGGGGATAAAAATACATTTTATGGACCGCGACTTTTCGTCATCTCGAGAGGCGGCGCTTTTTGCAAGACAAGTACTCGACTCCGCCGTAAACGCTTATCAAACCATTACTCAATTTCAGGGCTTTAATAGCAAAGGTTATAGCTTTGCGAATGCAGACGCTTCGTTTGCGGTGGATCCGGATCGTGTGATTGACATTTATTTGGGGGACCCGTCGACCGATAATCCATTCAAGGGGCGAGGGCTAAATAGTCTGTCATTTAAAGATGCCCCCTGTTTTAACACGGTTAAAAATTCTGAAACAGAATTTGAGGCCGTCATTTTTATCCCATCCAATTACGGGGAGTTTATCAAGAGTTGGGAGCGAGTCAATCCGTCGCCGCTCGGCACGCGCAATGTGGAGACTGATCTACGCGGGACGCTTATCCATGAAATGCTCCACACCATCATTTTTTACTACAATAAAAATTTAAACAAAGAGTCGGGTAAGACCCTAAAAGCCGATTGGTACGTTGAGGGTTTGGCGCGTTACTTCGAAACATTTGCGGGGGCAGAGCACGACTTTTTTTCACAAGGGTTTAAGCAGGTGTTGGTCGATAAAGTACGATTCTCGAGGGGTGGCTCTAACTTTTTCATGCGTTATCCGGATCAAGGGTTTATGGACTTGCGGTACGAGAACGCTCTGTTTTGGAGGTTTTTTGATCAGCACTTTGGAATGACCGCCATCGAGCGTTTAAGCCGAACCTTTCGTGGAGCGAGTCTTGAAACATTTGCAAAATCATTGGAAGAAGTTTCAGGGATGACGATTGAAAATTTACTCAAGAAATACGCAGTGACTGTATGGCTTAAGGATTTTGGATTAAAGGGCCAAAGTCGTTATTTAAAGGAAGTGGCACGCACGCGCTTAACGGCATCGAGCGACGGGTTTTATCTGGAGAGTGGGAAAAATAAACAAGAATTCCTCGGCAAAATTTGTAAGACCGACTGGGTGGGTCATTGGGAAGCAAGTGAGGCGGATGATTCCGGGATTGCGATTGCCGGAGACAGTACGCGCCAGGCGGATGTTGCGGCATGGGCGACGGACTACTCGGAAATTAGTTTCGATAATTCGGTCCACGAGGACGCATCGATCCAAGTTAGGACTCTTGAAAATACGAAGCCGCTTTTGGTTCAAGCTGTTTTCACGACGAGAGGCGGTAGTTATTGGATTGAAAACGCAGAAAGCGGACAATTTGAAATTGGAAAAATTTTAACGAAAAAAGGACTTGTTCTAAACGACTTGAAAAATGTCTGTTTGATTTTGACGAATGCCGATCCCAGAGATTCTGCTCTGTACCAGATCGAGCTTGAGACTAATAGTTAAACGAAACCCCGCTTAAAACATTCCAGTTGTCGTAAGAGTAAAGATAGAAATTTTCAAATTTTTGATTCGAACGCGCTAAAGTGTAGGCGTAGCTTGTCACCCAGGAAAAGTTTTTGTTGATCGGCACCGACAATCTCCCTTGAAAGACGTGGTTTAAGTCTTCCTGATCATTTGATTGGTAAAGGCCGGCAGCATCCTGAGCTTTGCGCCCGGGATAATGTTGGACTTGAAAACGGTATCCCACCGAAAGCACCAGCGCTTCGTTCTTCTCAATTTCTTTCCGGTAAATCAAAGTTGGCCCAACTGAAAACAGGATGTAATCAAAATAGTTTTTAATGAAATTGTCATCAGCGAGGGTGAGTGTATTGTGAGTATCATAAAAATCCAAATTGCTGAGATTGAAGGAGAATTGAGTGTCTAATTTTACCCGAAAATTTTCATTGAGGGGATGGGACGCGTTAGCGCTTACGACTTCGAGCCAATCTTGGCGTAGATCCGATGTTCGGATGCCGCTCGAGTTTATAGTCAGCTTGTCGGTGAAATCTTTGTAAAGCGTGGCGGCCTCCACTGCCCAGGACCATTGATCGCGGGATTGAGATTCAAAGCCAACGCTCAATTTGTGGCCGTAAAAATCTTTTTCATTCACTTCGGTCGAACCGTTGGGGTCAAATAAAGATAGTAGAGAGCGGAAATTCGGGTATTCGCGCTTGAAAAAGCGGTAGCCCAGTCGAAACTCATGCTTCAGATCTTTTTCTTGGAGAGTGACCCACGTGGACTCAAGGCCGCCACCGATATCCCTATAATCATAAAGGCCGTTTCCAAGACTTTCATCTTTGGTCTCATCCACAAATACCCAATCTGCAAAAAAGAGGGGCCGGATTGACCACCGCTCATTCAACTCGATTTTAAAAGCCGAATAAAAACTTTCGCTAAACGTGTCACTTGAAAGGCGGCCACCTTCTTCCTGAGCCACGACTTGCATGATTCTTTCAAATGTTCCCGCGTAGAGATTGATCCATAAAATTTTATCGTTGAATTTATAATTCGGAGAAATGGACCACCGGTCAGAGGTAGAGGTGATGCCGTCTTTGCCGGGAATTTTAGAATAGCCGCCCAACAATTCAGCGTCCATTAAGTACACAAAACCGCTCCCGGCGTTAGAGGGGAGAGCTTGTGTAACAAAGCCGGCCAGTATCGAGAAACTCACAACAGAGAGACAAAGGACGCGCCTAGCCCATACGGTGAGTTTTGACATGGCGTGATTATAAAAGAGGAACCCCCATCTGTAAATATGATATAATTCCGCCTATGAAATTCAATAAATCGACTCTGTCACGCTTCTTCATTGCCGCTGTTTTAAGCTTTTACCCGCTTGGGGCAGTCTGCGCGGACAACACAAATGCCGTGACGCCCTTAGCCGCCACCTCAATTCTTTCGTCGAATGCAACCGGAGGGTCAACCCAAATCTCCGAGCAGAAAATATTCCTAGAAGACGTCCGCGGAGAAGTTTTTACCAAGAAAAAAGGAGAAGATGTATTTTCTCCGGCCACCCAAAACACAAAGGTGAGTTTAGGTGACTCCATACGAACAATGTCGGGGAGTTGCCGGATGACGCTCGAGAACAAAACCTCTTTAGAGCTTGGACCGAATACGACACTTGTTGTGAATGATGCGACGGTGAACAACATTCTTAAAACGCGTTCGAGTCTTTTTGTGCTAGAGACCGGAAAGTTAAAAGCAACTATTGGAAAGCTTCAAAAGGGTTCACGTTTTGAGGTGACGACTCCGACAGCGGTCGCCGCCGTGCGAGGGACTATTTTTTATTTGAGCGCCGGCCGGCAATCTGGAAAGCCCTATAGCGAGCTTTTTGTTTCGGATTCTCACGGGGGCGTAATGTTCCGGAATCTTCTGAGTCGCCTGGAGGTGTTGGTTCGCGAGAATTCTGGCTCCAGCTCATTTGGAGATGGCACCACAACCACCCCCAGAGAATTTTCTAAATCAGAAAAGAAAAAGCTTGAGGAGTCGTGGAATCAAACGATTAACACCTCGTCCGCCAAAAAGGGTGAAACCGAGGAGCAATCCTCGAGTCAGTCTTCAAATCAATCAACCACCACCTTTGACGGCACAACAACCAATAATCAGGACGACGCCAAAGACGACAAAAAATCCGAACAAAATATTTCAAGCTCCGCAGCCCAGGACGCAGCAAGGCAAGCTTTTGAGCGGGAAGCAAGCGTAGAAGACCCGGAGACTCTGCTTTTACGCGATAGAATTCGTGAAGAGTTGGACCGCATGAAAGCGGAAATCGAGTTTGACCGTACCATTGCTAGTCTTGACAAAGCGGCGGACTCCCAAACCGGAAAAGTTTTCACTGACGTGCACGGAAACCGCGTGCGAGTGGATCAGTATATTTTTCAACCGAATGCGCAAACGGTAGAATTTTTATCACTAACGCTTAGAAGTGGGACAGGCCGTCCGGATCTGGACGGGGTTACTTCGTTCCGCATGGAAACGCTTTTTAACCGCGCTATTGAAGGCCCGCTCAAAGATTTAAATTGGAACGAAATTTTAACGCCAAAGTTTACCAGTGATTTTACGAGCTTCGCGCTTTCCGACGAAGAATTTGTGGCTTATTCCGGTTCTAGCAAGCCGACGCTGTACCCAACCCAGTTCACGGTTGAGGCGCGCAATCCGTTAAACGACACCATTCGCTTTGTGGACGCGTTTGGGAATCCCGAACGCAATCCATTCCGTAGCGCGCGGCGCGATTTTCCGTACGTTCAGCGCAAGCGTTCCAGTGACACCTACGTGTCAGCGCTAGGAGCTCAAGCGATTCATTTTTCAAATCCCATCCACCTGTCTTTTGGATGGAAAGGTAAGGTCAGCTCGACCGAAGAGGGGAATCCGGCAACGCTCGCGCGCTTCCTGTCTAAAAATCATGCCGCTGGTTTCATTGACACGTACCTCAGCTTAAAACACGGACTGACGACGGTGAGCGGGGTATTCGTCCCTATCGATGATGAAGGGCAAATTCTAAATGGCGGAAGCATCAAGAATTTTGAAATCAGAAGCCTTCGGGATTTTGTGAACTTCAAACCGTCTCTTAACGGCGGAAACTATAACCTGGAAGTCATGCTGACTTCTTCCGAGTTTAACGGACGTTGGATCGATTTTGTCATCACGCCCGAAATTTTTACCCCTTACCGAAATTATTCCACTGATCAAGACCGCTAGCGCTTGACTTGGAAAGCCCTGCTTTCTATAATACGCGGGTTGCTCAACTCACCTTAAGGAGGTTTTGGAATGTTTCAATCCGCCCGCAAATTTACCGCAATATTTCTTTTTGCAATTTTTTCGTTTGTCATGGTTTCGCCATCATTTGCAGCATCGAGCGAATCTGAAAAGAGTGTCACTGGTTTTTTTAGAAGATTATTTAATTATCCTGTCAAAGCGGTTCAGGGTACCGGCGAAATGACCGGAAATCTATTGAACAACACAGGTGAAAAGGTGATCGCTAAAACGGGCGAAAACACCGCGCAAGTGTTGACGGGCCAATTAGACCAAGCTCCCGCGATCGTCGGTGATGCAGTTGTTGGAACCGCTCAAACCACTGGCCAAGCCGTTGCGGAAACAGGTTCGCTTCCAGTGAATTCGGCTCAAGAAGAGCAAAAATAAATTTATTTTAAAAGAACGGGGGAGTTTGCGACGACGCGCAGGCTCCCCCTTTCTACAAGGAGTTTGAATTTTGAGTTTATTTGCTAAAATTGAACAAGATTTAAAAGCGGCAATGGTTTCAAAAGACGCGGACCGGCTGTCGGTGGTACGGTTTCTAAAATCTGCTCTCAAATACGCTGCCATTGAAAAGAAAGTGGACGCGTTAAGTGATGCAGACGCGCAAAGCATTATTCAAAAACAAATTAAGCAGCGCCGGGAATCCATCGATCAATTCCAAAAAGCTGGACGCTCTGATCTGGCGGAACAAGAGATGAAAGAAGCGAAGATTCTTGAGAGTTACTTGCCGGCGCAAATGAGCGATGCTGAGCTTGAGACGCTTGTTAAGGCCACTGCTTTACAGGAAAATGCCACCACCAAAAAAGATTTTGGACGAATGATGAAAGTTTTGACTGAAAAATTAAAGGGGCAGGCCGATTCTAAACGAGTAAGTGAACATTTAGGAAAAATCTTACAATGAAAATCAGAAAACCATTTACGGCAGTGATTGGAGCAGGGCAAGTAGGTGCTACTACGGCGCAGCGAATTTTAGAAAAAGGGATCAGCGACGTCGTTTTATTTGACGTAGTTCCGGGCATGCCGCAGGGCAAGGCGCTCGATCTTATGGAAGCTGCTCCGGTAGAGGGGCATGACCGTCGGATTATCGGAACGAATGAATACAAAGACATTGAGGGCGCTGAGATTGTCGTGGTGACGGCTGGGCTTCCCCGAAAACCGGGGATGACTCGCGAAGATCTTTTGTCGATGAACGCTAAGATCATTTCGGACGTAGTGACGAATGTTAAAAAATTTGCGCCGGAGTCCAAGTTAATCATCGTCACAAACCCTTTAGATATTATGACGCAGCTAGCTCAGAAGCTTTCTGGTTTCCCAAAAGAACGTGTTTTTGGGATGGCTGGCGTGTTGGATACGGCTCGGATGCGGTTTTTTATAGCCGAGCGTCTGGAAGTAGCGGGTAAGGATGTTCAGGCGGTTGTGTTGGGTGGGCATGGGGACTTAATGGTGCCCGTATCCAGTCAGACCACGGTTTCTGGAAAACCGGTTAAAAGCCTAATTCCGGCTGACGAGCTCGCAAAAATCGAACAACGCACGCGAGACGGCGGAGCGGAGATTGTAGCGCTTCTCAAAACAGGATCTGCTTTCTACGCACCAGCAAGCTCGGTTTGTGAAATGGTTAAATCGATTTTAAAAGACGAGAAAAAAACACTACCCGTTTGCGCGTATTTAAATGGGGAGTACGGTATTTCTGGGATCTATTTTGGAGTTCCGGCGAGCATCGGAAAAAAGGGAGTGGAGAAAGTGGTTGAGATCTCTCTGTCAGCTGAGGAGAAACAAGGGCTTGCAACATCAGCAGCTAAAGTCACGCAAGGAATTGCAGAGCTTGAGCGGTTAGGAGTGGGCGTTTGAAACTTCAAGAATATCAAGCTCGTAAGCTTTTAGAGAT
This sequence comes from uncultured Planctomycetia bacterium, assembly GCA_964606485.1. Classification (GTDB taxonomy): domain Bacteria; phylum Omnitrophota; class Gorgyraeia; order 2-02-FULL-51-18; family 2-02-FULL-51-18; genus CAZSGP01. Next base: position 201,138 of record CAZSGP010000003.1, on the reverse strand, counting down.
TTACCAGGTTCCTGTATCGCGTGGCACGGTAATTTTTAAGGCAGAGGATTCCGAAAGCGCATTTAAAGAAGTTGCTAATCCGATCGCGGTGGCCAAGGTCCAGGTGTTGATGGGTGGTCGAGGCAAGGCGGGCGGTGTTGTGAAAGTTAAAACACCGCAAGAAGCGCACGCGTTTAGCGAAAAATTTCTCGGCAAGCCATTTTCGACTTATCAGTCCAACGGTGAAAGTAAAGTGGTTCGAGCTATTTTCTTTTCGGCGGACACACCGATTCAGCTTGAGTATTACCTCGGTATTGTCATGGATCGAAACAAGAATTGCCCGGTCATCCTGGTCTGTAAAGAGGGTGGGGTTGAAATCGAGGAAGTAGCCCGTAAAAATCCTGAAAGCATTCACAAATTTCATTTTTCACCGGATCACCTCCCAAGCAACGAGCTCCTCTTTTCCTGGATAAAGCCTGTTTTTGCCAATGACAACATTAGCCGGCAGGTTGCTCAAGTCGCGGCAAATCTCGCAAAGCTCTTCTCCGAAAAAGATGCGGCCATTTGCGAAATTAATCCGCTAGCCTTAACGCCGGATCAGAAAATTATTGCGCTCGACGCTAAAATTGTGATTGATGACAACGCACTCTTTCGTCACGAAGATTTGAATCTCATGAAAGACCCCGACGAGTACGACGAGCGGGAGCAGAAGGCAAAGGCGTTTAACCTGAGCTATGTCTCGATGACGGGCAATGTCGGGTGCCTTGTGAATGGCGCGGGCCTCGCGATGGCGACAATGGACATGATTAAGCTTGCGGGTGGAGAGCCTGCAAACTTTTTGGATGTGGGCGGTGGAGCAAACACCGACCAGGTTCGAGAAGCGTTTAAAATTATCCTTCAGGATGAGCGCGTTGAGGCGATTCTCGTTAATATTTTTGGCGGAATCATGAAGTGTGATGTTATTGCGGATGGAATTGTTCAAGCTTCCAAAGAAGTAAAGTTGCACGTTCCTTTGATCGTTAGGCTAGAAGGCACGAGCGTTGAAGAAGGTCGGGCGCTGCTTCAAAACTCAGGGATCGCAATTCACTCTTGCACCACTATTAAACAGGCCGCTGAAACAGCGGTTCAAAAGGCGGCTGAACACCGAAAAAATTATGTCCATACTCGTTAATAAGAATTCGAAAGTAATTTGTCAGGGAATCACCGGAAAAGCTGGTAGTTTTCACGCGCAGAAATGTTTGGAATACGGAACCCAGCTTGTTGGAGGTGTTACCCCCAAAAAAGGCGGGACGCTTGTCGGGACGATACCTGTTTTTGATAGCGTCAAACAGGCTGTAGATAAAACGGGTGCAACTGTTTCCATGCTTTACGTCCCTGCGCCCTTTGCGCTGAGCGCAGTCAAAGAAGCGGTGGACGCTGGAATTGAGCTTGTGGTTTGTATTACTGAGGGCATTCCAACGCTCGACATGGTTCGAGCAGTTGATTATGCGAAGTCTAAAAACGCCAGAATCATCGGGCCCAACTGCCCAGGAATTATTACCTCTGATGAGTGCAAGGTCGGGATTATGCCGGGCTACATTCATAAAAAGGGGAGTGTGGGTGTTATTTCGAGAAGCGGAACGCTGACCTATGAAGCGGTATGGCAGCTCACTTCTGCGGGGCTCGGGCAATCGACTTGTATTGGCATTGGCGGAGATCCTGTGATTGGCACGAGCTTTATTGATGCTCTTGCGCTGTTTGAAAAGGATCCAGAGACCGAGGCGGTTGTGCTCATTGGTGAGATTGGTGGAGACCAGGAAGAGCTTGCGGGTCAATTTATCAAAAATAATATGAAAAAGAAAGTCGCGGCTTTTATTGCCGGCGCCACAGCCCCCAAAGGAAAGCGAATGGGACACGCGGGTGCTATTATTTCCGGGTCTAGTGGGACCGCCCAAGAAAAAATGTCAGTTTTGGAATCCTGCGGCGTCACTGTTGTGAAAAATTTAAGTGACATCGGATCAACTGTCAAAAAATCATTTTTTTCTAAAAACTAATATGGGCTCAAAAGACCACACATTTGATATTGTCAGCGAAATCAATATGCAGGAAGTGGACAACGCTGTCACTCAAGCGAGCAAAGAGCTTGCGCAGCGATTTGATTTTAAGGGTTCGGTGAGCACGATCGTTCTGGATAAAACCGAAAAAACAATCACCCTTAAAACCGAAAATGAATACCGCCTCAAAACATTGGTGGATATGGTTCAGACCAAGTGCGTCAAAAGAAATGTTTCTTTACTAGCTCTGAAATATAAGGATGTTGAGACCGGGATGGTGGGTGGTTCTGTAAAGCAGGTTATCGAGATTCAAAGCGGGATCCCTTCGGATAAAGCCAAAGAGATTATCAAGTTTATCAAAGACCTCAAAATGAAAGTTCAGGCCCAGATTCAATCCGACCAGGTGAGGGTGCAGGCGGTTAAGATCGACGACTTGCAAGCGGTTATGGGGGCTGTTCGCGCTCATAACTTCGAAACCTCACTCCAGTTTGTCAATTTTCGATAATACTACAGTAAAGATTAGATTAGAAATTAATATTTGACAGCATTGTTAAGATTTGATATATTTTAAAGGTGTTGAATTAATTATAACTTAAGGAGGTTTTACAAGTGAAAAAGTTAATCTCATTAGCAGTTGTCGCTCTTATGGCGGCTACGATTTCCGCTCCTGCATTTGCGGATAACGGATCCGGTTTTGCCGGTGAAGATCAGACCAAGAACGTTCGCACGGGTTCTCGCAACGTGAGCACGAGCTGGGTTGAAGTTATGGACCAAACTCACAACGAAGTATCCAAAGGCAAAAACATGCCCGAGCATTTAACGGGTGTTGTGGCTGGTGGAGCCGTTGGTGTTCGTAGCGCGATTCACCGCACGGGCGCTGGAGTTATCGACCTGATGACTTTTTGGATTCCCAAAAAGCAACCGCTCGTTAATCCCGAAAAACCCCGCTTAGAGTAGTTTTATTTCTTTAAGCTAGAATTCAATTACCCGTCTTCAAAAGGTTCTCCTTGAGAAGGCGGGTAATTTATTTTAGAATGCATACCCATGAAGAAAAAATCATCCATTGAGCAACTAACCAAAGATCTGCTTGTGACGGTGGGGGAGGACCCAACGCGTGAGGGTTTAAAACGAACCCCCCGTCGAGTCCAAGAGTCCTACAAGTATCTCACTAGTGGTTATAAGATGGACCCCAAAGTCGTAATGAACGGGGCTATCTTTAATGAGACCTATAATGAGATGGTTGTTTTAAAAGACATTGAGCTTTTTAGTCTCTGCGAACATCATCTGCTGCCGTTTTACGGAAAGTGCCACGTAGCCTATATCCCTAAAGGTAAAATTATTGGCTTGAGCAAGATTCCCCGCGTGGTGGATATGTTTGCTCGCCGACTTCAGGTTCAGGAGCGGCTAACTCAGCAGATCGCAAATTTTTTAAAAGAAGAGCTTGAGCCTCTGGGCGTTGCGGTGATTATCGAAGCGTTGCACCTTTGCATGGCGATGAGAGGCGTTGAAAAACAAAACTCCACTTGCGTGACAAGTGCGATGCTAGGAGCTTTTCGAAACGACCGGTCAACGCGTATGGAATTCATGGAGCTTATCCACAAAAAGTGAAAGCCGTCCTAACCCGCAGTTACCCTTTTAGCGCAAGTTTTGAGCGCGACGAAAAAATTCATGGCTATAACTTTAAGTTAGAGATTTCCGTGGTTTGGGTCAGCGAGCAGACAGAGTTTCGCTTGGATCAAAAAGTGCAAGCCTCACTTATTGATCAAATTCATTCCCGTGATCTAGGTCTAGATGTTCCGTTTCTTGCCAATCAACCAATTTCCGAAACTAGCCTATTAAATACTTTTTTCGAAATCCTTAAAAAAGAGCTTCCGGATTTACAGATCCTGGGCTTTGCGCTGGTCCGCGATGATCGAACCGTTTTTTCTTTAATCATTCCATGAAAAAAGCCATCAAGATATTGATGGCTCAGATCAACACGACGGTAGGCGACTTCGTTGGGAATAGCCGCAAAGTTGGCGTGGTGCTAGATGAAGCGCGCGCGCAGAGAGCCTCTCTTGTGGTGTTCCCAGAAATGACGATCACAGGTTATCCACCAGAAGACCTGCTTCTTCAAAAAAAGTTTATCGATGAAAATATTAAAACTCTAAAAATTATCTCTAAAAAAACTAGTGGTCTTTCGGTAATTATTGGTTTTGTGGATCGTGATGCTTCAGGGATTCTTTATAACTCGGCGGCAGTTCTATCTAATGGAAACGTTGAAGTTATTTATCACAAAACAAAACTACCCAACTACGGCGTGTTTGATGAGAAGCGTTATTTTAAAGCGGGAATTCGCCCGCGCATAATTCGGGTTGGCGGAAACCGCGTTGGGCTGTCTATTTGCGAAGACATCTGGCGTAAAGACTCGTTTGTATACTCAAAATCGTTCCCCTCTAAAATTGATTTACTTGTCAATATATCTGCGTCTCCGTATCACACAGGCAAGCTAGGGGAGCGTCGAAAATTAATCGGAGATCTTTCGCGGAAAATTGGAAAACCGGTGGTGTATGTGAATTTGGTTGGAGGGCAGGATGAGCTCGTATTTGATGGGGGGAGTCTCGTAGCAAACCAAGGAAAAATTGTTACTCAAATGGAGCAATTTAAGGAAGGTCTGAGAATTGCTGATTTATCTAACACACGAATATCGTCTGGGCCCGCGAACACGCCGGTGCTGGAAGATGAGGTTTTACAAGCTCTTATTTTGGGTACGAGGGATTACGTTTTAAAAAATGGTTTCAAGAAAGTGGTGATTGGTTTGAGTGGAGGAATTGATTCGGCTCTTGTGGCGGCCATCGCAGTTCGTGCTATCGGCGCTGAAAATGTGCTTGGTGTTACAATGCCTTCAAAAATTACTTCCAACGAAACTTACCAAGACGCCAAGAAGCTTGCTAAAAAATTAAACATTCGCTGTGAAGAATTTGGAATCGCTCCGATTTTTGAAATTTATAGGGAAACACTCAAGTCCTCATTTAAGAATTTGCCCATGGATGCCACTGAAGAGAATTTGCAAGCGCGGGTTCGTGGAAATCTCCTTATGGCGCTATCGAATAAGTTTGGTTACCTTGTTCTAACCACCGGCAACAAAAGCGAAATGGCCACCGGGTACTGCACGCTCTACGGAGACATGGCGGGAGGTTTTGCGGTGATTAAGGATGTTCCCAAAACACTGGTGTTTCGCTTGTGCCGTTTCCTCAATAAGCAGGCGGGCTACGAACTTATTCCCAATAGCATCATTAAGAGACCACCCACCGCTGAGCTTCGCCCCAACCAAAAAGACCAGGATTCTTTGCCGCCCTACCCAGTTTTAGATGCATTTCTCGAAAAGTACGTTGAAAATGATGTTTTACCATCGGCCTCATCTAAAAAATTGTTGAAACTTGTGGTCCGTAACGAGTACAAGCGCCGACAGGCTCCTCCAGGTGTTAAAATCACACCCAAAGCGTTTGGGCGGGATCGGCGCATGCCCATCACCACCGCTTTTCCATCGCTCTAATAACTTCGAATTAACCCTTTCGTTACAAGTTGTTAACATTGCCCTGTAAGATACATTGTGTTAACATTTTCATCGAATTTAGCCGTTAAATAAGACCATGAAAGGGGGGAGTAATTAATCGGGTCGCAAGCGGCACTTAAAAAGCAATTTAACCTCGAAAATAAAGAACTTGGAGAAATAAATGAAAACTTTAAAAACCATGCTGACTTTGGCGATGGGTCTGGTGTTTGTCGCACCGGCTTTTGCCGAAACGCAGAATGTTAAAGTAAGCGGTTCTTTAGACGCTTATGCTTTTTATCGTAATGCCTATGATCTAAACAATGGCAATGATGCGGGTGCTGCGAATATCGCAACAGGGACGCAAGCCAACAATCACACGGGTTCACTTGTGCATCGTTCGGAAGGGGATAGCTATTTTATGTCTATTACCCAGCTCCGCGTGGATGCAGCTTTAACGAACAACGTCTCCACCGTCATCAACCTGATCAATCAGAGAGACTGGAATGCGGACGTATTTGACGTGGCTGGTGGCACTGGTGCTGCGAACAACACCACTCAGGAATTTGACGTCATGATTGATTTGGCCTATGTTCAGATGAAGGAGATTTTTTATGCTCCTTTAACTTTGACCGTTGGTCGTCAAGATCTCACTTATGGCCGTGGATTTGTGGTGGGTTGGAACCCTCAGGATCCTTCGGGAACGATTCAAGCCGACGAATTCACTCAGATTCAGTCATTTGACGCGATTCGTGCGACACTTGATTTTAGCCCATGGACAATCGACATCGCTTATTCCAAGATCGTTGAAAATGCGCACGATCCTGAAGATGATCGCGATCTCTGGGTTAACTACGTGACTTATAAATTCTCTGAATACAACGCAGTGGCCGAAGCTTATTTCATTGCCGATCTTGATCGCGCATCGAATGCTACCAATGTGTTGCAAAGCAACGACCTTTTAAACTCAACTTATACCTTGGGTGGCCGGGTTCAGTTTGATCCGATTTCCCAGATGACGTTGGGTGCTGAATTGGCGCATCAAATGGGCGAATACGCTGCCGCAGTCACTGCGGGAAGTCGTAACCGCGATGCGTGGGGCGCTGATATTTTCGGCGAATACCGCTTCGATAACGTCTGGAAGCCTATGGTTGGCTTGCAGTATGTTTATTTGTCGGGTGAAGGCAACCAAAATGCTTCAACGACGAACGATTACCAGGCCTGGAACGGGTTTTTTAGATCACCGACCTATGGCTGGATTCGCGATTATCAGGAAATTACCTATGACACTGCCGATGGCCTAAATCAGCCTGCGGGTCAGAACCAGCAGCATGTCAGCCTCTATGGAACCTTGAAGCCCATGGAAGACCTGACGCTGTGGGGAGCGTATTATCACTTCTGGAACGATGAAGAGGTACATACAACCCCTGCAAATAACACCACGAGCTTCTTGTCTGATGATTTGGGTGACGAAATTGACACACAAATCACGTATGCTTACACAGAAGACGTGACCTTTAGCTTTATGGCTAACTGGTTTATTCCGGGTGATTTTTACAATGACCCGAATAACGACACCGCCTCTGAGTACGTCTCCAGAGTAACGGTTACTTTCTAAGAACTAGATTCAAACCAAGAACCCTCGGGGAAGAAATTCTCCGAGGGTTTCTTATTGATTAATCCAGATTTGCGAATCCTTCAAAATACTAGTAAGCTCAAATAGTCGCCCCATTAGTTACTTAACATAATATACATTATATAACATTAAGAATGGGGATAGCCGTCCTAGGGGTTAAAAAAACGGTTATTAGGCTTTGATCAGGGCTTGCTGGATGTCTCGAGTATCGGCTTGATCTTGAGTTACAAAGCAAACGCCGATGTCGTAGGTTTGGTTCTTTTCTGGGTTTTCTTCCACTCGAACCACACGCCCGACCACGGAGTTATTGAAAATCAGCGCTCTTTTTTCAATCTCTTTACAGATAGAAACTGTCCGGTAGTCCAAATCCATTAACACGATACTTGAAAGGTCTGGTGGATTTGTTGGCGTGCTAAACAAAATGCCTGATTCGCTGATATTTTTAGAGATGGCTAGACCAGCTCCTGAGTTTGCTGCAATTTTCTTATACTCAATAGGCTGCTTAAAGTTCAATCTCAAAAACTCTCTGCGTTCAGCGCTCATGCTTAAGGCTCCTTAAATTTCAAATGTGAATGCGAGTATACCATAACAAACTGCGTTTTCAAGGGATTGGACAAATAAAAACCCCCGGAATCGTTTATAGGACTCCGGGGGTGATAACAAAGCTATCGGCTTTTATAATTTGCGGACGCTGGAAGCCTGTTCCCCTTTGGGACCTTGAGAGACTTCAAATTCCACGCTTTGCCCTTCGTCTAGGGTCTTGTACCCATCGCCTAAGATGGCGGAATGGTGGACAAACACATCTTTTCCTCCGCCGTCGGGAGTAATAAATCCATAACCTTTTTGATTGCTAAACCATTTCACAACGCCTTTAGCCATGCTGACACTATCTCCTCATTGCTTACTTTTGTTAACGCTTGCAACAAACTGCCAACCCTTAAATTAAAATAGAAAAGGCCTTTATCGTCAAGCTAAAAAACGTCTTCCTGGTTTTGTGAGCTACCCTTACAAAAGGCGCAAGGCGAAAACCCGGCAGCCTTAGCTTCTACGCGCGAATCAAATTTTACGAGGCTCGATTCGGGGATATTTTCTAGTTTTACACAGGAAGGTTTGTGATAAATATGAGTGCTTTTTTCACCCAAAAAGGCGCTTTCGAGATACGGATTTTTTGCCTCTTTTTCCCACAAGCCTTTTTTAGAACGCCTCGCGGAGAGCTCTGCTTTCTCGAGTTCCTCGGCGTATCGGGTATTGGGTACGGCATTGCGCCACTTCGCTTGACCCTCTTTTAGAATTAATTCATTCACAAAGGTCCCGTCCTCCAGAAAAACAAATCCCAGGAGATTCCCCTGCGCGTCTTTGATCTGATTTCCCCATTCAATTGTAATTGTTTTTCCCTCGACCAATTTCTTATTGAATTCCAAAGAATTTTTTCCGTATTCCCGAAGAAGCGGAATGATATCTTGAAGGGGTGGCGCTTTAACACCGGTATAGCGAAGCGTTTTACCGCCTTTTAAACGAACGGTGTCACCAGAGAGAACTTCGGAAACACTAGTGGTCTGCCGTTCGAGTGCCGCAAATGCATTTGAGCTGATGAAAAATAAGGCGAGGTAGAAAAATAAAAAACTCTTAAAATGCTTCAAGTATTTCCTGGGTCTGTTCGGGGTCTCGAGTTTTAATTACAACACAGCCAAGCTCTTGATTTTTGGTGGCGGTGCAATAGGCGTATTCAATGTTGATGTCCGCACGAAATAGTTTTTTGGCGATATCGGCAATAATGCCCGGTTTATTTTCAGTTTCAAGCACAACCACATCCTGCGGAACGATATACAAACCTTCTTCTTCGAGAATAACGAGCGCCTTGTTCGGATTGTCTACCATTAGCCTTACAATGGCGTGGTCAACGGTGTCATGAACGGACATGGCATGAATGTTGATAGAGTTATCGGCGAGCGTGTTGCAAATACCGGACAATCTTCCGGGCTTGTTTTCCATGAAAACCGAAAGCTGTTTTTCGATAGGCATAAGAATTTAACTAAAAAGCTTTTCGCCTTTAGCCCAATTTTCACCGTTTACCTCATCAAACACGAGATAAGTGTGATCCTTGGGTTTGTTGGCAACGCGTTCAAGCGTTTCCGAGAACTCTTTGGCGATGATCAGCTTTTGTTCTCGGGTGAGCTTTCCAACGACTTTCAGATTGATATAAGGCATGGCTTTAGTTTATCTCCTATCCTTTTTTTGATCAATATTTTCATGAAGCGTGATTTGGATGCAGGTGGCTGTGGCGCTCGCTAGAAGCACGCCGGATTCCGTTTTTGCAGAGGCGGAAGCGTAAACAACCCTCCCCTTTCGCTTGGAAGCGTCTAAAACACCCTCAAAATGGATCTTTTGGCCAATTTTGGCGGGTTTTTTAAAGCGGGTGATGAGCTCTCCTGTGACTGTCGGAATACCCTCGGTCCAGGCCAAGTTCACCATCATTTCGTCTAAAACCATCGCCATCATCCCGCCATGAACGACCCCGTTATAACCCTGGTGTTCTTTCTGGAAAACGACCACGGCTTTCAAAAGACCCGGCTTTGGATGTTCGAATTTTAGCTTAAGTCCTTTGGGATTTTTTTCGCCGCACACATAACACATGCGGTCGTCTTCTAGAACTAGAGACACAGTTTGTCCACGGTTGTCGGGGTAAATGTTTTGGAGGTAATTTTTAATAGCTCAGCATGGATCAAAGTGTTGGAGCCCAGCACATCGCCGTTTTTTAGATAATCGGACCGGTTCCACATATCGGTGACTTTCCCACCCGCTTCTTCAATGAGACAGACACCCGCTGCAATATCCCACGGTGACAGATCCAATTCCCAGAAACCGTCAAAGCGCCCGCAAGCCACATAGGCTAGATCTAGCGCCGCCGACCCGCCACGTCGCATACCGGCACTCGAAAGTGAGATGATTTCTAAGCTTTTAATGTATTCCGAAAAACGAGCGCGGGCGCGAAACGGAATTCCGGTGGCCATCAGGGCGTCCGCAAGCTGTGGAACTTTCGTGACGTGGATTCGCTTTTTATTTAAATAAGCGCCCTGGTTACGAAGCGCGGTGAACATTTCCTTGTGCAGCGGATCGTACACGACCCCTGCAATCAAGCGCCCATCTTGAACCACGCCAATCGAAACTGAAAACATCGGAAACTGATGAATGTAGTTAGAGGTTCCGTCGAGCGGGTCAATGATCCAGGTCGTGCCATCACCTTTACTGCTCCCGCCTTCTTCGCCCTTAATTCCATGCGATGGAAACACTCTTTGAATGGTCCGGATCACCGTTTCTTCAGATTTTTTGTCAACAACCGTCACAAAATCATTCTTCGACTTCGAGCTAATTTCGGAGGTTTTTAATTTTCCATAAGACGCCATCAGAATTTTTCCAGCTTTTTCAGCGGCGTTGATTGCGGTTTTGAGAATCAGAGCGTTTGATTTCATATGATTTTTAGCGCTTTCATTTTAGAACGAAGTTTTGGGTAGTCTTTTTTAAAAGTGTGTGTGTGAAACCCCAGATCACGGGCTGCCTCAGTCAGATCTTCCCGGTCGTCAATGTATAAAATTTCATGAGGCTTAGCTTTGCAGGCGCGGCTCGCGATCCGGTACAGCCGTTCATCGGGTTTGCGCAGTTTTTCTTTGTAAGAAAGAATGTGCGCGTCGAATGCTCCCAAAATTTTATATTTTTTAAGGATATACTCAAAATGCATGGCGTTCGTGTTCGACAAAAGCACCAGCCTGTAATTTTTTTTAAGTTTTTGAATGAGACGAACGGTTTCCGCATTTGCCTTAAAAATTTCGTTCCAAATTTTTTTAAAACCGTCGTAATCCAGTGAATGGCCGAGTGACTTTTTGACCACTCTGTGAAATTCTTTCGAGGAAATTTTGCCCCCGTCATAAAGCACTTCAAGCCCAGATTTTGTAAAGTAATCACTGATTTCATGGGGTTTGAGCGCGCAGTGCCGCGAAAGTCTGGAAAATGCGGGTGTAAAGTCAAAATCAACAATGACTTTACCGAGATCGAATAATATCGCTTTTATTGGCTTCGACATGCGCGGTATTATAGCACGACTATTTGGAGATCCAGTGGACGCAATCACCGTACAAAATCTTTCGAAATTCTATAAGGGCTTTCAGGCGCTAAATGACATTAGTTTTGGCGTGAAGCAAGGCGATTTTCTGGCGTTTCTGGGGCCCAATGGCGCTGGCAAAACCACGACGATCGGCTCGATCACAGGTCTTTGTAATTTTGAAGCTCGCGGAAGCGTTCGTGTTTTTGGAATGGACGTCGTTCGTGACTACCGCCAAACGCGCCGACTCATTGGTTTGTGCCCTCAGGAATTTAATTTTGACCCCTTTTTATCGATCGAGCAGATTCTGGTCTATCAAGCCGGTTACTTTGGTGTGCCCCGCGCCGAAGCAATTAAACGGTCTGAAATACTGCTCAAACGTTTCCGGCTTTATGAAAAAAGAAGCACGGACTTCCGAAAATTATCAGGAGGCATGAAGCGTAGGCTTCTTATTTGCCGCGCACTCGCACACGATCCCAAAATTTTAATTTTGGATGAGCCGACGGCCGGAGCGGACGTCGAGCTTAAGCATCACATCTGGGACCACTTAAAACAAGTGAACGCTGAGGGAAAAACCATCGTTCTCACCACGCACTACATGGAAGAGGCTGAAACACTCGCTAAAAACGTGATTATTTTGAATAAAGGAAAAATCGTCCACAACGGCGACAAACAAACTCTGGTGGGAGATAAAACGCTCGAGCAAAAATTTTTAGAGCTTACCCGGGAGACGGATGCCCGTGAATAAGCTCATTGGCTTCAGAACTCTAGTCCGCCGCGAAATTTTGCGCTATTTTGTGGTGTTCACGCAAACTATTTTGCCGCCGCTCGTCTCTTCGACATTGTTTATTTTTGTGTTCGGTTATTCGGTTGGGCGTAATTTAAATGTTTCGATTCACGGCGTGGGCTACTTGGAGTTTTTAGTGCCGGGGCTTGTGATGATGCACTTGATTGAAAGCTCCTACACCAACGCTTCCTCATCACTTTTTATGTCCCGTTGGCACAATATGATCCAAGAACTTCTCTTGTCCCCTCTTTCGTATTTCGAAATGGTGCTAGCACTTCTCATTGGAAGCATGACGCGCGGACTAATCGTGGCGACGGGCGTTTACGGTGTCTCACTTCTTTTTACACAGTTTGCATTTCATAATTTTTTCATAGTGGCGTATTTTTTTATATTTGTGACGATTATTTTTTCCTGCTTAGGCCTCATTGTGGGTTTGTGGGCGGAAGGGTTCGAGAAGCTCTCTGTCTGGGGAACGTTCGTGTTGACCCCACTGATTTATTTTGGCGGTGTTTTTCATGGGATCTCAATGGTTCCGGCGCCACTTCAATTCATTACGCGACTCAACCCCATTTTTTATCTCGTGAGTGGTTTGCGGTATGGAATGATCGGTGTTACCGACGTTCCGGTTTGGATCGGAATGGTTCTCGCCTTCGTCTTGGCGGTAGCTCTTTTTCTAACGGTTGAGCACTTGTTTAGAATCGGCTACAAACTCAGAAGCTGAAGACTGCAAAGTCCGTTTTTTTGAAAATTCTTTAAGACCGAATCGGCTGGAGTCTTCTTTTTTTCAAATAGTATCTCCTCAAGCGGCTGCAGGTATTTTTGCTCGCCACTCAAAAGACCGTTTCTAGAAAGTTGGATCAATTTCTCGGCAACCTTTTGAACATTGTGCCTGCCTACTTTCGCACGCAAACCTGATCGGGCCCCTTGCAATCGAAGCCTGGATAGCTCACCCAAGGAAAGTCCGAAAACCAGATCCCACGCCTTCTTCCGCGAGCTGTCATTATAAAAAATTCCTTTGATTAGGGCCGGCGCTGAAAATGCGAGCGGCGTTGTCTGGCAGTCGATGGACCGGATTTCAATGTACTGTTTTAATCGGCAATCCGTAAAAATTCCAGACAGATGCAGCTCCCAATCCGCTAACGTAGCCGTCAAACCCCTATAACCCCTCTTCACGTACTCTCTAAAATTTAAATTTTTAACGGCAATCCAATTTCCCCCGCGCTCAATAAAAAGCATTGGCGCTGATAACGCGAACTCCGCGTAGTCTTCGTAGCTTGCATCTGATTTGAAAATAGCCGGGATGATTCCAGTGCGTGATGGGTCGGTATGAATCCAAATGTCTGTGCGTTTTGACAAAAATCCACTTGGCTTTCCGCGCTCAATCGGTGAATTGGCAAATAGTGACGAAAAAACCGGTGACAATGCCATCCCTAGCCTTAATTTTTCCATGGCGTCTTTTTCGTTCGCATAATCCACCGAAACTTGAATCGAAGCTGTTTTTTTCATCATCCAAAAGGTGAGCTCGCCCTTATCTTTTAGAAGTTCTCGCATGACTCGGTAGCGTTTTTTGGGAACCCATTCGATATCCTTAAGACCGCTCACGGGCTGCAATCCGAGACCTAGCCAAATAATTCCCATGGGCTCGGAGATGGATCGGATTTCGTTGAGATGGCAGCAGAGCTCGCAAATATTGTCATCTAAATGCTTGGCTGGTTGACCGCTTAGCTCGATTTGTCCGCCGGGTTCGAGCGTAATGGACGCTTTGCCGCGTTTTAGGGCGATGATGCGCCCATCGTTTAGCACTGGCTTCCAGTTAAATTTACGAACCAGCGCTTTTAAAATGGTTTCGACGCCGCGCGGTCCGGAATAAGAAATTGCTTTGAAATTTTCACGGTAAACGCCGACTTTTTCCCACTCAACACCCACTTTAAAGTCTTTGCGGGGCTTTTCGCCTTTTCGGAAGTAATCAATCAAATCCTCGTGTCGCAACATGGTGCTATAATATCAGAACCTTATGAAAATAGCCTTTTTGCTCTACCCAACCGCTCGCGTCAAAGTGGATGAAGATAGCTCATTTTGGATCATGCTCGAGCTTCAAAGGCGCGGGCATTCCGTGAGTTATTTTGAAAGCGCGGATCTTTCTAGTCAAAATGGGCGGATTAGCGCTAGACTCACCCCTGCCTGCCTAGACCCCCAAAAAGGCTACCTCCCCTCCCCCAAGAGCTCAAAAAACACCGATTTGGAGACTCTAGACTGCCTATTTATTCGAAAGGAGCCCCCTTTTGGCACCGAATATCTCTACAGCCTCCAAGCCCTGGAAACGCTGAAAAGTAAGGTTTTTGTGCTCAACGATCCAGCGGGCATCGCCCTTTGCAATGAGAAGTCATTTGTTCTCCGGTTTCCCGGTTTTGCGCCAGACTCTCTTGTGACAAACAATCCCGGTGACGCTTTACGCTTCTTTAATGTCTTACGCTCTGACATGGTTGTGAAGCCTCTGGACAATAAAGGTGGGGCTGGAATTATCGAGATCTCAAAGCAAAATCCGCGTGCAGGAAAATTATTGGAACGCGCCACACTTAGCGGCAAAAAAAGTGTTATTCTTCAACGTTTTGTGTCGGCGGCTATTCACGGAGATAAGCGAATTTTAATTTTAAACGGAAAAATTTTAGGCGCTTTTTTAAGAAAACCAGCCAAGGGTGAATTTCGCGCAAATTTAAGCCTGGGCGGCTCGATGCATCCGGCCGATGTTACGCCCCGCGAAAAACAACTCGTCAAAGCGATTACGCCCGAGCTTCAAAAAAACGGGCTTTGGTTTACTGGGATTGATGTGATTGGTGGTTATCTCACTGAAATTAATGTGACAAGTCCTGCCGGAATTCCTGAGATTCATCATTTTAACCACACCAAACCTGAACTTCAGGTTGCTGATTTCATAGAAAGAAAAGTCCGCGGACGCGGATAAAATTTAAGCAGCGGCTTCGGTTGCGGTTTTTTGATCGCAAACGCTTCGAAGCGTAACGCCCGGTGCTTCGGCAAGCGCCTGCTCGTAAGGCAGCATATCGATGGTTTCCCAGGGGCAGTATTTCGCACAGAGCGAGCAGCCAATGCAGCGAATCAAATCCACTTCTACCACGCGCTGCAGCTCAGGGTTTGCGGCATTCGGAACAATCTCAATACAATCCGCTGGGCAAAACACGATACACGCTTCGCAGCCCGTGCAGCCATTTTGATTGATGACGGCGAGTTTAGGGGGTTGTTTTTTTCGAGGTGCTTTTTCAGCGCGCGCTTGTTTAATTTCTTCGATAGTCATGGCGGCTATTATAGACTCTCACGCCCCACGCCATCAAGCCTCAACCATTTCTCAGGCTTGAAATTGGGTAGGCGGTCCAAATCGGTAAGAGCTAGATCTGCGATGTCTTCTACTTTAAAATCCATGTGCTTCGCATCATAAATTCCAAGCACCTCTTTTTTATCGCAAATAAATACGTTCTGAATTTTTTTTCCATTACTCAAAGTGAGCGTTACCAGATGCCCTCTCGAAATCGCCTCCGGCGACTTGCTTAGCTTTTCTTGAAGATCGGGCCTGAGTAAACGCTCAGATTCATTGATTTGAATGGAGCGCACCCCAAGATCCGTTAATTCTGTTTTAGCCTGAGCCATTTGCCGAGCTTCGCGCGATAGACGTGCATCCTCATAGGCTCGGTCCACTTTGTTGTACATCACGACGATGAGCGGAACTAAAAGCACCATCCAACTCCCAAACACCGCCGCGATCCAAATCACCGCAACCCCAGGCTTATCAATGGCTCCGACGTGTTTGGCGATGAAGGGTGTCCAGAAATAGCAGCTCACGAAAAACGACACGATGGTCAGCACAATCCATCCAATCCACCAAAAAATTGTTTGAGAATCTTTTTCTTTGCCGCTCATCTAGTTAAATCCGATCAAAAAATAAAAAAACGTTAAGCAATCCCAAGTGAAGAATCGACGCGACCATTAAGGCTCTAGCGTCTTTTAATCTATGGGAAGCGACATAGAGCGCGAACGCCAAAAAGAAAATTCCCGTTACAAATGCGCCTAAAAAATAAAGACTTCCGGAAAGCTCCGAAAACACAGGCAAAAATGTTGCCGCAAAAAATACCCAGCTCCAGATAAAGATTTGACGGGATGTGCGTTCAGCGCCTCTATCCCCGCCGCTCATCATCTTGAAACCAGCGTTTTCATAATCAGTGCGGTGCATCCATGCAATTGCAAAAAAATGAGGCAACTGCCAAAAATAAAGCAGCAGAAAAAAAGCCCAGGCTTTAAAATCAAGCACCCCTTGCGCGGCGCTCCACCCTAAAAAAACGGGCATTGCTCCTGGAATGGCACCCACAAAAGTATTGAGCACCGTCTTCTGTTTCATGGGTGTATAAATAAAAACGTAAGAACCGAGTGTTGCGAGCGCCAGAAATCCTGATAATAGATTTAGAGTAAAAAGAACGGCAACTCCACTCAAAGAAAGCCCCCATCCAAATATAAGCGCGTGAATGGGTAAAAGTTGTCCTGCTGGAACCGGGCGATTTTGAGTGCGGTGCATTTTTGAATCAGGCTGTCTTTCCCACCACTGGTTGAGGGCGTTCACTCCGCCACCTAGAAGTGCGGAGCCGGCTAACATAATAAAAAGAGCTGTCCACTCCACTGGTTTGCGAGCGGCCAGAAAAAAGCCGCATGCCGCCGTGATGAGCGCCATAAAAACAAGTCTAGGCTTTGTAAGGACTAAGAAATTTTTAATCATCAGGTATTTCGAGTTAAGCGAAAGGCTCTTACGGCTAACAACACCATAACACCAAGGATTAGCGCTCCATTTGTTTGGTGGGCTGTTCGAAGTAGAATAAAAAAGGTGACGGTTGAGTCCGCCACTTCATGAGTGCGGGTGATAAGCCAAGAGCCAATTCCCAAAAAAACCTGTCCTAGCACGAGGCTTAGTGCAAAAAAGGCGTGACCTAGAAGCGTTTTAAATGCAGGGTCTCTGGCGATTTTAAGCGCACTCAAAATAATATGCAAAACGACTAAAAAAGCGACTACAAAGTGGGTGCTTAGCCCTGTCTGTGCTTCTCCGGTATGACGAACGAGCGACCCGATGATGAGTTGAGCATAAATAAACGCAATAGTCATTATGAGTAATCGTTTGAGCGAACCGCTATTTTTCGACTCTAAGCAAACAGCTTCGCTTTTCCACTCGCGGGACATGAAATAAGTCGACAGAAGAATCAAACAAAAAAAAGTCTGTGCGAGTGTCGCGTGAAATACGGATATCCAGGTAGGAAGCAGATAAATTACGGTTAACCCGCCCAAAACCGCCTGAAGCGCCACAACCAAAACACAGATACCCATAAAAACTTTAAACCATTTACGGGAATCAAATTTGAGCGAACCTAAGAAAAAAAGGAGAGTAAAGATGCCAGCGAAACCCGCAATGACTCGATGCGTGTGCTCATAGCGAATTCCACCAATCATCGGCGGGAAGACTTGCCCATAAGACAACGGCCAATCCGGAACCGAAAGTCCGGAGTCCGTGCTTGTGACCAGTCCTCCCGCGAAGATTAGGATAAATACCCAGGCCGTTAAAAAAAGGCCGAAACGACGCATTATTTTAAAGAAGGTTTAGGCCGCTTTGAGTTTTAAAGCAAGATTCGGAGCGTCGGTGTCAGCCGCGATGGTCACCTCTTGGGTGATTGTTCCAAATTTTGCATGCCAAGCTTCGATCGTATATTTGCCAACGGGAAGATTTTTAATTTCAAACGATCCATCCGCATTGGTAACCGCATAAAAAGGATTATCCAATACACCTGCGTAGGCGTGCATCCAAGGGTGCACCTCGCACTTCATTTTAACCATGACTTCAGGCTTGGCGAATGTTTTTTTGAGTTTCATATTCTGTAAAGGCATTCCCAGATTGAACTGAGGGCTATTAGCGCTCAGCGAATGCACATTGTGAAGAGTGTTGTCGCTATTTTTGATTTCTAGGGGTTGACCCACTTGAATTCCGAATACTTTTGGATTGTACTGGCAGCCATGCTGGTCCAGGGTCACCGCTTCTTTAGGAGCCTCAAATTTCTGCCCCTCTAAACCGGTTTTCACATACACAAATACGTCCTTGATGCTGCCATCAGCGGACACAATGGCCTCGTCATTTTCAAGGCCTGCGGGGTGCATGGCTTTGCAATTAGGATCAGCATCTGTTTTGATTTTTTCGACTGCGGGTGATGCGCCGTCGAGTGTAATTTTACCGGTAACATTTGCCGCGAAAGCGTGCGTAGAAAACACAAACAAGACCCCTGCGATAAGCGCAGTTAATTTGAACTTCATGGCTCTATCTCCCTTTGTAAAAGATGTTCTAAAATTGATAAAAAATAGACTCAAACAGAAACAGAAGTATTTTAATTTTCTTAGCTTAAATTAGCAAGCGGTATAAAAACTAAGACTTTTGGGTTTCGTAGGTGTAGAGGTAATCACGAATGGCTTCGATCTGCTTGTTGGCATCGCCGCTCAAAATGTCCTCTACTGGCGTTGTCCCGTCTGCGAAGAAGGTGGGCATCATAGTCCCCTCTTGCACCATTTGAGGGTCAACGAGCCACTGCCGCACCCATTCGGGCTTCAGGCGGTGTTTGGTGAGCGTGAGATCCGGCGCCAAGAAGGAAGTTCCCATGGCCAGGGCTTCGGCGTTGACCTGGTGACACTTCGTGCACTGGAATTTTTCAAACAACACTTTTCCGCCCTCTAATTTCTCCTTCGATGTTTCCGGGAGGTCGAGGCCGTTGTATGAAATTTCCTGATGCGCCATGTAGGTGAAATACTCGACGATAGACTTTACCTCATCCTCGCTCAAATCAAATGTAGGCATATGAATTTGAAGCCATGGGCGCACGGGATATGGGGCTTTCAAAAATTCATGAAGCCATTTCTCCTGAACCTTTGCTCCCTCACCATCCAAAACAGGAGGCGCCTGGCCCTTATCTTCCATAATCTCTCTTAATGTTCCGGGTTTTCCGTCAAGAGCATGGCAGCCGGCACAATTTAATTTTTGGACGAGCAATCTTCCCTTTTCGACCTTGGCTTCATTAGGCGAAAGCCGCTTTTGCATCTCGTAAGGAATCTGCTCATCGGTCAAGCTCAAAACAAATGTCGTAATAGACTCAATTTCAGCGGGCGTTAAATTAAACTGTGGCATGCGAAGCTTTTCGTAGTAAGCCTTAACTTTTCCGTGATCAAAAATCCGAGGTTCTTTTAGCTTCTGGGTAATCCAGTCATGCCGTGTGTGCTCAATATCGATAAAACCAAAATCAAACTGATGCAAGTCTTTACGCCCTTCTTTGGTGAGCTCAGCGCCAATCGCTTTAGCGTCTTCAAATCCTTTGATTTGATGGCAAGAGTAACAGCCTTGTTGGCTAATCGTTTTTTTGCCTAAAAATTCCCACTTTTCATCCTCTTTGAGGGAATTTATTTTTTCTTGGGCCTGATCTCTAGTGAGCGTGCCGAGCAGGCCTTCTAAAATAAGAGCATCTCGCACAGCGGGGTCCGCTTGCGGCGCCTTCTCCGACTCAAATTTTTCGTTTCTCTGGCTTAATAAATAGGCCGTGATATCCGCCGCCTCGCTGTCAGTCAGACGAAGATTGGGCATGCGAGTGCTTGGTGAAAAGTGCTTCGGATTCTTAACCCAAGAATAAAGCCATTCGGGTTTTACTTTGCTGCCAAGTCCAGAAAGTTCTGGCGCATGATGATCCGCTTGCACATTTGACAAGCTGTGACAGCCCAAGCAACCACGTTCCTTAATGAGCTTCTCACCGCTTTCTGCGTTGCCCTTAGAGGGGGGCGCAGCTAAAGTTACAGGGCTTGAATGTTTGAGAAGATATACCGCAATACTCTCAATCGCAGCGGCATTTTTAGCCAGATCTTCAGGGTTTGAGGTATTGCCAAGATTAAAAATCCGGGGCATTTTTGTGGACTCACGGAAATGTTGCGGGTTGTGAGTCCATTTCACGATCCAGTCCTTATCAAGTTTGGAAGAGATGCTTTCAAGGCTCGGGCCAACTTTCCAACGATTTTCATAGCCCGAAATCTTGTGGCAATTGATACAGCCATAGCGGTTTGCGAGAGCTCTACCCTCGTTCAATTTATTAGCTTTCGGCACATCGGTGGTTTGCTGATGGCATTTGGCGCATGACGCTTGCACGTAGTTCATGGGAAGCATCTTGTTGTCCCATTTTTCAAGCATCTCCCAATTATATTTCTTATGCCACTGCTCAGCCTGCTCGGCGCTCTGGGGCATATGGGCTGAGTCTTTAAACGAAACGGAATGACCGTTGCCGCCGTGGCAACTTGTGCAACCCACTTTTTCAATTTGATGCGGAGAAGATGACCCCAAGTAAAGGTCTAGGTTTGGATGTGTTTTGAAAGGTTGAGGTGCATCTTCGTAACCTTTTTGATCGATTCCCAGGTGGCACGTGGTGCAACGGTCAACTTTTTGAGTTTTCGCGAAATGGTAGTCGTCGTAAAGATTGTCGAGAACAATTTGTTGAACTTTATAAGTAGGCGCCACAAAATCAAGCATTGGGGCGTTTAAGGCAGCCTTTGCAAGGCTTGGCATTAGTTTACTTATTTTCTTTTGAGTCCGAGTTTGTTCATCCAGAATTTTATCGAGGTCTTTTTGCGCAGCTTTTTCTTTGGCCAAGTATTCATTTAGCGCTGACTCTTTGTCCGCCTTTGCTTTTTCGGCTTCATCAAAAGCAATTTTGGCCGCAACCACCTTCGGGCTCACTTCCGCCAACTTCTTTTCGTATTCCTTGGCTTTCGGATCTTTGTGTTCGGTGTAATCTTCAAAGAAATAGCGATACGAATCTTGGAACTGCTTCAAGTCTTGATACGCATTTTTCTTTTTAATCAGCGTTGTTGAAAGAGAGCCTATCTCCTTTTGCAAAGTAGCCATTTCAGTCCGGTGGATCTTAAGAGCCTCTTCAGTTGCATTTTTAACAGCTTCCAAATCAGCCAGCTTCTTTTTGTCGATTTTTGATGAAGCCGCCTTTAGCTCGCTCTGCGCATTTTTAATTTTTAATTCGATAAAGGCTTTTTGGTATGTTTTCCACTCCCTTGAGTAGTCGAGCCATATAATCGCCACAAGGCTGCCGGTCAAGAGAATGCTGACGATTGCAAACCACATAAAGGTTTTGGGGATGCTGTACAGCGTTGGGTTTGGTTTGGGAGGCATATTAGATGTTAAAAAAGAATTCAGGGATGGCGACGATGTATTTTAAATTAAAACCCCAGCGCAAATACATTTTAATGGGAAGTGCCAACATCATGAGAAACAAAAATACCATGAGAGCGTATCGCTCAGGCCCCATTTTTTTGTAATGCTCTTTAAAAATTGTTTTGGCGAGGATTGCTGGCGGTAAAACCAAATATGCGAGCACCAGCAAAATGCCCGGCGCTTCACGAATAAACCAGAGTTTTGGCAACCCAACCCCCAACATCTTGATGAAAATAATTTCAGAAAGGTTCACGTTTAAAAGCGGGACCACTTTTCGTACATCCCAAACTTCAAAAGGACCGAAGAAATTCCAGTTTGGTCCGCGTAAAAATGTTCCCATGATAACGAGCAAAATCCAGAGAAGCCAGAATCCGAAAAGATAGGTCGTGATCACACCTTTTCTCTTTTTAAATGAAAAAAATCCTGAAGTAGACGTATCGCGGTCGATATACGGAATCGCGCAAAGACCGATGATGATGAGCGTCGGCAAAAGCACGCCCGCGATCCACGGATCAAAATAGACAAGCATTTCCTGAAGACCCAAGAAATACCAAGGAGCTTTGCTGGGGTTTGGTGACACGGTCGGATTCGCGGGTTCCTCGAGCGGCGCCTTCAAATAGATAGACCAGACAACGAGCACAAGCGCATACGCTAAGGCCATGACAAATTCGATGAAAATTAGATACGGAAACACCAGCACCTTGTCGTTTGTTTCAGTTGCTTCCCAGGTGGGCTCACCTTTTTCAATGCGAGCATCGTTCGCAGTCGCCTTGTGCATGGCGTACCACGTGAAAAATCCAAAAATAAAAATCATGCCGACAATCGGAACGTTATCGGGCGTGCTAATGATGGAGCGGAAATGCTTATCCGTTAGTCCGAATCCCAGAAAACCAGCCACCACAGCAAGCATGACGAAGCCCGCTGGCTTCGATGAGAAAAAGCGCGGAAACGAAACGAAGAGACCAAAAATAAACAAAGCCGCTGTAAAAATAGTGGTGGGCGACGCTATTGAGTTGAGGAGTACTTTGAAGGCTTCCATATTATAAGGGTCCGCTGATTCCCCCATCTTTACGGATGCGCCAGAAGTGAACCGACATCAAAACAACTACAAGGGTTGGAATGGCAACACAGTGAAGAATGTAGAACCGAAGCAAGGTCCCCGCCCCAACAAAACGACCCCCAAGAAGCGCGAAACGAACGTCACTCCCTGCATGCACGAGCTGAATGTCTCCAATGGCAAGCAGTGCCGCCCCTGGACCTTCGTGACCTAAAAATGGAGTGGCGCGAGCCATATTACTACCCACTGTGATTGCCCACATCGCGAGCTGGTCCCAGGGAAGCAAGTATCCGGTGAAGCTAAGAAGCATGGTCAATACCAAAAGAATAACACCGATCACCCAGTTGAATTCCCTGGGCGGCTTATAAGAGCCGGTCATGAACACACGAAACATGTGGAGCCAAACTGTGATAATCATCGCGTGTGCTCCCCAGCGGTGCAGCTCACGCATAATTCCAAACGGAACGTGTTCGCGGAGGGCCATGATGTCGTTGTAAGCATGTTCAACGGTTGGGCGGTAGTAAAACATCAAAAGAATTCCGCTCACAACAAGAGTCAAGAATACAAAAAATGACAATCCGCCCGCGCACCACGTAAACCCGAGACGCGCCCCAGACTTGCGCACCTTGACTGGATGCAAATGAAAAAACACGTTTGTCATTACCGAAAGCGCTCGGTCGCGGTCGCTTGTCGTGTACCCATGGCGGAACATCGATTTGTAGAGCTGAGTCTCGGTGATGTATTTTCCGAGATCAAATTTAGGTTTAGGAGGTGTCGCGTCGGCCATTATTTTTCCTTTAGCAGTTTAAAAACGATTCCGGATTATTCCACTCGCCTTTTTCCTGCTGAAATTTTTTTGACTTATCAATTAAAATTTGTCCGTCATCGGCGAGCGAGATGCGGTAGCGTTCGAGCGGTCGTGGTGCGGGCCCTTCAAAATTAATACCGGTTTTATAAAAGCCGCTGCCATGGCAAGGGCATTTGAATTTATTTTCGGTGGCGAGCCAATTGGGTGTGCAGCCTAAATGCGTGCAGATGGTCGACAGCGCGTATATCCCCTCCGCTGTTCTCATCATCCAGACGCCATATTTTTCTTTCCAGCGCTCATCCACAACACCGACTTCATAATCCGCTGGAAACCCAGCCTTGAAACTGGTGGGTGGCTCAAAAACAACGTTTGGAAATAAGTAGCGAAGCACGATCGAAAGAGCTCCGGTTGTTGCCGCAGCAAAACTTACCCATGCCACACCAAACCAGGAAATAAATTTCCGCCGATTCATCGTGGGGTTTGAAGGGTTCTGGGTTGTCGCCTGGACGGGTGTAGGTGTTTCGCTCATCGAACTAAGCCTTCCTTATATAGCCGTAGCGCATCCAGTGCCGCTTGGCGGACTTTTAGACTTTTATCATTTTTAGATAAATCTTCAAGAATTTTTCCAGAATCCGTTGTTGCGATCAAGGAAAGTCCTTTGACCGCATTGATCATCACCGTTTCAATATTTTCTTCGTCCATCAAAAGTTCCTGTGAATAAGTTTCGCGCTTCACCATTTGCGAGAGAGTGTCCAGACTGGTCTTATCCCCTAGTCGAGCTAAGCCCAGAGCGGCGTTCCACCGAACTTCGGTGGATGGGTCATTTAATAATTTACGTAAATCAACCGAGTATTTTTTGTCCCCAATTGCACCCAAGACATAGGCTGAAATTTTTCTAAGTTCCGCGCTATCACTCTTTAAAAGTTCCGCAACCTGAGGGGCTGAGTTTTTAGCGGACATCCCACCCAAAGACCAAAGCGCATAAACCTGAACATCCTCATCAGAGCTTCCTAGCGCGTCCGCCAGAGCCTGCTCAGCCGTTTCATTTTGAAAGCGACCAATCGCAAGTGCCATGTATCCGCGAGTTTTAGAATCGTACCGCTCAGAATCCTTGAGAATTGAGATCATTTCTTTTAATAGGCTTTCGTTTCGAAGTGTATCTTTGGAGCGATTGAGTTCGTTCGAAAGTTCAAAGGCTTTTTGCCAGCGCTTGGAGGCAGAGCCCGTTTTAATGGCGCTCACAAGGGTTTCGGGGGTTTGTTCTTCGTGTGTTAGAAGCACAACGGAACACAGAAGGATTGCCATCCCAACTGCAATGAGCAGCGGAAATATGAACAGTCCAAAAAAAAGTTTGCGTTTAGATGTGGGCGTTTCCATGAAATTTGAAAGATCAGATTATTACAAAATGAGGCTTTGCTGTCAATTTTTTAAAAGGACAAAACCTGCAAAAATTGACAAAGCTGCGACCGCCGCTGTCGCCATAAAAGGAAGGTGTGTAGAGTAGCCGATAAGGAGTCCTCCCCAAGCAGGTCCCGCAACTCTGCCGAGTGCGGCAAGACCCTGAGAAGTGCCCATCATCACACCTACTCGCGAAGGGTCTGCGCATTTTGAAACCAGGCTTGTCAGTGTTGGGCCATTTAAACTAGCGCCAACAGCCATCACCGCAAGAAACGCGGTGAGCTCGGTAGGATTTTTGGCGAATGGGATAAGCAAGAGTCCTACCACCATTAAAATATTTCCTGCAAAAAATATTTTTTGTTCCGGAAATCTTTTAACGAGAACACGGATGAGCCCGCCCTGTATAACAACAGCGATAAGCCCCATCCATACAAATTGCATGCCTACGTTGGCCGCCGAAAGACCCAGAACCTTTTTACAAAAAAGAGGAAACGCGCTGTACAGCGTGGAGTGGGCAAAAGACAAAAGAAACGTACACCCTAAAAGCCAGGGCAAATGCTTCGCTCGTTCCATGTGCGACTCATGAAAAATATTTCTCCAAAAAGATCCGGAAAACAAACTCGCCTTGATGATGCGAGTTGAATCTTGTTTAACAGCCTGGCCCGTCTTTACATTTACGGTTTCTGGGAGCTTAAAAATAATAAGCAGAAAGCTGATTAGCGATAAACCAGCGGCCACCATTCCAGGTAAAGCATAAGGATTTTCCATTTTAATAAACTGGGTAAACGTTGGATGAATAAGAAGCGTGGACAGCGCGGGTCCAAGCACAAAGCCGATTCCAAACGCTGCGCCAATTAAACCCATCCCCTTTGCCCTGTTTTCCGGAGTCGTCACATCCGCAACGTAGCTTTGAGCAGTGGAAATATTTCCACCCATCACGCCGGCCATTAAACGCGAGATAAACAAAACGAGGAATGATCCTGAAAAAGAAAAGAGCAGATAAGATAAAAATGAACCGAATGTGCTTAGGATCATTATCGGCCGCCTTCCAATGCGATCTGATAAATTTCCCCAAATTGGCGAAAAAATAAGCTGTGAAAACGAGTAGACGCTGTACAAAAGACCGATCATGAGCCCAGTGGCTTGGAATTTTTCCGCATAGAATGGCAGAAGCGGTAAAACAATCCCAAAACCCATAAGATCGATGAGCACGACAAAGAAAACGGTAAACAGGGCCATGTTTAATCCAGGTAGATCGTTTCTTCTTGCTCCGCCTCTTCCTCGATCTCCAACTCTTCATAGAGTCGGTGAGAAAGTTCGGCGACAAACGGCGATTCTCTTGAGATCACCGTGCCGACATTATAGTCATAACGGGTCATGGGGTGAACCAGAATCAACTCCTCTTTAGCGCGGGTGGAAGCAACGTAAAACAAGCGCCGTTCTTCTTCGATCTGGATTTCATTGTCCATTGCTTTTGCGTGAGGAAACTGACCTTCGGACAATCGAATCACAAAAACCGCTTTCCACTCAAGACCCTTGGCTTGGTGAATGGTTGATAAAACCAGCTGCTCCACCGCCTCATCCTGTGCGCTTGCGTTAGCGAACGATTCCCCAGCAAAACCCTCTCGCAAAGCCGTATCCGATAAAAAACTTTTGAGAGATTTATACGTGTGAGCGAAGTTAACAAGCTCTCTCAAATCTTCAAGCCGCTCTTGTGCGTTTTCAAAATTCAAGAGAACGTGTTGGTTGTAACCTTTTTCAAGAACTGTTTCGATGAGCGAGTCCGGACGGTCAAGCGCTACGTCCTTGGATAAACTTTTAAGTGTTTTCTTGAATGATAGAAAGCTTTCCCTGGCTTTGGATGGCATAGCAGACTCAAATCCAGGTGCTAGAATTTTCTCTAGATTCCCAGAAGATTGCTCAATTAAGCGGAAAATTTTTTCCGCAGAAACACCGCCTATCCCAGGATAAAGCGTTAAGGCTCGGATCCAGGCAATCTCATCCATTGGATTTTGCACGAGCCTCAAATAAGCGAGGACATCTTTGATGTGCGCTTGCTCAAAAAAACGAACGCCCCCACGAACGATGTAGTTAATACCACTTTTGGCTAATTCCATTTCGAGTTCTGCGGCCTGATAATGAGCGCGGAATAAAACGGCGATCTGATTTAGATCAATCCCCGAATCTACCATTTCCTGAATCCGCTGAACCACAAAACGAGCCTCTTGTCGGCCGTCGCGCACCCGCACAAATTGAGGAACCTTGCCACTAGTCAGAACCGTTTTAAGTGTTTTGGGGAATTGATGCACATTGTTGCGGATACTTTCGTTGGCAAGATCCAGAATTGGTTTTACGGAGCGATAATTGGTTTCCAATTTAAAAATTTTAGATCCGGAATAAACCTCCGGAAAATCCAAGATATTTCTAATTTCCGCTCCGCGAAACGAATAAATTGATTGCGCATCATCACCAACTACGAGAATATTTTTATGATGACTAGATAAAATTCGAATCACCTCATTTTGGAGGCGATTCGTATCTTGATATTCATCAACTAGACAGTAGCGGAATTGACGCGTCAAGCGCTCACGCACCTCCGGAGATTTTTCTAAAAGCTCGATCCATCTCAAGATCAGGTCATCGTAATCAAGATTGTTTGTTTTGCGTTTTTTTTCTTCATACAAAACTCGAATTTTTTCAAAGCTAGATGAAAAGCTTAAAAAGTGAGGCGCGTGTTTAGCGAGAGCATCCCCTGTTTTTAAGCGCGTGTTAGCCGCGAAGCTTAGCAGCGATTGAACCGCTGAAGGTTTTGGAAAAGCGTTTTTAGTAGATGAAATTTCGAGAGATTTCATGCACGCTTTAATGAGATCGCGGCTATCTTCTTCATCCAAAATCCCAAAATCTTCACTCAGCCCCATCGACTTGCCGTATCGACGAAGCACCCGGTTGCCGATGTGGTGAAAGGTCCCACACCAAAGCCCTTTTGCCTCCCCTTTGAGAAGCGCCTCCACTCGCGAGCGCATCTCTTGAGCGGCCTTGTTGGTAAACGTGACAAGCAGAATCTCTTCCGGGTGAACTCCTTTTTCCAGCAAATAAGCTACCCTATAAATTAGGGTTCTCGTTTTTCCGCTACCGGCTCCCGCAAGCACGAGACAAGCTCCCTCGGCCTTGCGAATGACTTCCAGTTGCTCAGCGTTCAACTCCTTTGCATAATCAATTTTAAAGGACTCAGGCCCAGGCGAAGATTTTAGAATATATTTTTTAGGGGCTATGTTTTCAGGCATTAAAATTCTTTTAGGAGGCCCGAAAGGCGTGCGGCAATTTTTTGAACCATGTCCACTTCTGCACGGTCAAAGTTTTTATAAAAATTAATGGTCGAAATGTTCACGACACCTATAGGGACGCTCATATCGTGAAGCGGAACGCATAAAAGGGATTTTACTTTAATCTCTGATGAATTTTTAGTCTGCGGCTCGTGCATTCGTGCAATCGAAATAATTTTACTCTCCTTAAGCGCTAGACCCGCAACGCCCTCCCCCCAACGAATAGAGGAGCCGGAGATCGGATAAACTTTATAACCTTTGGCTGCGCAAACCTTCAGGGATTTTTCAGATTCGTCATAGCGCATCAGCGATGAGCGTTCGGCACCCAAAAGCTTAATTAAAGAACCAAGGCAAAAATCGAGCGTCGTTTCAATGGGTTGCTGCAAATGCTTTTCGCCTTTGAGCCGGTCTAAGATCATTTCAAATTCATCTTGTTTTTTTTGAACGCCAAACAGTTTCGCGGTGGTCAATGCTTTTGAGACGCTTTGACAAGATCTCCAGAAAAACTTATGCGTGCCCTTGCAAAAAAAATCCGACGCACCTGCCGCCAAAATAATAAAACCGGTCGACTCCTGATAAAGCCTGATAGGAACTACAAAAAAATCCCATGGAGGCTTGATTCCTAGAACTTGTCGAACACTAAGAGGAATGCTGCGCGGGTCCTGGAAATGGGCGTATCGCGCATCCGGACGAAACAATAATTCCCGAAAATCATTCATAAATTCTGAAGAAAAAAATGATGCGGTCATTTGAACTTGTCGCGGATCTACAGCATCCTGGCAATAGGTATTCACTTTGTTTTTTGATTCGTCGAGCCATCCAAAAATGACCTCGGAGTTTCGCGGCAGCAAATGCTTGAGCTGATTTGACGCAATCAACATTAGACGCTCCGGGTCCGATTCGTTTTCCAGGGATTCCGATATTTTTTGAACTCGGCTCAAGGCGGATGCTCGGTTTTTAAGTTTTTGGCTTAGGCCGCTAATGACAAGCTGCATGGAAGATAGATCTCGTTTGGCGGATCCAAAAAAAGATTCGCGCAGTTGAGACGCCTCCGCTTTTAGGGATTCGTTTTCCTCTTTTAGAGATTCGCTAATTTTAAGTAAGTGTTCTTTGCTAGCCTCAAAATAACTACTGGCAAGAACCGACAGCGCTTCGCTCTGTAGGGCTTCCATAGCCAAAATCATTTCAGGAAGCTTCGAGCGTTGAGGATAAGACGATAGGAATTGTTCGGTGCAAGTCTCTTCGAAAAGATGCATTGAAATAATCACCTCTTCAAAAGGGACGCCGAGACTAGAAAAAATACGGCCCTTTTCTTGCAGGTTCTCAAAGTAGAAGTCTAGATTTTTTCCTTTGAGCGAGGAAATGAAAAGTTGAGTAAGCTCTTTAAAGATTTTTTCTACACGCTGCTTCGAAAAGAAAGCGTATCGGCCAAACGAAACCAGGTATAGCTCGCACCAGCGCTCGGCGAGCGCATCAGCAAGCGGCTCGAGAAACTCTGCGTGAACGCTTAGACCGTTTTCCGCTTCCCAAGTCTCACGACTCGTCATCTTGCATGACAAACTCAGGCTTCACAAGAGGCTCAAAATTGTTGTTTGGAGCCGGGATTGGAAACGTGGCTACTTCAACAACCCCCGCCGCGGTTCTCTGGATAGCGCGACCCGCCCCGTAGATGGGTCCCCAAGTGATTCCCGCAATAAAATTTTGGTTGTCACCCACATCTTCAATACCCTTCAAGACATCCATCCAACCGAATGCCGCATTAGAAAGTCCGCGACCTAATTTTTTTCCAACACCCGTTCCGTAATCAACGCGCTCTCCCGGAATCGTCATTGCTTCTTCAGCAAATGCATATGCATCTGAAAATACAACTAAAGCAGCCGCAAACATTATAAAAAATAAACTCTTTTTGCTGATCATTCGGCGTTTCTCCTTATTGTTCTTCGTTTTCATCTTCGTCGAAAGGCTCTTCTTCGAGCTTCTTAAAAAAATCTTCCGGGGACATCGTCTTCAGCTCTTCTTTAAAATTTTCAATTTCCCCTTCACTGATGGTGTTCTCAATTTTGGGACATTTTTTCAAAACTTTATCTTCAATAAATATCGGGCATTTTGCCCGCACTGCAATCGCCAGCGAATCAGAGGGCCGCGCATCAATCTCTAGCGCCTTGCCCCCAGATTCAAGGGTGATGAGCGCGTAGTAGCTATTATCTTTGAGATCACTAATAACTACTTTAGCAACCTTAGCGTTTAGGGCTGTTAAAAAATTCAAAATCAAGTCGTGCGTCAAGGGTCGCGGAAATTTCTCCCCCTGCATTTCAAGGGCAATAGCATTTCCCTCGCTGACGCCAATCCAAATAGGCACAAGCCTTGTTCTCTGAAGATCCTCGAGAACCACCACGTACTGAGGGAGCGGAAATAGTGACACTACTGAAGAAATTTTTGCTTCCCTGAGCACGCAACTCCTTTGTTTTGAATATTCTAAGCTCTTGGCAGAAATTTATCAAGCCAGGAACGCATAGCAGAATTCTTTCTGCGATCCCAAAGCCCCTTTTGCTGTTCTTGGGCAGTTGCTTCCGCTTCTTTGAATAGATTTTGATGCTTCAGATTGGGTGGATAGGCTTTTGCGCGGGCATACCCCTCTTCAACCAAGAGCTGATTAATGAAGCGTCCATTCTCGTCGTAGACGTAAGCCAGTGTCCGAGTGTATTTATCTCGAGGCTCTACGTCAGACTCCAAAAAAACTTTCTTACGGGTTAAAATTTTTTTAAGAAAATCCGCCGCTTCTTTGCCGTAGGGGTCTACTTTATTGTTTTGGGGTTGATATTCCGGGCAGTTGATTCCGATGAAACGAATTTTTTCTCGATTGGTTGTTTCGAAGGTGTCTCCGTCGACGGTTCGGCGCACCGTGACTTCACGGCGATCAGAGGCGTAGGCCGCTGCCGTAAATCCGATCACCGCAAGAGCGGTTAGCGCGCGGACTTTTAAAATTGGGAAACCCAAAGAATTCCTATGATGGTTTTTGCGTCTTTGATCTGACCGGTGCGAATCATTCGAAGCGCATCTTTAAGGGGTGTAATACGGTGCTCTATCCATTCGTCGTGATCCAGGTTTTTAAGTCCCGGGTAAAGTTGGTGGGCAGAGTAAAGAGTCATCACCTCATCGCTAATTCCGGGGGCAGAGAAAAAGCGTGTCAGAAGCTTAAATTTTTTAGCTTTAAAACCAATCTCTTCTTCGAGTTCACGCTTCGCGCAAACGAGCGGGTTCTCGCCTGCCTCCAAAGTCCCCGCCGGAATTTCCCACAAATCCCCTTTTGCGGCATAGCGGAATTGCCTAATTAGAACAATTTTGTTTTTATCTATAAACGGCAAAATCACAACCGCCCCAGGGTGGACCACGAGTTCGCGCGTCACAATCTTTCCGGGAACGGCGTTTAAGGTGAAACGGTCTTTCCGAAGCTGGATGATGTGCCCGTTGTAATGCGTGCTGGATTCAACAATCTTGTACGGTAGTTTACTGGATTTCAAGAACGGAATCGACGCCCCCGTAAGGGTTGGACTCTAGAAAGTCATTCGAAGGATCAGTGGTCCATTGACCGTCAATAATAAATTTGTACCGATATTTTCCCGGTTCCAAGAACACTCTTTTTTGCCAGAGCCCCTCTTCTTTTTGCCACAACAAAGACTGATCGGACATTCTCCAGTTGTTAAAATCTCCAACAATGTGCACTTCACGCGCACCCTGAACCTTCACAATAAAATCTTTTAAGCGTTGCGAGGGAAGCGATTCTGGGTTTGCGAGCGCGGTTGATTCATCTATTTTGCCGCCTGTCTTGCCTAGAATCTCTTGCGCTAAAAGCAGAAAATCAAGAGCTCCCTTTGATTTTCGGTCATATCGAAACAGAGACACGCCCTTCGCCTGAGATTCTTTGACTGAAATAGTTTGGCGAATGGTGCTATCAAAAACATTTTCTCCGAATGCGGATCGAATTTCGCTGAGCATATGCTTAGCAAAACGCGTTCTCATATCCACAAGGGATGGAAGTGCAAAAATTCGGGGCGTGTGAGATAGTTTTACTCGCAATAGCTCGGCCATACTAAGTAATTTAGTGACGCCCATCAATGAGAATGAACCAAGCTCTACCGGCACAATCACCGTACGAGCTGCACGAAGCGCGTTGAACGTTAAAAATCCAAGGCTAGGCGGGCAGTCAATAACGACGTAGTCATAAGGAAACGAAAGTCCTAAAAAAACCTCGTGAAGCCGAGAAACCGACTCATCTCTATTTGTAAACTCTTGCTCGATCGTCGTTAGAAGCACGTGTGAGGGCGCTATGTCTAAATTATCTTCAATGGGCATGATCACATCTTCTAGGAAAGGTTTCCGGCGCTCCTCTTGAAGCGTAAGAACGTTGTATATAGAACCTTCTAGGTTTTCGGTACGAATGCCCACTCCGAAAGTTGCGTGGGCTTGAGGATCTAGATCGACAAGAAGAGTTTTTTTGCCAAGAGACGCGAGGCTCGCCGCGATGTTTATCGCGGCTGTCGTTTTACCGCACCCCCCTTTTTGATTGGAAATTGCGATAATATGCATTTTTATGGGGTTTCGATATGAAGATCCTTGATTAAAATCGAGTCGCCCGGTTTATTGCCAATTTCCTTGGTGCCAAACTCAAAGCGCAGCCCTGTAATATTCTTAGAATCAAACTCGCTTAAAAAATCCTGGGAGCTAATTTCAACTCTTTGCCAGTCATTGGTGAGTCCGGTTGGATAAGGGTAAAATTTTCCTTTTGGGAAAGCCGTGCGATTTTCTCGGTCTTTCATGGCTACTGCAATATTTTCTTGGCCCTTCACACCCTTCACCATAAAACAAAGCTTAGAGGTCGTGAGATTGAGCGGAGGCTCAAACGATGTTGCCGCTTTGGCAAAACTAGCAACGGAGCTATTGGATAGCGTCAAAAGATCTTTGGATTTTGAACTTTTTAATAGAGCGGCACCCTCAAACCAAAAATCTGCCGGACTAAGGTTCCGTGGTGCAGATCGAGATACATCTCCCCGCCCATAAATAGATGAATCGTAACTAGATGGCGCGTACATGGCGCGATCATCAATAACCTTAATGTCTACAAAAACGCGCTTCGAAGAAAAAAGACTGAACGCTGTGATTATGATAGCGATCAAACTGATAATCCACGGACCAATCGAAGCCGACGGTTTAGACTTTTCAATGACCTTGATCACCATCGGCATCTCTGATTTTTGAGTTTTTTGAGTATTAGAAAAATAGATATCGGCCAACTGCTCTTGTGTTAACTCGTACTGAGTTTTTTGGGCGTTGGAGACAGTTGAGTCTTTGGTTTGACGCTTCGTAAATTCTTGAGCGCTCGCTCTTAGCGTTTCAATGAGTTTGCTCATAAGGCGCATCTCAGAAAAAAAGTTTTAAAATGTTTGGTGGTATCTTGCGGCGGGAATTGAGATGAATTGCGGGCTGCATTTATCTCAATGAGTTGAGCCATTACGGATCAGTATATCAAAAAAATATTTTACTGCAATAGAATTTAAGGATTAATTTCCATTTCAGTTTCGTCGGCAACCAAAAGGCTTTCGTCGGCGAGCGTCGGAAGAACTTGAACTTCTTTTAGGCGTCTTTCAATGGTTCTTGTTTTGCGCGTGGCAGATTCCATTGTGTCTGCCACCGTCCGCAGCTGCTTATTCGCTCGATCCAGCACATCGCCAAATTTTCCAAATTCTGATTTGACTTGGCTGAGGAGCCCCCAAACTTCGCTAGATCTTTTTTCAATCGCAAGCGTTTTAAAGCCCATCTGAAACCCGATTAAAATAGCCGCGATTGTCGTTGGACCTGCGATTGTGGTGTTAAAATTTCGCTGAATAGATTCGTAAAGGCCGGGCCGTCTCAACACTTCTGCAAATAAGCCCTCGAACGGCAAAAAAAGAATCGCAAAGTCGGTTGTAAATGGAGGGTTAATGTATTTATCTCGAATGTCTTTAGCTTCGCTTTTAATTCGGTTCTCCAGCGCCTTTTGACATTCTTCAATTTTATCAGCATCCGCATTTTCCTGAGCCTCCATGAGACGCTGGTAATCCTCCACGGGAAACTTAGCATCAATCGGAAGCCAGACCGGCTCCCCTTCCCGCGAACCCGGAAATTTAACTGCAAACTCCACATTCTCACGCGAGCCTTCTTTGGTGGATACATTTTTACCGTACTGCTCTGGCGATAAAAATTGCTCTAAAATAGCTTCCAACTGAACCTCTCCGAGAGTCCCTCGCACCTTTACATTCGTCAGAACTTTTTTTAAATCCCCCACTCCTGACGCTAGCGCCTGCATTTCCCCAAGACCTCTGTGTACCTGGTCAAGTTGATCTCTTACTGTTTTAAAAGAATCTCCAAGTCTTTTTTCAAGTGTAGAATTTAATTTTTCATCTACTGTTGAGCGCATCAGTTCTAATTTTTGTGAGTTGTCATCCTGCAGGGATTTGAGGCGATGCTCCACCGACTGGCGCAAGTTTTCAAGCTTCGCCTCGTTGATCTGAGTGAGATTGGTGAAAGAGTTTGCAACCTCTTCACGCAATTGACGACTCACTACGGACGACTCGGAGCGGTTTTGTGAAAGCTCACCGGAAAGTTTCTGGAGTTGGGATTCAATAAGGACCGAACTTTCTCGGGCGCTTTTTTTGAAACTCCACATAAAAAAAATCGCCACAATTGAAGCGGCGATCAGGGCTAACGAAGAAATCGTCAGAAGAGTCATGAGATCACGCTCTTCTTATTGTTGGGGTTTTTGTGCATAGACCCCTTTCCAATCAATGATTTAGAAGCGGCTGCGGTTTTTACTAGAACGGGCTTTGCGGCGCTTTATTTCACTGGGCTTTTCGTAGTGTTTACGAGCTTTCAATGTTTTAAGAATACCTTCACGCTCGATCTTCTTTTTGAAGCGTCTCAGCGCCTTCTCTAACGGCTCGTTCGGCCCAACTTCAACTCGTGACATGCAATACCTTTCTGTTGTGAATGGCGGCGATTATAACGGTAATCCTGGAGCCTGTCAATTTTTAGAGCGCTCTTGAAAAAACAAGCAAACCCCTGCTCTTTTTCATGGTTATTCCGTGAGGCAAGTGAATTTCAAGCCCCGACTCCACCGACTGCGCTGCCAAAATAGTCGAATCTATGTGCGAGTACGCAAGTTGCCTTAGGTCGCCTTTCAAAGAGGTATAAACTTGAGCGACTATCTCAGACTGAATGCTCCTTGCTTGGAGGCAAAAATTCTTAACCTCTAGCCGGATTCTACCTTTCCCACCAAGCAGGACTTTCTGTTTCGAGAGAATCCTTGAAGCTTCCATTTCCAAGTGTTTGTGGGCATTTAAACTAATTTCAGCCAGTTGACACAACGCGGTTTTAATTTTGGGGTTATAATTTTTTTGGAGTTCTGGTAAAAGAGAGTTCCGTACGCGATTACGTAAATAATCATTTGAGTGATTGCTCGAATCAATGCAATATTTTTCCTTAGTTTTATCGAAGTACCTTAAAATATCTTTTTTTTCGCAACTTGCCAGAGGACGAATCACTTCATAAGCGCCCCCTTCTACCCTTTTAACGGGAATTCCTCCAAGCCCTCTCAAGCCCGTCCCTCTCAATAAGCGAAGCAAAACCGTTTCAGCCTGATCGTCAAGTGTGTGAGCGGTTGCGATTTTATTTGATCGGGTCTTTTGAGCGACATCCCTAAAAAATTGATACCGCTCATTTCGACCGGCCTCCTCCAGTGATAATTTCAACCGCCTAGCGACTGCAGGCACACTCACTCGCGCTGAAAAAAAACTCACACCGATTCTGCGACAATATTCTTTGCAGAAAAGGAGATGCTTCGAATTTTGCTTATGCTGAATCCCGTGATCTAAATGAGCAGCCGTGATCCCTAGGGAGTACTTATGGGTTAGTGCTTTTAGAGTTTCCAGCAAAAACAAGGAGTCCGCACCACCAGATAAACCCAAAACGATCCGATCCCCTCTCTCGAAGAGATTATGACGGCGGTTTAGAACTTCAACTTCCTGAAGGAGACTTCTAAAAATTTGCATATCTAAAACAAAAACGGATAAGAGCAGCTGCTCTTATCCGTTAAAGTTAAGATGGCGTTTAAATTAATAAACGAAAATATACGTTGCTTTGTTGGATGCTGGGTCGTACTCCACATCCACTTCGGTTCCGGTAGACAGCGAGCCCAAATCACGGTCTTTATCCCCATCGGTAATATCGGTGGATTCATCAACCTTAACGGTGATTACTTTATCGCCTGCCTTATCATCCGCTTCGCCATAAAGTTTAACGGTGACGGTCTTTGCAGCGGCATCGATGGAGCTGACTTCACCCGAAACAAACTCAACGTTCTCAGAAATCTCAGTTTCCTTTGTCGTCACGGGGGCTAACTGTGTTTCAACTGGAGATTCCACCGCAACAGGCGCAGATTGAACCGGCGCCTCATCGACAACGGGCTGCTCGCTGGCAAAAGGTTGCGTAGCAATCACTGGCGTCTCTGCGGGTGTTGCAACCACGGTTTCAATCGCATTAGGTTCTTGGGTTGTAGTTTGAGTCGTAGTTACAACCTCTGTTTTCGCAGTGGTCGATTCTTCAGAAAAGCAATACGATGATATGAACAGTAATGCAATTGCAAGTACAGAAACGCTAGCTTTTTTCATTTTAAACTCCATAAGGTGATATAAGAGGTAATTATAATGATTTTTCAGCTTTTGTCAAAAAAACATGGCGGCGGGTGGGATCGAACCACCGACCTTGGGCTTATGAGTCCCGCGCTCTACCACTGAGCTACGCCGCCAAACGAGTCAACAATTTAAATATATCTAAACAAATCTACCTTAACTATTCAATCCAACCGCCTCCCAATACATTCGGGCCATCATAAAAGACGGCCGCCTGACCGGGCGTAATAGCCTTTTGAGCCACCGTAAATCTGAGATGGACTCCCCCGCTCTCCACGCCAACTATTTCAGCTGCAGACTTGGAATTTCGGGACCGTATTTTAACAGAAACAGCCCCTAAGCGAGGATTTAAAATCCAATTGACGCGCTGAACGCGCATCTCTTTCGCAAGCAGATCTTTTTCGGGACCAATAACCACTCGGTTGTTCGCCGCATCGATCTTCGTCACAAAATAAGGCTCATCCCCATTAATCTTAATGCGCTTTCTTTGCCCAATTGTAAATTCCTGACTGCCGTGATGCTGCCCAACTTCGCGACCCTCCGCGGTGACAAACGCGCCGTTTCCTGGTAAACGGTTCGGGGCGTATTCCTTCACGAAGTCGATGTACTTATTTTTAACGAAGCAAATTTCCTGGCTGTCCGGCTTGTCATGCACGCGCAATCCCAACTCCTCCGCAATTTCACGCACCTTCGACTTTTCAAGCTCGCCGATTGGGAGCAGCGTTTTCTTAAGCTGCTCTTGAGTGAGTCCAAACAACACATACGATTGATCTTTGTTCAGGTCCACCGCTTCGTAAATGGTGAATCGTTTCTGAACCTCATCATAACCTTTTCGCGCGTAATGGCCCGTGGCCACAAAATCCGCCTCAAGCTCCTTGGCCTTATTCATGAGAATTCCAAACTTGATGTGCCGATTGCACTCAATGCACGGATTGGGTGTGCGCCCCGCGAAATATTCATCCACAAAATAATCAATCACCTTCTCTTTGAAATCCACCGAGAGGTCCATCACATAAAATGGAATGTCCAACTTTCTCGCCACCGACCGCGCATCATCAATGTCCCTCAGCGAGCAACACCCCTTCGACTTTTCGTCCCGACAAGAATCATCCCCCCAAGTCTTGATCGTCACGCCCACAACGTCCCAGCCCTCTTTTTTTAAGAGATAGGCACAAACAGAGCTATCCACTCCGCCGGACATGGCAACTACAACGCGTTTTTGTTTATGGGATTTCATAACTTAAAAGATGAAACAGGTGGGTTTAGCTTTTTTTGTCGCCTTGACCGTCTTTGAGTGCCTTTTTGAATTCTTTAATACCCTCACCCAGACTTTTTCCAATCTCAGGGAGGCGGTTAGCACCAAAAAGAAGCAGAGCAATCAACAAAATAACCAACAACTCGGGGAAACCAACTCCAAACATACGCTTATCCTCGCGAAAGGTTTATTCTAGCAGATTAACGAGCTCTTTCAATACAGAAAAGCGCCAGGTTTTCCAGGCTGTCTTTGGATGGGCTTGCGGCTATACCTTGCAGCGCCTCATGTGCTTTTTCAATGTATTGCCGGGCTTTTGCCATCGCTTGCTCAATGGCGCGCGTTTCTTTGGCTAATTTTTGAATTTCCGACAAAATCCCTGGGTCCGGATGCCCTGTTTCAATTTGACGCAACAGCTCCGCCCGTCTTGACAAATTAATATTTTGAAATAAATATAAAAGCGGCAGCGTCACATCGTTTTTGTAAACATCAAGCCCCGCCGTTTTCCCGAGCGTCTGAGTCTCGCCGACCAAATCCAAACAGTCGTCCACAATCTGAAACGCCATTCCCAAATTGTATCCGTAGTCGCCAAGCTTGCGCACATGCGTCAAATCCAGTCCCGCCAAATACGCCCCGCCCATGCACGACGCCTGAAAGAGTGCCGCCGTTTTTTGGTGAATAATTTTCAAATACTCTTCCTCAGTCATCAAAAAGTCTGTGCGCTTTTCAATCTGCTTCATCTCGCCTTCGCACATCACATGAGCACACGCCGCGAGCGCCTGGTTTAGGTACACATCCTTGAGCGACGCAAGCAGCATAAACGCCTTCGCGTACAAATAGTCCCCCGACACAATCGAAATATCCCGTCCCCATTTCGAATGCACCGACGGCATGTTGCGTCTCAATTCCGAATTGTCGATGATATCATCATGAATGAGCGTCGCCGTATGAATCAGCTCAATCGCCGCTGAAAGCTTCGCTGCTTCCACAGGCTTATCTTTGGGGCCAAGTTTGGAGCTTAAAAGTGTGAGCGCGGGTCTTAAAAATTTCCCCGTCATCTTGAGCAAATGATTATGAATGTTCGTAATCAGCGCATCGTCCGACGCAAGCTCTTTCTTTAAAATGTCCGAAAAGCGCTCCAAATCTTTTTGCGCCGGCGCGTAAATTTCTTCCAAATTCATCGAAGTTGTTCTCATAGATTAATGTCTTTCATCGCCGGGCGAATGTCATCCGAACTGCTGAGCAGTATCGGCCCGCCGACAATTTGCGTTATAAATACCGCATCCACCCCTTCATTCTTAAGTGAATCCAGCAGAGTATAACCTTTTTCTTCGCCCATTACAAAAAATGCCTTCGACAGGAGCCGCGCCAAAAGCGCTTTCTTAGTGATCACTGTTACGCTCAACACACCGCTTTTAGGTTCTTTTCCGGTTTTTGGGTCGGGTGAGCACGAAACCCGCTTCCCTTGAACCATGAAAAAATTCTCCGTATCGCTCGCGGTCGACACCACGCACTCTTTATCTAATTTTAAAACCGCAGCATTTTCTTCAATGTCTCTGGGGTGCTCAATCGCCACCTGCCGAAACCGCCCCTCAGCTCCCAAACCCACGAGCCGCACGTCCTCGTCCGCACTTAAAACTGCCGACCGCAAATTCTGGTCTTTCAAATACGCACACGCCTTGTCCACCGCAACCGCTGTCGACAGCTCGCCGAGCGAAAGCCGCGCGCCAGCCTTCACAACGGTCAGCGTTTTTTTCTCTGCGTTTAATTCGAAATGATTTTGCCCCGACTCTGCCAGCGCAAGCCCTATTTCTTCGTCGGTAGGCCTCGCCGCTTTTTCTTTCGCCGCTTTCCAAAGCGCTTCCAAACGCCCCGATCCAAAATCCACAGCGCCGTCTGAAAGCCGCGAAATTCTCTGCGCTTCTTTAACCGCTGTCCAGACATCCTCGTCTAGCACAAAACTTTCACCGGTCGCTGCCGCGTTGATCCGGCTCACCACGCTCGTGGGCTCCGTTTCGGAAAATTTTTTCTTCGTCTCGCTAATAATTTTAAATGTTTCGTCCGCAACCGCGTGAAACTTCGCGTCGTTGACGCGCTCATCGGAAAGAGCAAGCTCAAAACTCACGCCCTCCGCGTTCTCCATGAAACGCGCCGTTTCTTCACCCAAATAGTCGGCCCCCATCAGAAGTACCGCTAAACACAAAAAACCAATTCGCTTTAGCATCGCTCGATCGCCTTCAATGTTTTTTCAATTTCATTTTTCCCATGCGCTTGAGAAAAAAATGCCGCTTCAAACGCCGACGGCGGCAGGTAAATTCCCGCGGCCAGCATCCGGTTAAAATATTTCTTAAAAGCTTCTTTGTCAGATCTCGAAACGTCGTTCCAATTTTCAACCTTACCGCTTCTAAAAAATACCGTAAACATGAGCCCCACGCTCTGAATCACAACCTCTATTTTTTTCCGCGCAAATATTTCCTGCGCCCCCGCGAGCAGCGTCTTTTGTTTTTTCTCAGCATCATTGTGATTTTTTTTGGAAAGACGTTTTAGCACAGAGAGTCCCGCCGCCATTGAAAGCGGGTTCCCCGACAGCGTTCCCGCTTGGTACACGGCACCCAGCGGCGACAAATTTTCCATGATTTCGCGCCGCGCGCCAAACGCACCCACCGGCAAGCCCCCGCCAATCACTTTCCCCAAAACCACCATATCCGGCGTTATGCCGTGCAAATGTTGCGCCCCGCCGTACGCCACCCGAAATCCGCTCATCACTTCATCAAATATCAAAAGCGCCCCGGCCTTTTTGCATTCCTTTTTGAGTGTCTCTAAAAATTCTGTTTTCCCCGGCACCACTCCCATGTTTCCGGCAACCGGCTCCACAATCACACACGCCGTGTCTTTTGATTTTCTAAAATGCGCTCGCACAGCGTCACTGTTGTTGTATTCCAAAACCGTCGTGAGCTTCGCAAGTTCCTTTGGAATTCCCCCCGAGTCTGGAGTTCCAAATGTCGCAAGCCCGCTTCCCGCCTTCACAAGCAAACTGTCTGCGTGGCCGTGGTAGCACCCCTCAAATTTCACGACCCGCTCTTTTTTGGTGAATCCACGCGCCAAACGAATCGCACTCATCACCGCTTCCGTACCCGAACTCGTAAAACGAATGCGCTCCATATTCGGAAACACTTTTTGAATTTCAGTCGCGAGCTCCGTTTCAAGCGTCGTGCACGCGCCAAAACTCAAACCCTTCTTAGCCTGCGCTTGCACCGCTTTCACCGTCACTGGGTCCGCGTGGCCAAAGTAAAGCGCGCCCCACGACATGCAGTAGTCGACGTATTTTTTTCCAGCCGTGTCTGTAAGCTCGGCCCCTTTGCCGCTTTTCATGAACACCGGCTCTCCACCCACCGCGCGAAACGCGCGAACTGGACTATTGACTCCACCCGCCAAATGATTTTGCGCGTCCACCCACTGCTGGCTCATAACCCCACTCCCCATTTTGCAATGTCTTTTGCCCAGTACGTCACAATGAAATCCGCTCCCGCGCGCTTCAGCGACAAATGCGTCTCTAGCACCGTTTTTTGCTCGTCGAGCCATCCCATCACCACCGCCGCTTTGATCATTGCGTACTCTCCGCTCACGCTATAGGCTCCCACTGGGATCGAATATTTTTCCTGCAATTTTGAAAGAATGTCCCCGTACGTCAGCGCCGGTTTCACCAAAAGCATGTCCGCGCCCTCAGCTACGTCGAGTGCCGCTTCTTTCAAAGCCTCTCGAATATTCGCCGGGTTCATCTGGTAGCTCTTGCGGTCTCCAAATGCCGGCGCGCTCTCCGCCGCGTCCCGAAACGGCGCGTAAAAACTAGAAGCGTACTTCACCGCATACGACAAAATCGGCACATTTTTAAAATTATTTTTATCGAGCGCCTCACGGATTGCCGCCACGCGTCCATCCATCATGTCCGACGGCGCCACAATGTCCGCTCCCGCCCGCGCGTAACTGATCGCCACCTTGGCCAAAACGTCCAGCGTCTCGTCGTTTTGAACGCTTTTATTTTTTATAATTCCACAGTGTCCATGGCTTAAGTATTCACATAAACAAACATCCGCAATCACCAGTAGTTTTGGCGCCGCTTTTTTAATCTGTGCTATCGCTTTTTGAGTAATTCCATTTCCCGCAAACGCCGCGCGTCCGTTCAAATCTTTTTTAGTCGGTATGCCAAATAAAATCACGCCCGACACCCCAAGCTTCTCTAAAATCTTCGCTTCTGTCACCGCACTCGCAAGCGTTTGCTGAAACTGTCCCGGCATGGACGCTATTTCAACCGGCTTCGTGAGCCCTTCTTTTATAAAAATCGGCTGAATCAAATCCTTTGCCAAAATGGAGTTTTCCGACACAAAGCTCCGCACGAGTGGATTTTCTCTTAAACGACGTGGTCTGATTTTTAAAGGTTTCATCTTCTCCTGTCATCCCCGAAATCTTTTATCGGGGATCAGCCTGATTCCCGCTTAAAACTTGCGGGAATGACAATTCTTTATCGCATTCACTAGTCCTTCTACCGTAAAAATTTTTGCCTCTACCGCGGGTTTGAGTCCGTATCGCCGCATCGCTTCACTTGTCACCGGGCCTATGCTCGCCAGTTTCGCCTTTTTTGAAAGCCGTTTCACCTCGCGAAGCCCCATGATCTTAACAAAATTATCCACCGTCGACGAGCTTGTAAACGTCACAAAGTCGGCGCCATTTGTTAAAATTTCTTTTTTAAATTCCGCCGAAATTATTTTTGGCGTCCGCGTCGTGTACGCCGTCACCTGGGTGACAAGCGCTCCCAGTTTTTTAAGCCCCACTTGAAGCGCCGGGGGTGCAATGTCCGTCCGCGGCAAAAGCACTCTTTTTTCTTTTAAATTTATTTTAGCCGTTCTAAATTTTTCAACAATCGCCGACGTCTCGTAGTGATCCGGCAGTAAATCCGTGCTCACTCCAAAACTTTTAAGCGCCATTGCTGTTCCCGGCCCCACACAGGCAAATTTTATGCCGCTCAAAGCCCGTGCGTCTTTTTTTTGCGCCGCAAGGCGTTCAAAAAAACTTTCGACTCCATACGTGCTTGAAAACACCACCCAATCAAATTTTTGAATTTCTCTGAGCGCCCCATCAAGCCCGGTAAAACTTTTGGGCTTTCCAATCTCAATCACCGGAAACTCCACGACCTCCGCACCCAGGTTTCTCAGTTTTTCTGTCATCGCACCGGCGCGTTCTTTGGTGCGGGTAATCACAATTTTTTTACCAAAGAGCGGCAGCCGCTCGTACCAGTTGAGTTTTGCGCTTAAACCAACCACTTCGCCTATAAAAATCATCGCTGGCGGCTTCAAATTCTTTTTTTCAACCAGCGTCCCAATATTTTTAAGCGCTCCCACCACACTTTTTTGCGTCGGCAGCGTTCCCCATTCCACAACGGCAACAGGCATATCCGTGTTCATTCCGTTTTTAATCAAATTCTCGGCAATCGATTTTAAATTATAAAACCCCATGTAAATAGCAAGCGTTCCGCCCATCTCTACGATCTTTTTCCACGGCAGCGTGTCCAGGTGCCCGTCTTCGGCCCGGTGTCCGGTGAGAAACGTCACACTTTGGTTGTGGTCGCGGTGTGTGAGCGGAATCCCCGCGTACGCCGCACAAGCCGTCGCACTGGTGACGCCCGGCACCACTTCAAATGGAATTTTGTGCTCGTGTAAAAAAAGCGCCTCTTCGCCGCCGCGGCCAAACAAGTACGGGTCTCCGCCCTTAAGCCGCACCACAGTTTGATTTTTTTGTGCCGCACTCACAATCAAACGGTTAATTTTTTGCTGGGAAATCGCCTTGTGACGGAACCCTTTCCCCACCGCCACTTTTTGCACGGTGCTCTTACAGTGATTCAAATGCTCTGTGTTTGAGAGATAGTCATAGATCACAAGATCCGCTTCTTCCAGCGCCCGACACGCCTTGAGCGTCAAAAGCCCCGGGTCTCCGGGACCTGCACCGACAAGATAGACCTTGCTGTTCATGCGATTATTTCAAACCTTTCCCTTGTCAATTATTCCATGAGAACCGATATTACGAAAAATAAGACTGTTTTCCGTTACCGCAAAAGTGAAGCGGTATTTTTCGTTCACATAAGCCTCCCA
Organism: uncultured Planctomycetia bacterium; assembly: GCA_964606485.1. Classification (GTDB taxonomy): domain Bacteria; phylum Omnitrophota; class Gorgyraeia; order 2-02-FULL-51-18; family 2-02-FULL-51-18; genus CAZSGP01. The sequence continues at coordinate 157,082 of CAZSGP010000003.1, read as the reverse complement.
CACGCCGTCTTTCCCATGGTATCGGTGAATATTTAATGAGGGGTGCTTTGGATCTTTCAGAAACAACTCCTGCTTCCGATCAAAGGTTTCTTGTATTTTTTTGGGCAGGCGCTGATAGTTTTCCTTAAAAGTTGCCGTGTAGACTAACTCTTTAGCCACTTAGCCGCTTTCTTGGAATCCGTAAATTTATGAACCCGGCCCTTTTGGATGTCCTCATCCGCTTTCTTGCCTTCATGAGCCCAATCAAAAACAGCCTGCTCTTTTTCGCAGAATTGATCCAAGATAGAATTAATAAACGTTGATCTTGGCTTTTGTCCGCGTAACCGGTCAATCCAGTTTAAAATCGCGGCATCCAAAGTAATATTGATATGTGCCTTGTTGTGCATCCAAACCCCCTAATTTAATATAGTAGTATTATAGTATAATTGAAGGGTTATTTCAAGACCAGTCAAAGGAATACTCACCAAACTTCTCGCCCCATGGGTTTCCCCATAAACTTTTGATTTCATTTAAACTAGACCCAATTTTCTATTTATAAACATCACTGCGATGGCCGATTTTAAGAATCACAACGAGCCCCGCCTCATCATCAATTTCATAAATAATCCGGTAATCCCCCTGACGCACACGGAAATACCCCTCATCCTGATTAAGCATCTGGCAGTTATGCGGACGCGGATCAGCCGCCAACGCCTGAATGCGTTTGACGATCTGCGCGATAAGCGGTTTATGAATTTTCTTAAGCTCTTTTTGCGCCGAAACTTTTAGAGACAGTTTATAAGAGGCCATTCTTCTCTAGGTCTTTGAGTGCGGCTTCAAACGAAATAGTCGGTTCCTTTTTACGCTTACGGATCGCTTCTAAATCCATCGCATCTTCTTTTAGAGCCATTCGCAAGGCATCGTTAATGAGATGCGAAACGCTCTGATGCACCTGAATCGCTTTAAGCTTCGCCGCCTGCAAAAGGCGGTTATCAATATAAACAGTCGTGGCTTTTGTCATGTCTGCTCTCCATGAGTAACATTATAACATTATAACGTTATAATTTCAACGCCTGCTCTAAAATAAGGTGCGCCCCTACCAAATAAACCTTCGCTCGCATCATGAAATTGCCCTACGCCTCCACACCCACAAGTAGTAGGCCCCCAAAACAACGACCCACGCCAAAACCCTCAAAGAATAGAGCGAGTACCCCATAAAATATTCTGGAGTCTGTCTGAAAATCCACACCACATCCACCACCCAATGAATAACAATCAACCACACCAGCGAAACCCTTTGGTAAATTCTTAATCCGGCCCAAAAGAGCCCGCTCATAAAAATAAATGGCCAACCATGAAACTCTTGGGCCTGAATATGAAAAATTGTAAATAAAAACGACGAAATCCAAATCGCAATAAAATTCCCGTGCCGCTCTTTAAGTGATTGTAGCAACCCTCCCCGAAAAAGGAGCTCTTCAAATAAAGCCACACACAGGCTACTGCCTATAAAAATCACAAGTCCAATATTCAGGAGAATCTTACACTGAATTGGGTAGAGGGTTCTCGAAAAAATATCCCCCACACAAATCGCCCCGGCAATTAGTGCCGCAAGCAGTGAGCTTGAGTGAAACCCGAAATTTTTTCGACCCCAAAACTTCAAGCCGAACCATAAACACAAAACAGCTCCGACAATTCGCGGAAAATTCATCCACGTATCCCGCCAGAACCAATCTTCAAAAGTTCGAACCGGCAAAACCGAGTAAACCCAACCGCGCACCAAACAATAAGCGATTCCGATAAGCAGAAATGGGAACGCTCTTCTCATTGGGTCAATCCCCAACATTCGATATCACCAAACTTCTCGCCCCATGGGTTTTCCCCACACTTCCCTGCCGAACCTGTGTTCTTGAGTGGCAACGCCTTCCCTAGCTTCCTTCAAAAACCCGTCCGCCCCTTTTTTAAGCATTTGCTTTGCTAGCGTCTCAGCCAACACTTCCAATTTCTCAGCAGATCCCTTAATCTCCCCCCGAATCACCGCCTTCGTCTTCACCGAAAACACCGCGGCCTTGAGCGAAATATTTTTTCCACTAATCTTTGTCTCGACCCCTACCGGCACGCGGCAACCGCCTTCGAGCGCGTTTAAGAAGTGTCTCTCGATTCTCGCCGCAAGTTCGGTCGGCTTGTGATTCAAGCTCTGCGCCATTTTTAAGCTGACTTCATCCTCTGCGCGCACCTGCACTCCGAGCACTGCCTGCGCTACCGCCGTCATCATAATTTTTGGCGGGATCGGCCATGCGTATTTCAAATATTTTTTAACCCGCACGAGACCCGCGCGCGCGACCACGACCCCGTGGTACTGATTTTCGCGGATCACATTCAGAATCCGCGTATTCAAATTCCCACGAATCGCCACCACATTTAAATCCGGCCGCACGAGTTTAATCTGCCTTTGCCGCCGCAAACTCCCCGTCCCCACGACGCCGCCTTCAGGAATGGTTTTAAGCGTATAATTTTTTTTCGTGACCAGCACATCGCGTGAATCTTCGCGCTTCGGGTAGCCGCCAAGCACGAGCCCTGGCGCTAGATTAGTCGGCAAGTCTTTTAGGCTATGCACCGCAATATCAATCTGTCTAGCCAGCAGCTTTTTTTCCAATTCTTTCGTAAAAACACCAATATTCGCCGTCTTAAAAAGCTCAACGCTCTGAAATTCATCACCGGTTGTTTTAATGATCACCAGTTTAAATCGGTACTGTTTAAACTTTTTTTGAAGTATTTTTAAAATATTTTTACTTTGCGCGAGCGCAAGCAAGCTTCCCCGCGATCCAATCCGTATGATTTTTTTAGGCGCCATGACTTGCCCCGCCAAATTCTTTTTTAATCCAGCTCATGCAATGCGCCGTCTGCACCGACACCATCTCCATGCATTTCTCCAGATGACTTTCCCGAATTGCCAAATTTTTATTGGAAATATTTTGCAGGTCATCAATGTTGTACAAAAACACACCATCCAGCTCGTTGATCGCTGGATCTATGTTTCTGGGTACGGCAATATCAATTAAAAACAAAGGCCGCTCGCGCCGCATTTTCATCCACGCCCGCCCATGCTCTTCGCGTATCAAGGAACACGGCGCTTCGGTGGCCGTCACAATGATGTCCGCCGCCGGCGCATGTGCTTCAAATTCCCGAAAATCCAGCGCCTCGCCACCCAACTCTTTGGCGAGCTCTTTTGCGCGTTCAAAATGCCGGCTCGACACAATCACTGCCTTTGCTTCTTTGGAAATCAGCGCCTTCGCCACTTGGGTCGACATTTCACCGGTTCCCACCACCATCACGCGCGAATTTTTCAAATCTTCAAATATTTTCTCCGCCAAATCCACCGCCACCGACGCTACACTCACGCGCCCCGCGCCTATTTCTGTCTTCGTGCGCAAGTCTTTGGCAACTTTCAACGATTTTTGAAATAAATGATTCAACACTTTCCCGGTCTGGTGATGTTCCTGGGCTAATTTATACGCGTTCTTCACCTGTCCCGTAATTTCTGTTTCCCCAATGATCATGGAGTCGAGGCCCGACGCCACGCGAAACAAGTGATCCACCGATTGTGGTCCGTCCAGCACATAGAGCGCGTGGTCAATCTCCGCCTTCGACAGCGACGAGTATTCGCATAAAAATGCTTTTGTCTCTTCGACCGACGACTTTCCGTTTGCGTCCACGCCGTAAATTTCCGTGCGGTTGCAGGTTGAAAGCACCAAACGCTCGTCAAAAATCTTTTTTTCTTCGAGCCTCTTAAAAAGTTCCGGCATTTTATGCGCGGGCACAGAGAGCCGCTCCCGTATGTCTACGGACGCTGTTTTAAAATTAAGCCCTAAAACCGAAACGCGCATCACTAAATCCCTTTATGAAACCCGCCGCGCGAGCCAAGCTCACTCACCAGCGTCAAAACCAAAAAAATGCAAAGCGCTACCGTGCTCATCGCAATTTTTTGTTCCTTGCGAAGCGTGCTTAAGCGCACACCGAGCACCACCCAGTACAAAAAGCAGGTCCAGATCGAGAGCAGCACTTTCGGGTCCGCCAAAAGATTAGATAAGCCTTTCAGTTGCCCCGCTCTCAAAAATCCGCCTAAAATTCCGGCCGTAAAAAACACCACTCCAAAAAATAGTGTCAAAAAATGCATCCGATCAAGCTTTGAAAGCGACGGTAATTTGGAAAAAATTCTTCCGAGGTGCTTCGACTTCAGCTGCTTCGCCTGCAGCAAGTACATCGCCGCACTCGCCGCCGATATCACGAGCGCCGCAAAGCCCGTCAAGATGAGCGTGGCGTGCACGATAATCCATTTCTCGCGAAGCTCCGGCGAAACGCTTTGCGCTCTGTCGGACAACAAAATCCCCGTAAAAAGAAGCGCGAGCGACAGCGGCATGGAAAAAAGAGTCAAAAACCAGGTCTTAAAACGCCATTCCATGAAAAGCGTGGCGAGCACGATCAAAAATGACGTGATGTAGAGCTCGCCCGACAGCGTCGCAAGGCGCGGAGAGTGTCCGTGCATACAGCGAAACGAAAACCAGGCGCTTTGAGCAATGAATCCTGCCCACAAAAATCGCCGGCCCCAGATTGAAACGAGGTCGTTCTTTAACTCAAAGTTCAAAAAAGTAGCGCACAAGCAGAGAAAGTAAAACGCGCACGAACCTAAAAATCCATAATCATAAATTGTCATGGTAGGTCCCTTTGAAAATTTTTAAATTCCACCGGATCGATTTTAAATTCATATTTACGGCTTGGGAACTTTCCTTCGCGCACCTCGCTTGAAAATTTTTCAACCGCCCGGTCCATTTGAACGCCAAGTTTCGCGTAGCGTTTGGCAAATCGCGGTTTAAATTTCCGGAAAATCCCTACAATGTCATGAAAGACCAGCACCTGCCCCGCGCAGTCCGGCCCCGAACCAATTCCAATCGTCGGTATTTTTAAAGTCTCGCTAATCACGCGGCTTACTTTGGCTGGTACGCACTCAAGAAGCACTGCGTACGCGCCATTTTCTTGAAACGCCAGCGCCTGTCTCAGCACTTCCTTGGCGCCTTCAGCCGTAGCGCCCCGCACTCCAAATTTTGCCGTGCCTAGTGTCTGTGGCGTCAAACCCACGTGGCCCATGAGTGGAATTTTATTTTTCCGGAACGCGCGGGCGATTTCGGGCGCATCCTCACGCCATTCCATTTTCACCGAATTGCAGCGCGCCTCTTTTAAAAAACGCTTTGCCGACTCAACGGCATGTTTCACCCCATGATTGACTCCGCGTAGCGGCAAGTCGCCAATCACATGTGCCTTGGGCGCCCCGCGCCGCACGGCTTTGGCGTGGTGAATCATCTCGTCCATCGTCACAGGCTCAGTCGTGGGGTAACCCAAGAGCACCATCCCCACCGAATCTCCCACAAGCAACATGTCCACACCCATCCGCTCCAAAATTTCCGCAGTTGGCGCGTCGTAACAGGTTAGGATTACCGTTTTTTTAGGTTTCATTTTTCAAAAACCGCCTTCACGAGTCCGTCTTTTAAATCTTCGCGTATTTTAAATTTCAGTTTCTGTAAAATTTTCCGCATCGCCACGTTTTCGGTCAGCATTTCGGCCCACACTTTTTTTAAATTTTCTTTTCGGGCGATTTCCATCGAAAGTGCAGCGAGCTTACTGCCTAAACCCTGGCCTTGGTGCGAGTCGCTCACAATCATCGAGTATTCGGCTTCGCGCGTCAGCGGGTCAATCGAAAGCCGCGCAATCGCCACTATTTCATGATCCTTGGTTTTTTCGTTCGCCACATCCACCACGAGCGCCAAGTCGCGGTCGTAGTCATTGAAACACACGCGCACCAGTCTCTCGTGCGCAATGCGCCGGTCCAAACTCATCACGCCCATGTAACGCGTCTGCACGCTTTTTTCCGAAAGCGCTTTGTGAAATTGCACCAGCATCGGCTCATCTTCCGGGCGAATCGGCCGCACCGACGCTTTTTGCCCGTTTTTAAGCTCTAAACTTTGAATGTACTCAATCGGGTACGGACGAATCGCCGGCTTCGATAAATTTTTTTCCGCCGTTCCGGGTTCGTGCAGAACAATGCGTGCATCCAGCGCCACACAGCGCTTGGACGACACAAAAAGCGGGTTCACATCAATTTCTTTAATCCACGCTTGTTCGGCCACAAGCTGGCTAAACCGCACCATGATTTCTTCGACGAGCTCTTGATTAATTGGCGCTTCCCCTCGAAATCCGCCCAGCACTTTTGAAATTTTTGTGCGCTCAATCATTCGCCGCGCAAGCGTTGTGTTGAGCGGCGGAAGTCCCAGTTCAAAGTCTTTAAACACTTCAACCGCTATCCCGCCCGCTCCAAACAAAATCACCGGACCAAACTGCGCGTCCACACTGCTGCCCAAAATAAGTTCAAATCCTTTTTCGGTAATCATCGGCTGCACACTCACTCCGCCAAACGCGCCTTTTTGTTTGGCTTCCGCCCTTTTTTCAATCTCCACAAACGCCGCTTTGACCTGCGCGTCGGTGTTTAAATTTAAAACCACGCCGCCCACATCGGTTTTGTGCGTGATCACATGCGAATTAAGCTTTAGAACCACCGGGAAACCGATTTTCTTAGCAGCCTCAACCGCTTTTTCCGCGCTCTCGGCGATCAAAGTTTCTGTCACCGGTATGCCGTAGGAGGACAAAATGGTTTTTGATTCGTCTTCGGTTAAAATCGTTCGTTTGTCTTTGCGCACACGAGACAATATTTCATCCGCCGACTGCGCAATTTTTTGATTATCAAGCCTACACGTTTTGGGAAGTACCGGCGTTTCGTAAAGCGAGCGCAGATTGTCTTTGTATTGCCACATGTAGTCGTACAATTTCGCCGCTTCGTCAGGGTACGGAAAATCAGGAATCCCCGCTTTGCGTAAAACTTTTCGACCGCGCAACACATCGTCTTCGCCCATCCAGCTTGCCAAAACAGGCTTGTCGCTTTTTTTGGCGGTTTCCGCTAGTTTTTCCGCTGTGACCGTCGGGTCCGTCATCGCTTGAGGCGTGAGCACCACCAAAAGTCCGTCGGTTTCCGAATCATTCACAAGCACCGAAAGCGCTTTTGCAAATCGTTCCGGGTCCGCGTCTCCCAAGATGTCCACCGGGTTAGCGTGACTCCAGTGTTCCGGCAAAAATGCGTTCAGTTCCGCCTGCGCTTTATCGCTAAGAGCGGCAAGCTTTCCGCCGTATTGAATCAAGGCGTCCGTTGCAAGCACTCCGGGTCCGCCGGCATTCGTTAAAATCGTGAGTCTCGGCCCATTGGGGGCTGGTTGCTTGGCTAAAATTTCAGCCACGTTAAACAAATCGCGAATTTCATTCACACGCAACACGCCGCACCGGCGAAACGCTGCGTCCAACACCCGGTCACTCCCCGCAATCGAACCCGTGTGAGACGCCGCCGCTTTCATCGCCGCGTCACTGCGTCCGGGTTTTAAAACAATAATGGGTTTGGTGAGAGCTACTTCGCGCGCCGCCGACAAAAATGCGCGAGCGTCGCCAACGGTTTCCATGTAAATCAAAATGCTTTTTGTTTTCGGGTCATCGCCGAGATAATTGATGAGATCACCCCAGTCCACGTCGAGCATCGAGCCGATCGACGCAAAAAAACTAAAACCCACTTTTTCTTCAATGCTCCAGTCGAGCACCGACGTGCAGAGCGCTCCACTTTGGCTAATGAACGCCACACGTCCCGGCAGCGCCATCCGGCTTGCAAAGGTCGCGTTCAGTCCCGTCACAGGGCTCATCACGCCTAAGCAGTTCGGGCCGATGATGCGCATTTTTCCACCGGCAATTTTTAAAATTTCTTGTTCAAGCGCAATGCCCGGCGCTCCAAGCTCTTTGAATCCGGCAGATATGATGATTGCGTTTTTGATTCCAGCCTGCACACACTCGGCCACCACACCCGGCACAGTTTTAGCGGGAGTTACAATCACCGCTAAATCAGGCTTGAGCGGCAAGCGGCTAATGCTCGGAAAGGATTGAATCCCTAGAACGCTCGTGCGATTGGGATTTACCGGAAAAACGGTTCCACCAAACGGGGTTTTGAGTAAATTCGATAAAATCGTGCGACCGACACTGTGTTCTTTTTCGGTCGCACCAATCACCGCCACTACTTTTGGTTTAAAAAAAGCGTCTAGCTCTCCTGCGGGAGAGCCCCAGATATTGTGCGACGGGTCTTGAATTGTTTCTTTAACGGTTTCCATTTTTTGTTTCCGCCATTCGAATGAGATTGCAAATCAACATCACATTGGTGAGAGGCCCAACGCCCCCCGGAACCGGGCTGATGAACGCCGCTCGCTGCCGTGCGGTTTCAAACTCCACATCTCCCACAATTTTTCCATCCAGCGTGTTCTCGCCCACGTCAATCACGACCGCCCCCGGCTTAATCCACTCCCCTTTAATCACATGCGCTTTTCCGACCGCCACCACCACGATATCCGCTTTGGCCAAATGAGACGCCAGGTCTTTAGTTTCTTTGTGACAAACCGTCACTGTTGCAAACCGGTCCATCAAAAGCACAGCCGTGGGCTTCCCCACGAGATCGCTGTGGCCCACCACCACCGCTTCTTTTCCTTTTAAATCCACGCCCGTCTCATCAATCAGCGCCATCACCGAATGCGCCGTCGGCGAAAACACGCCGAAGTGACTTTTTAAAAACGTGCGGCCTTCCACATCTTTGGCGGCAGAAATGTGATCAAAAATAACCGTCGAATCCAAATGTTTTGGCAGAGGCGCAAAAATCATAATCCCCGTCACCGCCGCGTCTTGGTTGAATTTTCGAATCTGCTCAAGCACATCTTTTTCAATCGCGTTTTCACTCAGCAGCGCGGGTTGGTACTGAATGCCAATGCCCCCTAAAATTCTTTTTAAATAATTCGAATAAATCGTCGCATCTTTGGATTGGCCGATCTGAATCGTTCCGAGAGTCAGCTTTTTTCCCGCATTCGACAGCCCTGCAATTTTTTGCTTGGCCAACTCTAGATGTTTCGCGGCAATCCGCGAGCCATCAAGCAGCGAGGCTTGTTTGGTATTCATGAAGAGCGTTTCCAATTTTTTCAAGTTGTGCCGCCGTTTTATTTTTAAAATGATGGTCCGTTACTGCGTTTAAATTAATTTCAACATTCAGCCGTGCCGAGCGGTATCCTGCTTCAAGCAAGATGAGCGACTCTTTCAAATCACTGATCAACCATTTGCTCGTGCGTTCTTTTTCGAGCACCGCGAGTTTCGCCGCCTTTAAACACCACTCGCAAATCTCAAGCGGACTCTCAGCCCCCATTTTCAAGGCTTTCTGGTATTCCACACTATTACGATCCTTCGCAAACGCCTTTTTTATTTTTTCAAACACCTGGGCATCTTTGGTCACAAGCGACAGAAGTTTGTTCTTAATTTTTTTTAGCTCCTTCGAATTCTGCCTACCGCCTACCGCCTTCGGCTTTTTCTCGTTGATCGCCGCCACCATCTCCGCCAACGCCACACCCGTTGCCGAGACCAGTGCTGCCCCGCTTCCGCCGCCGGGTGCAGGAGCGCTAGATCCCAAAAGTTTTAAATAGTTCTGAAGACTCGTCTTAGAAAAATTCATAGGCGGGTATTTTACCAAAAATCAGACAGGAAAGGAAACGGGGAGCATGGTTTCCCATGCCCCCCGTTTAACAAAACAAAAGATCGTGCTTATTTACCGAACCAATTTCCCCAGTTCCAGGGAAGCGCGTTGTACAAAAAGCCGCCCACGGAATTAAAAAAACCGCCGAGCGCGCAAGTATCGCCATCCGCCGCAAACGCGTTGGCACAAAACGCCGCCGCAACAATGAACAGAGCCACAAACAACAGAGTATTCTTACGCATCAAACCTCCTACGTGTAGATGAATTAATCCTAACAACGTTAAGCATTATACAACAAATAGATTGTTAATTAAACAACTATTATTATTAGTATAAACCGTTGTTTAGGCGGAGGCTTTGGCTTGTGCTTCTTTATCGCGGACGAGCTTGGCTTTCATCTTTTCACCGGCATTAAAAACTTTTTCGGCTTTTCCGATTTTAACGACGCGCTTTTGAACGAAGGTTGTTTTTTGTTGAGGTTTCATGGGTTGCTCCTTATTTTTAAGCCGGGTTCATGGCGTGCGCCTTGCGCGCCATTTTATTCAAGTGAATATGACAGTTTGTTTCGTGATTATAAATGCTAAGCAGTCTCTTGCAAGAAGGAAATTTGCAGCGCCTCCCCTTGCTGGATGCCGATATCTTTTTAGATTTCACAGAAAATCTCCTCGCCATAAACGGTTACGCGCTCCTTTCGAAAATCCAACGAAACGGTTCTTTGGGGATTTTAGAGATGATTCGCTCTGTTTTTTCTGCCTTGGACAAAAATCGTTCCGGCAGCCCGCACAAAAATTCTTGCGCCTCGGTCGCTTCCGCTGACAAGCCTGTCAGCGACCCGATTTTCCAAAATTCCAACAAATGTGAAACGATTCCCGCGTAGTCGGTCGTCGTGTAAACCTTGCTTCTCTGTGCCACAATGGCAAAATTCGTAAAAAGATCGCGTTCGCTTCCGTCGGACATGAGTCGCGCCGGCATCACTACTTTTTGTTTCATCATAAATGCAAAAGCAATCACCGCTTCGCTGGGGTCCAGCTGAATCACCTTCTCAAACACGCGTTTATAGACTTCTTCGTGACGCGCTTCGTCAGATGCAATCATCGAGCAAATTTTCGCAAGCCGACTATCCCCGCAGCGCTCGGCTAGACGACCCATATTCGCGTGCGACACTTTGGTGGCTCGCTCTTGAAACGAAACATAAACCATTGAACGGTACGGATCTCTGTCCGATTTCACATCAAATCCATTACGGATTAAATGCTGAATCGTCACTTCCACCGAGCGCATGTCTACCCGCCCCGTCAGATAAAGATAGTGACTCAGCAGTTCACCGTGGCGCTTTTCTTCGGCGGTCCATCCACGCGACCACTGTCCCCACGAGCTATCGCTCGCACCGGTCTCATCGCTGATTCCTTCGTTGCGATTAATCCAGGTTTGGTACGACGGCAACGCTTCTTCGGTGACCATGTTTCCCGCTAAAACCACCAGCGCATCGTCCGATAACCCGGCGGATTGCAAACGCAAATCCTTCACACCGTCTACCCAATTGTCTTTGGACATATCCGGCAAAAAATCACACGCCTGCCAGGACTCATCAACGGACTTGAGCATCCCAAGTTGGGTGCCCATAAAAACTTCTAGCTGATCAATAATTTCTTTACTGCGGCCTATTTCCACCATTTGATCTCCGGGGTGAGCCAAACAAAAAAAATCCGCGAACCCTTTTAGTTTAGGATTCGCGGTTTTCAAAATTATTGACTGCATTAAAAACGACAGAGCCTGTATTGCGTTGGGGGCATTCTAACAGCTTCCGCTCTCAAAAGCGAGCGCTATCTCAGGTATTTTCGCTCTAGGAAAGCCCCGAAAACTCGACAAAATCACTTAAAATTTTAGGAAGTGGGGCGCTAACACTGAGAAGTTCGCGCGTATGCGGGTGTGTAAACGTAATTTTCCCCGCGTGCAACGCCAAACGCTTAAGCTTCAGTCTCTCCATCATCTCGTCGTTTAACCCTTCCACCACGTATTTGGCAAAAATTTTCAAATCGATGTAAATTTTATCCCCCACAATCGGATGTCCGATGAGCGCCATGTGCACGCGCAGTTGATGCGTGCGTCCGGTTAAAGGCTTGAGCAGTACTCTGGAATATTCCGCGCCCGATTTTAAAACTTTAAACTGAGTTTGTGCCTTCTCCCCATTTTCCGCATCATGCGTGCGCACACTTTGAAATCCAGAGCTCTCGTCATGGCCGAGCGGAAAATCAATCAAGCCTTCAGAAGGGTTCGGTGTCCCAAACACCACCGCTTCGTATTCTTTTTCAATCGTTCCCGCTAAAAATTGTTTTCCTAGGCTTCGCGCCGCCTCATACGTTTTAGCCATCACCAGCACGCCGCTCGTTTCTGCATCGAGCCGGTGCACCATTTTCATGGATATCCCCTCCCAGCGCGGATCTTTTTTGACAAGCGAGTGAATATTCAGCTCAACGTACGAGCCTACCGGATGAACCGCGAGCGGCGCTGGCTTATTGATCACAAGCAGCGCATCATCTTCAAAAAGCACACGGTAATCCGTATCGATGTAAAAATTTGGGTGCGTATGCAGCCTAGTCATAACCAATACCACCCCGGAGGTGGTGATAATCGAACAAAACTACAGTGCGAGGTTGGTTCATCGTAAAGATAACTGTTCTTTTTCCGAAAGCTCCCGCCATTTCCCTGCCGCCAGATCCCCGAGCGGAATCGTCCCAATCGACACACGCAAAAGTCTCAGCGTCGGAAAACCCACCGCCGCCGTCATGCGCCGCACTTGTCTATTTTTTCCTTCGGTGAGTTTGAGCTCGAGCCAACTCGTTGGAACGGTTTTGCGAAACCGGACCGGCGGCACGCGCTCGGGGTAACCGGGGTTCTCTAAAATTTTAGCTTTGGCAGGCCGCGTCATTTCGCCGTCAATCAACACCCCTTTTTGGAGCTGGGCAATCGCTTCCGGCGTCACCACCCGGTCCACTTGCGCGTGATACACCCGCTCATGCCGGTTTTTAGGATTGAGTAGCCACTCGGTCCAGTCGCGTTCGTTGCTGAGTAAAAGCAAGCCTTCGCTGTCCCAGTCGAGCCTTCCAATCGGATAAACGTGTTTAGGAAATCCAAATTCCGCAAGCGTGTGATGATCCGGCGCTTCTTTGGTGAATTGAGACAAAACGCCGTAAGGTTTATGAAAGGCAAGCAGCAATTAGAATAGGCCTACAGCGCGGCCGTCGTCAGTAAGATCCATGTGTTCAAGAGTTGGCTGCTCGGGCAAGCCCGGCATCAGCATCATTTTTCCAGCGAGCACCACGAGAAATCCGGCGCCCGTGTACGCATGCACGCGCCGCACTTTGATTTTGAAATTCGTTGGAGCGCCCTTCAGCAAAAGATCGTCCGAAAACGAGTACGGCGTTTTCGCGACACACACTGGCAGCTCGTCCAGTTTCAGCGCATGAATTTTTTCCAAATCTTTTTTAGCTTCCTCGGTATACGTCACCGACGAGGCGCCATACAATTCTTGAGCGATCTTTAAAATTTTTTCTTCGGGACTCAGCGACAGCTCATACAACGGTTTAAAATTGGCCGGCTTCTCGGTAATCACTTTCAAGACTTTCTCGGCAAGCTCCACACATCCTTCGCCACCGAGCCGCACGCCTTCCGACACTGCGCACTCGACGTTTTGCATCGCAAAATGATTGCGCACAGCTTTAATTTCTTCGTCGGTGTCCTGCGGAAAGCGGTTAATCGCAATCACCGGCTCCACTCCAAAGCGGCGAATGTTTTGAATGTGCCGCGCCACATTCGCAAACCCCTCGCGAAACGCGTCTTGTGCTTTCCCCGCTGCGTTTTCTCCGGCGTGAGACTTTAGCGCCTTCACCGACACCACCAGCACCACCACACTCGGCTTCACATCGCTTCCGCGAAGCACGAGATCAAAAAGTTTTTCCATTCCGAGATCCGTCGCGAAACCGGACTCGGTCACGACGTAATTAGCCAGTTTGAGCGCCATCTGCGTCGAAATAAGACTATTGTTGCCGTGCGACACGTTTGCAAACGGCCCCATGTGCATGAACACCGGTTGTCCTTCTAAAGTCTGAACCAAATTCGGCTTCACCGCCTCTTTTAACAAAAGCGCCATCGCTCCCGACGCTTTCAAATCTTTAGCCGTAACCAGTTTTCCGTCTTTCGTCATCGCCACCGCAATTTTTCCAAGCTTCTGCTTTAAAGTTTTAATCGAATCCGATAACGACAACGCCGCCATCACTTCCGACGCCGCCGTAATGTCAAAGCCGGTTTTGTATTTTTGAAATTTACTCGCCTTGGACACGCCGACGACAATTTCCCGAAGCTGCCGGTCGCTCATGTCCATCGAGCGGCGCCAAAAAATTTGCTCAGGGTCAATGCCGAGCTTGTTTCCAAAATGAAGGTGATTTTCCATGATGGCCGCGAGCAAATTGTGCGCAGTCTGAATGGCGTGAATGTCGCCGGTAAAATGAAGATTAATTTCTTCCATCGGCACCACTTGCGAGTAGCCGCCACCGGTCGCTCCACCCTTAAATCCAAAAATCGGAGCAAGCGACGGTTGTCTTAAGCAGAGAAATACTTTTTTCTTAAGCTTACCGAGTCCCTGGGTGAGCCCAATGCTCGTTGTGGTTTTTCCGTCACCTTCTTTGGTGGGAGTCATCCCGGTGACGCAAATGAGTTTGCCGTTTGGCTTGGAGGAGAGTCTTTCGAGAACTTTTAGGGAGATCTTGGCTTTGCTACTACCGTAAAGCTCCACCTCTTCGGCGCGGATGCCATTTTGCGTGGCAATATCCGCAATCCGAAGAGGCTTGGCTTTGTGGGCAATTTCGAGCGTGCTTAAATTACCCACACAAATACCGTTTACTTGCCCATTCCGACGCGTTGGGCTTGTTGAAACACTTTTCCTTCAGTCTTGATCGACGGCGCAATCACAAGATCCACAAGTTGCAATTCTTTCACCGTCATCGCACCGACATTGCCCATGCAGGTTTGCAGAGCGCCCATGAGGTTTTGCGATCCATCATCGAGTTTGGCCGGTCCGTACAAAATTTCTTCTAAGGTTCCCGTCGTGCTCACCCGAATCCGAGTCCCGCGCGGCAAGTTCGCGTGCGGAGTCGCCATGCCCCAGTGGTAGCCGCCGCCCGGCGCTTCTTTGGCGCGCGCAAAAGCAGAACCCACCATCACTGCGTCCGACCCGCAAGCAAATGCCTTACAAATGTCTCCACCGGACGACATTCCGCCATCGCCAATAATCGGAATGTATTTCTTCGTGCGTTTAAAGTACGCATCGCGCGCCGCTGCCGCGTCACAAATGGCCGTGACTTGCGGCACACCCAGTCCGAGAACGCCGCGAGACGTGCACGCAGCTCCGGGCCCCACACCAATCAAAAGCGCCGAGACACCGGTTTCCATAAGCTCCAGTGTGGTTTGGTACGTTACACAGTTTCCAATGATCACCGGAATCTTCATCATCTTCTGGCAGAATTTAAAGAAATCAATCGTCTTGTATTCACTCGAGATGTGTTTCACCGTCGACACCGTGGATTGCACCACAAAAATGTCGCAGCCCGCGCCTTGCGCAATTTTTCCAAACTCTTCTGCGCGTTGTGGAATGCTCGACACAACCGCTGTTCCGCCGCGCTGCTTGATCTCTTTAATGCGCTTTGCGATGAGTTTTGGCTTGATGGGTTGTTTGTAAATGGCTTGCAAGAGCGGACCCGATTCTTCAGGGGTCGCCGCAGCAATTTTCTTTAGCACTTCGCCTGGGTTATCGTAACGCGTCTGCACGCCTTCGAGGTTCAGCACCGCAATGCCGCCAAGCTTCGACATCTTGACCGCAAAATTCACGTCGACCACGCCGTCCATGGCGCTGGCTAAAATCGGAACGCGAAATTTTTTCTTTCCAATTTCCCAGGACGTATCAACTTCGTTGGGATTAATGGTTACATTTCCCGGAACGAGAGCGATCTCGTCAAATCCGTACGAACGCCGTGCTTTTCTACCGCGACCCAGCCAAAAACCCATTCTAATCTCCTTTTTTCCCTGTCATCCTGAGGCGTTTTTTCGCCGAAGGATCTTTTCTAAGTTTTAAAATTTGTTTTTCGTATTCGGAACCGAGGCGTCTTGCACCGCTTCGCCTGTTCCATTCGCCACCGCACCAACCGTGTCATTGACCAAGCCCTGCGCCGGAGGAATGGGGCTTGTCACAAAACTCGCCGTTTCACTGGTGGCTTTCAAAACGTCACGCGCGGCTTCACCGATCGCGAGGCCATTCTTCTCAGGCTCCGCGACACCGGTCTTCGAAATTTTTTCAATCTGCGCATTGCCCTTGTCGTCCACGATCGTAAAATTCACAAGATCGAAACGCGACAAATTATTTAAAAGATCTTTTGAGGCGACAACGAAATTAGTTTCCCCGGCGTCAGAAAATCCTTTGATCACGCCGTGTTTAATTGTGACAGACGAGCTGATTGGACTCGTTGAAACAATTTCACCCTTTGCTTCGATTGTTTTTTTGTCGAGCGCGAACGCGCTAGTGGAGTGCAGAAGTAGTGCGGAAAAAACGATGCCAAAAAGATATTTTTTCATATGTAAGCAGTTCCCCTTTTGGCGAGCTATTCTATCAGAGCATTCCGCTTAATCCAACAAATTCATGCGTCCAAACACGCGGCGGGTCCTGTCCTTCGGCGAGCGATCTCGTGTGCAGTTGCGCACGAGCTCATCTCGCCTCGGCCACCCGCCGCTAATCGGTCATCCGAATGCGCGGCGGAGAATATCCAGCGCAGTGTAAAGCGCGTAGCGAAGTTCTAGAACCTCGAGGCCGGGATTGTCTTTTTAGCGCAGGCGCTTCCCATTCAAACCAAGAGGTCTGATCCGCCGTACCCCCGCAAACAGCGGAGCGTAACGAGCAGGATATCTTCGACGCGCATCTGAAGCTCCGAGGACAGGACTCGCTGCAATCTGATTTTATTCGGCGAGAAATCCTTTTTCGCCCATTCGCTCAATGGTGCGGATCAGGTACGCCAGCGAGCGCTTCGGATTGTCGGGGCTTTTCTCAAGGATGACTTTAAGCGCCGCCTGCACAATGTTTAGACTGTAACGATTCTCAAGTTGGACGAGCTTTTCCACTCCATCCATGTCGTGATCTTCATAAACCGCATTCGCCGCAGCGCGGGCGCGCTCGACCCCCTCTTTTCCATAGAGAGTGACCAGCGCCCTCAGCTTCACCTCTTCCTCTTTACGATCATAAAGCGGCTTCGGTGTGTATTCATTCGCAACGCGCGGCGCATCATCCGCGTATAGCGAGTCATAACGCACTTCAATAAGATTCCAACGCCGCAAACTCATCGTGCCCGTGCTCACAAAATCTTGAGAAATCCCCCGCTCCTCGGCAATCCCGGCGACCGACTTGCGCCACTTGGGGTAATTGGACGAATCTTGGGAATAATACCGATTCAGAAGAAGCATCACCTTCGCTGGAAATGAGAGCTCGCGGTCCCAGCCAAGCGTCCAGTAATCGAGCGGCACACTAAAATCCCCGCCGTTTGGTTTGTCCATTTTCACTTGAGCCGGCTTGCCGTATTCGGTCGTCACTTGGATTAATAAATATTTTTGCTCAAGCTTCTCAAGCGTCTTGTTGATCTGCCTGCGGTAACCGATGGGCTCCTCCGTTGAAAGTCCCAGTGCCTCGGCGAGTTTTTCATAATCGAGCTCACTTTTTCCTTCCTTCAAAAGCCACAAGTACGTGTCCATCGCGCGGTCGTCGGATTCGTTCACCATCTCACCCATGATGTCCGCGCTCAAAAAATGCACCGGAATCTTCACCACGAGTCCATCCGGATCCGCCGCCTCCACCGTTTTAATTTTGGCAAATTCCGCAAGCAAGTCTTCGGCAAACTCTTTCGACCGAATGAACGCATTTGATTCATTGTTGCGCGAAAATGCGCTCTCCGACCAATTCGTTGAACCCACCAGCACCGTTTCGCCGTCCATCACAAGCGCTTTGGTGTGCGTGGTCACAAGTTCCGAGTCCCAAAACACCGGGACACCCGCCTGTTTCAAAAACTGTGCCGCTGCCAAATTTTTTTGAGTGGGATCTTGGTCCAGAATCACCCGCACCGCGACGCCACGCGCTTTGGCCTTAGCAAGCGCGCTCATGAGCTGATAAACCTGCGAGTCTGTTTCTTTGGGGTAAAAACTAATCAGATACATGCACAGATCAACCGAAGCTTGGGCTTTATTGATTTCATTCAACGCGGTTTTAAAATACGCCCGAGGCGAAAGGGATTTGGTGGTGGGTTCGGGTTCGAGGGCAAAAACTCGCGAAGTCAAAAGCAAAACGGTGGTTAAGGTGATTAGCAGCGAGCGGCTGTGGTGACGCATGGGGTTAAGCCGCTATCTTGAGATGGTGCCGCGCCTCATAAAGATCATATGTTGCCTGCAAATTCATCCAGAATTCTGCCGAGGTTTTCAATATTTCGCTCAACAAAATAGCCGTCTCCGCAGTCACACCTCTTTTTTCATTGATAAGCGTGTTGACTCTTTGAACGGGCACATGCATTTTTTTTGCCAGCTCTAATTGAGTTAAGCCCATCGGCTGCAGAAACTCTTTTAATAGAATTTCCCCCGGATGATTTGGTTTTCGATTGGTTGGTATCATTTTACCCCCTAGTGGTAATCTTTAATTTCGACTTCAGATGCATTGGCCTCAAGCCACTTAAACACAATCCTGTATTTTTCATTAATACGAATGCTGTGGTATCCCTTCAAGTCACCTTTTAATGCTTCCAGGCGGTTTCCGGGCGGAATCATAAGATCTTTTAGTTCGTGCGCCGCGTTAATCATGTCCAGCTTCCGACTCCCCACCTGCCAAACAACCACAGGAAACTTCAGAGCCTTCTTGGAAGATATTCCATTAAAAATGTCTTCCGTTGCCTGGTCTTTAAAGCTGATGATCACGGTCAAATAATACCATATTAACGTGTACTGTGCAAATATGAATTTCGTGGATTCCGGGGAATAGATAACTTAATTATCGAATTGAGTATTGCGTCCCCTGATTTTGCTGAATTTAAAAGGGGGTTTGGTCATTATTTTTTAGTTGTGTTTTGTTGGTGTAGGTCATGTGTGTAACTCTTATTTTAATACACATTCAATCATTACAGGGACACCATCATCACTAGCACCAAAAAGACACATACCCCCCGTTCCCTGAAGGTTAATATCCTTATTTCCTATTTCTCGTAAGATATCTTCTTTCGGGATACTTAACGATGGGGTTCCTTGGTAAAATACAACCAACCACCGCTTGTCATTCAATTGTAATGTACCTAGTACTTCATGTGGTAAGTCACTTCTGTCTCGCGCTGGATCTGTTTGAGATGGTGGTGTTAGACATAAATCAAATTGATATGTTCCTGACAGTAACCCGGAAACCCATTTAACCTTATCTTCTGATGAGGGTGCAGAATATTGAGTTAATGTTGTATGTGGTATTCGTATTCGAAGAACATTTACTGCTTTTAGATCGGTAGGTATTAGGGAGTTCCATTTTACTATATGTCTTTCATTATTTGGCTTTTTCCGATCCTTCCAAACCTCAGATCTGTATGACCATTGCCCACAACCGCTTTCATGAATGCTAACCTTTGTCTCTCTCGTTAATATACCTGCAGAGATGTAAATATCATTTTTACAGACAGTGATGTTATATATTGAGGATTTTAGGCCTGTTTTTGCTCCGACCGCAAACCTAATGCATTTGTTCATAAAATAAGGGGAAGTTTGGTCTTTGACATTTGACATCCTCGTCAACCTCGGCACATAATTCCAGGGACACATAACTTAATTTAAACCACTACTCCTCACTTACAAAAATTGCCGTCCCCTTAACAACTTTAGCATTTACTGGTATAACCCACATCGCGCCAGTCCCATAACCACCAGCCATCGCAGATGTCTGAGTTCCTGTGGTTGTTAGCAACACACCATTTGCGCCAATTTTTGCAGCTCGTTTTTTGAAAATAAGGGGTCAAGTCTCCAACTGACTACTTGCTCCGCTGACCGCAAGGCCGAGTAGACCGGACCACCTCCGAAACGCCCTTTTGGGGACACGTTAGCTTTTCATCTCCAGTAGCATTTCATTTCGCCTAGGTTGCATCAAATATGCTCTATAAGCCGCCCGCTTTTCGATATCGGTGTTACCTAGCGTCTTACTTAAAGCCAATCACCTCTTGCTCCAACGCCGGATCAAGCGCGTACTTGAAATATGTGCATATCGAATCGAAAGTGTTGTGGAGGCCTCGTAAGGTAACTTCTGCTATTTGTATGCCAAATTTCGTGGCCTTTTGTGGATCTGCAGAAATCTGAATTGCCCGTGATTGTAAGTGCGCCCAGTCGCTCATAACTCTGTAGGTAGTTCTATATGAAGATCCCATTCCCATCGATTCTAATCGACTTTTGATAGTTCCTTCGATTTTGGAATGATTTACATGTCCTCGCCTTTTATTTGCCAACCAAACAATTTTTTTACAAACTTCTCTCATTTGAATTGGAGAAAGTCTTTTTCTTTTTTTTGGATGATTGTAAATATAAGTCGCATTTACTGCCATTTCAAAAAGCGTTCTGCTTCCTACAACTGCAAGTTGAAGATGTGCTTTTTGGAGAGCCTCGATAATCTGCCCAGATAAATGCGTGCTCGCAAAAATGTAGTTCTGGGCTTGTCCTTTAATCCAAAAATTGGGACTTAAAGCGCTTTGAGAACCAATCTGATCAAAAACCGGTATTTTTAGCGCTGAATATTTTTTCTGAATTTCAAGAGCTTCGTTGATTTTTTCGAAATATTCTTGAGACATAAAACTATGTCGATTTGCTCGACCTTACCTCCCTTCTCTTAAGAGTTTTACATAAACCACTTCTTGCCCGTTGCGCTGCCTATAATTCTAATTTATCGGATTTCCCCCAATAAGTGAGCGTCTTCATACCATCGGACATATGTTCCATATAAATATATTTTCCTTCCGATTGGGGCGGCTTTGAAATTTTTATATAATCCGGTCTATCCTCCCGAACAAAATATATAAAATTATCATCTTTATAAAATCGAAGCTTATTTTTTTCTCTAGAGAACCAAATATATTGGCCATTCTCCTTGGTTATTACTAGGCGTGAAGTTTTCTTGTTCTCATCATTGACCGGCTCATTAAATACATCCTGCAGAGTATTTACACCCTTGATATCCGGCGCACCTTCAAAAACGATACTTTCCGCCCATCCCATCCGGCAAACAAATATAACTAGTATAAACGGTATAGTTTTTTTCAATTTATCTCCTTTTTCATGCTGCAAATACAAATAAATAAGGGGTCAAGTCTCCAACTGACTACTTGCTCCTCTGACCGCAAGGCCGAGTAGACCGGACCACGTGAACCCAGTATGCATCCCGGAAGCATACAAAATCAACTACCGAGATTGAGGTGCACCAACTCATCTTCCCCTCTCAAAACGTTAAGAGTTTAAAAAATGTTGAAAATATTTTTGGTAAAAATCGAGGGGTCTGACGTCTTGTGTAGTGGGAGGATTATTTATGACTAAGCAGGTATTTGGACCAATTTCAGGTGTTGCTGTGGAAAATAAAATCTACATCATCAGGGGTAAGAAAGTGATGCTCGACAAGGAATTGGCTGAGCTTTATGGAGTCAGAACCAAGGAACTAAATAAGGCTGTAGCTCGAAACCGTGACCGGTTTCCTGCGGATTTCATGTTTAAGCTTTCTAAGGATGAGGCTGAAATCTTGAGGTTCCAAATTGGAACCTCAAGATGGGGCGGTCAGAGATACCTGCCACACGCTTTTACCGAACACGGCATCCTAATGTTGTCTTCGGTTTTAAATAGTAGACGCGCGATTCAAGTCAACATTCAAATTATGCGCACGTTTACTAAGTTAAGGGAAATGATCTCAAGCAATGAACTAATTCGACAAAAAATTGAAGAGCTTGAGCAAAAATACGAAAAACATGATAAGCAGTTTAAGATAGTTTTTGAAGCGATTCGGGAACTGCTAGAAACGCCCGCTCCAAAACCTAAGAGGTCAATCGGGTTTCATGCGATCTAATTATGGGTTCAAGCCTCTGCGATGATTTTGAAATTCCGTGAAATTCCGCAGAAATTCCGGGGACACACACTTAATTTAGCGGGCCACACCGACCTCGTGAAGATCCCGGATCTTCAAAGGCCAGATCCGGGATCTGCGTGCACCCGAATTGGAACCCAGTATGCATCCCGGAAGCAAGCGGTTATTTATAAGTGCCTTCATTGCGCCTTCTTAAAGCAATCACTGACACAGTTTTTCTTTCTTCATCAATATCGTAGAACACTCTGTAGTTTTGAATGCGAATACGGTATCCGGCCAAAGAATGATAAATATCCAAAGGGGGTTTTATTTTTATGACCCCATGGGGCCGTGGATTATTCGACAAATTGACGACGCTGCGCACGATTGCATCTCGAAGCTCCGCTGAAGCGGTTAGGAGGGTTTTTTCAAAATTTCTTTTAATCGATGGATGAGCAAAAATAACCCGGTAGTTCAAGATTTACCTTTTAGATCTCATCTTGTTAAAAAGTATTTCTACAGGAATGCCATTCCCTTTTTTTGTGGCTGCGCGGGAAAGCCGCACTGCTTTAACGAGCTCCTTATCATCTAGCTCCTGCAGCACTTCTGCGATTCCAACAATCACGTCATAAGGAATTATGACCTGTTTAGGCTCCCCATGCTCAGTGACAATGAGCGGCTTTCGGGTCTTAATTCTTTCTGACAGATGCGCTTTTAAATCCCTCACCCCAACATGTCTGGCTCTAAGAAGCTCCGTCGCTAAAGTCATGTGTATCTCCTGTAGTCATATTTGTAACTACAATAAGTATACCTGAGCCCGCTACCAATAGCAATACTTACGGTTTGCCTTTTTACCATTTTCTCATTTTACCGTTTTTACCGGACCACGTCCGGGAATTCCAGGGACACATAACTTAATTGCTGAATTAAATATCAGGTCGCCTGATTCCCTTAGTCTTTCCTGCCCGGAAAAGAAACTTCCAAAACCACACAACCAATATCCGTCCTAAATGGTCCGTGGATTTCACCGGGAGGACGACTAGCGTAGTGTCCCTGTTCAAGCCATTTGCCGAAAGCCACGTCAAACAATCGCCCACTCACAACAAAAACTTCTTCAGGATAATTGTGGGTTTTTCCACCAAAGGAAGTGGTATCGGCTCCAGGGAGAAAGCGAGTTAAGCGGGTATACTCGCCAGATTCGGAATCCATGCTCAGGGTCAACTCTTCAGCAATTCCCTCAAGCCCCTTAACGGGCGTCCAGGAAGACGCTTTATCCGGCATCAACGGATTCCAATATGTCGTTACAGATTTAGACATTCTGCATTTTTCTCCATCAAGTCTGGATCGGATATTCCCGATGTCCAGGTACACACAACTTAAAAAATATCGTAATCACCAATCAGCTGCTATCGTTTCCGCAAGACCAAATTAGAAGAACCACCCAGCCAACGCCTGTTGCTCCAACAAAAAAATTGAGCAAGAAAATCATACCCGCCCTCTTCTTTTGTTTGTTATAAGCAATTATCGAGGGCAGAAAAAATAAGTACAATCCTAATACGCAAAGCGCTATAAGAAGTACTACTTCCATAAAATTTCAGCCCTGAGGTGGTGATAGGTAAACCAAAACCCAGTTCAGATCCCGGATCTGAATTAGAACCCAGTATGCATCCCGGAAGCATACAAAATCAATATTTTTGGTAAAAATCGAAGGGTCTGACGTCTTGTGTAGTGGGAGGAATAAACCAAGCAGTTAAAAGAAATAGCGGCCGCTTTCCATCTGATTTTTTGTTTCAACTGACGAAAAATGAATTAAGCGAACTGGTCACAATTTGTGATCTTGAAGGATTATTTTTTCAATAAATCTCGGATTTCCTGTAACAACAGCACATCCGGCGGTGTCACCGGAGCGGGCTTTGGCGCTTCGGCTTCTTTCTTTTTGGCCATATTGATTGCCTTGACCATCATAAAAACGCAAAAAGCGACGATTAAAAAATTGATAATATTATTAATGAACACGCCGTAGTTTAGCGTCGCCACACCCGCAGCCTTGGCAGCTTCCGGCGTCGTAAAAGAACCTTCGCCTAAAAGCAAAAAATAATTTGAAAAATCCGCCCCGCCGACAATCCGGCCAATCGGAGGCATTAGCACATCGGACACGAGCGATGTTACGATTTTTCCAAACGACGCGCCGATGATCACACCCACCGCCATGTCGATCACGTTCCCTTTGACGGCAAAATCTCTAAACTCTTTGAGCATATTGTTCATTCTATCCCTCCGCAATAACTTTAAGCTTATTCAACCCCTGCTCAAAACTTCCACCCACCATCTTATCCATATCCATAAATAGGCAAACCACACGGCAGAATAATTTATTGTGACCCCACACCGACCAACGCACAACGTTCTTGCCGCCTGAAGGGGTAATCGATATCTCAGCTGTCTGTTTCATTTGAAAAGGCTTTGTGTATTCGAGACTGTACTTCACGGACTGATTCGGAGCGCTTTCAGAAATCGTCGACGATCCGACACCCATCTGCCCAGGACTCTCCCAGGAGGCTTTCGATCCGACTCCCGACTCCGGACCAGAATAGCTCATCTTCATTTTTGGATCGGTCTCGGCCCAAGGCATCCACCGCTCGGTTTCACGGGAATTGTTGATCAGTGTAAAAATCTTTTCGGCTGGTGCATTGATAGAAACTTCCCGAAACACCATGTACTCCGAAGGCTTCGTTGCTGCATAAGCTACAACCAAAATCAAAACTGTGATTACACTCAATAGTAATTTTTTAAACATTGCGTCTCCTGTTGATCAGACCATTCTACCAGAACCCTGTCTGCATCCCGGAAGCATATATAAGGCGTCGCCCCTATAAAAAAAATAGTAATTCCCCTTATTTAGCGGCAAAGCATGACCTGTTATCTTGGACGCACAGTATTTAAATATTTTTTTGACCACGGGAGGTTCGTATGATTATTTTTAAAAAAAGTATGAGAGTTGGGTTGGGTGTAACGGCCATTGCTATAATGATTTCTTTTGGGGCCAACGCGTCGGCAGCGACAGTGGGCCAAGATGAGACTGGGAACGGCTACACCAATAAAAGCAGCCACTCGAACGACCCTCATAATTACTATAAGCATTCCGGCCGCGGATCTTATACGAGTCCGTTTGATTACGGCGGAAATACCCAAGAAGCCCCTGCCCCCGTCATCAGAAAAGAACCACAAACTTCGATGGGCAAATGCAACTGTTTTACTTTTGACGGTACCAAGTCCTATGATCAGGACAAGCAAAAACTCACTTACACTTGGGATTTTGGAGATGGACAAACAAGCGACCAAGCTGTCACCAGGCACTGTTACGACAAAGCTGGCGAATACAACGCTGTGTTGACGGTAAGAGATAGCTCGGGAGAAATCTGCGGCAATGGGGTTGCGAACACGAAAGTGTATTCCAATTTTCCTCCGACTGCGGACGCAGGCGCACCCGTCAAGGCTTGTGTGAGCGAAGAAGCTTTATTTTCCGCTTCCAGATCCACAGCTTCAGGTCCCGCGAACTTTACCTGGGATTTCGGGGACGGCCAAAAGGGTGAGGGTGTGCAAATATCCCACGCTTATCAAAAGGCAGGAAACTATCGCGTTCATCTGATCGTGGATGACGGGAAAAAGACAGAGTGTTCGGTCGCATCCGCTTCGACACAAGCGCAAATCACAGACAAAGTCACTATCAAGCTTACGCAGACTAGAAACTCTATCTGCGCGAACAAATCGATTCGTTTTGATGCCAACGGCACCGGCAACGCAAAATACCGCTGGGATTTTGGTGACGGAGCTGTTTCAGAGGGTGGCTCGAGCGCTACCCATTCCTACTCCAAGGGCGGGGATTATACGGTTACGGTGACTGCAGACAATGGCCAAGACTCAAGCTGTTCCGTGGCCACCGATAAAACCACCGTGAGGGTTTACGAATCGCCAATCGCAAATGCGGGCGAAAACCTCGTTTGCTGCATCGGGAGGAACACGTCTTTTGACGGTTCCAAGTCAACGGGATCCGACTTAAACTATCACTGGGATTTTGGTGATGGGACGTCCGCCGAAGGCATCAAGACTGAGCATGCTTACGTAAAACCCGGCAACTACCGGGTTGTGCTCACGGTTAAGGATGCATCGGGCAGCGACTGTGATCAATCTAGCGATTCGTTTGTAGCCAACGCGAACTCTCAGCCCGAAGCAGTTATTGAGGTTCGGTAGTTATTTTAAAATCTGTCACCCTGCTCATGCTCTTCACGGCTTCCCTGTTTTTAGGGGATGCCGGAGCAGCGGTGCCTCGTCAGCCGAAATGGGCAGGTCTTTATGAGAACGAGCTAGTCTCTATGGAAACTGTTCACACCAAACAACTGAACAACGTTCGTTTTGTTCTGTTCGACGCCCGTAGCAGTAAAAGTTTTTATGAGGGGCACATTCCGGGCGCACTCCTTCCCTACGCACCAGAATATTATGAAAAAGAAGAACTTTTTCGGCAGGGGCGCTTAAAAGAACTCCCGGAGAGCGACGCATTTCTTGAGCAGGCAATGAAAATGTATCCGAAAGACGTGGAAATAGTAACTTATTGCAGCGATGGCTGTCAGGCCAGCGCCGTTTTAGTATTTAAACTTAAAAAATTAGGTTACAAATATTCGCGTGCTATGGAAAATGGTTTTCAAGCGTGGCAAGCCAAAAACTATCCGGTCAGCGCAAGAAGCAACACTCCGCTCAGCGCCTGCATGACCTGCGGTTAAGCTAAGGCTTTAATCTACCCCTTCTTCCGAAAATTTAATCGCAATGCCATAGACTTTCCGCCCCGATTCGTAATGATGCGGCAAGTCAATGCTCAAAGCACTGGAACCTGACGCGCCGGTATAGGTATACCCTGGAACCGGACTACCGTTGAGTGTCACCATGCTGGGCGTTACACTCTGGTTGTTGGAATTATTATAGCTAATGCCGTAGTTAGTGGTCTCTCCAGAAACAGCGGGCCCGTCTTTCATGAGCACCACGCCATCCGCCCCCAATTTGGCACCGGCTTCCCTCAATTTGTTTTCGACCGACGCAGCGTTCTCGTTCCCGAAAATGGCAATCTGATTTTGATCGTACTGTGTGGCCTCCACACTCACCTCGCCGAGCCGCTTAAAGGCGCGTTGTCTTGGAAAATCGCGGTAAATCATCACCTTTTCAGGCTTAACGGCTTCGTACTGCTTCCGGTCCGGGTACGGCGACACGCTCACATGCGTTGTTGCGCAACCACTGAGTCCAACAAGCAAGAAAATCGAAGAAATCGCTAGGAATTGATTCATAACACCCCCATCCTTTATGCCTTTGACGCATAATGAGGCCCAAAAGTGTCGCTAAATTTTAGCTAGTTTTCAACTCGTAAAATATTTCATTGCGCCGAAAAAATGGCAATGTCCAGGGTGGGTTATAAAATGCGTAAGTGGGATTTCCGGTAAGCTTGAGGTTATTGGTCTTCGCATAGTCTTCGAGCTTAGCCGATTGCTTCTTGAGGCTACCCTCACTCCAAAAACCAGAGAATTGGATCACCGCCACGCGGTACGACGGCTTGGAGATAATTTTAACCTCAGGGTTATTCGGCTTGGGCAAAGTTTCGAGCGTATAAGCCGAGGGCATCGTAAATTGAACTTTCCAGTCGTCCCCATTTTTTGTTTGAGTCACCGGAGCCGTCATGGAAATCGTTTCGCTTTTTTGCTGAGCAACCGGCGCAGTCATCGCAATGGCCTTTTTGGGAGCGTTGTTGCCAAAAATATAATCCGCTAAAAGCCGGAATCCGGCATTGATCGCTTTACTGCGCTCTCCTGACACGGTTACTTCTGCGCAAATCGTCGGGGAGTATTCGCGAATCTCTATCGCTTTTTCCTTTTGGATGACTCGGTACGACGGCATTTCAATTTCGCTCATGGCGGTCTTGCTCCCTATGAAGGCGCTTAGCAATAAAATTCCGACTAGGATCTGATTCATTCTCATAAATTATCTTCTCCATAAATTTATATTTTACGACTGTCATAAGCCCAGTGGAGCAGCGCTTGGCGTTGCCTCGGCCGACAACTCATGTCTCGAGGTGCACAATTTTTTTTGATTTGCTGAATGTGCCGCCGTATCGCAAGCCAGCGTCGAATCTGCAACTCGTCAACTTCGGGTATTCTCCGTCCCATGAAGTAGCGGCAGTACCACTGAAACCAACCCCGCGGGTCCTCGGGCGTAATCCATCCCTTGCGACGCCACACAGAAAGCGGTTGGCTGGCTCTGATTTTAAAATAATTAAGCTGTTTGTCGTATTTTTCGGGCGAAAGCTTTGCTCCCTTAAACCAATCCACCGGAAATTCTTTTTGGCAGTCGGTCATGTATTTGCCGCCAAAAACGCCAAGCTTCAACATCTGGCTCGGGGTTAATTCGGGCTTAAAGCGATCGTCAAAGTTTTTGCCCGCTGGCTCCACTAGCTCGTAGCGGTAGCCGCGTTGCATTTTGTCGTTCACTCGAATGACCTTACCCAAACAACTCACCAATCACTTGCTGTCGGTAACGGAAAATCTTTTCGACGTCATCGCCCACCATTTTTCCTGCGATGGCGCGACCCAAAAATCCAAAAGGCGGCATGTAGTGCACGCGATCCCGCACCCAGGTGCCACCATTCTCCGCGTCAAAAATATGCCGGTGACACCAGTACCGGTAAGGCCCTGAGATCTGGATGTCGCTAAAAGCGTTGGGCTTCTCCCAGTCCGTTATTCGGCTTGTCCAGCGGACAGGAAATCCATGAACTTTTAGCTTGTAGTGAATTTCAGTGCCCTCTCCGATTTGCGGAGTGCTCATTGAGAGAACTTTAAAATTTAGAAACTCGGGCGTTAGCTTCTCAAGATTGGTGGCGTCGGAGAAAAAATCAAACACACGCTTCAAATCCTGAGGCACCCATTGATCAGAGATCACAATGCCTTTTCTAGCATCCACGGTGAGGGATTGTTTTGGATTCATTTTCTACCTTGCCAATCGGTTTTTAATATTTTGAATAATTTGGTCAAGCGCCTGCAAAAATCGCGACCGGTCTTCTTTTTGAAATGGCGCTGGCCCTCCCGTAATTTCTCCGCCGCCACGCAAAACAGCTAGAAGATCGCGCTTTGAAATTATTTCTCCAATATTTTCGACGGTATACTCGCGGCCGGAGTGACTGAGCGCGTGAGCACCCTTTTGAAGCACGCGATGCACGAGCGGAATGTCGCCCGACACCACGATATCATCTTTGGCGACATATTCCACAATCCAGTTATCCGCCGCGTCAAAATCACCCTCAACCACAACAAGCTTGGCGCCCCATTCGTCGGGCAGGCGCATCCACATATTGGACACAAAAGTCACGGCAAGTCCGTAACGCTTAGCCACTTTCACAACTTCTGGTTTCACCGGACATGCGTCCGCGTCCACATAGAGATGGGAGGTTATAGGGTTGCTCATATGAAATCTGCTCTTTTTGATTGAACAAAAAACCCCGAATCTCCTTTTCAAGAGACTCGGGGCGTTTTGAATTTTAAAACAAATTACAGTTTAGTACATTCCTCCGCCCATTCCACCCATTCCGCCGCCGGGGGGCATTGCGGGCATGGCCGATTTTTCTTCGGGCAGGTCCGTGATCAATGTCTCGGTGGTGAGAAGGAGCGACGCGATCGACGCGGCGTTTTGAAGCGCCGTGCGGGTAACCTTAGCCGGGTCAATAACACCGACTTCGATCAGGTCTTCGTACTTATCTTTGTCTGCGTTGTAGCCAACATTGCCTTTTTCGGCTTTGATGCGCTCCACAACCACAGCGCCAACTTGTCCGGCGTTTTCAGCAATGTGCTTGCAAGGCTCTTCAATTGCGCGCTTGATAATCTGCACGCCAATTCCTTCGTCACCCTTCAGTGTCATTTCATCAAGCACTTTGGAGCAGCGAATGAGCGCCACGCCGCCGCCAGGAACAATTCCTTCTTCCACGGCTGCGCGGGTTGCATGAAGCGCGTCTTCGACGCGGGCCTTCTTTTCTTTCATTTCAGTTTCGGTAGCCGCACCGACATTGATCACGGCAACGCCGCCGGCAATTTTCGCCAGACGTTCTTGCAGCTTCTCTTTGTCATAATCGGAATCCGAATCTTCGATCTGCTTCTTGATCGTGGAGATTCGTCCGTTGATGTCGGCTGATTTTCCAGCGCCTTGAATAATCGTAGTGTTTTCTTTGTCGATCGTCACGCGTTTGGCGCGTCCGAGATCGGCAGCTTGAACGTTCTCAAGCTTGATACCAAGATCTTCGGTGATCGCTTTGCCGCCCGTCAAAACCGCGATGTCGCCGAGCATTTCTTTGCGGCGGTCACCGTATCCGGGAGCTTTCACCGCGCAAACCTGTAAGGTTCCGCGCAGCTTGTTCACGACCAGAGTCGCCAGCGCTTCGCCGTCGGTTTCTTCGGAAATAATCAAAAGCGGTTTTCCGACTTTCGCGACTTTCTCAAGCACCGGGAGAAGATCCTTCATCGAAGAAATCTTCTTTTCATGAATTAAAATATAAACGTCTTCGAGTTCCACCTGCATGCGGTCAGCATCGGTCACGAAGTAGGGCGACAAATAACCCTGGTCAAATTGCATACCTTCCACAACATCCAATGAAGTCGTGGTCGACTTGGCTTCTTCAACCGTGATCACGCCGTCTTTTCCAACTTTTTCCATGGCTTCGGCAATGAGTTCACCGACGGTGGAATCGTTGTTAGCGGCAATTGTCGCCACTTGAGCGATTTCTTTTTTGCCTTTGATGGGCTTCGCCATTTTCTTAAGCTGTCCCGTGATTTCCGTGACTGCTTTGTCGATGCCGCGCTTCAGCGCCATCGGATTGGCACCGGCCGTTACGTTCTTCAAGCCTTCGCGAAAAATCGCTTCAGCAAGAACCGTAGCCGTCGTCGTTCCATCACCGGCGTTGTCGGAAGTTTTGGAAGCAACTTCCTTCACCATTTCGGCGCCCATGTTTTCATAAGCGTCTTTCAATTCGATTTCTTTCGCAACCGTCACACCGTCCTTCGTGATGGTGGGCGATCCAAATTTCTTGTCGATACAAACATTGCGGCCTTTAGGCCCCAAGGTTACTTTCACGGCTCTCGCGAGCTGTTCGACTCCGCGCAAAATGGAGCGGCGCGCTTCGTCGCTGAACTGCAATTGTTTAGCCATTGTGTTCTCCTATTTCCTTTTTGGTTTTACTTAATGATCGCCAGAATGTCGTCTTCTTTAATGATGAGATAATCCGTTCCGCCGATTTTGACTTCAGTTCCGGTGTAGCGTCCGAAAAGAACCTGGTCGTTAATCTTGACTTCGAGCGGGGTCAGTTTTCCCTCTTCATTGACGCGGCCTTTGCCGGCGGCAATGACTTTGCCTTTTTGCTGCTTTTCTTTCGCGGTATCTGGAATAATAATTCCACCGCTAGTCTTTTCCTCAGCTTCGAGGGGCTCCACAAGCACCCGGTCTCCTAAGGGTTGAATCTTGGATTTTTCCATGTTGCATCTCCTTTTAAATGGGTTTGGCACTCATTCCAATCGAGTGCTAGTAGAGTGAGATTTTACGGACTAGCGGTTTTTTGTCAAGAATTTTTTATACTGACGCTCTGTAGGTGAGCAAGATGCCTCTTAGAACCAGGTCATCGTCAATCTTCCAAATAGACCGGCAATAACGAGACATAAACCGGGCATAGCCTCCGGTAGCGATCACTAGGGTGTTCTTCCCTAGTTTCTTTTGTAGTTCCAAGACAATCCGGTCACACAAACCGCCAATGCCATACGAGCAACCCGACTGAATACTCTCAATCGTGTCGCGTCCCAAGATCGATTTTGGGCGTGCCAAGCGAATACGCGGCAACAAGGCCGTGCGCTCAAAAAGCGCATCAAGGCTAATCTCAATCCCCGGCGCAATCACGCCACCCAGATATTCGCCTTTTTGGGTCACTGCATCGAAGGTGATAGCCGTTCCAAAATCAATCACGATGGCATTTTTGCGGTATTTTTCGTACACGGCAACCGCACTCATCAAGCGGTCCATCCCCACTTGCTTTGGATTTTTATATCGATTGCGAATGGGTGGAGTTAAGTCCTGGCCGATCAAAAAAGTTTTAAGTTTTAATTTTTTAGGAAGCTCCGCTCTTAAAAATTTTCCTGCTAGCGGCACGACGCTCGCAATCACTGCCGCTTCCACATTTTTCAGATTCAGAGCGGATTGAATCGTACGAATCGCTGTTTTTTTGAATTCTTTGGTGGGAATACGAAATGTTTTTTCGAGCTTCCCATTTTTAAAACACCCGACCGTGATACTGGTGTTGCCGATATCGATGCAAAGTACCGTGTTTTTTTTCATATCCCCATTCTCTTTCCTCCCCTTACCAAGGGGAGGTGTCCACCTCAGTGGACGGAGGGGTGATTTGCTCGACAGTTGCGCAAACCACCTCCCCGGCACTTCGTGTCCGCCCCTCCTTGGCTAGGAGGGGAAATTGCTATCTTAAATGCTGAACATCCCCGGCTAAAATTTTTTCCTGCAGTCCGTTGTCGGTCCGCACCCAAAGCGCTCCATCAGCATCAATGCCTTGCGCAGTGCCTTGGATTTGCTTTCCGGACAACGACACCGAAACCCGCTTGCCCGTTGTTGCTGAAAATGTTTCCCAATCTTTCGCCAGTCTATCAAATTTCCCACTTTTTAAGGCGAGATAATCCTCTTCGAAACACTCTAAAAACTTGCGTGCAAAATCCTGCCGTGAAACCGGCGAGCCGCTCAGCATTTTTAAAGACGTGGAGCCCGGCGGCAGACTCTTCGCATCAGAGTTGATATTAATACCAATCCCCACCACCACAAACTTCACCCGGTCAGACTCGGCGCTCATTTCGGTTAAGATGCCGGCACACTTTTGATTCTCGCAAAGCAAGTCATTGGGCCATTTGATTCCAATTTTGGCCGTCGTAAAAGCTTTGGAAGCGCGCACCGCAGAAACACCCGCCATCAACGTGATTTTGGCGCTCTCCTGGGGAGCCAAGTTAGGCCTCAGCAGGATAGACAATAAAATATTTTCGGATTTCGCCGACTCCCACTGGCGCCCCAGTCGTCCGCGTCCTTTTTTCTGCCGCTCAGCAAAAATACAAAACCCTTCTTTGACGCCTTGCTCGCCGAGCTTCCACGATGCGTCGTTCGTAGAATCAATTTCGTCATAGGAAATGATTTCTTTTCCGATTAATTCTGTTTTGAGCCCATGATGAATTTCGTCCGCGAACATCTTGTCGGGGATTTGTAGCAGTCGGTAACCGAGATGCGGCTGAGCCTCGATCACGTAACCGATTTTCCGCAGCATCTGGATTTCTTTCCAAATAGCCGTGCGAGAAACTTTTAAAAGTTTCGAAATTTCCTCGCCCGATACGGGGCGTGATTTACTTTCTCTTAAGAGATCGAGGATTTGGTTTTTTTGCATCTCTGACCGGCTTTTCTTTTTCCATTTTTTGTTTAATTTTTTTAATCTGGTCTCTCAATTCAATTGCGCGCTCAAACTGCATGTTTCTAGCAGCATCCAACATCTCCGTCTCAAGATCGCTTAAAACTTGAGCCGCGTCTTCAAGACTCGCCTCAAGCCCAGCACTTTCAGCAACAATTTCACGCGCTTTTCGAATTGATTCAATCCCTTCTTTAATTTCCTTTTGGATCGAGGTCGGCGTGATCCCGTTCTTTAAATTATATTCGGTTTGAAGTTTGCGGCGGCGCGTTGTTTCGGAAATGGTCTTGCGCATCGACTCAGTAATCGTGTCTGCGTACATAATGACGTAGCCGTTCACATGACGCGCCGCGCGACCCGCCACCTGAATAAGCGAGGTTTGGCTTCTCAAAAAACCTTCTTTATCTGCGTCAAGCACCGCGACCAGCGACACTTCCGGCAAATCGATACCCTCTCTCAAAAGATTGATTCCCACAACACAGTCAAATTTCATCAAGCGCAAATCCCTTAGAATTTCAACACGCTGAATCGCGTCAATCTCAGAGTGCAGGTATTGCACCCTGATTCCGGACTGTTGTAAAAATTTAGTGAGCTCCTCCGCCATGCGCTTGGTCAGCGTCGTCACAATCACGCGCTCTTTTTTCTCGGCGCGCTTTTTGATTTCGAGTATTAAATCATCGACCTGATTCTTCGAGGGTCTCACTTCTATCGGCGGGTCAAGCAGCCCAGTCGGACGAATAATCTGCTCAACGATTTTAGACGCTTTCTTCACTTCATACTCCGCGGGTGTCGCCGACACAAAAATAGTCCGCTTGATCATGGACTCAAACTCTTCAAAGCGAAGCGGCCGGTTGTCGAGCGCTGACGGCAGACGGAAGCCGTACTCCACAAGCGTCTCTTTGCGCGCTCGGTCCCCAAAATACATCCCCCGGACCTGCGGAACGGTGATGTGAGATTCGTCGATCACCATTAAAAAATCATCCGGGAAATAATCCAAGAGACAAAACGGCCTCGCCCCGGGTGGACGATTGCCGATAATGCGCGAATAATTTTCAATCCCCGAACAAAACCCCAAATTTTTCATCATCTCGATGTCGTACCGCGTTCTCTGCTCAATGCGCTGGGCTTCGATGAGCTTATTCTGGGAGTTTAACTCTTTGAATCGCTCGATCATCTCCCGCTCAATCTCCACGAACGATCGGTCAAGACGGTCCTGTGTGGTCACGAAATGCTTGGCTGGGTAAATGGCTATGGCCTCCAGCGCATGAAGCGTAGTTCCGGTCAGCGGATCGACGCGGGATATTTTTTTCACCGCATCGTACTCTAGCTCCACTCGAATCGCTGTCTCCTCGTAGGCTAAAAACACCTCCACCACGTCCCCACGAACCCGAAACGTTCCGCGATGAAAATCAATGTCATTTCGCGTGTATTGAATATCAATAATTTTTTTTAGAAATTCATCGCGCGACAATTCTTGTCCCAATTTTAAAAAAACGAGCATCTCGGAGTATTCACCCGGTGACCCCAGTGAATAAATCGCCGACACTGATGACACTACAATGCAATCACGGCGCGACAAAAGTGAACTGGTTGCGCGGAGCCTTAGCCGATCAATGTCTTCATTGATCGACGAATCTTTTTCGATAAACGTGTCCGTTTGAGGAATATACGCTTCCGGCTGGTAGTAGTCGTAGTAGCTTACGAAATACTCAACGGCGTTTTCCGGGAAAATTTCTTTAAACTCACTATAGAGCTGAGCGGCTAAGGTTTTATTGTGGGACAAGACGAGCACCGGGCAGTTTAGTTTTTCAATCACGTTTGCCACGGTAAAGGTTTTACCGCTACCGGTTACGCCTAGCAGTGTTTGAAACTGGCAGTCTTCTTGCAAAAACCCACGGGTTAATTTTTCGATGGCTTGAGGCTGATCGCCCTTCGGCTTCATCGAAGAGACGATTTTATAATTCAAGAAATAATATCCAGGGAAATATTGGCTGACCACGCCGAGTGCGTGAGCGCTCCGACGGATATGCGTTCAACGCCAGTTTGAGCATATTCAAGCACCGTGTTGAAATTGATGCCTCCAGAAACTTCGAGCTCCACGTCCACGCCCGCGTCATTGCGCATGGCGACAGCATCCTTCACCATTTGCACGCTCATGTTGTCGAGCAGGATGTAATTGGGTCTTTCTTTGAGAGCTTCGGCGAGCTCCTTTAAATTTTTCACTTCAATGCCAATCACCGTTTTTTTGAGCACATTCTTCCGGGTGGCCGCTACGATATGAGCGATCGAATAATTTCTCAAAATTCTCAAATGATTGTCTTTGATGAGCACCTGGTCATAAAGCCCAAAACGGTGATTGCTTCCCCCGCCCACCGCAACGGCGTACTTTTCTAAAATTCTTAAACCCGGCGTCGTTTTACGGGTGTCAAAAATCCGCGCCTTGGTGGATTTGATTTTTTCAACGTAACCGCTGGTTTGTGTGGCAATACCGGAGAGACGCGCCAAAAAATTAAGCGCTGTGCGTTCCGCGGTTAATATCGATGCCGCTTTTCCTTCGATGTAAGCGATCTCGCGCTTTTTTTCAATCCACTCCCCGTCTTTAGCGACCGGCAGAAAGCGAATGTCTTCATCGACAAGCCGAAACACGCGCTCCGCCACGATCATGCCGCAAAGAATGCCCGGCTCCTCAAACTGAATATCCGCCTTTATCATTGTGTTTGGGGAAATAATCGAAGACGTGGTGAGATCTCGCGAACCAATGTCTTCTTGGAGAGCGATTTTAACGATGGGGTCTATGAATTGAGGTTTTAGCATTTAGAAAAGATCCTTCGCTTCGCTCAGGATGACGTTTATTGTAAAACCTTTAAATTTTCCTGAAGGCGCTTTCTTCTGTTTTCCAGCTCTTCGGCTTTCAGTTTTTCTTTTTCTACGATTTCTTTGGGAGCTTTCGCGAGAAAATCTTGATTGGCTAGACGGCCCTCTAAGCCTTTGAGCATCTTTTCTACATCCACCAACGCAGTTTCAATGCGTTGGCGCTCAAGCTGGACATCAATGAGCCCCGTCAGCACCACATAAGTCTCCACGCGGCCAATATTCGCCACGGCCGACTCTTTCGGGCGCTGGACATTCTTGCCCATTTGAAGCGAGGAAATGCGGGCCATTTGCGCAATTTGGGTCGAGTAGTTTTTTAAAATTTTCATTTCCTTGTCGCGCGAAGCCTTTACGGCCACTACAACCTGGTCTTTGGGATTAATTTGCCAAGCGGAGCGAACATTGCGAATCGCTTGAATCTCACCAATCACAAGCTCCATATCAGAATCAATTTTTTTATCGATGAATTTTTTGTCTGGTCTAGGCCACGCGGCGAGCATGATCGACTCCCCCTCATGCGGAAGCTTCTGCCAAATTTCCTCTGTGATAAACGGCATGAACGGATGCATGAGCTTAAGCGTGCCTTCGAGCACCGTGTAAAGCGTCCATTGCGTCTCTTTGGATTTCATATTCGGCTTTGAAAATTCCAAATACCAATCGCAGAATTGATGCCAGAAAAAATCGTACAAAATTGAAATGGCTTCATTAAACTTAAGCTCGTCCAAACTTTCGGTGACATAGCCCGCCGTCTGGTGGAAGCGGCTTAAGATCCAGCGGTCGACCGGATTTAAATCCTCCGGCTTGATCCGAAGTCCAGGCTTAAGTGCTTTTTTATCTAAGTTCAGCATCACAAGCCTCGCGGCGTTCCAGATCTTATTGGCAAAATTGCGGCCCACTTCAAATTTTTCTTTGTTGGCGTACACATCCTGACCTTCAGCTGTGATGGAAATAATCGCGTAGCGCAGTGCGTCAGCGCCGTATTGGTCGATGATTCCGATTGGATCCACCGCATTCCCTAGCGACTTGGACATTTTGGCGCCCGTCTCATCACGCACAATTCCGTGAATATAAATATCCTTAAAGGGTTCATTGCCCATAAATTCAAGACCAGACATCATCATGCGCGCCACCCAGAAGAAAATAATTTCATAGCCGGTGACGAGACAGCTGGTTGGATAGAATTTTTTAAGGTCCGGCGTTTTTTCAGGCCAGCCGAGTGTTGAAATCGGCCACAGCCACGACGAGAACCAGGTGTCCAACACATCGGGGTCTTGAATCAAGTCGGTTCCGTTGCAAGTGGGGCATTTTTTCGGCGTTTCGCGCGCCACAATCATTCCGGGCTCGGTGTATTTTTTAGAACCCGGTTCGTAGGCAACGCCTGACTTATCAAGCTTTGACTTTGCAGCATTCGCAGTACAAGCCGTGCAATACCACACCGGAATCCGGTGTCCCCACCAAATCTGACGCGACACGCACCAATCTTTAATATTGTTCATCCATTCCAAATACACCTTGGTCCAGCGCTTCGGCGTAAATTTAGTACGCCCTTCCTTAATGGCGGCAATCGCGGGCTTGGCCAGCGGCTTCATGTGCACAAACCACTGCAGTGAAAAATAAGGCTCGACGACGGTTTGGCAACGGTAACAATGCCCAATCGAATGCACGTGTTCTTTGGT
This sequence comes from uncultured Planctomycetia bacterium, assembly GCA_964606485.1. Taxonomy (GTDB): domain Bacteria; phylum Omnitrophota; class Gorgyraeia; order 2-02-FULL-51-18; family 2-02-FULL-51-18; genus CAZSGP01. Next base: position 119,250 of record CAZSGP010000003.1, on the reverse strand, counting down.
TTCGAGTAGAATGCGCCGGTCTTCCAGTTCCGCAATAATTTTTTTACGCGCTTCGAAACGATCCAGTCCTTTATAGGGACCCGCCGCATCATTCAGACTGCCGTCGGGATTTAAAATGTTAATGAATTCCAGTCCATGCTTTTGAGCCAGCTGAAAATCAACCGGATCGTGCGCAGGCGTAATCTTAAGCGCACCCGTTCCAAACTTCGGATCAATTTCTGCGTCACTAATAATTTTTAGTCGGCGATTGAGAAGCGGCAAAATCGCTGTTTTTCCAGCCAAGTGCCGATAACGCTCATCGTCTGGGTTATAACCCACTGCGGTGTCGCCCAAAAGCGTTTCAGGGCGCGTGGTCGCAATCGTGATGTGTTGGTCAGAACCTTCGATTTGATATTTTAAATGATAAAGATGACCCGTGACTTCTTTGTGCTGCACTTCTTCGTCCGACAACGCCGTCTGGCAACGCGGGCACCAATTGATAATGCGATTGCCGCGGTAGACCAGGCCTTTTTCATACAATCTCACAAACACTTCGCGAACGGCTTTTGACAATCCTTCATCCATCGTAAAACGTGTCCGGTCCCAGTCGCAGGAGGAGCCTAAGCGCTGAAGCTGGCGAATAATCGTACTGCCATATTTTTCACGCCATTTCCATACCCGCTCTAAAAATTTCTCACGTCCGAGCGCGTGGCGATTCAAACCTTCTTCGCGCAGAGATTTCTCCACTACATTTTGCGTGGCAATACCTGCGTGGTCCGTTCCCGGCATCCAGAGCGATTCAAAACCATTCATGCGTTTATAGCGGATGAGAATATCTTGAATGGTGTTGTTGAGCGCGTGACCCATGTGGAGAATGCCCGTCACATTCGGCGGCGGAATCACAATGGTGTAAGGTTTTTTCTTGGACTTTGCCGAGGCTGAAAAATACCCCTTCTTCATCCAAGTTTGATACCAATTTTTTTCAACAAGTTTTGGATTGTAAACTTTATCGATCGCGTCCGCGTCGGCCGGTTTCGGCTGTGGGGTGTCAGTCATTATCGGGAAAGCTTATATTCGTAAGCGTCTCTTAAGGCTTGCCAGCTAGCTTCTATGATATTCGTGGAAACACCGACCGTGGTCCAGATGTCTTTATCATCACGAAATTCGATAAACACGCGAACCTTCGCGGCGGTGCCGGCTTTGGAATTCACAATGCGCACCTTGTAATCATCCAAGCGAATATTTTGGATTACTGGGTAAAAATCAAGAAGCGCTTCACGAAAAGCCTGGTCGAGCGCATTCACCGGACCATCGCCACTTGCTTTGACATTTTTTTCTTTTCCGCCGACAAGCAGCGTAACTTCTGCCTTGGCCTCGGGGTTGTTTCCACCCACAAATTCGTGCTCAACCCATGCCTTTTTGACTTTAAAGAAATCTTTGCGTGTGCCCATGATTTCACGAAGCAAAAGTTCAAAGCTTGCCTCAGCGGCTTCGTATTGATAGCCTTCGTTCTCCCGCTCTTGGACCACTTGAAGAATTTTTTTGGCCTCAGGCGAATCCTTTTTCAAATCAATGTCGAGTTCTTTGGCTTTCAAAGTAATATTTGTCCGCCCACCCATTTCTGAAACCAAAAAGCGGCGGTGATTTCCCACGAGTGCTGGGTCGATGTGTTCGTAGGTATCCGGATTTTTCATGACGGCGTTAATGTGCACGCCGCCTTTGTGTGCAAAAGCACTCTGACCCACGTAGGGCTGATTTTTCATAAGCAGCATATTGCTGACTTCACTGACAAAGCGCGCCGCCTCGGTAAACTCTTTTAATTTTGCCGGCGGAACGCAGTCAAAACCAAGTTTGAGCTGCAAGTTTGCGACAATCGCTAAAAGATCCGGGTTTCCACAGCGCTCGCCATAGCCATTGATCGTCCCCTGAACATGAAGCGCTCCCGCTTCTATGGCCGCCACTGCGTTGGCAATTCCCATTCCCGCATCGTTATGCGTGTGAATTCCAAGCGGGCACTTCACTTCGCGTTTTACCTCCGCCACAATTTTAGAAAGTTTGGACGGCATTGTCCCGCCGTTCGTGTCACACAACACAAGCACCGACACACCTGCTTCTAGCGCTGCTAGGAGCGATTGAATGGCGTACTTAGGATTGGAAGTGTACCCGTCAAAAAAGTGCTCGGCATCGTAAATTACTTTTTTATTTTTGGATTTCAGATATTTCACCGAATCTGAGATCATTTTTAAATTTTCATCAAGCTCGATTTTAAACACCTCGCGCACGTGCATGTCCCAGCTTTTTCCAAAAATCGTGATTGCGGCGGTTTCAGCGGCAATCAATCCGCGCAAGTTGTCGTCGTCTTGTGCTTTGGTGTGGGCTTTACGAGTGGATCCAAACGCCGTCACCACCGCATTTTTTAATTTGAGCTTGCGGACTTCTTCAAAAAACGCCACGTCCTTAGGATTGGCGCCCGGCCAGCCGCCTTCAATGTAATGAAATCCCAAGTCATCAATGCGCTTAGCAATGAGAAGCTTGTCCTGCACGGAAAAGGAAAGTCCTTCGCCCTGAGAACCGTCACGTAACGTTGTGTCGTAAACTTCTATTTTCACTTTTTTCCTAATTTAAAATGGTCGTGCAATATTTTAACCGCTTTTTCAGCGTCATGCCGTTTGATCACGCAGGAAATTTTGATTTCACTGGTCGAAATCATCTCGATATTAATTTTCGATTTCCCCATCGCTTCAAACATTTCAGCGGCCACACCCGCGTGACTTCTCATGCCGATTCCCACGACAGACACTTTGGCCATATCGGTGTCTTGAACCATCGACTTAAACCCACCCTTGTCGCCAATTTTCTTGAGACACTTGGCTGCGTTCGCCGCATCTTTTTTGGGAACGGTGAAGGTGATGTCTGTATCAGTCGATTTGCCGATATTCTGAATAATCATGTCAACGTTGATATTTTGTTTGGCTAACGTTTTAAAAATTTCAGCCGCGATACCCGGACGGTTGGGAACGCCACTCAAGGTGATTTTCGCCTCGTCTTTACTCAGCGAGACTCCACGAATCAATACATCTTCCATCGAACGCTCCTCCTTCACAATCCAGGTCCCCTCCTTGTCTTCAAAACTAGAACGCACGTGCAAGGGAATATCGTATTTCCCCGCTACTTCAATCGACCGCGATTGCATCACCTGCGCGCCACTTGAGGCCATCTCTAACATTTCCTCGTAGCTTATTTTTTGAATTTTCTTCGCTGATTTCACAAGCCTCGGATCGGTGGTGTAAATTCCGTCCACGTCCGTATAAATTTCGCACGCATCGGCCTTTAGCGCTTTCGCAAGTGCGACAGCCGTTAGATCACTACCCCCTCGGCCCAGTGTCGTGATTTCATGTTTTTCGTTAATACCCTGAAAACCCGCCACAATTACGACTTTGCCGTGGGCAAGCTCATCCTGAATTCTTTTGGTGCTGATGTCTAAAATGCGCGCCCGCGTGTAGGCAGAGTCCGTCATAATTCCGACTTGGCCGCCGGTAAACGAAATCGCGTCAACATCCAATTCGTGCAGCGCCATCGCTAAGAGTGACACCGAGATCTGCTCACCGGTCGACAAGAGCATGTCGAGCTCCCGACGCGATGGGTTTTGGGTGATTTTATCAGCCAATTCCAGCAAGTCATCGGTAGTGTCGCCCAGCGCACTGACCACGACGACCAGGGAATGATTACGCTTCTTGTACCGAGCAATCCTTGAAGCTACATTTTTGATTCTATCTGGGTTTGCGACACTCGACCCACCATATTTTTGTACGACTAAACTCATAGATTCCCCTTTAAAAAAGATTCTAATAGTTTATACCCTCTGTCAATCTTAAGGCGGCTCATAGACGCCGCTTTTTCAGTGAAAGTGTTTGGTGTTGGGCTAGGCGCCAAGCCGGAACTCGAAAGGAACGGAACCGGCTGACCCGTGACTTCTTTTTTAAGCGTGGATAAAGCAACGGTCGAAACCACCAAAATCTTCAAATCTTGGATCTTTTCCCTTAAGCGAACGGCCGCCGAAACAATTTTAGAGTCAAATTGCTCGAGACTGCGCAAACGCTGGCGAAAATCCCAGCGGTCCTTTGAGGGAATGGGTGAAGCCTCGTAAGCTAGCGTAAAATCATTTTCCTCAACAGCCTGCTCCATAGAAGCTTGGTGCTTCATGCCAAGCAGCTTAGCAATCCCTAGCACGAAGCGTTGATCGGCTACGACCCCGCCGCTCAAATGGGTCTGCTCAAAAAACGAGGGCAAGTTCGGGCGTTTGCCTTGACCCCAGAGCCAAATACGATTGGCCGGATTTTCACCCAGGTCAATGCGCACGCGATTAATTTCATGATTCTCCAAAACCTCTCTCGACTTTTCCATGAGAAAACAAATGTGTTTGTCGCCCGGGCCTTTGGGTAAAAATTTATCCAGCGGTTTTCCGATGGCTGACTCCGGAGAAAGCGTTTCCAACTCATCTAGCTTTTCAGTCCACACCGGGTCACTCGAAATAAAAAAATTGCGGTGCCCTTCCCCCTGCACAAAACGCATTTTTTCTTTGGCAAGACTCTGGTTGAGTGCCCGGATTAAAATGGCGGTCTCCTCGCGCTTCGGGAATCCGCCCTTTGAATCCACAAGCTGCTGGTTCTCCGCCGTCACAAAGTCACAGTAAAACACAACTTCATTTGCTTCAAACGGAATGTTTAAGGCCGTGGCCTCAATGGGTGCCGGTCCCGTAAAATACTGCAGAGGGTCGTATCCTAAAATAGAAAAAAGCGCTTCATGGCCCCGCGCGGCGATTTGATTGGGCGTCACCTGCACCAAACCCATTTTAGAATTTGGCGATAGCCGCGAAAGATTAGGGAGTTTAGCCGTCTCTAAAAAAGTGCGGCCCCCAAGCGCCTCCATGGGTTCGTCGGCCATGGACTCGCAAACCAGCACGAGGGTTTTCATTGTAAAATGGCCGAGAGAATCGCCTGCAGTTTGGCGGGAACGGTTTTAGGGCTTTTAACAAGAGAAATAGCGCGATCCGGATCTTTTAAGCCGTGCCCAGTGAGCACGCAAACCATTTTTGTGGTGCGCTTGCACTTACGGAAATATCCTTTTTTGCTCAATTTTAAAATGCCGGCCACACTGGCCGCCGATGCGGGTTCTACAAACACTCCGTCTTTTTCGGCAAGCAGTCGATAGGCTTTTAAAATTTCTTTATCGGAAACTTTATCAATCAGCCCATTCGACTCGTCACGTGCTTTCTCGGCAAATTGCCAGCTCGCAGGGTTTCCAATTTTGATCGCGGTTGCGATTGTTTTTGGGTTTTTTATAATTTTTTTATTCACAATGGGGGCAGCGCCCTCCGCCTGAAACCCCAGCATCACGGGTTTTGAAGAAATTTTTCGCTCTGCAAAGTATTCATTGTAGCCTTTCCAGTAAGCTGTGATGTTTCCAGCGTTCCCAACTGGGATGGAGTGAAAATCGGGCGCAACGCCGAGCTGATCGCAAATTTCAAACGCTCCGGTTTTTTGACCTTCAATGCGGTAGGGATTTAAAGAATTCACAAGTGTGATAGGGGTTGTCTTTGCAATTTCGCGAACCATTTCAAGCGCTTGGTCAAAGCTGCCGTTCACCGCTAAAACCTGCGCGTTGTGAAAAAGGGCCTGACTTAATTTTCCGAGCGCGATTGAGCCCTTAGGAATCAGGACCACACATTTCAGTCCCGCGCGCGCTGCATACGCTGCCGCAGAGGCGGATGTATTTCCGGTTGAAGCGCAGATCACGGCCTTCGCGCCATCTTCTTTGGCTTTTGAAATCGCCATCGTCATTCCGCGGTCCTTAAAAGATCCGGTAGGATTCAGTCCTTCGTATTTCAAATAAACGTGAATGCCCAGCGTTTTAGAAAAGTATTCCGATAAAATGAGCGGCGTATTGCCCTCACTTAAAGAAACGACCGGAGTTTTAGCCGTGATCGGCAGGTATTTTGCGTACTGTTGAATGATTCCCTGCCAGCGCATTTATTTTTCGACCCGCATCACCACGGTTTTTTGGCGGATGTCCCCCATCGCGTCGATGGCACGCAATGCTTTTTTTAAATTCTTTTCCCGCGCTTCGTAAGTCAGAATCACAACCGGAACAGACCCGCCGTGAGCGGACTCTTTTTGGTGCACGCTTAAAATAGAAATCTGATTTTTTCCGAGTTCCTGCGCGATGCGTCCAAGCACGCCCGGCCTGTCCTTGACCTGAAAGCGTAAATAATATTTTGAAAGGATATTATCAATCGGAAGCGTTTTGAGTTGCCGCACCGCCGCATCCTCGCCTTTTATATTTTGAGCCAAATCCACAATGTCACTTAAAACAGCGCTTGCTGTCGGAAGGCTTCCTGCTCCGCGGCCATAAAACAAAAGATCGCCTACTTGATCGCCGTGCACAAAAACTGCATTGTACACGCCGCGCACATTCGATAGCGGGTGATCCTCGGCGAGCATGGTTGGGTGAACGCGAAGCTCAAGTCCTTCGTTTAATTTTTTTCCGATGGCCAATAGTTTAATGGTATAGCCAAGCTCTTTGGCGTACCCAACATCCTCTGGGGAAATTTGATTAATTCCCTCCACATAAATCGTTTTAAAATTAATTTCAGCTCCAAAGGCAATTCGTGCAAGCACCGCAAGCTTGTGTGCCGAATCAATTCCTTCGATGTCGAGCCTTGGATTGCTTTCTGCGTATCCTAATTTTTTAGCCTGCGCTAGCGCCTGATTAAAATCGAGGCCCCCTTTGGACATTTCAGAAAGAATGAAATTACAGGTTCCGTTCACAATTCCAAAAAAGTGAGAAATATTATTAGAGACGAGGCCCTCGCGCAGCGCTTTAAGAATGGGTATGCCGCCGCAGACACTCGCCTCAATTCCGAGCGAGCGACCTTCTTTTTGTGCGGCTCCAAAAATCGCTTTGGATTCTTCGGCAAGGAGCGCCTTGTTGGCGGTCACCACCTGTTTGCCATTGGAAAGCGCCTTCAAAATTAGCTCTTTGGCAGGGTGAATCCCGCCCATCAACTCCACCACAACGTCGACGGAAGCGTCATTCACAACCGAGTTCAAATCCGTCGTGATTAGTTTCTTGTCTACAGAAACAGCGCGCTTTTTTGAAAGATTTCGTACGCCGATTTTTTTAATTTCAATCCGCACGCCCGCTTTTTCTTCGATGCTCTTTTTTTGAGACGAAAGAATTTTGACGACTCCGGAACCGACAGTTCCGAACCCTAGAAGACCAATGCGAATCGTTTTGCTATTTTTTTCCATAGATTTCGTTTTAAGATTTTTGTCGGGGTGAGAGGATTCGAACCTCCGATCTCTACCACCCCAAGGTAGCGCCTTAGACCAAGCTGGGCCACACCCCGAAAAACTCTTAGTTTATTTCAATCCAGCTCGCTATGCAACTCTTGATTTAGCAGTGCCTTAACGGCATTTTGCGGATCGTGTTCTTTAAATAAAATTCCATACACCGCTTCAACGATGGGCATTTTGACTTTGTATTTCTTGGCGAGTTTAAATGCTCCCTTGGCGGTGTCCACTCCCTCCACCACCATCTCGGTTTTATTTAAAATATCGTTGAGCTTCCCGCCTTTTCCAATGGCTTCGCCCAAGCTGCGATTGCGGCTAATCGGACTGAGGCACGTTGTCGCCAAATCTCCAAGGCCACTTAAGCCCATAAATGTCTCGCGCTTTGCTCCCATTTTGACTCCGAGCCGCGCCATTTCTGCAACACCTCTCGCAAACAAAAGCGCCCGCGTATTCGAGCCAAATCCAAGCCCTTCCAAGATCCCCGCGCAAATCGCAATCACATTTTTAATCGAGCCGCCAAGTTCCACTCCGAGCACATCGTCGCTTGTAAACACTCCAAAATAATCTGTCGAAAAAATCTGACGCACCATTAGCGCGGTTTTTTTATCAGTCGACGCACATGACACGGCGGCTGGCAATTTTTGAGCCACTTCCTTAGCAATGCACGGGCCCGAAATCACGCAAACTTTTACCGGGCCTAGCTCTTCTCGAATGACGCGCGACATTGTTTTGAGCGACTCGGTTTCAACGCCTTTAGCGACCGAAACGAAAATTTTATTTTTAAGTTTTAAATTTTTAATTTGCTTGAGCACCGGCCGCAGGTATTGTGACGGGGACGCTAGCACGATGAGCTCGGAACTTTCACAAGCGCTTTTTAGATCGGCAGTTAAATTTAAATTGGCGGGCAGCTTAAATCCTGGGAGAAACTTGGAATTTTCACGACTCTTGCGCATTTCCTCGACATAGCCGCTGAAGGCGCCCCAGAGCGTTACGGAAAATTTCTTTTCAACTAAAAGAAGTGCGAGGGCGGTTCCCCAGCCCCCATCCCCCAATACTGAAATTTTTATGTTTTTAGATGTCATTTCGGTGAAAAGTATAACAAAACAAGACTTGATTTACATTCTATTTGTGAGGAATTTGAAGAACTTAGGCTGGCAGCTGATCGATACCCGGAATGCTACCGGAGATCATGTCGAATTTGATGCTATGCATAAACACAACAGCGAACACATGAAGATTTTGAACGACATAAAAACTACCGATAACCCGGTAAATCATTTGGCCAATTCCCGTGCTGGGATTCAAGGTCTTTGTGATTGAAACGTGTCTATCCTTTTTTTGGAAAGAGTGTGCCTGGGAGTCCATCCACTGCTTCAACTCCTCCGGCTTCTGAAGATCGGGCTTTTGCTCCGAAACATAATAGGAGTACTTCTTCTCGGCTCTCGCTACAAAACCATCCTGATCAATCATCTCCACAATCAGGAGATTTTTGCGTTTGTGATTCTCGGAAGTCGTTGTCTTAATCTGTATATCTCTCATCGCGCTCTTTCAATATAAGTTATTTAAGCTTTTAATGATCTAGCCTAAAAAAAATCGCCCAACAAGAGAAGTATACATGGGAGTTAATAAATAATCAAGTTACTATGTTTTAATACTACTAACTAGAAGCGGTTTTCTTTGCCCTTTACGAGGCGAATAAGATTGGTTCGGTGGGTCCAGATGATGAAAATAGAGACCAAAACAAAGAAAATGAGCGCTTTTTGGTCGACTCCGAATAGCAGCGCTGAAACGATGAGCGCTAGCAGAGCCAAAATAGAACTAACTGAGACGATTCGAGACAGTAGAAAAGTGACCGTCCAAACTACGACGGTAATCAGGAATAATATCGGATAAGCCGCGCAAAGAACGCCCCCTCCCGTTGCCACTCCCTTTCCTCCTTTGAATCCTAAAAATGGAGTAAAAACATGCCCCAGAATGGCTCCAAAACCAATCCAGAGATTAGCGGATGGCAAGGCGGAGCTCCCACGGATTAATGTTAAGAAAAAGAATGTGGGTAGCGCCCCTTTTAAAAAATCGATCAAAAAAACAAGCGACCCAATTTTTTTTCCAAACACGCGAAAGGCATTGGTTGCACCCACATTTCCACTACCGAGCGAGCGAATATCCACGCCTTTAAAGAAGCGCCCCGCTAAATAAGCAGTGGGCAGAGACCCGCACAAAAATGCCAATAAAAATGAAATTAAGAATTGAGTCACGCTTGAAACTCCCTGCTCCCATGATTAATGTAAATAACGCCTGAGCTAAAAGTTAAAATAAAAGTACCGTAAAATAATAACACTTTAATGGGTTCGGGCACTCTAAAGAGAACCAGCACAATAGTCGCCATCTGCACAAAAGTAGTGATTTTTCCAATCAGCATGGGTTCTGGATCTATTTTTCCGCGAACCAAATAAATTACGATGGCACCGATCAGGATCACAGCATCACGAGCAATCACCGCGATCGTCACCCATCCCGGAATGTGAACGCCCGGCGGCAAGTTTTCCATAAGAGACAAACAGAGAAAGCCACTCAGTAGCAGTATTTTATCTGCGAGTGGATCTATGATGCGACCAAACGTGCTAGTTTGTCCGAGGCGGCGAGCCAAGTATCCATCAAGCGCATCGGTCAGACAACTCACCAAAAAAACGGCGACCGCCGCATGATAAAAATGAGGGTTTCCGGAGCTATAAATTAAAAGACCAATAAACACCGGAACAAGCAAAATTCGTAAAAGCGTAATTTGGCTAGGGAGATTCATTCCTGGTTAGCGGAGTGTTCCTAGGCGTTTCACGTCAAAAGGCCAAACCCACCAACGAAATACCGCCCTACCTACAAGGTTCTTTTTGGGAACAAATCCCCAGAAGCGGCTGTCGGTTGAATTAGCGCTGTTGTCACCCAGGACGTAGTAAGAATTTTCGGGAACTTGTATCTTCTCGTTGGGCCCGCCAAACGGATCGTGGTTATAGTAATAAAATTTTCCGAAGAGCTCCGGATCTGTGAGGCACTGCGAATTCACCCAAATTTTTCCGTCCTTAATTTCCACCGTTTCACCCGGAAAAGCCACGAGCCGTTTAATAAAGTCTTTCTCTCCTAAATAGTGGTAAACCACTTTGTAATAAAGCGCTTTGTAAAAAGGCGGGCTCTCAAGATCTTCCCCGTCAACATTGATGTGGCCATCTCGAACGAGGATGCTCTGATCCATAAACGAGATCGCGCCCGAGTAAGGGTACTTGAAAACCATGATATCCCCTCGCTTAGGCCCCGAAAAGCGGTACGAAAGCTTCTCAACAAATAGCTTATCCCCCTCCATCAGTGTCGGCCGCATCGAGCCCGAAGGAATTTTAAAGGCTTGAACAAAAAAAGAGCGGATCACAATCATGAGCACAAGAGCCACGAGAATGGATTGGCGCCACTCCCGGATTTCATTGCGAATCATCGCTTCGTCTGCGGTTATTCGAAGTGCCGAATTAATGCCTTTGCAGATTAAGTAAATGAGATTATCGAGCGCTGTAAACATTTTCATTCCACTTTTAGCGCTGCGAGGAACGCTTCCTGAGGAATTTCTACTTTTCCAAATTGCTTCATACGCTTCTTACCTTCTTTCTGTTTTTCCCAAAGCTTTCTCTTGCGGGTAATGTCTCCCCCGTAGCATTTCGAAGTTACATTCTTTCCCATAGGCCGCACACTTTCACGCGCAATAACTTTACTGCCAATGGCAGCCTGAATCACCACTTCAAACATTTGCCGCGGGATCAGCTCCTTTAGCTTCTCGCAGAGACCGCGACCCTTAACCTGAGCCTTGTCCCGGTGCGCCATAAAACTAAACGAATCACAAATTTCATTGTTGATCAAAATATCAAGCTTCACCACGTCGCTAGCCTCATGGTCTTTAAACTCATAGTCCATGGAGCCGTAGCCTTTGGTGATGGATTTCACCCGGTCGTTGAAATCAACGATGATTTCGAGAAGCGGAAAATCATAAGTAATTTTAACGCGGTCTTCGCTGATGTATTCGGTTGATTTGTAAATGCCGCGTCTTTGTTCACAAAGCTCCATGATGGCGCCAATGCTCGACACCGGAGAGATCAGCGCACAAACGACGAACGGCTCTAAAATTTCAGCAATCACAGAGGGGTCCGGCATCTTTGATGGATTTTCGACTTCCAGCATTTCGCCGTTTGTTTTTTTGACTTTGTACACCACGCTTGGAGTGGTCACGACGAGATTCATGTCGTATTCGCGCTCCAGACGCTCCTGAATAATTTCCATGTGAAGCAGACCTAAAAACCCGCAACGAAAACCAAATCCGACAGAGGCGGAGCTTTCAACTTCAAAAACAAAGGAAGAGTCTGATAGCTGTAGTTTTTCCATCGCGTCTTTTAAATCTTGAAAGTCCTTGGAGTTAACCGGATAAATTCCCGCAAACACCAACGGCTGCACCTTCTTATACCCAGGCATCGCTTCGGCGCACGGGTTCAAGTGATCGGTAACCGTGTCGCCGTTAACCACTTCTTTGGCTGCGCGAATATTGCAAGTGATATAACCCACTTCTCCGGCGCCAAGCTCGTCGCATTGGACCGGTTTCGGAGCTAAAAACCCAACCTCTAAAACATCATAGGTGTTTCCGGTGCCCATCATCCGGACCTTCGTCCCCTTTTTTAGCACCCCGTCATAAATACGCACATAAACAATAACGCCCTTATAAATATCAAAATTAGAATCAAAAATCAGGGCGCGGAGCGGCTTCTCCGGGTCACCTTCCGGCGCATCAATTGTCGCAACCACTTTTTCTAAAATATCATCAATCCCGATTCCCATCTTGGCACTGGCGAGCACAATTTCATTTTCATCGATCCCTAAAATTTTATGAATTTGTTTTTTAACTTTATCAGTGTCTGCGGTGGGGAGATCAATTTTATTGATCACGGGAATAATTTGAAGGCTATTTTCGACCGCCAAATACAGATTGGCCACGGTTTGTGCTTCAACGCCCTGTGAGGCATCAACTAACAACAAGGCCCCTTCACAAGCGCGGAGGCTTTTTGAGACTTCGTACGTAAAATCCACATGCCCCGGTGTATCGATAAGATTCAAGAGAAACCGTTTACCGTCTTTTCGTTGGTAGGTAATGCGAACAGCGCTCGCTTTGATCGTAATGCCGCGCTCCTGTTCAAGCTCCATATCATCCAACATCTGATTATGAAAGGTGCGACTATCAATCGCACCCGTGTGCTCTAAAATACGGTCCGCGAGCGTGGATTTCCCATGATCAATATGGGCGATGATGCAGAAGTTTCGGAGATGCTCTTGCTTCACAGACTAAACGCCAGACTCTTTCCCTGCGCCACCAGTTTCTCGGCAAGATCTTTGGAGGTCGCTTCGGCGTAAATTCTTAAAATAGGCTCGGTTCCCGACAAGCGAAACAAGAGCCAGCTATCATCCTCTAGTGTAAACTTGGTTCCATCGGAAGTGCCAATATTTTTGACGCGAAGCCCCTGAAACTCCGTCGGCTTGTTTTTGGCTAGGTGATCAAACAGCTTTGCCTTTAATTCATTGGGATAATCGACATCTTGACGAACGTAAGAAAGCTTCCCAAACTCTTTCTCCACTCCCGTCAGGATTTGATCAAAACTCTGATTGCGCATGGCCATCATCTCCATGAGCAGCAGTCCCGATAAAATACCGTCGCGCTCGTAGAGATAATCCTGGAAACCAATTCCGCCGGATTCTTCGCCGCCAATGAGCACGTTTTCACGGCGCATGATTTCGCAGACGTATTTAAACCCGACCGGCGTTTCGTGAACGGTTAAGCCCAATTTTCTAGCAATCTTATAAATAAGCGCTGTGTTTGAAATGGTGGTGACCACACTTCCTTTGCGGCCAAGATCTTCAACAAAGTGCTTCATAATTAAAGACAAGATAATGCCCGGGGAAACAAACTCACCACCCGGACGAATCGCGCCCACACGGTCTGCGTCGCCGTCGGTCACCACACATAGGTCGTATTTTCCGGATTTCATGAGCTCTGTCGCTTTGCTTAAATTCTTGGCGATCGGCTCAGGAGCATTCCCGCCAAAGGTCAAATCGCGCTCACTGCGAATCGTGGTTACTTTGATTTTTCCGCCGGCCACAAGCTCCTCAATGCGCTTCGCGCCAACCCCATGCATTGAGTCGACCAAAATATGAAACGGTGCGTTTTTAATTGCGTCCAACCGAAGATAGGCTTTTAAGAAATCAAAAAACTTATCATTCAAGTTGCGCGTGACAAAATTTGTTTTTCCCTTTTTTACAGGATTTTTTCCGATTAATTTTTCAACGGCGTCTGTGATCGTTTTTTCGGCGGATCCACCAAAATCATTTTTAATTTTAATACCGTTATAGCCCGCGGGATTGTGGCTCGCGGTAATAATAATTCCAGCGTTGAATTTTTCTTTCACAATGGTAAAACTTACCGAAGGCGTTGGACCCGCTTCGCTTGCCAATACCGTCTCAATACCGTTGGAGGTTAAAATTTCAGCGAACACCTTAGCGAAATTTTCGGAGTTTTTCCGGTAATCGTATCCGATGACTACGCGCTTTCCGCTTCCCATGAAATCTGCAAAGGCCTGAGCTACTTTTTCAACGTTTTCAAATGTAAATTCTTGATCCATGATGGCTCTCCAGCCATCGGTTCCGAACTTGATTGCTGACATTTTTAACCCCTTAACTCTCTGATTGCTTTTGGAATATCCGACTGCCCAAAAATCGCCGTACCCGCCACAAGCACATTGGCTCCGGCTTTTAGCACTTCCTTGGAGGTTTCTTTGTTAATTCCCCCATCCACTTCAATATCTTTGGAATAACGCTTGCGCAAATCACGGACCTTGTCGAGAACATGCGGCATGAAGGCCTGCCCTCCAAACCCCGGTTCAACGGTCATAAGAAGTACCATATCAATCTGCTTTAGATGCCACTCGATTTCATGAATCGGTGTCGGCGGCCTCAAGGAAACGCCGCAGCCGATATTGCGCGACTTAATTTTTTTTAAAACTTCTTCCAGATTATTTTCACAGGCCTCGGCGTGAACCGTGATGTGATCAGCCCCCGCGTCCGCAAAGGCATCGATGTATTTCATGGGATTTTCGATCATAAGATGCGCATCTAGCGGAAGTTTTGTGATCTTACGGATCGCTTTGACAATAAAAGGACCAATCGTAATATTGGGCACAAAGTGGCCATCCATCACGTCCAAATGAAGAAGGTCGCAACCGCCCTCCTCCACTTTACGAATTTCCGTGGCCAAATGAGCAAAGTCTGCCGCCAGTAACGATGGTGCTATTTTTATAGGATTCGAATTCAAGCAAGGCCCCCAAAAATGAGCTGTTAGTATATCAAATCAGGAGAAGATTTTCCTCAGCGAACTGCTGAGATTTTCGGCCTGCGGGCCCACCACGGCAAGATGAAACCGCGATGGCTGAAGAAACTTCTTGGCAACGGTTTTCAAGTCCTCGCGTGTCGTTTTTTGGACCGCTTTCACGATGTCGGTGTACTCTTTGACCTTTCCGAGCGAGACGATGCTTTCACCGGCCCAAATCATACAATTCATCGTATTCTCAAGTCCAAGTCCGAGTTGGCCCAAGTAAAACTCTTTTGCGCGTTTCAGCTCGTCGTCGGTTACAAGCGCTTGAGTTGTTTTCTCAAGCTCTTCCAAAATAACCTGCAGCGCTTCAGAGGATTTTTTATGATCAACCCCCGCTGAGACCACGAACGCTCCTGTTTCCTTGAACTTCCGCTCAGAGGAACCAATCTCATAAGCAAGTCCCCGCTCCTCGCGCACTTCATTAAAGAGACGGGACGACATGTTGCCGCCCAAAATCACACTCAAAAGATCCAGCGCGCGCTCATTCGGATGATTGCGCTCAAGCGCATGCACCGCAAGCGACAAATGCGTTTGCTCGGTAGCCTTTACATGAAGTTTGAGGCGCTCTGTTTTGCGGGGATCTCGAAAGAGATCTATTTTTTTATTATTTTTTAAACGGTCTGTCGTTAAAAATTGTGCGGCTTTTTTTTCGACAAGTTTTGGTGTCACAGCGCCGGCAGCGGCCACGGTGATGTGGGCGGCTCCATAAAAACGGTCCCGGTATTCGCGAATATCCTCCGGCGTTAGCCCCGAAACCGACTCGGCAGTCCCCGCAATGGCGCGTCCTAGCGCGTGTCCCGGCCACAAAATTTCACACAAAAATTCTTCAACAAGTTGCGAGGGTTGATCCTGCGTCATTTTGATTTCTTCTAAAATTACCGTGCGCTCTTTTTCGATGTCCGTTTTATCAAGCTTCGCACTGATGACCATGTCCGCCAACACCTCAAACACATTTTCAAAGTGCTTGCGCGCGACTTTGGCCAAAAAGCAGGTGTATTCTTCTCCCGTAAAAGCGTTCAGGCTACCGCCGACGCCCTCGACCGCTTCCTTAATTTGGTTCGCGGTGCGCTTTCCCGTTCCCTTGAAAACTAAATGCTCCAAAAAATGAGAAATTCCGTTTAAGCGCGGGCTTTCATCGCGCGATCCGGCATTCACCCAGATCCCCATTGAAACAGATTCGCGTTCTTTCATAGGGGTTGTTACCACTCGTATTCCATTTTTTAATTTTGAGAGATGGTGTTCCATTTATCGTTTAGACTCCAAATAGTTTTGTAAAATGAGAGTTGCGGCAAGCCGGTCGCTTTCCTCTTTTTGACGCTTGCGAGAGTAGCCGCCCTCAATCATCGTCCGCGTGGCCTGTCGACTCGTCAAACGCTCATCCCAAGTTTTAACAGGGATTTTTAACGCTTCTTCGATTTTGGGGATTAGCTCCTGTACTTCTTTCGCTTTGGGGCCGAGCGTTCCGTTCATATTCATTGGGAGCCCGATTAGAATTTCTTTGACGTCGTACTCGACGCAAACCTTCCGAAGCCCTTCCAGCACCTTTTTGGGCCCAAGATTCATCAGCGTCTCAAGGCCTTGCGCCGAAAACCATAAAGGGTCCGAAATAGCCAAACCAATTCTTTTTTCACCAAAATCAACAGCTAAGATTCTCGGTTTAATCATTTGAGGCTTTTGGAGAGAAGAGCGGCCTCTTCCGAGCGGGTGCGGCGGCAAATTAAAACACCCTGATCCGATTTCACGGCGATCATTTCGCTTAAACCCAGCGCCGCGAAAGGCTCGCTTGTGTAATTTAAAATGAGAGAGTTTCTACACTCCTTGGCTGCGCAAGAACCAAATATCCAGTTGCCTGACGCATCCCTCTTTGCCTTTTCTAAAAACATATCCCAGCTGCCCATGTCGCACCAATCCATGCCCGTTTTCACGAGCAAAATATTTTGGGCCTTCTCAAGCACCGCATAATCCACTGAAATAGCTTCCAGCTTCTCGTAAGAACGTTTCAGGTTTAACAGGTTGAGCGTGCGGAGAAGATTTGGTGAATAACGTCGAATAGCTTCTACAAAAACACCCGCTTTCCAGGTAAAAATTCCGCCATTCCAGAAAAAATTCTCCTGCCGCAAATAGCGCGTTGCCGTCACTCGGTCCGGCTTTTCTCTAAACCGCTTCACCGTGTATGCGCCCGTGTGTCCTGGGACATTATTAGAGGCTTCGATGTATCCGTAACCCGTGGCCGGAAATGTGGGCACAATTCCAATCGTCACAAGCGCGTCTTTGTCCGTTGCCAAGCGAATTGCCGTGCGAAGCGTCTGACGAAACAGCTCTTCTTTTTGAATTAAGTGATCGGCCGGAAAAAAAGTTACGATTTCATCCGAACCAAACTTTTTTTGAATGGTGAGGCAAGAAAATAAAATAGCGGGAGCGGTGTTCTTGCGAAAGGGTTCAATCAAAATGTTATTTTTTGAAAGTCCGGGAAGTTCCTTACGAATGATTTTCTCATGTTCTTTGGTGGTAACTACAAACACATCCTCTTTTTGATAGATGGTGAGTAGCCTCTTAAAGGTCTTCTGGAGCAGTGAAGCCTTGCCGTCGAGCTTAATGCGGTACTTGGGAAATTCTTTTCGCGTCAGCGGCCAAAAACGTTCGCCCTGCCCGCCCGCCATGATCACGGCTTTTGGCATTATGCTTTTCCTAGAGCGCGCGCAAAGGGCCGCACAAATTGACGGCTAAAAGCTTCGGCGCTTAACTTCTGATTCTGAAATAAGGCTTTTACAAGTGCGCTTCCGACAATCACGCCGTCAGAGTTCTCGGAAACGGTCTTCGCCTGCTCCGGAGTGGATATACCAAAACCGACACAAATAGGGTTCTTGGATGTTTTTTGGGCAATCGCTACTTTTGAAAATACATTCTCTGAAAGTTTTGCGCCTGAACCCGTCACGCCCGTCATCGACACGTAATAAACAAATCCTTTTGATAAATGCGTAATTTTTTGAGTGCGCGCCGGTGTGCTTGTAGGCGCTAAAAGGTAAACGATATCGATGCCCTGCGAACCCACCGCTCTTACGAAATCATGCTCGTCATCCGGAGGAAGATCGGGAACAATCACCCCGTCAATCCCCGCTTTTTTGGCTTCCCTAGCAAAGCGCTCATACCCGAAACTTAAAAATGGATTCAAATACCCCATGAGCAGCAGTGGAATGTCGGATTTTTTACGAATGGCTTCCGCCGTGTGAAGAATTTTTGAGAGCGTCGTTTTGTTAGCGAGCGAGCGAGTCGAGGACTCCTGAATCACAGGGCCGTCCGCGAGCGGATCTGAAAACGGAACACCAAGCTCCACAAAGTCTACGCCATCTTTTTCAAATGCCAACACCAACTCTTCAGTTTTTTTAAGCGAGGGGTCGCCGGCCGTGATAAAAACAATCAGCGCTTTTTGTTTTTTTTCTTTTAACGTTTTAAATTTTTTCTGAATGCGATTCATTTGAGTTTAAGGTATTCCGAAACCTGCTGAACGTCTTTGTCCCCGCGGCCAGACAGACAAACAACGATGCGATCTGACTTTTTAAAACGCGATTTGTGCTTCATGAGGTATCCAAACGCATGCGCCGGCTCAAGCGCTGGGATAATTCCTTCAAGCCGGCTTAAAAGCTTAAGCCCTTCGAGCGCTTCGTCGTCGGTGACCGAACCGTATTCGGCGCGACCAATTTTCTTAAGATACGCATGCTCAGGACCCACGCCCGGATAATCCAGACCCGCTGAAATGGAGTGTGCGATTTGAATTTGGCCAAATGGATCCTGCAAGATTTCGCTTTTAGTTCCGTGTAAAATGCCAATTTTTCCAGCGCTCAAGGTTGCGGCGTGTTTTCCGGTTGAAATTCCAAGGCCGGCCGCTTCGACCCCAATCATGCGTGCGCCCGAATTTACAAAAGGATAAAAAAGGCCGATGCTATTAGAACCCCCACCCACACAAGCCACCAAATAATCAGGTTTGGAAATACCTTCTTTTTTGAGCTGGGAAATAGTTTCGCGGCCAATGACAGACTGAAAATCCCTCACCATCTGAGGGTACGGATGCGGGCCAATTACTGAACCAATAATGTAATGCGTGTCGCGAACATTCGTCACCCAATCGCGAATCGCCTCATTCACCGCGTCTTTTAAAGTTTTGGAGCCAGAGCTCACGGGTATCACCCGCGCGCCCAATAGTTTCATACGAAATACGTTTAAGGACTGGCGATGAACATCTTCTTCGCCCATGTACACGTCGCACTCAAGACCAAACAATGCGCAAACCGTAGCGGTCGCCACTCCGTGTTGGCCGGCGCCCGTTTCAGCAATCACTCTTTTTTTGCCCATGCGCAGCGTCAAAAGGGCCTGGCCGATGGTGTTGTTGATTTTATGAGAGCCCGTGTGAAGCAAGTCCTCGCGTTTTAAATAAACTTCTTTCACGCCTAGGTATTTGGCGAGCCGCTTGGCGGGAGTTAGCGGTGTTGGCCGCCCAGCAAAATGATGCGAGTAGTGTTCAAGTTCTTTTTTAAACTTAGGATCTTTTTTGGACGCTTTGAACTCTTTTTCGAGCTCGGCGAGGGCTGCCATCAACGTTTCTGGAACGTATTTGCCTCCGTAAGGCCCGAAATGCCCTTTAGCATTGGGTTGTGATCCGTAATTTTTCTTAGCGCTTGGCATTTTCGATAAATTTTTTGACGAGCTCCAAGTCCTTCAGACCTGGTTTTTTTTCAACACCGCTGGAAACATCGACTCCATAGGGAGAGAAAAATTTCGCGGCCCACGCGACATTGGAGTGATTCAGCCCGCCGGAAATAATAAACGGTTTTTTAATTTTGGCGGTATCGAGAATTCTCCAATCGAAACTCTTCCCCGTTCCCCCAAAACCCGTCTCAACTTTGGTGTCAAACAAATAGGCGTCAGCGGCATCAAAATCATCAATCTCATCCTGGTTGAAGTGTTCGTCCACGCGGAACGCCTTAATCACTCTTAGGCCGCCCAGCTTCTTCAGGCTCTTCGCCGGTTCATCTCCGTGCAACTGAACGGCACTTAAGCCGCAGCTTTGAGAAAGTTTGAGAATGCGGTCCGGCTTTTCATTTACAAAAACACCCACCGTCGGAACCCACGGACCAATCGACCGCGTGATAAGACGCGCGTCCGCCGGAGAAATTTTCCGAGGGCTTCTAGCAAATACAAACCCGAGCGCGTCAGCACCCGCGTCAATCGCTTCTTGAGCGTCTTTTAAATTCGTAATGCCGCAAACTTTTACTTTAACTTTTGTCATTTTGAGTTTAGCAGAGCCTTTAATGCGGCCCCTGGGCTTTTGTGGCGCATGAGACTCTCTCCCACCAGCACCGCCCGAGCACCGCAAGCTCTTAAGTATAACAAATCTTGAGGCCTTTGAATGCCACTTTCTGAGACGAGAAAAACCCCCTTGGGAGCCATTTTGGCGAGGGTTTCCGTGGTCCGAATGTCGGTTTCAAAGGTTTTGAGATTACGATTATTGATCCCGAGCATCTTAGGTCCCACTTTGAGCGTCTTTCGAAGCTCCCCCGCCGTATGAATTTCAAACAAGCAATCGAGCCCTAACCGCTCGGCGAGCTTTGAGAAACTTTTTAGTTTTTTTAAACTTAATATTCCGGCGATCAGGAGAATGGCGTCAGCGCCAATGGCCTTAGCTTCATAAATTTGATACTCATCAATCACGAAGTCTTTTCGAAGAATCGGGAGCTTTGTCACTCGTCGTACATTTTTGAGAATCGTGTCGGACCCACCGAAAAACTCTTGATCCGTGAGAACTGATAACGCCGAAGCCCCCGCCTGCTCGTATTCCTTGGCAATGGCAACAGGGTTAAAATTTTTGCGCAAAATTCCCTTAGAGGGAGATTTGCGCTTAATCTCCGCTATGACCGCAACTGGTTTTTTATTCTGTAAGGCTTTTAAAAAACGGGCGGACTTCTTTTGCGTAACCGTGGAACATTTCTCGAGAGCTGCTAAAGAAATGTGACGTTTTTTTTCCGTAATCTCTTGCTTTTTATAAATGACTATTTTTTCTAATATCGTCATATTTTTTAAGTGCCGCTCCATGCCGGACACTCATTCTGGCTAACGAAAAGCCGTCTTTGATCGTAGGGGCCAAATCGCTGACATACAACGCAGCTCCTGCGTTTAAGAGCACAATGTCCGACATCGGTCCGGAGTTTCCGTTGAAAATTTTTAGAGCCGCTTCTTTCGCCTGCTCTTTCGTGGCGACTTGCAAAGATGAAAGCGGCGCAGGCTTTATACCAAAGTCCTCGGGCTTTACTTCGTATTTTTTGATTCGTCCGTATTGCAGTTCGGCAACTTGGGTTGGCGCGCAGATACTAATCTCATCCATCCCGTCCGTTCCGCAGACCACCAAAGCCCGCTCAGAACCTAACGCTTTCAAGACCTGAGCCATTGGCTCCACCCATTCCACGTCATAAACGCCTATCACTTGGAATTTAGCCCCGGCCGGATTCGTGAGCGGTCCCAGCAGATTGAAAATAGTTTTGCCTTGAATGCTTTTGCGGGCAGCCATGGCGTGCCTCGTGGCCGGATGAAAATTAGGTGCAAAAAAGAATCCAAACCCCGTTGTTCGAATCAGCTTCACCAACGCTTCAATGCTCAAATCAATTTTAATTCCCAGCATTTCCAGGAGATCGGCACTGCCACAGCTACTGGAAATAGAGCGGTTGCCGTGCTTAGCAACGACCGCTCCGGCGCTTGCGGCGACAATGGCGCTGATCGTCGAAACATTTAGCGTGTTTTTAGCGTCCCCGCCAGTTCCGCAAGTGTCCACGATCCCTTCAAACGCAACGGGAAATCGGAGAGCGTGCTCGCGCATCACGAGAGCCGCCGCTGTAATCTCTTCGACGGTTTCGCCCTCTTTGTGCAGGTCGATTAAAAAATCCCGAATATCCCCATCATCCAGCCGGCCGGCCATGATGGATTGCATCATTCGCGTGACTTCGGAGGCGCTCATCGGGTTAAATTTAAAAAATTCTTGAGAATTTCTTTGCCCGACTCGGTGAGAATGGACTCCGGATGAAACTGGACTCCGTAAATGGGAAATTTCTTATGCTGGAGTCCCATAATTTCTTTTTCTTTGGTTTCGGCAGTGATTTCGAGATCTCTGGGAAAATGCGTTTGCTGAACTAAAAGAGAGTGATACCGCGTTGCGGTGAAGGGATTTTTAATGCCCTTAAAAATTCCCTTTCCGTTGTGATAAATCAGAGAGGTTTTACCGTGCATTAATCTTCCAGCACCGGAAACCTTGCCCCCGAACACCTCTCCAATGCACTGATGTCCCAAGCAAACGCCCAGCACCGGAGTTTTGGGGCCCAACTCTTTGATAATGTCTTTTGAAACCCCCGCATCTTTTGGACTGCCAGGACCCGGAGAAATAACAATTCGACTCGGTTTCAATTTTTGAATTTGCGCTAAGCTGATGGCGTCGTTGCGATAAACCTTCAGCTCCTCGCCAAGCTCGCCCAAGTATTGGACGAGGTTGTAAGTAAAAGAGTCATAATTATCGATCATCAAAATCATTAGAGCGCCCCGCTTTCGGCCATTTCCACAGCCTTAAAAATGCCCTTAGCTTTATTCAACGTTTCTTCGTATTCTTTAGCGGGCTTCGAATCTGTCACAATTCCGGCACCCGCTTGCGCGTAAACTGCGCCGTCTTTGACGAGTGCTGTCCGAATGGTGATGCAAGAATCCAAATTTCCCGAGTAACTAAAATACCCTACGACACCCGAGTAAAAAGAGCGCTTTTGACTTTCAAGCGCATCAATAATTTCCATGGCCCGCACTTTGGGCGCGCCCGAAATTGTTCCCGCCGGAAACGTCGCACGCAGTAAATCAAAAACGGTTTTGTCTTTTTGAAGTTCGCCCTCGACGAGGCTCACAATGTGCATCACGTGAGAATAGCGCTCAATCGTCATAAACTCAGGGACTTTTACTGTCGAATAATCACAAACGCGGCCCAAATCGTTTCGACCCAGATCCACGAGCATGAGATGCTCTGCTTTTTCTTTGGGATCGGCCAATAAATCTTTTTCCAAGCGCTTGTCTGCGGCTAAATTTTTACCCCGCGGCCGCGTTCCCGCGATAGGTCTTAATGAAGCCTTGCGACTTTCACAGCGCACGTGAACCTCGGGTGACGAGCCCACGAGTTGAAAGGTGTCGCCAAAATCATGGCAGTTTAAGTAAAACATGTAAGGCGAAGGATTGATCGAGCGAAGCGCGCGGTAAATATCAAAAGCGCCACAGCGAATGGGAAGCTTGAAACGCTGAGACAACACCACCTGGAAGATATCGCCTGCCGTGATGTGTTCCTTAGCAACCTTGACCGCCTTTTCAAACGCGGGCTTGGTGAAATTAGACTCCATTTTAAGGGGCTTTGGATTTTTGGACGGCCGGTGAGGCTCTGGAATGGCGGTAGAGCGTAATTTTTTAATCCCCGCTTCAATTTTTTGAATGGCTTGATCGTAGGCTAATTCCGGAGATTTGAAATCATCCAAGCAAACATTGGACAACACTTTGATCTTTTTATTAAAGTGATCAAAAATATAAATCGTATCGGTGAACATAAAAAAAGAATCTGGAATATTCAAACCATCTTTATTTTTGTTGGGGATATTCTCAATAAACCGGATCATGTCGTAGCCAATGTAGCCGACCGCTCCGCCTGAGAACGGCGGAAGACCCTCAATGTTAACGTATTTGTATTTTTTAAGAATTTTTTCGAGTTCCGCAAACGGATCGGACTTCGTTTCGAAGGACTCCTCGCTTTTTCCGGGACGCACCATCGAAATGGTTTTTCCGCGGCTTTTCAAAACAAGTGAAGGGTTGGAAGCGATGAACGAATACCGCGAAATCGCACTTCCCTGCTCCACCGATTCCAAAAGATACGAATAAGGGCTGTCGCCGATCTTTAAAAAACAAGACACCGGCGTTTCCAGGTCCGCTAAAATTTCGCGGTAGACCGGAATGAGATTGCCTTTTTTGGCCAGTTTCAGGAACTGGGCCTTATTCGGGGTGTAATTTTCCATCAATACACTTTTTTAGGGTCAAACACCAATTCGTCCGTAATTTTTCGCGTGCCGTCTTGAGACGCGATGCGCTCAAAATAACAGCTCAAGTACCCCTTGTGGCATCCGGCCACCTTCTGCTCAATAATAAAAAGAAGCGACTTTCCTTCGCAGTCGACGCGAAATTCTTTGACGGCTTGCGTGTGCCCGGAGGTTTCGCCTTTCATCATGAGTTTATTTTGAGATCTGCGGAATAAATAAATAAAACCTTTTTCGAGCGTCGCTTGAAGCGCAATCTCATTCATGTAGCACAGCGTCAAAACTTTTCCGGACTTTTGATCCTGAATAATCGCCGGGATCAAGCCTTGCGAATCAAATTTGAGCGTTGCCAACATTGCCTTAAAATTAGTTTCGTTCATTTTCTGACTACTACTCCTTTTTTAGAGAGGTACCGTTTAGCTTCCTGAATACTATATTCCTTAAAATGAAAAATACTAGCGGCAAGCACCGCATCGGCCTTTCCCTTCGTCAATCCTTCAAGCAAATGATCTAAATTTCCAACACCGCCCGAGGCGATCACCGGAATCCGCACGGACTCCGATATTTTTCGGGTAAGCTCCAAGTCATAACCGCCCTTAGTGCCGTCGCAGTCCATGCTCGTGAGTAAAATTTCGCCTGCGCCCAACTTTTCAACTTTTTTGGCCCATGCGACGGCGTCTAAGCCTGCATCGGTTCGACCACCGTGGGTAAAAACTCCCCAACTTTTTTTGGCTCCCCGTCGTCTCGCATCAATTGCCACCACGATGCACTGCGATCCAAATCGCTTCGACGCTTCCTTGATAAAATTCGGATTCCGAACCGCCGCCGTATTAATTGAAACCTTGTCCGCTCCGGCATTTAAAAGCGTGCGAATATCCTCGATGGAATTCACCCCGCCGCCCACGGTCAGCGGCATAAAAACCGTCTCTGCGGTGCGACGCACCACGTCTAAAAGTGTACCGCGTTTTTCATGCGAGGCGGTAATGTCTAAAAAAACAAGCTCGTCTGCCCCGTCTTTGTCGTAATGAGCCGCGCATTCGACTGGGTCACCGGCGTCGCGTAATTCCAAAAACTTCGTTCCTTTGACCACGCGGCCGTCTTTCACGTCCAGGCACGGGATTATGCGCTTTGCAAGCACGTGTCCACCGCCTGTTTTAAATTGAATTTATTTTCATAAAGTGCCTTGCCGATGATCGCACCGATAATATTCTTTCTTTTAAGACCTGAAATCCGTTTAAGGTCGCCCAGTTCGGACACGCCGCCCGAAGCAATGACATCCAGCTTGAGGCCATCCGCCATTTTTTCAATCTCGTTTAAATTGGGCCCGCCAAGCACACCGTCTTTAGAAATGTCCGTATAGATAATGGTTTTTGCGCCAAAATCTTCGGCGAGTTTAGCCAGAGCCAAAGCGTTATTCTGGGTCACTTTGGTCCATCCATCAGTCGCCACAAGACCGTTTAGCGCATCAATTCCCACGATTACCTTGGGACCAAATTCTGCGATCGCCTCTTTAAGAAAGCCGTGATCCAGACACGCCTTGGTTCCGAGCACCACCCACGAAACGCCCATGGAAATGTAGCTCTCAGCAATTTTTAAACTGCGAATGCCACCACCGAGTTCGACCGGCACCTTCACCGAAGACAAAATCTGCTCGAGCGGTCCACGATTCTGCGGCTCGCCTTTTAACGCCCCATCCAGATCCACGATGTGAATGCGCTTGGCTCCGTCTTGCTCAAAAGCTTTCGCCACTGCACCGGCGTTATCGGTATAAATTTTTTCTTTATTAAAGTCGCCCTGAGAAAGTCGGACGACTCTACCGCCTTTTAAATCAATTGCCGGAATGGGGATCATAATTTGATGAAATTCCCGATAACCTGAAGTCCCTTGCCCTGACTTTTTTCAGGATGAAACTGAGTCGCGTAGATATTATTTTTCCACACGGCCGAGCAATAGTCGGTGCCGTACTGCGTGGTTGCAAGAACCACGGACTTATCTTTGGGGGCCGCGTAGTACGAATGCACAAAATAAAAATATTCCCCTGTGGAAATTCCTTTAAGAAGCTGGCAATTTTTTTGAAGAATTTTAATTTGGTTCCAACCCATTTGCGGAACTTTTAAAGAAGTGCCGAAGCGCTTCACAGTTCCTTTTAGAACCCCAAAACCCTTCACCATTTTTTTGCCGACATTTTCTTCGCTCGTTTCAAATAAGAGTTGGAGCCCGAGGCAAAGACCGAGATACGGCGTGCCGCGATCTATTTGTTTTAAGATGGGGTTGATTAGCTTGCGCTTCTTAAGCTCCAGCACGGCGCTCGTAAAAGCTCCAACGCCGGGCAGCACAATTTTATCGGCGGAAAGAATATCGGAGGGTTTGGAACTAACAACGGGCTTTGCTCCGTTTTTCTCGAAGGCCTTCTCGACGCTTCTTAAATTGCCCATGCCGTAATCGACAATGACTATTTTCACAGCTTCCCTTTTGTGGAGGGGACGCTTTTCACGCGAGGGTCAAATGTCGTCGCGGCGTCGAGCGCTTTTGCAAAAGACTTAAACGCCGCCTCAATCACGTGATGGGGCTGTTCCCCTGAAATAAAATCCAAGTGAAGCGTGCATCCTAAGTTGGCTGAAAAGGATTCGAAAAAATGCTTGGCATCGGCCAGCGTGTAACCTTTGTCATTTTTTTTGGCGCGCAAAGCGGGATGATCAATCCACTGGGTTTTTTTGTTTGTGTGAAAATGACACGACCCACGACCGCTCAAGTCGAGACTGACACGCACACCGCAGAGCGCCTCGTCGAGAGGCGCACGAAAATCCCCAAACCGACGAATCCCCTTTTTATCTCCGAGTGCCGCTTTAAAAGTTTCCCCCAGCACGATTCCCACATCTTCATTGGTGTGGTGATTGTCGATATGCAGATCGCCCTTAGCTTTCAAAATAATGTCAAACAAGCCGTGCTTGGCCAGCGCTTCAAGCATGTGATCTAAAAATGGGATGCCCGTTTTAGCCGTCGCTCGGCCTGAGCCGTCAATGTTCACAACGGCTGAAATCTGCGTTTCTTTGGTCTTTCTTTCAAATTTTCCGATGCGTTTGCTCATTTATTTTTCTCAAACCTTATTTTAACGGACTCAACGTGTTTGGTTAAACCTTCCAAAGTTCCAATATGTTCCAGCGGTGCTCTGACTTTTTCGAGCGCTTTGCGCGTGTAAGAAATCACATGCGAGGATTTCATGAAATCGCCAGTTCCAATCCCCGAAAAAAAGCGCGCCGTTCCATTGGTCGGAAGCACGTGACTCGGACCCGCAATATAATCCCCCACCGCGGTCGGCGTGTATTGACCCACAAAAATAGCGCCCGCATGCTTCACGTCTTTAATAATACGCTGGGGGCTTTTGACCATGATCTGCAAATGTTCGGGAGCGATCTGATTCACCACGTCGACTGCCTGCTTTAAATTTTTCACCACGATGATGTATCCACGCGCTGGAACTTTTTTAATAATTTTTGCCAAGCGCTTCGACGTGGTCACGAGAATGGCCGTCCCTTGATGATGTTCGCTTTGAGCCATTAAATCGGCAGCTACAAAATCGGGGTCTGAATGATCATTGGCGACCACCACTACTTCCGAAGGACCGGCAACCATATCAATATCGCAAAAACCAAATACCTGACGTTTGGCTTCGGCCACGTAGGCATTGCCGGGGCCGATGATTTTATCCACTTTCGGAATTGTTTTGGTTCCAAAAGCCAAAGCGCCGATCGCTTGCGCGCCGCCCACTTTAAAAACCGCGTCCACTTTCAAAAGATTGGCCACCACCAAAATATGCGGATCGACCGACTTATATTTATTTGGCGGCGTCATGAGATAAATCTTTTCGACTCCCGCCAGTTTTGCCGGAAGCACTGTCATATAAACCGTCGATGGGAGCGGTGCTGTTCCTGCGGGAATATAAATTCCCACCGATTCGAGCGGACGTATTTTCTCGCCCAGAATCACGCCGTCTTCCTTGACTGTCTTCCAGGGTTTCTTAGTCGGTCGTTTATAAAAATGATTTACGTTTTCAATGGCCACTTTGAGCGACGAAACAAAATCAGGCCCAATGTTCTGATAAGCGCCGCTAATCTCTCCCTCGGAAACCCGTAGCTCCTTCGGCGTCAACTTCACGTGGTCAAATTTACGGGTGTAACGAAGCACCGCGTCGTCCCCGTGCACTTTAATATCGTCTAAAATACGCCGAACTTTTTCTTCTACACGACGGTCACGGCGAGAGAAGCGGTTAAAAAGTTTGAGGAACTGCTGGCTGGAGGACTTAATGACTTTCATCGCAGTACGCTCTCAATCTCTTTGCGCCCAAGCTCCATAGCGTCGTTTATTTTAGACAAATTTTTTCCTCCGCCCACCGCAAACTCCGGTCTTCCGCCGCCATTTCCCTCGACCACGGCAGAAACGGACTTGACGATTTTTCCTGCATTAAAACCTTTGGCGACGACCTGCGAGCTACCGCCGATAAAAAACGTAACCTTGTCTTCGCTCTGACACTGCCAGACTCCCGCAAAAATATTATTGGGGTTTTGTTTTAAGCCCTCAAAAGTTTTTTGAAAAAGATCGGCCGAGGCGAGCGGCTCTTTCTGAACAAATAGTTTTACGCCGCCAATTTCGGGCGACTTGTCCAAGCGGTGTTGATAGGCCGTTCTCATATTCGAAACGGCCCGCGACAAAAGACTCGCTTGAAGCGAACCGACTTTCTCGCGCAAGTTTTTTAGCGAGCCAGATAACTGATCGGGGCTCGTCGAAAATTCTTTGGCAATGGACGCTAATTCATTTTTACTTTGTTCTTCGGCTTCACGCGCAAAGCGTCCTGTCACGGCTTCAATGCGGCGCACACCCGCTTGAATCGAACTTTCCGAAATAATTTTAAAGCGCTCGATCTCTCCGGTGGAATTCAAATGCGTTCCGCCGCAGAGCTCTTTTGAAAAATCTCCGATCGACACGACTCGCACTTCATCGCCGTATTTCTCACCAAAAAAAGCCATGGCCCCTTCTTTTAAGGCCTGTTCTTTTCCAAGCACCCGCTTTTGGAGCGTGGTCTTCTTCCCGATCTGCTCATTCACGAGCGCTTCCACCGAAGACTGAATCTCAGGAGTCAGCGCACTAAAATGCGTAAAATCAAAACGCAAACGATCCGGCGCAACGAGAGACCCGCTCTGCTTTACGTGATCTCCCAATACTTTCCGGAGCGCTGCGTGCAGCAAATGCGTCGCGGTATGATTTTTCATAATATCCGCACGCCGAACTTCGTCGACTTTTA
The DNA here is from genome assembly GCA_964606485.1 of uncultured Planctomycetia bacterium. Taxonomy (GTDB): domain Bacteria; phylum Omnitrophota; class Gorgyraeia; order 2-02-FULL-51-18; family 2-02-FULL-51-18; genus CAZSGP01. Next base: position 90,087 of record CAZSGP010000003.1, on the reverse strand, counting down.
AATTCAGCGTCTCGCCCGGTTTTAAATTTCCTGAAACAAGCTTCACTTTATGAAGCGCGATCTTTTCACTCCACTGCGTGTCCAAAATTTCTACTTTCAGCCCACCGGACTCGGCGGTTCCCGAATCGCCCATTTGTCCACCAGACTCGGCGTAAAAAGGGGTCTGGTCGAAAATCAAAACAGCTTCCTCTCCGGCATTTAAAGAGCTGATCGCTGTTTTATCCTTAATAATTTTAAGAAGCTTGGCCGAGCTTGCGGTTTTTTCATAACCCAAAAAGACGGTCGGTGCTAGACCTTCAGTTAAAACCAGCATGTCGTTCTTGGCGAAAATCTCACCGGCAATTTTGCTCGATTTTCTCGAACGCTCGCGCTGTTCGTTGAGCATGAGTTCAAATTTGGATTCATCAAACGCCAAATTTTCCTTCAAAAATTTTTCTTTCACTTTATCGACGGGCAGTCCAAACGTATCGTACAACATAAAGGCATACTCGCCGTCGGTCATAGAGCCTTTTCGCGTGCTCTCGGCGCGGCGGCAGGATTCGTCGTAGGCTCTTTCCTCATTTTCAATGATGGAGTAAATTGTTTTTTGGCGCTCCACAAGCTCGGGGTACACGGCGCCGTACACGTCCATGATGGACGGAACCAACTTGTAAAATGTTCTCGGTGAAAGCGGTGTCCCCGCCTTTTCAAAATGGTCACTTCCCAGACGAATCAGCTTGCGCACCACGTAGCCGCGGCCTTCGTTGGACGGAAGCGCGCCATCGGCAATTGAAAACACCGCCGCGCGAATGTGATCCATCGCCGCATTTTCATGCGCCTTGTCGGTACCCGACTTCATTAGGCCCTGCAGGCCTTTACGAATTCTTTTAAAATTATCCGCATCGTAATTGCTTTCGACACCCTGAATCACCGATGCCGCGCGCTCCAAGCCCATGCCCGTATCAATATTTTTTTGCGGCAGAGGAATTAAACTTCCGTCGCTTTGGCGGTTAAATTGCGTGAAAACGAGATTCCAAATCTCAACGCCTTTTCCAGGAACGGCTCCGACATAAATTTCAGAACATGGGCCACAAGGGCCGTTGGGTCCGTCGATTTTGGCGTTGGAGGGCCAGAAATTATCCACCGCGTCCATGCGAACGATTCGAGATTCGGCGATCCCAATTTTTTTCTTCCAGAGTTCAAACGCTTCATCGTCTTCCTCATACACGGACACCCAGAGCTTGTCGACCGGAAGTCCCAGCTCTTTGGTGACAAATTCCCAGCCGTACTGAATCGCTTCTTCTTTAAAATAATCTCCGAATGAAAAATTACCGAGCATTTCAAAAAAACTGTGGTGGTAGGCGGTTTTCCCGACACGGTCAAGATCGGCGGTGCGCAAACATTTCTGGCAACTCGTGGCGCGCTTCACATCTTTTTTGGTGCCTAGAAAATATTGTTTAAACTGATTCATGCCTGCACCCGTAAATAATAGAGACGGGTCGTCAGCCGGCACCAAGGAGTCGCTCGAGAACGCCTTGTGCTGTTTCGACTTAAAATAATCAAGATACCGTTTGCGAAGTTCGTCAGTCGTCAATTTCTACGTTTCCTTTTAACAAATCGCTCAAAACTTTATAAACAATTCCGTCCCCAAACCCCTTGCGCTTGAGAAACCCGTAAATCCGCGCCTTCTTTTTCTGGTCCGGTAAGTCTTTCATGCGGTCAAAGCGTCCGCGCGCAAGATCAAACGCAATTTTTTGCTCATCTTCGTCCGAAAATTCGCTGAGCGTCTTTTGAATTGTCGAACCAGCCACGCCTTTGGCCTTCAGCTCGATCTCAAGCCGTCGCCGCCCCGCCGGATTCGTAAACGTTTTGGCAGCGGTGTAAATCTTAGCGAATTTCTCGTCGTCTAAAAAACCTTGGCTTTTTAAAGTCTCGATTTCTTTCTCGATCAAATCCGCCGGATGCTTTTTAAGCCTCAGGCGCTTGCGCAATTCGTCAACGCTCCGGGCTCTGAAACTTAGGAGCCTTAGAGCGTCACTTTTAATTTTTAAAGGGACAGCCTCGTTTTCAGGGGCTGTCCCTTTAGAATCTTCCATCAAAGACACTCTTAAAATTTAGACCAGAGATTTCTCTTTGATGCGCTTTTCGAGTTCGTGCAGAATCTTTGGATTCTCACGCAAAAAGTTCTTTGCGTTCTCGCGGCCTTGGCCAAGCTTTTCGTCGTTGTAAAGAATCCACGAGCCGCTCTGTTTCGTGATCTCAAGCGTCTCAGCCACATCGAGCACGCTTCCGATCGCCGAAACACCCTCATCATACATCAAGTCAAATTCCGCCTGTTTAAACGGTGCGGCCACTTTGTTTTTGACGACTTTGACGCGAACACGACCACCGACAATTTCTTCACCGCGCTTGATTTGCGCAATGCGACGAATGTCTAAGCGAACTGACGAATAAAACTTAAGCGCGCGTCCACCGGGAGTCGTTTCGGGGTTTCCGAACATGATTCCGACTTTTTCGCGGAGCTGATTGATAAAAATCATACAGGCTCTTGAACGGGAAATAGCCGCGGTTAGTTTACGAAGCGCTTGGCTCATCAAGCGAGCCTGCAATCCGACATGCGACTGACCCATCTCCCCTTCGATTTCCGCTTTGGGAACAAGTGCCGCCACGGAGTCAACGACGATGAGGTCGATGGCATTCGAACGGACCAACATTTCGGCGATCTCCAACGCTTGCTCGCCGGTGTCCGGCTGAGAAATGAGAAGATCATCGAGATTCACGCCTAATTTCTTGGCGTAGGCGGAATCAAACGCATGTTCTGCGTCAATAAACGCTGCGGTGCCCTTGAGTTTTTGGCACTGTGCGATAATGCTTAGGGTTAATGTCGTTTTTCCGCTCGACTCCGGTCCAAAAATTTCAATCACACGGCCTTTGGGAACGCCGCCAACTCCGAGCGCCATGTCCAAACCGATGGTTCCGGTAGGAATCACAGCCACGTCGACTTTGACGTTTTGTCCGAGCGTCATGATCGAACCTTTTCCGAATTGTTTCTCAATTTGAGAAACAGCCGCGGAAATAGCCTTATTTTTTTCGGCGGTATCTTTATTCTTATCTCCCGAGGGTAGCGGAGCCTTTTCGGTGCTCTTTGCTTCGGGTTTATTCTGTGCTTTTTGCTGTTTGGTCTGAAACGCCATTTGACTCTCCCGGTTTTGTGTTGAAATTATCTAAAGGAACCCGCATTATAACACCTGGTCTCCTACTACACAAGACGACGAAGGGGCTCAAATTTTCCAAATATATTTTTTGTTGCTTCCTAACACACTGAAACAAAAAGGCTTAAGATGAAGGCTGAAATACTTTCCATTGGCACCGAATTGCTGGTTGGGTCCATTTTAAACAGCAACGCCCAATTTCTCTGTCAAGAACTCGCTCAGAACGGCATCGACGTCTACCATCAGTCCACTGTGGGTGACAATGTCGGTCGAATTGTCGAAGATTTAACACTTGCTGCAACGCGCTCAGATCTCATCATCACCACCGGCGGCCTCGGCCCCACTGAAGACGATGTCACGAGCGAGGCAGTTGCAAAATTTTTAAACGAGCCGCTCGTTCTTCACAAGCCGACTTATAAATATATTCTTCAGCGCTTGAAGAAAAGAAAATTGCGAATGACGCCGATTGTCGCAAAGCAGTGCTACATTCCGCGAGGCGCGCAGGTCTTTATAAACGATTTCGGAACGGCTTCAGGCTATCTGGCTCGTCTGTCATTGCGAGGAGCTGCAGCGACGAAGCAATCTAGCTCTTTAAGCGAGATTGCTTCGCCCGAAAAACTGGCTCGCAATGACGTCTGGGTAATGGTGCTCCCCGGTCCTCCGCGCGAACTCAAGCCTATGTTTTCAAAGCAAGCGCTATCCCTTCTTCAAAAGAAATCCGGCTACCAACGCGATCACTTTATGATTCGTTCCATTAAAATCGTCGGATTCCTCGAACACCAAGTTGCTGAAAAAGTTGGGGATCTTTTAAAATTAAAACCGCCGGTGACGGTCGGCATTTATGCAAAGCCCGGCGAAACAGAGCTCAAGATTATGTCTAAGTCGCCTTCCAAGTCTCAGGCGCAAGCCGAGTGCGGGAAAATAGAAAAAATTATTCGTAAGCGCTTAGGAAATTTTATTTACGGGACCGACGAAGAAACTCTTTCGGAGGCCGTTGGAAATTTACTACGGAAAAATAAATCGACTCTCGCCGTGGCAGAGTCATGTACGGGCGGCTTGCTCGGGCATCTCCTCACTGAAGCGTCGGGCAGCTCGGATTATTTTCTAGGCGGTTTGATTGCCTACGCCAACCGTGTAAAGACAAGCGAGCTAAATGTGGATCCAAAGGTGCTAGAAAAATTGGGTGCGGTGAGCTCACCCGTTGCCGCGCAAATGGCCGAAGGCGTTCGTAAAAAATTTAACTCTACTTATGGAATTGGCATTACCGGTGTGGCTGGACCTAGCGGTGGAACCGCTAAAAAACCGGTGGGTCTTGTTTTTGTAGCGCTTTCCGCTCCAAAGAAAACTCTCGTCAAAGAATTTCGTTTCTTGGGTGAGCGCGGACTTGTGAAATTCCGCTCCGCACAGGAAGCGCTGAATCTCCTACGACTAAATCTTCTAAATTAAGCGGCCCGCTCGGCCATCAAACGCGCTAGACGCGCGCCGGCCACTCTCTGTTGGATCTTCAAATGAAACGCCGCAGCCACAGTGAAAGCCAGTGCCGCTTTGGGATCGACTTTTTCAACGCCCGTAATCACCTGGATAAACGCGCCGTATTGCTCGAGAGGAATCGTTCGTCCAAGCAGCTCTTCAAATGCGTGAATAAGGGCTTGGGACTCCGAATGGGTCGCATTTTTTAAAACATCTGATGAAATTTTTCCTTCTAAAAGGGCTGCCTGAAGGACACCTTCGTAATTAAAAATATCGCCGCTTGTTGCTTTTTGGGTCGGCAAAAAGCGGACGTTTTTAATAAGCAACCCATCGTTACAACCCAGCTCTCCCACCTGGACTCTCTGCGCGTTCAAACGATATTCCGGATCGAGCTCCTCGTACGAGCCAACAATCCATTTGTCTTTATTGGGGATATTTTCCAGAAGCTCACTCACCCGAATATCATTACCGATAGACTTTAAAACAATTTTAGAATTTTTAGCGAGTGGCGAATCGGAAATTCTTTTAAGCGCCGCCGCAAGAAGCGGTCTCTGAGAAGGGTCCGCCAGCAAATGATCCACCCCGAGCTCAATCAAGGTCTTTGTAGAAGAATTTAATATTTCGGCCGGTAAACTCTCCATCACAAATCGATTTCCGCGTTGAGCCGCATGCAGCGCTATCTGAAGATCCGCTAACGACGCCTCTACTTGAAACTCGCCTGATTTTGGATTCCACAGCGCCGGATTTCTCATTGGAATTTTTTCAAAATTTCCGGAACGCTTATCAATAAGAAGAAGCTCTCCACTTTTAGCGTTAAACTGAATTTCAAAGCGGTGTTGTCCCACCGCGATCTCACCGTCTTTTTTCTGTGCTTGATACACGCTCGCCGCGAATCGAACATAGACCTGAGCCAACCGCGCACCGTTTTCCTCAAACCGGTTTTCCGCAATATCCACTGCCCGGTCAATCAGGGTTAAGTACAACTCGAAATGCTCCCCGTCTTCTTTTTGAGCGACAAGTCGTTTGCGAACATCATTTATCGTAAAGCTCCCCGCTCGATCCTGCGTAAGATCGGCAATCGCCTTGAAAATTTTAGGAGCAACCATGGCACTGTATTCGATTTCACTCTCGCGGTCTCTGTAGTTTAGAGCGGCCTCCAGACCTTTTTCTCCGATGATAAATTTCCCAAAAAGATAATAAGACAGCATTTTTCTTTTTTCTTCTTTGCTGGGAAGCGCTCGATTGTAATCGTCATTGCCGTGCATCAGCTCCGAGCCCTTCCACCGGTCATAAATAGTTTCGTAGGCAAAATCCCGCGCATATGCCTTATGAATTTTGTCTCCCGTAATCTCGCCTTCTGGAGCAAGCTCCGCATGATAGAGCGGTAAAATCATGAGGCTAGCAAAGTTTTTGAGGCCCATTGTCCGCGGGGCTTGGCCGGCTAAATTAATTTTTCGAACCTTTTCTTCTTCCTCGGAAAGCCGTGCGCCGGTGGATGACTTCAGCTCTTCTACAAATTTCCGCCAATTAAAAGCTGCTTTGTCTCCATACTCATCTAAAACATGGTCTTCGATCGCGCTAAATAATTGCTCCCAATTCACCTTTTCAAAATTGACGGCTATGGAGAACACTCGAGGCATTGTCATTCCTGCATTAAAACCCAGTCCGAACCCCATACTAATAATCGAATCTTCTTCCACCACATATCGAATCGATTGATCGATCTGATCTGAGTTCTCAGTCTGCACCAACCAAGTATCAATTTTATCAAGCCATTCCCGCGCCTTCTCAGTAGAACCCGGGAACACCTTACTTAATTCGCCCGTGCCTTTTGCAGAATTAGGTTTCGTGTCCCCTGAGTTAGCACGCAGACCTTTATAATCAGCCAATGCAATTTCTGACGATACTCTAGGGACTATGTTTTGGTAGTCGTCTAAATAGTCTCTTGTATTGGAAATGATCAATCCTTGCGAAGTTGCGCTCCAGTACATAAATCCGCCGTCTTGATAAATTTTTTCCAAATCAAATAGCTGCCAGCCGTCGCGATCCTGGTCCGGCTTGTATTGAACCAGCAGCCATTTGTCCTGGTCATTTTTCACCTTGATCACGCTACGGGAAACATCTTCATCTCCATCCATAAATCGATACGCAATGCGAATAAAAGTGCCTGACTGGATTAGCGCTTTGAGTAATCTAACTGCTTCTTGCGCGCTCTCAAGCTCTACATTATTTGGTCGCCGGAAAACCGTAGGCACGGAATTTACTGCAGATTCCAGGGACACATTACTTAATTCTTTGCCGACCCCAGACTTAGGTTTTGTGTCGTCTGAATTCGTAATATCGGTAAACTTGAAAATTGAGCCAAGCTCTTCGCATCTTCGAATGGCTTCTGAAAGAGAGATTATTTCGTAGTTGAATCCTAAATTCGCTATCGCTGTAATATCGTCCTGAAATTCATCCATGAAATACCTGAGCGACTCATCTTTAACCACTACAACCAAACACTGACCCTCGGCAAGGAAACCAACATCAATAACATTGCCCTCAGTCCAATCCCTTGGATTAAATAAATTTACGTCCTCAACCTCAACTTCTGTGACAATTCCCCCCTCGTCATAAGCCACTTTCATTTGCCTATCGAGAATCTCATCGAAGTTACCCGCCACTTCTTTTTGAACGGTCACAACCCCATTAGAAACGCTAATCGTGGGTTCATCCTCCACCTCGCCCAGCCTAGGGTCGCTCATCACACTGGCTTTTAGCTGATCCACAAACTCTTGTTGTGTTTTTGGGGTGATGGAAACTTGTGATGCGCGATCAGGTTTCACTTCTACTGAATTTGTCCGTAGCTTTTGAATATATTCGCCAACCACTTCCATCTCCTCTTGAAGTTTTGATTTCGGGGACGCGCTTTTTAATTCTCTTTTGATATTTTGAGCCTTCTTGTCCGCAGAGGCTGTGGGGACGGGCGCGGCGGGTTTTGCCTCCTGCGCTACAATCATTGATAGCGCGACAGATCCCAAGGCCGTGACGGCGGCTTGGCGGACAGCCTCATCGTCATCACTTAATTTAGATTCTAGGGCTTCTAAGGATATCTTGCCTTCAGTGAAGAGAGTTTGGTAGATAGGTCCGAGTGCTATGACGGAGGCTTGACGGACAGTCCCATTGCGATCCATTAATTTAGAATCTAGGGTTTTTAAGGACATCTTGCCTTGAGTGAAGAGAGTTTGGTAGATAGGTCCGAGTGCTATGACGGCGGCTTGTTGGACAGTCCAAGTGCCATCACTTAATTTAGATTCTAGGGTTTTTAGGGAGACTTTTTTGCCTTGAGTGATGAGAGTTTGGTAGATAGGTCCGAGTGCTATGGCGGCGGCTTGACGGACAGCCCAATTGTTATCTCTTAATTTAGATTCTAGGGTTTCTAAGGACATCTTACCTTGAGTGAAGAGAGCTTGGTAGATAGGTCCGAGTGCTGTGGCGGCGGCTTGACGGACAGTCCCATTGCGATCCATTAATTTAGAATCTAGGGTTTCTAAGGATATCTTGCCTTCAGTGAAGAGAGTTTGGTAGATGGATCCGAGTGCTGTGACGGAGGCTCGACGGACAGTCCCATCGCGATCCATTAATTTAGATTCTAGGGTTTTTAAAAAGACTTTTTTGCCTTGAGTGATGAGAGTTTGGTAGATAAATCCAAGTACTGTGGCGGCGGCATCCCGCTCGTAATCGCTTAATTTAGATTCTAAGGTTTCTAAGGAGACTTTTTTGCCTTGAGTGATGAGAGTTTGGTAGATAGGTCCGAGTGCTATGGCGGCGGCTTGACGGACAGCCCAATTGTTATCTCTTAATTTAGATTCTAGGGTTTCTAAGGACATCTTACCTTGAGTGAAGAGAGCTTGGTAGATAGGTCCGAGTGCTGTGGCGGCGGCTAGACAGACAGCCCAATTGTCATCACTTAATTTAGATTCTAACTGGGAGATAATTTTAGTTATATTCGGTGTCAGTGCTTGATTTTTGACAGTTTGAGCTGACTTGTCCGCCGAGGCTGGGGGGATGGGGGCGGCAGATTCGCTAGTCTTCAACTCTTCCACAAATTTTTGCCACTGAGAAACATTTTTTTCTTTTTCTTTAGAACCCGGGGACACCTTACTTAATTCGCCCGTGCCTTTTGCAGAATTAGGTTTCGTGTCCCCCGAATTCGCTTTCTGCGCTTCCAGATTACGGCGAAGCTCAATCATTTCTTCGGGATAACACAAAACAGGACTCTGGTCAAAAGGAGTTTTTATCGCGCCAACCTCCCGAAGATTTTTTCCGTTTTTTTCATCGGCGTTAAAATATACGTCAGTTTCAAATAAAGGGTAATTAAATATAACCTGCGCACTCTCCTGTTTCGATTCTGTGAAAGTAGTTTCAAATTCTTCCAATCGAATAATCAGCGCACCTTCCGTAGGCGCTCCATCGTTAATCAATACAGTTCCGGACGGGGCTGTAGCCCAGAGTCGTCCTTCCCCGACATTTAATTTCTTTATTTCTGCTAAAATTTTGGAAAGATTCGATTTTATAAAATCTTTCGCTTGCACAAGATCTTCAACTGCTAAAAGATAAACTAGCTTTTGTAAAAGCGGCTTCCCTAGCAACCTATCTTCCAAATTTTTTGGGACAGAAATTTTGATATATTCAGTCCCCTCACGATTCAATAATTGCCAACCTGAAGTAGCAGATTCCGGGGACACCTTACTTAATTTATCGCCGACACTTGAAAGCGAAGCTTGTTTTTTTAATAGGAACTCTTCGACAACGCGCAAAAGCTCGACAGTGCCAGCCTGGGCTTCTTCTAGAGTTTGCGTCATTCGCTCAAAGGAAATGCCCACGGCAGAGACATTCTCAATCTCAACATCCCCTTCAAAAACGGTCTCAACGTCTTGATTCACATAGGCTTTGCGCTTGTTGCCCGACTGTCCATTCAGATACTCGACAATCTCCCGAGCAAGCTCCATGGCCGCCGGGTGCAGTTTCGAAGCGACTCTAGGACTGAATAGATCGGGATCGTAATCAGCGTCGTCTTGGGGGAAGTCTAAAAGAACCAATGTAGATTCAGATTCCGACGCCTTGGTTACGGCTCCACCCTTGAAGCGGCGAATATTTTTATTGCGCACATTCGCCAACGCTCTTTGAAGGACTTGCGCTTTAAATTCATTCGGTGCATTCGGTGTCAGTCCTTGATTTTTGACATCTTGAGCCGAAGCGGCAGACTGCCTTCCTGTAATCTTCTCTATCGCCAAACGGCGGATTTTAATTTTAGCTTTTCCCCAAGCGGCCTGGACTTCGGGGTTATCCGTCGGAAGGTCCTGCTCCAGTAGCCACTTCATCAATTCGCTCGCCTGGATCGCTTGCCCAATTTTTAGCTCGAATACCGATACTGAATCATCCCCCTCTTCCTGCTCGCGCAAATAAACTAGTTGGTTTTTTCTTCTAGCCCAATCGCCTATCGTCAAACGGATAGCACGAGCTGAAAGCGTCGATTCTTCTACTAAAAAAGCTCTATCTAAAATTTCTTCGAAATCCTTTGTCGTCAGCAAAGAAAAATCCTCGGCTCGAATGGCAAGTTCATTGTCGGCGCCCCTCACAGCACTAAGATCGCCCGACTCATTTTCATTGGCCTGACGCGCTTGCTCAAGAATAGCTTTAACATCTCCTTCGAGTGGGTTAGATGGTGCAGCAGATTTTTTATTCCTCCACTTCAATGCCTTAGCGAAATCAGGATCTTCCTGAGCGCGCTTCAAAGCGTCGGATTTGGCGATCACGCGAGTGTTTAAAGTCTCCATGGATTCATCGGATTTATCTGCATTGGATTCATAGGCACTTAAAAATCCAACAAGCTCCCTATCATCAACCACCACGATTACTTCTTGTGTTTTACCTAAAAAAACAACATCTAGGATTAGATTGACGGCTCTGTTGATATAAAGCGCTCTTACAGGTCCTTTATCTGCGGGCCACAGCGTAATTTCTAATTTCCGGATTCGTCCCTTCTCCGACTGGATTTTTATGCGCGCCCTTTGCTGACGGCGCTGGGTATATTTTTCTAAGACGAATTCATTCGAGTTGGACCTATTAAATTCGACAAAACATTCATTGTCGATAGGCCCACGGATATTAACCTGATCGGCAAACTGTCTAAACAGCTCTGCAACAGTTTTTCTTGAAAGTTTTCCTTGGGCCTTGGTAGATTCCGCAGATTCCGGGGACACACTACTTAATTCTTTAGATGAGGAGCTCTTCGCTGCCGACCGTTGGAGGCTGGTGATCTTTGCTTTTTTTAGATTCTCGCGAAGCTCATTTAATTCAGAAACGTTGATAACTAATTTTGATTGAGTTGCCAAATCCGAACTATCACCTGAATAGAATTTTGTAGCGGTTCTTCCTAAGAAAAATCTTCTATACGAACCACGCTCATCCTCCTCCAGGCCCGAGACAAAGCAGATTTGCGGGAGAACTCCAGGGGCTATCAAGGATCCGCTCTCAATACTGGTAGCATCGTATCTATTAATCAAACTTAGTATAACCGGCAAACCATTTAACTGCCTTTTAAATTCATCGATTTGCTGATTTACGCAGAGATTCATAAAAGACTCAAGCTCATCATTTTTAAATAAGGCGTGATAAAGCACAATGGCCGCAACTAGAGGCTTGTCCTTAAGCCGAATCGCTATGTTAGTTGGAAAATATTGGTACAAATCATTAATGTTTTTTAGCATGTCCGTGTATTCCTGAGGAATAGACTTCGGTGCTACCCCTTGATTTTTGACAGTTTGGTCCGTCGCACCTGCCGCGACAACAACCGACTCCCGCTCTTCAAGTTTTCCAAATTGAAGTTTTTCGACCAAAGCCGAATAGCGGGCCATGTAATAGGGGTAGTACTCATCTAAATATAATCGGAAATCCTGAAAAAATATTTTCCAGTTCGCTGTTTTTGGATTCACTAAAATAAGAACTGTTTTATTATTTTGATCTGATTCGGACGGTTTGCGCGCTTTATAACCTTTATACCCACACAATTCATCGGTAATAGAAAATTTAAATCGATCCATCGGGAGATTGGTTTTTTTGGGATCATCACTCATAGACCGCTCAGGGAGAGAATCAAATAATGCCTCCAACAACTTCAGCTTATAGGCTGTCTCGGCTTTAAGCTTTGACTCGTCCGCCATCTTTTGAAGATCTTCATCTAACACAATGCTTGCCCAATAAGTGTTTTCAAATGTTCCAAACGTCGATTCTCCTCCGAGCGCAATAAACGCCGCCTTGAGACGCAAAAGGGCTTGTCCGCCCGTAATCCCTTTTTCTTCGGCAATTTTACGGGCTATCTCGTCAGCCTCTTCTTGGGTTTTGGGATTATGCTGAAGGAATTCGACTAGAGTCTTCGCTTCGTCATCTTTAATCACATTTTTATCGGCTTTTTTAATGCGAATCAGGAGCTTCTTATCTTTAACAGTCCATTCCAGATTGATAAACTCGGCGTCGACATTATTTTCTTTGGCCCATTTTGAAAATAATTGAATAAATTTCATTACTGCGTTTACCTTAGGCTCGCTCTGCAGTGCGGCTAAAATGAGTTCCTGAGCTTTCAAAACCCCCGAATCCTTACTGGGAGCATTGTGATTGGAGCGCTTTGATTTATCTTTTTCTGCTTCAAATGCGAGCGGCTGATTATGCTTGTAAACGCCGTAGTCGGCGCTTTGGGAGCTTAAAACACCGGCCCTATCATCAACTTTAAGGATTTTTTTAAGCGTTTCTTCCGTAAGCGCGCTATCAGCACTGTCGAGAGTGTTATTGATTTCTTGAAACAGTGCTTCATAAATGGCTTTTTGCTCCTCAGGATAAGGCAGGGTTTGAATCACACCTTGTTTCTTTAAATCAATTTTAAAATGAATTTCTTTGCCAATCGCTGAAATCACGATGTTTCCGGACGCTTCTTCTCCCTCTTTAGCTTTCGTCATCAAGACTTGAGTGCTTAAAGGATCTAAAATCATGCGGTCAATGGCGCGGTTAAGCGGACGGGCACCGAAAACGGGGTCGTAACCCTCTTTTGCAACGAGCTCGTGAACTTCCGGCAAAATAGTGACACTCCATTTTTCGCTCTCGAGCCGGGCCCTGATTTCCTTATCCACTTTGATACGAGCAATACCTTTTACGTTTTCAGGCGACAAGATGCTCATCGGAATCACTGCATCCAAGCGGTTTAAAAATTCCGGTTTAAAACGCGCGGGGTCACCGTTAATTCCTTTCTTTACTGCTTCGGCAATTCTTTCGTTCATCCCTTTTATCGCTAGATCAATTCCCTCAGAGCTTTCAGCGTGCTTAATGGATTCCTCGAAGCCTTTGAAATAATCCGCAATGGAAGTCATGCCGACATTAGATGTGAGAATAATCACTGTATTTTTAAAATCGACGGTTTCGCCTTTACCGTCCGTCAGGCGGCCATCCGACAAAATTTGCAAAAGAGTATTAAATACATCCGGATGAGCTTTTTCAATTTCGTCGAATAAAATCACCGCGTACGGATTTTTTTTGACGTATTCGGTAAGCTCTCCGCCCGCTTCAAACCCGATATAACCCGGCGGCGAACCAATCATTCGAGAAGCATTGTGCTTTTCCATGTATTCGCTCATGTCCAGGCGTTTCATCTTGGACTCATCGCCAAACATAAACAAGGCCAAAGCCTTGGCTAGCTCCGTTTTTCCGACGCCGGTGGGACCCGCTAGCACAAAACTGCCGATGGGACGCTTGGGGTCGCGCATACCGGAGCGGGAGCGGCGAATCGCCTTGGAAATAGCACCCACCGCAGCCTCTTGGCCGATGATTTTTTGACCAATTACATCTTCGGCCACCAGCATCCGCTGGGCCTCCCCTTGCGACAAATGCGCCAAATCAATTCCGGTGGTATCGGCCAGGTAGCGCCGGACATCCTGATCACTGAGTTCGGTGATTTTTAAAGCATCTCTCTCCGCTTTTAGCTTCAGAATGCCTTGAGTCAAGGTGATGATTTGATTGTGAAGCTGGGTCGTCGCCCGGTCGTCTCCGTTTTTACCTTTTTTCTTGTTGCCGATGTAGCGTTTAGTTTTTAATTCCAACTGCTTTGTCAGATCGTCGATCTGCAAATTGCGCTGGGCCACAAGACTTGAAGCGTGCGACAGCGTGTTCTCCAAGAGGTCAACGGCTTTTCGGGGAAATGATTTCTCCGGCAAGAAGCGCTCCGAAAGCTCAACGGCAATTTCAATGGCACCTTCGGAAATGGGAATCCCAAACTCTTCCTCATAAAAATCTTTTAAACCGTCCAAGATATCCTTGGTGGTTTCAGCGTCTGTTTCCTCCAGCCTCACTTCGACAAAACGGTCTTTAAATGCCCCGCCCGGCTCCGACTCGATAAATCGCTTGCACTCGGCAATCGTCGTCGCACCAATCATGGTAACGCGGCCCTCTTCAAGATACGGTTTCAAGGTATCCGCCACCGCAAAATCCGTAGTGTTGTTGATCCCGCGCGTCAGCACATGAAATTCGTCGATGAAAATAATAATTTTATTTTTTGTTTTTTCTAAAATCGGCAGAAGCTTAGCCAGCGCGTCATTCATGTCGCTTGGAGTCGACCCCAGTGATTTTTTTAAGGTATAAATTCTTCTCTGCTCAAGCGGGCCGGGAATTTTCTTTTCTTTAATGGATCTAGCAATCATGCGCACCAGCGCCGACTTACCAACGCCCTTTTTTCCGACCAAAAGAACGCTATTTTTAAAACCGCTCGGCTTTGAGAGCGCGGATACAACTTTACGCACATCGTCGGCCCGGCCAATCAAAGGCTTGGATTCTTGGCTCGCCATATCCACAAAGTGCTCCTTAAGAAGCTTCTTTTCGTCGTCACTTAATTCTTTGAGCGTATCAATAAAATCAACTTCCTGTTTAGCGGCCAATCGCGCGCCAGACGCTTGCCCCGTTTGACCGGGTTTAAAGCCTTGCTTTTTCTTAAGCTCCGGAACACTCACCCCTTCAACCAGTGTTGATTCAGCGTATTTTTTGAGCTTGGTTAAGATTTGATTTTGTTCCTGCCAGTCCATGACGGCTTGCACAAAATTTTTCCCATCGGCTAGCTTGGTTGTGCTAAGCAGCTCTTGGATATCTTTGAGAGAATCCGCCCCCAACGCCCCTGCAATGCCCGCGTGATGGCCGTTTTTCATGCCGTCGACTAGGTTAGTTGCGAGTGCCTGCTCAAACTTGGCCGGGTCCGCCAGTGCGGGGTTTGTGAGCACGTCATTCAATGTTTTTTTGATAACTGGCACGATTTCGTGGACAATTTCTTCCGAATTGGGAATAGATTTTAATTTCGAATTGGCCTCTTGGAGGATTCGCTCCATTTCATCCGCATACGCCTTGGCTTTTTTAGTCAGTTCGTCGGCCAATTTTTTCCGGCGAGTCTCATTTTCTTCAATGCGCCCTAGGAATTCCATTCTTTGCATCTCCATGTATTCGCAGGAGAGGCGAGCGCCTTCTTCAAAACTACCCGTCGCAATTTGTACCGCGCGGTCGATGAGCTCCAGATCCAGATCAAAATATTTTGAATCCACATCGGTAAAGACGGCTTTTCGAAGTTCGCCCAGTGTAAATACTCCTCCGGACTCTCGGGCTAATTTGTCGATGGCAGTAAAAATTTTAGCGGCGCGATGAGCGCTATGCTGAATTCTGTCCTCATCATCGTGTTTATTCAAAGCGATTTCAAAATCTTTATCATCAGCGATTACGCGTCCAAAAATGTAGTAAGAAAATACATCCTGTTTGGCGGCGGGGGTCTTAAAAACCCCATTGTAATCGTCCCCGCGATGCACACTTTCCAGATCTTTCCAATTTTGGAACAACGCTTGATAAGAATAATCCTTTTTGTAATCCTCGTGAATGAATCGACTAAGCTCTGCAAAAGCAGTTGCATCACGCAAGTCTAATTGATGTGCGCCGCTTTCGTCTAAAGCTGGGGTTGACTCCGAAACGGAAGCGATCATTATGGTTGCAAAATTTTTTAGACCATAAACTCTCAGAGCCTGTCGGGACAGATCAATAATCTCCTGATTGCGATTGCCAGTTTCTATACTAAGCCGTGCGGCGGTCACCAAACCTACTCTATTCTTAGCCTCTTCAAAGGCGCTTTCAGCTTGAGCGGCCAAATCTTTCAACTTGTCCGTTTTAAGAGCCGCCACCAAATCAAACAGGACGCTTCTCATCCGGGACAATCCCTCTTCGGTTCGAATGTGTTTCATGTCCATGATAAACGCATTCGCGGTGTCGCGATGACTCTCGGGGTTGGATGCTTTAAAATTCGGGTCATTCACGACAGCTTCGTTCACGCGGATCGCTTGTATCTCCAAGGCGTACGGCTTCAAAGTCGCTGAAATGGGATTTGGTTCTTCTAGCAGAAGTTTATTAGCGTCCACCTCCGGAACTTCCCAGATATTGTGGTAATCATCGTGTAATCCAATAAAATACTTAGACACATCTTCGAATAATTTTTTAACTTCATCGGGCACTCTCTCTCCATCACGACTAAGAATATTTTTATTCAAAACATACAAGGGGCCAAAGGTAGAGAAGAAAACTTTTCCAATCCGTCTTTTAATAGATTCCTTGGAGATGCTGTAACTCAGATCATCGATCTTCTGATTCTCATCCGGAGTTCTTTGATCGGGCGCTTTAGCACCAAGTGAATCACGCTCATTTCTATCATTAATAACATCCACTCCGTGCCGGCCGATTATTCTTAAGTAGGCGGGTCCGGGAGTCGTTACATTGTTGGTGGCCGCAATCCTGGCAATACGGGCAATAAAATTTTCGGGTAAGCGCTCGTACAGGGAGTCAAAAATAATCGACAACAACACAAGTTGTGCGGCGCCTTTGATTTTCTCGTCATCCATGGTGGTGTTTCGACCGGACTTGCGAATGGCCGCGATACACGCTTCAATGCTCTGTTGGTGCGGCCCAAGAAAACGATCTCCAAATACGCTTGAGAAAGCCAGGTCCGGATAAAGCCACTCTATCATCTGGCGATCAAACAGCTTGATCTTCTCGGAGCCGCTGAGCGGTCGATCAAAAAGAACAATTTCAGGCCGGACCACGATCTTTCCGGACACGGTGTCTTTGATAGGCAGATTCACCATTTGAACAGGCCCCAACGCATTAGGATTAATGGTCCGTGAATAGGTGAGTCCATCCTCAAAAACAAAACCAAAACCTCTTTTCGCAAGGATCTCGGAAAGAGCATCCAGATCCTCTCTGGTAATCACAGGCTCGTACCCGCTCACCCGCTCATCTTCTGCTCGAAAAACACCAATGAATTGATCTAGAAACCCTTCATGATCGGCAAAATTTTCGGTATCCATTTTATTTTTGGCATAACGCAAATAATAATCCTTTGCTCGAATGCCGTACCGCTCCATGGATTCTGAAATTTTAGACTCCGGAGTAATCACGGGCTTACTGATAAAGGAAATTAAATTAGGGTATTTGAATTCATCCCTGATAAATAGATAGAGGCAGACCAACTGCTCCTTTTGAGAGCGGTTAAATTCCTTAAGACCGGCGAGTTTTAAGAATTTCTCGTCAACAAAGTCCCCCGCTTTTACTTTAAATCCGCCTTTCAGGATACCAATTGCCGAGCTTAACTCCGCTTGGATTTTGAGCGCTTTTGAAGGATCCTTCACGTAAAGCACGGCGGCGTCTATTTCTTCGCTGTTCCTTTTTATGTATTCAATATAAGAGGCTTTTAAATCCGCTAAACGAGCGCCCTCTGGGAGCTTGAGTGACCGCAGTTTATCGAGCGCCTCTTGCAGGGGTTTTACAAATTCGTATTTTCCGTTTACGATCAAAAAAGCCATAGCGTCGGTAACGGTTCTACGCAAATCCCCGTGAACGCTTACCGCAAAATTTGCCTGAGCAAGATTTTTCTCTTCAATCGATTCCAGATAATGGGCCAAATAATGCAGGTTTAATTGTATAAACCGGAGCATTTGGGAATAATCTCCTCTGTAAAAAAGTGCCCTCGCGTAAACCGGTAGGACCAAAATTAAAGATGCTAGCCGAGTCGTCTTACGATCTTCAAGTAAGGGGGTAAAATCCCTTATGGCAATACTCAACCCTTCGATCATCCACGCCAATTGATTTTCCGTTCTATTGGGGTTCTCAAAGAGCTTCTTAGCTTCTGTAACCGTTTCGCGAATAAAATGACTGGCAACTGCTCTCAGCGTAGAAGGCTCTGTCGTTTCGTCTGAAAGATGCTTCGGGCTG
Source organism: uncultured Planctomycetia bacterium (assembly GCA_964606485.1). GTDB lineage: Bacteria > Omnitrophota > Gorgyraeia > 2-02-FULL-51-18 > 2-02-FULL-51-18 > CAZSGP01. The sequence goes on along the minus strand of CAZSGP010000003.1, from coordinate 72,109 downwards.
CCGACCCAATTGGGCTCTTGAATGATCGCCTGAACCGATTCGATCTTCTTAGCGGCATCCTCATCCTCTATTTGCCAAGCATTCAAACCTCGAGCATGTTTTTCTTTAAGACTTTCCACAAACTCTTTAACAAACACCGTCAATTCCACAGAACTGTCTTCGTCACTCATCTGGTAAATTGAGCGTATTTTTAAAAGCTGGTTTAAACAATAAAATGCAAAGACGTCCCCGAAGAAATTCTCCGCAAGCTCATCCTCCGCCAATTGCTCCGACCAATAATCGGCCCGGCCAGACTCCACGAGCGCGTAGTACTTCTTAAGCTGTGCCCCGTAGTTTTTAAGATAAATCGCTCCATTCGGCAAAACCCCCGAAAAAAGCTTTGCTTTGAAACGAGCCTTAAACTCGCTTCCTGCGGTCAAATAAAGCGCCTTTCCAATGTGAGCGTAAAATTCATGAAGAGCTAATTGTCGCGCTTGAGGTTCAAGCGCTTTTGCCTTTTCCAGTCTTTTAAATAAATCCTTAGGGGATGATTCTGACTTTGTCAGGTCAAAATAAGAGCGGATGAGCTTCGAAGGAAGAAAACCGGGTAGATGCGGATAATCATCAATACGCGCCTCTTTTTGTTCTAAAACCCGCTTCACCAAGGGACTGTGCGCGATCTGCGGATACAAATCACCCATGACGTCTTGAAAAAACAAAAGCTTCGTTGCTGGATCTGCCGGCATCGCGTACAGCCAAAGCTCGGGCCTGACTTGGATAGCGGCGTCGCCCTTTTTCTTTGTATAGATGAACAAGGATTTTACCGTCGCGCTCGTTGTCGTTGGTAGAATGCGGGCGAAGGTCAGACCGTCTTCGAATAAAAATCCAAGTCCTCCAAAATCCAGCACTCGCGATGCTTTTTGAACTTCATCATCGTTAAGCAAATCTTCGGAGTCACCAGTCACGCCCACCCCCTCCCGAGCATAAGATCCCGCTCCAGCTATCCTGCTTTTAAGCGCGGCGGCATCCTGTGGATTTCCCTCTTTTAAATATTCCAAATAATAATCCAGCGCATACTTTCCAAACTGCTTTTGAGTGGACTGAATCTGAACGCGAACTGTTGGCGCTTCCCGAACGGTGAACATTTGGTCGAGATACCAATAAAGCCGCGCCAATTGCTCTCTTTCTTCTCCATTCTTGAGCGATGAATTCAAAATTTCATCAAATCTCTCGGCGGCTCCGTTATTAAACTGAATTTTTCCGGACAACTCTCTAGTTTCCCTTCGAATTTCCTCCGCTTTACTGGGGATCGTTTTAAGATCTTTGGCTAATTGTTTAATCTGATCTCTTCCGCTGTGTGCGATTGGACTTTTTTGAATAGCGTCCATCATCTCTTTGGCATGCGTCCAAACAACAGAAGCGCCTTTGGGTTCTTCTGAAAGTCTTGCTCCAATCGAGCGCTCTATCGCGCGTATACGTGCCTCAACACCCTCAACTTCTTTTTCCAGTCGTTTAAAGAGCTCTCGCTTTTCTGCTCTAAGGAGAATAGGCTTCATGCCAACGAGTAGCAACTTGATCTCCGCTAGTCCTTTGTGGGTGATGATTTTGGGGATGTCATTTAAAAATAATTGACAGTCTGCATCCAGATCAACGCTTTGGCTAAATACTTCTTGCGAATGACTCTGTTTGAGTGCGCGCAAAATTTGCGCCTCTGTTCTTCCAGGTAAAAGATTAATCGACACTGCATTCGGCTCAATAATGGCCGCTGCCGGATTGGTTGAATCTTCCGACCAAATGTTCTCATAATCCGATTGCATCTGAGCATAATACTTGGCTACTTTTCTAAAAAAGGCTTTCCATTCTTCTTGTTGTCGCTCCCCCATATCCTTAAAAAGATGGTCGTCTAAAATAAAAAGCGGGAAATTATCCACAAAAGCGTTTTTTCCCGCTAAATTTTTCTGGCTCTCGAGCGACAGTTTCTGCTCTAGCGCATTAAGATCAGCAATTTGTTCTGCGGTCCGCTTATCAACGTCTATGCTCATGAGTTTTTCTGATTTTTCATGATTCGCAAGAGTTTCCACGGCGGTTCTCATAGAGCTATGCAAATGGACTAAGCCCGGATACGCTCCACCGGAGCGTATACCCAGCTCTTCGGCTTCCTTTTGCAGAGACTTTGGCAATTTCAAAAACAATGTTTCGGCCACCAGCGACAGAGCGATGGAAAGCTCCATTTTTTTGATTTTATCGTCACTCAACCGTCCGTTAATTCCGTGTCTTTTGGCGATTTCAGAAATACTTTTCTCGAAATCCACCTGATGTCTTTTTAGATCGGGATGATGAATCGTCTCTCTGTAGTATTGGTGGGGATAAAGTCTTTGGCGAATCGCCGTGGTGTACTTTCCAAGCTCCTCTTCAACGTCGGGCTTGTCATAAAGAACAAGCTCGACCCGGGTAATCGTCTTCCCGGTTTCGGAGTCCGTTACGGGAATTTGAAGCAGTTCTACAGGACTTTCAGTTTTTGGATTCACCGCCCGGGAAAAGGTTAGGCCATCCTCAAAAACAAAACCATAGCCTTTGCGGGCCAGCGTCTCGGAAAGCCGGTCCAGATCTTCGATGCTGATCAGCGAATGATAACCAGAAACCACGGCCAACTCTCCACGGTACACGCCGCTGAATTTTTTTATCCCACTTACTTTCATCGCTTTCGTATACCGCGCCGCATAATCGCCAAGATTTAACCCGTAGCGTTCAACTGAGGGTGAAATTTTTTGCTCGGGAAGCAAAGCGTGTTCGGTGACAAAACTCTGAAAACGGGACAAGCTAAAATGCCGTTTCAAAAAAACATAAAGTTGTGCAATCTGCTCCTTTGCGTTCGAGTTTAAATTTTTTAACTCTTTTAATCGGCCAAGCTTCTCTTCAATCAATCCTCCAGCTTCGAGCTGGTGAGATTTCACTAAAATTTCAACAACACTTCGCATTTGACCGATCATTTCGGCCGCCAAATTATCGTCTATCCTAGTTTTAGCTTCCCGAATCTCTTCTTTGCGATCACGCAGAACCTCCTTGAATGTTTCGTTCAAGTCTTTCACCTCTGCCACCAGCCGGCTCCCCGCAATATTTCTTTGAGGAGCTATTCTCATGTGGCTTTGAGTGATATTAAGAGTCGCGGGGTTTAGGGTTAAGAGATTTTGATTTAAGAGAATCTTTTCATACTTAGCGATGCTTGTTTCCCGCGTCACTTGCGGAGTCAGCACGATATAAGCGATATTTTTTTCTCTCAAGAGTCGCTTGAGATTAGGAGTGTGGTAGCCACCCGCTATTAAAATACTAAGGGCTCGAGGCGATTTCTTTAACATATTCTGGACGAAGGCCTCGTCTCTCTGAAGAGTGAGGCCATAAAAACTTTCGGCGTTCGCCACGATAGAGTCAAATCCGGGTTCCAGGAAAAGCGCTCGCTCGTAGTAGCTTCCGAGCATCATAATATTCTGATTGAGAAAACCGGTTAGACGCGCTACAGGGTCATTCTGAGGCCCGCTGGCCGAAGAATCTTTTCTAGATGATTCGCTTAGAGAAGATCCTTCGCTGCGCTCAGGATGACGAATGCTTTTGTATTCTTCATATTCTTCCGGGGTTAGGGTTAGATTTAAAAGTTTCTTTAGGAATTCAAGCGAGCGTTGACCATCCAGAAGCGCTTGTTCGTCGGCATTCAGGGTGAGCGCTTGAAACGCATCGCTCTCCAAACGCCTCACTTCTTCAAGGATCGATTTATAATCCAGAGACTTAGAGCGCTTAAGTAGTCGCTCGACAATTCTCTTTTGGTGTTGGGGTGAAATATTTTGTTGGGAGAGTCTTTGCTCTAAGCTCTTGAGAGAGCTTATTTTTTGAAGGTTAGGGTATCGCTTCCTGTCATTTCCGCGAAGTAAAGTATCCGCATAATCCGTAAGCGAAAGATTATCTTTAAGATAGCTTTGTCGATCTTGGTCGAGCTTATAGAGAACGGGATTTAACAGTCTCGGCTTTAGAATGTCTAGTGTCGTTTGAATCTTTGAGAGATAGTCTTTGAACTTAGACCGGTCTTGAGCTACGACCTTATAATTTTTAAGGGCCTTGAGATAAAGACCCTTATCTTCCACGCCCCACAAAGCGAAGTTGTGAGAGCTTGTAAGATCCAAGTACTCTTCTCCGTTTAGAAGACCTTTAGATAAATATTTATAGGCGATTCGCTTGCGCTCGGACAATGAGCCATGATTTCTTAAAAAGGAAAGAGAATCGTCTCCGAAACCGGCTTCAAGAAAAACCTGAGCACCCTCCCCACCATGACTAAAGATGAGGTCCAACGTCTTCGCAAGATTCATTTGCCCCGAAGGGTTCGCATGGGCGTCTTGGATTAAGATGACGGTGCCAGAGGGGCCGGACCCCCCTGTCCCCCTCCAAGCGTCGTCGAGCTTAACAATCGACTCTGGCAATTCGGGAAGAAGCGTCTTAGCCCACTTAAGACTTTGCTCTTTACCTTTAACTCCTAACTTTAAATCAGGCGCGGCCCAGGCCAAATCCTGGACAAGCAAACATAAAACCAGTCCGTAAGAAATGGTTTGAATAAGTCTAGTTGTACAGAATTTAAAAACATTTTTCTTATTGGGCATAGTTTGGGCTTTGGTTATTGTAGGGAGAGTATGCCCGACAGTTCCAAAAAATTCTAGGGGGAAATGAAAAAAAATTGCCTAGCGCTAGTTAATATCTATTGACAGAATTAACCAATTATTTCAGAGGCAATAACAGATAGGCTTGGAGCAGCAGATTGGACACGAGGCCAGCCGCTAAATCATCCCACATAATGGAGCTCGGGGTCCCGCTATTTTGAATGCGCCTGATCAACCACGGCTTCCAGACATCAAAAATTCGGAATAACACATACCCCGCCACGTAAAGGACAGGGTCATGCGGCACAAATAAAACCGTGAGCATCATACCGCTCACCTCATCCATCACAAATTTAGAGGGGTCTTTTTTGCCAAATGCTTTTTCTGAGGGGGCGCAAACTAGAAATCCAAGAAGGGTGTAGACGATAAATTGCGGGATGAGCGCCGCTGGAAAGTACCAGGCAAGGAGAATTCCCGCTAAACTTCCAAAGGCTCCCGACCAAAATGGAAAATAACCAACAAAGAAAAATGATGCAGTCAGCTTAACCGAGAATGTCTTTATTTTTGACCACATAACGAACCCCGGTGAAAAGCGTCGCAAAAACCACACAGAACATCGTCCAGTAAATAACCGTATGAGCGGTCTCATCCCAGGACAAATTCCAAAAAGAACATTCTCTCGCAATTAAATAAATCAAAACGCCAATAATTACAACAAATTGCAAAACGGTTTTGTTCTTACCCCCCTGTTCGGCTTTTTGGCGAGGCGATTCTTTGGGCATCATAAATCGAAACCCGGTGATTAAAAAATCACGTGCGGCAACGAGCACCGCCATCCATGCCGGAATTAAATCAATTTGAACAAAAATGAGGAACGCGGAGAGCGTTAAAACTTTATCGGCAATTGGGTCGATCAGCGCGCCAAAAGCACTCGCCTGATTAAATCGTCGCGCAGCCCAGCCATCCAAATAGTCCGTAACCGAAGCGGCTACAAATAAAACAAGGGCTGCTAGCTTAAACCAAAAACCCTCTAAAAAAACGCAAATCATAAAAAAGGCCGTGAGCACAATTCTCAAATACGTGAAAAAATTAGCGAGATTGATCAAACCGCTCTCCCTACCAAGTCATACTCCAGCGCCTCTTCCACACGCATGTTTACAAACTGACCCGGTTTTAACTTTGTGTCGGAGGTGACGGTGACCTGATTATCCACATCCGGCGCATCACCCTCGGTTCGCGCGAGATACGCATTTTTTTTATTGGGAATTGCTTCGTCAATTAAGACTTTAATCGTTTTTCCAAGATAGGGCTTGTTGAGCTCTTTTGAAATTTCCATCTGTTGAGCCATCACCGCATGATAGCGGGCCTCTTTAACTTCTTCGGAGATGTGATCCGGCATTGACGAAGCGCGCGACCCTTCTTCATTTGAAAATTTAAAGGTTCCGAGACGCTCAAAACGGACTTCTTTTAAAAATTTCATTAAATCCTTAAACTCTGCTTCGGTCTCCCCAGGAAAACCAACAATGACGGTAGTCCGGATCACAACACCCGGAATTTTTTTACGCAAGGTCTCGATTCCCCACTCCATTTTTTGACGATCCACGCCGCGGTTCATGCGCTTGAGCATGTCATCGTGACTGTGTTCGATTGGAAAATCCACGTACTTGCAAATCGAAGGGTTCTGAGCAATCGCATCAATCATTTCATTGGTCACGTGGCCAGGGTGTGCGTAAAGCAGTCTCACCCATTCCGCCTTACCGAGGGCCGCTACCTCATTCAAAAGCCGTGGGAGTTCAAACGTTCGGCTTCGGTCAAAACCAAAAGCCGCGGTGTCCTGGCCGATTAGATTTATTTCAGAAATTTCTCTTTCATAGGTAATTTTTTTTATCTCACTCACAATCGATTCTACGGTCCGCGAGCGATGAGTGCCCTTCATTTTTGGAATCATGCAGTACGAGCAGGCATTGATACAGCCTTCAGAGATCTTAATGTAAGCGTAATGCTCCGGAGTCAGAGAAAAACGGGGGGAATTTTCGTCGAGGAGATAATACGGTTTGGCAGTAACTTCAAATACTTTTCCATTTTTCTTCTTGAGAGGCTCAAGGACTCGCGACAAATCTCCGAAATTGTTGGTGCCCACAATGGCATCTACCTCGTCGAGTTCTTTCTGAAGCTCTCCCCCATGCCGCTGGGCCAAACAGCCCAGCACCACAACGGCTTTGATCTTGCCCTGCTTTTTCAATTCACATAATTCAAGAATAGCTTCAATGGATTCCATTTTTGCATCTTCAATAAACCCGCAGGTGTTGACGATGGCAATGTCCGCTTGGTCAATGCCGCGCACAATTGTGTAGCCGTCTTTTTTGAGAGATCCTAGAGCGACTTCTGAATCCACCAGGGTCCTGGCGCAGCCAAGACTGGTTAGGTGAACGTTCACTGGAGTTTTTGGACGCCGTCGCGCGTGATGAGTAGTTTTTTGGCGGAACCTTTACCGGGAGATCCGAGCGAGGTATTGTTAACCGAAAGCGTCATCAAGGAGGCGTTTCCGGTTCGAAGTTCAATGGATTTTTGCGCAACCCAAACTTCTCGCGCGCCGCGTTTAAGCGTGGACTGAAACAAAACTTTTCCGTCACAAGTCACATGAAGCCAGACATTGTCTGAGGCCTTCACTTTGAGCTCAATTGGCATCTCTTCGCTAATCCGAGGGAAGTTTTCTTGATCCGGGCTTCGAAGCATATTGGATTTAGTAGGAGCAGGTGCTTTTACGGTCTTTTTGGAACTAGCCGCCACGGCAACGGGCTTTGCGCCAGTTACGGTGGATTGATTTTTCCGGCTAGAAACATCAATCACGTAATAAATGGATGCTGCGAGTGCTGCGACAACCAGAAACGTTGAAAGCGCTGGTAAAATTTTAGAGAAAGTAATTGCGCTCGCCTCTTTGTCTTTTTGATCGGTGTTCTGAAGGTAAATGGTCTGAGCGGGAGCCGCCACCCCTTCTTTTTCATAGGAACGAACCAAATCCTCTCCGTTAATTTCAAGAAATTCAGCATAAGCCTTTAAAAAGCTTTTGACGTAAACAGGTCCAGGAAGCTTTTCAAATTTTCCCTCTTCAAGAATCTGAAGTACTCGCGGGTGAATTTTTATTTTAGAGTGTACATCTTCGAGCGTAATCGCTTTTTTACTGCGCGCTTCCTTGAGTGCATTTCCAATGGTTAGACTCATAAATTTTTAAGCCTCTAAGCTTTCATTGCCCGCTTGCTGTTTTGAGGCATTTGGACGCTCCACTAAAATCTCGCGCGGTTTGGCACCCCGATAAGGCCCAACAACACCCTCTTCTTCCATCATGTCGATGAGACGCGCTGCACGAGTGTAACCAAGCCCCAGCCTGCGCTGAACCATGGAAACCGACGCCTGACCCGTTTCCAAAACCACGCGCTTGGCCTCATCATAGACTTCATCTTTCTTGAAATCGCCGAGCGCCATTTTTTTAACTTCTGTTTGTAAAATATTTTCGGTGTAAGCGGGTTTGCGTTGATTTTTAATAAACGTGGTAATTTTTTCAATTTCCTTATCCTGCACCCAAGCGCCTTGCGCGCGAATCACTCTGGACTTGCGGGGATCCATAAATAGCAAGTCCCCCCGACCTAATAATTTATCAGCTCCGTTCTCGTCCAAAATAGTGCGCGAATCAACCTTTGAGGCAACCTGAAAAGCGATGCGTGCCGGGAAATTAGCTTTAATCACACCGGTAATGACGTCCACCGAAGGTCTTTGTGTCGCGAGCACCATGTGTATACCCACAGCGCGAGCCAGCTGAGCGAGTCTTGTGATTGCTGTTTCGACTTCATTAGCCGAAGACATCATGAGATCGGCAAGTTCGTCGATCACCACAACAATATAAGGCATTTTGCGGATTACAATTGGTTCATCCTGATTCTCAGGTGTAATGGCCAGCACCTTCGGATCAATGGATTTATTGGTAACTTTTTCATTAAACGACAAAATATTTTTAGCCCCCACTTTAGATAGCACTTTGTACCGGCGCTCCATTTCAGCGACCAGCCAAGCCAATGCACCGGGGGCCTTGGATTTATCCGTAACAACAGGACAGATGAGATGCGGGAGATCATTGTAAAAATGAAGTTCGACCATTTTAGGGTCAATCAAAAGAAGTTTTAACTCATCCGGCGTTGAGCGGTACAGCATGCTGGTGATAAGTGTGTTGATGCAAACACTTTTACCGGTATTGGTCGCGCCCGCAATTAGTAAATGCGGCATGTCCGCCAAATTGCAAACAATCGGAGCGCCGGCCGTGTCTTTGCCAAGGGCAAATGCTATTTTAGAGCCTTCAGTTTTAAATTCGGGACAAGCGATCATCTCTCGAAAATATACCGTAGCAGCAGAACTATTGGGAACTTCAATACCAACGCGGTCCTTTCCTGGGATTGGTGCCACAATTCGAACACTGGTCGCGCGCATGGCGCGGGCGATATCATTTTCAAGCGAAGTAATTTTTTGGACTTTCACACCGGCGGCAGGCTGAAGTTCGTAACGGGTAATGGTGGGGCCCTGCTCCACCTCAACCACCTTTGCCTCCACTCCAAAATCAGTCAGCGTGTCTTCGAGCAATTTAGAGGTGGCCTCTAAATCCCCTTTTAATTTAGTTTGGTCGATAGCCGGCGGAGACTCCAGCAAATCCACTCCAGGTATCCGGTAGCTTCCACCGTCCTCATTTGGAAGCTCCGAGGCCATCACTGGTTGAGAATCGGACGATTTGGGCTTAGCCTCAACTTTAGCCTCGATGGGCTTTTCAGGTTTCGGCATTGAAATTTTTGGGATATTCAACTTAATGGCTGGCTTCGCTGGAACAGGCTCTGGCGCCTTCATGGGAGCAGGTGTATTGAGCTTAATCTGTGGCTTGGTTGGTTCTGATGTCTTCTTGGGAATCACAGTAGATTGAACGGACATCGACTTGGGATTGTCGGATGCTAAGCGGCTTTTTGAAAACACTGGCGCGGCAATGGTTTTCATGCGGCCAAACAAACCACCCGCCACCTGCAAGAGCAGCATCTCAGACGCCAAGATTACGGATAACAAAAATAAAGAGAACGCGACAAAGATACCAGAATGCCCAAAAACATTATTTAAGAAATAACCAACGAAGTAGCCAATGATGCCACCGGATTGAAATTTTGAAACGTCAGATTCGCTGGCGATCAGCGAAAAAAGTGCACAAGCCGATCCAAAAAAAACAACAGACGTAAAAACTTTGAGCCACGCACGCTGACTTTTTTTTCCGGCCCACTGCAACAAGGACCACAACAAGAACAAGGGCACTAAAAAGTAGGCTGCTTTTCCAAATAATAAGATTAAAAACCAGGCAACATGTGCGCCAAAAATTCCAGCAAAGTTATGCGGAGGGTAATTGGCTGCAGAAACCTCGAAAGAAACGTCGGTGGCCGTATATGAGACGAGTGAAATAAAAATGATTGCTGAAAGTACTAGCCAAAAAAAAGCGATAACTTCACTGCGTTTTTCAGGATTCACGCTTTAGACTCCGGTGTGACCAAAACCGCCACCCGCTCGAACGGTGTCGCCAAGTTCCAAAACTTCCTCCATTTGAGCACGGATTACCTCCTGAATCACCATCTGGGCCACTCGAGCACCGCGCTTAATCACGTAAATATCTTTACCGACGTTTGCCATGATGAGGCTAATAGCGCCTCGATAGTCACTGTCTATTGTACCAGGAGTATTGACGAAGGTAATGCCATGCTTGAGCGCAAGACCGCTACGAGGACGGATTTGCGCCTCGTAGCCTAGGGGAAGTTGAATCGAAATACCTGTCGGGACAAGCTTGATCTCACCCGGGGCGATCGGCAAATCCTCGGTCACCGCCGCGTAAAGATCCATTCCTGAGGCCCCTTCCGATTGGTAATTCGGAAGCGGAAGATCCTCAGTTCCAGGATTTCTTTTTAAATGAACCTTTATTGTTTTCACCGCGCTCTCCTCTGTCTCCGCGGCCGGGACGGTCACCACGCTTGGCCACGACCGGAGGCGCGTCGGAACTGGATTGTTTTTTGGAAAGATTGATGCGTCCCATAGAATCAATCTCGATCACTTTCACCATGATCTCGTCGCCCACCTTCACGACGCTTTCGACATTGTCGACAAAATCGTCAGACAACTCAGAAACGTGAACCAAACCTTCTTTTCCGGGCAAAATTTCGCAGAACGCTCCGAAATTCATGATGCGGCGAACAGTCGCTTTGTAAACTTTACCAACTTCTGCGTCAGAGGTAATTCCCTTGATGATATCAATCGCCTTTTGGGCGGCCTCACCATCGGCAGAAGAAACGCGAACTGTTCCGTCATCCTCCACTTCAACCTGGGCTCCAGAATCCGCCGTAATTTTGCGAATCATCTTTCCGCCGGGTCCAATAATCTCGCGGATCTTATCTGGATCCACTTTGATCGTCGTTGTGCGAGGAGCAAACTGAGAAAGCTCACTGCTAGGCTGTGCAATCGCCGCAACCATCTTCTTTAAGATGTGCAAACGACCCTGACGCGCCTGTTCTAAAGCTTTGCGAAGCGTTGAAACGTCGATAGAGTCCTTCAGTTTAAGATCCAGCTGAATCGCCGTTACGCCCGTTTCGGTGCCGGTGACTTTAAAATCCATATCACCCAAATGATCTTCCACTCCGGCAATATCCGACAAAACCGCAACTTTATCTTTTTCTTTGACGAGTCCCATCGCGATTCCGCTAACCGGAGCCTTGATTGGAACACCAGCCGCCATCATTGCCATGGTACCCGAGCAAACGCTGGCCATGCTGGACGAACCGTTGGATTCAAGAATTTCTGAAACCACGCGAATCGTGTACGGAAACTGTTCTTTGGTAGGCACAACCGAACGCAATCCTCTTTCAGCTAATGCTCCGTGACCAATTTCGCGACGACCTGGACCGCGGTTGGGCTTCACTTCGCCGACGGAGAACGCCGGGAAATTATAGTGAAGCATGAAATTTTTATAAATATCCCCTTCAATAGCATCAATCATCTGCTCATCGCGGCTCGTGCCAAGGGTAACCACACCCAGTGACTGCGTTTGGCCACGTGTAAACAAAGCGGATCCGTGCGCCCGCGGGATGATATTGACTTCGCAGCTAATCGGACGAATGTCTTCGAATTTGCGTCCGTCGGTGCGCATTTTTTCATCAAGAATAAATTTACGAACGCTCTTCTTTTCCGCTTCATGAAATGCCGCTTTGACTTGAGCTGAAGTAATCGTTGAGCCTTCAACAACAATCTCCGCTACGATCTTTTCGCAGAGAGCGCCCAAAGCTTCGTCACGCGATTCTTTGGTTTTTTCGTTGCGGTTAATGCGATCCATTTCCTTCGTCGAAAGATCCGTTACTTTTTTGAGCAGCGCTTCATCGATGGTCTGGAGTTTCACAACCCATTCGGTCTTGCCGCATTCTTTTTTCATTTTCTTCTGAAGCTCAAGAACCGGCTTTAATGCTTTTTCAGCAAACGCCAGCGCTTCGACAATGCGCTCTTCGGCTACAATTTCAGCACCCGCTTCAATCATAATGATACCCATCTCGGTGACAGCAACCATAATTTCAAGCGTCGCCTTCTCAAGATCTTTGTATGTCGGGTTGATGATGAATTCTCCATCCACATCCGCAACGCGTGCGGCGGCCATGGGACCTAGAAACGGAATACCGGAAACCATTAACGCGGCCGATGCGGCATTCATTGCCAGCACGTCGGCGTTGTGTTCTTTGTCACTGGACCATACATTGGCCGTGATTTGAACTTCGTTGTAAAAACCTTCTGGGAAAAGAGGGCGAATTGGACGATCAATGAGACGAGAAGTCAGCGTTTCTTTCTCAGTCGCCTTTCCTTCGCGCTTAAAATAACCACCGGGGATTTTTCCGCCGGCATACGCTTTTTCCTGATAATCCACCGTCAAAGGAAAAAAGTCTGTTCCCTCTTTAGGCTTACGGGCGCCACAAACAGCCACGAAAACCATGGTGTCACCATAGCGGACAACAAATGCACCGTCGGCCTGTTTGGCCATACGACCGGTTTCAAAAGACAAAGCATTCCTACCGATTTGAACTTCAAATGTTTTCATGATGGTTTTATTTTCTGAGATCGAGATCTACGATGAGCTTTTGATAAGCATTTTGGTTTTCGCGTTTCAAATAATCCAGAAGCTTCCGGCGCTGCGAAACCAGCTTGAGAAGTCCTCTACGCGAATGATTGTCTCGGGCATGAGACTTGAAATGCTCTCCGAGCGTATTGATGCGCTCGGTTAAAATTGCAACTTGAACGAATGAAGACCCAGTGTCTTTGTCGTGAGTCTTGTGTTTCGTGATAACGTCTGTCTTTCTCTCTTTGGTAATGGACATACTCTTAAAAAACTCCTTGTTTTTGGCTTTTTAGCACTGGGCACAGTATACCCAATCAACTCAGGATATGCAAGGCTTTCCGAATATCTTTCTCAATGGTTTTTTGTAGCTCCCCCGGAGTCTTGAAGCGCTGAACCTCTCGGATCTTCAATGAAAACTCAAGTTCGACGGTTTTACCGTAAAGATTACCCTTAAAGTTAAGGAAATGAACCTCGACGCTCGCCTCAGCTTCTTTAAAGGTGGGTCTGGGTCCGATATGCACTACTCCTTTAAGGATTTTTTTGCCAAACCTACCTCGAACTGCGTAAACTCCCTGCGGAGGTAGGGTTTCGTGGTGAGGGTTGAGATTGGCAGTCGGATACCCTATTTTTCGCCCGCGCCCATTGCCCTTCACGACGGTTCCGCGGATTGTCACGGCGCGCCCGAGCATTTTCTCTGCATTTACCAAATACCCTTTTTGAATCAGCCCTCGAATAAAAGTGCTAGAAACTGTTTGGCCGGCGTACTTGAGCGGAGAAACGACGCTGAGCGCCAACCGGCCCTCTGATTCGGCTTTCCTTAAATAAGCCGCATCTCCCAAACCCTTAGCGCCAAATCTAAAATCATCTCCCACCACGAGCCGTCGCGTGCCAAGTTTATGAATCAGCAGTACATTTAAAAAATAATCATGAGGAATTTTTGAAAATTTTTGATCAAACGCAACCACCACTACTTCCTGAATTCCAAATTGTTCAAACAAATTCAGACGATGTTCGAGCGAAATTAAAACCGGATGAGGTGTTTTTGGAGATAAAATTTTAAGGGGGTCCGGATCAAAAGTCACGACCGTCGACGACCACCCCTCGGCTCTCGAATAAAAAACGGCTGTTTTTAAAATCGCTTGATGCCCCCGGTGCACTCCATCAAAAACGCCGATGGCTACGCCGCGGTTTTTTGGTTTAAGCCGTTTATCCGAAAATCCGTTGTAAACTTTCATGGGATAATTTTTTTCTCGAGCGATGAAATTGTGATATCACTTAGAGCTTCTTTCGTGAACGCATCCTTTAAATGAAAAGGGCCGATTCTTTCGCGCTGCAACACGGACAGCGCCGCACCACAACCCAGCTTCTTCCCAACCGCGTGACAAACGGACCGGACATAGGTTCCCTTGGAACATCTCATAAAAAAACCGACTTCTGGACTCGCATAATGAGTCAGTTTTAATTCATCTATCCGAACTTTGCGCGGCGCTATTTCCACGACGATGCCCTTTCGAGCCAGTTCGTACATTTTCTTTCCGTCTTTTTTGATGGCGGAATACGCCGGCGGGATCTGTTCTTGTTCGCCCTGGAAGGTTTTGAAAATTCCGTGGATCAAATCTTCTTGGATTGGGCCCGGATCTTTTTGGGAAATAATTTTTCCGTCCATATCATAGGTGTCCGTTTCAACGCCTAGCCGCATAGAGCCCGAATAGTCTTTGTCCAAACCGCTCAATTCTTGGGATCGTTTAGTGGCAGCTCCCAGAAGAAGCACCAAAAGTCCTGTGGCCATCGGGTCAAGCGTTCCGGCGTGACCTACTTTTTTCTGATGGATAATGCGCCGAACAAAATCCACGGCGTCATGACTCGTCCAGCCTTTGGGTTTATCGAAGAGAAGGATTCCGTCCATTTTAAGCGGGCTTGTCTTTTTTCTCTTCGTCGGTTTTAATTTTTTTGAGGATGGCATCAATTTTAAAGCTATGCTCGATAGAGCTATCACGCTCGAAACGGATTTCAGTCGCGTACTTCATATTGATGCGTTCGACAGCCATGCGCTTAATGAAGCTTAAATTTTCGGCAATCGCTTCTTCGGTGGAAGCAATTTTTTCTTCGTCGCCCAAAACACTGTAAAACACTTTTGCAAATCGCAGATCGTCTGTCATCTCCACGCGCATAATGGTGACAAAACCCATGCGCGGGTCATTTAAATCATCGATCAAAATCATACTGATAATTTTTCGAAGTTCTTCTGCGACTTGGTCTGCTCTTTGAGACATGGCCTTCTCCTATGGTCTTGGGTGAAACTTTGCGTGAATTCCTTTTAATCTAGATTTTTCTACGTGCGTATAAATCTGTGTCGTTGCGATATCAGAGTGCCCCAACAACTCCTGCACCACGCGCAAGTCCGCGCCGTGCTCCAATAAATGCGTCGCGAAAGAGTGCCTTAAAATATGCGGGTAAATTTCTTTTCCGATCCCCGCCACTTTCGCGTATTTCTTTAAAATACCCCACACCGTCTGGCGGGACATTTTTTTTCCAAAACGCGTCACAAACAACGCTTCAACGGGTTTTGATTTCGTCCAAGGCGTTCGCACCCGGCTCAAATAATCCGAAATGCATTTTCGAGCAACGCCCCCGACCGGCACGAGACGCTCCTTGCTGCCTTTTCCGGTCACGCGCAAAAAACCCTTCTCAAGATTTAAATTCTGTGCGGTCAAAACAGTCACCTCAGACGCGCGCAAACCCGTGGCGTACATTAATTCTAAAATCGCCTGATCCCGAATTCCTTGCAGCGTTTTTAAATCGGGTGCCTTAATTAATTTTTCGACTTCCAGCAGACTTAAAACTTCCGGAAGTTTTTTCCAGGTTTTGGGCGCCTCCAAAACATCGGTCACATCTTTCTTTGCTTTTCCTTCTTGCGACAAAAAGCGGTGAAACATTCGCACAGCCACAAGCGCCCTTGCCACCGAGGTTGGCTCAAGACCCCGGTCTCTTTCGCTGAGCAAAAACTCCGTGATTTCTTTTCGGGAAATCTGATCTGGGTGCTTAATGCGTTCTTTTTTTAGAAACGCGAGATACCGCTCAAGATCCCTGCGGTAAGCGTCCAGGGTGTTGCGGGAAAGCCCTTTTTCGATCGAGACATAATCCAGAAAAAGACCAAGGGTTTCTTCCACCGTCCCTACTGCCCAAGATCCACCCGGTCCGGCAGAACGCTGTCTTTAACTTTATCGTAATAAAAATTACTGGCGACCATTCGTTTAATTTTTTCGAGATCCGCCTTCATCATGGATTCATCGGATTCGGAATACGTGTTGTCGTCGATTTTCTTTTCGATTCGTTTCAGGTCAACTAAGAATGGCTCTAATTCCTTTTGCTTGGGCTCTTGCAAATACCGGTTCATTTCGGTGAGATGCCCTAAAGACTCTTCGGCACAGCGCCGCATTTTTTTACGGTTCCCGCCAAACTGAAGCAGCAGCTCGTCGGTCCAGGTGCCCCACTGCGTATAGTGAGTTTTGTAATAGTAATCGTTGGTGTACTGTTTCTGATAATCCCCTTCTTGAAGAAATACCGCGGCCGCTTTTCTTTTTTCCGGTTTTTTACGAGTGAACTTTTTCTGAACCGTGGCACAACCCGAAAGCATAGCCCCGCACAACACTAGCGCTAAAATTTTTTTATTCATGACTCCCTTTCAACATTTTTTCAAATTCTTCTTCGCTTAAGACTCGCACCCCTAAGGCTTGGGCCTTTTCTAACTTCGATCCCGCTTCGGCCCCCGCCAAAACAAAACTTGTCTTTGCGCTCACACTCGAAGCAACCTTTCCGCCTCGCTCCAAAATTAGTTCGGCCGCCTGTTCGCGGGTGTGGCGACTCAAGGTTCCCGTCAGCACAAAAGTCTTCCCCTCAAAAAGCTGTGGCCCTTTACGGGCAACCTGTTCGGACATTTTAACACCCGAAGCTTTCAAGCGGTCGAGAATTTCTCTGGTTTGTTTTTGAGCGCAAAATTCAACCACGCTTTCAGCAATTACACCTCCCACGGTCGAAATTTTCTGCAAATCTTCCAATGTAGCGGCGCACAGGTTGTCGATGCTGGAAAAGTTCTGCGCCAGAATCCGCGCGGCATTGACCCCAACATGGCGAATTCCTAGGCCAAACAGTAGCCTTGAAAGCCCTTTTTCTTTGCTGAGCTCAATTTGCCGAACCAGATTGTCTGCGGACTTATCCCCCATACGCTCAAGCGCGGACAACTCTTCTTTTTTGAGCTGATAGAGATCGGAAAAATCGTGAACCATTTTTTTATCGACGATTTGCTCCACCAGCGCATCGCCCAAACCTTCAATATCCATTGCCTTGCGCGAAGCAAAATGGGTAAGCTTGGCCTTGAGCTGTGCCGGACACGAAACACTGATACAGCGCCACGCCACCTCTTCTTCGGGCCGCACCACCGGCGAGCTGCAAACCGGGCATTTTTTGGGCATGGAAAATTTTTTTTCATCACCCGATCGCTCCTTAGCAAGCACTTCCACGACCTGAGGAATAATTTCACCGCTTTTTTCGATCAGCACCTTATCCCCAATTTTTAAATCGAGTCGCTTAATCTCGTCTTCATTGTGCAGAGTTGCCCGCGACACCGTGGTTCCCGCCAAAAAAACAGGCTTCAAATGAGCGACCGGCGTCAACACACCCGTTCGACCCACTTGCACCGAAATATCGACTAGCGTTGTTTTGGCGCGCTCGGCTGGAAATTTATACGCAATCACCCAGCGAGGACTTTTGTTGGTGGCACCCAAACGCTTTTGCTGGTCTAAATCGTTAACCTTAAACACCAAGCCATCGGTGTCGTATTTCAATTCGTTTTTATGCGCCTGCCAATAATCGCAAACCTTAAACGCCTCGTCCAAATTTTTGCAAACCTTTGTGTTGGGGTTGACCGGAAGGCCGCTTGCCTTATAAAAATCCAAGACGTCGCTGTGTTTTAAAAAACCGGAACCCTCTAAGACGCCAACGCTGTGCGCAAAAAAACACAACCCGCGGCCCGCAACTATAGATGGGTCTAGCAATTTGAGTGTCCCCGCTGCCGCGTTTCTAGGGTTCACAAATGGGTCTTCCCCGACCGATTCCTTTTCTTGGTTTAACTTTTCAAACCGATCGAGTGGAAAATAAATTTCCCCCCGAACCTCAATTCGCCCAGGAGTTCCTTTGCTCAATTTTAATTTCTGGGGAATCTGAGAAATCACTCGCACATTTTCAGTGATCTCATCCCCCGATTGACCATCGCCGCGCGTCGCAGCACGCTTTAATACCCCGCCTTCATAAAGAATCGCCAAAGATACACCGTCAATTTTAAGCTCCGACACGTACTCAAACGATTCGCCGGGTAAATTTTTGCGCACGCGGCCGTCAAAATCTGCCAACTCTTCTTTGGAATACGTGTTGTCGATGCTGAGCATCGGGATTTCATGCAAAACGGTTTTAAATTGTCGAGAGACGGAGCCACCCACTTTTTGGGTGGGTGATTTTGGGGAGACAAACTGCGGGTATTCCGACTCAAGCTTTTCCAGATCTTTCACCATACGGTCATACTGAGCGTCAGTGACTTCGGGCTTAGCCTTGTCGTAGTAAAGCTTATTGTGTCGCTCGATATCTTTGCGGAGCGATTCGATTTTATTTTTTGCGTCGGCGTTTGTTTTAGAGGTAGAACTCAACTTGGAAATCCTTAAAGCACCCATCAGCTTTCATCCACTCACAGGCGACTTTTTTAATGTGGGGTCCGAGCTGGCTTTTTTGAATTTGCGCAAAGAGCTCTTCGATTTTTTCCTTCGGACCTTCGCAGACTAATTCCACGCGGCCATCGGGTAAATTCTTCACCCATCCGGTCAGATTTAAATCGAGGGCGAAGCGCTCTGCCGTGTAACGAAATCCGACACCCTGCACTCTGCCGCTGTAGTAAACATGTGCGCGAACAGCGTTTTTATTTATTTTTGGAAGCGGCTTTTTTCTCATTTTCCAGAAGCTTCTTTTTTTTGGCGCTGCCTAGCGCGTAACCACCCACGCCCCCACTTGCCGGAACCACGCGGTGGCACGGGATGATGATCGGATGTCTATTTTTCGAAAGTGCGGATCCCACGGCTCGCGCCGCACCCGGGTGACCAATGACTTTCGCAAGCTGTCCATAAGTCCAGGTTTTTCCAGCCGGAATACGGCAAACTGTTTTCCAGACCTTTTTTTGAAAATCAGTTCCCGGCTGTTCGATAAAGCGATTTTTCATCATTAAAACCCTTTGGCCGCTTCTAAAAAAAACTCTTTATCTTTTGCGTGCGTCAACAACATAGCCACTTCTTCTTTTTTTACCCAGCGCGCCTCCGGATTATCCGGATCAATCGGTTTTAATATTTTTTGAGATGTTTTAAATAAAAACATGTGTATGGTTTTTGTTTCAGAGGAATCATCTCCGCCGCCGAGTGAAATTTTTGGGCGCGTGTAGCTTCCTAAGTCCCGGACAAGCTCCAAGCGACTTACTCCGGACTCTTCATGAATTTCACGCTCAGCCGCCTCAAGTGGGGATTCGCCGGAGTCAATATGCCCCTTAGGCAAAGACCAGGAATCGTTATTTTGGTTGACGACCAAAATTTCGCCTTTTGGATTTATTACAATTCCGCCGGCACTGTGGGTGTGTTTCATAGTTTAAAAAAATCGGGATGCAGGGATTTGAACCCTGGACCTCCTGGTCCCGAACCAGGCGCGCTAGCCAAGCTGCGCTACATCCCGTTTTAAGGGCCTGATTATAGCCGACTCTCTTCTTTGTGTAAATCAAGATGGCGGCGCGGCGCGACCTCCTCGGAGAGAGTTTTATAAACCAAAATCTGGGTTTTCGTCTGTTTGCGATCGATGATGAATTTAAAAGCAAAAATGAGCGCCACGACGAGGCACTGAAAAAAATACGCCTTAAAAATAAACGAGGCTCCAAAACCCGTTAGGGCTAGCCCAAGCCACACCCATCCCAAAATCTTCTGCTGGCTCAGCGGCGATTTGTAGGGCGTGATGCTTTTGTGACAATGGGGGCAGCTTAAAGTTGCGCCTTTCGACCCCACTAATGCTTTTGCGCGGTTCACTGCAGATTCGGGCGCCTTGGGTAAATTCTCATTCCAATCTAAGTATTTCTTTATATTAACATCAATCTCATCCATAAATTCCTCCCACTACACTAGACGTCAGACCCCTCGATTTTTTCCAACTATTTTTTTAACGCTAAAAACCCTTATTCTTCAATCGATCTTTAATTTTCTCTTTGGCACGGCCGAGAATATTCGAAACCGTGGTCAGCGGCATTGAAAAGTGCCGTGCAATCGATTCAAATGTCTCCTCTTTCAAATAATAGCGCGTCACAATTTTCCGCTCGATGGGTTTTAGGGATTCCAAAACAGCTGAGACCACCCATATCTTTTCATCGCGCAGCACCTTTTGAATAGCGTCTTCTGCGCCCACACCCTCCCAATCACTTTGCTCCAAAACTGTCGTTTTCTTCGAAAGCCTCAAAACCATTCGGATCCGGTCCTGCGCGGCATTGGACGCCGTAACGACTAAATATTTTTTGATGGAATCGGACTCTTTTAACTGCTTAATCGTTTCCTGCTCGAGCAGCTTCACAAAAACGCTTTGAAAAATATCTTCCGCGATCGAGGGGTCGCTGGCGAGAGAGCTCTTTTGAAGGGTTTGGTAAATGGCCCAGTAAATTAAATCGGAATAACGTTCAACGAAAAGATCCCAGCATCGCTTGTCACGATTCTGGCATCCGGAAAGGATTTGGGAATCCGTTAAAAAAGAATCAGGTTCCAATCTTGACGTTTTTTAGGATGCGTTCGAGTGTCGCCACCGCCGACAAAATAGCAAGCCGGCTTGTTTTGGGATTTTGTTCTGATGGGAAATTTTCAGTACGAGTGTAAAAACTGCCGAAATCACCCTGAACATAAAGCTCGTGCACATTCACAAGCATCTGAGGCGCCGCGATAATGCGCACCTTGGTGCGCTTAGCGCCAAGCCCCACGAGACTCAGCGTGGCGGATACGTTGATGTTTTTTGGGAAACCTTTTACCGCTTTGAGTGCGTCCCCCTCAAACAACACTTTCTCTTCTTTTAAATTTTTAAGATTAATATTGTGTTTGATCACATAGGGCGCGTCTTCAAATCCCTGCGGCGGCTTGCGCGTCGTGAGTGTGACGCGATAAATGTGGCCGATCCCCGCCGCCTTAAGACCATCGAGCCCCACCACTCCGCCACTAGGCAGGTACAAGCAGCAGCGGTGCGTGCGCGCAATTTCAAAAATTTCTTTTTCGTGGCCCAGAATCCCGCCCACACTCATCACCATCACATCTTTGCCGCGGGACAATGCTTTTTTAGCCACTTCGTAAGCGGCGGGTGTGGACGCTGCTTCAATGACCAGATCACAGCGTTCGATTAATTTTTCAAGCGGTAAAATTTGAGGCTTGGGCTTTAAATGTGCTTGTAGTTTTCGTGCGCGCTGTGGGTCTGTGTCAGACAAGGCGTCCAGCTTCACTCCGTCGGAGAAACGCTTTTGGCAGGCTTCTGCGAGCTCTTTGCCGATTGTCCCGCAACCGACAATTCCGATTTTAATCATAGAAACCTACTTTTTTTTGACTTTGTTTTTATCGTCGACAAAAATAACGGTGGGCTTGTGCGCTTTTACTTCTTCTTCATTGAGAAGTCCGTAAGAAATAATAATAACTTTGTCACCGGCATGCGCCCAACGAGCCGCCGCGCCATTCATGCAGATCGTGCCAGAATTTTTTGCGCCCTCAAGCACATACGTTTCAACACGTGAACCGTTATTCAGATTTACAATTTGAACGCGCTCCTGGGGACAAATGTTGGCTTTTTCCATTAAGGAAGAATCAATCGTAATGGAGCCTGTGTATTGAAGATTCGCTTCGGTGACCGTCGCGCCATGAATCTTTGATTTCATTAAAACTCTGAGCATAATTAAGCCTTTATTAATTCGTTATCGATGAGCCGTGTATTTCCAAAGTAAACGGCTACGGCCGCCAGCACCTTCTGACCAGGACGCAATTTTACCATAGGCTTTAAGCTGGCCGTATCCACTATTTCGGCATAGTCGAGCCGACCCAGAGTCGACCCCGAGATCTCATTTTTTAGTATCTTTTGAAGCTTTTGGGCTGATTTCTCACCTTCGCGTACGGCTTTTTTAACTTTTTGGAGCGCGCGCGTCAAAGCGAGGGCTTGCTTTCTCTCAGGCTCCAATAACCGGACATTTCGCGAGCTCATCGCAAGACCATCCTCTTCCCGCACAATGGGCGCCATCACCGCTTGGACCGGCAACTCCAAATCCTCAATCATTTTTTCAATGACTCTAAACTGCTGAAAATCCTTTTGACCCAAATAAATCTTATCTGGGCTCACTACATTCAACAATTTGGCGACGACAGTGGTGACACCCGCAAAATGCGTGGGCCGGCTTTTTCCACAAAGAGACTCGGTTAAACCCTTTACCGTTACTGTGGTTTTAAAACCATCCGGATACATTTGGGCAGTTGTCGGGATCCAAACAAAATCCACACGAAGATTTTTCAGCATTTTCAAATCTCGCTTTAAATCACGTGGGTATTTTTTTAAATCTTCTTTGGGTCCAAACTGAAGTGGGTTCACAAAAATACTAACAACTGTAATGTTGTTTTGTTTTTGAGACAAACGCACAAGTGACAAATGCCCCTTATGCAAATACCCCATGGTCGGCACAAAACCAATCGTCCGACCCTTTTGGCGCAGCTTATTTAAAATCGTTTGAGTTTGTTTAGGACTTTGAAGAAGTTGCATTCAGCAGTTCATCCAAAAGCGCCTTGACGGACTTTTTGAGGCGGGGATGAATAAAATCGGGGGCAATTTCAGAAAGCGGCTCAAGCACAAACGAGCGCTCGTGCATTCGCGGGTGAGGAATTTGAAGCGATTTTCCGTCTACAATCACCACGTCATCATAAAATAAAATATCCAGATCCATCGTGCGGGGGCCGTCTTGTTCTTTTTTAACCCGGCCTAAGCGTCGCTCCACCATCTTAAGCTGAGATAAAAGTTCAAGCGGCAAAAGATCAGTTTTAAGCTTGAGTGCCCCATTTAAAAAGGCTCCCTGAGCAGGGCCGCCCACAGGCTCGGTTTCAATAATTTTTGAAAGAGCTAGAATTTCAATATCTTCATTTTCTTTAATGAGTTCAAGCGCGCGGTCAATATTGGCTTGGCGATCTCCTAGATTGGAACCAATCCCCACGAGAACGGTTGCCATTAAAACACCTTCTTCATGCGAACAAGCGCCTCTTTGATCTGGGGCTCAGGAACAGTCAGCGTGAAGCGCACATAACCTTCTCCCGCTTTTCCAAATCCTACACCGGGAGTGGCAACAATGCCGCATTTCTCTAAAAGTTCTCGGCAAAAAGCCGTTGAATCCGTCTGTTTTTTGGGTAGCCGCGTAAACACATAGAACGTCGCTTCGTTCGGTTTAACAGGGAAACCAAGCTTCTGAAGACCTGTCACCAAAAGATCACGGCGGCGTTTGTACATGGCGTTGGTTTTCTTTGTAAATTCAAAACTTTTTTTGAGCGCTGTGATCGAGGTTTTTTGAATTGCGGTAAATACCCCGGAATCAAGATTCGACTTCACTTTTAAAAGTGCATTGATCGCTTCCGGGCGTCCGATGGCAAATCCCACGCGCCAACCCGTCATGTTGCAGGTTTTGGAAAGTGAATGAAATTCAATCGCCACGTCCCGAGCTCCCGGAATTTCAAAAATGCTAAGCGGCTTCGACTTTTCAAAGAAAACTTCCGAATAAGCAAGATCGGATGCGATAAGAATATTATTCTTCTTCGCCCAAACCACTAACTTCTCGTAAAAAGTACGATTCGCTACAGCACCGGTAGGGTTGTTCGGATAATTAACAAAAATAATTTTTGATTTTTTAAGAATGTCCGTCGGCACCGATTCAAAATCAGGCAAAAAACCATTCTCTTCCTTTAGCGGCAATAAATGAGCAACGCCGCCAGCAAAAAGAGTTCCGCTTTTATACGGAGGATAGCAAGGATCCGGAACCAGCGTAAAATCGCCTGGATTGATAAAAGCGAGTGGGAGATGCGCAATCCCTTCTTTCGAGCCAGTCAGCGGCAAAATTTCCGTTGCCGGATCAAACGTGACTCCAAATCGCGCCTTCACCCATTCGGAAATTTTTTCACGGAAAGCCGTGTTGCCACGATCAAGCGGATAGTGATGATTTGCAGGATTCTGAATGTCCTTGGCATGCGCTTTTAAAATAAAATCAGGTGTCGGTTGATCCGGATCTCCCACCCCGAAATCGATGACTTTAACGCCGTTTTCAATGGCTTTGCGCTTGGCGCGGTCAATCTCCACAAAAAGATACGGCGGTAATTTTTTTAAACGCTCGGATTCTTCTAAAAAAAAGCTCATCTTATCCTTTCAGCACATCCGCCATGGTGTAAGTTCCAGGTTTTTTACCAACTAAAAATTGAAGAGCCTTTAAGGCTCCCTTAGCAAAAGCGTCGCGTGAATGCGCCTTGTGAACGAGCTCCACTGTTTCACCAGCCCCGCTAAAAATAACGGTATGGTCGCCAACGATTTCACCTGCGCGGATCACGTGGATTCCAAGCTCGTCCTTACCGCGCTCCCCGGTCACGCCCTCACGCCCGTAACGCGCCACTTTTTTCAAGTCCCAGCCTTTAGCCTCAGAAATGACCTGAGCAATTTTTTTGGCTGTGCCAGAGGGCGCGTCTTTTTTTAGACGGTGATGTGCTTCCACAATTTCAATATCATAACCGCTATTTAGTTTCTGTGCGGCTAAACGCGCTAGTTCAAATAGAAAATTTGCACCAATGCTCATGTTTGGCGAAAAAATAACCGGAATTTTTTTAGAAGCCTCAGCAATGTATTTTTCGTCTTCAGGTTTTACACCGGTGGTTCCGATCACAATCGGAATTCCCGCTTTCACGCAAAGCTCGACGCTTTGACGAATACCTTCGGGGCTTGAAAAATCAATCAGACCATCCGCGTTTTTTAAGGATTTTTCGGACAGTGTTTCAATTTTTACGCCCATCTCTTTTCCGAGCCCAAGTGCTTGCCCTAAATCTTTTCCAAGGCCCGCGCTTTTAGAATGCTCGAACGCTCCCGCAACCTTAAAATCTTTCGAAAGGCTCGCAAGCGTTAAGATCCGCACGCCCATGCGGCCAAGTGCGCCGCTAACGGCGACGTTTACCATAAGCCACCTTTTGTTTTGAGGCCGTAGTCTTTCATGGCTTGAAGAAGCAGCTTGTCGGTCGCCGCGCCAATTTCGCAAAGCGGCAAACGAACCTCATCACTCGCTAGTCCTAAATGCTTCATGGCGCGCTTTACTGGGATGGGATTGGTTTCAAAAAACATGGCGCGACAGAGTGGGAACATTTTATTATGAATAACCCTCGCCTGATCCACATTCCCCTCTAAAAAGGAATTTACGAGTGCGGCGCAGTCGGCCGGAATTACGTTGGCCACCACCGAAATCACACCTTTGGCTCCTAGAGCCATTAGTGGAAGCGTTAGAGAATCATCTCCGCTGAGAACAGTGATGTCACAAAGCGAGAGGATGTGAGAGGTTTGATCCATACTTCCAGTCGCCTCTTTGATCGCTACAATGGTTGGAATTTTTGACAAACGCGCAACCGTTTCAGGAGTCAAAGACGAAGCTGTGCGCCCGGGAACATTGTAAAGAACAATGGGAATATTCACCGCTTTTGCGATGGCTGTGTAATGACGAAACAGCCCTTCCTGCGTAGGCTTGTTGTAATAAGGGGTCACAATCAACGCGCCATCCGCTCCCGCTTTTTTGGCAAAACGTGTAATCATAATGGCTTCGTCAGTGCTATTGGACCCGGTCCCCGCAACCACCGGAACGTCCTTATTTGCTGTTTCCACCACAATTTGAATCACGCGCTCGTGTTCTTTGTAGGAAAGCGTGGGAGACTCCCCTGTGGTTCCCACAGGAACAATCCCGTGTGTGCCGTTATCAATCTGCCAGCGCACAAGCTTGCGAAGCGTTTTTTCGTCTACTTTTCCATTTTTAAACGGCGTAGCCAAAGCAACCATCGATCCTTTGAAACTCATAGCGCAAATCCCCCATCAAAAATAAAATTTACTTTCCCTTCCAAGAAAACATCGTAAAACTCCAATCCCTTTCGGGAGAAATAAACTTTCAAAATTTCGCCGCCCTTTGTTTTGACTGAGACCGGCGATTTTAAATCTTTGATGGCTGCAGCAACGAGCGCCGACGCTGTTGAACCCGTTCCGCAGGCTAGCGTCTCCGCTTCCACGCCGCGTTCATACGTACGCACATCAATTGCGTTGCCGGAACGCATCGAAATAAAATTTACGTTCGTGCCGCGCGGCTTAAAATACGCGTGCTCCCGAATTTCCCGGCCGTCTCGATCCGCATCGACGCGCTCTACCGATTCCAATACCTTCACAACGTGCGGCACGCCAGTATTCACAAAATTTAAGTCTCCAAACCTGCTGTTTTTTTCTATCAAAAAGCGAAGCTTGAGATCCTTGGGGCTTGAGAGCTTTGCTTTAACTACGTTTTCACGCACGTCTGCACCAATGGATCCTGCGAGCGTCTCTACGCTGAATTTATTTTTGGTAATTTTTTGAGTCACGGCGAAACGCGCAAGACAACGAACCCCGTTTCCGCACATTTCCGCTTCGCTGCCATCGGGATTGATGATCCGCATTTGAACGTCATCCGACTTAGACTTTTCAAGCGCAATTAAACCATCGGCACCAATACCGTGTTTACGGTCACAGAGACGAATAGCCAGTGCTTTTAAATTTTTGACAGAAGCTTTGCGGTTGTCGAAAATAACAAAGTCATTTCCCGCTGCTTCATATTTTGAAAATGAAATTCTTTTCACCGTACCGCCTGCGCCACAATATTTTCGTTTCGAATCAAGTCTTCGTACGTTTCTCGTTTACGGGCCACAAAGAATTTATTTCCTTTGACCACGACTTCTGGTGGTTTGGGGCGCGAGTTGTAATTAGAACCCATGACCGACCCGTAAGCTCCGCAGGACATGACGGCTAGCAAATCCCCAACCGGCACGTCTTCCATTTTGCGGTTCTTGGCTAGAAAATCGCCACTTTCGCAGATTGGACCCACGACATCAGCTGTAATATTCTTCCCCAAGCCCTTTCGCTTCACGACCGGTGTAATTTCGTGATAGGCCCCGTAAAAAGATGGGCGAATCAAATCATTCATCGCGGCATCCACGATCATAAACGACTTCGACTGGGTAATTTTCTTGTACAACACCTTCGTCACAAGAATTCCGCTGTTTCCGGAAATAAAACGTCCCGGTTCGAGAATAATTTTTAACCCGTGCTTTAGATCGTAATTTTTAAATAACGGCAATACTGCTTTGGCAAAACTATCCGCTGTTTGTGGTTTTTCCTTGGAATAAATAATACCGAGTCCACCGCCGATATTTAAGTACTCCACCGGATTTCCGGCGTAGCGAACACTATCAATAAACTGTAAACCCTTCTTGACGGCCTGAACAAAGGGCTTGGCATT
Organism: uncultured Planctomycetia bacterium; assembly: GCA_964606485.1. Taxonomy (GTDB): domain Bacteria; phylum Omnitrophota; class Gorgyraeia; order 2-02-FULL-51-18; family 2-02-FULL-51-18; genus CAZSGP01. The sequence goes on along the minus strand of CAZSGP010000003.1, from coordinate 44,706 downwards.
GGTGATTTGAGAACCAATGTGCATGTGAATACCCGCAAAGCGCAAGAAAGGATACCGGTACGACTCCATAAAAAGCTTGTACGACGTTTCTACGTCTAATCCAAATTTATTTTCTTTGGTGCCGGTAGTGATGTAATGATGCGTGCCTGATTGCACGTCCGGATTCACACGAATCGCAACTTTCTGCGTGGTCTTTAAGCGGCACGCCACCGCATTGATCGCGTCAAGCTCTGGGACGGATTCCACATTGAACATCAGAATATTGGAGCGGATGGCGTCTTCGATTTCTTTTTCGGTTTTTCCGACCGATGCAAAAACAATTTTACGAGGGTCCACCCCCACCTTTTTCGCGCGAAAGAGCTCGCCGCCGGAAACAATGTCAAATCCGGAGCCCTGCTCGGCAAGCGCTTTTAAAACCGTTAAATTCGAATTAGATTTCATTGCAAAGCAAATCAGCGGATCTGCCGGCTTAAACGCTTCTTTTAATTTTAAAAAATGATCCAAAAACGTGCCGACACTGTACAAATAAAATGGCGTCCCCACTTCTTTGGCAATTTTGGAAATCGGAACATTTTCGCAGTAAAGTTCTTTTCCTTTAAAATGAAATCGATGCATGATTAGAGATCCTTTTTCCAGTAACGGATTTGCCGGTCGATTTCCCGGAGATTGGTGCTGCCCATTGTTTTTTTTAAGTTTACTGAATGCGCTGGGCTAAACAAATCATACACATCCCCTTCAATGCGGTCCGAAAATTGCTGAAGCAAGTCGAGACCAATCGCTGAAATTCGAACCCTCTTTTCCTCTGAAAAACTAACGATTTGCCCGACAATTTCATGCGCCTTCTTAAACGCCACACCGCGCATCACCAAATAATCTGCCAAATCCGTCGCATAAAGACTTTCATCTTTCAAAGCTTCTTTGGCGCGTTCGCGGTTCATGCGGAGACCTTTGAAAAATTTAATATAAATTTTAAGCGAGTCTTCACAGAGCTCAACGGTATCGAACAGAAATTTCTTATCCCATTGTAGATCTCGGTTATAGGAAGTGGGTAGCCCCTTTAAAACCGACACAAATCCCATAAAATTTCCGATAAAACTACCCGCAACGCCCCGTGAAAGCTCCACAAAATCCGCGTTCTTTTTTTGCGGCATCATCGAGCTGCCAGTGCAGAAGGCCTCGTCGATATCAACCGTCGCAAATCCCCGAGTTTGGGCAATCATCAAGTCTTCGGCGATTCTCGAAATTTCAAGACCCACAAACACGCCGCTCGACAACATATTCACGACAAAATCACGGTCTCCTGATACATCATAGCTATTGCGCGTGATCTGGGATAAACCCAATTCCCTCGCAATTAATTTTTGGTCTAAATTAAAAGTAGTTCCCGCAAGCGCGCCACTTCCTAAAACGCAAATATCAAAAAAGGGCTGTGCGGCCGCGAGTCGCTTCTTGGCGCGGTCCAACATTTCAACGTAGGCTAGAAAAATATGCCCCTGGGAAAGCACTTGCGCATTTTGAAGATGCGTCATCCCTGGAACCAAAACATCTTTATACTCTTCGGCCTTTGCGAGAATCGCCTTTTGAAGATCGGTGATCAGAAGCGCCACGCGCGCCGCGTGTTCCCGACAATAAAGCCGAGTGCTTTGATTCACCAAATCATTGCGGGACCGGCCTGTGTGAATTTTATCGGCGAGATCTCCACACAAACTCTTCAGCTTTTCTTGAATAGCCGAATGCACATCTTCAGCTTGTTCGTTCAGCTTAAGCGCACCGCTCGTATAACTTTTCTGGAGACTTGCGATGGCCGCCAAAAGTTTTTTGGCCTCAGCCGTTTTTAAAACACCGCATTTGGCGAGCGCCTTTGTGTGCGCCGCATCGATCTGAAGGTCGTAGGGCAAAAGCCGTCTATCCCATTTGAGAGACGCACTAAAGCGCTCAAAATCGGGATCGATGGCTTTCTTAAAACGTCCGCCCCACAGCTTTTGACTCATTTTTTATACGGCAATGCCCACAGATCAATAAATCCCTTCGAAAGACGGTGGTCGAATTTGTCTTTTGCGGTGTAAGTTGCGAGCGACTCATTGTAACGCGAATGCGGCGACGTGCGGCCGACCACGTGAGAGGAGTATTTGCGAAGTTTTACACGCACCACGCCGGTGACTTTTTTCTGCGTGGTTTCGATAAACGCATCCAGCGCCTCCCGAAGCGGCGTGAACCACAGTCCGTAATAGACAAGATCTGCATATTTCTGCGAAATACCTTCTTTGTAATGAAGCAGTTCGCGATCAAGAACCAGGCTTTCCAAATCTTTATGGGCCTGAAGCAAAATCGTAGCCGCCGGCGCTTCATAAGTCTCTCTCGACTTAATTCCAACGAGGCGGTTTTCAATCATGTCCATGCGTCCGATTCCGTACTGCGAACCGAGCTCATTGAGCTCTGCGATCAGCTTTAGCGCATCCATTTTTTTGCCGTTTAAACCGACGGGAATTCCCTTTTCAAAATGAATCGAGATCACACGCTCTTTTAAGTTGCGCGTCTCAGCTCCGCGGGTCCACTGAAAAGATTCCTGTGGCGGTTCAACATTTGGATCCTCCAACACGCCAGACTCAATGCTTACACCCCAAATATTTTTATCGAGCGAAAACGAACTCTTCTTCGTCACGTCAATTGGAATGTGGTGTTTGAGCGCATAATCAATTTCTTCCTCGCGGGATTTAAACTCCCACTCACGAAGCGGTGCCAAAATTTCAAGCGATCCATCCAAAGCCTGAATCGTAACCTCGAAACGGACCTGGTCATTGCCTTTTCCGGTGCAACCATGCCCCACTGCCGTGGCTTTTTCTTCATGCGCCACTGCGACTTGCTCGGCTGCGATCAAGGGTCTCGATAATGCCGTCGCCAATGTGTAGCGGCCTTCGTAAACGGCCCCCGCCTTGAGTGCTGGCCAAATATAATCCGTGATGAACTTTTTCTTTAGATCTCTCACCACGACTTTAGAAGCACCCGCTTTTTTAGCGCGCTCAATAGCTGCCGTGGTTGTTTTTTCCTGACCCACGTCCGCCATGTAAGCCACCACTTCATAACCCTTATCCTTCAGCCACTTGATAGCAACTGAGGTGTCTAGACCCCCTGAATACGCAAGAACTACTTTCTTCATCGAATCTCCTCTAAAATTTATTTTCTTTTCTTTCTGGTGAGTAACAAATAAAGCAAGGCCTTCTGCGTGTGCAGTCTGTTTTCAGCCTGATCAAAAATTACTGAACGCGGATGCTCAATGACCTCGTCCGTGATTTCTTCACCACGATGCGCGGGCAAGCAGTGCATCAGCACCGAATCTTTCGGAGCTTTGCTGATAATTGCACCATTAACTTGAAACGGTTGGAAATCGCGCAAACGCTGGTCACGCTGTTTTTCCTGGCCCATGCTCACCCAAACATCAGTGTAAATCGCGTGGGCATTTTTAATGGCTGTAAACGGATTGTTCGACAAAGTAATCTTCGAACCCGTCTCTTTCACGATCAGCTTAATGTCCTTCAAAATCTCTTCACCCGGCTCATAGCCTTTTGGGCAAGCAATAGAAAGATTGGCTCCGATTTTCGCAACCCCAAAAAGCAGCGAGTTGAGCACGTTGTTTCCATCACCGATATAAGCGATATTGACCTTATCGACGGATTTAAATTTTTCACGAACCGTGAACAAATCAGCCAGGGTTTGGCATGGGTGGTAATGATCGCTCAAGCCGTTGATCACCGGAACCGTCGCGTGATTGGCTAGCTCTTCCACCGAGCTGTGATGGTGGCTGCGAACAACAATGGCTTGGCAATACCGTGAAAGCACGCGAGCCACATCTTTAATAGACTCACGCTCTCCGAGCGGCATTTCCTGAGGATCCATGTACACCGAGCTTCCGCCGAGTTGTCCCATTCCCACTTGAAAAGAAACACGAGTGCGAACAGAAGGCTTTTGGAAAAGCAAGGCGATCGATTTTCCTTTGAGCGCATTTAAAAATGTCTCAGGGCTCTTTTTCATCCGCTCTGCCAAACGAAACAGCGCCTCCAAATCCCCGGCGGTCGCCTCTTTCATGCTTAAAAAATCCTTCTCCTGAAACGGCGATGCGCTGGGCTTTAATAAATTTTTTCCAGCCGCCTTTGATTTTGCGGCTTTATTTGCTTTTTTCATGAACGGTTACTCCCCTGTGTTGTTAAAACTCTTTCTTCTTCTAACGCCAAAACTTGATCTAAAATTTGAATAGCTCGATCAATTTCTTTTTCCTTAACTACGAGCGGCGGCATGAGGCGCAGAACATTGCCCTGTGTGCAATTAATTAAAAGTTTCCGCTTTAAACATTCTTCGTAAATATTTTTTCCATCAATATCGAGCTCTATTCCGGCCATCAAGGACATTCCCCTTACTTCCTTGATCATCGGATGTTTCTTTTGAAGTTCTGTCAGACGTTTAAATAAATGCGCGCCGCACACCACGGTGTTATTGAGCAGTTTTTCTTTTTCTATCGCTTCGAACACCGCAAGCGCCGCTGCGCAGGCTAGAGGACTGCCGCCAAACGTCGTGGCGTGTGTTCCCGGCTGAAGAACATCGGCAATCTCTTTTTTGGCAACCATTGCACCAATTGGAAAGCCTCCACCAAGAGACTTGGCAAGCGTCATAATATCCGGCTCCACCCCATAGTTCTTAAAGCAAAACATTCTGCCGGTACGACCCATACCGGTTTGAACTTCGTCAAAAATAAGGAGAATTTTTTTATCGTTGCACAAGCGGCGGACGTTAGACAAATATTGCTGATCCGCCACGCGAATTCCGCCCTCGCCCTGGATAGGCTCAAGAATAATGGCCGCTGTTTTGGCTGTGACCGCTTTTTCTAAGGCCTCAAAATCGTTAAAAGGAATTGTCTTAAATCCGGGAACAAGCGGCTCAAAACCTTCTTTGTATTTTGCCGTTCCGGTCGCCGTAATGGTCGTGAGCGTCCGCCCGTGAAAGGAACGCTCCATTGAAATAATTTCATTCTTGGCGGGATTTCCCCATTTACGGGCAAGCTTAAAAGCGGCTTCGTTGGCTTCGGCTCCGGAATTGCAGAAAAAAACTTTTCCAGGAAAGGAGTGGCGGATAATTTCTTCAGCGAGTACGCCCTGCGATTCGTGGTAGTAATTGTTGGAAACGTGGAGAAGCTTTTCGGATTGCCGCTTGATGGCCTCGACTACTCTTTTATGGCAATGCCCAATCCCGCTCACTGCCCATCCCGGAAAAAAATCCAGGTATTCGTCGCCATGCGTATCCCAAATACGCGTGCCGCTTCCCTTCACAAAAACCAAAGGGGTTTTGGTGTAACACGGGACGACGTTGTCAAAATAAAGTCTTATGGTTTTACGATGGTCCATTATTTTTTTACGATTTCAGTTCCGATACCGGTGTCGGTAAAGATTTCTAGAAGGATTCCATGAGGAATTCGTCCGTCAATGATGTGTGTTTTTTTAACGCCGCGTTCGAGCGCGCGGATACAAGCTTTCACTTTAGGAATCATCCCGCCCGTCAGAACCTTCGACTCCATCAAACCGTCCACTTCCGCAATGCTTAAATGCGAGATCACCGACTCAGGATCATTCATATCGGTCAAAATTCCACGAGTATTCGTTAAAAGCATGAGCTTGAGCGCGCCAAGAGAGCGGGCAATTTCCGCGGAAGCTTGGTCGGCGTTAACATTGTACGTAAACCCATCCTTGCCGATTCCGATCGGCGAGATAACAGGGATAATATCGCTCGTGATCATCTTTTGAATAACGTCCCCGTTGATCTTCGTGATTTCTCCAACAAAACCGATATCCACCCCGTCCAAATCTCCGTGGCGCTTCACTTCAATTAGATGATCCTCTTTGCCACTTAAGGAAATAGCGCTGCCACCGAGTGAAATAATTTCACGGACGATTTCACGATTCACCTTTTGCAACTCTTCTTCCACAATTTCAATCGTTTCTTCATCGGTGACGCGAAAGCCTTTTACGAATTTCACTTCTTTGCCCATTTGCTCAATCCGCTTAGAAATATACGGGCCGCCGCCGTGTACCAAAATCGGACGCATCCCCACGTAGCTTGTGAACACGATGTCTTCCAACACGTTGCGGCGTATCTCAATGTCCGTCATGGCCGCGCCGCCATACTTGATCACGATGGTCTTATCGTAGAAGCTCTGTATATAAGGAAGGGCTTCGATTAAAACGTCCGCTTTTTTAATAATTTCTTCCATGTTTTAAGTCCTGTAGGCAGAGTTAATGCGGACGTAGCTCGTCGAAAAATCGCAAGTGGTGTAGCTTGCGACATTTTTACCAAGTCCTAAATCCACGGTGATTTTGATATTTTTTTGAGCAAACACCCGATTTAAAACGGCGGCCTTCTTCGGAACCCGCCCGCCATTTCGAAGCACCAGTTCTTTTCCGAGATAAATATGAAGCTTCCAAGGATCCACATGCGCACCAGAATATCCGGTCGCCGCGGCAATTCTCCCCCAATTAGGGTCGCATCCAAATAGTGCGCACTTAACCAGACTGGAGCTCGCCACGGAGCGCGCCACAAGCTTGGCGTCAGCCTTGGATTGAGCGCCCTTCACAAAAATTTCCACAAATTTCGTGGCGCCCTCGGCGTCGCGAATCATCGCTTGTGCAATTTTATCAAATATAAATTCCAGCGCGCGGGCAAATGCTTGAAACTCTTTGGTTTTTTCGACGATCTTTTTATTTTGGGCCATGCCGTTGGCCAAAATAACAGCCATATCATTGGTAGACACGTCACCATCAATCGTAATGGCGTTAAAGGTTTTGTCCACAGCCTTATCGAGCGCTGCTCTTAGGGCGCTCGGCGCAATGACAGCATCAGTCGTGACAAAGCAAAGCATGGTTGCGTGCTTGGGTTGATGCAATTCCATCTGCGGGTGAATCATCCCCGCGCCTTTTGCGATCGCACCAATCCGCACTCTTTTTTTTCCAATCATGATCTCGACGGCAATTTCTTTAGCCATGCGGTCGGTGGTGAGAATTCCGAGGGCAGCAAATTCGCTGCCTTTTTTACTTAAACCATTCACAAGCTCCGGAACCGAGGCCAGAATTTTTTTGATGGGAAGTGGCTTTCCAATCACACCGGTCGACGCAACCAGCATATTCTCTTTGTGAATTCCCAGAATATCTGCAGCCGCCGAAATCATTGAGCGCGAATTGTCGAATCCTGATTTACCCGTCATGCAATTCGCATTTCCGGAATTGGCAATAATAGCTTGGGCGCGGGAATCTTTTAACTGCTCTTTGTTGATAACCACACAGGAAGCTTGAACCTTGTTCGTTGTAAAGGTTCCCGCCGCGTCGCAGACTTTTTCAGAAACAATTAATGCCAAGTCCCGCTTTTTAGATTTTTTAATTCCACAATAAACACCATTGGCTCTAAATCCGGAAGGGGCGGTCACGCCGCCATTAATTTGCTTCATTGTAGTCCAGCGGTCTCCTCAAAATTGCACAGGATATTCATGTTTTGCACGGCTTGTCCCGCCGCACCTTTGTCTAAATTATCAATCGCAGCCACGATCACAGCTAGACCCTTGGCTTCGTGAACACGCAAACCAATATCACAGAAATTAGTGTTCTGCACATGCTTGAGTTCGGGCAACTGTCCTTTCGGATAAACCTTTACAAAAGGTTCTTCGGCGTAAAACTTCTGATAGACCGCGAGCAACTCTTCGCCCGTCATCTTTTTCTTAAGATCTACGTAGATTGTGCTCAGAATCCCGCGGTTAAGCGGCAACAAATGCGGCACAAAAACAACACTTACATCTTTTTTAGCAACCTTCGAAAGCTCCTGGTCAATTTCGGGAACATGTTGGTGCTCAAAAAGTTTGTATGCTTTAAAGGATTCATTCACCTCGGAGAAATTGAGATTTTTATCGGCTTTGCGCCCTGCTCCGGTGACGCCGCTTTTGGCATCAATCTTGATGGTATTCAAATCAAACAAATCTTTTTTAACACCCGGCAACAAACCTAGAATGGAGCCCGTCGGATAGCAGCCTGGGTTCGCGACAAGTCTCGCCTTTGAAATTTTTTCGCGGTTGATTTCCGGAAGTCCGTAGACCGCTTCCTTTAAATGAACGGTATCTTTATGCGCCGTTTTATAAAATTTCTCATAGAGCTGCAAATCTTTTAGTCGATAATCCGCACTCACATCGATCACTTTCTTTTTAGCTTTTAAGAGCTGGGGCGCCACCTGCATGGAAACGGTGTGTGGGAGCGACAGAAAAACGAGATCGCATTTTTCAATCGCTTCGTCGATGTTAAATGCTTTGCACTCGAGATCAATTTGATTTTTAAGATAAGGAAAAATTTCTTGGATTTTAATTTCGCGGTCTTCTTTTCCGGAAACATATGTCAGCTCAATATGCGGATGTTTGACTAAAATTCGCACAAGCTCTTCACCGGTATAACCTGTCGCGCCAACAACGCCAATTCTAATTTTTTTCATAGAGATTCGCATTATAGAGGGTGTTCTCCTTAGTGTCAAAAACAAAAAAATATGGCCGAGCGTAAGTCTCGGCCATATATAGAGTTACAGAAATTCTTATTTTAACGTTTCGAGAATTGGAATCTCCGTCTGGCCCCTTTGCGCCCGTACTTCTTGCGTTCCTTCATACGAGGATCGCGCGTGAGATAATCTCCGCGACGAAGCAGGGTTTTTAACGTAGGGTCAAATTCCACTAAAGCTCTGGAAATCGCATGACGCAAGGCGCCTGCTTGTCCGGCGAGTCCTCCGCCGTCCAAATTAGCAATCACGTCGATTTTTCCGGTAAGATTCGCGGCTTCGATCGGCTGACGCGCAAGCATTTCAAGCGTCGGGCGTCCAAAATAGGTTTTCATGTCCTTCTTGTTGACCTGAATAATTCCAGTCCCCTTAAAAAGCTGAACGCGCGCCGTCGCTTCTTTTCTGCGGCCAGTGGCGTTGTTTTTATCGGCAGGAGCCTTGAGGAGCTTCGATTCGGACATTTGTTTAATCCTTTATGACTAATGTTTTGGGTTGCTGAGCCATATGCGGATGCTCACTTCCGGCATAAACCAGAAAATGGGTGATCATCCGTTTTCCTAAGCGGCTCTTGGGAAGCATGCCTTTGACAGCGTGCTTAATTGCAAACGTGGGGTCTTCCGACATCACGCGCTCAAAATTCCGTCTCTTGATTCCGCTTGGGTACCCAGAAAAACTTGTGTAAATCTTATCTTTAAGCTTGTTGCCAGTGACGATAACGTCTTTGGCGTTGATCACAATAACTCCGTCTCCGTTTTCCACGTGAGGCGTGTAATCCGTTTTCGTCTTACCAGATAAAATGCGGGCAATGCGTGCGGCCAAACGACCCACGACCTGTCCTTTGGCGTCGATAATCTGCCATTTTCTCTGTTTCATTTCGTTCGCTTTTAAATACAAAGTAGACATAGATTCCCTATTCGTTTTTTTAAGAGCCAAAAGTGTATCACCTGAGCCAAAACCTGTCAAGCGGCTTATCAGGCGACTTCCCTACCCTTGCAAAAGATTTTGAAGAGCACCTTCGAGTGTTGGAAAACGGAAACGAAATCCGGCTGATTGCAATTTAGACGGGATCACATTTTGACCGGTTAGCAACATTTCCGCCATTTCACCAAGCAGAACCTTCAGAGCGATACCTGGCACCGGCATAATACTTGGTCGTTTTAGCGCTTTTCCTAAGGTGCTCGAAAATTGTTTCATGCTCACGGGATTGGGCGCTGTCAAATTGACCGGGCCAGAGATCTTGGAGTCTTCCAAACATTTTATGATCGCTGACACTTCATCATCAATATGAATCCAACTCATCATCTGCTTGCCGCTGCCCAGAGGTCCGCCGGCAAATAGTTGAAACGGAGGAATCATCTTGGCGAGCGCTCCGCCCTTTTTAGAAAGGACAATTCCCGTGCGAAGCGTGATAAGCCTTACGTTGAATTGAGAAATCTTCTCAACTTCCTTTTCCCACTCAGCACATAAGTCGGGTAAAAAACCAAAACCTGCCTGCGCCTGCTCGTCGAGCGGCTTTTCATCACGAGCGCCGTAAAAACCAACGGCTGAGGCGTTGATAAAAATTTTGGGTTTGTTCTTAGCCTGGGCCACCGCTTCAACAAGTGCTGCGGTCGGTTCAAGCCGGCTATCTCGAAGTGCTTCTTTCCGGGGATCAGTCCAGCGACCTTTGGCAATGTTCTCACCGCAAAGATTAATAACAGCATCAGCGCCATCGATTAACCCGGTCCAAGGCCCGCCGTGATCTTTGGGATTCCAGAAAAACTCCTGGGTAGAACGGGTGTTAGCCTTTAGAGGTAGATGCCGTTTTAAGATACTGATCTCGTGAGATTTTGAGAGCTCGCGAATTAAGGGTTCACCGATCAATCCACCAGAGCCGCTCAGAACGATTTTCATTCTGCTATTTTATACCCGCTAGAATATTTTGTGGGTTTATTTTTGACATGAGCTGTGCCACGACCGGATCTTGGGCCAGCGCCATGAACTTCGGGTGCTGCACAATTTTCATCATATCCTTGGACTTCGTCACCTCTTTAAACTCAGGATCCTTAAACAACTCTTGAACTTTGGGGTGCGAGATAAAGGCTTTAAAGTTTTCGTCCTTCATCAATTTTTGAATCATCTGCAACTGCTCCATCATACCGCCCATCTTTCCAAACATGCTATTCCTCCATTGTTGAAGTGTCACCCGTCGGCAACCCTTGATCCCAAGCTCTCAGGACCCGTCTCATAATTTTGCCAGAACGAGTTTTGGGTACTTTTTCACAAAATTCTATTTCGCGGGGCGCGGCGTGTGCGGCCATATTTTTCTTCACAAACTCCGCAATTTCTTTCTTTAATTCATCGGATGGCTTGAATCCGCTGCGCAGACTAATAAATGCTTTGATGATCTGCCCGCGGACCTCGTCTGGTTTTCCGATGACGCCCGCCTCTGCTACGGCTGGATGACCAATCAGCGCGCTTTCAACTTCAAACGGACCGACCCGCTCGCCCGATGTTTTTATCACATCGTCCGCCCGGCCTGCAAACCAAATAAATCCATCCTTGTCTTTGTAGGCGCTATCTCCACTCACGTACCAGCCTTTGATTCGAAAGTACTCATCAAATTTGGCTTTGTTTTTCCAGATGGCTTTCATCATTGAGGGCCAACCAGGTTTCACGGCTAGATGTCCCAGCGTATTAGGCGGAAGCTCTTTGCCCTGGTCATTCACAACCGTGGCATAAGTCCCTGGGAATGAACGTCCGGTTGCACCGACTTTGAAATCAAGACTACGGTAATTGCAAATAATATGCATTCCTGTTTCAGTCATCCACCACGTTTCGTGGGGTGCTTGCGCCGTAATTTTTTTAATCCAGCGCAGCGCTTCGGGGTTTAGCGGCTCGCCCACTGAACAAATGTGCCGAACGGACTTTAAATTAAATTTTTTGGGAAGCTCTTCCCCTTGTGACATGAGCATTCGAAACGCGGTGGGCGCACTGTACCAAACCGTGACTTTAAATTTTTCAATCGCGCGATACCAAGATTCTGCAGAAAATCTTCCACCAAGAACCAGACTTGAGGCCCCAAGCGACCAAGGCCCGTAAATGCCGTACGACGTTCCCGTCACCCAACCGGGGTCGGCCGTGCACCAATAAATATCGTCGTCCCGCAAATCAAGCGCCCATTTAGTCGTTTGATAATGTCCAACCATGGCGTACTGCCGATGCAGCACCCCTTTCGATTTTCCCGTAGAGCCGGAAGTGTAATGAATCACGAGGCCGTCATCGACAGTGAGCCAAGTGGGCGCGCAATTCTCCGAAGCTTGGCGCATTTCCTCATGGTAATCATGCACCGCAATCGCTCCCGGCCGACTCACGCAAGAAGGAGTAAACTCTGGTTTTGCGGACACTAAAAATAAATGCTTTAAACTTGTAATTTTAGAGAGTGGAATTCTCGGCAAAAGCTCCGGAGTTGTCACAATGACTGCAACTTCGCTGTCCACAAGCCGGTCTTCAATAGCCGCTTCCATAAACGCTTCAAAGAGCGGGACTGGAATTGCCCCAATGCGGTGAATGCCTAGCATAGACACATAAAGCTCAGGGGTTCGCGGCAGAAAAACGCCGACGCGGTCCCCTTTTTTGATCTGATATTTTTTTAAGGCATTTGCGAAACGGCTGGAATTCTCTTTAAGATCCAAAAAAGTGTATTTCTCATTACGCTCGGGGTCCGAGTAATAAAGCGCTACTTTATTTTTTCGAAAGGAAGATGCGTGGCGATCGATAATTTCATGAACAATATTTACTTTTTTAGTTTTATGCCAATCAAATTCTTTCTCGACATCTTTCCAGCGAAAAGTTTTAGAGGTTTTGAAATAATTTTTTAGATTGGCGTCGATGGATTTTGGTTTCCGTATCCACTCGGAGGATTTCTGAACAAAAGTAGTGGCTGGCTTTTGGCCCATGCCTACATGTCTACAAATTCAATTTTATGAAGCGTTGGCACAAATCCGTGTAAAACGGCGGCGTCCTGCAAAATCTTCATCGCCTCTTTGCACTTTTTGCCCATGTCGACCGTGTAGTCGTTCACATACATTCCCACAAACTCATCGGCGGTTTCGGTTTCGATGCCGCGGCCAAACTTCATAGCGTATTTGAGTGCCTCTTCGCGGTGTTTGAGTCCATAAACAATGCTTTCACGCAAGATCCGTGTCGTTTTTCGCATCACGTCGCGTCCTAAATTTTTACGCACGACGTCGACGCCTAGCGGAAGCGGGAGCTTGGTCGTTTCAAAAAACCATTGGCCGAGATCCACTATTTTTTTAAAGCCAAGTTTTTCGTAAGTGAGCTGGCCCTCATGAATCACAAGGCCTGCGTCCACCTCGCCTTTTTCAACGGCGTCTAAAATTTTATCAAACGGAATAACCACTTCTTTGAAATTGGGCAGGAATAGCTTGAGTGTTAAGTAGGCGGTGGTATGAAGTCCGGGCACAGCAATGCGCTTGCCCTCTAACTCCTTCGGGTAAATTGATTTTTTGGAAACAACGATGGGGCCGTACTTGTCCCCAATACTCGCTCCACACGGCATGAGCGCGTATTTATCGGCTACCTTAAAATACGCAGCCACTGAAACGGCGGTCACCTCAAGCTCACCTTTAAAAGCGCGCTGGTTCAAACTTTCAATGTCTTCGATGACGTGGGAAAATTTAATTCCATCTGTTTTAATTTTATCGTGAGCGATCGCATAAAACATAAATGCATCGTCTGGATCCGGGCTATGTCCTACTCTAATTTTTGCTTTGATGAGCGCCATGATTAAACCTTAAAAAATTCACGAACGTTGCGTTGAAAAAATAAGACGAGGATGAGGATGCTTAAAATAGTTCCCCAAGGCACAAAAACAAGCCCTAGCACCGCGGACGTCACGGCGGCGTACCAACCATACTTCTTGGCTTTCAATAAACCAAGACCGATCACAAGATGAAACGCAAAAAATAGCGCCGCTAAAACAAGGGCAATAAAAAATACAGCTGTAACTCCAATGGCAAGCCCCCGGTCGGAAAGTGTAGTGGAAACTTGGTTCACAGCTCTACTAAAGATCGCGACCGAGCTACCAAACAAAACAATCGCGAGACATCCCATGACTCCCAAAAACCACCAAAAGGCACTGATAAAATTGAGAATCGCTACAAAAATCACAACACCCGGCTTCTGCGTTTCTTCACTCATAGTTGACTCCTCAGATACTGCTGATTCATTTGTGCGATAAACGAAACTTTGATTTCTTTCGGGCACGCCGCTTCACACTCAAATTGATTGGTGCAATTTCCAAAGCCTTCTTGGTCCATCTGAAAAACCATATTTTTTACGCGTGTTTTAGCTTCAACGGCCCCCTGCGGCAGTAAAGACAAGTGAGAGACCTTTGCCGCTACAAAGAGCATTGCCGACGCATTTTTGCAGGAAGCCACACAAGCGCCGCACCCAATACATTGCGCGGCGTCCATTGCAAGATCCGCACTTTCTTTGCCGACGGGTATGGCATTGGCTTCCGCAGCCTGACCGGTTCCCACTGAAACAAAGCCGCCATTTGCAATGATGCGATCAAAAGAAGAACGGTCTACAACCAAATCCTTGACCACAGGAAAGGCCTTGGCACGCCAAGGCTCGATTACAATCGTGTCCCCGTCTTTAAATTTGCGCATATGAAGCTGGCAAGTCGTAGTGGCGCGCTCAGGACCGTGAGCCACTCCGTTAATCATCAGTGAACACATCCCACAAATACCTTCGCGGCAATCGTGGTCAAATGCAATGGGCTCCACCCCTTTCAGGGTCAATTCTTCGTTGACTACGTCTAGCATTTCCAAAAAGGACATATCGGAGCTGATATTCTTAGCCTCCGTCTCAAAAAAAGATCCTTTGTCGTTTGCAGATTTCTGTCTCCAAATTTTTAGTTTTAGATTCATTACTTGTAACTCCGCTGAGCCAGGTGCACATTTTCAAATGTGAGCGACTCTTTGTTTAAAATAGGTTCTTTTTTATCACCGGCGAATTGCCATGCGGCCACATAGGAAAACTGATCGTCATTGCGTTTGGCTTCCCCGTCTGGCGTTTGATGCTCTTCACGGAAATGTCCTCCACAAGACTCCTCGCGGTGCAACGCATCTTTGCAAAGCAGCTCTCCAAATTCTAGAAAATCTGCCACGCGTCCAGCGCGCTCGAGGGCCGGATTCAAACTCTCGTTCTCTCCCAAAACATTCACATTCTTCCAAAATTCTTCGCGGATTTGAGGAATTTTTGAAATGGCGTTCTCCAGGCTTTTTTTGGTGCGTGCCATTCCGCAGTCATTCCACATTAAATTTCCAAGCTCCCGATGAAACGAGCTCACGGTTCGCTTTCCTTTTATGGAGAGTAGTTTCTTGGTGTTCTCCTGACAGTCCTTTTCCGCCTTTTTAAATTCCGGATGATCAAGCGAAACTTTTGTTTTAGCGCTGCTTGTTAAATAATCTCCAATGGTATAAGGCAACACAAAATACCCATCCGCTAGTCCTTGCATCAACGCGGATGCGCCCAAACGGTTTGCACCATGGTCGGAAAAGTTCGCCTCGCCGATGACGTGAAGCCCCGGAATTGTGCTCATTAAATTATAATCCACCCACAAACCGCCCATGGTGTAGTGAAGCGCGGGGTAAATGCGCATTGGCGCTTTGTAGGGATTTTCACCCGTAATACGCTCGTACATGTCGAATAAATTTCCATAGCGCTCTTTAATCGTGCTCTCACCCAAACGACTAATTGCGTCGGAAAAATCCAAATACACTCCTCGGCCGCCTGGACCCACTCCGCGACCGTCGTCACAAGCTTCTTTGGCGCTGCGCGAAGAAATGTCGCGAGGCGCTAAGTTTCCGTAGCTTGGATATTTCCGTTCAAGGTAATAATCGCGCTCAGCATCCGGAATTTCAGACGGCGCGCGGTTGTCGCCCTTTTTCTTCGGCGCCCAAACACGGCCATCATTGCGAAGCGATTCGGACATGAGCGTCAATTTTGACTGGTGATCCCCGCTCACCGGAATGCAGGTTGGGTGAATCTGGGTGTAGCAAGGGTTCGCGAAATACGCTCCCTTTTTATAAGCGCGAAACGCCGCGGTGACATTGCAATTAATAGCGTTCGTGGAAAGATAAAAAACATTGGAGTAGCCGCCAGTGGCAAGCACCACCGCGTCGGCCGCGTAAGATGAAATTTTTCCACTAACTAAATCACGAACGACAATTCCTTTAGCGTGACCATCCACCACCACGAGATCGAGCATTTCGGTGCGTGGAAACATTTTAATTTTTCCGAGACCAATTTGTCGCTCTAAAGCTTGGTACGCGCCTAAAAGAAGCTGCTGGCCTGTTTGTCCACGCGCGTAAAACGTGCGCGAGACCTGCGCGCCGCCGAACGAGCGGTTGGCGAGGGATCCGCCATACTCACGGGCAAATGGAACACCTTGAGCCACACACTGATCAATAATGGAATTGCTAATTTGGGCTAAACGGTAGACATTGGCTTCGCGGGCGCGAAAATCTCCGCCCTTAATCGTGTCATAAAAAAGTCGCCACACGCTATCCCCGTCATTGGGGTAATTTTTAGCGGCGTTGATTCCGCCCTGCGCGGCAATGCTGTGGGCGCGTCGCGGGCTATCTTGGAAACAAAAACAGGAAACTTGATAGCCGAGCTCCGCAAGGCTCGCAGCTGCCGATGAACCCGCCAAACCTGACCCGACAACAATAATAGAATATTTTCTTTTATTCGCCGGATTCACTAGCTTTAAATTAAACTTGTGACTGTCCCACTTTTTCTCGATGGGCCCAGCGGGAATTTTAGAGTCGAGCGTCATGACGAAACCCCTGGCAATTTAATCAGTCCCGATAACACCGCAAGCGGGATCGAAGAATTTCCCAAAAAAATTAACCACGAAAATGCAACCGCAAAAGCATTAAACACGCGAATATTTTTTTGGGTATTCACGCCAAGCGATTGCGGAAAACTTCGCAAGCCGTGGCTCAAATGAAAACACAAAGCGGCCATGGCGATAACGTAGCTGATTGAGACCCAAATATTTTGAAAGCTCAGCACCACCATCGAATACACATCGTGGCGGCCTTTTTCATCCATCATGAGATACGCCTCGTGGTGCACCACGCCCAATGTAAAATGAAGGAGGTGATAAACAATAAACAAAAAAACGATGATTCCGCTCATCATCATTGTTCGGGAAGCATAACTTGCCTCTAGCGTTTCAGAATTCGCGTAAGGAACCGGGCGAGCCTTTCTATTTTCACGGGTAAGACAAATGGCGGTCAGAACATGTGCAATCAAACTGCTTAGAAGAGTGAGTCTTGCGGGCCACAAAAGATAAGGCAGGTTGGCTAGATGCTCAGCATAATCATTGAGCGCCTGGCGACCCATAAAAATCTGGAGATTTCCCAGCATATGAGCCAACACAAATCCGAAGAGAATGAGGCCGGTCAAAGCCATCACCACTTTTTTGCCCAGAGACGAATTAAAAAAACAGCAGTTCATTCAGGTTTCCTTTAGAGCTAACACTATACTGGATGAGGGTTAACGAGTCAACGAGCGCAGCGCCATGAGCCAGCAATAACACCTCACTTATTTGTAAAATTATGTAAAAAATATTCTTTTAAACTATATAATACGATTTATGTCCACCAAACCATCCGACATTCACTCCGAAGAACATTTTCGTTCGTTGATCCGCGGTATTTTAGATTTGCTTTTAGTGTTTGATGCACAAGGGTCCATTCTTTACGCAAGCTCCTCTGTTTCGCGCATCTTGGGTTACAGCCCCTCCGAGATGATGGGGAAAAATTTCTTTGATTCTATTCACGTCGAAGACACCGAAAACACAGCCTACCTTTTTAAAGATTTAAAGGACTCCACTCGCCCCATCACCATAGAGTTTCGCTTTCGCCACCGGGATGGAAGCTGGAGAACGCTAGAGACGATCGGCAAAAGCATTGTCCAAGAAAATAACTCCACACAAGTCGTCGTGAGCTTGAGAGATGTGACCGACCGCGAAGAAGTTGAGGAAGCGCTCAAACAAAATACCCATCGCCTTCTCATGACGCTATCGGAACTTCAAAAAACGCAAAGCCAAATGATTCAACAAGAGCGCTTAAAAGCCTTGGGTCAAATGGCGAGCGGCATCGCGCACGATTTCAACAACGCCTTGGCACCCATTGTCGGGTTTTCAGAGCTTATCCTCTCAAACCCAGACACGCTGAATGACCGCGAGAAAGCTACGCGCTATTTAAAATTAATTCACACAGCCGCTAAAGACGCGGTGAGCATTGTCGGTCGCCTGATCGAGTTTTACCGCAAGCGCAATGATCAGGAAGATTCATTCAATGCAGTGGATCTCTGCCGCATCATTGAACAGTGCGTCTCGCTCACTGAGCCCAAATGGAAAAACGAATCTCTCCTGAAAGGTGCCTCGGTGAAGGTTGAGCTAAAGCTTGATCCTGTGCCACTAGTCACGGGCCATGAAAGCGCGCTTCGCGAAGCGCTCACCAATCTTATTTTTAATGCCGTCGACGCCATGCCTCAGGGTGGCGTGCTCCGCTTCGAAACTCAAGCTAAGGATGACGAAATTCTGATTCTTGTCTCCGACACGGGCGCCGGAATGTCCGAGGAAGTTCAGCAGCGCTGCTTTGAGCCTTTTTTTTCAACTAAAGGAAAGAGCGGCACTGGAATGGGTCTCTCAATGGTACACGGGATTATCCGCCGTCACGAAGGAACAATCGACGTTATAAGCGTGCCTAGTCAAGGAACCACGTTTACCATTCATCTACCGATTCACCCTACGACTCTAAGGAAAAATGTTGAGGAGATCGCCTCTCTTCCGACGCGTCCCTTAAGAATACTGCTAGCGGACGATGAGCCGCTAATTCTAGAAGTTGTAAAAGTTTTTTTAACACAGGATGGTCACACGGTTGAAACAGCTCTGGACGGCAATGAAGCTCTTAAAAAATTCCAAACCTCCCCATTTGATCTCCTTATCACCGATCGCGCAATGCCTCCGCTCAATGGCGACATGCTCATTCAAAAAATAAAAGAAATTTCTCCCAAGACACCCGCAATCATGCTCACAGGCTTTGCGGATTTAATGAAAGAAAAAGGCGATCACCCCAAAGGGATGGATTTATTAATCGGAAAACCGGCGTCCCAGGAAAGTCTTCGGCAGGCCATCAACAAAATCACCCAGAAGTTTTTTGTAAATTAGCTCCGGGTAAAATTTCTGCAATCTTAGAAAGAAGCAAAGCTTGATCGACGGGTTTATAAAAATACCCTTTCACACCAAGCGCCTGGGCTTGGCGTTTATCTTTATCATCTTTACTGCCCGTCAAAATAATAACCGGGATGTTTTTTGTTCGCGTTGAAACGCGCAATTTTTGCAGCGTGACGAAACCGCCTCCAAGCGGAAGCTTGAGATCCAGAAGAATGAGGTCCGGCTTATGGCGGTCTGCATGCTCAAAACCATTAATCGCATCGACCGTAACTTTAGCCTCATAGGAGGCGGTTGCTAAAATTTCTTTGAGCAACTCCCCTGAACGCTCGTCATCTTCGATAATCAAAATTTTATACGCCATAAAAAATTAGCTTGGAATCCCCGTAAATTTTTTCTTTGATAAACCGAACCTGCCCCGAACTTTTCAGTGTTTCTTCTTTGGCCGCACACTCCAAAACAACAATTGCGCCTGGGTTAAGAATTCTTAGATTCACAATCGCCTGAAACGTTTTGAGCATCCACCCTTCCCCATAAGGCGGATCTGCAATAATCATATCATAAGACTCTCCCGCGCGGGCCTTGTGCTCCAAAACTAAAATCGCATCATCGCTGATAATTTCCGACTGTTCAGCCAATCCCATTTTTTCAATGCTTTTTCGGATAAATTCCGACTGAATTTTATGCTTTTCAACAAAGGTCACAAACGATGCGCCATTGGACAGCGCCTCCATTCCAAGCGCCCCCGTCCCACTAAAAAGATCGAGCACTTTTTTCCCCTCTATCGCTCCTTTAAGAGTATCCATGAGCGCTTTGCGAACTTTATCAGCCGTGGGGCGAAGAAAAGGATTCTTGGAAAATCCAATCGCCTGACCACGCAAGACACCTGTGAGAATTTTCATGACTTAAGCCATCATCGAATCATAAGCGTTTTGGCCATAGCGCGCTTTGATTTCAAGTTTAAGCAATTTATTATCAGGCTTAGCGAGCAACGGGTCCGCTTCAATCAAAGCCTTAGCCTCTTTTTGAGCGGCGCGAAGCACCGCAAAATCCCTCGAAAAGTCTCCAATTCGAAGTTCGGGCAAGCCGTGCTGACGCGAACCAATCAAGTCGCCTCCGCCGCGAAGCTTCAAATCCGCTTCGGCAATTTCAAATCCGCTTTCAGTGCGCTCAAACACGCGCAGACGGTCCGCCGTTTCAGGATTTTGTGTATCTGAAAATAAAATGCACGTCGACTCGTCTTTTCCGCGGCCAACCCGCCCACGAAGCTGGTGTAGCTGTGAAAGACCGAAACGTTCTGCGTTTTCGATCAGCATCAGCGTTGCATTTGAAACATCAATCCCCACCTCAATCACCACCGTCGACACCAAAATATCAAACTGCTTATTTTTAAATGCTTCCATGACCTTCTTTTTTTCGGCGGATTTCATACGCCCATGAAGAAGCGCTGTTTTGTGAGATGAGAAAATACCTTTAAGCTCTTCGTGAACTTTAAGCGCGCTCTTTTGACTGGTCTCGGAAGGCTTTCGATCGGCCTGTTCGGAATTTTCGTCAATGAGCGGACACACCACGTAAGCCTGGTGACCTTTTTCCAATTCCTTTTGCACAAAACGGTAAACGTCTGCTCTTCTCTTGTCGTCTACCCACAGAGTTTTAATCGCCGCGCGTCCAGCTGGGCGTTCTGCAATAATCGAAACGTCCAGGTCGCCATACAGCGTCATGGCAAGCGACCTTGGAATAGGTGTTGCGGTCATGAGCAGCAAGTGCGCGCCACCCATTGCCTTATTTTGCAAAGCGGTTCTTTGCAATACGCCGAATTTGTGCTGTTCGTCCACCACCACAAGTCCGCTTTTTTTAAATTGAACGCCGTCCTGGATCAGCGCATGGGTTCCAATCAGAATATGGACGCTTCCGCTCGCCACCTCTTTCAAAACCATATTTTTTTCTTCGGCCGAAATTCCCTGTCCGAGATACGCTAGTTTTAACCCGAAGGGTTCGAGCAACCGGCATAAATTAAAATAATGCTGATTCGCCAAGACCTCCGTCGGAGCCATGAGCGCACCCTGGAATCCATTCAGCGCGCTAAAGAGCAACGCGGCGGCGGCGATCACGGTTTTTCCGCTACCCACGTCCCCTTGAACCAAACGGTTCATCCGCTGAGGCTTTTTCATATCGTCTAAAATTTCACTCAAAGCCAACTCCTGACCCTTGGTGAGCGCAAACGGCAATGACTGAATAAACTTCTTCAGCGTTTCCTCCCCGCTTGTATGCGAAAGTCCGCTATTGAGCGTTTGCATTTTTTTCCGCTTAAATTGAATCAGGGTTTGCATCAGAAAAAATTCCTCGAACACGAGGCGCGTGTAAGCTTTTTTGAGCTCCTGAAAATTATCTGGAAAATGAATTTGACGAATCGCCCGGTCTTTTGGCGTAAGTTTATAACGGTTTTGAATAGCCGTTGTCAGGGCATCCTTAAAAAGAGAGGCATGCTCGCCGGTAGTCCGAAAAATAAGCGACCGAATGGATTTTTGCGACAGGTCCTCGGTGAGCGGGTAAATTGGGATTACACGTTTAAAGTGTGCGCTCTCAGGCTGCGTCTCGCCCTCAACCACCTTCACAATTTCATATTCCGGGTGAATCATAACAAGCTTCTTGCCTTCCCACTGCGGCGTCCCGCAAACAGAGACTTGTGCTTTGGCGCTAAAAATATTGGAGAGATAGGGTTGGCCGTAGAACAGGAGGTCCAGGGTCCGCTTGCCATCTGAGAGCGTCGTTCTAAAAACAGCTCTCCCGCCTTTTAGACGCACAAGCTTTGCCTCGGAAACCACGCCTTCGGTGCACTGTTTTTGCTCCGGGACGAGCTCTGAAAACCGTTTCACGCGGCTGCGGTCCTCATAGCGACGGGGAAAGTAGTAAAAAAGGTCCTCTAGAAAGCAAAGTTCGAGCGAATCCAGCACTCTGGAGCGTTCCGGACCCACCCCTTTTAAGTACCGCAGGGGTGATTTGAGGCTAAAAGCAGGCTCCGCCGTTTTCACGAATTCTCTTTGCGTTTGCCCCAAAACCATGCTAAATTATGCCCTCTTAAATGGAGAAAGCGTATGTCTAGAGTTTGCTATTTTACAGGAAAAAAGCCGATTAGCGGCAAGAGAATTGCACGGCGCGGTATTGCCAAAAAGTCCGGCGGTATCGGTCTCAAAACCACCGGCATCACCACTCGCCGCTTCCAGCCCAATCTTCAGACGGTTAAAATTGTTGAGAACGGAACCGTTAAAAGAGTTCGCGTTTCTGCGCGCTACATCAAGTCTGGTAAGGTCGTGAAGGCCCCCAAGCGCACTTGGAAAGCTAGCGAAAATCCTCAAGCTGGAGCTCAATCGAAGTAATTCCCTGATACTGCTTTAAGGCCGGCTGATAGACAATGTCTACAGCCGGTTTTTTTGTGCGCGACGCAAAGCGTTCGTGCATCCTAAAACCCACGGCTTCGCAGGTTGTTTTGCCATTCAAGTCGCTCGCCCAGAATACCAACGTGTCCTGCCCTCTTTTTTTAGGCTCACCCTTTACAAGCACACTCTTTGAAAGAAAAAGTGGTTTTTTATTCCCATTTCCAAAAGGCGCCATCTTTTCAAGATCGGTTAAAAATTTCAGATCGATCTCCGACAGCTGAAGCTCTCCATCGACCAACACTTCCCCGGTAAAATCTTCTTTTTTGTAACGGCTTTTAATAATTTCATTGAGACGCGTTCTAAATCCATTAATCTTTGATTTTTCGATCGTGAGACCGCAGGCCTGCGCGTGTCCTCCAAAATTTGTTAAAAATTCTTCGCAGAGCAACACGTTCTCATGCAATGAAAAGGTCCCAACCGAACGCCCCGACCCCTTCCCCAGTCCGCCGCGATGAGAAATGACAATCGATGGCTTTTGGTAGCGCTCCACAAGCCGCGAGGCCACAATCCCCAAAACTCCCTCATGCCAACTGGCGTGATCCACCACGAGAACCGCTTGTGAATCTTTTAAGGGATCCGCTTCAACGATTTCCAGCGCTTCTTCAAATGCTTCTTTTTCTGCTTTCTGACGATCTTTATTTCCTTGGTCGAGGAGGCTCGCGAGATTCCGCGCTTCGTATTCATTTTCCGTGGTGAGCAATTTAAAAGCGTGCTCCGGCGAACTCATGCGTCCAGAGGCATTGATGCGGGGTCCAAGTCCAAAAGCGATGTCTCTATAGCTAATCATCCGCGGTAAAATCGAAGCAACCGTCATCAGGGCCTTGAGCCCTGGTTTTTTGGTGTTGGCCAAATACGGCAAGCCAAATTTGAGTAGAATGCGGTTATCCCCGAGCACCGGCGCCAAGTCTGCAATGGTGCCCAGCGTCACAAGATCCAAATATTCTTTAGCCTTCTCGAGATCATCCAGAAGCGCCCAGGCTAATTTAAACGCCAAGCCACAAGCGGCTAAATTTGCGTCTCCCTTGTCTTCAATGCAGGAACTCACAATCGCGTACGCCGGGGGAAATTTATCCTTCGGTAAATGGTGATCGACGATAATCGTATCAACCCCTTTTTGATTGAGCGTCTCAATCACCTCAGCGCCACTAATCCCGTTATCAACGGTGATGACGAGCTTAAACTTTTTTTCCATGAGCTTAAGAATGGATTCTTTGTTAAGTCCATACCCCTCATCGATGCGATGCGGCATGTACGCCTCGACGTCCGCGCCCAATTTCTTGAGAACCGGATAAACGATGGCCGTTCCTGTGACGCCATCGACGTCGTAGTCTCCGTAAACTAAAATTTTTTCCTGCTTGGAAATGGCGCGGCGAATCCGCTCAACCGCTTTCTGCATGTCGCGGAACGCAAAAGGACTTTCTAGATTTTGAAGCGAGGGATTTAAAAACGTCTGAATAGCTTCGCGGGTGCCGAGACCTCTTCTTAAAAGAAGCGAGGCGATCTGCGCGTGAATACCGAGCGTCTTAGCAAACTCGTGGGCTTTTTCATGCAGCGATGAAATCGCCCACTGCTTGGACATTTATTTAGGCTTAGACCCTGGCCAATCCATCAGCACCGGCGCGGCAATGTAAACCGTGGAATAAGTACCGGTGATCACACCAACCAGCATGGTGAACGCGAAATCATTAATGACTTCGCCGCCAAAAAAGTAAAGCGATGAGACCACCAGAATAACGGTAAGCGTAGTCAAAATCGTGCGCGCCATGGTGAGATTGATACTATTATTGATGGTCTGCTCGAAAGTTTCCTTAAAACCCATGCGCCGGCGTTCGCGAATACGGTCAAAAATGACGATGGTGTCATTAATAGAATAACCGAGCACCGTTAAGACGGCCGCGAGCACTGGAACCGAGAACTCTCTCCCCGCCAAAGCCACGCAAGCCACCGTGATAAGCGCGTCGTGGAACAGTGAGAGAATGGCGCCGAATGCAAATTTGAAGTCGAAACGCCACACGACATAAATATAAATGCCAAGCAAGCCAAGTACAATCGCCCAAATGGCTTTGCCGCGCATTTCTTTTCCGACAATCGGCCCCACATTTTCAGAGCGAAGCAGATCAAAGCGATTTCCGGAAAAATCTTTTTTGATCTGGGCTTCTATTTTTTCTCCAGCGTTGATAGGACCGCGGACAATGATTTGATTCGAGTTCCCAATTTTCTGAATCGAGGCGGTACCAAGACCGACTTCGTTCAAAGACTTGCGAATGTCTTCAACTTCGATCGGCTTTTCAAAGCGGTACTCTTGCATGGTTCCGCCGGCGAAATCAACGCCAAACATTTTTTCGCCGCGCTGAACAAAAACAATCATACCCCAAACGATTATTCCGATCGACGCTGCATAACAAAACCGGCGAACTTTCAAATAGTCCAATTTTGGAGGCTTCTGCAAAAAGTGAAGCATTTTGAATTCTTTGAGAGCGCCCTTGGCCATCATCAAATCAAAAATAGCGCGTGTTACAAAAACACCTGTAAACATGCTCGCCATCAAACCAATGGAAAGCGTCAGCGCGAAACCACGAATGGGTCCACTGCCCATAAAATAAAGAATAAGTGCTGTGATCAGGGTTGTGATATTCGAGTCAAGAATCGTTGCGAACGCCTTGTGATACCCAGCTTGCAGCGAGGCAAGCACCGGCTTCTTGAGCGCCTGCTCCTCTCGGATTCTTTCAAAAATAAGCACGTTGGCGTCTACCGCCATACCAATCGTGAGCACGATACCCGCAATACCCGGCAATGAAAGCGTGCCGTGGAAGTAGCTCATCGCAGCCAAAATAATAATAACGTTTAACAGGAGCGCAAAATTAGCGACAAGGCCGGAAAATAGATAATAAACCGCCATGAAAAGAACCACAGCTCCCAAACCAATTAGAGTCGCGCGAATACCTTGTTGAACCGAATCTTTTCCAAGACTCGGACCCACAGTGGCGTCATTCTCAATCACGATCGGGGCAGGAAGTGCGCCCGCACGTAGCGTAATGGCTAAATCTGAAGCTTGGTCGGCATTGAAATGCCCTGAAATTTGAGCGCGGCCCGAAGGAATACGCTCATTGATGACGGGAGCCGACTGAACCTTGTCATCCAAAACAATGGCCAGACGACGCTGGACATTGTTCCCCGTGACATCGGAAAATAACTTGGCTCCATCCCCATTAAACTCAAGATCAACAACCGGCTCGCCGTACTGGCCAAAATCCACTTTGGCGTTCGTGATGTATTTACCGGTTAAGAGCGTCGTATCTTCTAATAAAAGATCACGACCTTCTTCGTCCTTATAAAGTTTTGCGCCTTCAACCGTTTTGCCGGCTGATGCGTCCTTTAATTTTTCAGCGTTATCCGAAACTAATTTAAATTCGAGTAACGCTGTTTTACCCACCATATCCAGCGCGCGCTGACGATCTGTCACGCCCGGCAACTGTATAACAATCCTGTCAATGCCTTCAGCCTGAATCGAGGGCTCTGCTACACCAAACTGGTCAATACGGTTACGCACAATTTCAATGGCGCGCGCCACGGCATCGTATTTGGCGTTTTCGGGAAGCTTGGACGTGTCCACGCGAAGAATCAAGTGCATACCCCCGCGCAAATCAAGACCGAGCTTTATTTTCCCCTCGTGCTTAACGCCTCCCCAAGTCATGTCGAACGGCGGCACCGCATACAAAAGCGCCACACCTAAAACAACAATAATAAGCGGCCAGCGCCATTTCAGACTGTTGGGATTCATAAAATTATATTAACTCCTGGTTTTCTTGACTGTAGAAATCGAACCCTTCTCGATTTCGATTTTGACATTATCGGCAATTCTTAAGGTTACGGTTTTATCGCCAACGTTGACCACGGTGGCGTGAACGCCGCCCGAGGTGATCACTTCGTCATTTTTATCAAGCTTCGTTAACATTTCCGTATGTTCTTTTTGCTTCTTTTGTTGCGGACGAATAAGAAGAAAGTAAAACACGACAAATAAGAAAATTAACGGTAAAAACTGTAGAATCGGGCTAGGCTGACCTTCCATTGAAATCCCTCTCAAAATTTTTTCGATACTCTGAAAAACGGTTTTCGTTGATTGCAAGTCTCATTGACTCGAGCAATTGTATAAAAAATGTCAGATTGTGTAAAGAAGCAAGTCGGCCAGCCAGGTATTCTTCGGCGTTAAAAAGATGCCGCAAGTACGCTCGGCTGTGATGCTTACAAGTGTAACAAGGACAACCCTCTTCAATCGGTCTAAAATCCTTGATATACGAAGCACCCCCTAAAAGCAACTTCCCAAAACGCGTGAAAACCGTGGCGTTACGCCCGTTTCGAGTAGGAACCACGCAGTCAAACATGTCTACGCCCTGCGAAACCGCCTCAAAAAGATCGTTCACCAAACCCACGCCCATTAGATACCGAGGTTTATTTTCGGGGAGTTCGGGTAAAGTCTCTGCAAGCGTCGCGTACATCGCCTCGCTAGGCTCCCCTACGCTTAAGCCTCCAATGGAATAACCCGGAAAATCCATATCAACTAAAACTTTGGCTGATTTTTTTCGAAGATCCGCGTAGGTTCCGCCCTGAACAATTCCAAAGAGAATGGACGACGTACCCGTTTTAAGCCAAGCCTCTTTGCTACGTCTGGCCCAGTCGTGTGTGATGAGCAGTGACTTATCAACATAATCTTTTTCTTCGGGGTATTTCACACATTCATCGAGCGGCATCATGATGTCGCTGCCGATATTCGTCTGAATCCGGATCACATCTTCCGGAGTCAGAAAATGCTTAGATCCGTCGATGTGAGATTTAAACTCCACACCCTCGTTTTTTATTTTTCTTAAGCCCGCAAGTCTGAAAATTTGAAATCCGCCGGAGTCCGTGAGAATCGGCTTTTTCCAATTCATGAGTCCATGCAAACCGCCAGCAGCCTTGATGACTTCCTCGCCGGGTCGCAAATAAAGATGGTACGCATTTCCGAGAATGATTTGAGCGCCGGCCTCAAGCAGTTCCGGATTAGAAATGGTTTTGACCGTACCTTGCGTGCCGACAGGCATGAACACGGGAGTTTTGATTTCGCCGTGAGGAGTTTTTAAAACACCCGTCCTTGCTTTGGTCTGCGGGTCTTTGTGAAGAACCTGAAAGAAGCTCAACGTTTGTGTCGGCCGATTTTTAAAACACGGGCCAAATTTGCATTGGCTGAAATTTTGGGCTCTATTTTTCCGGTTCTAGACGACAAGAGCGTCGAAATACCAGGGCCGTGGCCTGAGAGAAAGCTATCCGAATGCGACACAACTCCGATTGTGACGGCGCCCTCAAAATAATGGCGGCCGTAAGTATTGTCCGCATCGGTAATCGCGACAAAATCACCAAACTTTAGCTTATCCAAACCTAAACGCTTCACCACTTTTGGATCCTGAGTCGTGATGTCGTAATCGCCGGTACCGGGGTCTGCATGACCGAGTCCCGAACCCATCAAGGCCGACGGAACTTCCATCGTAACCGGAACTTCCACCGCCCCATTTTTTAAAACTTTAATTCCCCATAAATTCAAAACACGCGGGTCGAGATTGTAAATAAATACTTCGGGGCACTCTTCCAGTTTCAACCCTTGACCGTAAGCACGAATTAAAATTTTGTCATCGTAAGTTAATTTTTCTAAGGTTTTGTCGTCAAAATCAATGATGAGATGCTCCACTCCTCCGTGGCGGCCTGTCACCGTTCCCTTGGCGCCCTTCGCAGCGCCCGAAATCACCGTGGCCTCGTTTCCGATGCACGCTAAAAACTGAAGCGCCATATTCTGTTTTCCGGAACGTTTTTCTTCGTCGAGCACCGCCGAGACACCCGGCTCAATATGATCCCCTCTCCATCCAAACGCAGGATCTCCTACTTTTACGTTGTAGGTAATTCCGCCGACACTTGGCAACGAGTGCCCTTGACCTTTGGAGTCGAGCTCAAACTCTCCAAAGCGAAGCGGGTTTGCGGGTTTTCCTTGCACCGCCATTTTCACCAAAAATTTTTCGTTAGTCTTCAAAGCCATAGTATTTCTCCTTTTTTCCGATATTCAGCCCTTTGAGAGCCTGATAAATTAATCCAAAACTCATCACAAATAAAATGATAGAAACAGCATAGACCGAGAGCGGCGTTCCTTCACCCATCAGCGCCCAACCCAAAACGCCAAGCGTGTACAAAATGATAAATCCGCTATAAACCAAAATCGCCCATAAGATAAATTTTCTTCGAAGTAGCAAAAAAATAGAAAAAATAAGCGGGAGAACCATTTGCACGGTAATCCACTCAAGCGCCTCGGATCTATTTCCAATTTCACCAATCTCAGGTGCCACCCAGAGTAGCCATAGCAAGTTGGCGACAGGTCCTAAAATTAAAAAGGGTAGGAATTTTTTAAACATTAGAGAATTGCCATCGCGTCGCCATAGCTATAAAAACGGTATTTTTCATGAAGCGCATGCTCGTAGGCTGCTTTTCTAAAACTCTCCCCCATCAATGCGGACACCAAAAAAAGCAGAGTCGTTTTAGGCAAATGAAAATTTGTAATCAAGTGGTCCACAATCTCAAATTCAAAAGGCTCTTTGATAAATAAATCCGTCTGTCCGCTTCCGGAAATCAACTTTTTGTTTTGGACGCAGGTCTCAAGCACTCGTAGCGCCGTAGTTCCAACGGCCCAAATGGCTCTTTTTTCGGCCTTCGCTTGATTAATTTCTTTGGCCACCGCTTCACTTAAAAAGAAAGATTCCGAATGCATGCGGTGATTTTCCATATCCTCTACTGGCTTAAACGTGCCGTAGCCGACGTGAAGCGTGACGTAAAGCACTTGAACATTTTTCTGAGCTATTTTTTTAAGCAGTTCATCTGTGAAATGAAGCCCCGCAGTGGGCGCAGCAACCGCCCCTTCGTTTTTGGCATAAACGGTTTGGTAGGTGTCTTCATCGAGCGGTCCCGGATTTCGTTTAATGTAAGGCGGTAGAGGCATGGTTCCAATTTTTTTTGCCATCCCCCTCACATCTTCAACGCCCTCGAACTCCACGATCGGAATGCCGTCATGGTCTCTCCCGACAAACACCGCCTTCGCTTCACCAATTTCAATTTCCTGCCCCTCTTTCAAAACGGGCTGGACAAGCGCTCGCCAAAGATATGGCTCCTCCTTTGGCTCAAGCAAAAGAATTTCTACTTTTCCCCCGGTCAATTTTTTATTCCCGAGGAGTCTTGCCTGAAACACCTTGGTGTCATTCAACACCAACACATCACCCGGCTGAACAAGATCTAAAAGATCATAGAAATGTTTATCGGATAGCGTTTTGGATTTTCGATCAGCAACGAGCAGTCGCGAGTGGTCTCGAGGCGAAACTGGGCTTTGTGCAATCAGATCTTTGGGAAGCGGGTAATCGAAATCAGATAAATTCATGAATTAACCGCAATCGTGGAATCCGGATAATAAAATTTTAGAATTTCTTCGTGTGAGCGGCCGAGTAGCGCTTGGCCAAACGAACCCCACTGACAGAGTCCGACGCCGTGGCCCCACCCTTTCCCCTTAAATTCAACCATATCTTCGTTGATTTTGAGCGTAAACTGCGTGCTGCGAATCCGCTCGCCTCCTATCCAAATCCGAAAATCTTTGGCAGCAATCGTCATCTCTCCACTCGCGCCCGTAATCTTTAAGCTCCCCACGCGCCCCGAAGGGGTTTGCGTCACGGCCTTTAGATCCAAAATTTCCCCAACGGGTCTTCCATTTTTTTCCATGATTTGCTTAATTTCAACAAGCGGCACATTCGCATGCCAAAAATTATGCGGCGACATTTTGCAATAACCACAGACCACGTTGCCCGCAAGCGTCTTTGTTGAAATTTTCCAAAGCTCTTCAGCACCCGCCGTTTTTCCTCCACAGGCTGAGTGAAAATAGGCTGGGAAAATTTTTCCGTCGGAGGTCAACACTTGGCCCTTGGTCTGGTCCACAGCGCTCTTCGTGCGAAAACGCTCCGTAGTGCTCCCGCCGTAAACCTGGGAGAAAGTGCTACTTTTTAAATCGTATTCCTGACTGCGGCTAACCTGAACCTGGTAAAGCGCATAAGTTCTTGCCGCAATCGCCTGCGCACGCAAAGCCTCCATGGGCCACCACGAAGAAACCTCGTGATGCAAAACGCCGTACAAATACCCTTCCACGTCTAGCGTGTTGATGGCGTAGAGAAGCCCAGCATTATTTTTTAATAAATTTATTTTTCCGCGGAAACGTGATTTATTTAAAAAAAGTGAGCGCTCTTCTTGCGCTTCAATTTGAATTCCCCGGCAGATAAAGTTTTCTTTTCCGATCAAAAAACCGTTTGAGGAAGGTAGAACGCGGGCGTTTTTTAGATCATTGCCGGTTTTGACAGCTTTTAAATCAGGTAGAGTTCGAATGGTGTAGTTGCCTTGCGCAGACAGTAGAGTTGTTTTTAGATTTTCAGCAATCAATACTCGAACATCGGCGGCAAAGACGGGTGTTGCCGCTAAGCACCATGCGCACGCTAAAAAAAAGATTCGCCTGCGCATCAACGTTAAGCTTGAGCGCCGAATAAATCCCCGCCCCGTTTTTTGGGGCGCGGAATCTGAAGGTGTTGGTACGCGAGTGCTGCTGCTTCGCGTCCGCGGGAGGTGCGCTTTAAAAACCCTTCTTTTAGGAGGTACGGCTCAACCACATCTACAACCGTGTCAGTTTCTTCATTGAGCGTTGCGGCTAGCGATTCAATGCCCACCGGTCCTCCGTCATAAAACTCAATAATTGTTTTTAGAACTTTACGATCGAGCTCATCCAATCCTTTTTCATCGACGCCATGACTCAAAAGCGCTTTGGTGACTGCCTCCGTTGTAATCGTTGGGTACGACTTCACCTGCGCATAATCCCGCACGCGCCGCAACAGTTTATTGGCAATACGCGGCGTACCCCGAGAACGGCGCGCAAGCTCAAGTGCCGCCGAGGAATCAATCGGAATAGACAAGAGTTTCGCCGAGCGTTCAATAATCATTTTCAAATCTTCGGGCGAATAAAAATCCAAATGGAAGGTAATTCCAAAGCGTCCACGCAAAGGCGAACTGAGAAGCCCCGAACGCGTTGTAGCTCCAATGAGCGTAAAACGCTTGAGCGCAAATTTAATCGTCTTGGCGTACGGTCCTTTATCCACAACAAAGTCGATATTAAAATCTTCCATGGCCGGGTACACAAACTCCTCCACCACCTTAGATAGGCGATGAATTTCGTCGATAAACAAAACATCCCCGTCTTCCAGATTGGTTAGAATACCGATCAAGTCTCCCGCGCGTTCAATCGCTGGGCCGCTGGTAGCCATAATTTTGGCGCCCATTTCCTGAGCGACGATGTGGGCGAGCGTGGTTTTTCCAAGTCCCGGAGGCCCGGACAACAAAATGTGATCCAGGGGCTCTTTTCTTTTTTTGGCGGCTTGAAGCGCCACGCCAAAGTTTTCTTTGAGCGCTTCCTGCCCCACAAAGTCTGCTATCTTTTTAGGTCTAAGCGAAAGATCAAGCACGCCTTCCATTTGATCTGCGCGGGAGTCGATTAACTTTTCACGCTCGACGCGTTCAAATGAAATTTTTTCGCGCGGATCCTGTTTTCGGGGCTTTGTTTCGGCCATTTATGATTTCTTTCGCTGTCTATACACTTCGTTTAAAATTTCTTCCGAACTTGAAAGCGAGGCGTTTCGGGCATAGGCTTTTTCGATCATAATTCGCGCCTCGTCTTTTTTGTACTGAAGCTGCAGCAAAACTTCCAGCGCTTCTTCAATCAAGGAATCTTTTTTCTGGTCCTTTGAAAGCGATGCGCCAGGAACCTTTTCGGCTCCACCTTGAATCAAACCAAATTTCCCCATTTTCCCCTGAAGTTTAGCGATAATTTCTTTCCCTTTTTGCTCGCCAATGCCTGGCAGTGATTTTAAAAATTTAATATCCCCCGCATCAATGGCCTGCGCAATCGCTGGAATCGGTTCGCTCAGCGCGCGAACCGCCGCCTTTGGACCCACGCCGGAGACGGTTATGAATTTTTCAAAAAATTCTTTTTCAATGGCGTTCGAAAATCCTATTAAAACAGGAATGCTTTTAGACGGGTCTGTTTGATGATAGTGATAGGTGATGAGTGTGATGGGACTTTCTTTGGAAAGTTTTTCATTCATACCGCGCATGACTGCGGTTGGGATCATCACTTCGTAAGAAACTCCCCCAACACCCACGGTCAATGTGTTGTCCGAAAACTGATCAATCACTCCACTAATACGAGAAATCATCGGGCAAGCTTGAGACTAAAGGCATGTGTCATGGCGATAGCCATGGCGTCCGCAACGTCCGGCGGTTCGGGCATTGATTTTAAACCCAATCGGTGTTGAACCATTTTTTGCACCTGGAATTTGCCAGCGTGCCCTTTTCCGGTGACTGATTTTTTAACATGCGTTGATGCGATGTTGACGAGGGGGATTTCTTTAACACCGCTCACCAAACAAACTACGCCCCGTGCATGTCCCATTAAAATCGCGGTAACTGGATGTTTGTAATGCGCGTAAAGCTTTTCGATCGCAATCACGTCGGGCTTAAGCTCTTCCACCGCAGCGGAAAGACCTTCGTAGATCCGACTCAGCCTTTCAGAAATTCCCAGAGACTCCGTCGTCCGAATGACGCCTGCTTCGACGAGCTTCAGCGCTGGAGCTTCAATGAGTGCGTATCCGGTCACTCTTAAACCCGGATCCACTCCAAGAATTTTCAATCCACTCAACCTAGCTGAGCCAGAATCTCGTCCGAGACGTCCATGTTCGTGAAGACACTCTGAACATCGTCGTGCTCTTCTAAAGTTTCAATCAGCGTTAGACAGGATTTGGCCTTTTCCAGATCCAACTTTACCGTGGCGGACGGAATGCGCGTGACTTCGGCGCTCTCAGTCGCAAGCTTGGCATCCGTTACAGCTTTTTTTACGTTTTCAAAGTCTTGAGGCTCAGTTGTGATTTCAAAATTATCTTTTTCAGCGGCGAAATCTGAAGCGCCGGCGTCCAGCACTATTGTCATCAATTTGTCTTCATCGATCGCTGATTTTTTGACAACAATGAAACCTTTTTTATGAAATTGCCAGGCCACAGAACCTGCGCCAGACATATTCCCGCCTTTTTTTTCGAGCATATTTCGAATTTCAGCCGTGGTTCTGTTTTTATTATCAGTTAAAGCTTCGATAAGAATTGCAACACCGCCCGGCCCATAACCTTCGTACGCAACTTCTTCGTAAACCACGCCTGGCAACTCACCCGTCCCCTTTTTGATGGCGCGGTCGATGTTGTCTGCCGGCATATTGGCTTCCTTCGCTTTCGCCAAAACCGTGCGTAAACGTGGGTTTGCGTCTGGGTTTCCGCCGCCATGCTTTGCGGCTACGGTCAATTCTTTGATAATTTTTGTAAAAAGAGCTCCGCGCTTGGCGTCGAGCGCGCCCTTTTTATGTTTAATCGTCGCCCACTTTGAATGTCCTGACATAAGTCTTTAACTCCTCTTAAAATTTAGCCGATTATAGCACAGCCTAAACGGCTTTCTCTACCTTCTCCGCGAAGGTTCCTATATTCTCTGTCTTTCGTTTTCTGGAATTTCGGTTCGCTCGTAACTCTGTTCTTTTCCGGTTAAATCTTTTCGAATCAAGGTTCTTTGTCCGGTTCGGTGATTGTCGATAATAATGGTCATCCCGCCTCTTTCGTCCGGCATTCGAACGCGACGCGTCACCCCAAACTGATAACCTGCTTTATCGGCTTTCTCTTTCTCCTTTTTAGCTTCTTCCGCTTTTTTTAATTGATCATCCGAAAAAATCTGAGACTCTTTTTTTTCGTATGGCAAAACGGTGCTTTTACTGGGTTCGGCAGACGGCAGCGTTTCTTTCGGAGTCGCTAAATTTGTTTGAGCGCTAGGAGCTTGCTCGATGGAGGCTTGCGCTTTTTGACGGTAATCCGACTCAAGACTTGTGAGCGGCTTAAAAACAGGTGCTTCAGCGGCATTTGGAGATGATGAATTTTTTACGGGAGCAGAATTGGGTTGCGAAATTTTTTTGACGTGTAGAATAATCGCATAAACTTGCGGGGCGCTTTCCTTGATACGCTTTTCGATTGAATGCTCGACCGACACTAAAGCTTGGCGGGCCTGTGACACGAAAACAGCCACTTGACCTCGGTAGCCCGTCGAAGCGCTTTCCACAATTTCAAATGGCTTCCACTCGAGAAGCTTCTGAAGCTTTCTCTCTTTCGTGATTTCAAGGCTTTGATTCGTGCAGTTTTCAGCTTCGTCACAAAATACAAGATCTACAAAATATTTTCCACTTCTCCCGGAAATCCCATACACACGAGTAAATGCTTTGTCATCCACAAAACCTTTAACGGTTACCATGTCTTCCGTAGTGGTATGTGCGTATTCAATGTCGCGCAAGGCTGGCGCTTTGGTGTCTTTAATTACTCCCACGACATCTCGATATAGATTGCCTTTTGAATCCTTCATTTCAACCGGAATAGGATAAAGTCCATCCGGGCCGGGAACTGGGTATTCTTTCTCAAAGGCAATTCCCTCCAACACACCTTTCACAACAACCGAATGTTGGCGCGTATAGCGCGGACACCACAGATCCTTTGACCATTGGTCCTGCTCCTGGCTTGCAAGTAAGGCGCTTGAGACTAGAACCAAAAAAAGTGGTATGAAGAAAAGGGTGCGATTTTTCAACGCGAGTACGCCGACTTAAAAAATTGAAGGTGTCCGAGCATGTCAGGTTTTTTTCTCGGATCTCTTAGAATGTAGGCCGGGTGGTACAACACCATGATTTGAGCTTGAGGAAAATCGGCGTGTTCGAAAAATTTTCCGACCTGCGACTTCATTGAAAAATCTTTTTTTTCGGGTATCAAATGTTTGAGCGCCGTCGCACCCAAAAGCAAAACAAATTTTGGTTTCACGAAATCAATTTGCTGACGCAAATAAGGAAAGCAAGCTTTGGCCTCCTCCGGTTTTGGCCGCCGGTTATCTGGCGGGCGGCACTTGACAACGTTGATGATTAGCGACTCGGACTCCGTGTCAAAACCCACCTCTTTCATCAGCTGGTCTAAAAGCTTTCCACCGCGACCCACAAACGCCCTACCTTGCAGATCCTCATTCTCACCGGGAGCTTCACCCACAATTAAAACGGAAGCATTGGAATTTCCCCGGTCTACCACGATATGGGTTCTCCCCGCTGAAAGAGCACAATCCAAACAATTAGAGTTAGCGAGTTGGGCCTTAAAATCTGCGTATGTTGCGGCGTTTAGAGAGAGGGCCATGTCAGACAGTTTATCATCGAAAATTTATCCATTCTTAATCTATTTTTTACAAATAAAAGGCATACTTGCATCATCAAAAAGGAGGGTACATGCTTACACCGGATATGGTTGATATGCTAAGACAATACTATTTGGCGGTTTCATTGCCGAGTTGGTGGGACAAATAAGACTCGTGTAATTCTATTTGCCGTGGCTTAATTTTTCGATTTGTTTTTTTAGTTGGGTGTTTTCTTGTCTCAGTGCTCGATTAATCTCAAGTTGATCGTGGAGTTCTTTCACGATCGATCCGCCCGCGGAGCCATCTTGGCCACTTCCCTTGCTGAGCCAGACCATCAACACCGCTACCAGCACTAGAATAAGAGCAAATGCTCCGACAATAATCATTTAAAACTCCATTTCATTATAGAACAATCTTGACGCCATCAATCGCTTTGAGCGCCCGGTCGATATAACGCATCAGTTCCAGCGAGTGAATCATTACGTCGGCATTATAGGTTACGTACTTTTCGTTTTCCGAATTATGCCCGCGCTGAAAGCGCACACGAATATTCACTTCCAAAAAAACTTTTTCAATGTCCGACTGCATCCCATCGCGGTCAATCGAAATAACTTTGTAATGACACAATACAGGAAACTGAATATCTTCCGGATTCAAAGAATAGCTCCTATTCTAAAATCCGCGGCGTCACAAGCACTCGGAGAGACTGCCCGCTTTCGGTGCGGTAAAATCGATTCCCAAATTCCGACACACTGGTCGAACCGCCCACTTCCAGCGTTTGCCCGTTTACCGCGTAAAGCGTGGTTGATAATTTTGAAACCTGAATGGCCCCGATACCATCCTGCGTCTGGTACGAAATTTCAGGCGTCAACGAAACCTCTATGCGACCACCCACAATTCTTGGCCGCACCACGAGACTCGCTCCAACGTCGCGAAAAACAATATTTCCCGTGAGGTACCCTTCGTTTTGAAGGTAGTTTCGATACCACTCCAGATACGGCAGCTGTGAACCAATAAATATTTTCCCCTCAAGACCGTCGCTAACCACCAACATTTGCACTGTCGACGACTCTGAGCGAGTTTGGGTGTTGCCCTGGAAAACGCTAGCACCCACACGAAACTCAGCTTGAACTTGAATATTGCGTACACCCTCGGCCGCAGCGGCGTCCAGCGCTTCCAACCCCAACCCTAGCCCTAAAACAAAAAATAGCGCTAAGAATTTATTTCCGGACATACGCCTTTACAATTTTTTGCTCTTTGAGCGGTCGGTCTTCCCCGTTCACGTCACATTTTTCAATCGTTTCGACGACGTCGTAGCCCGCAATCACTTTTCCAAAAATAGTGTGCTTCTGATGAAGCCATGGCGTTTTAGCCGTTGTGATGAAAAACTGGCTTCCGTTGGTGTTGGGGCCTGCGTTTGCCATTGCTAGAATCCCAGGCTTATTGAATTTAACATCAATGTTCACCTCGTCCTGAAAATTTTTTCCCCAGATCGATTCTCCGCCCGAACCCGTTCCGGTCGGATCCCCACCCTGAATCATAAACTCGCGAATCACGCGGTGAAAAATAAGTCCGTTGTAGTAACCCTTATCCGCGAGACCCATAAAATTTTCGCACGCTTTCGGCGCAACCTGAGGCATGAGTTCAATTTCGATATTTCCTGCATTCGTTTCAAGCACCACCACTGGACTACCCATTTGAAATCTCCTTTTTAAAATTGGTTATGAAATCACCGCGTCCGCTTCAATCTCCACAAGCATTTCAGGGGAAATCAAGCGCTTCACTTCGACCATGGCCAGCGCTGGGCGAATCTCTCCAAAAAATTCCCCGTGCGCTTTCCCAATCTTTTCCCACTCTTCGATGTTCACGCAATAAACTCTCGTACGCACCACATCCTTGAGACTCGCGCCAGCTTGAGCTAGACCCGCCTGAATATTCAGGATCGCTTGCTTGGTTTGAGCGTAGGAGTCGCCGGTCACTTTTCCGTCCGCGCCTGAACCCGTTGTTCCAGAAACAAAAATTTGTTTGCCAATTTTAACGGCTCTTGAGTAGCCCAATATTGGCTCCCATTTAGAACCGCTTGAGATATTTTTCCGATCCATTCCATTCTCCTTTTTTAATTAATTTAAGCGTAAAACTCGGTCATTTTTTCTTGAATCTGTTTCATAAATTTTTTTCGCTTATCCTGCAAATTCGAAGTATCCGGTCCGATTGTTTTTAACTTTTCATTAAAAGCCTTTTGATCCGCCGCAAGCTCCGACGCAAACTCATTCTGCAAAATACTCTTCTGGCCAGCCGAAAACCCCAAGAGCCTCGCCTGAAAATCCGCCACCTTCTGCTTTTTGGTTTGCTCAAACTCCTGAATCGCCTTAGCCCTTGGATTGGGCTCTGACTTCTTTAGCGACGCTTCAAAATCACTAATCTCCTGAGCGATTTGGGCGTCAAAAATCTGACTTTCCTGAACGCTCGGCCTTGCCCAAACCACCGTAACAGGAATTATCGCCAAACAAACGGTTGAAACCCAAAACCGTAGCAGCATCTCAACGTAGAGCGATTTTTTTAAAAATTTCAATTCCAACTGGGTATACGTAAATCATAATCACAATGCTCACCGGTACCAATACCCACCGCATCACCCACGAACGGATTTTGTCGTCTTTGATTATAAGTGGCAAATACGTGCACGCCCATAAAAGCGCAATTGTCACCAGAAGCCAAACAGCGGGGCTTTTAAAATTCATACTTCACCAGAAGAGTGACCCATCCCGCCACAAAACAAATTCCGCCGAGAGGCGTTATAGCCCCCAACCAACGCAAGCCAGTCAAAGAAAGTAGATACAAACTTCCTGAAAATAAAATAATTCCGACGGTGAATAAATAAGCTGGCCAAATGGGCCCAGGCTTTACAGGGGCGCTCGTTCTCCCGACAAAAAGGAGCGCGAGTGCGTGTATAAATTGATACAACACACCTGTCTGGTAAATCTGCATCATTTCGGGCTCAAGATGAG
This sequence comes from uncultured Planctomycetia bacterium, assembly GCA_964606485.1. GTDB lineage: Bacteria > Omnitrophota > Gorgyraeia > 2-02-FULL-51-18 > 2-02-FULL-51-18 > CAZSGP01. The sequence continues at coordinate 6,100 of CAZSGP010000003.1, read as the reverse complement.
CCTTTAAGGCGTGAGCGCCGAATGCGCCAAGCAGGACACCGGTAAGACCAAAAAAAGCGGCTAATCGAGTCGTTTTCATTAGGCTAAATCAAAAAGCAGAATCTCAGAATTATCTTTGGCAGTGATAAATAAATTTTCCTCAGCGCTGACAGCAGCGCCATCCCCCTCTTCTAACGGCGCCTGATTCACAATCACGGATCCTCGCGCCACCTGCACCCAAGCAAAACGAGAAGAGCTCAGTGCGTGTTTAACGGATTTACCACTCTCCAGATTAGCAATGTACAGATCCACATCCTGGTTAATTTTTACATAGGAGTGCGCATTTTTACCGGACGCAGCCAAACACAATCGATTTAGCTTGTCATCCGGGTTTAAACTTTTTTGCTCATAGCTTGGGGGGATCGATTTTTTTTCGGGCAATATCCAAATCTGAAGCAAATGAAGCGCCTGGTCTTTGAGCGGGTTAAACTCGCTGTGAGTCACACCTGTTCCTGCGCTCATTCTCTGAACATCACCAGGCTGAATAATAGATCCGTTACCCATACTGTCTTTGTGCTCGACAGCGCCCTCTAGGATATACGTAATGATTTCCATGTCCCGGTGGGGGTGCGTTCCAAAACCTTTTCCTGCTTCTACAAAATCCTCATTGATCACGCGAAGCGAACGAAACCCAGTAAACTTCGGATCAAAATAATCGGCAAAGGAAAAAGTATGGTGCGTTCTTAGCCAGCCGTGATCAAAAAAGCCTCTCTCTTTGGATCGGCGAATTTGAATCACTGAGCAGGAGATTCGTTCTGGCTCTTAGCCAAGCTCCTAACGCGCGTGTAAACATTGCCGAAGTTATTTTCGGTACGCTTTTCAAAATTAACGCTTTGCTTGCGTGTATAAACAGCGTAGCTTTTGGCAGACTCTGCTTTGGAAGCTGTAAGCACATTTTGAGCTCTGAGCTGATCGAGGTCCGCTTGAAGACCTTGAATCTGCTGAGTTAAGCGCTCTTCGGACATCTGAATGTCCGATCCGGCCTTTTCACGCAGCTCATTCATTTTTAAAAGTCCATTTTGAACGCCTGCCCACAAATAACAAACAGCGAGGGCCATAAA